>NZ_JBIDDA010000001.1:313673-966297 GCF_043204915.1 Micromonospora sp. NPDC047670
GACGCCGCGGCGGCGGAGCCGGTCGCGCAGGTCGTCGACCTTCATCCGGGCGATCTCGCTCTCGTTGATGTCCGGGGTGTTCGGCGTCTGGTTGCCGGGCGGGTTGCCGTTCGATGACGAGCGGCCGCCGCCCGCGCCGGCCTTGGCGCCGCTGCCCGAACCGCCGGCGCGGCCGGTGCCGGCCTTCATGCTCTTGACGAGGGCCTTGACCAGGTCGTCCTTTTTCATGTCGGCGGTGTCGGTGACGCCGCGGCGGCGGAGCCGGTCGCGCAGGTCGTCGACCTTCATCCGGGCGATCTCGCTCTCGTTGATGTCCGGGGTGTTCGGCGTCTGGTTGCCCGGGGGATTCTTGGTCGCGGTCGATCCCGAGCTGCTTCGCATGGGCATGGGAGGTCCGTCCTTCCTTCGACCCGTGTCCAGGGGGTTGCGGCGCCGAATGACGCGCCGGGCCGTCCCCGTATCAGTACCCTCGCCGGCCGCCTCAAACGTCCGGCCGGGCCAGTCGGCCCGCTCCGGCGGGCCAGGCGGGCGGGGGACCGGCGGGAGGAGCCTCCGGAGCACCCGGCGAGCGCGCCCGCCGTCGTGTCCACAGTGCCGGTCCGCCGGATCCCGGCGGACCGGCTCGGTCGGCGGGAGGCAGGCGTGCGACCGGGCTGTCGGCGTGCACGCTGTCGGGCCGGCTGACGCCGGCCGAGGGTCAGGCGTAGATGCTCTTCACGTAGTCCGGGCCGTAGTGGCGCTCCAGGGCGGCCAGGCTCTCGCCGGGCGCCTCCAGCTCCTTGACCAGCCGGGCCCGGGAGGGCAGTGCGTCCGGCCGCCAGGTCTCCGGCTGCCACAGCTGGGACCGCAGGAACGCCTTGGCGCAGTGGTAGAAGATCTGCTCGATCTCCACCACCACGGCCAGGACGGGGCGGTGGCCCTTCACGACCATGTCGCCGAACCACGGGGCGTCGCGGACCAACCGGGCCCGGCCGTTGATCCGCAGCGTGTCGGTGCGCCCCGGGATCAGGAAGATCAGCCCGACGTGCGGGTTGTCCAGGATGTTGCGGTAGCCGTCCGCGCGCCGGTTGCCCGGCCGCTCCGGAATGGCGATGGTCCGGTCGTCCAGCACCAGCGTGAAGCCGGGCGGGTCACCCTTCGGCGACACGTCGCAGGTGCCGTCCGCGCCGGCCGTCGCCACCAGGCAGAACGGCGACGCCGCGAGCCACTGCCGGTCCCTGGGGTGCAGGACGGGCCGCTCCTTGTCGAGCGCCCGCGGCATCGGCGCTCCCAGGAGCTCGCGCAGCTCCTCGTGCGACGTGATCTCCACCGTCACGTGGCCCTCCCCCGTGCGTTGATTCCGGTGGCGGCGTGCCGCCGCCGTCCGTCCAGCCTATGGGGCACGGGCCGGCGCGAGGTTTGCCCGCCGGTGCCGGGGGTACCGCCTCACCCGACCCGCCCGGAGAGACCGAGCAGTGGAGGCCCGCGTGGAGAGCCGACTCAAGGTGTTGGGCCACCCCGTCCACCCCATGCTGGTGATGTTCCCGGTGGGACTGCTGGTCACCGCGGTCCTGTTCGACGTGGTGGACACCGTCGGCGGGCCGGACTTCCTCGGTGAGGTCGCGTACTGGAACATCACCGTCGGCCTCGTCGGCGGCCTGCTGGCCGCGGCGGCCGGGACGTTCGACCTGTTGGCCATCCCCTCGGCGACCCGCGCCAAGCGGGTGGCGCTCACCCACGCCGCCGCCAACCTGGCGGTGATCCTGCTGTTCGCCGCGATCTGGGCGGTGCGGCTCAACGCCGACTCCCGGGCCGCCGGTGGCGCGCTGATCGCCATCGAGGTGGTCGCGCTGGCGATCCTCGGCATCAGCGCCTGGCTCGGCGGGGAACTGGTCGACCGGCTCGGCGTCGGCGTGGACCGGGAGGCCGGCCTGGACGCGCCCAGCTCGCTGCGGCCGCCGGCGGCCACCCAGCGGATCGGAGAGGTGCGATGAGCGAGCGCAGCGGAGGGCTGGCATGAGCGAGCAGAGCGAGGGATCCGGCCGGGGCTGGCGCGGCCGCCAGCAGGGCTGGGACCCGATGGGCGAGTTGCAGTCCCTGCGGTCCGAGCTGCGCCGGCTGGTCGGCGGGCGGGCCGGGCCGCCGGACGTCGAGCTGGCCGAGACCGCCGACGGCTGGGAGGTCGTGGTGCGGCTGCCCGGCGTGGCGCCGGAGGAGGTGGCGGTCGAGCTGGACGACCGCGAGCTGTGCGTCCGGGCCCGCTCCGAGGCCGAGGTCAACGCCGACCACGGCATCCCCGGCGGCTTCGAGACGCGGGGCTTCGAGTACCGGGTCGACCTGCCCGCCCGGGTGGACCCGGACGCCATCGACGCCGTGATGGACCACGGCCTGCTCCGGGTCCGGCTGCCCCGGGCCGCCCGGCCCGCGCCGCGCACCATCACCGTCGGCCGTGCCGGCGCCCGCCCCGCCGCGGGTACGCGGACCGTCGTCGACCCGGCCGCCGACCGGGAGATGCACCACCCGGACACCGCCATCGGCGAGACCGACCGGCCGTAGCGGGCGCCGTGGTCACCCCGGACCTGCTCGGCCCGGTCGCCGGGCGCGTGCCCGACGTCGAGCGGATCGCCGTGCTGCGCGCCAACGCGCTCGGCGACTTCATCTTCATCCTTCCGGCGCTGGATTCGCTGCGCGCCGCGTACCCGGAAGCGGAGATCGTGCTGCTCGGCGCGCCGTGGCACGCGAAGCTCTGGCGCGACCGGCCCGGCCCGGTGGACCGGGTGCTGGTGGTGCCGCCCGCGCCCGGCATCCGCTACCCCGAGCCGGGCGAGCCGGAGTCGTCGATGGACGACTTCCTCGCCGCGGCCCGCAAGGAGCGCTTCGACCTCGCGCTGCAACTGCACGGCGGCGGCGCCAACTCCAACCCGGTCGTCGCCGCCCTCGGCGCCCGGATCACCGCCGGGCTGCGCGCCGAGGACGCGCCGCCGCTGGACCGCTGGATCCGGTACGTGTACTACCAGCACGAGGTGATCCGCTACCTGGAGGTGGCCGCGCTGGTGGGCGCGCCGGCCACGACGGTCGTCCCGACGCTGTCGCTCACCGACGCCGACCGGGCCGAGGCGGCCGAGGTGCTCGGCCCGCCGCGGCTGCCGAGGGTGGCGCTGCACCCCGGCGCGACGGACACCCGGCGGCGCTGGCCCGCCGAACGCTTCGCCGAGGTCGCCCGGGAACTGGTCGCCGACGGGTACGAGGTGCTGGTCACCGGTACGCCCGCGGAGCGGGAGGTGGTGGACCGGGTCGTCGCGGTGGCCGGGGTGCCGCTCCGGCCGCAGGTGGGCACGCTCAGCCTCGGCGGGTTGGCCGGTTGCTACGCCGGCTGCGAGCTGGTGATCTCCAACGACACCGGGCCGCTGCACCTGGCGGCCGCCGTGGGCACCGCGACCGTCGGCATCTACTGGGTCGGCAACCTGATCACCGTGGCGAACCTGCTGCGCGGCCGGCACCGCCCGATCAGCTCGTGGACGGTGCGCTGCCCGGTCTGCGGGGTCGACTGCACCCCCGGCATCTACCCGCACCGGCCGGGCGACGGCGAGTGTCCGCACCGGGACTCGTTCGTCACCGACGTGCCGGTGGTCGAGGTGGTGGAGGCGGCCCGCGAGCTGCTGCGCCCCGAACCCGGCGCGCCCTGACCGCCGCCGCTCGTCGCGGCCGACGGCGCCGGCTCAGGCCGGCTGGGCGGCGTCCTCCTCGGCGAGCACGACCTCCCACGCCTCCACGTCCCGGTCGGTGACCGTCGTCGGCGACTCCAGGTGGTAGGCGCCGCTGGGCAGGACGCCGGCGCCGCCGTGGCGCGCCAGCACGGCGAGCTGGGCCGCGACGTCCTCGCCCTGGTGCTTCTCCTGCACCCGCCGCCAGAAGTCGAACCCGCCGGAGTCGACGAGCTTGGCCCGGTCGTAGAGCACGCAGCCGCCGATCCAGGACACCTTGTACGCCCGCCAGGCCCCCGGCGGCAGGTCCAGCTGCCGCGTGACGTGCAGCAGGTTCGCCGCCGGGTGGATCGCCGCCCGGTCCCACTCGGGGGTGCCCGGGCGGATCCGCTCCGGGGTGGGACGGCCGGTCCACTCCTCGTAGTGCCGGTGCGTCTCCGGCCGGACGTCGTCGGCGTACGACAGCCCGTGCACGGCGTTGCCGACGAAGCCGCAGCCCAGCTCCTCGATGGCGGTGACCAGCCGGCGCAGCGTGCCCGGCTCCAGCCAGACGTCGTCGTCGAGGCAGAGCACGTACCGGGCGGCGGAGGCGGCCAGCAGGAAGGCCCGGTGCTCGGCCAGCCCACGCCGGGGCAGCCGGCGGGTCAGCAGCACCGGGTGCCCCCGGTGACGCAGCGCCCGGACCATGGTGGCCGCCGCCGGGTGCCGGTACGCGGCGGCCCCGTCGGACTGGTCGCTGACCACCACCCCGAAGCCGGGCACCCCCTCCTGGGCCGCCAGCCCGGAGAGCGTGACCGCCAGCTCGGCCGGGCGGTTGCGGGTCGGGATCAGCACGTCGAGCAGCCGCTCGGCGCGGAACCGCTCGGCCGTGCCGAGGTCCAGCGGGCGGCTCACGACGGCTTGCTCGTCAGGGAGGAGTCCTCCTGGACCTCCTGGCCGTGCGACCGGATCCGGTCGATGATCGCCGAGGTGGACCGGTCCGGCACGTAGCCGAGGGTGCGGACCTGCCCGCCGAGCCGGCGGACCAGCGGCGCCTCCGGCACCATCTCCGGCGGGTAGTCGCCGCCCTTGACGTACACGTCGGGGCGGACCGTCTCGATCAGCCCGGCCGGGGAGTCCTCCTCGAAGACCACCACGTGGTCGACGCAGGCCAGCGCGGCGAGCAGGGCGACGCGGTCCTCGACCGGGTTGACGGGCCGGTCCGGGCCCTTCAGCCGGCGTACGCTGCCGTCGGAGTTGACCGCCACCACCAGCAGGTCGCCGAGCGCCCGGGCCTGCTCCAGGTAGCGCACGTGACCACGGTGCAGCACGTCGAAGCAGCCGTTGGTGAAGACGATCGAGCGGCCTGCCCGGCGGTGCTCCGCGACGATCGCGGCCAGCTCGTCGGCGCCCACCAGCGCCCGGTTCCCGGCCCCGTCGACCGGCACGTCCAGCGCCGTGAGCAGGTCCTCCCGGCGGCACACGCAGGTGCCGGTGTCCGAGACGGTGATGGTCGCGGCGAGCTGGGCGAGCTGGGCGGCGGTCGGCAGCGGCGCGTCGGCGGCCAGCGCCAGCGTCATCGCCGCCAGGTACGCGTCCCCGGCCCCGACGGCGTGGCTGGCCGGAACCGGGGTGCTGTGGCTGCGCCGGGGCTCGCCGTCGGCCCCGCCGACCACCGCCCCGTCGGTGTCCAGGGTCACCGCCACCACGTCCGCGCCGGTGTGTGCGCGCAACTCGGCGAGGCGGGACTCCGCCAGCTCCGCCCGGTCGACGCCCTCGCCGGCCGTGGCGTTCACGGTGACACCGGTGCCGGTCACGGTCGTCCCGTCCCCGGTCATCGCCACCCGGCCCTCGCCGGGCATCGGCTCGCCGGTCGGCCCGACCGCACCGCCGACCGGACCCGTTGCGCCAGCGGCCAGGCCCGGGACGTCGCCGGTCGGACCCATCTCACCGACGGCGAGGCCGGGGAGGTCGCCGGCCAGCCCGTCAGGGTGGCGGGCGTCGTGCGGCGGCCCGAGGCCGCCCGGGGCCGCGCCCACGGTGAGCTCGGAGGGGCCGTCGGCCCGGTCGCCGTCGGGGTGGGCCAGGTGCAGCTCGGGGCCGTGCGCCGCCCGGGTGCCGGCGGCCCGGGCCAGCAGGCGGGTCGCCTCGGCGAAGCTGGGGGTCACCACGGTCGGGGCGAGGCCGCGCCAGTCGGCCAGGTCGTGGGCGTCCAGCGCGACCGTCGCGTACCGTTCCCGCTGGGCGACCAGCCAGGCGCGCACCGGCGCGGGCAGCGCGCCCAGGCCGTAGTCGCAGACCACCAGGGTCGGCGCCTCGCCGCCGGCGGCGGCGCGCAGCTCCTCGGTGGCGCACTCCAGCGCGGTGAGCAGCCGGGCCACCCCGTCGTCGCCGAGCGCGTCGTCGGGGTCGCCGGAGTCCTCCCGCAGCAGGATCTGGTTGCCGGCCAGCATCCGCCGCTTCACCGGCGTCGGGCGGCCGGGCTGGTTGACCGTACGGTCCCAGACGCCGGCCCGGTCCAGACAGTCGTGCAGTTCGTCCCCGGCGACGTCCGCACCGACCGGTGCCACCAGCACCGCGCGGCCGCCGAGCGCGGCGACGTTCACTGCGGTGTTCGCCGCCCCGCCGGCCGCGGAGATCCGCCGCCGCAGGGTGAGGACGGGGGCGGGCGCCTCCCGGCAGAGCCGGTCCGACTCGGCGAACCGCCAGTCGTCGAGCATGGCGTCGCCGATGACCAGGACGGGACGCCCCAGCCAGCTCTCCACCACCGTGGCGAGCCGGCGCTGTTCCGCTGCTGCTCCTGCCATGCCCTCCGGGATCCCCCGAGGTGTCGGGGTCAAACCCGGGGCCCCTGGCGGCGGGCACCGGGCGACCTCCCGTTACCGACGCCGACGCGGTGCGCCTCGTCAGGCGTTCCGCCGTGCCGGCCGGCGTTCTGCGCGAGGATCGTCGAGGAGGCCACCGCGGGCCGCACCCGTCCCGCCGGCCCCTCGTCGACAGCGCGGTCGACGGCAGGCCGCAGGCCGGTTTCCCGGTCGACGCGACGGCCGGCCGGCATGTTTCGGGTGGGCGGGGAAAGGACCTGGCATGACCACGGAAGCCCCGGTGCTCGACAGGCGCCAGCTCCGGCTGCTGATGTTCGGCCTGATGACCGGCATGCTGCTGGCCGCGCTCGACCAGACGATCGTCGGCACCGCCCTGCCGACCATCGTCGGCGAGCTGGGCGGCATCAACCACTACTCGTGGGTGGTGACCGCGTACCTGCTCGCCTCCACCGCCTCGACGCCGCTCTACGGCAAGATGGCCGACCTGTACGGGCGCCGTCCCGTGTTCCTCTTCTCCATCGGCACGTTCCTGCTCGGCTCGCTGCTGGCCGGTCTGTCGCAGGACATGACCCAGCTCATCGCCACCCGCGGGATCCAGGGCCTCGGCGCCGGCGGCCTGATGACGCTGGCGTTCACCATCATCTCGGACGTGGTCGCGCCCCGGGACCGCGGTCGCTACCAGGGGCTGTTCGGGGCGGTCTTCGGCCTCTCGTCGGTCGCCGGGCCGCTGGTCGGGGGCTACTTCGCCGAGACGGACTGGCGGTGGATCTTCTACGTCAACGTGCCGCTGGCGATCCTGGCGATCGTGGTGTGTTCGCGGGTGATGCGGCTGATCCCGTTCACCCGGCGCGACCACGCGATCGACTGGCTCGGCGCGGCCCTGCTGGTCACGGGGGTGAGCTGCCTGCTGCTCGCGCTGAGCTGGGGCGGCAACGAGTACGCCTGGGGCTCGGGTGTGATCGTCGGGCTCCTCGCCGGCGGCGCGGTGCTCGGCGTGCTCTTCGTGCTCCAGGAGGCCCGGGTGGCGGAGCCGATCCTGCCGCTGCGCCTGTTCCGCAGCGCCACCTTCGCGCTGGCCAACGCGGCCGGCTTCGTGCTCGGCCTGGTGATGTTCGGGTCGATCATCTTCATCCCGCTCTACCTGCAGATCGTCAAGGGCGCCTCGCCGACCCGCAGCGGCCTGCTGATGCTGCCGATGATGGCCGGCATCATCGTCACCTCGGTGCTCACCGGCCGGGCGATGAGCCGGATCGGGCGGTACAAGTGGTTCCCCGTGGCCGGCGCGGCGGTGCTGCTCGTCGGCATGCTGCTGTTCACCCGGCTGGAGGTGGGCACCTCGCTCTGGGTGGCCTTCGGCTTCATGGTGGTGATCGGCGTCGGGCTGGGGCTGTGCATGCAGTCGCTGATCCTGGCCGTGCAGAACGCGGTCTCGATGCGGGACCTGGGCGCCGGCACGTCGTCGGCGACGTTCTTCCGGTCGCTGGGCGGGTCGTTCGGCGTCGCGATCCTCGGCGCGGTGCTGTCGTCGCGGCTCACCTCCGAGCTGGCCGACCGGCTGCCCGGTGCGATCGCGCAGTTGCCGCCGCAGCAGCAGGCCGCCGTGGCGGCGAGCGGCGGTGCGGACGTCTCGATCAACGATCCGGCCACCGTCCTGGCCCTGCCCGCCCCGGTACGCGCGGCCGTCCAGGCGGCCTTCGTCGAGTCGCTGCACCTGGTCTTCCTGACCGCCGGCCTGATCGCGATCGTGGCGGTGCTGGTCACCCTGGCGCTGCCCAACGACAAGTTGCGCGGGGCGGGCCCGAGCGGCACCACCGGCGGCACGGACGGCCTCGGCGGCGAGGCCCCCGCCCCGGGCGGCAAGCCGTTGTCCCGGGAGTCGAAGGAGGAGGCGGCCGCCGAGATGGAGGCGAAGAGCCAGACCCTGCTCTGACCGGGCGGATCAGGTCGCGCGGACGCGACGGGTCACTTGAGGATCAGCCGGTTGGTCTGCTCGAAGACGTCGAGGTCGGCGAGGGTCTCCGAGACGCTCGCGGAGAGCGGGGCCGGGAACTGCTCCCGGTGGAAGAAGCCGGCGTCGACGGTCTCGTCGGTGACCCGGGCCAGGTCGCCGTCCCACTCCTCGACCCGGAACGCGGCCGTGAACACCTGGTACGTGTGGCCGTACATGTTGGTGTGGGTGCGGTCCGGGCCGGTGTAGAGCGCGAAGGCGCTGACCCGCAGCGCACGCAGGCCGGTCTCCTCGCGCACCTCGCGGACGGCGCAGTCGGCGATCGACTCGCCCAGCTCCATCGCCCCTGCGGGCAGGGCCCACTGGTGGTTGTCGGAGCGCTGGATCAGCAGGACGCGTCCGGCGTTGTCGCGGACCACGGCGCGGGCGCCGACGAACATCAGCGTCCGGTCACCGGCCAGGGCGCGCAACTGCCCCACGTACGAATCGGCCCAGGAGATGCTCACCCGGACAATTTACGGGGCCGGCCCGGGGCGGACGGGCTTTCCAGGGTTCCCAAGGTGTGACCGCCGACACTAACTTGTTACCCATGCGTAGCACGATGATGGACGCCCCCCTCCAGGTCGCGCGGATCCTCACCCACGGCTCGACCGTGCACGGCACGGCCGAGGTGGTCACGTGGACCGGTGGCGAACCGCGCCGGATGACGTACGCCGAGGTCGGGCGGACGGCCGCCCGGCTCGCCCACGCGCTGCGCGACGAGTGCGGGGTCACCGGCGACGAGCGGGTCGCCACCTTCATGTGGAACAACAGCGAGCACCTCGTGGCCTACTTCGCGGTGCCGAGCATGGGCGCCGTGCTGCACACCCTCAACATCCGGCTCTTCCCGGACCAGCTCGCCTACATCGCCAACCACGCCGAGGACCGGGTGGTGCTGGTCGACACCACGCTCATCCCGCTGCTGGCCCGGGTGATCGGCGAGATGACCACCGTCCGGCACGTGGTGGTGGTCGGCGGCGGGGACCCGGCCCCGCTGGTCGCGGCGGCCGGCGACCGGATCGCCGTACACCACTGGGACGCGCTGCTGGCCGACCGGCCGGAGGTCTACGACTGGCCGGAGGTGGACGAGCGCGACGCCGCCGCCCTCTGCTACACCTCCGGGACCACCGGGCACCCCAAGGGGGTCGCCTACTCGCACCGCTCGATCTACCTGCACTCCCTGCAGATCTGCATGCCGGAGTCGTTCGGCCTCGGCCCGACCGACCGCGAGCTGGCCATCGTGCCGATGTTCCACGCGATGTCCTGGGGCCTGCCGTACGCGGCCTTCCTCTCCGGGGCGTCGCTGGTCATGCCGGACCGCTTCCTCCAGGCCGCGCCGATCGCCGACATGATCGCCGCCGAGCGGCCCACCCTCGCCGGCGCGGTGCCGACCATCTGGAACGACCTGCTGGCCCACCTGGACAGCCACGACGTGGACGCCTCCTCGCTCAAGGAGGTGATCGTCGGCGGCTCGGCCTGCCCGCCGGCGCTGATGCACGCGTTCGTCGAGCGGCACGGCGTCGACGTGGTGCACGCGTGGGGGATGACCGAGATGTCGCCGCTGGGCTCGGTGGCCCGTCCGCCGGCGGGGGCCAGCGGCGACGAGGCCTGGCGCTACCGCTACACCCAGGGCCGGGTGCCGGCCGGCGTGGAGGCCCGGATCGTCGGCCCGCTGGGCGAGCCGCTGCCCGCCGACGGGACGTCCGTCGGCGAGTTGGAGGTCCGCGGCCCGTGGGTGACCGCCCGGTACCTCGGCGACGACACCCCGGACGAGGAGAAGTTCCGCGACGGCTGGCTGCGCACCGGCGACGTCGGCACCCTCTCGCCCGACGGCTACATCACGTTGACCGACCGGGCCAAGGACGTCATCAAGTCCGGCGGCGAGTGGATCTCCTCGGTCGAGCTGGAGAACGCCCTGATGGCCCACCCGGCCGTGTTGGAGGCGTGCGTGGTCGGGGTGCCCGACGAGCGCTGGGGGGAGCGACCGCTGGCCACCGTGGTCCTCCGCGAGGGGGCGCAGGCCGACCCGGAGGAGCTGCGGGAGTTCCTGGCCGGGTCGGTGGCGCGCTGGCAGTTGCCGGAGCGCTGGGCGGTCATCGACGCGGTGCCGAAGACCAGCGTCGGCAAGTTCGACAAGAAGGTGGTGCGTTCGAGGTACGCCGGGGGCGAGTTGAGTGTGCGGGAGCTGACGGCCCCGTAACGTTTTCAGGCGCGCCGTCGCCTGTTGGGGTAAGGGACGCACTCCTGAGACATCCCTCCCCAGGGGCGGCCCCGGCGTTCGCACCGCGCCGGGGCCGCCCGCTCCATGCGGGGCGACCCGCACAGTCATTGTTGCGAAAGATGTTCGCCTCTGTCCCGATGACGGGGAAATTCGTCCAGCTCAGGCGGGTTCGGTCGGTCGTCGACCCGGCGTGCCAGCCCGGCAGCGCCGTCACCCCTCCCCGCTGGTGCTGATCAGCACCTTCCCGACCGTCGAGTCCTCCACCGCCTGGTGCGCCGCGACGGCCGCCGAGAGCGGGTAGTGGTGCAGCGGCAGCCCCGCGTCCTCGCCCACCCGGATGCCGCCCTGCGCCGCCGCGGCGGCCACGTCCACCACCGCCTGGGCCTTGGCCGCCTTCGGCTCGGTGTAGACGAGCACGAACTGCCAGCGCGCGTTCGGCGCCATCAGCGGCCGGATCGGCAGGGTCACCTCGGCCCCGCCGTCGTCGGCGTAGACGCAGACCGCGCCGCCGCGTTGGAGCAACTGGACGTCGGTGGCGGCGTTGCGCGCCGCGGAGACCTCGACGATCGTGTGCACCCCGTCGGGCGCGATCTTGCGGACCTCCTCGACCACGTCCTGCTCGCGGTAGTTGACCACGAAGGACGCGCCGGCCGCCGCCGCGAGCTGCGCCTTCTCCGGGCTGCTGACCGTGGCGACCACGCAGGCGTCCGCCCACCGCGCGAGCTGGATGGCCGCGTTGCCCACCGCGCCCGCCCCGCCCTGCACGAGCACCGTGTGGTCGCTGAGCGCGCCTGCGCGCAACCGATCGGGCGTGTACTCCCCCGCGGTCAGGCACCGGTGCGCGGTGAGGAAGGGAATGCCCAGGCAGGCCCCCAGGTCGAAGGAGGCGTCACCGAGGGTCACCGCCTGCCGGACCGGCACCACCGTGTACTCGGCGGCGGTGCCCCACGGTCGCTGCCAGGCGGCCTCCCACAGCCAGACCCGCTCGCCGATCAGCTCCTGGTCGACGCCCTCGCCGACCGCCTCGATCACCCCCGCGCCGTCCTGCCCCGGCGTCTGCCAGCCGTCCGGCAGCGGCCCCTGCCGCCGCGACTTCCAGTCCGTCGGGTTCACCCCCGACACGGCCACCCGCACCAGCACCTCGCCGGGGCCGGGCTCCGGCACCGGCCGGTCGACCAGTTGCAGCACCGAGGCGTCGCCGGTGCGCTCGTACACGATCGCCTTCATCCCCGTCTCCTCACCCGGCGACCCGGCTCGGGCGCCGTCGGCTGCCGTACCCGGCGGATCCGGGCTCATGCCGGTCGCGGTGGGGCCGGAAACCGGACGACCGGGTAGCCGGCGGGAGGGAGTGGCCACGCGGGGCGGGGTGGAGGGGTGGCGCGGGGCGGCCGGCGGGTCGACCGGCCGGACGGCGGAGCCGGGGACGGCCCGACGGCTGCCCAGGTCGAGCCGGAGACGGGCGGCCCGACCGCGTCCGGCGTGGCTACGCTGGCGCAATGGCGACCAGGCCGGTGCCGGAGCGGTTGCGGTGGGCCGTGGACCGGCTCGACCTGCGCGCGGGCCACCGGGTGCTGGAGATCGGCTGCGGCAACGGGGTCGCCGTCGCGCTCATCTGCGCGGTTCCACAGGTCGCCCGGGTGGTCGCGGTCGACCGCTCCGCCACCGCGTTGCGCGCCGCCGCGCAGCGCAACGCGGCGGAGGTGGCCGCCGGGCGGGCGGAGTTCCGGCACGCCGACCTGTCCACCCTGGAATCGTCCGGGGAGCGCTACGACCGCATCCTCGCGGTCAACGTCAACCTGTTCTGGACGCGGCCGCCCACGGCCGAGTTCCGTCACCTCGCCGGCCTGCTGGCCCCCGGAGGCGCGCTGCACCTGGTCTACGAACCGCCGCACGCCACGCGGCTCGCCGTGCTCGTCGACCGCCTCAGCGACCGGGTGGTCGCCGCCGGCTGGACCGTCGTGGAGATCGCCCGGGTCGACCGGCCGACGCCGCTGCTCGACGTGGTCGCCCGCCCCGCCTGAGCCGCTACCCGAGCCGGTCCACGGTCCCGGGGGTCAGCTCGTCCACCGACCCCAGCACCACGGCCGCGAGCCGCTCGGCGTCCGGGTCCAGCGGGTACGCGCCGTGCGGCACCGCCACCACCGTCATCCCGGCCGCCGCCGCCGACCGGACGCCGTTGGACGAGTCCTCCACGGCGACGCAGCGGGCCGGGTCGACGCCCAGCCGCTCGGCGACCGCCAGGTAGACGTCCGGCGCCGGCTTGCCCCGCTCGGTCTCCTCGGTCGACAGCGTCGCGCCGAACACGTCGGCCAGGCCCGTCGCGGCCAACGCCGCCGCGATCAGCCGGGTCGGCGAGGAGCTGGCCAGCCCCAGCGGCCACCGTCCGGCCAGTCGGCGCACCACCTCGTCGGCCCCGTCGATCAGTGGTACGCGCGCCGCGTACCGCCGGGTCATCTCCTCGACCACCTCGGCGGCGACCTGCTCGGCCCCCCGGTCGACGCCCAGCTCCCCGCTCAGGTAGCGAGACCACTCGCCGGTGCTCATGCCCATCAGCCGGCGCTGGGTGTCGGGCTGCCAGGTCCCGCCGTGCGCCGCCACGTACGCGCGCCGGACCTCCTCCCAGACCGGCTCGGAGTCCACGATCACGCCGTCCAGGTCGAAGATCACCGCATCAGCCACGGCCCCATCCTGCCCCATGGGGCGGCCGCGCGTGCCGCCCGACCGGGTCAGCGCCGCAGCGCGGGCAGGCCGATCGGGTTGCCCTCGGGGATGACCGAGTGAGCGGCGACGGCCATCGGCTCCAGCAGCTCCCGCAGCCGGTCGGCGCGCTCCCGGCCCAGCGTCCGCCACGGCCGGGCGGCGGCGGCGTCGGTGGCGTCCTCGATCGCCTCGAACCGGGCCCGGCCCCGCTCCGTCGCCTCGCCCCCGGCGGTCAGCCAGCCCCGCTCGGCCAGCCGGGCGCGGGCGGCGGCCCACTGCTCCTCGCTCCACCCCCGGCCGAGCAGGTTGAGCTGGGGCATGCCGACCGCGACCCGCCAGGCCAGCGTCTCCACCGGGTCGAGGTCGGCCGCGACCAGCGCCCCCACGTGCCCGTCACCGCGGTGCTCCCGCAGCGTCGTGGCGGCCTGCCAGAGCCGGGCCAGCGGGTATTCGCCGCGCGGCAGGGCGGCGTTGGCCGCGCCGAGCACCCGCCCGGCGGGCTCGACCTCGGCCGCCGCCGCCTCCAGCAGGTCGGCCGCCTCGACCAGGTGCGACTCGGGCAGCTCGTAGGTCAGCTCGGCGAGCGCCTGCACCGCCCCCGTGAGCCGGGCGCGCAGCGCCTCCTGCGGGGTGGCGAGCCGCCAGACCGCCGGCAGCGCCCGCGCCACCGTGTGCGGGGCGAAGTTGAAGAACGAAGCGACCACCGGCGCGGCGTCGACGGGCCCGAGCGGCGCGGCCCGGCCGGCGAAGTAGCCACGCCAGAAGCCGCGCAGGCCGACCGCCTCGAAGGCGGTCCGGGCCCGGGGATGGAAGTAGGTGACCGCGTGGACCGGCTCGAAGTGCGTCCACATCACCCGGGCGGTTCGTCCCGCGTCGTCCAGCGCCGTCACGTGCACCTCCGCGTCCGGTCGGGTTGGCACCCCGGCCGGCGGGACCGCCCGGGGTGACGCTGAACCTACTGCCGGTGGGTGAAGGGTCGGAAGCCCTCTGTGGGCTACTGCATCACGGTCGGGCGACAACCCGGGCGAACCGGGCCGGCCAGCCGGGTCACTGGGCCGCGAGCACGTCCACCACGAAGCGCAGCGGGCCGGCCGGACGGCCGCCGGCGGGCTTCGTGCCGTACGCCAGCTCGGCGGGAATGTCGAGCTGCACGCGGCTGCCGACGGTCACCCCGACGAGGCCCTGGTCCCAGCCGGGAATGACCTGGCCGACGCCGATCGGGAAGGAGGCCGGCTGGCCGGCGTTCCACGACGAGTCGAACTCCTTGCCGTCCTTGAAGAACACGCCGACGTAGTTGGTGGTGATCGTCTGGCCCTTCTGCACCGCCGGGCCGGTTCCCTTGATCAGCGGGGTCACGGTGAGCTTCTTCAGCTCGCCCTTGCCGGCGGTGACCGTCGGCTTGCTGCCCAGGGCCGGGTCCGCGCCCGCCGGGAGCTGCGGGGCGCCGGGGGCGTCGGCCGCCGGGGCGGTGGCGGACGCCGACGGGGTGCCGGCCGCCTGGTCCTTGGGGTCGTCGTCGTTGCGCCCGATGGTGACGAAGACGGTGATCAGCACCGCGACGACGGCGACGCCCGCGAGCCCGCCGGCCCAGGCCTGCCGGCGACGCTTCGCCTCGGCCGCCTTCTGCGCCGCCAACTGGGCGGCCAGCCGCCGCTCCGACTTCTGTGACCGGTTCTGCGTACGCTCGCTCACGGCGTCGACTCCCTGCTGCGAAGGTGGTGGCCGGCATCGGAGTGCCGGGGGGAAAGCCGACGCACACGGTACCCGCCCGGACGCCCACCGTGCCGCCTCGGCCGTCGCCGCTCCCACCCACACAAGGGTCGGGTCCGCCCCGGCGGCAACGGCGGCGGGCGCGGGGTCGGTCGGTCGAGGGGACTGCCGCGGGCGGCGCTCCGGCCGCGCCCGAGAGGATCAGGCGGTCTTGCGGGCCGCCTTCTTCGGTGCTGCCTTCTTGGCCGCCGGCTTCTTCTCGCCCTCGGCGGCCTTCTTCGGCGCGGCCTTCTTCGCGGCGGTCTTCTTGGGCGCCGCCTTCTTCTCGGCGGTCTTCTTGGCCGGGGCCTTGGCCGCCTTCTTCTCGGCTGCCTTCTTCTGCGCCGAGCGGGCCGCCGAGATCGGGGTCGGCTCCCCGCCCCCGCCGGCCGGCGCCTCGCCGCGGGCGGCCTTCGCCCGCTCCACGGACGCCTTCAGCGCCGCCATCAGGTCCACGGCCGCCGCCGGGGCCTCCTCGACCTCCTCCGGCTGGACCACCTCGCGGCCCTCGACCTTGGCGTCGATGACCTCCTGGAGGGCCGCCCGGTAGTCGTCGGTGAAGGCGTCCGGCTCGAACTCGCCGGCCATCGAGTCGATCAGCGAGCTGGCCATGGCCAGCTCCGGCGGGCGGACCTTCAGGTCCTCGTCGAGGAAGCCGAAGTCGGGGGTACGGATCTCGTCCGGCCAGAGCATCGTGTTGAGCAGCAGCACGCCCTCCCGGACCCGCAGCGTGGCGAGCTGTTCCCGCTGGCGCAGCGCCACCTTGACGATCGCCACCCGCTCCGAGTCGGCGAGCGCGTCGCGCAGCAGCACGTACGGCTTGGTGGCCGTGCCCTCGGGCTCCAGGAAGTACGCCTTGTTGTAGAGGATCGGGTCGACCTGCTCGGCGGGGACGAACTCCAGCACGTCGATCGCGTGCGAGGTGGAGAGGGGCAGGTCGGCGAAGTCCTCGTCGGTCAGGATCACCATCTCGCCGCCACCGATGTCGTAGCCCTTGGCGATGTCGTCGTAGGTGACCTCCTCGCCGCAGACCTGGCAGGTGCGCTTGTAGCGGATCCGGCCGCCGTCCTCCCGGTGCACCTGGTGGAAGCGGATGTCCTTCTCCTCGGTGGCCGAGTAGACCCGCACCCCGATCGAGACCAGCCCGAACGAGACCGCTCCCTTCCAGATGGCCCGCATCCCGTGCTCCTCTCGCCGGTACTGCCCAGGATCGCAAAAGATCGAAGGCCACGCGAGGGCTTCCGTGCGCAAGTACAGTCGGGAGGTGCCCGGCGCGCCGCTCAAGCCGATGCTCGCGATGACCGGGCAGCTCCCGGCGGGTTCCGGCTGGGCGTACGAGTTCAAGTGGGACGGCGTGCGCGCGCTCGCCGACATCTGCGCCGGCCGGCAGCACCTGTACGCCCGCTCCGGCGTCGAGATCACCGCCGCGTACCCCGAGCTGGCCACCCTGCACGAGCAGGTCGGCGACGCCCTGCTCGACGGCGAGGTGGTGCTGCTCGGCGAGACCGGCCAGCCCTCGTTCACCGCCCTGGCGGAGCGGATGCACGTCCGCGACCGGAACAAGGCCGCCCGGCTGGCGGCGGTCATGCCCGTGACGTACATGATCTTCGACCTGCTCCGGCTCGACGGCGAGGACCTGACCGGCTGGTCGTACGCCCGCCGGCGGGAGGCCCTGGACGGCCTGGCGCTCGGCGGCGCCCGGTGGGCGGTGTCGCCGGTCTTCCCCGACGGCCTGGCCACCTACGAGGCGGCCGGCGAGCACGGCCTGGAGGGGGTGATGGCCAAGCGGGTCGAGTCGGTCTACCGCCCCGGGGTGCGCTCGCCGGACTGGGTGAAGGTCAAGCTGGAGGTGACCGGTGACTTCGTGGTCGGCGGCTGGCGGCCCGGGGCACGGAAGATCGGTGGCCTGCTGGTCGGGGTGCCGGGCCCGGACGGGCGGCTCGTCTACCGGGGGCGGGTGGGCGGCGGCATCGGCGCCGCCATCGAGCGGCAACTGCTCCGCGAGCTGGAGCCGCTGCGGGCCGGCGGCTCGCCGTTCGCCGGCGACCTGCCGCGCGAGGATGCCCGGGGCGCGATCTGGGTAACACCGAGGGTCGTGGTGGAGGTGAAGTACGGCCAGCGCACCCCGGACGGACGGCTGCGGTTCCCCCGGGTGCTCCGGCTGCGGCCGGACAAGCCCGCCGAGGAGGTAGACGATGCCGGCTGACCGGTTCCGGGTGGACGTCGAGGGGCGCGCGCTGGAGGTGTCCAACCTGGACAAGGTGCTCTATCCCGACGCCGGCTTCACGAAGGGGGAGGTGATCGACTACTACACCCGCGTCGCCCCGGTGCTCCTGCCGCACCTGCGCGACCGGGCGCTGACCCGGATCCGCTTCCCCAACGGCGTCACCGGCGGCTCGTTCTTCGAGAAGAACGCCCCCGCCGCCACCCCCGGCTGGGTCCGCACCGAGACGCTGCCCGCGCCCGGGTCGAGCAAGGGCCGGGAGACCATCGACTACGTGGTCGCCGACGACCTGCCCACCCTGGTCTGGCTGGCCAACCTCGCCGCGCTGGAGCTGCACACCCCACAGTGGAAGATCGGCGAGCACCCGGACATGATGGTCGTCGACCTGGACCCGGGGCCGCCGGCGGCGCTGCGCCAGTGCTGCCAGGTGGCGTTGCTGATGCGCGACCGGCTCGCCGACGACGGCATCGACAGCTACCCGAAGACGTCCGGCAAGAAGGGCATGCAGCTCTGCTGCCCGATCGCCGGCACCCAGGACGCCGAGGACGTGTCCGCCTACGCGAAGCGGATCGCCCAGGAGCTGGAGCGGGCGCACCCGAAGCTCATCGTGTCGAAGATGGCGAAGAACCTGCGGCCGGGGAAGGTGTTCATCGACTGGAGCCAGAACAACGCGGCCAAGACCACCGTGTCGCCGTACTCGCTGCGGGCCCAGTCGGTGCCGTCCGTGTCCACCCCGCTGACCTGGGACGAGGTCGAGGCGGGCGCGGCCGGCAAGCGGCCCTCGGCGAAGCCGTACGTGGCGAGCGAAGTGCTCAGGCGGGTGGAGAAGCACGGCGACCTGCTCGCCCCGCTGCTCGACGGCGGCCCCGAACTGCCGGGGTGACGGTCGGCGTTCCACGTGCTCGTCGTCGGGTCAACGCTGGGGAACCGGTCTCCCGGCATCGGGGCCCGGGATCATCACATCGGTGCTCCAGTCGCCGAGGAAGGCGCCGTTCTCGAGGCCCAGGGCCGGTCTCGCCCCGGACCCGCCGGCCAGCACGCGGTGGCGGCGCGGCCGACGCTCGGAACCGGTCACCAAGGAGCCGACGACCGCCGGTGCGCCGCTGGACGCCCGTCCGGTGCCCGTTGAGTAGGGTGGCCCCAGCCTGCCCGAGGAGTGCGTGATGACCCTGACCGATGCCCTCGTCCGGGAGTCGCCGGCCGGTGACCGGCCCACGGAGATCGACCAGCCGCTGCTGACGTACCTGGACGACGCGACCGGCGAACGGACCGACCTGACCGCCGCGGAGCTGGGCGGCTGGGCGGCGCGGGCCGCCGGGCTGCTGCGCGAGGGCTGCGGGCTCGGCGTCGGCGACCGGGCGGCGGTGCTCCTCCCGGCCCACTGGCAGACCGCCGCCGTGCTGCTGGGCGCCTGGTCGGCCGGGGTGGCGGTGTCGTTCCGCCCGCGGGCCACGGCCGGCCTGCCGCAGGTCGCGCCGGGCGACGACGAGCCGTTCGACGCCCTCTTCGTCAGCGCGAAGCGGCTGGACGACTGGCTGGAGGACGTGCCCGAGGCGCGGCACCGCTACGTCCTCGGGCTCGGCGCCAACCCGCCGAAGGAGGTGCCGCCGGGCTACCTGGAATGGCTAGCCGAGGTGCGGCGGCACACCGACGCGCTGCCCGCGTCCGCCACACTGACCAGCGCCGATGCGGCCAGCTCCGACGGCACGAGCTACCGCGAGTGGGGCAGCGTCGCGCTGGCCGTGGCGGACCGGCTCGACCTGCGGGCCGGCGACCGACTGCTGGTCGACGTCGCCGAGCACGAGCAGCCCGTCTACTGGCTGCTGGCGCCCCTGGCTGTCGGCGCGTCGGTGGTGCTCTGCGCCAACCTCGACCCGGCCCGGCTCGACGCCCGGATCGCCGCCGAGCAGATCACCCGGGTGCTCTGATGGCGGGGGTCCACACCGAGGCGAGCATGTCGCTGGACGGCTACATCGCCGGGCCGGGCGACGGCGGCCTCGACCAACTCTTCCGCTGGTACGAGAACGGCGGGGTCATCCACCTCCACTACCGGGTCCGCCGGCCGTAGCCGCCCGGAAAACGGGCGTACCGGACACGGCGGGGCCGGTCCCTCTGCAACAGCGCTCCTCAGCCCTCTGCCGTTACGCCGCCACCGGCCCTGTCTCCCAGGTCTTTTGCCGGTGCCACCGACGTGGTCTCATACCGGGAAGACGACGTCATCGACCCTGGTCATGGCAGCCCGCGTCGACTCCCGCACCGCCTCCATCCTCCTGAAAGGTGCATCGATGCACAGGAGACCGATCTTCCGACTGGCAGTCCTCACCGCCACCACCGCGACGCTCCTGGCGTCCGGCGGCGCCTACGGCGCGGTCTCGGCAGCGCCCGTGACCGTCTCCCCGGGTGTCGCAGAGTGCGAGCCGGCCGCCGACGGGCACGGCGCGGCCCGGCTCGCCGAGGGCGCCACCGCGCAGGAGCCGGAGCTGTACGCCAAGAACGAGGCGAACGCGTACGGCGTCATCAAGGATTCCCCCCGCCTGCCCAACGGCAGCGTCACCGTGCCGACGGTCTTCCACATGATCTCCGACCACCCGCTCAGCGCGGCGGAGACGACCAGGTGGAACACCCTGATCGCGGCGCAGATGAAGGTGCTCAACGACTCGTTCGCCGGCCGCACCGCGGCGAACGCCTCCGACACCCCGTTCCGGTTCGACCTGGTCGACACGACCTGGACGGTGAACAGCGACTGGTACACCGTCGTGCCGGGCAAGAACGAGCGGGACATGAAGCAGGCGCTGCACACCGGCGACTCCCGCACCCTCAACGTGTACGCGGCCAACATCGGCGGTGGCCTGCTCGGGTGGGCGTACTTCCCGAAGGGCTACAACAACGGCCGGGACTTCATCGACGGCGTGGTGATGCTCGACGAGTCGATGCCGGGCGGGACGGCGGGCAAGTACGCCCTCGGTGACACCCTGACGCACGAGGTCGGGCACTGGCTGATGCTGGAGCACACCTTCGCGCACGGGTGCTCCGCCTCCGGCGACTTCGTCGCGGACACCCCGCGGGAGGCAACCCCGCAGTTCAACTGCCCGGTGGGGGCGGACACCTGCACCGCACCCGGGCTGGACCCCATCCACAACTTCATGGACTACACGCAGGACTCCTGCATGAACATGTTCACCGCCGGACAGGCCGACCGGATGAGCGACGCCTGGGTGGCGTTCCGCGCCGGCGGCGCGGGCTGAGCAAGCCTCGACGGGGCTGGCGGACCGCGCCTCAGCGGCCCGTCAGCCCCTTGCTCTCGGTCGGGTGTGGCCCACCCGTGCGCGGGTTCAGCCGCAGCGCGCGCCGTGACCGGGGGCGCGGTGTGGTCTACCGGCAGGGCACACCGCGCGCAGGACGTGAAGCCGTTCCTCCCTCTGCTGGAGAGCGTCCGTCGCCGACCGGAGAACCGCTGACGGCTGAGTCGTCTACGACATCAGATCGACAGCGAGCGCGAGGGACACCCAGGAGTGCCGTGAGACGCCCGGTCGGAGCCGACCAAGGCGGTCAGTCGACGGTGGGCAGCTTCGGGCCGAGGACGTCGTCGGCGTCGACGATCGTGTACGCGTACCCCTGCTCCGCCAGGAAGCGCTGCCGGTGGGCCGCGTACTCCGTGTCGATGGTGTCCCGCGAGACGACGGTGTAGAAGTGCGCCTGCCGGCCGTCGGCCTTGGGCCGCAGCACCCGCCCCAGCCGCTGTGCCTCCTCCTGCCGCGACCCGAACGTACCCGACACCTGGATCGCCACCGCCGCCTCGGGCAGGTCGATGGAGAAGTTGCCGACCTTCGAGATCACGAGCGTGCGGACCTCGCCGGTGCGGAACGCGTCGAAGAGCCGCTCCCGCTCCCTGTTGGTGGTGGAGCCCTGCACGATCGGCGCGTCGAGGTACTCGCCGAGCTGGTGCAGCTGGTCGATGTAACCGCCGATCACCAGCACCTGCTCGCCCGGGTGCCGGTCCACCAGCGCCTTCACCACGGGCAGCTTCGTCCGGGCGGTCGCCGCCATCCGGTAGCGCTCCTCGGCCTCCGCCGTCGCGTACGCCATCCGCTCCGCGTCGGTGAGGGTCACCCGTACCTCCGTGCACTCGGCCGGGGCGATCCAGCCCTGCTGCTCGATGTCCTTCCACGGCGCGTCGTACCGCTTCGGGCCGATCAGGCTGAACACGTCGCCCTCCCGGCCGTCCTCGCGGACCAGGGTCGCCGTGAGGCCCAGCCGGCGACGGGCCTGGAGGTCCGCGGTGAACCGGAAGATCGGCGCGGGCAGCAGGTGCACC
Source organism: Micromonospora sp. NPDC047670 (assembly GCF_043204915.1). Lineage (NCBI taxonomy): Bacteria > Bacillati > Actinomycetota > Actinomycetes > Micromonosporales > Micromonosporaceae > Micromonospora > Micromonospora sp. NPDC047670. Next base: position 335,357 of record NZ_JBIDDA010000001.1, read on the forward strand.
TCGTCGTAGACGACCAGGCCCCAGTCGCGGGCCCCGAACAGGTCCAGGTGGGTGAACGCGCCGCCGCGCCGCGAGGTGAGCACCTGGTACGTGGCGATGGTGACCGGGCGGATCTCCTTGCGCTCGCCCGAGTACTCGCCGATCTCCTCCTCGGTCAGCGAGGTGCGGGCGATCAGCTCCCGCTTCCACTGCCGCCCGGCGACCGTGTTGGTGACCAGGATCAGGGTGGTCGCCTTCGCCTCGGCCATCGCCGCCGCCCCGACCAGCGTCTTGCCGGCGCCGCAGGGGAGCACCACCACGCCCGACCCGCCGGCCCAGAACGCCTCCACGGCCTCCCGCTGGTACGAGCGCAGCGTCCACGGCTTCCCGCCGTCCTTGCCGGCCTCGGCCAGCTCGATCGGGTGCGCCTCGCCGTCGACGTAGCCGGCCAGGTCCTCCGCCGGCCAGCCGAGCTTGAGCAGCGCCTGCTTGAGCCGGCCCCGCTCCGACGGGTGCACCGCGATCGTGTCGTCGTCGATCTTGTTGCCGAGCATCCCGGCGAGCTTCTTGCTCTTCGCGACCTCGATCAGCACCAGCCGGTCCAGCGCCCGCAGGACGAGACCGTGCGCCGGGTCGTTGGCGAGCTGGAGCCGACCGTACCGGTCCATCGTCTCGGCCACGTCCACCAGCAGCGCGTGCGGCACCGGGTAGCGGCTGTACTTGATCAGCGCGTCCACCACGGCCTCGGCGTCGTGTCCGGCGGCGCGCGCGTTCCACAGCCCGAGCGGGGTCAGCCGGTAGGTGTGCACGTGCTCCGGGGAGCGTTCCAGCTCCGCGAAGGGCGCGATGGCCATCCGGCATGCCTGCGCGTCGGGGTGGTCGATCTCCAGCAGCAGGGTCTTGTCCGACTGCACGATCAGGGGTCCACCGCTCACGCCAGTGCCTCTCCTCCGCCTCGGGTCGCCGGCTGTCCGGGAGGCGACTGACCCGCCCCAGGCCGACCCACCAGTGTTGCACGCATCCGGGTGACGCAGAAAAAGTTGGACATCGGGCGCAACCGGAGCGGTGCTCACAACGTCTAGCAAGAGGACACCTGTCACGGGAGGCGCCATGAAACACGTCCGGATCACCACCCGGCTCCTCGCCCTGGCAGTGGCCACGCTGGTCGGCGCCGGTGCGTGCGCGTTCGATCCGGAGGCCGACGGCGGTGGGGGCGGGGGTCCCGTCCCGGTCGGTGCTGCGGAGGTAACGGGGGCGAGCGGTGCGCCCGGGCCGGACCAGCGGACCCGGCCCGCCACGGCGCCCGCGAAGCCCGTGGCGAAGCCCTCGCCCACGCCGACCCGGAGCACGCCGAAGCCCACCCGTCCCGCGGCGAAGCCCACCGGGTCGCCGTCCGTCGCCGGCTGCCCGCAGGGGGAGCACCAGCGCGAGGTGGAGGCGTACCTCGCCCGGCTGGGCGGGTTCGGCACGCTGACCGTGGACGGCCGGCAGTCCGCCGCCGACTGCGCCGCCATCAAGAGGTTCCAGAAGCGGTACGACATCCGCCCCGCCCACGGCCGCGCCGGGCCCACCACCCACGACGTGGCCAAGCGGCTCGCCACCACCGACACGGCGCGCTGCAAGGCCGGCTCCGGCACCACCTTTTGCATCGACCTGACCCGGCAGACCACCTGGGTGATGCGCAACGGCAAGGTGCTCGTGAAGCCGACGGTCACGCGGACGGGAATGCCCGGCTACCGCACCCCGGCCGGCACCTTCACGATCAACTACCGCAACGTCAAGGAGTGGTCCGACCCGTACGAGGTCTGGCTGCCGTACTGGCAGCACTTCACGCAGGGGATGGGCTTCCACGAGACCACGACCTACCTGCACGACAGGTCGATCGGCTCGCACGGCTGCGTCAACCTGCTGCACGCCGACGCCGTCCGCTACTGGGAGCTGGGCAAGGTCGGCAGCCGGGTGGTGCTGGTCGGCCGCCGCCCCGGCACCTGAGCCGCCGCCCCGGCACCTGATCCGCCCCGGGGCCGGCCCACGCGCGTCGCACACGCCGTCCGATCGGGGTTTTATCCCCTGTCACTCCCGCCACCCGAGTGACACGCTGGATGCCAGGCGTCGGACCGGACGGGGAGGCTGGACATGACGGTCGACCGGGAGGCGATACCGGAACACAGCGTCGAGCGCGACCGGCTGCCGGACGAGCAGGTCTCCACCGCCACCGTCGTCGCGTACGCGGCGGCCGCGGTGGTGCTCGTCGGCTGGTTCCTCTTCGGCTGGCTGGTGCTGGAGCAGGGCTTCGTCGACTCGGTCGGCGAGTCGGCCGGCGCCGGATTCGCGCTGCTGCTGGTCGTCTCCGTCGTCGGGACGGTGCGGCGCAGCCGGCGCTGACCCGGTCTGCTCAGTCCTCCAGCACCGCCGCCGTGATCCGGTGCAGGGCGAAGGTGTGCAGCATCTCCGTCCGTTCGTCCTCGGCGCGCAGATAGCCCGCGCCGATCGACACCGGCCGGACCAGCCGCGACGCGGTCGCCCCGTGCGCGTCGACGTAACCCACCCAGACCAGCGCCTTGTCCCGCACCGCCTGCTGGAGCACGGCGAGGGCGTCGCTGTGGGTGTGCACCGGCGCCGGCCCGGTACGCGCCGCGCCGCCCCGGACCACGGCCGGCGCGCGCCGGGCCGCCCGGGCCGCCGCGTCACCGCGTCGGATCTGCTCCACCACGCCGAGCAGGCGGGGCATGGACAACTTCGGCGCGGTCAGCGGGTCGAGTGTCCGGGTCGCCACCGAAACCCGGGCCGGGGCCCGGCGGGTCTTCGGGCGGGACAGCACCGCCGCCCCGCTGCCGTCCTCGGGCACCGGGGCGTACCCGGCCTCGCGCAGGGCCATGAGCATCCGGCCCACCTGGTACGGCGTCGACAGCACCGTCGGGGCGAGCCGCCGCAGCGCCAGCGACTCCAGCCGCCGGTCGGCGAGCACCTCGGTCAGCAGCGCCTCGTCGTCGCTGCGCACGTACGCCCCGGCGGAGCCGACCCGCAGCCCGCCGTGCTTGCGGGCCACGTCGTCCACCAGGTACGTCAGCCCCTGCGGCACCGGGGTGCGGGACCGGCGCCGGAACAGGGCGTGCAGGTCGTCGGCCGAGTACCCGGCGTCCAGCGCCCGGCGCACGCTGGCCGGGGTGACCCGGTGCACGCTGGCCCCGCCGGCCGACTCGTGCTCGGCCACCACCTCCAACTCGGCGGCGAGCGCCGGGTCGGGCGGGCCGGGCACCACGACGGTCAGGTCGGCCTGCACCAGGAAATGGTCGACCGGGGCGGGCAGCAGCGCGTCGAGCGCCCGCACGGCGCCGGTTCCGTCGCCCCCCTCGGTCTCCGCGCGCAGGCCGAGCGGGTCGTCCGCGCCCCGCTCGTCGGCGGCGGTGACGTCGGCGAGCAGCAGCCGCCCGTACGAGGTGAGCGCCCCCAGCCCGGTCACGCCCAGCGTGGCCGCCTCGGCCAGCACCTCGCGGTGCGTGGCCTCCCGCCCCCGGCTGCGCCGGGGCGCCCGCCAGTCGAGCAGGGACTGCACCTCCTCGGGGGTGGGCGCGGTGGCGGGCTCCAGGTCGGCGAGCACCCCGAGGACCGCCCGCCGGGCGGCCGGCGCCCCGGCCCGTTCCGCCTCGGCCGAGAGCACGGCGATCGGCCGGTCCCGGTCGTCGCGCTGCCCGACCAGCCCGACCTGCCGGGTCATGGTCAGCCAGGCGCGGGCGAGCTGCTCCCAGCGCTGCGCGAGCGAACCGGCGCGCCACACCTCGTACCCGGCGGTGGGCAGGACCTGCTGGTCGGCGCCGTAGCGACTGGTGGTGGCCCCGGGCAGGTCCACCTCGCCGATCAGCCCGGCCGCGTACGCCGCCTCCAGCAGCAGGGCGGCCGTCGGCTCGTCCACCCCGACCGCCTTCGCCAGCCGGCGCAGGTCGCGCACCCCCAGGCCGCCGGAGCGGAGCACGGGCGCCGGTTCGGCGGCGAGCTGCTCCAGCAGCGCCTCGGTGTGGCGTACCGCCTCCATGGTCTGCCCGGCCCCGGCGGAGTCGGCGGCCTTCGGCTCGCGCGGTGGGGTGGCCACCGGCGGTGGGCTGGTCCGCAGCGGGCCGAGCGGGCCAGTGTCGCGCCGCAGCAGCAGGCCGACCTCCCGGGGCAGCTCCACCGTGCCGGTGGCGCCGGCCCTGCCGCCCGAGACCGGCACCAGCAGGTGGTGGTCGACCAGCCAGCGCACGGGCGAGCCGGTCGGCGCGCCGCCGTTTGTCGCGTCCGGGGGCAGGTCGTCCTCCGCGCCGACGGGCGGCGCCTGCAACGCGCCCGGCGGCACGCTGCCCACCGGCGGCCCGGCGGCGAGCCGGTCCAGGATCGCCCGGGCCGAGGGCGGCGCGGCCAGCAGCGTCCGCCGCAGCTTCGCCGGGTCCGCGCAGAGCGCCGCCGCCCGCGCATCCAGCTCCGCCGCCGGTCGGCCCAGCCCCGCGGGGTACGGGGAGACCTCGTCGACGCTCGCCACCACGTGCAGGTCGCTCTCGGGGCCGTGCAGCAGGAACAGCGCGCGCAGCCGGTTCACGGCGGCGCGGACGGAGGTGGGGGCGGGCGGGTGCGGCCCCGCGGTGGCCATGGCGAGCACCGCCTCGGTGGAGGTGGTCGCCTCGGCTCCGCCCCGGGTGAGCCGGGCGGCGTCCAGGATCTGCAGGGTGAACTGGTCCAGCCCGTCGAGCGCGCGGGCCACCGAGACCCGGGACTGGGCCCGGATGGCGAGCGCGGAGACGTCGGCGGGCACGGGTACGACGAGGTCCGGCCGCAGTTGCAGGAGGGCGGCGAGCGACTCGTCGGGCAGCGACCGCAGGTGGTCGGCGAGTGAGGTGGTCATCGTCGTTCCACGCTAGCCCGGCCGGGGGTCCTCCCGCCCCTCGGACGTCCGGCTGGCCCGAGGCGATGGACGGGTAGGTTCCTCGGCATGCCCGTACTGACGGTCGGTTTCGACCTCGACATGACCCTGGTCGACTCGCGCCCCGGCATCGCCGACACCTTCCGTGCGTTGACTGCCCGGACGGGGGTGCGGGTGGACGCGGAGGCCGCCGTGTCCCGACTGGGCCCGCCGCTGCGCACCGAGATCGCCCACTGGTTCCCGCCGGAGCAGGTCGACGCGGCCGTCCGGACGTACCGCGAGCTTTATCCGGCGTACGCGATCACACCCACCGTCCCGATGCCCGGCGCCCGCGCCGCGATCGACGCGGTACGCGGACGTGGCGGTCGCGTGCTGGTGGTGACCGCCAAGCTCGGCCGCCTGGCCCGACTGCACCTCGACCACCTCGGGCTGGCGGTCGACGAGGTGGCCGGCGACCTGTTCGCCGAGGAGAAGGCGACCGCGCTGCGCGGGCACGGCGCCACCCACTACGTGGGTGACCACGTGGCCGACATGGTGGCCGCGCGTACGGCGGGCGTGCCCGGCATCGCGGTCGCCACCGGCCCGTGTTCGGCGGACGAACTCCGCGCGGCCGGGGCGGAGGTGGTGCTGGATGATCTCACCGGATTCCCGGCGGCGCTGGACGGGATGATCCGGCTAGCCTTGGGGCAGTAGACGTCTCAAGCGAAGCAGGGGTTCTCAGGTGCCGACGGGTCGAGTGAAGTGGTTTGACGCGGCCAAGGGATACGGGTTCGTCACCAGCGACGAGGGTGGCGACGTGTTCCTTCCCAAGACCGCGCTACCGGCGGGTGTCACCGACCTCAAGGGCGGTCAGCGGGTCGACTTCAGCGTGGTGGACAGCCGCCGGGGTGCGCAGGCGATGGGGGTAAAGGTGCTCGACGCCCCGCCGTCGGTGGCGGAGTTGCGCCGCCGGCCGGCGGAGGAGCTGCACGGCCTCGTCGAGGACATGATCAAGGTGCTGGAGGCGAAGGTCCAGCCGGACCTGCGGCGCGGCCGTTTCCCGGACCGCAAGACCGCCCAGAAGATCGCTCAGCTCGTCCACGCGGTCGCCCGCGAGCTGGAGGTCTGAGGCACGAGCCCGGCGTCGGCGGCCCGGCCGAGCAGGGCCTCCACGGCGGCGAACCCGGCGTCCCCCAGGTCGGCGGTGAACTCGTTGACGTAGAGGCCGATGTGCCGGTCCACCACGTCGGGCTCCATCTCCTGCGCGTGCGCCAGCACGTAGTCGCGGCTCGCCGCCGGGTCGGCCCACGCCCGGCGGACCGACTCGCGGATCCATCCGGCGGCGGCCTCGGGATCCACCGCGCCGCGCCGGGCCAGGATGGCGCCGAGGGGGATGGGCAGGCCCGTGTCGGCCTCCCACCACTCGCCCAGGTCGACGAGGGCGGTCAGGCCGTGTCGCGGATAGGTGAACCGGGCCTCGTGGATGACCAGGCCGGCGTCGTACCGGCCGGCCGCCACCCCCGGCATGATCTCGTGGAACGGCACGACCTCGATCCGCGCCGGGGGCCGGTCCGCCGCCCAGAGCCGGAAGAGCAGGTACGCCGTCGTCCGGTCGCCGGGCACCGCCACCGTGGCGCCGCTGAGGTCGGCCCGATCGGCTCCGTCGGTTTGGACGGCTCCGCCGGTTCGGCCGGCCCCGTCGGTTCGGCCGGCCCCGTCGGTTCGGCCGGCAGGGTCGGTGCGATCGCGATCGGTCGGGTCACGGTCGGTGCGGTCGGTGCCGTGGGCGCGGTCGCCCCGGGTCAGCACCAACGGGCCGCAACCACGGCCGAGCGCGCCGCCGCAGGGCAGCAGGTGGTAGTCGTCCAGCAGCCACGGCAGCGCGGCGTAGCTCACCTTCACCAGGTCGAAGATCCCCCGCTCGGCGGCGGTGTTGGTCACGTCGACGTCGGCGTACTTCACCTCGACCGGCGGCGCGCCGGGCACGAGGCCATGCACGAGGGCGTGGAAGACGAACGTGTCGTTGGGGCAGGGCGAGATCGCCAGCGAGAGCGCCACGCCCCCACGGTATCCCCGCCCCCTGGTGGTCACCCGCCCGCGGCACCACCCCTGTGACCTACGCCCACTGTTCGACCTACGCACTGTTCGACCTACGCACTGCTCGACCTACGCACTGCTCGACCTACGCCCACTGTTCCGGCCGCGCGGCGTGCCGGCGTTCGCGGAGCCTGGGCAGGTGTCTTCAGCCGAACGAATTCCCGCATGCGCTCGGGGCCGGCGGGGAGCGCGGCGTGCTGGCGGGTGCGGCGTGCCGGCGGTTCCGGCGCCCCGCCGGGCGCAACGCACGGGCGGATGCGGTTGTGGCCGCTTCGGCGTGCGGCGGCTCCGTGGTGCTGGCGGGTGCGGCGTGCCGGAACGCGAGTGCGACCGCTGTCGAGCTGATGTCGTAAACGACTCACCCACCCACCCACCCACCCGACCATTCACCCACCATCGGCCGCCGATGCCAGCCGCTCTGTTGCCGTCCGCGCCGACCGCCGTCCTTGCTGCACCAGACCGACCGGCCGCGGTCGTGTGGTCGGCGGTCCGCTCCGTCTGGTCGGCGGCCCGCTTCGGTTCGGTTTCGTCGTCGCGGGGTTACGGTCGTGGCTCCGCTTCGGTTCGGTCTCGTCGTCGCCGGGTAACGGTTGCAGCCTCGCCCTCGTCCGGGTCTACGGCCGCCCCCGCCCCCCGTCGGGGTCTGTGACTGCCCCCGCCCCCGTCGGGGTCTGTGACCGCCGCACCGCCACCGTCCGGGTCTGTGACCGCCGCACCGCCACCGTCCGGGTCTGTGGTCTTCGGTGCGCGTCGGTCCGGTTCGTCTCCGGTCCGCCTCGGTCCGGGTCTGCGGGTCGCCGGTTCGCCTCGATCCGGGTCTGTGGGTCGCCGGTTCGCCTCGGTTCGGTCTCCTCGTTGGCTGAGTAACGGCCGCCGCACCGCCTGGCCTCGTGCTCGCCGGTGATGTCGTAAACGATTCAGCTCGACAGCGTCGCGAGGAGGCATGCCTGGCTCAATTCTGAGAGCCGGCGTCCGCCGTCGACGGCCGATCGACGGCCGATCGACGGCCGATCGACGTGAAGGCACCGTTGCGGCTGCCGACGTTGCCACGGTTGTCCACAAGTTTGTCCACAGGTTTGGGAGGGCTGTTGAGGAAGCTGCGGCGCCTCGGGAGCATGGTCTGGTGGCAGAGCAGAGAGAGGCGGTTGACCTGGGTGCGGCCCTCCGGTCCCTACGGCGCCGCGCAGACCTGAGCCAGCGGGAGCTGGCCGAGTTGTCCGGTGTGCCACAGGCCACCCTCGCCCGGATCGAGTCGGGGCGGGCGATGGATCCGAGGTTCCGCACGGTGGAACGGCTCGTCCGGGCTGCCGGCGGGAAGGTGGCGGTCGGTGCGGTCGGTCGAGCCGAAACCGCCGACGGACCGGCGGCGGTGCCTCACGATGAGCCGTCGGCAGCGCCGCCCGACGGGCTGCTGCCGGTGGTGCCGCACGACGGGCTGCGGGACGCGGCTGGGCGGCGTTATCCCGCCCACCTTGACGCGTGGGAGGTCCGGGAGCCGAAGGACTGGCCCGGTGCCTGGTGGGCGAACTGGTACAACCTGCCGCCCCCGTTGTGGCCGCTCCCGCTACCGGCGGCCACGTACCAGCGGAACCGTGCCCACCGGGACAGACGCCGGTGGGCCGCGGAGATCCGGCGCACGGTCCGGCTGCGCCGGGTGACGGGCGGCCTGCCGGCGACGTCGTGGCGCTTCGTGGCCGAACTACCGGGCGGCGAGCTGGTCGGCGAGCTGCGGGCCTACGAACGCAGCCGGCACCTCACGTACGGCGACGGCCCGAGCGAGGATCGGGAGATCGTCCTGGACGGCGTCCTCGTGGCCGGGAAATACCAGCGGCTCGGCATCGGTCGTCGGCTGGTCGGCCTGCTCGCCGATGAGATGGACCGGGCGGGCATCCGGAGCGCCCGGGCGGTCGCCCGCTGCGGTGGCGTCGACCTGCTGCTGGCCTGTGGATACCAGCTGGAGGCGAGCCGCCCCTGGTCGCTGCGGCTCGACCGTCGGCCGGCGGTCGCGGACTGACGGTGCAGCCGGGCCGGCAGGCAGGCAGGCGGGACGGGTCAGGCCAGCGCCGCCGCGGCGGTGGTCAGGGCGGCGAGCGCCTCGCGCATGCGCCAGGCGTCGCGGTCGCGGGGGCCGATCGGGTTGGAGACGGTACGCAACTCGGCGAACGGGAGGCCCGCCTGGGCGGCGGCGACGGCCACCCCGTACCCCTCCATGGCCTCGGCGACCGCGTCCGGGTGCCGCCGGCGCAGGGCGTCGGTGCTGGCGGCGGTGCCAGTCACCGTGCTGACGGTCAGCACCGGGCCGACGGTGGCCGTCGGGATCCTGGCCCGCAGCCCGGCGAGCAGGTCCGGGTCGGCGGCGAGCGCGGTGCCGCCGCCGAGCCAGTCCGGCGGCATGCCCAACTCGTCGACCGGGATGAAACCGGCCGGCGACTCGGCGCCCAGGTCGGCGGCCACGGACGCGGTGCCCAGCACGGTGGCGCCCACCTCCACCCGGCCGGTGAAGCCGCCCGCCACGCCCGCGCTGACCACGCCGCGGTACGGCCGACCGGCGGCCTCGGCGAGGACCAGCAGCCGGGCGGTGGTGGCGGCGGCGACGGCCGGCCCGACCCCCACCGGCAGCACCGTGGTCGTCGGGTCCGCGAGGCCGGCCCGGACCGCCTCCGCCTCGGCGGGCACCGCCGTGACCACCAGCAGGCCGGTCACGAGAGCGGCCCCTGCGACTCCCGGCGGGTCTCGTCGTCCGTTGGGCCCGGTCCGCCGACCGCAGACGACGGCCGGTAGATGTGGTAGCCCGGCGGCGCCAGGCCGGGTTCGTCCAGCGGCGAGCCGCCCTGCGCCGGGGCGGGGGAGGTGGGCGCGGCGTCGTACCGGTCTCCGGCATCCGGGTCGCGGGCCTCCGCGCCGTCGTCGCCCGGGCCGTCCGGTTCGGTCTCGCCCGTCTCCTCGGCCAGTTCGTCGTCGCCCAACGGCCGTCCGAGCAGGCGCTCCGCGCGCAGCCGCCCGGCCACCACCACGCCCCGGGCGGCGGCCACCGTGCCGACGGCGGCAGCGACGGCGATCCCGATCCGGCCGTCGAAGGGTACGAGCCCCAGCCCGCCCCCGGCGACGAAGGCGAGCATCAGCACCGTCTCGGAGTGCGCGAAGGAACTGGCCCGCAGCCGCTCCGGGATGCGTTCCTGGATCGAGGCGTCCACGGCGAGCTTGGCGATGCCGCTGTTCAACGCGGCGACCAGGCAGAGCAGGGCGACCATGGGCAGCGAGAACTTCAGCGCGGCGAGGATCGCCACGCCAGCCACGATGACCATGCCGCTGGACTGGATCGCGGCCGGCCGGTGGATGCGCAGCCGGGTGCCGACCGCGGTGGCCAGGAAGGTGCCCACGGCGAGCGCCGCGCCGACCAGGCCCAGCGCGCCCTCGTCGCCCAGGTCCCGGCCGAAGACGACGGTGGTGAGGTCGCCCGCCTTGATCGCGAAGGCCAGGAAGAGCAGCAGGAAACCGTAGACCGCGCGCAGGGTCGCGGCGCCGATCAGGGTGGCGATCACGAGCCGGCCCGCCGGCCGCCCCCGGCCCAGCGGGCGGTCCCCGGCGCGGCGGCCGAGCGCCCGCAGCGGTCGGGGCACCCGCTCCGGCGGCTCCGAGTCGGCCTTCGGCGGCAGCCGCAGGGAGATCACCATGCCGACCAGGAAGATGACCGAGGCCACCCGGAGCGGCCACTGCGGGCCGAACCAGAAGGCGGCCAGACCGATCGGGGCGACGAGCGCGCCCGCCACCGTGCCGTAGACGCTGGCCCGGGCGCCCACCTGGGACAGCCCGAGCCCCTCGGGGAGCAGCCGGGGCACGGCCGCGGAGCGGGCCACCCCGTAGGCCCGGGAGAGCGCCAGCACGCCGAAGGCCGCCGGATAGAGCCCGAAGCCGTGGATGTAGTCGGAGATCAGCCAGGCCAGGAAGGCCCGGCCGAGCATGGTGGCGGCCAGCGCGTACCGCCGGCCGTGCCGGAAGTGGTCGAGCAGCGGCCCCACCACCGGGGCGAGCATGGCGAACGGCACCATGGTCACCAGCAGGTAGAGGGCCACCTTGCTGCGCGCCTCGCCGAGCGGGACGTTGAAGAAGATCGTCCCGGCCAGGCCGATGGCGATCAGCGTGTCCCCGGCGCAGGAGACCGCGTGCAGGTCGAAGAGCCGGACCATGCCGACCTCGCCCCCGGCGCCGCGGGCGCGGGCGCGGCCGGCCCGGCGGGTCATCCAGCGCCCGCTGCTGACCGAACCCCGGAACAGCAGGCGTACGGCCCTGATGCCGGTGCCGACGGTCTGCCCGAGTACGGAACGCCCGGAGCGGGAGAACAGCGGCATGCCCACCATCCTGGCCCATCCGATCGGCGCACGCCGCACCACTGCGCCAGAACGTCATCGGCGGGTGCCTGTCGGTCGGCCGTACGCATGGGGAACAATGGTGGGGTGACCAGGCCCGCCTCCGCCCGCGCCGCTCGTCTCGACCAGGTCTGCGCCGCCGCCGTCGAGGTGGCACGTGACGCCATCACCGAGGTCGACGCCTCGGACATCGGCGACCACCTGCAGGCCGTCGCGGAGGGCGACCGGCTCGTCACGCACTACTTCGAGTGTCGGCTCGCCGGCTACCGCGGCTGGCGGTGGGCGGTCACCGTCACCCGGGTGCCCCGCAGCCGGCACGTCACCGTCTGCGAAACGGTGCTGCTGCCGGGCTCGGACGCGCTGCTCGCGCCCGGCTGGCTGCCCTGGCAGGAGCGGCTCAAGCCGGGCGACCTCGGCCCCGGTGACCTGCTGCCCACCCCGCCGGACGACGAGCGGCTCCAGCCCGGCTACGTGCTCTCCGACGACCCGGCGGTCGAGGAGACCGCCTGGGAGCTCGGGCTCGGCCGGGCCCGGGTGCTCTCCCGGGAGGGGCGCAGCGACGCCGCCCAGCGCTGGTACGACGGCGACCACGGCCCGTCCGCGGCGATCTCGGTCGCCGCCCCCGCCGCCGCGCGCTGCGGGACCTGCGGCTTCTACCTGCCGCTCGCCGGTGCCCTGCGGCAGTCCTTCGGCGCCTGCGGCAACTTCTACGCCCCCGACGACGGTCGGGTGGTCAGCGCCGACCACGGCTGCGGCGCCCACTCGGAGGCACTGATCGAGGCCGCGGACACCACGGTCGACGAGATGCCGACGGTCTACGACGACAGCGCGGTGGAGCCCGTGTCGGTCAGCCGCGCGCCCGGCTCGGTGGAGGCCGCGGAGCCGGCGGAGCCGTACGGCCACCCCTGACGGACCGCCGGGGCGTCGGATCGACGCTCGGCGCAGGTCAGCGGCCGGCGCGACGGCGGCGCCGGTTGGCGTCGTGCCGCATCATCACGGCGAGACCGGGGAAACCCCACAGAAAACCGGCCAGGCAGATCCACAGCCAGTCCTGGTGACCGTGCTCGGTCAGCCAGCCGCGGAAGAAGATCAGCAGCACCAGCCCGGCGAGTGCCCAGCCCGCCATCCCGGCGAGGGCGAACGGCACCATCGGCGGGTCGAGCGGCTCGGGTCGCGGCGGCTGCTCCTTCGGCACGCGGCAAGCGTACGCGATCAACTTTCCCTGCCTGCCGGTGATCTGCGACGATGCGCGCGACAAACGGAAGATCACCTGCGAGGACCTGATGGCAGTAGCGCCGCCCGACAACGGCACACCACCCGACCCCGCTCATCCGCGTAACGGTTTCGACCGCTTCTTCGAGATCTCCGCCCGTGGCTCGACGATGAGCCGCGAGGTACGCGGTGGCCTGGCGACCTTCTTCACGATGGCGTACATCGTGGTGCTCAACCCGCTCATCCTCGGTGGTGCCGTCGACGGCGACGGCAAGTCACTGCCCATTCCCGCCCTCGCCGCGGCCACCGCCCTGGTCGCCGGCCTGATGACGATCCTGATGGGTGTGGTCGGCCGGTTCCCGCTGGCCCTCGCCGCCGGCCTCGGCGTCAACGCGCTGGTCGCGTACGAGATCGCCCCGGAGATGACCTGGGCGGACGCGATGGGCCTCGTGGTGATCGAGGGTCTGATCATCGCGGTGCTGGTGCTGACCGGTTTGCGGACGGCCGTGTTCCGCTCGGTGCCGACGCAGATGAAGACGGCGATCGGCGTCGGCATCGGCCTCTTCCTGACCATCATCGGCCTCGTCGACGCCGGTTTCGTGCGCCGGGTTCCGGACGTGCAGAACACCACCGTGCCGGTCAGCCTGGGCATCGGCGGCAAGCTGGCCAGCTGGCCGCTGCTGGTCTTCGTGGTGGGCCTGCTGCTGACGATCGTGCTGCTGGTGCGTCGGGTCAGGGGCGCGATCCTGATCGGCATCCTCGCCTCCACCGTGCTGGCGGTCGTCGTCGAGGCGGTGGCGAACATCGGGCCGTCGTTCGTCGACGGCAAGCCGAACCCGAAGGGCTGGGCGCTGAACGTCCCCGAGTTCCCGAAGACCTGGGTGGACGTGCCGGACCTGTCGCTGGTCGGCAACTTCAACCTGTTCGACTCCTGGGGCCGGGCCGGCTGGGTCGTCGCGCTGATGTTCGTCTTCACCCTGCTGATCACCGACTTCTTCGACACCATGGGCACGATGGTCGCGGTCGGCCAGGAGGGGGCGATGCTCGACGAGCGGGGCACCCCGCCGCGGGCACGCGAGATCCTGCTGGTCGACTCGATCGCCGCGGCGGCCGGCGGCGCGGCGAGCACCTCCAGCAACACGTCGTACATCGAGAGCGCCGCCGGTGTGGCGGAGGGCGCCCGGACCGGCGTGGCCAACCTGGTCACCGGCGGCATGTTCCTGCTGGCGATGTTCCTGGCGCCGCTGGTCGTGGTGGTGCCGTTCGAGGCGGCCTCCACCGCGCTGGTGGTGGTCGGCTTCCTGATGATGACCGCGGTGCGGACGATCGACTGGTCCGACTACGAGATCGCCGTCCCGGCGTTCCTCACGATCGTGCTGATGCCCTTCACGTACTCGATCTCCAACGGCATCGGCGCCGGCCTGATCACGTACGTGGTGGTGAAGCTCGCCAAGGGCAAGGCCCGGGAGGTCCACCCGCTGCTGTACGGGGTGGCCGTCCTCTTCGTGCTGTACTTCCTGCGCGGGCCGATCGAGTCCGTGGTGCTCTGACACACCCTGCGCTCCGGGCCGGTGACCGAATCGGATACCCGGCCCGGAGCAGGGCAAACTTCTCGTGAGCATGGTCATATCGCAGCTCATTAGCCAGGCTCATTAGTTAGGCTAACTATCGTGACGGAGCGGACGGTGACGGCGAAACGCGTGCCACCGGCGCAGCTGGCACCCCAGCTGCGTGATGCGATCACCCGGCTCAACCGACGGGTCCGCCAGGCCCGGCCGGTCGGCGACCTGACGGTCACCCAGCTCTCCGCGCTCACCAGCCTCCGGCTGGCGGGCGCGCTGACGCCCCGGGAACTGGCCGACGTCGAACGGGTGCAGCCGCCGACGATGACCAAGATCGTCGCGAAGTTGGAGGAGCGCGGCCTCGTGCAGCGCACCCCCCACCCGACCGACGGCCGGCAGGTCATCCTCGCGGCGACAGAGGGGGGACGGGCGGTGCTCGAGCAGTTCGAGCGCGCCCGCGACGAGTGGCTGGCCCACCGGCTGGCCGAGCTCACCGAAGCAGAACGGGACACCCTGCGGCAGGCCGCGGAGATCCTTCAGCAGCTCGCCCGCGCCTGACCCGCGCGCCTCGCACCACCGCGCCGTCCGCCGTCGATGACGCGTACGACCGCGAGGAGGCGCACCAAGAGTGCAGGCGAAGCTGAGCACGATGTTCCAGTCCCTACAGGTCCGCAACTACCGGCTCTTCGCATCCGGGCAACTGATCAAGTTGATCGGTGTCTGGATGATGTTCATCGCCCAGGACTGGCTCGTCCTCGAGCTCTCCGACAACTCGGCCACCGCGCTGGGCGTGGTCACGGCTCTCCAGTTCACCCCGGTGCTGCTGCTCACCCTGCTCTCCGGGCGGCTCGCCGACCGCTACGACAAGCGGATGCTGCTCTTCGTCGCCAACGCGTTCTGGACCGTGCTGGCGCTCGCCATGAGCCTGCTGGTGATCACCGGCCTCGTGCAGCTCTGGCACGTCTTCGCGTTCGCGGCCCTGCTCGGCGTCGCGAACGCCGTGGAGACCCCGGTCCGGCAGGCGTTCGTGTCGGAGCTGGTCGGCACGTCGCTGCTGCCGAACGCGCTCTCGCTGAACGCGGCGGTGTTCAACTCCGCGCGGATCGTCGGGCCGGCCGTCGCCGGTCTGGCCATCGCCGCCTTCGACGTGGGGCCGGTCTTCCTGTTCACCGCGCTCAGTTCGGTCGCCCCGCTGGTCAACGTGGTCCGGATGCGCCCGGCCGAGCTGTACCGGGAGGCGCTGCCGCCGCGCGACGAGCGGGCGTCGGCCAAGGTGGTCGACGGGCTGCGCTACGTCTCGCGCCGCCCCGACCTGCTGCTGCCGATGGCGGTGATGTCGGTGATCGGCATGTCGCTGTTCAACTTCCAGCTCACCCTGGCCGCGCTCGCCAAGACCGTCTTCCAGACCGGGGCGGCCTCGTTCGGGCTGTTCAGCACCGCGCTGGCGGTCGGCGCGCTCGTGGGGGCGCTGGCCGGCACGGGGCGGCGCAGCCGCCCCTCGGTGTGGCTGGTGCTCGGCGCCGCGGTCGGCTGCGCCAGCTTCGGCACCCTGGTCGGGCTCGCCCCCGCGTACTGGATGGTGGTGGCGCTCCTGCTGCCCACCGGGTTCTTCATGGTGTTCTTCGCCCAGGCCGCCAACCAGCGCGTTCAGCTCGGCACGGACGCCGCGTTCCGGGGCCGCGTGATGGCCCTGTGGGTGCTGGTCTTCCTCGGCACCAACCCGGTCGGCGCGCCGGTGATCGGCTGGGTCGCGGAGACCTACGGCGCCGGCGCCAGCATCTGGATCGGCGGGCTTGTCTCGCTGGCCACCGCCCTGATCGCGCTCACCTGGCAGCTGCGCCGCTCCGGCGCCCGGCTGCGCTTCCGCGTCCTGCCGATGCCCCGCTTCTACGTCACCTCGACCGACTGCTGAGCCGTGACCGCCGCCCGGATGGGACGATCCGTCCCATCCGGCGGATGGCGTGGATGCGGCCAATCCGGTGGCGGTCCGCCGGCATGGGGCTTAGCGTCGATGCGTGGAGGTCGGACGCGGGGTGCTGCTGGTCCTGGCCTTCGTCGGCGTGGCCAGCCTGCCGGCGCTGATCGCGCTGATCTTCTGCGCCGACGAGATCATCGACCGGGTCGCCTGCGGTTACGCCGAGTGGCGCGACCGCCGGCGGGAGCGGCGCACCATCGCGCGGCTGGACCGGGCCGTCGAGGCCGACGCCCTGACCCGCGACATCGACCTCACCGACTTCGACCGGCCGGACCGGCGCCCGCTGGAACAACTCGCTGCCGACCTGCGCCGCCTGCGCGGCCAGGGGGCCGTCGCCCACGGCCGGCAGGCGGTCTGGCACGGCACGGTGCTCCAGGCGTACGACGACCGGCTCCGGCTGGCCTGCCGGGCGCTCGGGATCACCGAGCACCTGACCGAGCTGGCGGGCGTCGACCTTGAGCTGGAACGGGTCCGGGTGGAGGGCCTCCTGCACGCCGCCGGCCTGACCCTGCCCGCCGCCCGGGCAAGCGACCGGCAGCGCCACCACTGAGCGGCGGACCGGCTTGAGGCTCTTCGTCGCGGTCTACCCGCCGCCCGAGGCGGTCGCGCACCTCGGCGCGCAGGTCGCCCGGTTGCGCATCGGAGCGGCGGCCGCCGCCGGGACCAACGTCCGGCTCGCCGACCCGGCCACCGCGCACGTCACCCTCGCCTTCCTCGGCGACGTCGAAGCGGCCCGGCTGGTCGAGGTGGAGAGCGCCCTCGGGCTCGCCGCCGAGTGGTCCCGGGAGGGCCGGGCCACCACGCCCCGGCTCCGGCTCGCCGGCGGTGGACGCTTCGGTCGGGGCCGCTTCACCGTGCTCTGGGTCGACCTGCGGGGCGAGGTCGAGCAGATCCAGGTGCTCGCCCGGCTGATCCGCTCCCGGCTGCGGCACGCCCGCCTGCCGCACGACGACAAGCCGTTCCGCCCGCACCTGACCGTCGCCCGTCCCGGCGACCGCCTCCCCCCGGTCGACGTCACGGCCGACGTGGCGACCCTGGACGACTACGAGGGCCCCGAGTGGCCGGCCGCCGAGATGGTGCTGGTGCGCAGCCACCCCGGCCCCCGCCCCACCTACGACCGCCTGGCCGCCTGGCCGTTGTGACCGGTCGAGCCGTGCCGGGAGCGCCATCGCCCGGGCGGCCGAGGCTGGCCGACCCGGGCGCCGGCGGCCAGGCTCCGGACCTTCGGACGGGGCCCGGAGCCTGGCTGGCCGTCGGCTACCAGGCCCACGCCTCCGGGCCGGGGCCGCCGTTGCCGATCGGCGGGAAGAGCTCGTCGAGCCGGCGCAGAGCGTCTTCGCCGAGGCTGACGTCGAGCGCGCCCAGGGAGCGGTCGAGCTGGTCGGTGGTGCGCGGCCCGATGATCGGGGCGGTCACCCCCGGCCGGGACAGCAGCCAGCCGAGCGCCACGTCCGCCGGGTCGTGCCCCAGCTCGGCGCAGAGCTTCTCGTACGCCTCGATGGTCGGCCGGTGCGCGGCCAGCGCGTCGGCGGAGCGGCCGCTGGCACCGCGCGCGGCCCCGCCCTCGGCCATCTTCCGCAGCACCCCGGCGAGCAGCCCGCCGTGCAGCGGCGACCACGGGATGATGCCCAACCCGTGGTGCTGCGCGGCCGGCACGACCTCCAGCTCGACGTGCCGGGTGAGCAGGTTGTAGATGCACTGCTCGGAGACGAGGCCGAGGAAGTGGCGCTTGGCCGCCGCCTCCTGGGCCACCGAGATGTGCCAACCGGCGAAGTTGGACGACCCGACGTAGAGCACCTTGCCCTGGGCGACCAGGGTCTCCATGGCCTGCCAGATCTCCTCCCACGGCGTGCTCCGGGAGACGTGGTGCATCTGGTAGAGGTCGATGGTGTCGGTCTGCAACCGGCGCAGCGAGTCCTCGCAGGCCCGGATGATGTGCCGGGCGGAGAGGCCCTGCTCGTTGGGCCACTCGCCCATCTTGCCGTAGACCTTGGTGGCCAGCACGACCTTCTCCCGCCGGCCGCCGCCCCGGGCGAACCAGCGGCCGATGATCTGCTCGGTGATCCCCTCGCCGGTCTGCCAGCCGTAGACGTTGGCGGTGTCGAAGAAGTTGATGCCGTGTTCGAGGGCCCGATCCATGATCGCGTAGCTGTCCGGCTCGGTCGTCTGCGGCCCGAAGTTCATGGTGCCGAGGCAGAGACGACTGACGGACAGGCCGGTGCGGCCCAGGTTCGTGTAGTCCATACGGCAACCCTGCCACGGCGGCACTTCGAGTGCCTCGCGTCGACTCCGGCGCAGGCGGCCGCCGGAGTCGACGCGTCAGGAGGACTCGCGGGCCGCCGGCCCGCTGCCGAACAGCACGTCGTCCCAGCTCGGAAGGCGCTTGCGGGGCTTGCCCCCGGCGTCGGCCGACTCGGCGGCCGACGCCGCCGCGGCACCCGTGCGGCGGGGCCGGAGCACCGCCAGGGACGGCACGGCCGGCACCTCCTTGGGCGCGTCCGAGTCGTCGTCGAACGCGGAGCCCTGTCCGCCGCCGAGCAGCGCCGCCGCCCCGCCGGCGACCGGCCGCTGCCGTGGCGCGTCCTGCCCGGCCAGGGCGGCCGGGGAGCGCGGGTCGAGCCCACGGCCCGAAGTCGAGCCGAGCGGACGGTCGAGGGAGGCGAGCAGGGCGTCCCGCCCGGCCCGGATGGGATCGCGGCCGGGACGGCTGTGCTCGGCCGGCGCCGGCAGGCCGTGCCCGCCCCGGCTCGGCTCGCCGCGCGACGGGCCGGGCAGCGCGTGACCGCCCCGCTCCGGGGCCGGCTCCTGGCCGAGGATCGGGGTGGGCCGCTCGGCGCACAGGTATTGCGCCATGTCGTCGTGCGGGGTGACCGCCTGCCGGGTCTTGTCGAGGTCCCACACCGCCTGGGCGGTCGCCTTGCCCGACGGCCAGGTGGCCACGATCCGCCAGGTGCCGTCGTCGCGGCGCCACGCGTCCCAGGAGATCTTCTCGGTGTCGATCCCGTGCTGGGCCAGCCGGCCGTTGACGACCTCGGCAAGCGGGGTGGGCTTCTCGGCGCCCTTGAGCCGGGTGCGCCGGGCGTGCTGGGCCAGCATGGCCCGCTCCTGGAGCACCGGGCCGGCGTAGCGCAGCACCCGGTCGACGGGCACGCCGGCGATCCGGGCGACGTCCTCGGCGGACTCGCCGGAGCGGATCTTCGCCTGGATGTCCCGCGGGGACAGGGAGGGCACCGGATCGGCCGCGGCGGCCGGGGCCACCGCGAGCGGCGGGGCGCCGGGCTCGGCGTGCAGCGCACCGGCGACACGCTCGTCGATGGGCAGGGCGAGCAGTCGCCCGACCTCGTCGGCGAGCACCAGGGCCTGGCCGTCCTCGGAGAGGGCGACGAAGCGTACTGGGCGCATAGCGTTGCCTCCGTCCCGCTTCGCTGGCCGTCACGCCACGAGCCGGCCACCCGGGCGTCTCGCACCACCGTACGCGTATCTGCCCCGAGGTGGGGGATGCGACACCCGCATGTCGCGACTGAGCTGCGGCGATGATCACGTTCGGTGGCCGCCGACGCGTTCGGCGGCCACCGAACGTGACGACGGCCTAGAGCCGCTCCACCACGTAGTCGATGGACGCGGTCAGCGCCTCGACGTCGGCCGGCTCGACGGCCGGGAAGAGCGCGACCCGGAGCTGGTTGCGGCCCAGCTTCCGGTACGGCTCGGTGTCCACGATGCCGTTGGCGCGCAGCGCCTTGGCGATCGCGGTGGCGTCGACGGAGTCGGCGAAGTCGATGGTGGCGACCACGTTGGACCGCAGCGCCGGGTCGGTGACGAACGGCGTCGCCACCTCGGAGCGCTCCGCCCAGCCGTAGACGATCGCGGCGCTCTCGGCCGTGCGCTTGGCCGCCCACGCCAGCCCGCCCTGGGAGTTCATCCAGTCGGTCTGCTCGGCGGCCAGGAAGATGGTGGCCAGCGCCGGGGTGTTGTAGGTCTGCTCCAGCCGCGAGTTGTCGATCGCGGTGACCAAATCGAGGAAGGCCGGGATGTACCGGCCCGACGCCTTGATCTCACCGGCGCGCGCGAGCGCGGCGGGGGACATCAGGGCCAGCCAGAGGCCGCCGTCGGAGCCGAAGCACTTCTGCGGGGCGAAGTAGTAGACGTCGGTCTCGCCGACGTTCACGTCGAGCCCGCCGGCGCCGGAGGTGGCGTCGACCAGCAGCAGCGAGCCGGGGTCGGCGCCGGCCACCCGGCTGATCGGCACCGCGACGCCGGTCGAGGTCTCGTTGTGCGGGGTGGCGTAGACGTCCACCCCCGCCTCGGCGGCCAGCGCGGGGGCGCTGCCGGCCGCCGACTTGCGGATGGTCGGTTCGCCCAGGAACGGGGCGTC
The DNA here is from genome assembly GCF_043204915.1 of Micromonospora sp. NPDC047670. Lineage (NCBI taxonomy): Bacteria > Bacillati > Actinomycetota > Actinomycetes > Micromonosporales > Micromonosporaceae > Micromonospora > Micromonospora sp. NPDC047670. Next base: position 355,794 of record NZ_JBIDDA010000001.1, read on the forward strand.
CTTGACGGACTTGGCGAACTTCGCGCCGAACTCGCCGAAGCTGGCGAACTGCGCCCGGTCCCGGACCAGGCCGAAGGTCGCGACCTCCCAGAACGCGGTGGTGCCGCCGTTGCCGAGCACCACCTCGTAGCCCTCGGGCAGGGAGAAGAACTCGGCGATGCCGCGGCGCAGCCGGGCGACCTGGTCGCGGACGGTCTTCTGCCGGTGCGAGGTGCCCAGGTAGCTGGTCGCGACGTCGGTGAGGGCGGAGACCGCCGCCGGACGGACCTTGGACGGCCCGCAGCCGAACCTCCCGTCGGCGGGCTTGAGGTCGTCGGGAATCCGGATGGTCGGTGCGTCAGCCACGGTTGTCGAGATCCTTCCGCAAGGGCGAGGGCGGGCCCGGTCTTGAAACGGGCGCGGATCGACGGCGGACGCGCGCGGGCGCGCGGGGCGGCCGGGATCCGGGCCCGGTCCGGCGACACTGCCGGCCTTCATCCTCCCACCCGGGCCGGCCGGTCCGGCCGCTGGTCCCACTCCCGGGGCGTGAGGCGTGCGCCACAGACACGCGCGGGGGCCCCGTCCGCGCGGACGGGGCCCCCCGGAGGTGCGCGGTCAGACGCCGTGCGGGATGGCGTCCCAGCCCTCGACGTCGCTGGGCTTGCGGCTGCCCGGGCCGACGTAGCGGGCCGACGGGCGGACCAGCCGCTGGAGCTTCTTCTGCTCCAGAATGTGGGCGCTCCAGCCGCCCATCCGGGCGCAGGTGAACATCGAGGTGAACATGTGCGCCGGCACCTCGGCGAAGTCGAGGACCACGGCCGACCAGAACTCGACGTTGGTGGCGAGCACCCGGTCCGGGCGGCGGGCCTGGAGCTCGGCCAGGGCGGCCTTCTCCAGCGCCTCGGCGATCTCGAAGCGCGGCGCGCCCAGCTCCTTGGCGGTGCGGCGGAGCACCCGGGCGCGCGGGTCCTCGGCCCGGTAGACCCGGTGGCCGAAGCCCATCAGCCGCTCACCCCGGTCGAGGACGCCCTTGACGTAGCCCTCGGCGTCGCCGCTGCGCTCGACGGCCTCCAGCATGCTGAGCACCCGGGAGGGGGCGCCGCCGTGCAGCGGGCCGGAGAGGGCGCCGATGCCGGAGGAGATGCAGGCCGCGGCGTCCGCGCCGGTGGAGGCGACGATCCGGGCGGTGAAGGTGGAGGCGTTCAGGCCGTGCTCGGCGGCCGAGATGAAGTAGGCGTCGACGGCCTTGACGTGCCGCGGGTCGGGCTCGCCGCGCCAGCGCTTCATGAACCGCTCGACGATGGTGGAGGCCTTGTCGATCTCCTTCTGCGGCACCGCCGGCAGGCCGAGGCCGCGCGCGGACTGGGCGACGAAGGAGAGCGCCGTGACCGACACCCGGGCGAGGTCCTCGCGGGCCTGCTCGTCGGAGATGTCGAGGAGCTGGTTGAGGCCCCAGTACGGGGCGAGCATCGCGACCGCGGACTGCACGTCCACCCGGATGTCACCGGAGTGCACCGGCACCGGGAACGGCTCCGCCGGCGGCAGGCCGGGGCCGAACCGCCCGTCGACCAGCAGCGCCCACACGTTGCCGAAGGAGACCTGGCCGATGAGATCCTCGATGTCGACCCCGCGATAGCGCAGTGCGCCGCCTTCGCGGTCGGGTTCGGCGATCTCGGTCTCGAAGGCTACGACGCCCTCCAGCCCGGGTTTGAAATCGGCCATAGTCGCTCTCCTGGATCTGCTCGGTGCGCCCGGTCGGGCCCTCATCCGGCCAACCGGCCGAGCGCCTCAGGCGACCCTCAGGGATGTGTTCGTGACATCTTGCCTGGTGGGTAACCAGATCCGCGACCCGCTGCGACTGTGCTGCGCGTGACATCCCCCGTCCGGGGCGGCCCGGAGGCGTCGGCGACACTGGGCGGTACGGGCTGGCCTGCTCGGAGGGCGCGGGCCGGGTCGACGGGGAGGGGAGAGAACGTGACGGGCGACACACTGCCGCCGGCGGCGATGCGTAACGAGTACGCCGCGGACCTGGGCCTTTCCGAGGCGGACCTGGCCGCCGACTGGCACACCCAGTTCGACCGCTGGTTCGCCGACGCGGTCGCCGCCGGGCTGCCCGAGCCGAACGCGATGGTGGTCGGCACCGCCGACGCGGCGGGCCGGCCGAGCGCGCGGACCGTGCTGCTCAAGGGGTACGACCCGGAGGGCTTCGTCTTCTTCACCAACTACGAGTCCCGCAAGGGTGCCGAGGCGGCCGCCAATCCGCACGCGAGCCTGGTCTTCCCCTGGTTCGCGATGCAGCGCCAGGTGGTGGTCGCCGGCCGGGTGGAGCGGGTCGACCGGGCGGAGACCGAGGCGTACTTCGCCAGCCGGCCGCGCGGCTCCCAGCTCGGCGCCTGGGCCAGCACCCAGTCCCGGGTGGTGCCGGACCGGACGGCGCTGGACGAGGCGTACCGGGCGGCGGCGGAGCGGTTCGCCGACGTCGAGCCGATCCCCGCGCCGCCGCACTGGGGCGGGCTGCGGGTGCGGCCGGAGTCGGTGGAGTTCTGGCAGGGCCGGGCCAGTCGGCTGCACGACCGGCTGCGGTTCCGGCTCACCGGGGCCGGGGAGTGGGCCGTCGAGCGGCTCGCCCCGTGACCCAGCTCAAGGAGCCCGGCGCGCGCGGGTTGCGCCGGTTCGCGATCGACCTGCGCCCGCTGGGGGTGCCGGCGTACCGCCGGATGTGGCTCGGCAACGGCATCGCGATGTTCGGCATCCAGCTCACCGCCGTCGCCGTGCCCGTCGAGATGTACGAGATCAGCGGGAGCTCGCTCTGGGTCGGCCTCATCGGCATCGCGGCGTTCGTACCGCTGCTGGTCTTCGGGCTCTGGGGCGGCGCGCTGGCCGACGCGCACGACCGGCGCAAGGTGCTGCTGGCGACGGCGGCGGTGCTCTGGGCCTCGACGCTCGGCCTGGTGGTGCAGGCGGTGCTCGGCGTCGGCAGCCCGCTGCTGCTGCTCGCCCTGGTGGCGGTGCAGTCGGTCGCCTTCGCGATCAGCTCGCCCACCCGCAACGCGATCCTGCCCCGGCTGGTGCCGGCGGACCTGCTGCCGGCGGCGACCACGCTGAACTTCACCACCTACACCGCCGCCTCGGTGCTCGGGCCCCTGGTCGCCGGCCTGGTCTTCGCCTGGTGGGGCACCGGTCTCGGCCTGCCGATCGCGTACGCGGCCGACGCGGTGCTCTTCACCTTCGCCGTGTGGGCGACCGCGAAGCTGCCGGCGATGCCGCCGGATCCGGACCCGGAGTCGGCCGGTACCCCCCGGCGGGCCGGGCTGGCCAGCATCGTCGACGGGCTGCGCTACCTGGCCACCACGCCGGTGCTGCTGCTCTCCTTCGTCATCGACCTGATCGCGATGGTGCTGGCCATGCCCCGGGCGCTCTTTCCGGAGATCGCCGACGAGCGGTTCGGCGGCGGCGCGGCGGTCGGCTGGCTCTACAGCGCGCTCGCCCTCGGCGCGATGCTCGGCGGGCTCACCTCCGGCTGGATCGGCCGGCTCCGCCGGCAGGGGTTGGCGCTGGTGGCGGCGGTGGTCGCCTGGGGGCTGGCGGTGGCGTCGGCCGGGCTGGCCGGCCGGCTCTGGCTGATGGTGCTGCTGCTGGCGGTGGCGGGCGCGGCCGACCTGGTCAGCGCGGTGCTGCGGCAGTCGATGCTGCTGGTCTACGCGCCGGACCGGATGCGCGGGCGGCTCATGGGCGTCAACACGGTGGTCATCGCCGGCGGTCCGCGCCTGGGCGACCTGCGGGCCGGTGCGGTGGCGGCGGGCTTCGGCGGCGGCGTCGCCTGGGTCAGCGGCGGGCTGATCTCCGCGGTGCTCGCGGTGCTGCTGGTGGTGGCCTTCCCGGTCCTGCTGCGCTACCGGGCCGCCACCACTGCCGCCGACCGGGACTGACCGGTCGTCCACCCGGGCTCACGCCGGTGCGGGCCAGCCGTCCGCCGGGCTGTCCGGCCCGTTCGTGCAGCGATCCCTCCGCGACGGCGAGCCCGGACCGATCACGAATCAGGCGCCATGCCTGCGGCGTTCATGCGGGGATCATGCGCCGGACGATCGATCGTGGTCGGTAACACCGTCAACTGTTGGAGGTCGGGCATGAAGCACATCCGCCACGCAACCGTTCGCGTCCTGGGCCGGATCCGCATGGGCGGCATCTACGGCTACTGGAACATCTACAACTGACCGGTTGAGGGCCGACGAGTGACGACGCATGCACCTGGTCCGGAGCGGCCGCCAGGGCCGCGAGGGCACTGGTTGTTCGGCAACACCGAGGAGTACGACCGCGACAGGAACGGCTTCCTGGAACGGTGTCACCGCGAATACGGGGACGTCTTCTCCTACGACGCCCGCACCATCGTGGTGTCCTCGCCGGATCAGGTGCATGCGTTGCTCGCCCGGACCAACAAGGATTTCCTGGCGGAGACGTCGCCGCTCGCCGGGCGCATGGACACCGAGCGGATGGCGGCCGCCGCCGAGCTGTGGACCACGGCCCGTCGCGCGGGCTGGCAGGGCTTGCACCGGCGGGTGGCGCAGGCGCACGCGACGCGGTTGCGCGAGCTCTTCCGCAAGACCGTCGGTGACGGGGAAATGGACGTGTTCGCCACGATGGCCGACTTCTTCGGTCGGGCGACGGCCGACTTCTGCCTGAGCGTCGACGCGGAGGGCGTGCCGGAGGCGTTGGCCGAGCAGGTGGCGGCCATCGACCCCCTCTCGCGCGACTCGTTGCAGCCACCGTCCTGGTGGCCGTCACGTCGGGTACGGCGCTTCGCCAGGGCCCGCAAGCGGCTCCTGGCGCTCATGGCCGAGGTCGTGCGCCGCCGCCGTCTGGCCGGAGATCCGTCGGCTCAGGATCTCCTCAACGTGCTGCTCGCCTCGGCGGACCGGGGGTTGTCCGACCTGCAGATCGAGCGGTTCCTGCGCGGGATCATGCTCGCCGCGCTGGGCGTCCCGGCCGCCGCCCTCACGTGGATCGTGTACGAGGTCGGCAGGCGGCCGGACGTGCGGGCCCGGCTGGCGGCCGAGTCGGCCTCAGCCGGCGATGTCCCGGAGTTGGAGGAACTGCCGTACACCGAGGCGTTCGTCAAGGAGGTGCTCAGGCTGTGGCCACCGACCTGGTTGATCGGCAGGACCGTACGGCGGGAGACGGAACTCGACGGGTGGCGTCTCAACCCCGGTGACCAGGTGCTGTTCAGCCTGTACCGGCTGCATCGGGATCCCCGTTGGTGGGCCGACCCCGACCGGCTGGTGCCGGAGCGGTGGCTGGACCCGCATGTCGCGCCCGCCCGGCACACGTATCTGCCGTTCGGCGCGGGACCGCGGGTGTGCGTGGGGACGCAACTCGGCATGATGCAGTTGACGTTGGCGACGTCCTGGCTGGTCGGCGACATGGAGATCACCGGGCCGCCGGAGGCGACGCCCGACTTCAGCGGTCTGCTGGTCCCCCGTGACCTGCGGGTCGGGCTGCGGAGGAAGGTCGTACCGCAAGGCGTCTGATCTTCTCCCGCACGTTGCGGGCCTCGACGGTGCGGCGTTGCTCGCGGTAGGAGTCGAGCGCCTGCTGCCAGGCGCGACGGGCGGCGGTGAGCCGGCCCGACCCCTGGTGGACGTCGCCGATGCGGACCAGCGTGTCGGCGGCCTGGTAGGCGTTGCCGAGGCTCTCGCGCAGCTCGAGGCACCGGCCGTAGTAGCCGAGCGCCTCGTCGTGTCGCCGGGCGCGGTGGGCGATGTAGCCGAGGCTGTCGAGGGTGGCGGACTCGCCGTTGCGGTCCTCGTACCGCTGGAAGAGCCGCAGTGCCTGCTCGCAGTACGCCTGCGCCGTCGAGTAGTGGCCGAGTCTGGCGTGGCACCAGCCGGCGGCGCTGAGCGCGTTGGCCTCCCAGCGGGGGTCCTGGAGTTCCCGCTGCAGGCGCAGGGCGTTCTCCACGTGCGGGAGCGCGCTCGCGGGTTCGCCTCGTTCGAGCCAGGCGAACCCGAGGGTGTGGCTGGTGTGCGCCTGTCCCGCGAGGTCCTCGTCCTGCTCGAACAGGTTCAGCGCGAGCAGCAGGTGCGCCAGGCCGTCCTCGGCGCGGGAGGCCTGCGCGTAGGCGTACCCCAGGTACCAGTGGGCGAAGGCCCGGGTGTTCCGGTGACCCAGTCGATCGGCCGCGCTCAGGGCCCGCTGCCAGGACTCGATGCGCTGCTCGTGCTGGCACCGCTTGTGGTACGTGTCCATCGCCCAGGCCAGTCGCCAGACGGCCTCGTCCATGCCCAGCTTGACGGCCAGCTGCTGAACGGCGATGAGGCTGAGCTGCTCGTCCTCGAACCAGGCCCAGGCCGATGCGGCGTCCTCGAACTCGTCCTGTGCCCGCTCGGGAAAGATCCGCGTGGCGAGCGGACGGCCGGGGTTCAGCACCCGGTCGGCGACGGACGCGGTGTACACGTACGAGTCGATCAGGCGGGTGAGCGCCTCCGCCCGCTCGTGGTCAGGCCGATCGGACTGCGCGCGTTCGGCGGCGTAGAGGCGGACCAGGTCGTGCATGCGGTACCGCCCGGGACGCCGCTGGTGGATCAGGTTGGCGGCTTCGAGATGGTCCAGCAACACCCTGGTACGAGAGGTGGGCAGGCCGGCGAGCGCGGCGGCCGACCGCAGGCTGATGTCGGGCCACGGCGTCAGTCCCAGAAGCGTGATCAGCCGGGCGGTGGCGGCGTCGAGGGCCTCGTACGAGGCGGCGAACGTGGCCCGGAGGTCGGTGTTCAGGTCGCCGGTCTGCAGGGCGTCGAGACGGGTGGAGGGGTTGCTCAGCTCCTTGGCGAGGACCGACAGGGGGAAGCCGGGATGCATGGCGGCGCGTGCGGCGAGCACGCCGATCGCCAGGGGCAGGCCGCCGGTGTGCTCCACGAGGATGGCCACGCTGTCCGGATCCTCCGCGGCCCTCGAGCCGTCCAGCTGGCGGCGGAGCAGGCGGTGGGCCTCGGCGCGCGTGAGGGCGTCCAGCCCGATCAGGCTGGCGCCACGGGTGGCGTTCAGGCCCGGGAGACGGTTGCGGCTGGTGATCACGACGGTGCAGCTGGGGCTGCCGGGGAGCAGCGGCTCGACCTGTGCCACGTCACGGGCGTTGTCAAGGACGACGAGCAGGCGGCGGCCGGCGACCAGTGACCGGTAGAGACCGGACTGGGCCACCTCCCCGACCGGCATGGCCGCGGCCGGGACACCGAGGGAACCGAGGAAGTGGCGCAGCGCCACATGAGACGGCAGCGGGCCGCCGGTCGGGTCGAACCCGTGGAGGTCGACATAGAGTTGGCCGTCGGGAAACAGCTCGAGGTTGTCGTGCGCCCAGTGCAGGGCCAGCGAGGTCTTCCCCATTCCCCCGGTGCCGCTGATCGCGGCGATCGCCACGCTGTTCGTGGTGCTGTCGTCGACAAGGCGGTCCAGCTCGGCGCGTTCGCGTTCGCGGCCGATGAAGTGCGGCGGCGGAGCCGGCAACTGCCGGGGGACCGGCACCGGGGCCACCGGCCCGCGGGGCGCGTGCCGCGGCGGTTCCGGGGTCGTGTCTGTGGGTGCCGGCGCGGTGTCCGCCGGGTCGGGCGTGGTGCGGGCGGGTGCGAGTGTGCTGTCCGAGCTGAGGATGCGCTGGTGCAGCCGCTGCAGCTCGCTCTCGGGCTCCAGCCCCAGCTCCGCGCTGACTCGATCCCGGAGCCTCCGGTAGACCGCCAGGGCGTCGGCACGCCTGCCGCTTCGGTACAGGGCCGTCATGAGCTGACCATGTGCCGGCTCGCGTAGCGGATGGTCCGTGATGACGGCGGTGAGTTCGGTGATCGCCTCGGCGTGCCTGCCCGTGGCCAGCAGGGCCGAGGCCCGCTCCTCCACCGCCTGCAACCGCAGTTCCCCGAGCCTGACCGCCTCCGCCTGGACGAAGGGGCCGTCGACCCCCTCCAGGGGCGCCCCGCGCCAGAGGCTCAACGCCTCGTCGTAGCGGATCACCGCGGAGGTCGGGTCACCCTCGGCGGCCGCCTCGCGCGCTCGCGCGACCCGGTCGAGGAACGTGGTCAGATCGAGCCGATCGGGCTCCAGCCGCAGCAGGTACCCGGGCCGCTGGGTGTGGATCAGATCGTCCCCCGCGGCGAGGCACGTCTTCCTCAGGTCGGAGACCAGGGTCCTGATCCGGGATGCGGGCGAACTGGGTAGCGGCTCCCCCCACAGCAACTCCGCCAGCCGCCGGACCGACACCACGTGGTTGGCATTCAGCAGCAGGATCGTCAGCAACGCGCCCTGCTTGCCGGTCAGGGCGACGTGTCCGGTCCCGGTCTGCAGCTCCACCGGCCCGAGCACCCGGAACCCGGCCCGCGCACGCCCTTCAGGACCCACTGCGACCTCCAGCCGAGCTGATGAACCGGACGGACCCGCTCCGCGACATCGGTCCATCCCAGGGGCATTTGTCAGGATAGTCGATACCTGATCATGTTCCTCGGCGTGATTTCCCTTCCGAGGCACCGCTGGGTCCAACTGCGGCTCCCGGTGGCGCCGTGCCCGGCGGGCCCGCTCGTCGGGCTGACCGCCGGCGGCACCGCGGGCGATGGCCGGGGCGCCTGCCCGCGTCGACTAAGGTCGCCGGCATGGACAGCGCCGTGAGGTCATCACCGTCCGGGACACAGTGGACCATCGCCGCTGACGGCCACGAGGCCGTCATCGTCGAGGTGGGCGGCGGGGTGCGGACATACCGGCACGACGGGGTCGACCACCTCGACGGGTACGGGGCCGACGAGATGTGCCCCGGCTGCGCCGGCCAGGTGCTGGCCCCGTGGCCGAACCGGATCCGCGACGGGCGCTACACCTTCGGCGACCGGTTGTTGCAGCTCACGCTCAGCGAGCCGGACCGGGCGGTGGCCATCCACGGGCTGGTCGCCTGGGTGCCGTGGCGGCTGGTGGAGCGGTCGCCGGACGCGGTGACGGTCGGCTACGACCTGCCGCCGCAGCCCGGCTACCCGTGGCCGCTGCGGCTGCGCACCCGGTGGAGCGTCGGCCCGGACGGGCTGCGTGCCGAGCACGAGGCGACCAACCTCGGCGTCGAGCCCGCGCCGTTCGGTTTCGCCGTGCATCCGTACCTGCGGGTGCCCGGGGTGGCGGTGGACGACCTGTCGATGCGGCTGCCGGCCCGGTCGCGGTTGCAGGTGGACTCCCGGCTGCTGCCGATCGGCGTGACCCCGGTCGCCGGCACCGAGTACGACTGGACCAGCCCGCGCCGGATCGGCCGGGCCCGGCTGGACCTCACCTTCGGCGACGTGATCCGCGACGAGGACGGCGGCTCGGCGGTCAGCCTGGCCGCCCCGGACGGCTCGGCGGGCGTGCGGATCTGGGCCGACCGGGAGTTCGGCTGGTGGCAGGTGTTCACCGGCGACGCGCTATCCGGGCAGCGGCAGCGCCGATCCGTCGCGGTCGAGCCGATGACCTGCCCGCCGGACGCGTTCCGCTCCGGCCGGGACGTGATCATCCTGAAGCCGGGCGCGACCTGGCGGGGTGTCTGGGGCGTACGGCCGGGGGTCTGAGCGGGGGAGCGCATGGAGTTCGGCGAGGTGGTCCGGCGGCGCCGGATGGTCCGCAACTACGACCCGGACCGTCCGGTCCCGCCCGACGTGGTGGAGCGGCTGCTCGACCACGCGGTCCGCGCGCCGTCGGCCGGCTTCGCCCAGGGCTGGGGCTTCCTGGTGCTGGAGGAGCAGGCGGACCGGGAACGGTTCTGGGCGGCGACCACCCCCGGCGGGGGCGGCCGGGAGCGCTGGCTGGCCGGCATGCGCCGGGCCCCGCTGATCGTCGTGCCGCACGCGAACCGCTCGGCCTACCTGGAGCGGTACGCGGAGCCGGACAAGGGCTGGGCGGACCGCTCGGCGGAGCGCTGGCCGGTGCCGTACTGGTACGTCGACACCGGCTTCGCCGCCCTGCTGATGCTGCTGACCGCCGTGGACGAGGGGCTGGGGGCGTGCTTCTTCGGCATCCCGCCGCAGCGCCTCGACGCCTACCGGGACGCGTTCGGGGTGCCGGCGGAGTACGACCCCGTCGGTGCGGTGACGGTGGGTTACCGGGCGCCGGACCACCGGTCACCGTCGCTGCGCCGGGGGCGGCGTCCGGCGAGCGAGGTGGTCCGGCGGGGGCGGTGGAGCTGAGGGGCTCCGGGTGGTTCGTCCGGTTGTGAACCGGACGGTGGGTAGCGAAACTGACATCAGGGAGCAGAACGCGGGGTGGTGCAGCCCGCTACGCTGGCACGGTCATCGGTGCCGCGGTACGCGGCGCCACGCCGCGACCCGGCCCCGGCGTCGTGGGGTCGGCCCGGCCAGGGGGAGGGGAGCGTGCCGTCGTGATCTTCAGAGCGGTCCGGGACGGGCGTCCCTACCCGGAGCACAACCTGACGCTCAAGCAGTGGGCGGAGATCCCGCCGCGGCCGCTGCGCCTGGACCAGTTGATCACCACCAAGCGTGAGCTGGCGCTGGACAAGCTGCTCGCCGAGGACTCCACCTTCTACGGCGACCTCTTCCCGCACGTGGTGCAGTGGAACGGCGGGCTCTACCTGGAGGACGGGCTGCACCGTGCGCTGCGGGCGGCGCTCCAGCAGCGCAACCAGATCCACGCCCGGGTGCTCGTCCTCTCCGGGCCCATCGAGTGAGCGGCCGGCCCTGAGGCTTCGTTAAGGTGGCTGCCATGAGCCGTACCGACCTGCTGGACCTGGACTCGTCGCTCACCGAGGAGGAGCGGCAGATCCGCGCCGTCGTGCGCCAGCTCGTCGACGACCGGGTCCGCCCGCACGTCGCCGGCTGGTACGAGGAGGGCCGGGTGCCCGCCCGCGAGTTGGCCCGCGAGTTCGGCAAGCTCGGCCTGCTCGGCATGCACCTGACCGGCTACGGCTGCGCCGGCGCGTCGGCCGTCGCGTACGGGCTGGCGTGCCTGGAGCTGGAGGCCGGCGACTCCGGTCTGCGCTCGCTGGTGTCGGTGCAGGGCTCGCTGGCCATGTACGCCATCTGGCGCTACGGCAGCGAGGAGCAGAAGCAGCGCTGGCTGCCGCCGATGGCCACCGGCGAGGCGATCGGCTGCTTCGGGCTGACCGAGCCCGACCACGGCTCCGACCCCGCGTCGATGACCACCCGGGCCCGCCGCGACGGCGACGACTGGGTGCTGACCGGCGCCAAGATGTGGATCACCAACGCGCCGATCGCCGACGTCGCGGTGATCTGGGCGCGCACCGACGACGGCGTGCGCGGCTTCGCCGTACCGATGGACACGCCGGGGGTGACGGCGCGGGAGATCCGGCACAAGATGTCGCTGCGCGCCTCCGTCACCGGGGAGGTCGTGCTCGACGACGTCCGGCTCCCGGCGGACGCCCGGCTGCCCGGGGCGGTCGGGCTCAAGGCGCCGCTGAGCTGCCTGACCGAGGCCCGGCACGGCATCGTCTGGGGCGCGCTCGGCGCGGCCCGCGACTGCCTGGAGACCGCCCTGGAGTACGCCACCACGCGCACCCAGTTCGGCCGTCCCCTGGCCGGCTTCCAGCTCACCCAGGCCAAGCTCGCCGACATGGCCGTCGAGCTGAACAAGGGCGCGCTGCTGGCGCTGCACCTGGGGCGGCTCGCCGACGCCGGGCGGCTGCGCCCCGACCAGGTGAGCGTGGGCAAGCTCAACAACGTCCGGGAGGCGCTGGCCATCGCCCGGCAGTGCCGCACGATCCTCGGCGCGAACGGCGTCTCCGGGGAGTACCCGGTCATGCGGCACGCCAACAACCTGGAGAGCGTGCTCACCTACGAGGGCACCTCGGAGATCCACCAACTGGTCATCGGGCAGCGGCTGACCGGGCTGTCGGCCTTCGCCTGACCTGCGCTTCCGCCCGGCCGGCCGGCGTTCCGGCGCGGTGCCGGGGGGCGATCGCGTCCGGTTGCGCCGCTCGGCGAGCGCCTGTCGTACGGGGGCCTTACCGTCATGACAGACGACGTGTCTGACGAGGACGGTGAGGGCCATGGCCCGCGACGGTGACATCAACGAGCCCACCAGGGAGTTCCCGGGCTACCCGACCGGCGAGGAGCTCAAGGCCCGCACGGACGTCGCGCCCGAGCCCGCGCCGGGTGCGCCGACACCGGCCCGCGGCCTGCTGTGGGTGCTCGGCGCGGCGGCGCTGGCGGTGGTGGTGCTGCTCGGCGTGCAGGCCACGGGCATCCTGCCGGACTTCCGCAACCCGTTCGCCAAGGAGCAGACCGACCGCAGCCAGCCGCCGCTGCTGAAGTCGATCCAGGATCTCAGCCGCTACGTCGCCGCCGAGGGCAACTTCCAGGTGGTCGTGGACCTCCAGAACGACCGGCGCAACGTGCCCGACTGGCTGCTCAACCAGCGCACCCTCTTCGTCGGGGCGGGCAGCGTCGAGGCGTACGTGGACTTCGCCAAGATCTCCGAGGGCGCGGTGGTCGAGTCCGCCGACGGCAAGTCCGTGGAGATCAGGCTGCCGGCGCCGCAGCTCGCCAAGACCAACCTCGACCTGGAGAAGAGCTACGTCTTCGCCGAGGAGCGCGGGCTGCTCAACCGGATCGGCGAGCTGGTCGGCGGCGACCCCAACCGGCAGCAGCAGGTCTACCAGCTCGCCGAGGAGCGCATCACCACCGCCGCCCGCGACAGCGGCCTGACCCAGCGGGCCGAGGAGAACACCCGCAAGATGCTGGAGGGGCTGCTCCGCTCCCTCGGCTACGAGAAGGTCACGGTCACCTACACCGCCCCGTGATCCGCGCGACCGCACGGAAGTAGCCCCCTCCGTGGCGCCGGAGAGGGCTACTTCGGGGACGTTTGTCGCCTCGACCGGCGGCCGGGCGTGGCGCAGGTGACGGTCGAAGGTCAGTAGCGGGTGGCGGCGTAGCGGTCCTCGTTCGGCATCAGGACCCACAGCACCAGGTAGACGACGACCTGGGTGCCGGGCAGCAGCAGCGACAGCAGGAACAGCAGCCGGACGAACCCTGCCGACCTGCCGAAACGTTGGGCCAGACCGGCGCAGACACCGGCGATCATGCGTCCCTGACGGGGGCGGACCAGTTTGCGACTCATCGTCGTACTCCCACTCTGCGGCGTTCGCCGCGTCTGTCTCCACGGTAGGAAGGGGTGGCCACCGCGCCCTCGGTCCCGAGGAGGAGCGGCGGTCCCCGTACCCGTAGGTGGTTACCCGCGAGCCGACGCGCGACGCCGCCCCGGGCGGCGCCGCGGCCGGAGGGGACCCGGCGGGAGGGGGCGGTGGCGACGCGCCGGGCGGCCGCTGAGCTGGGCGGGTAGGCTCGCCGGTCGGGCACCCGTACGCCTGGGTGCCGGACGGCCGCCCGCACCCGGGACGGCCACGACCGGGCCGGACCCACGAGGGGTACGACGGCGAGGGAAGTGCAGCATGATCAGCGTTTTCGACCTCTTCAGTGTCGGCATCGGGCCGTCCAGCTCGCACACGGTGGGTCCGATGCGGGCCGCCCGCACCTTCGTCGCCGGGCTGAAGGCCGACGGGCTGCTGACCGGCACGGTGCGGGTGCAGGCGGAACTGTTCGGCTCGCTGGGCGCCACCGGGCACGGCCACGGCAGCGACCGGGCGGTGCTGCTCGGGCTGGCCGGTGAGGCGCCGGAGACGGTGGACACCGACACGGTCGACGCACGGATCGGCCGGATCAGGGCCGAGCGCCGGCTGAGCCTGCTCGACGCGCACGAGATCGACTTCGACCCGGACCGGGACCTCGTGCTGCACCGGCGTCGGTCGCTGCCGTACCACCCCAACGGGATGACCTTCGTGGCGTTCGACGACCGGGGCGCGGAGCTGCGGGTACGGACGTACTACTCGGTCGGCGGCGGGTTCGTGGTCGACGAGGCGGCGGCCGGGGCGGACCGGATCAAGCCGGACGCCACGCGGGTGCGCCACCCGTTCCTCACCGGCGCGCAACTGCTCGACGTGACCTCGGCGACCGGGCTGTCGATCAGCGACGTGATGCTCGCCAACGAGCTGTCCTGGCGCAGCGAGGGTGAGGTGCGCGCCGGCCTGCTGGAGATCTGGCGGGTCATGCGGGAGTGCGTCGAGCGCGGCTGCTCGCGGGACGGGGTGCTCCCCGGCGGGCTGAAGGTCCGCCGCCGCGCCGCCGAGCTGCGGCGCAGCCTGGAGACGGAGTCCGACCCCGCCGACCCGCTGCGGGCGATGGACTGGGTGACGCTGTTCGCCCTCGCCGTCAACGAGGAGAACGCGGCCGGCGGGCGGGTCGTCACCGCCCCGACCAACGGTGCGGCCGGGATCATCCCGGCGGTGCTGCACTACTACACCCGGTTCGTGCCGGGCGCCTCCGAGGAGGGGGTGGTCCGGTTCCTGCTGGCGGCGGGCGCGATCGGCGTGCTGTTCAAGGAGAACGCCTCGATCTCCGGTGCCGAGGTCGGCTGCCAGGGCGAGGTGGGCTCGGCCTGCTCGATGGCCGCCGCCGGGCTGGCCGAGGCGCTGGGCGGGACCCCCGAGCAGGTGGAGAACGCGGCCGAGATCGGGATGGAGCACAATCTCGGGCTGACCTGCGATCCGGTCGGTGGCCTGGTGCAGATCCCCTGCATCGAGCGGAACGCGGTGGCTAGCATCAAGGCGATCACGGCCGCCGGCTGGCGCTGCGCGGTGACGGGGTGCACCACGTCTCGCTGGACAAGGTCATCAAGACCATGCGGGAGACGGGCGCGGACATGAAGGTGAAGTACAAGGAGACGGCGCGCGGCGGCCTGGCCGTCAACGTGATCGAGTGCTGAGGGGGCATTCGTTCGACGACTGCTAACCTGTCGTCCGTCCGGTGAGGCGGGAGGCGGCGGTGACCTCTGGCGTCGCGGCGTTGTGGTCGCACCGCAACTCCCTGCGCATCCTCGTCAAGCGCGACCTCGCCGTGAAGTACCAGCAGTCGGTGCTCGGCTACCTCTGGTCGCTGATCGAGCCCCTCGGCATGGGGGCGATCTACTGGTTCGTCTTCGGGGTCCTCTACTCCCGGGACACCATCCGCCACCTGGGTGACGCGGCGGACTCGTACCCGCTGTTCCTGATCACCGGGATCTTCGCCTGGATGTGGACCAGTTCGGCGCTGAGCGAGGCCACCAACGCGCTGACCGGCCAGTCCCGGTTGATCACGACGATGAACGTGCCCCGCCAGGTCTTCCCGATCGGCCGGGTCACCGGCCGCTTCGCCGAGTACGCCGCCGGCCTGCCGATCCTGGTCGCCGTCGCCGTCGGGTACGCGGCGTACGACCGGATCGACCCGGGCTGGTCGCTGCTCGCCCTGCCGCTGGCGGTGGCGGTGCAGGGCGTCCTGCTGGTCGGGCTGGCGCTGCTGCTCTCGGCGGTCAACGTGCTGATGCGCGACGTCGAGCGTTTCATGCGGCTGATCATCCGGGTGCTCTTCTACGCGACACCGATCATCTATCCGCTGAGCCTCGTGCGGGACGCCGACCTGCCGGGCTGGCTGAAGGTCGCGTACGAGCTGAACCCGCTGGTCGGCATCTTCCAGCTCCACCACGCGGTCTGGTACCCGGACGAGTTCCCCGACGCCCGGCTGCTCGCCACCACCGCCGGCGTCAGCCTGCTGGTGCTGGCCGTCGGCTGGTGGTCGTTCCGCCGGCTCGAACCCGCCGTGCTCAAGGAACTGTGACGATGGCCGATCCGATCATCGAGGCGGAGGGGCTCGGCATCCGCTTCGTCCGCAACCGGCGCCGGCAGCTGCGGCTGCGCGAGCTGTTCATCCACGGCGGCAGGCGCGGCGCGTCCGCCGGCCAGTTCTGGCCGCTGCGGGACGTGTCGTTCTCGATCGCCGCCGGGGAGACCGTCGGCGTGATCGGTCGCAACGGCACGGGCAAGAGCACACTGCTGCGGCTGATCGCCGGCGTGCTGATCCCGGACGAGGGCCGGATCCGGGTGCGCGGGGACGTGGCGCCGCTGCTGGAGCTCTCCGCCGGTTTCTCCAACGACCTGACCGGACGGGAGAACCTATACCTGGTCGGCGGGCTGCACGGGCTGTCGTCGGGTTACCTGAAGCGGCACTTCGACGACATCGTCTCGTTCGCCGGTGAGCAGGTGGAGCGGGCCATCGACACCTCGGTGCGGCACTACTCGTCCGGCATGAAGGTCCGTCTCGGCTTCGCGATCATCTCGCACCTGCCGCACCCGATCCTGCTGATGGACGAGGTGACCGCAGTCGGGGACGCGGAGTTCCGCAAGAAGTGTTATGCGACGATCGACCGTCTGCTCGGGGAGGGGCGCACTCTGGTGCTGGTGTCACACAACGAAAAGGACCTGACCCGGTTCTGCCGTCGGGGGCTCTACCTCGACGCGGGCCGGCTGAGCGTCGACGGCACGATCGCCGAGGCGCTCGACGCGTACCACACCGCGGTCCCGCGGTGACGCTCGCGATCGTGCTCGCCGCCGACGCCCCGGCCGCGAGTCTCTCCACCCGCGCGGGCGAACCCCTCGCCGACCGGCTCGCCGCCCAGCTCCGCCGCGCGGGGGCGGACGAGGTGCGCCGCGCCGCCGACCTGGGCGAGCTGGCCGCACTGGTCGACGCGGCCACCGGGCCGGTGCTGGTCACCGGCGTCGACCTGGTCGCGC
Organism: Micromonospora sp. NPDC047670; assembly: GCF_043204915.1. Taxonomy (NCBI): domain Bacteria; kingdom Bacillati; phylum Actinomycetota; class Actinomycetes; order Micromonosporales; family Micromonosporaceae; genus Micromonospora; species Micromonospora sp. NPDC047670. The sequence goes on from NZ_JBIDDA010000001.1 coordinate 372,388, forward strand.
ACACGGCCGTCCTGCGGCATCTGGCGACCAGCCCGGTCGGGCCGACGGTGGCGCTGGTGCTCACCGACCCGCCCGGTCACGGGCGCACGGCCGTGCGGGAGGAGCGCGGCCAGGTGGTCGAGGCCGGGCCGCCGGAGGCGCTGAACGGCGACGCCACCGGGATCTTCGGCGGCGCGCTGCGGGTCGGCGTCGACGACCTGCCGTCGCTCGCCGCCGCCGCGCGGGCGGCCGCCGCCGGGATGCTGCCCGCCGGCGCCCCGTCGGCCGCCGCGCCGCCGGTGGCCGGGCCCGCCGTGGACCGGCTCTTCGCCGGCCTCACCGGGCTGGGCGTGCTGACCTTCGCCCATCGCGTACGCCTGCTCGTCGCGCGCCGGGTGACGGACCCGGCGGGGCTGGCCGACGCGGAGGCGGCCGTGGCCGCCGTCGACGAGGACCGGGCCGAGCTGAGGCTCTCCGTGAAGGAGCGGGACGACTTCTTCACCACCTTCTTCGTCAGCACCTGGTCGCCGTACGTGACGAAGGCGTCCGCCCGGCTCGGGCTCGGCCCGACGGCCGTCACCATGATCTCGGTGGCCTTCGCGGTGGCCGCCGCGGTGCTGTTCGGCGTCGGCGGCCGGCCGGCACTGGTCGCCGGGGCGGTGCTGCTCTACCTCGGCTTCGTGCTCGACTGCGTGGACGGGCAGCTCGCCCGTTACACCCGGCACTTCAGCGCCTGGGGCGGCTGGTTGGACACGATGGCCGACCGCGCGAAGGAGTACGTGGTCTACGCCGGCCTCGGCTACGGGGCCACCCAGGCCGGGTTCCGGTACGGCTGGGCGCTGGCGATCGCCGCGATGACGCTGCAGACCGTGCGGCACATGACGGACACCTGGTACGGCGTGCTGCACGACGAGGCCGCCCGCCGGCCGAAGGCGGTCGGCGCCGGGGGCGGCGGCATCGGCGACAAGCTCAACGCCGCCTCCAACCGGGTGCAGGCCGACACGGGGTCGGTGTCGTACTGGCTGAAGCGCACGGTGGTCTTCCCGATCGGGGAACGGTGGGCGCTGATCGCGCTGACGGTCGCGCTGTTCGGCCCGCTGGTCAGCCTGTACGCGGTGCTGGCGTGGGGGGTGCTGGCGTTCGCGTACACCGGGGCGTTGCGCACGCTGCGCGCGCGCTGGATGTGGGTGCCCGTGCTGGACACGGTCGACGCCACCCTGCACCGCGACGACGGCCCCCTGGCCCGGCTCCTGCCGGTGGTCCGCCCGATGGGCCCGCTGACGCTGGCGGTGGTGGCGGCGTCGGGGCCGGCGGCGCTGCTGGTGGCGGCGCTGGTCGCGGCGGACGGCGACGGGGCGGACGGGCTGCGCTGGGCGGTGCCGGTCGCGCTGCTGGTGCTGCTGGTCGGCGGCCTCGGGGCGGGCGCGGCGCACAACGGGCCGCTGGACTGGCTGGTGCCGGCCGCGCTGCGGGCGGGGGAGTACCTCTTCGCCATCGCGGTCGGGGTGGTCGGTGACGTGCCGGCGTGGCTGGTGTTCGGGTACGTCTTCGTGCTCACCCTGCACCACTACGACTTGACCGCGCGGCTGGAGAAGCGGCAGTCCGCGCCGCCGCTGCACGGCGTCACGCTGGGCTGGGAGGGGCGGTCGGTGCTGCTGGCCCTGGCGGCGATCGTCGGAATTGCGGGTATCGGGATGGCTACACTTGGTACGTACCTTCTCGTGGTTTTCGTGGGGAGTGTCGTCCTCGCCTGGGTCGTCCTGCCCGCCCGCGCCACGCGGGCGTCGGTGGGCCTGGCCGGTGCGGGGGGTCGCTCGCCGGGCTGACGGAGGGGCCGGCCGATGACCCTGATCAGTTTCGTCGTGCCGGCCTTCCGGGTGCAGGGCTACCTGCGCGAGTGCCTGGACAGCATCCTCGACCAGCCGGTCGCCGACATCGAGGTGATCGGCGTCGACGACTGCTCGCCGGACGACAGCGGCGAGATCCTCGCCGAGTACGCGGCCCGCGACCGGCGGGTGCACGCCGTCCGGCTGACCGAGAACGTCGGGCTCGGTCCGGCCCGCAACGTCGGGCTGGACCGAGCCGTCGGCGAGTACGTCTGGTTCGTCGACGGCGACGACTGGCTCGCCCCGGAGTGCCTCGCGGAGGTGGCCGAGCGCCTCCGCGCCACCCGGCCCGACGTGCTCCTGGTCGACCACGTGCGGACGCACTGGAACAACGCGGCCACCAGCAGCGCGATGGCGGAGGTGTTCCCCGAGCCGCCCGGCGAGGGCACCTTCCGGCTGCGGGACCGGCCCGAGACGCTGCGGCTGCTGCACACCGCCTGGAACCGGCTGGTCCGCCGGCAGTTCCTGCTCAAGGAGGGGCTGCGCTTCGCCCCCGGCTGGTACGAGGACGTCTCGTTCAGCTATCCGGTGCTGATGGCCGCCGAGCGGATCGGCGTGCTGGACCGGGTCTGCGTCAACTACCGCCAGCGCCGGGCCGGCGCGATCACCAGGACGCGGGGCGACCGGCACTTCGAGGTGTTCCACCAGTGGCACCGGGTGTTCCGGCTGATGGACTCCTGGGGGCCGGCGGTCGACGACCTGCGCCCGGCGATCTTCGAGCGGATGATCTGGCACTACCTGACCGTGCTCGGCAACGGGCAGCGGATCGCCCCCGACCTGCGGCCCGCCTTCTTCGCGCAGATCACCGCCGACTACGCGCGCTGGCTGCCGCCCGGCGGCTACCCGGCGCCCGAGGGCACCGAGGGGCTCAAGCACCGGCTGGTGGCGGCGGGCCGGTGGCGGACGTTCAGCGCGCTGCGCAGCGCCTACCGCGCGCGGGACGCCGCCCGGCGTACCGCGCGGAGCACGAAGCGGCGGGTCGCGCCCCCGGCCCGCCGGGCCGCGCGGCTGGCCCGGGACACGCTGCTGCGCGAGTACTACCGGGCGGAACTGCGCCGGCCCGTCGACCCGACACTGGCCGTGTACGCGGCCTACTGGTACCGCGGCTACGCGGACAACCCGGCCGCCATCTACGAGGCGGCGCGGCGGCTGGCGCCCGGCGTCCGGGGGGTGTGGATCGTCCGGCGGGACCGGGTGCACACCGTGCCCGAGGGCGTCGAGTACGTGGTGGCCGGCACCCCCGCGTACTACCGGGCGCTGGCCCGGGCGCGCTGGCTGGTCAACAACGTGAACTTCCCGGACTTCGTCCGCAAACGGGCGGGGTCGGTGCACGTGCAGACCCACCACGGCACGCCGGTGAAGGTGATGGGGCTCGACCAGCAGCGGTACCCGATCGGCGCGGTCGGGATGGACTTCGCCGGGCTGCTGCGCCGGGTGGACCGGTGGGACTACAGCGTCAGCGCGAACAGCTTCTCCACCCAGATGTGGGAGCGGGCGTACCCGGCCGCGTACACCACGCTGGAGGTGGGTTACCCGCGCAACGACCGGCTGGTCACCGCGACCGCCGAGGAGGTGCTCGGGCTGCGCGCGGAGCTGGGCCTCGGCCCCGGCGAGCGGGTCGTCCTGTACGCCCCGACGCACCGGGAGCACCTGCCCGGCTACCGGCCGCCGTTCGACCCGGAGCGCCTGCTCGACGTGCTCGGCCCGTCCGGCCGGCTGCTGATGCGCAGCCACTACTTCCACGACCGGGACCGGCGCGTCCGGCGCCCCGCCGACCGGGAACGGGTGCGCGACGTCAGCGGGCACCCGCGCGTCGAGGACCTCTACCTCGTGGCGGACGTGTTGGTCACGGACTACTCGTCGGCGATGTTCGACTACGCCGTGCTGGACCGGCCGATCGTCGTCTACGCCCCGGACTGGGAGGCGTACCGGCTGGCCCGGGGGGTCTACTTCGACCTGCTCGACCAGCCGCCCGGCGCGGTCGCCACGAGCTTCGCCGACCTGCTGGACCTGTTCCGCTCCGGCACGGTCGACGCGGAGGCGGCGACGAAGGCCCGGCAGCGGTTCCGAGCCCGGTTCTGCGCGCTCGAAGACGGCCGCGCCGCCGAGCGGGTGGTCCGCCGGGTCTTTCTCGGCGAACAGCCGGAACCCGCCCCGGGCGGCTGCTGACCGCTGCGCCGTCCCGGCCCGTGGGCGTTACAGGGCCGTTACGAGTCGAACATGGCACGTTTACCCGATGTGCGAACCGAATGATCCTCGTCACAGTCATTCGGGGTTCGGTCCACGAGCTGGGGGGAGGGCACGGTGACCACCGTCGCGCTCAAGGATGTCACGAAGGTGTTCAGGGACGGCACCCTCGCCGTCGACAGCGTCAACCTCGACGTCAACGACGGTGAGTTCATGGTGCTGCTCGGTCCGTCGGGCTGCGGGAAGTCCACGGTGCTGCGGATGGTCGCCGGCCTGGAGGATCCGACGTCGGGCGCGGTGATGCTCGACGGCGAGCTGGCCAACGACCTGCCGCCGCGCGAACGGAAGATCGCCATGGTCTTCCAGGACTTCGCGCTCTACCCGCACATGACCGTCGGCGACAACATCGCCTTCCCGCTGCGGCTGGCCGGTGTGGAGCCCGAGCCGCGCGGCGAGCGGGTCACCGACGTGGCCAGCGCGCTCGGCATCGGCGACGTGCTCGGCCGCAAGCCCAGCCAGCTCTCCGGCGGGCAGCGCCAGCGGGTCGCGATGGGCCGGGCGATCGTCCGCCGCCCCGGGCTGTTCCTGATGGACGAGCCACTGTCCAACCTCGACAGCGGGCTCCGGGCCGAGTTGCGCGCGGAGATCTCCGGCCTGACCCGCGAGCTGGGCGTCACCACCATCTACGTCACCCACGACCAGGCCGAGGCGCTGACCATGGCGGACCGGGTCGCCATCATGCGCAAGGGCGTCCTTCAGGACGTGGGCACCCCGACGCAGGTCTACGGCCGGCCGGCCACCCTCTACGTGGCCGCGTTCCTCGGCAGCCCGCGGATGAACCTGCTGGAGGCGTCGGTCTACGTCCACCTCGACCGCTACGTCACCCTCACCCTCGGCGAGCAGGCGCTCTACCTGCCCTGGGACGACATCCGCAGCCGGGCGGTGGCGCACTACCACGGGGAGCGGATCGTGGTCGGGATGCGGGCCGAGGCGCTCACCCCGGTCGCCCCGGACACCCCGGGCGACGTGCTCCACGGCCGGATCCGCTACCTGGAGCACCACGGGCACGAGTCGCTCGCCTTCCTCGACATCGGGGCGACCGCGATCGTGGTGGACGAGATGGGCACCCCGGTCGACGCCCCGGTCGACCAGCGCGGCCTGCGCCGCTTCGGCCAGGTGATGCAGCGGCTGACCGGGCGCGCGGCGGAGGAGGAGCGCGCCCCCGGTTCCGGGGCCCGGACCAGCGTGCTCAACGACCCGGGCCGGCACCACCGCCGTCCCGCCGAACTGGCGGTCCGGCTGGCGCCGTACCCCGCGGTCGCGGCGGGTCACCCCCTGGCCGTCTCGGTACGCATGGACGCGCTGCACTTCTTCGACGAGCGGGGCGACCGCATCGACGTCGGCTGGCGCTGACGACGCGAGGAAGGGCGTCTTCTCGGCGCCGGGTGTTGCGGGAAGGCCGTTCCGTGCGCCGGGGGTGGGGCTTGTGGTCGAAGTTACCGACTAGTAACGTCTGGGCATGAGCATCGACTCGCGCCAGGTGGCGGCCGGCATGCTGGAGGCCGTGCCGTTCGCCCGCACGCTCGGCTTCGAATTCGTGGAGGTGGCCCCCGAAGCGCAGGGCGGGGTGTGGGCGGTCGTCCGCCTGCCCGACTCGCCGGCCACCCACAACCACGTCGGCGGGCCGCACGCCGGGGCCATGTTCACCCTCGGCGAGACCGCCTCCGGCGCGGTCGTGCTGGCCGCGTTCGGGCAGCTGCTCGACCGGGCCACGCCGCTCGCGGTGCGGGCCGAGATCGCGTACCGCAAGCTGGCCATGGGCCCGGTGCTGGCGACGGCCCGGCTCGGCCGGCCGGCGCCCGAGGTGGTCGCGGAGCTGGAGGCCGGCCAGCGGCCGGAGTTCCCGGTGCAGGTGGAGATCACCACCGAGGAGGGGAAGCCCACCTCGGCCATGACGGTCGTCTGGACGCTGCGCCCGCACTGAGCGGTTCCGGGCAAGCGGGCCGAAACAGGTTTGCCGGGCACGGGGGTCTGGATAGATTCGTACCGTGCTGGGCCTGCCTGCTCACGTGACCGCCTGCCTCTTCGACCTGGACGGTGTGCTGACGCAGACCGCCCGCGTGCACAACGCCGCGTGGACCGAGACGTTCGACGGCTTCCTGCGCCAACGCGCCGCGGCCACCGGCGAGCCGTTCCGCCCCTTCGACCCGGGGCCGGACTACAACCGCTACGTCGACGGCCGGCCCCGGGCGGACGGGGTGCGGACCTTCCTCGCCTCGCGGGGGATCGTGCTGCCCGAGGGCGCGCCCGACGACCCGCCGGACGCCGACACGGTCAACGGGGTCGGCAACCGCAAGAACGTGCTGCTGCTGGAGCGGCTGCGCACCCACGGGGTGGACGTCTACCCCGGCTCGGTCACCTACCTGAAGGCCGCGGCCGCCGCCGGCCTGCGCCGCGCGGTCGTCACGGCCAGCGCGAACGGCCGGGAGGTGGTCGCCGCCGCCGGCCTGGAACCGCTGCTGGAGGGGCGGGTCGACGGGTTGGTCGCCCGCGCCGGAGGGCTGCGCGGCAAGCCACACCCGGACACCTTCCTGGCCGGGGCCAGGCTGCTCGGGGTCGACCCGGCCAACGCCGCCGTCTTCGAGGACGCGCTGGCCGGGGTGGCCGCCGGCCGGGCCGGCGGGTTCGGCTACGTGGTCGGGGTCGACCGGGTCGGCCAGGCCGCCGAGCTGCGCGCCCACGGGGCCGACGTCGTGGTAACCGATCTCGCGGACCTGCTCGACACCGGGCGACCCGCGTGATCAGGGAACGCGCGTATCCCGTCGAGCCGTGGCACGTCCGGGAGATCCGGCTCGACATGGACGTGCTGGCCCAGTCCGAGTCGGTGTTCGCGCTCTCCAACGGGCACGTGGGGCTGCGCGGAAATCTCGACGAGGGCGAGCCGCACGGCCTGCCCGGCACGTACCTCAACTCCTTCTACGAGCTGCGCCCGCTGCCCTACGCGGAGGCCGGCTTCGGATTCCCGGAATCCGGTCAGACGGTCGTCAACGTCACCAACGGCAAGCTGATCCGGCTGCTGGTCGACGACGAGCCGCTCGACGTCCGGTACGGCGAACTCCTCGCCCACGAGCGGGTCCTCGACCTGCGCGCCGGCACCCTGCACCGGGAGCTGCACTGGCGATCCCCGGCCGGCCGGGAGGTCAAGGTCCGCAGCACGCGGCTGGTCTCCTTCACCCAGCGGGCGGTCGCGGCGATCAACTACGAGGTGGAGGCGGTCGACGGCCCGCTGCGGCTGATCCTGCAGTCGGAGCTGGTGGCGAACGAGACGCTGCCAGCGCAGAGCCGGGACCCCCGGGTCGCGGCCGTGCTGGAGTCGCCGTTGCAGGCCGAGGAGGAGCTCACCACCCCCGACGGCGGGCTGCTGATCCACCGGACCAAGGTCTCCGGGCTGCGGGTGGCCGCCGCGATGGAGCACGAGGTGTACGGCCCGGAGCGCAAGACCATCGAGTCCGAGGGGTACGAGGACTGGGTGCGTACCACGATCGCGTGCGTGCTCCAGCCCGGCCAGAAGCTCCGGGTGGTCAAGTACCTCACCTACGGCTGGTCGAGCCGCCGCTCGTTGCCGGCGCTGCGGGACCAGGTCGGGGCGGCCCTGGCCGCGGCCCGGCTCGACGGCTGGGAGGGGCTCCACCGCGAGCAGCGGGAGTACCTCGACGAGTTCTGGGACGTCGCCGACGTGGTGGTGGAGGGCGACCCGGAGGTCCAGCAGGCCGTCCGGTTCGGCATGTTCCACGTGCTCCAGGCCGGCGCCCGCGCCGAGCAGCGGCCGATCGCCGCGAAGGGCCTGACCGGCCCCGGGTACGACGGGCACGCGTTCTGGGACACCGAGATGTTCGTCCTGCCGGTGCTCACCTACACCCACCCGTCCGCCGTGCGGGACGCGCTGCACTGGCGGTACCGCACCCTGGCCGCCGCCCACGAGCGGGCCCGGACGCTCAACCTGGAGGGCGCGGCCTTCCCCTGGCGCACCATCGAGGGGCCGGAGTCGTCGGCGTACTGGCCGGCGGGCACGGCGGCCTTCCACATCGCGGCCGACGTCGCCGACGCGCTCCGGCGCTACGTGCAGGTCACCGAGGACACCGAGCTGGAACGCGAGATCGGGCTGGAACTGCTGGTGGAGACCGCCCGGCTGTGGCGGTCGCTGGGCCACCACGACCGGCACGGCCAGTTCCACATCGACGGGGTCACCGGCCCCGACGAGTACACGGCGGTGAAGAACGACAACATCTACACCAACCTGATGGCGCAGCGGAACCTCATCACCGCCGCCGAGGCGGTGATGCGCTACCGCGACGAGGCGTTCCACCTCGGCGTGACCGACGAGGAGGCCGCCGCGTGGCGGGACGCGGCGGCGTCCATGCACATCCCGTACGACGAGGACATCGACGTCCACGAGCAGGTGGAGGGCTTCACCCGGCTCCAGGAGTGGGACTTCGCGCACACGCCGCCGGAGAAGTACCCGCTGCTGCTGCACTACCCGTACTTCGACCTCTACCGCAAGCAGGTGGTCAAGCAGGCGGACCTGGTCCTCGCCATGCACTGGCGGGGCGACGCGTTCACCCCGGAGCAGAAGCTGCGCAACTTCCTCTACTACGAGCGCCGGACGGTGCGCGACTCGTCGCTGTCGGCCTGCACGCAGGCGGTGCTGGCGGCCGAGGTGGGCCACCCGGAGCTGGCGCACACCTACCTGCGCGAGGCCGCGCTGATGGACCTGCACGACCTCAACGAGAACACCCGCGACGGCGTGCACATGGCGTCGCTCGCCGGGGCGTGGATCGCCCTGGTGGCGGGGTTCGGCGGGTTGCGCGACCACGACGGCACGCTGTCGTTCGCGCCGCGCCTCTCCAGCCGGCTCGGGCGGCTGGAGTTCTCGCTCCAGTGGCGCGGGCTGCGGCTGCGGGTGGACGTCCGGCCGCACGAGACCACGTACGCGCTGCGCCACGGTGACCCGGAGGACGTGCTGGAGCTGCGCCACCACGGCGAGACGGTCCGGCTCACCTGCGAGGAGCCGGTCACCATGCCCATCCCGCCGGCGGAGGTCTCCGGGCCGTCGCCGGAGCAGGCCCCGGGCCGGGCCCCGCTGCTCCGCCTGCCCGAGAACGAGCCGTGACCGCCGCCGGCCCGCGGTCGGCGGGCCGGCGGCGTCGGTCAGAGCGCTCTGCCCTGTGAGGGGCGCCCGGCCGCGTCCCGGGGCGCCATCGCCCGCGGGTCGTCGGCCGTCCGTGCCTGGGCCGCCTCGTCCGCCCAGTCCCGGCCGCGTTCGGCGTCCTGTTCGCGCCGTTCCTGCTCGGCGGTCTGCTGGCGGGACTCTCGCTGCTGCGCCATGGCGATCCTCGCGATCCGTCGGGGGCGCGGTTGCGCCGGTACGGTCTGCGGTCACCCGCCGCCTACCCGGCGCCCCCCTCGACAAACGCCGGATGGACCGCCCCCGCTTGACGGCGGCGCCGGCGGGTATGCGGGCCGCCGGGGACGACGTACGGGACGGAGGCGGAGATGGACGTGCGCAGCAGCGAGGTGACGATCCCGGCGGGGGACGCCGAACTCCCCGCGGACCTGCTGGTCCCGGCCGAGCCGGCCGGCGTGGTGCTCTTCGCGCACGGCAGTGGAAGCTCGCGGCACAGCCCGCGCAACACGGCCGTGGCGCACGTGCTCAACCGCAGCGCCCTCGGCACCGTGCTGGTCGACCTGCTGACCCCGGCCGAGGACCGGGTGGACGCCCGGACCGCCGAGCTGCGCTTCGACATCGGGCTGCTCGCCGGCCGGCTCGCGGCGATCGTGGACTGGCTGGCCACCCAGCGGCCCTTCGGCCGGGTGCCCGTCGGCCTGTTCGGGGCCAGCACCGGGGCCGCCGCCGCGCTGGTGGCCGCCGCCGCGAGGCCGGACCTCGTCGGCGCGGTGGTCTCCCGGGGCGGCCGCCCCGACCTGGCCGGCCCCGCCCTGACGCAGGTACGCGCGCCCACGCTGCTGCTGGTCGGCGGCCTGGACGAGCAGGTGATCACTCTCAACGAGCAGGCACAGGAGGCGCTGCCGGAGAGCGCCGAGCTGACGGTGATCCCCGGCGCCACGCACCTCTTCGAGGAGCCGGGCACCCTGGAACAGGTCGCCCACTGCGCCGCCGACTGGTTCACCGCCCACCTCGCCGTGCCCCGGCCGGCCTGAGGCCGGGCCCGTCGCGCCGTCCGGCTCGGCCACGGCCCGCCGCCGTCCGGCTCGGCCACGGCCCGCCGCCGTCCGGCTCGGCCACGGCCCGCCGCCGTCCGGCTCGGCCACGGCCCGGCCCTCCCCGGGCCGGCTGCGGGGACGGTCGGCTCAGGCGCGGGCGGGCGGCGTGGTCGTGGCTTCGGGACCGCGGCCCTGGCGGTGCTGCTGAACGGTGTCGATGACGCGCCAGACGACGGCGGTGATCGGCACCGCGACGAAGGCGCCGGCGATCCCGGCGATCAGCGTGCCGGCGGTGACCGCCACCAGGATCACCGCCGGGTGCAGGCGCACCTGGCGCTTCATGATCAGCGGCTCCAGCAGGTTGCCCTCGATCTGCTGTACGGCGATCACGGCGGCCAGGACGAGCAGCGCGGTGAAGGGCCCCTTCGCCGCGAGCGCGACCAGCACCGCGACCGCGCCGGCCACGGTCGCTCCGATGATCGGGATGAAGCCGCCGAAGAACGTGATCAGCGCCAGCGGGAAGGCCAGCGGCACCCGGAGCAGCACCAGGGCCAGGCCGATGCCGATGGCGTCGATCGCGGCGATCATCATGGTGCCCCGGCTGTACGCGCCGAGCGTCCGCCAGCCGACCCGGCCCGCCTCCGCGGTCACCGACCGGTTCGGCCCGGTCGCCCGGGACAGCAGCCAGTGCCACATGGACCGGCCGTCCTTGAGCAGGAAGAACAGCAGCACGAGCGCGAGCAGCGCCGAGCCCAGCACCTCGGCCGCCGTGCGGGCCCCCGACACGGGGTCGACGGAGCCCTGCCCGGCGCCCTGCCGGGCCTGGTCGAGCAGCCGGTCGAGCTGCTGGTCGCTGACCGGCAGGGTGGAGGTCACGAACTCGCGGGTCCGTCCCAGGCCCTGGCTCAGCTCCTGGCTCAGCTCGCTGAACTGGTCCGCGGTCAGGTTCCAGACCAGCGCGCCGACCCCGAACAGCACGCCGAGCAGCAGCAGCACGGTGAGCAGGGCGGCCAGCGAGGCCGGCAGCCGGAGCCGGCGCAGCGCGAGCTGCACCGGATCGAGCAGCGCGGTGAGGAACACGGTGGCGGCCAGCGCGATCGCCAGCGGCGCGAGCAGCACCGCGATCTTTCCCAGCAGGTACAGCCCGGCGACGACCACCACCAGGCAGGCGCTCCACACCACGGCCGAACGGACCAGCCAGGGCAGCGCCGCCCAGCTCTGTCGGGGACCCGCGCCCCGGTCCGTCGACCCCTCGGGCGTCCGCCCGGCACCGTCTGCGACCACGTCGGCCCTCCTCGATCTCCGGCGAGTCGGTACCCGGCCGGCGTCCCCGCGACACCCGCGTCCCCTTTCACGCTAGATGCCCGGGCGGCTCCCGGGGGCGCCGATCAGCGCCGACGCGGCCTCCCGCCGCCTTCGCGCCGCCCTGTCCGGACCGCGTTTGCGCCCGTGACCGCAGGGAAGGCTGGGACCGAACCCCGATTCGAGGAGGACCCGGTGAGCGACTTCATGGACAAGGCCAAGGACTTCGCCGACAAGCACGACAAGCAGGTCGACCAGGGCCTGGAGAAGGGCGGCGACATGGCCGACCAGCGCACCGGCGGCAGGTACGACGAGCAGATCGACAAGGGCGTCGACCAGGCCCAGGCCCGTACGGGCGAGGGCGACGAGGTCCGCTGACGTCGCCGCCCCGCTCCCGGGCCGCCGCTCCTCGGCAGCCCGGGAGCGTCTTTTCTCGTGCCGCACCGCCGGCGGTGCGGCACGCCTTCCGATCGATCAACGGTTACCGCTAGCCAAGGATCGACCACTCTCGCTACCATCCGCAGTCGGAACATGACTCTTCGTGGAGTCCGCCCCCGACCGGACCGGCGTCCTCCTTCGGACGCCGCGACGAGAGGAAGTCAGCCGGTGACCGAGGCCCCCGAGACGACGACCCACCCCCAGCGCTATCCGTTCAGCGAGCCCGACCGGCTCAACCTCGACCCGCGCTACGCGAAGCTGCGCCGGGACGAGCCGCTCACCCGGATCCGGCTGCCCTTCGGGGAGCCGGCCTGGCTCGCCACCCGGCACGCCGACGTCCGGACCGTGCTCGGCGACCCCCGGTTCAGCCGCGCCGCCTCGGTGGGGCGGGACGAGCCACGCAACTCGGCGCGGCAGCAGGACACCGGGATCCTGGCCATGGACCCGCCGGAGCACACCCGGCTGCGGCGGCTGGTGGCGAAGGCGTTCACGGCCCGCCGGGTAGAGCAGCTGCGTCCCCGCACCAGGGCGATGGCCGAGGAACTGGTCGACGGCATGCTCGCCGCCGGGCCGCCGGCCGACCTGGTGGAGCACCTGGCCACCCCGCTGCCGATCCGGGTCATCTGCGACCTGCTCGGTGTGCCCGTGGCCGACCAGGACCGTTTCCACACCTGGTCCGAGGCGATCGTGTCGACCACCTCGCTCACGCCGGAGGTGGCCCAGCAGTACATCGACAACCTCTTCGCGTACATGGGCGAGCTGATCGCGCGGCGGCGCCGGGAGCCCACCGACGACCTGCTCGGCGCGATGGTCCGGGCTCGGGACGCCGACGACCGGCTCGCGGAGGACGAGGTCGTGCAGTTGGCCGCCGGGCTGCTCGCCGCCGGCCACGAGACGACCGTGACCCAGATCCCCAACTTCGTGTACGTGCTGCTCACCCACCCCGACGAGTGGGACCGGCTGCGCGCGGAGCCGGCGCTGGTGCCGAGCGCCGTGGAGGAGCTGATGCGCTTCGTCCCGCTCGGCGCGTCCTCGGCCTTCGCCCGCTACGCCCTGGAGGACGTCGAGCTCGGGGGCGTGCTGGTGCGTGCCGGCGAGCCGGTCATGGTGTCGATCCCGTCGGCGAACCGGGACGAGACGGTCTTCGCCGAGCCGGACCGGCTCGACCTGACCCGGCAGGCCAACCCCCACCTCGGCTTCGGGCACGGGGTGCACCACTGCATCGGCGCGCAGCTCGCCCGGATGGAGCTCCAGGTCGTCCTGGAGACCCTGGTCGACCGTACCCCCGGCCTGCGGCTGGCCGTGCCCGAACCCGAGCTGACCTGGAAGAGCGGCCTGCTGGTGCGCGGCCTGGTCGCCATGCCGGTGAGCTGGTGAACCGGTGACTGGGCCGGACGAGCGGTGGCGGGTGCACGTGGACACGACCCGGTGCATCGGGTCGGGAATCTGCGCGGGCACCGCGCCGGGGCACTTCGTGCTGGTGGACGGGATGTCCCGCCCGCTGGCCGAACGGGTGGCGCCCGACGACGTGCTGATCGACGCCGCGGACTCCTGCCCGATGGAGGCGGTCATCGTGTCCGAGGTCGGCAGCCTGCGCCGGATCGCCCCGGAGCCGTGAACCGGGCGGGCGTGCCGGCACGCCTGCCGGCACGCCCGTCGGTAAGTGCCCCGGGTAGCGGACCCCGTTGATGTTGACGCGCAGCGCGTAGAGCGAGCTGGACGCGCAGACGAAGAGATGGTTGCGCGAACACCTCGCCGCCGCGCAGGGTGGCGTCCGCGCCGACGCTGAAGCGCCGCAGGTGCCGATGCCGGGTGTCCGCCACGTAGAGCGCCGACTCGTCGGCGTCGAACGCGAGCCCGTTCGGCTGGGCGAAGTCGTCGGCGACCAGGCGCACCTCGCCGTCGTGCGGGTCGACCCGGTAGACGTGGTTGCCGTCGATCTCGCCCTCGGCGCGGTGGCCCTCGTAGTCGCTGTCGATGCCGAAGCTCGGGTCCGTGAACCAGATCGAGCCGTCGGAGTGCTCGACCACGTCGTTGGGCCTGTTCAGCCACTGCCCCCGGTAGCGGTCGGCGATGACGGTGTCGGTGCCGTCGGGGTGGCCGGACCGGCCTCGCTGCTGGTCAAGATCAGGGCTAAGTCCCCCCGAGCAGCTCCAGGCCAGCCTGCGGCGACTGTTCCAGATCGAGGGCGTCACCGGCACCCGGACCATCGTGGTGCTGGAGACCTTCTTCGACCGCCCGCCGGATCCGCTCGGCCGGTGAGACGCCGGTCGCCACGCCCGGGCGGGCGTGGCGACCGATCGACGTGGCAGGGGGTCAGTGCTGCTTCTCGCGCAGCTCCGCCATCGACGTGGGCCGGCCGCTGAGGGCGTCCCGCATCCGGTCCACCAGGCCGGCGCCCGGGCCGAGCAGCTTGTTTGCCGGCGGATGGTCCGGGGCGGCCGGGTGCGGCCGGGTCGGTGCCGTCTTCTTGGCCGCTTCCACCTTCCCGGCCAGTTCCACCAGCTCCTCGCGCGCCACCGCCGCCCGCAGGCGGGGGAAGAGGTCCGACTCCTCGTCCTTCACGTGGTGCCGGATCGTGCGGGTCAGGTGCGCCAGCACCTCGTCGAAGCGCGGCTCGGACGGGTCCAGCGACTCCAGCTCCTTCATCGTCCGCTCGGCGTCGGAATGCTCGGAGATCTCGTGCTCGGCGACCTGGTCGCCGTCCGGCAGCGCCTTGCGGGCGGCCGGGTAGACGTACATCTCCTCGGCGACCGCGTGGCGGACCAGCTCGGCGATCACCACGTCGGCCAGCTGCCGGCGGTGCTCGGGGGTGCCCCGCCGGCTCTCCAGCTCCACGAAGAGCGCCTCCACCTCGCGATGGTCGGCGGTCAGGACGTCGACGACGTCCTGACCGGTGCCGTGTGTGTCGGTCATGTCTGCCCCTTACCGGTTGCGGAACGGTCGGCTCTTCGCTGCTGGTACCCCCGAGTCGCCGGCCGAATCCACCGGGTGTCGACGCAGCGGCACGTGCGCGGCGAGGCGGCGCGCGTTCTCCTGCCCACGCGGCAGCCGGTTTTCCGGCCGTCCGCCCGGGCACGTGTGCGGAGACGCGCGAGGGCCGGTCTCCCCGCGATGGGAGACCGGCCCTCGCCGGTGCCGTCCGGTCAGGACGAGTAACCGCGCTCGGCGATCCAGTTGGCGACCTTCTCCAGGGTCATCCAGTACTCGCCCTCCGGGGAGGCCGGGTCGGCGATCCGGATCAGGTCACCGCCGTCCCGGTAGCCCACCAGGGTCAGGTAGTGCCCGCCCTCGTACGACTGCGGGTGACCGTCGGTGTCGACCGCGGTGCCCTTGACGTTGGCCACCACCGGCCGGCCCTCGTCCAGGGCGGCGACCACGTCGGCCCGCAGCCGGTCGACCTCCTCCGGCTTGGCCACCGGGCCCGGGATCTCGGTCGTCCGGTACCCGCCGCCGGTCAGCTCGTTGAGCACCCGGGTGGTGTCCAGGGCCGAGTCGGTGCCGGCCTCGGTGGTGCCCAGCATCTTCGCGACCTCGTCCTGCGAAAGGATCTTGCCCTGCGCCGACAGGGCGATCCGGGTCGCGGCCGGGCCGCAGTAGTAGAAGTTGGGCTGCGCCTGGTACTCGATGCCCACCATGCGCTCGGCCCGCTTGTCGGCGCGTCCACCCTTGTCCGCGCGGCCGCCCTTGTCGGCCTGCTCCGCACGCCCGCCCTTGTCGGTGTGCACCGAGGCGACCGGGGTGGTCGTCACCGGCGCGGCCTGGGCGGCCACCGCCGGTCCGGCGATGCATCCGCCGGCCACCAGCAGGCCGGCGACGGAGAGACCGCTCTTGTGAATGATCGGCTTCATGGTCGGGCTCCAATCGGGGGTTTGACGCCTCCGGGGGTCGGAGGCGCAAGCACCGGGAAAGGCGCTCGCCTGGAGGGATTCGACGGCCCGGACCGCGTCGGTCCGCCGGCGTACCGGGGATCCAACGGCCCTGCTGCGCCGGGCATTCCGGGCCCACGGCCGGGGTCCCGGCCGCACGATGAGATGCAACGGCGCCCGGGGCAGCGCGATTCCGGCGTACGGATGCCGCTCGTCACACGCCGTGGCTGACCCTGGGGGCCCTGCCGTCGGGCGGGCCGGGCCGGGTCGCAGCGGCGCCCACGGTCGGGCGGGCGGGGGCCGGGCCGGGGCGAACCGGTCAGCCGGTCACAGACTTCCCAGCAGGCGCGTCACGGCGATCTCGATGACGACCCGGTCAGGATTGGGACGCGGCGTCCGGTACCGGTCGGCGTACCGGCGCTCGGCCTCCGCCACGGCGGCCCGGTCGGTGCGGACGACGGCCCGCCCCTCGATGGTGAGCCAGCGCCGCCCGTCGACCTGGCAGACGGCCACCGGGGCGCCCCCGGGGCCGGCGGCGGCGACGTGGCGCGCCTTGTGGGACGTGCCGTTGGTGATCACGCGGGCCAGGCCCGCCGCCGCGTCGAAGGTGACTCCCACCGGCACGACGTGCGGGGTGCCGTCGGCGCGCACGGTGGTCAACGTGGCGAGATGGCGCTCCCGGCAGAACGCGGCGACCCGCTCGTCGTGCGGTGCCAACCGATGGTCGCCGGCCATGTCCGTCCCCTGTCCTCGCGGTGCGGCTCCGATCATGGCACGAACCGCCCGGGGTCGGGACGCAACGGTCGCGGGGCGGATCACCGGGCGCCGAGTTGTCCGGTGAGGGGCCCGGCGGTCGCGGGACGAATCGCCGGCGGCCGAGTCGTCCGGTCAGGGCACCCGGCGGCCGGTCCGGTCGGCGGGCGGGGTGCCGGTTGCGCCGGGCAGCGGGGGATTCCCGGCGCGCCGCCGCTGGACCAGCCGGCCGAGATAGATCAGTGCGCCGGTCAGCACGGCCATGTCGTCCAGGTAGATCGGGTCGGGCAGCAGGTCGATCGGCAGCACGGTGTAGAGCAGCGCCCCGTAGAAGGCGACCTTGCCGTTCACCCCGAGCGTGCCGAGCATCCGGCGGGTCCGGATCACGCGGACGGCCAGCAGCACTGCGCCGACCAGCGTGGCGAGCGCCACGACGCCGACGACGATCCACGCCTCCCTGGACATACGGCCACGCTAGCCCAGCCGGGCCAGCCCTGCCCGGAACTGCCGGGCCGGCCGCGTCGCCCCGGTCAGTACGCGGCGACGGCCGCCCGCCCCCGGGCCACCGAGGACACCTCGCGGCCGGGCCCCGCCGGGAGTTCCCGGGTCTGCTCACCCGTCCCCTCGATCAGCGGCAGCAGCGACTGCGACTCCTCGGGGCGGCTGTTGACCGCGGCGAACGCCTCGTCCCGCAGGCTGCGCGCGGCCTCGGCGGCGCGTTCGGCGGCCCGCCAGGCGGCCTGCTCCCGGTCCCGGGCGGCCTGCTGCCGCGCGAACAGGTTGTCCCGTACCGCCCGGCGCAGCACCAGCTCCTGCTCGACCGGGTGCAGGCGCGGATCCCACCCGTTGCGGTGTGCGAAGACGTCGCTGAGCTGGTCCACCGACAGCTCCTTGCGCCAGTACGCGTCCAGCGCGGCCCGGTGCAGGAAGCGCTCGCGCTCGGCGTACTCGGCCGGGGTCCGGGGGGTGCTCGGCAGGGGCATCGCCTCGGCGGTCGCCAGCCGGCGGACGTCGGCCTCGGCGGCCTCGTACGCCTGCCAGGCCGCCTCGACCGCCTCCTGCGCGGTCAGCCACTCGGCCCGCAGTCGGGCGGCGGTGGTGCCGGCCCGCTCCGCGGCCACCGCGATCTCCTCCGCGTACCGGGACCGCTCACGCTGCTCCTCGGCACGTTCCAGCTCGCTCGGCATCGCCGCGCGGCGGATGCGGGCGCCCGCGTCGAAGCGGAGTCGGCCCGGCCGCAGCAACAAGCCGGCGACGGTGACGGCGATGACGCCGAGCAGGCTCAGCCAGATCGCGGCGGCCCGCGGCACGTCGAGCAGTACGGAGGAGAGCACGGTCTGCATGGTCAGCACCTCGCGGTCGATCGAGGGATATCGACGTGGTTGTGCCCGGCGGACGGGCGGATGGGCATCGTGGGCGCTTGCGGGCGTACCGCGGCAGGTGGTCGTCTCCGGCGGGGCCCGCGGGAACGGTCGGGCGGACCGACGCCGAGGCGGAGGCGGCCGTGGCGGCATGGCGGTCCACGCGGTGGCGGGCCGGAGCCGTGGCGGCCGGAGTGCCGGGAGACGGCCCGGTCGGACGGCCTCGCACTGCGGGAGGGTCCGCCGCGGCGGCCGATCGCCTCGGGGACGGCGGCCGACGGGTCAGGCGGTCGGTGGACCGCGCCGGGTGGGAACGCCCCGACCGGGGTCGCGGGCCGGCACGTCCGGGCGGGCGGTCGGCGCGACCGGGGTCTCGGCCCGGCGGACGGTTGGCGGGGCGGCCGCGTCGGCCACCCGCTCAGCGGCCGGCTCCCGGTGCGGCAGCAGCCGGTCGACCGGGGCGCTCGCGGCGACCGGTGTGCTCGCGACGACCGGGCCGAGGGTGGGGGTGGCCGGTGCCGGTGCGGCGGTCACGCCGCCGAGGCCGACGGCGAGCACCAGCGCGGCGACGGCCAGCCGGGTCAGCTCGCGCAGTGAGCGCAGCGTGACCGACCAGAACGGGTCGGTGGACGCTGCGGACGGCACCCGTCCAACCTAACGCCCATGCGCGGACCGTGCAGCGCGGCGGCGGTGTCGGACCGGGTGACCGCCACCACGTCGTCCAGGGTGGACCCCGCCCCGCCCCGCCCTGTCCTGGCCGGGGCCGGGCTGACGCCGCCGGTCCTATCGCGCCCCGCCCGGCGGGCCGCGGCCGTGCCGGTCCGAGCGACGGGAGGGCCGAACCGCCGCGTCGGCTCGCGTCGGCGGCACCAGGTTGCGGTCGCCCGGGAGGGCGGAGGATCGGTACGGTGGAGCGCATGATCCTGCCCCCCAGCCGTACGAGCGCGGAGGCGCACCTCTACATGGACCTGCGGCCCTGCTCCTGCGGCGAGGCGCGGTTCGCCCGGCAGAGCGCGGTCGTGGCGCTCGAGGACGGCGACCTGGCCGCCCGCTACACCGGTGCCTGCCCCGCCTGCGGCCAGCCGCGCGAGTTCACCTTCCGGCTGCCGGCCGAGCCTGCCGTGGCCCGGGCCGGTGGCTTCCGCTATGGCGGGGACGAGCCGTCGCAGCTGCTCGATCCCGGCGAGTGGCTCCGGGTGGCCGACACGTACGCCAGGTCGGTGCCGGCGGTCGGGGACGCGGGGCAGCCGGCCCGGGCCACGCTGATCCGGGCCGTCGCGGCGCTGGACGAGGTGCTCAAGTTCATCCCGCCCGGCGAGGACGTGGTGCCCGCCGCCGCCTGCACCAGCGAGTGGGGACGCGACCTGCGCCAGCGGGAGCCGGGTCGATTCCGGCGCGGCCGGCTGGCCGCGGTCCGCGACACGTACGCCGGGATGCTGCCGCAGGCCGTCTGAGCGAACCGCGCGTCGCCCTCGACCCTCGCACGCGCGTCGCCCTCGACCCTCGCACGGCACCGGCGCGACCCGCGGTCGGGATGCCGGCCGCATCGCGTCGAGCCCTTCCGGCAGTGACACCGTCCCGCGCGGTCGGTCCTCAGGCCCGCCAGGTCCCGGAGGCGGCGATCCTCACCGGCGGGCCTCGTCCAGGCAGGCGGCGTTCGCGCCGACCAGCAGGGGCAGCGCGGCCAGGAACTCGCTCAGCACGTGCCGGGGGTCGTGCTCGCGGGCATCCGCCACCTCGGCCCGCGCGCCGGCGTCGGCGAAGACCTGACAGACGTCCCAGAGGCTGGCACCCACGCTGCTCCACTGCCACACGTCGTGCACCAACGCCGGCACCCGCAACACCGGCGCGGCGCCGAAGAGGCCGATGTTGTGGCGCAGCGGGTCGTCGGGGGTGTTGCCCAGCGACACCATGAGTGGGAGCACCCGGTGCGCGCGGGCGAAGTCCACCACGTCCGGCGCGTTCGGCGCGATCTCCACCAGCAGGCCGTCCTCCAGGAACTCCGCGACGATGCGGTCCGGGTCGGCCACGCCGAGCTGCCTGGCGGCATCGGTCACGGCGGTCCGGTCCCAGATGGCGTCGGGCCGGTCCACCGGACGGTGCGCAGCGGCCCAGACCGCGAACGCCTGTGGGTCCTCCAGGGTCACCGAGAGGCGGCCGATGCTCAGCGAGTGGTACTTCACCGGGGCGCCGACGGCCGGGTGGAACTCCCCGGTGTAGCGCCCCACCGGCAGGATCAGCGGATCGGCCATCGCGGGGTTCCTCGTCGTGTCGGTCACGGCAGCGGCTCCAGGTAGACGACGCTGGCCGCGAGCAGGAGGTGGGCGGTACCGAGGAAGGCGGTGAGCAGCCGTTCCGGGTCGACCAGGTCCGGTTCGGTGCCGCCGGCCTCCCGTTCCTCGTCGGCGAGCGCCTGGCACATCGTCCAGAGGCTCTCCCCGGACGGGCACCGCTCCCACATGTCGTAGACCGTGCGCGTGACGCTCACGACCGGGTGCTCGAAGAAGCCGATCGACCAGAGCCAGGGTTGCTCGGCGCTGTTGCCCAACCCGAGCATGCGGGCGCCGACCCGGTGCCGGCGGGCGAACTCCACCGCCTCGGCGGGGGCGACCTCCACGGCGAGCCCCTCGGCCAGCAGCCCGTGCAGCAGCGGGGCGCTGTCGACACCGGGCAGCTGTGCGGCGGCCGCGTCGCGTACCGCGGGCAGGGTCCAGGGCTCCTCGGCCGGTCGGTCGCCGGCGCCGTGCGCCAGCGCCCACAGGGTGAAGCGCTGGTCGTCCAGCTCCCACACCTCGTCGCCGAGGCGGACCCGGTGGTAGCGCTCGGTCGAACCGGCCACCGGGTGGAAGGTGCCGAAGAACTGCCCGACCGGCAGCAGCAGCGCCTGCCCGGTTTGCGTCGTGGTCATCGCGGCTGGTCCTCGTGGTGGGAGTGGCCGGCCTCACCGGGCCGGATGATCTGTGCCGGCGGCAGGTCGGACAGGCCGATCGGGGTCAGCCGGCCGAGGAAGTGTCCGATCGTGCGGGCCACCGGGACGAGGTGCCGCTCCCGCCCGGCGGCACCCGCGGGCCCGATCGGCCCACCCAGGCCGGTGTCCGGCAGGAAGTAGACACCCTCCTCCGCCATGTCGCGTGGCCGCAGCGAGAGCATCAGGAGGCCGCCGGAGAGGTTCGCGATGACCAGCCAGTCCGGCGACAGCCAGGGATCCCGGTGTACGCGCTGCGCGTGCACCAGGTCGAACGGCGGGTACTGCGGATGCACACCGAACAGGGGGCGTTCCGGGATGAGCGCGAACGGCAGACCCGGGACGTGGTGCTCCACCTCGGGCTGCGCCCCGTTGTTCCCACGCAGCCAGTCGCGGTAGCCCGGCGGCAACGGGGTGCCGAGTTCGGCCTCCACCGCCCGCAGCTGCGCCTCGTCGAGCTGACCATAGGGCCGCAGCCGGGCGGACTGCCAGACGTGGCCGGTGGGTGGCGTCATCACCTCGTTCTCGTCGACCCGGCGGACGATCACCCGCCACTCGTCCGCGTTCTTCATGTCGACGTCCGCGAAGCGCCAGGTCTCGTCGCCCACCGGGAAGGTCTCGCCGAGGGTGACCTCGTAGTGAGGGGATTCTCCGCTTCGGCCGGGCATGACGACGATTTCGCACCGGACCGGGGGGCCCTCGTCGATCCATCGAACGCCGAGCCGGGCCGGCCCGATGTCCGACGGCACGTTGTTGCGGATGGACATGACGTCCGTGTAGGAGCGCAACGGCTCTCCTCCCAGCTCTCTTCTCGGCACGGTCACCCGTCCAGCATGTCGTGCAGCGTCGCCTCGTCGGGCAGCGCGAAGCCGAGCACCTCCCGCGCGATCCGCTCGGCCTCGGCCCGGCCGACCGGTAGCGAGCGTCCGGGACCGGGGGGCGCACCGTCGGCCGTCCAGTGGAGGGTGCGTTGTCCCCGCTCAGACGACTCGACCACCCCCAGGCCACTCACCGTACCGTCGGTGGCGAGCAGGGCGTAGTAGGCGATGACGTACCTGAACTCCTCCAGGTAGGTCCGCCCGAGGGGGTGCGGGCGGGTTGGGTGCCCCGGGGGCTGAACCGGTCCCACCGGTCCCACCGGTCCCACCGGTCCCACCGGTCCCACCGGCGCCTGCGGGGGCATCGGCGGAATCGGCGGCATCGGCGGCTGCGGAGCCACGGCGGCCGCGTGCGGCGGGGTTGGCTGTGGCTCCAGGTGGGCGAAGCTCCGATCCATCAGGTCGAGGAACTCCCGCACCGTCATCGACGTCGGGTGATCCTGATTCCACGGATTGCGCAGCCGCACCTGGCCGTTGTTGACCGCCACCACCTCGTAGACGTGTCCGGGATAGAGCCCGTGCGGAAGCTTGTTGCGGATCGCTACGGGGTAGTGCTCCTTCGGCCTGGTATGGGTGGTCACCGGACTGCCCCCAGCCAGCAGTGCGGTCAGGCGGGCCTCGAGGGCGGACTCCCGCCCGGGCGTCGGGTCGAACAGTTCGACGCGGCTCGGCAGTCCGGTGAGCTGGGTGAGCAGTTCGGCCTGCATCTGTGACGGGCTGCCGACGTCCAATCGGGCGTATCCGGTCGGCGCGGCCACGTGTGGATCGTTCGGGCTGTGCCAGGAGGACCAGGCGCGCTGCCACTGCTGATGGCGTTCGGTGCTCCAGGTCCGATCCACCGCCGCCAGCGCCTTCTCCAACAGCGACGCCCAGGAGCTGCCGTTCGCGGACTGGTCGGCGTAGGCGGTCACGCCGTTCTGGCCGGGGCTGAGCGGCACGTCCGGGCGCACCGTGATCCGCAGTCGCCGGCCCGTCGGGTTGATCGCGTCGCCGAGCAGGGTGCTCTCGTGCAGCAGCACGTCGACGGTGCCGTCCGGGTTGGGCTGGAAGAGCTGGGCGATCGCGTCCGGCCGGTGGCCGGCGACGGCGGCCATGGTGGCCAGCATTCCGCAGTCGCCGAGCATGCCCTGCTGCACCTGCTCCCGGCGGGGCGGCCCGTCGAAGAGCGGCGCCGGCTGACTGGTCTGCGCGTCGCGCGCCTGGCCGTACTCCGGGGCGGGCTGGCCCGGCTCCGCGGCCGGCAGCGTGACCCGATCGGCGACCACCGCGGACTCACCGGCCGTGACGGTCGCCTTGACCTCGACGTCCAGGGGCGGCGCGCCGGGCACCAGCCCGTGCAACGCCCGGGCGAGTACGTCCGGCACCAGGGCCAGCACCCGCGCGTTGGTCAGGTAGTGGAAGTCGTGCGTGTTCAGCACCGCCATGGCGGCGGGGTTCGCGCCGTACTCGGCCCGGAACGCGACCCGGGCGCGAACCCGGTCCTCGGCCAGCAGCGACTGCCGCCCCACCTCGGTGCCCAGGTCGAAGGCCGCCCGCGACTCCGCCAGCCGGAACTCCGGCGCGCCGTCGAGCGTGTACGGGCGCAGGTCGAACCGGCCGGTCAGGTCGACGTACACGCCCTGGGCGGCGATCCGGTCGGCGAGCTGCGGATCCACCTGCCGGATCAGGTCCAGCTGGGCTGGCGGCATGGCGATGATCTGCCCGGCGCAGGCCGGCATCCGGGGCAGGCTGGACTGCGCCTGCTCGCCCTGGACGGCCAGTTCACGCAGGCGGGCATCCACCGCGGCGGCCGGAGGCACCTGGGAGTCCGGAGCCAGCCGGGCCCGGTAGTCGATCGCGCGGAAGCGCTCGACGGCGTTCGTCGGGTTGCCGCTGAGCACGCCGGCGATCGACTCCGGAGTCACCAGCGGCACGCTCAACTGCATCAGACGGGTGGAGACGTCGCCGGGAAGGACGCCCCAGCGGGCGTACGCGTCCGGGGTGCCCAGGCGCAGCCCGAGGTGGTCGACCAGGGCGTCGATCTCGGCCCGGAGAGTGAGCCGGGTCGCCGGATCCGCGTCGGCGTACGACGCGGCGAGGACACGCAGCTCGGCCAGTCGGCCGTGGTCCTGCGCGGTCAGGCCGGCCGGGTCGATCGGCCCGTCGCGGTGGTCGACGTCCAGCTGACCGACCAGCGCCTGGCCGGATTCGTGCAGCGCCACCAGCTCCGCCACCTCGTGCGCCAGCGCCCGGGTGATCGCGGCGTCGGTCGCCCGGTCGGACACGGTGAGCGTGAACGAGCCGTCCAGGTTCCGCACCGTCTGGGCCACCACGCCGTCGGCGAGCGGGCCGGCCGCCACCCGCACCGACAGCGGGTCCAGGCCGGTCACCCGCACCTCGAACCGGTCCGGGCCGACCGCGACGATCTGGTCCGCCCGCGCGGCGCCGGCCACCGTGGGCAGCGCGGCCCGGGCCGCGTCCGCCACCGCCACGGCGTCGGCCGCCGGGCGACCCACCCCGTCGATTGACGAGTCTGGCACCGCGGTCGTAGCGGTACGGGCCAGCTCGACGTGCGCGTACCAGGGGCTCATCAGGTCGAGGAAGGCGCGCACCGACATGGGCGTGGGGTGGCTGCTGTTCCACGGGTTGCGCAGCTGCACCTGACCGTTGGCGACGCCGACCACCTCGTAGGCGTGCCCGGCGTACAGGCCGTGCGGAAGCGTCGTGGTCTGGTACGCCGACGCCGGCCGGGTGCCGGTGATCACCGGGCTGCCGGCGGCCAGCAGCTCCGCCAGCCGGGCCTCGGCGGCGGCCTCCTGACCGGGCGCGTTGTCCAGCTGGTCCACCGAGGTCGGCAGGCCGGTCAGCTGGGTGAGCAGCTCCGCCTGCACCAGTCGCGAGCTGCCGCTGTTCAGCCGCGCGTAGCCGAGCGGGGCGGCCCGGCTGTCGGCCACGTCGGGTCGGTTGGTCCACAGTTGCTGCCACTGGTCGTGGCGTTCCTGCGTCCAGGTCCGGTCGATCGCGGCGATCGCCTTCTCCAGCAGCGACGCCCAGGCCACGCCCACCGCCGACTGGTCCGCGTACGCCGTCCGGCCGGTCACGCCGGGTCGCAGCGGCACGTCCGGCTGCACGGTGATCCGCAGCCGCCGCCCGGTCGGCGTCACCGACCGGCCGGGCAGGCTGCTCTCGTGCAGCAGCACGTCCACCGTCCCGTCCGGGTTGAGGTGGAACATATCGGCGAGCGCCGCGGGCAGGTGGCCGGCCACCGCACCGATCACCGCGATCATGCCGCAGTCGCCGAGCATGCCCTGCTGCACGTCCTCGCGCTTGGGCGGCCCGTCGAACAGCGGCGGCGGCTGGCCGGTCTGGCCGTCGAGCGCCTGCCCGTACGCCACGGCCGGGGTGCCCGCCTCGGCGGCCGGCAGGGTGACCCGGTCGGCGACCACGGCGGTCTCCGTCGGGCTGACTACGGTGGCGGTGGTCTCCGCGGTCGTCGCCTCGGCGATCGGGCTGAACCCGCGCAGCACCCGGGTCAGCGCGTCCGGCACCAGACCCATCACCCGACCCGCGCCCAGGTAGTGGAAGTCGTGGGTGGCGAGCAGCGGGACCGGCTGGCCGCCGGTGAGACCACGCAGCGCGGCGCGTGCCCGGACCCGGTCCTCGACGAGCAGCGCCTGCCGGCCGGCCGGCGTCCCCAGGTCGAACGCCGCCCGGCCGTCACCCAGGCCGATCTCGGGCTGGCCGTCCACCGCGTACGGTCGCAGGTCGAACTGGCCGGTCAGGTCGACGTACACGCCCTGGGCGGCGATCCGGTCGGCGAGCTGCGGGTCCACCTGCCGGATCGCGTCCAGCTGAGCCGGCGGCATGACGATGATCTGCCCGGCGTACGCCGGCATCCGCGGCAGGCTGGTCTGGGCCTGCTCGCCCTGCACCGCCAGCTCACGCAGCCGCGCGTCGATTTCGGCGGTCGACGGCACCTGGAAGTCCGGGGCGAGTCGCGCCCGATAGTCGATCAGCCGGAACCGCTCGACGTCGGTGAGCGCCGGGCCGCCCTGCAGCACCCGGGTGACCGACTCGGACGTCACCGACGGCACGCTCAGGCGCAACAGGTGCGCGACCGCGTCCCGCGGCATAGCGGCCCACCGCGCAGGTGCGGCCGGATCACCCACCCGCAGGCCGAGATGGTCGACGAGGGCGTCGATCTCGGCGCGTACGGCGAGCCGGGTGGCCTGGTCGCCGGTCTCGTACTCGGCGGCGAGCAGGCGGATCTCGGCCATCCGGCCCCGGTCGTGCGCGGTGAGGCCGGCCGGGTCGATCAGCCCTTCGACGTTGCCCGGGTCGAGCGGTCCGACCAGGGCCTGCCCGGACTCGTGCAGCGCCACCAGCTCGGCGACCTCGTGCGCGAGCGCCCGGGCGATGACGCCGTCCACGGCCCGGTCGGAGACGGTCACGGTGAACGACCCGTCCGGATTGCGCGTCGACTGGGCCACCACCCCGTCGGTCAGCGGGCCGACGGTCAGCTCCACCCGCAGCGGGAACAGGTTGGCCGCGCGCACCTCGAAGCGGTCCGGCGCGACGGCGGCGACCTCGTCCACCCCGGCGTACGGGGCCACCTGCGGCAACGCGGCCCGGGCGAGGTCCAGCACCGCGGCCGGGTCGGCCGTCGGCCGCCCCAGACCGTGGAAACCCGAGTTCGGTACCGCCGCCGCCGTGATCCGCCCGGGGTCGGCGCCGGTGTCGGGGTCGCCGCTGCCCGCCGGGCCTGGGCGGATCTCCGGATTGCCGTTCTCGGGGTTGGTCGCGGTCGGGTCCGCCTGCCCGCTGTCGGACGCGCCGAAGAGGCCGGAGAGCAGGCCCGCGCGGCGGTGACTCTCCGCCAGCCGCTCCGCCAGCCGACCGGTGGCCGACTCGGCGGCGCTCAGCCGGCCCTCGAGCCGGTCGGCCGCCCGCTCCAGCTCGGCGATCGGCTCGTTCAACCGGTCGACGACCTGGTCCACCCTGTCGGCGGCGTCCCGGGCGTCGCTGCGCGCGTCGAACCGGCCGCGCACGTCCTCGGCGGCGAGGCCCCGCCGCTTGGCGTGCCACTTCGCCACCCCGATCACCGGCGCGGCGGCCACCGCGGCGATGGGGATCACCGGCGCCAGCGGACTGGCCACCGCGAAGGCGACCGCAGTCGCCGCGGCGGCGGTCGCCCCGGTCGTCAGCACACTCGACACGAGGAAGGTGCGCAGGCGGGGAATGCCCGGTGGACGGGCGTCCTCGGCGGCCCGCCGCTCGGCCCGGAGCGTGCGGAGCTGCCGCGTCCGGCCGGCGCGGTCGCCGCCGAACTCCGCGACCACCTGCTGGGCCTCGGGGGGCAGCTGCGCGATCCGGTCCGGCGCCCCGAGCATGCCGTCCCGCAGACCCAGCCGGTCGATCACCGCGTGCAGCTCGCGCAGGGCCGGCTTCAACGAGACGGGATCAGCGGTACGCACCTGGTGCGCGGCCGTCTGCAACTCCCAGGCGTCGGCCCTGCTCAGCCGGTCCGGACCGGTCGCATCCGGCGTACCGCCCGGGTCCGGCGTGGCGGCCGGGTCGGGTGTGGTCGTGCCACCGGGCGTGGTCGAGGTTTCGGTCGACCCGCGCGAGGCGGTGTGCCTCTGCCCCAGCCGGTCCATGGCCGCGTTGATGTCGTCGAGGCGCCGCGAGGCCGCGTCGAGCTGCCGGGCGGTGTCGGTCACGGCCGTCGCCGACGGGCCGGCGATCCCTTCCACCCGTGACGTGGGGTCCGTCGCCGGGTTGGGGTTGGCCAGGTCCCAGGCCTGGCGGGCATCCATGATCCGGGCCTCGACGCGCCTGAGCAGCAGGTCGCGGAGCGGACTGACGAGCCCACCGGCCAGCATGTTGATCGGCCCGGCCCCGGCGGCGACCTGGAGGGCCTTGGCCACCCCGACCGTCATCCCGGCCTGCACCAGTGGGCCGGGCGTCTGCTCGACGGCGTAGACCCCGATGCTCGGCACGTCGCTCGGCCGTTGGGCGCTGTCCGTCGCGTGTGCCGGTGGGCGGGTGAGCAGCCGTGCCGCCCGGTCGGTCAGGCCCGGACGCCCGTGCCGCTCGACCACCGGCCGCAGCTCCGCCGGCACCAGTTCACGGCGCTGATCCGCGCCCGGCGTGCCCTCCCGCAGACCGAGCTGGTCGACCAGGAGCCGCAACTGCCGGGCCACCGACGGGCGCTCCAGCAGTCCTGCGGCCTCGTGCCGCGCGGCAAGCTCGGTGAGCCGTTGCAGCGATGCCGTGTCGCGCGGGTCGAGCGACCCGGCAGCGGCCGGGTCGCTCGACGTCGCCGGGTCGGTCGACGCGCGGGGCTCGGGGGTCGTGGTGACGTCCGGCGCGGCCAGCCCCGCCCAGGCCGGGTCACCGAGGAGCAGGCGGCGGAGCGAGTCGGCGACGCCGTTGCGGCGCTGCGACTCGGCGAGCCGGCGCTCCAGGTCAGCCAGGCGCTGCTCCAGGTCGGCCGTCCGTCGGGCGGCGGCCGCGGCGCGGTCGGCCACTGCGCCGATCGGGTCGGCGAGCGCCTCGGCCGCCTGGGACAGCAGCGCCTCCGCCGGCAGCGCCGGGTGTTCCGCGTCCCAGGTGTCCCGGGCGTCCCTGGCGGCGGCCTCCCTGCGGGCGATCACCGGGTCGACCGCCACGCCGGTCGCCGCCGCGGCCAGCGCGCCCGCGATGCCGAACCAGCCGAGCTTCAACTGGCCGAGGAGGTCACCGACCCCCGCGATGGTGGCGGCCGTCAGCAGGTGCGGCGCGGTCTCCGCCACCGACATCCACCAGGGCGCGACCGTGCCCGGCCGCTGCCCATCGGCCGGTTGGCGGTCGATGACGACCCGGACCCGCTCCCGGACCGCGGTCGTCCGCGAGTCGCCAAACCGGTCGACGAGCGGCCGCACGTCGGCCGGCAGCAGCTCCCGGCGCTGGTTCGCGCCCGGCGTCCCCTGCCGCAGCCCGAGGTTGTCGAGCAGCGCCCGGATCTCCCGGCCGGTGCCCAACCGGGACCACGGCCGCGCCCCGTCATGACGGGCGACAAGGCTGCGCAACTCGGCGAGCCGTCCGTGCTCGTGCGGGGTCAACCCGACGACGGGCGGACCACTCTGGCCGTCGGGCGACGTCGGCGTACCGCTGCCGGGATCGCGGCCGGCCGCCGCCGAAGGGTCCCCGCCGATCGGCGGGAACCGGCGGGGCCGGCCCATCAGCCGGTGCCGGCGCTCCCCCTGGCGCAGCTGCTCCTGGACGGCCGCGGCCTGCTCGCCGAGCCCGGTCACCGCCTCGCCCAGCTCCTGGAGCGCCGAGGCCGCGTCGCCGGTGCGGGCGGCGAGCGCCTCCCCGGTGGTGGTGTCCGTCTCCACGGCGCTGCGGGCGTCCTGACGGGCGTCGTACCGCGCCCGCCGGTCCTCGGCGGCCAGGCCGGCCCGCTTGGCCAGCCACTTCGCCGGCCCGGTGGCGATCGCTCCGACGAGCGCGCCGGCGCCCACCATCAGGGCGACCTCCGGCCGGCCGCCGGCGTCCAGGGTGAGCTTCACCGCCAGCGAGGCCAGGAGAGAGTTCACGGTGAAATGCGTGACCAGGTACGTCCGCATCCGGGGGAGACCGGTGGGGCGGGCGTTCGAATCCGCCTCGGCGGAGCGGCGGTCGGCGCGCAGCCGGGAACGCTCGCTCGTCCGGGCCGCACGCTGGCTGGTCGCGTCGGCCAGCGCGGCCCGCGCCTCGGCGGGCAGGGCCGCGATCCGCTGCTCGGCGCCGAGCATGCCGTCACGCAGGCCCAGCCGGTCCACGACGGCGGCCAGCTCGCGTCGCGCAGCCGACTGGGACCACCTGTCCGCGGTCCGGACCTGGTGCGCGGCCGTCACCAGCTCGGCCACGTCGGCGGGGGTGAGCGGCGTGACGACCGGTGCGCCCTCCGCCAGCGGCTGCCCGAGGGCGGCCAGCTCGGCAACCTCGTGCGCCAGCGCACGCTCGATCACCGCGTCGGCGGCCCGGTCGGAGACCGTCACCACGGCCGTACCGTCGTTGTCGAACGCGCTGGCCGCGACCGCGCTGTCGGGGACCGGGGCGCTGGTCACCCGGAGGTTGAACTGACTGCCGTCGGCGCGGGTGACCTGGTACGTCCCGTCGGTCAGGGCGGTCACGGCCTGCACGCCGGCGTGGGCGGCCAGACCGGGCAGCGCGGCCCGCGCCCGGTCGAGGACGGCGTCAGGATCGGCCTGCGTCCGGCCCTCGCCGTGGAAGGCCGTGCCGGGCAGTGCGCTCGCGGTGATCGGTTCGCCCGTCGCCACGCTGCCGTCGGTGGACGCGCCGCTGTTGCCCGGGGTCGCCGGCCGCGCGGCGTGGTCGACGTCGCGGTCCGGTGCGGTCGTGTCGGCGTCGACGTCCAGGTCGACGTCGATGCCGGGTGCGGTCGTGTCGACGTCGACGGCGACGTCGGTTGAGGTCAGTCCGGCTGGTCCACCTTCGGCCACACCTGCCGCCCGGTCACCCGGCCCTCCCGGCGCGCCGCCGCGTACCGCTTCATCACCAGGGGTGGCGGCAGGCTGGGATGGGCCGTCACCACTCCCGTCTCGTCGATGATGAAGACCCCCTGGCCCAGCTGCCTGCCCTGCGCCCGGTCCTGCGGAGAGAGCGTCTCCTGGGCCGCCCAGCCGAACTCGAACGGGAACACCGCCACCGGGTTGCTGGTCCCCAGCAGGCGGGTCATCAGTTGCCGGGCTTCCTCCCTGGTCATCGGCATCGCTCGGTTGCACCTCCATCGACCACAGGTCGTACGTCCCTTCAACGTAGTCGCCGGGCAGCACGTCCGAGATGGTGTCGCCCTGCTGCGGGTCCCACCAGACCGGCCCGTCCGCGCCCTCCGGATAGACGATCAGGAAGGCGTGTTGCGCGGCCCCGCGCACGTTGCCGTCCTCGTCGAGCTGGGGCTCGCCGGTGTTCTCGTCGAAGGCGAGCCACTCGACGACGACGACCGCGGCCGACCCCGGTCCGGCGTCATGGATCCGCTGGTAGAGCTGTTCGTACCGGTCGGTGACCGCCGCAGCGCGTTCGCCGGGGGTGGACGGCATCGCGTCGCTGTCGCCGGTCCACTCGCCGCCGAGCCAGCTCTGCACCCGGCCGAAGCCGTCCAGCTCACCGGTCACGGTGTCGATGGAGCCGTCCTCGAGCTGGTCCGGCCAGCGCGGCAGGGCCACCTGGGGATCGCCGAAGAAGCTGGCCAGCGCCGCCATGGCGCAGTCGATGCAGTTGTTGCTCCGGCCGGGCTGGCCCACCCCACCGTCGTTGATCAGCTGGCCGTACGGGTGGGTGGACGGATCGGCGAAGACGGCGTACCCGTCGGGGGTCCGGAGGCTGTCGGCGACATCATCCTGGAACCGGGGATCCTCCAGCGGCGCCAGCTCGTCCGGCCCGAAACGCCGGGTGTCCGGCATCGGCCAGCCCTGCATGTCCGGGTAGCCCTGGGTCTGGTCGTCGTTCCCGGGCGGCTCTTCGACGGTCTGCTCGCCGGCCGTCTCCCCGCTCGGCGGGGCATCGACGGTCGGATCACCCGACGGCAGGTCGCCGTCTAGGACTGGACCCCGCCCCCCGCTGGCCAGGCCTTCTCGTCCGCCTCGCGGACCATGATCCGTCGTACCACCGCCCGGAAGGCCATGTCCTCCCGCTGGTCCGCCACCCGGTACGTCCGGTCCAGCTTGTTGATGGTCAACTGCCGGTCCATCATCGGATGTCCGAAGAGGTAGCGCACCTCCTGGTCGGTCTCCTCGGCCTTGCGGAAGCGTTGCAGAATCGCCATCCCGGTGTCCCCAACTATCAAGATCCTCCCCGGTGCGCTCGGGGACATTCTGTTCCCAGTTGTACCGCTCGTTTGCATACGCGTGCGCCTCAGCGTACGTCGCATTCGGCTGTTCGCGCTCGTAGCGCGACTCGCGCAGTTCATGCTCGAGCAGCACCACGTCCTGGGGCAGCGGTTCACCGCCGCGGAGGCGGATCCACGCCTCGGCGATGTCCGCGTCCGGCTCGAAGTGGCCGAGCTGGTGGCCGACCACGTCCCCGTTGTCGTCGTAGACGTTCAACAGATGCTCGTTGACGAACAGGTGCTGTTTGATCTGTTGGATCTCGGCCGCGCTGAAGCCGACCGAGCCGTCGTCGCGCGGCACCTGCGCAAGGTTCTCCGCCATCTGCGCGACGTCGGTCGGATCGGAGCGGAACACCTCGTACGCGCGGGCCGCCCAGCGATCCTGGGCTGTTACATCGAGCACGTTGCGCGGGCGGATCGCGCCGCCGCTCTGCGCGGCGTCCGGGCCCGGGGTGGTCGACGTGTCGGCCGCCGGGTTGTCGATGGTCGGGTCGCCTGGCGGCAGATCTCCGTCAACTCCGCTTCCGTCGGCAGCGGAGGCGGCGGCCGGCTGGTCCTGGGCAGCCGTGGTGTCACCGGCGCCCGGCTCGGAGTTCTGGTCAGCCGGTGCGGTGGAGTGCGGCGGCACCGGGTCCGCCCCGGCGGCCCGGGCGTCGGCGTCGGTCCGGGTGACGCCCGGCGTGAACGGGTCACCTTGGGCGTCGAGCGTGATGGACCAGACGTTGTCGACACCGTCGCTGTAGATCGGGTCGGTGTCGGAGACCGTTCGCGCCTGAACGTCGACCCACACGATCGTCCCGTTGTGGTTCACCGCGTTCCAGGTGTGCGCCCGGCCGCTGGCGTCCGTGGCGGTGGTGATGATGAGGGCAGCCGAGCCGTGGCCGGCGTCCCGAAGAGCGGCGGCGATCTCGGCCAGTCCGGACCTGCCGGTGCCGCGGTGGCTGAACGTGGTGCGCAGTGCCTGTTCCTGCCGGGCGGTGCTGTTGCGCTCGACGGTCGCCGCGTCCGCCGTGGCCGCTGCCACCTCGGGCCGGCCGAACCAGGTGGACAGGAAGGAGAGACCGGCGTCGGCGCAGTTGCGGTCCCGGCCGGGTACCGTCGGGCCTCCGTCGTTGACCAGGCCCGCCCAGTTGCCCACGCGGGGGTCGGGGTGCACCTCGGGCCGGCCGGTGTCCGGGTCGCGGGGCACGGCGTCGTCCAGTGCCTGCTGGTCGGCCTGGTCCGGTGGCACCAAGCCCTGCGGATCCCCGTACGGACGGGAGTCGCTCAGCGGTCGCCCGTTACCCACCACCCCGGGCACCGGCGGCTGGTAGTTCGCCGGCAACCGCTCCGTGTCTTCGATCGGGTCGACGTTGAACTGTGGCAGGAAGTGCGTGCAGGAACGGCACGGGGACCGGTAGTGGCCCAGGTCGTATCGAACCCCGGCGTCATCGAAGCCGGTGGCGACCTGGTGTGTGACGATCTTCGACCCCTGGAAGGCGTCCAGGGCGTACTGTTCGAAGTTCCCCGGCTCGCCAGCCTCCCGCCACTGCTGCTCGAGCCGGTAGAGCTGATCCGACACCAGCGCGACCTCAGCGCACTTGCCGTGGCCGGCCCCAGGTCTGCCCAGGGCGGCTTCGGTCCGGCGGAGGGCGGCCTCAGCGAGCGGGTGCACCGCTGGCCCGGTCGGCGGATTGGTGCTCTTGTCGACCGTCATGCTGGTGTGGGTGGTGATGTCGCCGTTCGGCATCATCAGCGCGCCCGCCATGCCCGGCATCTTGCCCTTGGAGATCGTCTTGGCCTTGACCGCAGTCCGGACGGTCTCGGCAAGAGTCCGGGACGCCTCGATGAGCATGCGCTCGGCGTCCGGGCCGGTCGGATCGCCGGGGACGGTGGTCGGGTCGAGGTGCCAGCTGTGGGTGCCACGACCGGTCGGGCCGGTGGAGCGGGTCAGCGTGGTCGGGTCGACCGTCCCGTTGTTGGCGTTCGGCGCGGTCGGGGTGCCGCTGTTCGGATCGTTGTTGGTCGACACCGGGACGAGCACCACGCCGTCGGCGGAAGTCCGCTGGGCCGGAACGGCATCCGTCGCCGGGTCCGTCGTCGCGTCGGCGTCGGCCTCGGGGTCTGCCGACGGGTCGGGCGTGCTCGACGGGTTGGTCCCGGTCGCGTCGGGGACGGCCGGCGCGGCGTCCGGGCGGGTCGAGCCGTCCGGTGCCGCGGCGACGTCCGTGGGCCCGACACCGACCAGCGGGGTACGCCCCTCCGGCCGTCCGGACGGGTCGGCCTGGCTGATGCCGGGCTGGCTGGTCGTGCCCTGCTGCGCCGGGGTGCCCTGCTGGTTCGGGGTGCCCTGGTTGGTGTTGCTGGCCGGCGCGGTGCTCGTCGTCGAGGCGCTGGTCGACGGCGTGGTGGCGGGCCCCAGCGAGATGGAGCCGGCCGAGTTCGCCGTAGTCGGGTTGACGGTGGGCGTCGGGCGACCCGTGGTCGGCTGCGTGTTCGTGCCGGTGTTGGTCGCCGGCGCGGCCTGGGTGCCCGTCCCGGTCTGGCTGCTCGTGTTCGTGCCTGGCGCGTTCGCGGCGGGAGCGTTGGTGGTCGGCGCGTTCGTGGTCGGCGCGTTCGCGACGGGAGCGTTCGCGGTGGCAGCGGACGGTGCGGTGGTCGCTGCCGTCGACCCGACAACGGCCGGGTTCGTGGCGGTGCCGCCGCTGATCGGCGCCGCCGACACGGTGCCGGCAGGCCCGCCGGCTACGGAGGTGCCCGTCGTCGTGCCGGGTACGACCGCGGGCGTCTGGTCGCCGGTGAGCGGATCAGCCGCGGAGTCCGACGTGGTGTCGCTCGTCCCGGAGTGGTCGGTGGTTTGCGACGGCGGAGCATCCACCGTGGACTCTGCGGACGGCCCGGAGTTGCCGACGGTGGTCGTGGACGACCCGTCCTGGGTGCCGTCGGCGGTCGAGGCGGCCGAGTCGGCGCCCTTGCCCGTACCGGCGTCGGCGGAGCCCTGGTCGGTGACCAGGCCAGTGCCCGGCGCATCGGCGGTGACCGGGGCACCGGCGGCCGGCGTGCCGCCGCTCGTGCCCGTATCGGTGCCCTGGGTGGTGCCCGTGGCCGACGTGTCGGACGTGTCGGACGTGTCCGCGCTCGGCGGGGCGCCGGCGTCGGCCGTCGGTGGGGCGAGCGAGATCGATCCGGACCCGGTGGTCGGCGCGTTGCTCGGGCCGGCGTCGGCGCTCCCGTCGCCCTGGCCGCTGCCGCTCGAACCGCTGCCCGAACCCGAGCCGGACCCACTGCCCGAACCCGTGCCGGACCCACTGCCCGAACCCGTGCCGGACCCACTGCCCGAACCCGTGCCGGACCCACTGCCCGAACCCGAGCCTGAATTGCTACCCGAACCCGTGCCGGACCCACTGCCCGAACCCGTGCCGGAGCCCGACCCGGAGCCACTCCCCGAACCCGAACCCGAACCTGTGCCGGCGCCGCTGCCGGTTCCTGTGCCCGCGCCGCTGCCGGTGCCCGTGCCGGCGCCGCTGCCCGTTCCCGTGCCGGCGCCGGTCCCCGGGCCGTTGCCGAGGTTGCCGAGGTTCGCCCCGCCGACTGCCGGGTTCCCGGTACCCGTGCCGGGCCCGGTACCGGTGCCGGTCGCGGCGCCGGGGTCGAAGCCGGCGAGCCGGTTGTGCAGGTTCGCCATGCCGCTGCCGAGGTTGCTGGCCGCCATCGTGGCCCCGCCGCGACCGGCGCCGCTGGCGAAGCCGCCGAGGAACGCGTCAGCCCCGGGCATGTTCCACTGCCCGGTCATGGTGGCGTTGGCCAGAACGCTGGCGGCTGGCGAGATGACCGCGTTCTGCAGGCCGGCGGCGATCGAGTTGCCACCCCAGCGGACGACCCCGGCACCCCGGAAGTTCATCGAGGGAGGGCTGAACGAGACCGGCATCCGGGGCGCCACGTTGTTGCGGGCGAAGCGGGTGCCGGCGTTCAGGCCGGTGCCGAGGACCGCACCGTAGGCGCCGCCGATGCCCGCGGTGGCGGTACGCTTGACGTCCCACTCCGTCCGCGTGCCGGCGTTCATCTGGTACGCCTGGGCGCCGATGTCGATGATGAGTTCCTCGCCGACCTCCTCGGCGAGTTCGAGGGCGAACCGCCGCCCGGCGTTGCGTAGCGCCTCGCTGGTGACCCGCCGAGTGATCTGGGTGCCGACGGTGCGCAGGGCCGCCTGCATCCCGGCGCGGGTGAGGAGCTGCCGGCCCATCTGCGCGATCAGCCGCCGGAACGCGACCGTCACGGCCTGCCGGCCGGCGGCGAGGATGCCGGGGATCGCTCCGGCCGACACCCCACCCAGCCAGGCCATCAGCAGCGCCACGAAGACCGCGATCACGGTGATCATCACGGCGATGAGGACCGTCAGCTTCGCGTACTCGATCTCCATGGCCGCGTTGTCGCAGCCGCTGGCGAAGGCGGACGCCGCCTCCTGGATCAACGGCAGGCCGGTGCCCGGATCGACGCCGAGCTGGTTCCAGAGCTGGCCGAACGCCTCGCCGGCGCCGCCGCCCCAGTTCTGGAGGATCTTCATGGCGGCCGGGTCGGCGTCGGCGAGCGCGTCGTTGATCGTCTCGGCGAGGTTGTTCCACGCGTCGGCGAGGTCGCGCATCCGGTCCTCGTCGCCGGTGGGCCACGCCTCACCGGCGCTGACCCAGCAGATGGCGTCCCAGACCCACGCGTACTCGCCGAGCGAGGCCTTGGGATTCGGTACCGCCACCTGTTGTGCCCTTCCGCCCTGATTCGACCGCCCGAGAGTGGGAGGCTACTTGTCCTCGCCGCCGAACCACTTGTCGACCATGTCGTCGACCTCGACGGTGCCGTCGACGGCGCTGGTCACGTCGGGACCCAGCACCTTGACCAGGTCGACAATCGTCTTGCCACCGGTGAGGACGCTGGTGGCGGGGGCGTCGTCGCCCTCCAGGTAGTGCTTGTTGAACTCCTTGCCCGGCTCGTCCGTGCCCCAGGGGGCCGAGGCGTTCAGCGAGGAGATGGTGGCCGCGTGCTGCGCCCATCGGCTGGCCAGCGTCGAGCCGGCGACACCGAGCTGACGGCCGCCGTCCCGCGCGCCGTCGGGGTTGACGAAGGTCTCGTTCGGGTCACTCATCGGTCGTCCTCCCGTGGAAGATCGCTGTCCAACTGGCGGAAGATGCCGTCCAGGTCGTGGTCCATGTACGCCTGGAACTGGCTGTCCGGCACGAAGGGCCGCAACAGCTCCTCGACGTCGGCCATCGCCTTCTCGGTGGCGCGCCGGATCGTCTCGGTGACCGTGGCGGAGAGCTCCTTCGAGTTCGGCCGCCGGTAGATGCGTGGGTCGAACTCCACCTTCACCACCTGGCCCCGGGGGCCCACGGTGACGGTGACGAACCCGTCGTCGGAGGTGACGGTGGCGTTCACGGCCTTGAGTCGTTGCTGGAGGTCACCCACGCCCGAACGCATCCGCTCGAACTGGGCCATCAGCTCGTCGGCCCGGGCGCGCAGCGCCTGCGTGTCCATGACGTCCTCCCCCTGCACGTCCATGCGCCGCCGCGGTCCCACCGACGGCGTGACAGGTCGACCATACTGAACCGGCGCGACATCGGGTATCCGGTCCAGGTCCGGGCATCGCTACGATGCACCGACGCCGTGCAGACGGGAGGTGAGCGCGGAATGGCCCTCGGCCGCCGTACGTCCACAGTTGCCCTGGTGGTGGCGCTGACGGGCACGACCATCCTCGGCACGCCGGCGCGGTCCGTGGCGGCCCCGGCGGTCTGCGGCAACCCGAGCGATCCGGGGCAGGTCATCCGCGAGACCCCTTGGCACCAGCAGTGGCTCTCGCCGCAGCGGGTGTGGCCGTTCAGCACGGGCGCGAGGGTGCGGGTGGCGGTCATCGACTCCGGCTCGGACGGCAGCCACGCCCAGTTGCGCGGCCGGGTGGCGAAGGGCTTCGACGCGCTGCGCGGCGCTGCCGGCGGCGACGTCGACTGCGTCTCGCACGGCACGGCGGTCGCCAGCCTCATCGCCGCCCGTCCGCAGGACGGCGTGGGCTTCCACGGACTGGCCCCGGACGCCACGATCGTCCCGATCCGGGTCAGCGAACGGGCCGGCAACGAGGGCGTGGACGGCCAGGGCGAGAGCGCCTCCACGGCGGTCTTCGCGCAGGCCATCCGCCGGGCGGTCGACGAAGGCGCGGACGTGGTGAACATGTCCCTGACGCTCTACCGCCCCGACCCCGCCGTCGAGAGCGCGATCCGCTACGCGCGGGAGAAGGACGTGGTGCTGATCGCCGCCGCCGGCAACCTGCACCAGGACGGCGAGCGTCCCGACCCGGTGCCCTATCCCGCCGCCTACGAGGGTGTGATCGGGGTCGGCGCGATCGACCAGCAGGGCGCGCGGGTGAAGCAGTCGCAGGTCGGACCGTACGTCGATCTCGTGGCGCCCGGTGGCGCGGTGGTGGCGGCGACCCGTCTCTCCGGCCACGCGGTCTGGAGCGGCACCAGTTTCGCGGCCCCGCTGGTGAGCGCGACGGCCGCCCTGATCCGCGCCGCCGAGCCGGGCCTGTCGGCGGAGGAGGTCACCCGCCGGCTGGTCGCGACGGTGGACCCGGCGCGCGGGAATCCGGAGCAGGGCTACGGACAGGGCGTGCTGAACCCGTACCGGGCGGTCACCGAGCGGCTGACCAGGGGGGCGCCGGTGGCCCAGCCCCCGCTGCCCGATCCGTCGTACGACCCGGTGGCGCAGGAGCGCGCGCAGCGGTGGAGCGTCTTCGGCCGGGTGGCGCTCTGGGGCGGGCTGGTGGCGGCGGCGATCGCGCTCGCCATCGGCGCGGCGGCCTCGTTGCTGCCGCGCGGACGTCGCCTGCGGTGGCGGCCGACCCGGCCGACGGCGCCGCCACCCCCGGTCCGCGAGGTCGACGAGCCCGAGGAGGCGTTCTTCCGGGTGCCCACCTCGCTGCCCCGCGGCTGAGGACAGCCCGGAGGCCGAGCCTGCGGCGTCGGCTGAGGGACAACCCGGAGGCCGAGCCCGCGTCGTCAGGGCGAGCCCGAGGCCGGGCCCGCGTCGTCAGACGATGGTGGGAACGACGATGGCCCGGCACGGGGCCGGGCCATCGACGCGTAACGGTCGAGCTCAGTCGCCGAACTTCGCCCGGTTGGCGGCCTCGCGGGCCTGCATCTTGACCGCCGACTCGCGCAGCGCCTTCTCGATCCGGCCGAGCAGGTCACGCAGGTCGTTGGCGGCCGACTCCCAGTCGCTCTGCCGACGGAAGTACGCCTCGCGGGCGTCACCGTCCCAGGTCGCGAGCAGCGGCGCGATGCCGGACTTGAGCCCGTCGAGCTCGCCGGTCAGGTTTCTCACGGCACCGCCGCAGCTGTCCGCCGCGGCGTTCAGCGCACCGAAGTTGTAGCGAATCTCCATCTCGGAACCCCTCCCCGTCAGAGCTTGAGCGCGGCGGTGATCTGGCCGGCGGTGGCACCGGCAGAGTCCATGTCGGACCGGATCTCGTCGTCGCTGACGTCGTAGTCCTTACCCGCGGACCCGACGGCCTCGGCGATGGCCCGCAGCGCCACGTTCAACCGGGCCATGTCCTGGTCGAACCGCTCGCGAACCTGCTGGAACGAGCCCGCACCAGCACCCTTCCACTGGTCGTACAGCGGCGTGAGCTGGTCCATCAGCCCGTTCAGGTTGCTGGTGAGCCGGTCGGCGACGGCATCTACGTCGCCCTCGGTCTTCACCATCAAGCCGGTGTCGGTACGCATCGTCATGGTGGAGTCACCCCCGTCCTCGTCGATCGCCCCGCGTCGCCGGGGGCAGCCATAGTTACGGCGCTCGTGCACCATTTCTCGTACGAACCGTAACGGGTCGCGTCCAGCCGACGCTAGGCCGGTTGGCATTCGGACCCGCAACGCGCGCCACTGTGGCAGGTGCGTTCACTCCGGGTCCAGCGCCCGTTTCGCGTTCGTCGGGTCGAGCGCGGGACCGGCCGGTAGCCGGACGACCAGGCTCGCCGGCAGTTCGACGGGGCGCACACCCCGGTAGCCGAGCATCCCCGGCACATCTTCGGAGGCCAACGGATACCGGTATCCCAGGTCGGTGACCAGGTTCAGGGTGCCGGTCGGGGCGTCCGGCGACGGCATGGCGGCGACCAGCACGCCGTACCCGGGTTCGATGACCACCCGGT
Source organism: Micromonospora sp. NPDC047670 (assembly GCF_043204915.1). NCBI lineage: Bacteria > Bacillati > Actinomycetota > Actinomycetes > Micromonosporales > Micromonosporaceae > Micromonospora > Micromonospora sp. NPDC047670. The sequence continues at coordinate 412,248 of NZ_JBIDDA010000001.1, forward strand.
CGGCGAGCGGGATGCCGTCGCCGGTCTGCTCGCCGGTGCGTACCGGCTCCTTCACCGGCTGCACCTGGGCGTCCAACAGCAGGGTCGGCTCGTCCTGCCCCGGTTGGTAGCCGGCGCAGACGGCCGGCTGGTCGCCGGTCAGCCGGGCGACCTCGGGGCGTTCGTCGGGGGCGCGGTGACGCCCCGCCGCAGGGACCGACGCCTTGGGGGCGGCTGCGGCGGTGCCGGCCGCGAGCGGGACCGCCCGGGGCGTAGACCCGTCCGGATAGGACCGCCGCGTCTCCGGGTCGGCCAACAACACGTCGGCCTGCAGCGGAGTCAGCGGAGCCAGCCGCTCCCGGTCGGCGAGGTAGTACTGGCGGCTGCCGTTCTGACTCTCCACGACGAAGATCTGGCCGACCCGGGCATCCCGCAGCGCGTCGGACGGCTCACCCCGGCCGGCCACCGTCCGGGTGGCGATCGGCTCGCCGGCGGGCAGCGCGTTGAGCCAGGCCCCGCCCACCTCGACCACCGGCTCCGCGGTCATGATGAGCCCTTCGAGGACGATCTTCTGGTTGCGGATCTCGTACCGGTGGTCGTGCCAGATCAGGTGCAACCGGCTCGTCTTGGTGTCCCGGACCAACAGCGCGCTGTCGCCCATCGCACGTCCACCGCTGGGCGCCCTGCCGACGGTGAGCACGGTGGTGGCCACGGTCCCGCCGGCCTGGTTCCGGGCCGGTTGGGTGCAGAGCGTCCACGGCCCGGAGAGGATCCGCTTCGGGTCGGGCAGGGCATCCGGTGCGTCCGGAATGCCGATCCGGGGGCCGCGCGGCGTGCCGACCAGCGAGTTCCGGGAGACGGAGACGGTGGGCACCGCCGACCCCATCGCCAACAGCGCGGACGAGTAGTTGACCACCGGGTGCAGCCGGCCATCCCGGTAGACGTACCGGGTGCCGGTCTCCTTCTCGAGGACGACCGCCCCGCCCGCCTTCCATTTGGTGGCGCCACCGGGGCGCAGCAGGCCGTAGACGCCCACCGCGGCGAGGCAGAGCACCGCGACCATGACGCCCGCGAAGCCGGCGCCGCCGAGCCGCCGGAACGGCGCGGCCTCCGGATCAGGCTCGCGCGCCACGAGCGCGGACGTCATCCGCTGGACGAAGAACTGGTACGACTGGACCTGGTCCCGCCGCGACGGCATGGCATCCTCCCCTGGCGTACGGTCGGCGCGGACGGAAGCGCCGGACCGCGGTGCCTACGATAGGCACCGCGCCGAACACGGTGGTGCCGGCACCCGGTCGCAGCCGGCGACCAGGACGACCACGGCCCGAGGGAGTTCCGATGATCAGTCGCGACGAGGCGCTGGCCCGCGCCCGGGAGTGGGCCGCCGCCGGCCACCCCGGCCCGCCGCCGGAGATCGACCTCTACGAGTTCGATCTGGGCTTCATCGCCTCGCGCCGTGAACCCGAGCCGGAGGCGGCGAACGGGCCGCCCCGGCCACCGTCGGCAACCGGACAACCCACAGCGGTCATCGACCGGGAGACCGGGGAACTGTCCCAGTGGCCGTCGCTGCCCGCCCCGGCGATCGCCGAACGGTACGCGAAGCACCGCGCCGCCGAGGGCCGCTTCCCGCCGGACGTCCGCGAGGTGCTGGAGAAGGCCGGCTGGTTTCCCGGCCGGGACATGACGGCCGCCGTCGACCTGTGGCTGACCCGTTTCGCCGACGAACTGGCCGGGCTGGAGTTCTTCCCGGCGGCACGCGCCGCCCTGGTCGAATTCGGTGGCCTGCGCCTGCCCCAGTTCGGCGGGCACGGCGAGCCGGGAGGCGGCTTCGGAAGCGCCCTGCATCCCACCCGCGGCGGTGTGTTGGCGGAGGGCTCCGAGGTCTTCGCCGAGGAGTACGGCATCCCGGTCTTTCCGCTCGGCAACAACGCCGACGGGCCCTCGGAACTCGTCATCGACGCTCAGGGACGGGTCTTCCAGTTGCACTGGGCCGACGACTTCTTCATCGGTCAGGACATCGACACCGCGATCATCGCGCTCATCCGTGGTGGCAAGGCGCCGGCGGTCAGCGACGTAACGCTGTGAGCCCTCGGCGCCCCGGACACCTCGGCGGACCGACGGCCGGCGCCCGGCGTCAGCCGTTCAGCGCGCGCATGAACGCGTACAGGCCCAGCACGCTGCAGGCCACCGGCACCACGGCCAGTTGCAGCAGGATGTCGAGCATGTCCCCCAGGCGGGCCAGTCGGGGCGACGGGGCGCGCCGGCTGTAGGCGAGTCCGGCGCTGACCGAGAACCCGGCCGCGACCACCGCCACCGGCAGCACCGCCAGCACCCGCAGCACCGTTCCGGCGTCCGCCGCGCCGACGAGGGGCAGCAGGGCCAGCCCGACCAGGCCCACGGCGAGCAGCGGCACGCGGTGCCGGACGGTCGGCACCAGCCGGGCACGCAGCAGGTGACCGAGTGCGACCACTCCGGTCAGCAGCAGGGCGGCGACCGAGCCGTGTGCGGTGAGCACGATCAGGCAGCCGACGGTGACCACGAACGAGCCGAAGATCATGCCGGTGAGCACCTCGTCGGCCCGGGCAGTGGCCTGGTAGACCAACTCGCGCCGGGGTTGCGGCTCGTCGCGCAGCAGGTCCTCGGCGGTGCGGGGCAGCGCCGGCATCGGAATCTTGCCGAGCCGTACGGCGAGCAGCGGCATCGCCGGCAGCAGCAGGGTCACGACGCTGACCACGATCGCCGCGCCCTGCGCCGCGTCCATCGAGCCGAGGGCGAAGAGGCCGCCGAGCATGCCCCAGAACCCGGCGAAGACCGCCGCCACGAAGACCCGGGTCGCGTCGCCCACACCGAGGAAGCCGAGCAGGCCGGTGAGGAGCAGGACGGCGGAACCGAGCAGCACGTGCGGCGCGCCGAGCGCCCAGACGGACTCCCCGGTGCCGATCACCAGGGTGCCGCCGACGAAGGCGTACGGCAGACCGGCGGCGGCGACCACGGCCCCGGCGAGGGAGTCGGCCATCGCCCGGGACAACACGATCCCGACCAGCAGCAGCACCACGGCGGTGCCGAGGGCGATCACGCCACCGAGCCAGCCGGGCTCGTCGGAGGCGACGATGACGGCCAGGCCGAGCAGCAGTAGCGCGCCGCCGACGATCAGACCGGTCAGTCGGGTCGCGAACGGGCTCCAGGCCACCCCGCGCCGGCGCGCACCGTCGGCGACAGCCTCCATCAGATCGTCGTACGCCAGCTCGGGCCACTCGGTGCGGCGCGGCACCAGGTGCAGCGTCTCGCCGTCCCGGACGTTCTGCACGGCGAGCGTGCGGTTGAGGTCGACGGCGGTGCCGTCGGTGCGGCGCAGCGTCCAGCCACCGTGTGACGTCCCGTCCGACGGGTGCTCCTCCGCCTGCCGCAGCACGGCGGGGAGCAGCCTGACGAGCGGCAGATGCTCGGGCAGGGCGAGATCGAGCCGCCGGTTCGGGGTGACGACGGCGATGCGCACGAGACCGGTTCCGGCCTGGGTGACCACTGATGACCCCTCGGGACGGGGAGCGGACCGGGTAGGGCCCGCGGCTGTCATGACGAGAGAAGGCTACCTACCATGTGCCGGTGGCGTGGGCGCCGGTTCGGTCCGATCGGTCCGGGCACGCCAGCGGGGAGGTCTGATAGGTGAGCACGGTCGTCGTAAAACGTCCGGCCCGGCAGCCGGAGCCGGAGTACCCGTCCGGTGAGGTCCTGCTGGAGGCGCCGCCCGAGGTGCCCGCACCCAGTGGACGCGCCTGGGGCCAGATGCTGATGCTGCTGCCGATGCTCGCCGGCTCGTTCGCCATGGCGCTGATGTTCGCCGGCCGGGGCGGCAGCACCCTCGGTTACGTCACCGGCGGACTCTTCGGCCTTTCCGCGATCGGCATGCTCGCCTCCCAGCTCACCAACAACTCCGGCGGCCCGAGCAAGCAGGAGATGCTGCAGAAGCGGCGGGAGTACATGACGCACCTGTCGCGGCAGCGCCGCCGGGTGCTCAAGACGATCCGCAAGCAGCGGGAAGCGGCGTTCTACCGGCACCCGGATCCGGACGCGCTCTGGTCCGTCCCGCTCGGGCCGCGGCTGTGGGAGCGCCGGCGCGGCGACGTGGACTTCGCCACCGTGCGCATCGGTCTCGGCCCGCAGGAGCTGGCCACGCCGTTGGTCCCGCCGCCCGCGACCTCGCTGGAGAAGCTGGAGCCGATGTGCGCGCTGGCGCTGCGCCGCTTCCTGACCACCTACGGCGAGGTGCCGGACCTGCCGGTGACGATGGCGCTCAACGGCTTCGCCCGGGTTCACCTGCGCGGCGACGACGACGCGGTGCGGGGGCTCGTCACGTCGGTGCTCGCCCAGGCCACCGCGTTCCACGCGCCGGACGACATGCTCGTCGCGGTCTGCGTGGCCCCCGACCGGCGGGCCGCGTGGGAGTGGACGAAGTGGCTGCCGCACGCGCTGCACCCGACCCGCACCGACGCGCTCGGTCAGCTCCGGCTGGTCGCACCTTCGGTCACCGGGCTCGAGGCGATGCTCGACGACGTGCTGGCGAGCCGTCCGCGGTTCAACTCCTCCGGCGGGCCGCCCCAGGTGGGCGGACCGCACGTCCTGGTCATCATCGACGGCGGCGACACCGCCGGATCGGACCACCTGATGACCGAGGGCGGCGTGGAGGGGGTCACCCTGCTCGACCTCTCCCACCCGGCGCCGCGGGTGCTGGACCGGGCCCGGCTGGTGCTCGACGTGACCGCCGACCGGCGGCTGCACAGCACCACAGTGGACGGTTCGGCGGAGATCGGGCGGGCCGACGACTGCCGGATCGCGGAGATCGAGACGCTCGCCATGCAGCTGGCCCCGCTGCGCCTCTCGGCCGCGTCCCGAGGGGGCGATGCCCCGCTCACCACCGAGCTGGGCCTGGCCGAACTGCTCAACCTCGGCGATCCGTACGACTTCGAGGTGGACCGGGCCTGGCAGCCCCGGCCGAACCGGGACCGGCTGCGGGTGCCGATCGGGGTGGGCGTCGACGGCGCTCCGGTCGAGCTGGACCTCAAGGAGTCCGCGCAGGACGGCATGGGCCCGCACGGCCTGCTGATCGGCGCCACCGGCTCCGGCAAGTCCGAGCTGCTGCGCACGCTGGTGCTGGCGCTCGCCGCCACGCACAGCTCGGAGAGCCTGAACTTCGTCCTGGTCGACTTCAAGGGTGGCGCTACCTTCACCCGGCTGGACGCCCTGCCGCACACCAGCGCGGTGATCACCAACCTGGCCGACGAGCTGCCGCTGGTCGACCGGATGACCGACGCGATCAACGGTGAGCTGGTGCGTCGGCAGGAGTTGCTGCGCTCGGCCGGCAACTACGCCTCGCAACGCGACTACGAGAAGGCCCGCGCGGCGGGCGCCCCGTTGGCGCCGCTGCCGAGCCTGCTCATCATCTGCGACGAGTTCTCCGAGCTGCTCACCGCCAAGCCGGACTTCATCGACATGTTCGTGCAGATCGGCCGGGTCGGCCGGTCGCTCGGCGTGCATCTGCTGCTCGCCTCGCAGCGGCTGGAGGAGGGCCGGCTGCGCGGCCTGGACACCCACCTGTCGTACCGCATCGGTCTGCGGACCTTCTCGGCGATGGAGAGCCGGGTGGTGCTCGGCGCCACCGACGCGTACGAACTGCCCCGGTCGCCGGGCCACGGCTACCTGCGCTTCGGCACCGAACCACTGGTCCGCTTCAAGGCCGCGTACGTCTCCGGCACCTACCGCAGCAAGACGGCCGAGGCGGTCGCCGCCGGTGACGGCGAGGAGCGCGTGCGGGAGTACAGCACCGCCTACGTCGCGCCGCCGGTGACCCGTACGGTCCCGGAGACGACACCGGAGCCGGCCGACACGGGCGGCGACAGCGTGCTGGACATCCTGGTCGGCCGGCTCGCCGGCCGGGGTGCGCCGGCCCACCAGGTGTGGCTGCCCCCGCTGGCGGAGCCGCCGACGCTGGACCAGCTGCTGCCGCCGCTGACCGCCGACCCGGCCCGGGGCGTGACGGTGGCGCACGCCGGCCTGGTGGGCGAGCTGCAGGTGGCCGTCGGCGTCGTCGACAAGCCGTTCGACCAGCGCCGGGACGTGCTCTGGTTCGACCTGGCCGGCGCGGCCGGCCACACGGTGATCGTCGGCGGCCCGCAGAGCGGCAAGAGCACCCTGCTGCGTACGATCGTCGCCTCGCTGGCGCTGACCCACACCCCCCGGGAGGCTCAGGTCTACTGCCTCGACCTGGGCAGCAGCGCGCTCTCCTCGCTGCGCGACCTGCCGCACGTCGGCTCGGTCGCGACCCGGCTCGACGGCGGTCTGGTCCGCCGGACCGTCGCCGAGCTGCAACTGCTGATGGGCGAGCGGGAGCGGCGGTTCGGCGAGCGTGGGATCGACTCGATGGCCGAGTACCGGCGGGCCCGCCGGCACGGTCAGCACACCGACGATCCGTTCGGCGACGTCTTCCTGGTCATCGACGGCTGGTCCACCATCCGCGCCGAGTTCGAGGACCTCGAGTCGACCATCAACGACATCGCCAACCGCGGTCTCTCCTTCGGCATCCACCTGATCGTCACCGCCGGCCGCTGGATGGACCTGCGCCCTGCCGTGCGGGACGTCTTCGGCACCCGGCTGGAGCTCTGGCTGGCCGACGCGGGGGACTCCCTCCTGGACCGTCGGGCCGCGATGAACGTGCCGGAGAAGTCACCCGGTCGGGGCATCACCGCCGACGGGCAGCAGTTCCTCGCCGCCCTGCCCCGCACCGACGGCGTGCAGGAGACGGACACTCTGCCCGAGGGGGCCCGCAAGCTGGTCAACGACCTGGCCGGCGCCTGGCAGGGGCCGGGCGCTCCGCCGATCCGGCTGCTTCCGTCGGTGGTCCCGTACGGCAGCCTGCCGGCCACCGGACGGCCCGGGGTGCCGATCGGCATCGCCGAGGTGGACCTCCAACCGGTGCACCTGGACTTCTCCGCCGACCCGCACTTCGTGCTCTTCGGCGACGGTGAGTCCGGCAAGAGCACGTTCCTGCGGGCGCTGGCGCAGACCATCGTCGACCGCAACGAGCTGACCGAGGCCCGGCTGGTCATCGTCGACTACCGCCGCAGCATGCTCGGCGACATCAACACCCCGCACCTGATCGGGTACGGCTCGTCGGCCCAGCTCACCGAGGGCATCATCGCCGAGGTCGCCGCGGTGATGCGGGACCGGCTGCCGCCCAACGACGTGACGCCCGACCAACTGCGCGCCCGCAGTTGGTGGAAGGGACCGGACCTGTACGTCCTGGTCGACGACTACGACCTGGTGGCGGGCGCGGGCAGCAACCCGCTGACCCCGCTGCTGGAGTTCCTGCCGCAGGCCCGGGACATCGGTCTGCACCTGGTCATCGCCCGCCGCACCGGCGGCGCGAGCCGGGCGCTGTACGAGCCGGTGCTGATGCGGCTGCGCGAGATCAGCACGCCGGGCATCGTGATGTCCGGCAACCGGGACGAGGGCGTGCTGCTCGGCACCGTCCGCCCCGGGCCGCTGCCGCCGGGCCGGGGCTGGCTGGTCACGCGGCGGGAGGGCACCCGCCTCGTGCAGTTGGTGCACCTGCCGCCACGGACGTGAGCACCACGCGGGGTTGCCCGATGAGGCTATCGTCCACCAGAGTGGAACCATGGCGCTGCGGCTGGGGGCACAGCCGCGCCGCTGGCGTGTGAGCGAACGGGGAGGCAGATGGGCGACGAGTGGCTCGTCGACGAGAACATCGACGTCGACATCCAGCAGCTGAAGGACTTCGCGAAGGCCATCCAGGACGAGCTGGACGTCAATTTCCGGCCCAGCTTCGAGAACGGCGTACGCCCCATGCTCACCGTGCAGGCGCCGTTCGGCGGGGGTGGGCTCAAGGAGGGCAAGTTCTTCCGGGGCCGGCACGACGAGAGCCGCTCGGCGGTGGCGCAGATGCTCGGCGACGCGATGAAGGGCCTGGTCTCCCTCAGCACGGCCGCGGCGTCGATCTCCGCCGAGTACCTCACCGGGGACGCGCTGGCCCAGGCCACCAACGACGACGTCTACAACGCCTTCAACGGTATCGACGGGCAGAAGACGCTCAACGACTACTGGCAGCAGGGCGGGGACGAGCAGCAGAACCCGGCCAACACGGTCCCGCCGGAGGCCACGGACCCGGCGACCTACTACGGCCCGGAGGTCTGCACCGCGGACGACGACTCGGAGGAGACACCGGACGTGGACAAGCCGGACACCATCGGCGAGGGCCCCGGCTCCTACCGCGTCCAGGGTGACAACGAGCAGATGTACGGCGATGAGGTGGCACGCCCGGACGTGCGGTCCTGACGGTGGGCAGGGGACGGGAACGCTGAGGAGCGGGGATGAGCGACAACTACTACGGGTGGACGCCGACGTACATTCCGAGTTACGCCGGTGTCGTCGACGACTACGCCGCCGAGCGGTCTGCCCAGGCCGCACCCTACGAACCCACGGCGTGGGACGGGGTCACCATCGAGGAGATGTGGGAGTACGCCCGCAAGGAGAGCGACGAGCGCACCGTCGCCCTCGCCGAAACCTGGCGGCGCGCCAGCAGCCTGCTGCAGACCACGCGGGAGAACCTCAAGCGGCACGCCGACGCGCTGGACGCCAAGTGGCGGTCGCCGGCGGGCCGGGTCTTCATGGGCAAGGTGGGCGCGGCCCTCTACTCGCTGGACGAGTGGAAGGACGTCGCCGACAAGACGGCCAGCGGTCTGGAGCAGATCGCCAGCAAGATCGCGCAGACCCAGCGGGACATGCGTGAGCTCTGGCTGGAGTACAAGGCCGAGCAGGAGCACCAGGCCGACAAACGCAAGGACGACGAGGGCGTCCAGGTAAGCGACCTCTTCGGGATCAACAACGCCAAATCGTACGAGGACGTGCAGAAGGAATTCCACGACCGGGCGAAGAACATCGTCAAGCCGCTCGCGGACCTCTACATCGACGTCTACATCTCGAACATCTCGCGCGGCGGCATGTACAAGGGGCCGACGAACGCGGTCGTGCACACCCCCTCGCTGGCCCCGCGGCCCACTCGACCCGGCGCGCCGGCCGGGCCGAAGCCGGTCGCCCCGAGGATGTCCGGCGACCGGCCGACCCGGCCGGACATGCCCAGCCGCCCCGACACGCCCGACACGCCGACCACGCCGCCGCCCGGCGTGCCCAACGACCTCACGCTCGCCGGCACCGTGACCGCGCCTCCCGCGCCGACCGGGCCCCCGCCCGCCGCGCCGCCGGTCACCCCCACGCCGGCAACCCCGCCCCCGCCCACCCCGGTGCTGCCGGTGGCCGGCCAGGGCAATCCGCGCCCGAACCCGCCGAACACCAGCCGGCCGGGCACCCCGCGCACCACCCTGCCGGGTGCCGGGGCGCCCAACCCTGGCTCCCGCGGCCCGGCGCCGAACCGGCCCACCCTGCCGGGCACCGGGGCGCCCAACCCTGGCGCCCGCAGCTCGGCGCCGAACCGGCCCACCCTGCCGGGCACCGGCAACCCCGGCGGGAACCCGGCGGGTCGCGGACCGGCGCCGAACCGACCCACCCTGCCCGGCAACACCGGCACGGGCCGGCCGGGTGGCCCCCGCTCCGGCGCGCCGGGCCTCGGCACTCGGCCGACCGGTCCGGCGACCCCCCCGTCCAGCCCGCGCCTGCCGGGCAGCACCGCCGGCCCCAGGCACGCGGGGGGCGCTCCGGGTCGGCCGGCGTCGCCGCCGCCGAGCCTCGGCGGCCAGCGCGGCACCGGCCCGGCCACGCCCGCCACCTCCGGTCCGCGCGCCGGCTCCCCGACCGCCGGCCGTCCCGGCACACCGCCGAGCGCCGCTCGCCCGGCCACGCCGAGCGCCGGCGGCACCCGTGCGGGTGGCCCGCTCACCCCTGGCACGGGTGCCCGTCCGGATCTCACGGGCCGTGGCGCGGGGGGCGCGGCGCGTCCGGCTCCCACCACCGGCCCGGCGCCGTCGCTGGGTGGACGCCGGGGAGGCCCGGCCGTCCCGGGCGCCCGCGGCGCCGCACGCCGTGCCGAGGACGAGCAGGAGACCTGGGAGTACGGCGAGGGCGACGACGAGCTCTGGACGACCGAGTCGGTCGCGGTCGGCAATATCGAGGCGCCGGTGGAGCACCGACCGCAGCAGCAGGGCAGGGCGCTCGGTCAGGGCTGACGCACAGGCGGGCCGGTCACCACACCATGGGTGGCCGGCCCGTACCATGCGGTGACCGTGCATCCGGCCGATCGACGGCCCACAGAGGAAGGTACGCGCGATGCGTCTCGTCCCTCGCCCGGCGGCCACGCTGGCCACGGCCGCGCTGAGCGTCCTGGCGGCCCTGGCCCTGGCGGGCACGCCGGCCCAAGCCGCCGACAGCCGCAAGGACGCCTGGCACCTCGACGCCCTCGAACTGACCGAGCTGCACAAGCTCAGCCAGGGTGAGGGCATCACGATCGCGGTCGTCGACACCGGAGTGGACGCCCGGCACCCGGACCTGAAGAACAACGTGCTCCCCGGCGTGGACCTCTACGACGACCGGAGCAAGGGGCACCAGGACCGGCAGGGGCACGGCACCGCGATGGCGTCCCTGATCGCCGGCCACGGGCACGGCCCGGGCGGCCGCGAGGGCGTGCTCGGCGTCGCCCCGAAGGCCAAGCTCCTGCCGGTGACCGTTCAGGGCGCCGAGGGCAAGGCGATCATCGCGCCGGACGCGCTCGCGGCCGGGATCGACTGGGCGGTGGACCACGGCGCCGACGTCATCAACGTCTCCCTGGGCAGCTCGACCGACGTCGATCTGGACCGGGCGGTGAAACGGGCGTACCAGAAGAACGTCATCGTCGTCGCCGCCGTCGGCAACAAGCAGGACGCGATCATCGGTAGCCCGGCCCGGCACCCCGGCGCGCTCGCCGTGACCGGCACCGACCGCAACGGTCGCCCCAGCCGGATCGCCGCCATTCCCGCCGAGGAGACCGACCTCGCCGCACCCGGCGACGACCTGTTCGCCGCGCTGCCCGGCGGGCGGTACACGATGAGCACCGGGAGCAGCGGCTCCGCCGCGCTCGTCTCCGGCGCGGTCGCCCTGGTGAAGTCGAAGTACCCGAACCTCAACTCGCACGACCTGTTCAAGCGGATGTTGGAGACCACGCGGGACGCCGGCACACCGGGTAAGGACCTCGACTACGGCTACGGCCAGCTCGACCTGCGCCGGGCGTTGACCGGCGAGCCGGACGGCCGAGGCAGCCGGACCCAGGCACCCCGGGAGCCCTCGCTCGACCCGACGCTGGCCCGGGCGCGCGCGGAGAACTCAGGGAGCCCGAACAAGGTTCTCGAATGGGTGCTCTCGCTGGCGGTCGTACTCGTCGTCCTCGGCCTCGTGGTGACGGTGGTGCTGCTCGTGTGGCGACGCCGCCGTCGGAGGAGCGCGGCATCCGCGCAGGACGCCCGCACGTCGGTCGCCGGTCCCGCCGGGAGCGGAACCCCGTACCCGCCGGCACCGGGGGCGCATCCGGTCGGGCCGGGCGTGCCGCCGTCGGGCCCGGCGGGCGGGCAGCCGGCCCACCCCACCGACCCGACGGGTGACGCCGGCTGGCGCCGGCCGGATGCCTGACGGACAGGAGGCGAGATGCCGGCCCAGTTCCCCGGCGCCGGGCCTCCGTCACCGCCCGGCGCGGTACCCCCGCATGCCGGACCGCCCGGTGCGCCGGTGCCGCCCACGGCCACCCGGCGGCCGGCCACGGTGGTCGCGGCGATCCTCCTGATGGTGCCCACGGCCCTCACCTGGCTCGTCGCGGGCGTCGCCTTCCTCGTGGCGATGGCGAGGAGCGACGGAGACGGCAAGGTCTTCCTGATCGTCATCGCCCTGCTGATCCTGGCGCTCTGCCTGCTGCTGGTGGCCATGACGGTGGGTGGCATGGTCCTCGCCTGGCGCCGGGCGGGCGCCGCGGGGCTGCGGACGCCGGCCACGTTCACCTTCGGGCTCTTCGTCCTCGCCCTGGTCGGCCTGCTCGTCCAGGGCAAGCTCAGCTTCCAACCGACGATGGTCACGCCGCTGGTCGTGGGCGGGCTCTCCGGGGTGGCGCTCGTCCTGCTCAAGAGCCGGTCGGCCCGGGGCTGGTTCGCCGGCAACCGGCGCTGACCCGCGCTGCCGCCGCAGCCCCGGCCCTCCGGGCTGCGGCGGCGCCAGGGCCGCGAGCCGGCCGACGGTCAGGCCGGCAACCAGCGCCCGCTGGCCGCGTCGAAGCGGGCCAGCAGCTCGTCGCGGCCGTCGTGGTGCAGGCAGTGCAGGCCCGTCCCGTCCGGCACCACCAGTGACTCCATCCGCGGCTGGCCGCGCCCCCAGTCCTCGGGCGTGTCCTCGTTGGGGTCCCACCGCAACACGGCCACCCACTCGTCGGACTCCGCGAACGGCGAACCCTCGCCGAGCAGGCCGAGGCGCCGGTAGAGCCGGGTGGGCGTGTCCCGGCCCGGCCCGGCCCAGGCGTGCACCAGCCCGGCGGCCCGCTGGTAACCGTCCTCCAGATAGGACGGCAGGTACCGGTGCGGGATCACCAGTTGCAGCCGCACCGGCAGGTCCGGGTCCGGCTCGTACTCGGCGTCCTCGTCCGGCACCGTCCGTTGCGCCGGTACGCCCACCGTGGCCGGCTCGGCGTACGCGGCCGTCTCCAGGCGCTGGCGCTCCTCCTCGCTGGCGCTGGTGACCGCCTGCCGTAGCTGACCGAGCCAGTCGCGCAGGGTCCGCACGGCCTCGCCGGGCAGCGCCGCCGCCAGCGGGGTGCCAGGGTTCAGCAGGAGCTGCCACGAGGGGTCCGGCCACTGCTCGGCCAACTGGAGGCTGCTGACCGCGACCAGGTCGTGGTCGCCGAGGGCCTGCCGCAGCCGCACCTCGGCGGTGAAGACCGGCAGGCAGGGCTGCCCCTGCTCGTCCGGGAGGCACCACCACGGAAAGTCCGGATCGGACAGATCCCGCGACTCGGACCCGCCCGGCCGCAGCGGCAGCAGCAGCTCCGCCCGGAGCAGGGCCGCCATCAGGGCGTCCGGATCCTGCCGGGCGATCGCCTCGCGTAGCTCCCGCTCGGCGTCGAAGGCGGGCCCGGCGACCGCGCGCAGCTCCCGGGCGGTGAGTTGGACGCCGATCGGCAGCCCGGCGTCGACCGCGAGCAGCCAGTCGTCGTCCGGCCAGTCGGCGGCCAGGTCCGCAAGGGCGAGCACCCGGTAGCTGACCGACTGCCCGGGCAGGCAGGCGGCGATCGCCCCGGGTGAGGTGAACGCGATGACGTGGGTCCGCCCGTCGTACCCGCCCGTCGGCCACGCCACCGGCGCGCGGCCGGCTGCCGCCTCGGGGGACACCGGCAGCAGCAGCGGTCCGGTGGCCAGCGTCGCCAGGAACGTGTCCCGGTCCCCGGCCTCGGCGGCGGCCAGCAGCGCCTCCTCGGTCGGGGTCGCGGGCGCCCAGTCGGTCACCACCTGCCGTCCTGACCTACCCGGCGGGGCTGCCGGCCGAGCACCAACGCGGTGATCGCCTCGTCGAGGTGCTCGCCGAGATACCAGTCGCCGCCGTGGTCCAGCACGAACACGCGCCCCGGCTCGTCGACCGCGAGGATGCCGGTGCCGTCGCCCTCCTCGCCCAGCGGCGTGAGCGGCGCGCCGATGACCCCGGCCAGCGCGGCGAGGGTGGCCGCCGAGTGGCTCACCAGGAACGGGTCCAGGTGGAACGTGCTCGGTGCGATCTGTTCTCCGTCGCCCTGCGGGCGCACCAGCAGGCCGCCGAATTCGGCGTACGCCTCGACGGCGGCGCGGACGACGGTGTGCTGCCGGCCGTCCGGCGCGGCGTCGGCGGCCAGTCTCAGCGCCCACCGCCGGGCCCGCTCGTCGTCGCGCCGGCCGGGAACCCAACCGGCGACCTGGAGCGTCTCGGCCACCAGGGGTGGGAAGCGTGCGGTCATGCCAGCGCCTCCACGCCGAACCAGTCGAGCAGGGCCGCGCACGAGCGGCAGGGCGGCTGCACCTCACCGTGGCGGGGGTCGCCCTCCTCCCGGACCCGGGTCACCCGCACCTTCGCGCCCCACAGCAGCGACCGGGCCCGGGCCGGGCTGAGCGACCCCCCACCGGCCTCGGCCGCGTACAGCCGGTCGGAGAGCAGGACCGACTCGGCGCACCAGCCGGCGAAGCGCTCCCGCTGGCCGCTCGGCAGCTCGTGCAGGAAGCGCCGGATCACCGGGTGCAGGTCGGGCGCGAGGTCGCCGCGGATCGAGGTGTGGGTATGGACGGTCCCGTCGACCAGCAACGCGCCCGCGGCGAGCGGCAACATCCGGAGTTCCGCCATCCGTCCTCCAGCTCTTGCGTACCAGCCATCGGTCCGGGCTCGAGCCTAGCGGCCCGTCGCCGTGCCGCTCGGGCCGGCACCGGGCTGCCCGACCCGTCGTCGACCTGGCCCGGCCGCGTGAAACCTCCCCCGGCGCCGCCGACAAGCCGGCGCGTCCGGTCCCGCCGCCCCGCGCCGGACGGGCCCCGGATGGCGCGGTTCGGCTCGCGGCGACGGGGCTCCCGCCGTGTCGACCGCCTGGGATATCGTCGGCGTGACCCTTCCGCCGTACGAAGACCGGAGCCATGACGCGCACCCTTCTCGTCTCCCCGGACCAGCCCGGCGCCTATCCGTCCATCGGTGACGCGCTCGCGGTGGCGGACGACGACGCCGTCGTCTCGGTCAGCCCCGGTACCTACTACGAGGCGTTGTTCGTCAACGACCGCGGGGCCACCATCGTCGCCGCGCAGGGCGCCGGCACGGTCACCATCGACGCCTCGTCCGGGGCGTACCCCACGGTGTCCTGCAACTCGGGCCGGCTGGAGCTGCGCGATCTGGTCCTCAAGGCCGGCGACGCGCCGGTCGTGGCGGTCGACCGGGCGACGCTCAGCATGACCGGGTGTGAGCTGAGCGCCGGTTTCGGCCCGGCCGTCTCGGTGGCCAGCCGGTCGGAGTTCACGTTGACCCGCTGCCGCGTGACCGGCGCCCGCTACGGGCTGGTGGTCGAGGACTCCGACGGCACAGTGGAGGGCTGCGAGTTCAGCGACCTGAGCGAGGACGGCATCATCGTCCGGATCGGCGCCGCCCCGACGATCCGGACCAGCACGGTCACCCGCTGCGGCAACCGCGGCATCTACGTCTACCAGTACGGCCGCCCGACCATCGAGGCCTGCGACATCTCCCAGACCGGCCACGCCGGAGTCGCCGTGGTGCACCAGAGCGCGCCCGTGCTGCGCCGCTGCCGGATCCGCGACACCCGCGGCCCGGCCGTCTCCTTCGCCCGTGGGTGTCAGGGCACGGTCGAGGAATGCACCACCGAGAACACCGCACTGCCGGCGATCGAGGTCGCCGAGGGCGCCGCACCGACCATCGTGGAGGGCGTGGCCAGCCGGCGGGCCACCTTCGGGGCCGAGGCGGCGCAGGCCGCGAAGCAGCAGGACACCGCGCGCACCGACAAGCTGCTCGCGGAGCTCGAGGCGATGGTCGGCCTGGAGTCGGTGAAGGAGGAGGTCCGCGCGCTCATCGACGAGATCCAGGTGAACGAGTGGCGGCGCAGTGCCGGCCTGCCGGTCGGCACGGTCAGCCACCACCTGATCTTCGCGGGCGCACCCGGAACCGGTAAGACCACCGTGGCCCGCATCTACGGCGAGCTGCTGGCGGCGCTCGGCGCGCTGCCCGGCGGCGCGTTCCGGGAGGTGTCCCGGCGGGACCTCGTCGGCCAGTACCTCGGCCACACGGCCGAGAAGACGGCCGCGGCCTTCGACCTGGCCCGGGGCGGGGTGCTCTTCATCGACGAGGCGTACACCCTCTCCCGCTCCTTCGGCAGTGGTGGCGACTTCGGGCAGGAGGCCATCGACACGCTCGTCAAGCTGATGGAGGACCATCGCGACGAGGTGGCCGTCATCGCCGCCGGCTACACCGGGGAGATGCTCCAGTTCCTCGACGCCAACCCGGGTCTGGCGTCGCGCTTCGCGAAGACCATCGAGTTCGGCAACTACAGCCCCGAGCAACTGGTCGTCATCGTGGAGCGGATGGCCGGCGGCGACGAGTATGTGCTCGCCGACGGGGTCTCCGACCTGCTCCAGACGCACTTCGCCACCATCGAGCGGGACCAGAACTTCGGCAACGCCCGCGAGGCCCGCAAGCTCTTCGAGGGCGTCCGCAAGGCCCAGGCGCAACGGCTGCGTCAGTCCGGTCAGCGGCCCAGCCTCGACGAGCTGCGTACCGTGACGGCGGCCGACATCCGCGCCGCGATCGGTCGCTGAGCGGGCCGGCCCAGGTGAGGAGGGACGCGAGGTGACGCATCCGGGTGCGGCACGGCCGGGCGAACCGGGTTGGCAGCACCATCCGGGTGTGGCCGCCCAACCGGCCCCGCAGGTGCCGCCCGCCCCACGGGTGGCACCGCCGCAGCAGGCCGGCGTAGCGGCGCCCGCGCCGACGGTGAGCCGGGCCGGCAGCGGCCCACGTCCGGATGCCCTGGCACAGCGCGGTCAGGGTCAGGCGGCTGTCGGCACCGCGTACATCAGCCAGGCGGCCGGCGCGGCACGGGCCGCGGCGGCCGCACAGGCCACCGCCACGGTGCAGGCCGCGCCGCCCCCGCAAGCCGCCGTCGCTCCCGCCGCCCCCCAGCCCGCCGCGGTCGCCGACGACGCGGCGGCCGCGGCCGCGGCGGCGGCAACTCGAGCGGTACGACCGCACCAGGCCGCCCTCGGGATCGGCGGCATCAACGTCGCCCAACTGGTGGCATGGCAGGCCGGCGCGGCGGCGGTGCTCGCCGCTTCCCCGCGCGGCGTGCCGCTCACCGCCGCGGTGGCCACCGGGGCGCTGCTGCTGCTCACCCCGACGATGATCCGGTTCCGCAGCCGGTGGCTGTACCAGTGGATCTCGGTCTGGTGGGGTTTCCGGGGCCGCCGCCGGCAGCTCACCGCCGCCGGTGGGGACGCGGCCGCGCACCTGCTGGCCCATCTGGAGCACGGCGTCGAGCTGGAGACCGTCGAGGTCGACGACCAGCCGGCCGTCCTGCTGACCCATCGAGGCGGGCTGAGCGCCGTCTTCGAGGTCGATCCCACCGAGGGCGCCCTGCTGATGAGCGCGGCCCAGGCCCTGCCGTCCGCGGCCTCGCTGTTGCCGGCGGTCGACGAGAAGGCCCCCCCGGTGGTGGTGCAGTTGCTGATCCAGGTGACGCCGGCGCCGCGCGCCCGTTCCGGCGCGGCGGCGGTGGACCGGGCGTACCGGGAGTTGACCAACGGGGACGTGCCGGCCAGCCGGCGAGCCTGGGTGGTGCTCCAGGCCGCGCGGACCCCCGACTTCCACGCCGACCGTGACCTGCGTCCGACGCTCACGGCGGCGATCCGGCGGATGCGGCGGCAGCTGCGGCAGGAGCGGGTGACCGCCCGGATGCTCAACCGGGACGAGGTGCTCGCTGCCGTCACCGCCCTCACCCATCTGACCGGCGGGGCGCCCGGTGCTGCGGGGGAGCGGCCGCTGGCCCGGGAGACCTGGCGGGGCTGGTCGACCCAGGGCGCCCCGCAGAGCTGTCACCGGATGCTGGTCTGGCCCCGCCGGCCGTGGGAGGTCGACCCGTTGCTGCGGGGGCTGCCCGCCGCCAGCGTGGTGTCGATCGCGGCCAGCCGCACCGCCGGCGACGACGTCGCCGTGGAGGTGGCGTTCCGCCTGATGGGCACCGACCCGACCGCACTCGCCGCCGCCGACCAGGCCCTGCACGAGGCGATCCGTGGCCACGGCGGTCGGCTGCAACGACTCGACGGCGAGCACGCGCACGGCGTGGCCGCCACGCTTCCGCTCGGAGGTTTCCTGCGGTGAAGAGCGTCGCGTTCCCCGGTAGCCGGATGGGGCTGCACGTCGCCGACGCCGCCGCGGTCGGCGGCCTGCACCTGGTTGCCGGGGGCGGGGGCCTGGTCGTCGGGCGCAGCCGGCAGCAGGAGCCGGTAGGGCTGCGCCTGTTCCGGGCCGAACCGACGCGGCTGCTGTTGACCGGCGGCGTGCGCTGCGCCGAGCTGCTCGCCTTCCGCGCCCTCGCGCTCGGTGCCCGGCTGTTCATCCAGACCGCCCGCGAGCAGGAGTGGGACTCCTTCCTGCGGCGCTGCGTCATCGGCCGGGACGTCGCCTCGTTCCTGCCGCCGGGCGCTGCGCCACCGACCGTGGCCACCCCGACCGAGCCGCAGCTCGTCGTGATCGACACCGGCCCGGTCACCGGCCCTGACTCGGGCCTCAGCGCGCCCTGGCGGGCCACCCTGGTGGTCCGCGACGACCTGGCAGGCTGGGACGTCGACGCGCTGGTACGCAGCGACATCGTGCTGCTCCAGCGGTTGGTGGAGACGGAGGCCGCGACGGCGGCGAGCGCGTTGGGCCTGATGAGCGTGCAGAGCTGGTTCACCCAGCTGCACCCCGAGATGGTCGGCCTGATCACCAAGGGCAAGGTGCAGTGGGTGATGCTCAGCATGACCCCCACCGAACGTCAGCTGATCGGCCCCGTCGCCCGCGCCGGCTGATCGGCGGGCCCGTCGGCTGCCCGGCCGGATCCGGACCACGACCAGGCGGCCTCGGACGAGCAGGTCCGCCGGCGCCGGCGAAGCCGGCCGGCGGACCGTCGAAGGGGTGGCGGGGATGCCGCGCGCCTCGGCGGGTTGCGCCTCAGGTGCGGTCGGCGCTCTCGGCGTCGTCGGCGAAAAGGGCGAGCAGGGCGCCGACCTGCCGGTCGGCCTCGGCGGGGTGCCGGAACCGCCCGGCCGGGTTGAGCGTGTACTCGTTGCGCCGGCCCACCCGGGTGCGGCTCAGGTAGCCGCCGGCCTCCAGGTCGGCGACGATCGCCTGGGCGGCCCGCTCGGTGACGCCCACCTCGTCCGCGACGTCGCGTAGCCGGGCGGTGGGGTTGCGGGCGATGGCGAGCAGCACGTGCCCGTGGTTCGTCAGGAACGTCCAGTTGCGGGTGCTCCCGTTCTCCCCTGTCGTCGCCATGTCGTCATCGTATGGCGCGCCTTTCGGGTTTTCCGCCGCGCCCTCGCGCCGTCGCCGGACGGCCGGCGGGCGGGGCAGCCGGGAAGGTCCCGCCCGAGTCCGCGGGCGGGCGCAAACATATGAAACGCATATCACGCATCCCTTGACGTATCTTTGGGTGCGTGTGACCGTGGGGGCAGCCCGCGCCCAGCGTCGGCCGGGGTGACCAGGTCGTTCGTGAGGGACGAGGTGAGGGAGATGAGTCGTCCCGGATCCCCCGGCGTTCAGCCGGGCCCGGAGCGGAAGTCGTCGGAGCCGGCACCGGGGGACCCGGTTGCGGTGCGCGACGCGATCCCCCCGTCGGGCAGTCCGGAGCTGGCGCTCGCCGAGTTGCAGGCCGGCAACCGTCGGTTCGTCGCCGGCGCCCCCCACCACCCCAACCAGGACGCCGGGCACCGTGCTGCGGTCGCGGACGGGCAGCACCCGTTCGCGGTGATCGTCGGCTGCTCCGACTCCCGGCTCGCGGCCGAGATCATCTTCGACCGCGGCCTCGGCGACCTCTTCGTGGTCCGCACCGCGGGGCACACGGTCGGCCCCGAGGTGCTGGGCAGCGTCGAGTACGCCGTGACGGTCCTGCACACGCCGCTGGTGGTGGTGCTCGGGCACGACTCCTGCGGGGCCGTCCAGGCCGCCCGTACGGCGGACGCCACCGGCACGGCCCCCGAGGGGCACCTCAACGCCGTGGTCGACGCCGTGGTGCCCAGCCTGCGCCGGGCGGCCGCCGAGGGCGTGGACGACATCGACCGCATCGTCGACATCCACATCGGGTGCACCGTCGAGGCGATGTTGGACCGCTCGGCCGTGCTGGCCGCCGAGGTGGCCGCCGGGCGCTGCGCCGTCGTCGGCATGTCGTACCGGCTGGCCGCCGGCGAGGCGCGGGTCGTGGCCGCCGTGCCGCCCCGGATGGGCGCGGTCGACGGGACGCAGCCGGCCGTCGCCGCCGCCGTCGCCTGACCCGACCGGCCGTTCGACGTCACCCGGTCCGCCCGGGTGCCCGGCGTCGCTTCGAGAAGAGCCCACAGACGGCGACAGGGCCGCACCCGCGGACGCGGGTGCGGCCCTGTCGGCTACCGCCGTCAGAGCAGTGACACGTGCACGTGGTCCGTATGGTTCGACGGGCCGCTGTAGGACTTCCAGCCGGTCGCCGGGAACCAGATCTGCCGGTTCCAGATCACGTAGTAGATGCCGAGCCGGTCGGCGTTACGGACCAGGAACGCGGTCAGGTTGTTGCCGTACATGTAGGTGTCGTCGTTGTGCCAGGGGGAGAAGCCGCTTCGCTGCAGCGACCAGTCGCAGGCCCGGCCCTTCGGATGCTCGTACGGCCCGCCGGAGCGGTAACAGCCGACGAACCGGTTGAACCCGGCCCGCTTCACCTCCTTGTACATGTGCAGCGTGCGCGCGGTGATGCAGCCGGAGGTGGTGGGGTCGTCCTCGGTGCAGGACAGGGGCTTCCAGTCGCCGTCGGCGGTACGACCCGGTGCCATCCGGGCCACCGGCGAGGTGGCGACCACCTTGCCGCCGGTCAGCCCTCTGCCGCCGACCAGCGCGAGGGCCTTCTCCGCCTCGCGCTTGCCGCGGGCCATCTCGTTGGTCAGCTTCGTCTGCTCGCGAACCTCGGCGTCGAGCGCCAGCTTGGCCTGCTCCGCGCGGGTCTTGACCGCGTTCACCGCGGCGAGCTTCTTGGAGTTGACCAGGTTCAGCTCGTCGAGCGCGGCGGCGCGTTGGACGAACGAGTCGGGGCTGGCGGTGTCCAGCAGCATCGACACCGCGCCGATCCGCCCCGTCCGGTAGGACTGGGCCGCGATCTCGCTCACCTGCGGAGCCAGCGCCGCCAGCTCGGCCTGCGCCCGGTCGACCTCAAGGGCCAGTTCGAGCTGGCGCTTCTTCGACTTCGCCAGCTTGGACTTGGCCTGGACGTAGCTCCGGTTCCGCGCCTCGATCAGGTCGTTGAGCAGCTTGGGCTCGTCGTCCCCGTGGCCCGAGGGCTGGGGCGGTGTCGTGGGTGCGGCCGCCGCCGGGAGGGGCCCGGCGAAGACGGCCAGGGCGGCGATCACGGCCACCACAGGTGTCAACCAGCGGCGTAGGGGTGCCGTCACAGTTTTCCCTTCCGTCGACCGCCGACCGGGTTAGCTGACGGGTTCGGGGCGGAAGTGGCCCCTACCGCTGTCGCGGATTCACCCCACGTACCTGGGTCCCCGGCTCGCCTGACGGCGATTGGGCGGCGGCACCGCAGGCGCCGCTGCGCGCCTTCGGCGGTGACCGGCAGCGAGGTTACCCGAGAGTCCTCCCGGGGATCTACGTCCCTAAGCCGACTAAATGCGTTATTTCGTAATGGCGGACGGTGACCAGTGACGCGTTTATCAGGCGGGACGTCCTGATCGGTCACGCTGAGGAGTGTCACCATGCGGTGTCCGTGCTCCCGTCTCGATCGGGCCACCCGGCGGGGGCGGCGGTGGGCGTGCTCCCGGCGCGCGGCCCGCTCAGGGCCTCCAACGCCTCGGACCGGTCCGCCGCCGGTCGTGGGACCGGCGGGGTCGGGGGCGCGCCGGGGTCGGCGGAGCCGCCGCCGCGCCGGCCGGCCGTCGTCACCAGGGCCGCGAGGCCGGTGGTCAGCGGCACGGCGGCGATCAGGCCCAGGGTGGCGACGGCGCTGCGGACGATCTCCTGGGCCAGGAACTCACTGGTCAGGATCTGGGTCACCGCCCGGGAGTCGGCGGTCAGCAGGAGCAGCACCGGCAGCGAGGCGCCGGCGTACGCCAGCACGATGGTGTTCACCGTCGAGGCGATGTGCGCGCGGCCGACCCGCGTCGCCGCGCGGTAGAGCTGCATTCGGGACAGCCCGGGGTTGGCGTGCGCCAGTTCGGTGACCGTCGCGGCCTGGGTCACCGTGACGTCGTCGAGCACGCCGAGCGAGCCGATGATGATCCCGGCGAGCAGCAGGCCGTGCAGGTCGACGTCGGCCTGGAACATCGACAGCGTGGTGGCGTCCTCGGTGCCGAAGCCGGTCAGGTGGGTCGCCGCGGTGGCGATCGTGCCGAGGACCCCGGTCAGCACCAGGCTGCCCAGGGTGCCGAGCACGGCGACCGAGGTCTGTGCGGTCACCCCGTGGGTCAGGTAGAGCACCACGAACATGATCAGGGCGGCGCCGACGACGGCGACCAGCAGCGGCGGGCGCCCGGCGCTGATGCCGGGCAGCACGAAGGTGAGCAGGATCGCGAAGCTCGCCGCCAGGCCGGCCAGTGCGGCGAGGCCGCGCCACCGCCCGAACGCGACGATCGCCGCGGCGAACAGCACCACCAGCCAGAGCAACGGCTGGCCGCGCTGGTGCTCGGCGATGTTGTAGGCGGTCGCCGAGGGGTCGGCGGGGTCCGTGAGCTCGACCAGGATGATCTCGTCGCCGACCGCGACCGTCGGCGCGCCGGGCCCGGCCGGCACGGGCGTCTCCACCTGCTGGCCGGCGTCGGGACCGTCGTCCACCCGTACCGTGACGGTGCCGCACGGGCCCTCCGTGGCGCCCGGGCTCCCCTCCGGGGTCTCCGGGGCGGGCGGGCACGGCTCCGTCACCACCCGCGTCACCGTGCCGTGGTGGCGGGGCGGGTCGGTGCCGGGCGCGGCCTCCGGAGCGTCCCACGGCCAGAGCGCCAGGGCCGCAATCAGGGTCGCGACGAAGAGGGGCACCACCGTCGCGACGAGGATCCGTCGCACCCCCGGCGGGGCGGACGGTGCGGGACGGGTGTGGTCGGCGCCCATTGAGTGTCTCCCAACGAATCCAGGGCGGGGTACGTGCCAGCGGGCCGGTCGGTTCAGCGTTCCCGGGTGACTTCGGCGGCGGATCGCCCCGGGGTGGCGAGCCGGCCACGTACCGCGATCGTCCGGCCCGAGCGGTCGCGGACGGTCGGTGCCGCCGCCCGGTCGGGGAGGCGGGGCGGGCGGTGCGGGGTCCATGGGGCCACCGGCCGAATGGTAGCCATCCCGGCATCCGGACGCAGGTCGTGCGGGCCGGTGTCGGGCGCGGACCGCGGTGGGATGCGCCCGTCGCGCCGGACGCGCCGACCCCGGGGACTAGCGTGGGGGTGTGCGGACGGCGACGGTGACGGCGGGGCGGTGGGCCCGGCTCCTGCTGCTCGTCGGCACGCTGCTCGGTCTGACCGCGATGCACACCCTCGGTCACGGCTCACACGCCACGGGCCATTCCGGCGACGCCACGGGCCACGCCGCCGACACCGCGGCGCACGCCGTCGCCGGTCCGCGTGGCGGCGCGTCGCCCGCCGAACACACCGCCGCCGTCCCGTACGCCGTCGCGGCGGCGCTGTCCGGCGTCGTGGCCTGCCCGGGCGACTGTCCGCACGAGCGGCTCCTCCCGTCCGGCGGGGCGAGCGGCGGGCCGCCGTGGTGGGGCGTGTGCCTGGCGGTGCTGGGCGCGCTCGCCGCCTCGCTGCTCGCGGCCGTGCTGCTGTTGGCCGGCGTACGCGCCGTCACACCGGCGGGCCGGGCGTCGGGCGGGTCGGAGCGGTCGCCCCGCGCCCCGCCACCCCGGCCGGTCGGTCTGCGGCTCGCCACGGTCTCGGTGCTGCGCAGATAGGACGCCCCGGCGCGGTCCGGTCCGCCGGTCCGCGTCCCCGTCGTGCTGCGTACGTTCCGACACCGAAAGGCTCAGACGTGATCACTCGTACCCTCGCGCGCCGTGCCGCCCTGGCCGGCGCCACCGTCACCGTGGCCCTCGCCCTGACCGCCTGCGGCGGCGACGGGCATCCCGCCCCGGGCGCCGGGCACGGCGCGCCCGGCAGCAGCGCGCCGGCGGCCACCGCGTCCGGCGCGGCCGGCGACGCCGGCGAAGCCGACGCGATGTTCGCCCAGATGATGATTCCGCACCACCGGCAGGCGGTCGAGATGGCGGACCTGGCCGCGACGCGGGCGGCGGACCCGGAGGTCAAGCGGCTTGCCGGGGAGATCAGGGCCGCTCAGGCGCCCGAGATCGCGACGATGAGCGGCTGGCTGTCGGCCTGGGGGCGGCCGGTGCCGTCGCCCGGCGCCGAGCTGCCGCACATGGACCACGGGATGCCCGGCATGATGTCCGACGCCGAGATGGCGAGGCTGGCGGCGGCTTCCGGCCGGGAGTTCGACCGGCAGTTCCTGACCATGATGATCGCCCACCACGAGGGCGCCGTCACCATGGCCCGGGAGGAGCTCTCCCGGGGCGTGAACGCGGAGGCCAAGGCCCTGGCCGGGCAGATCGTCGCCACCCAGCAGGCCGAGATCGACACGATGCGGAAGATCCTCGGCCGGCTCTGATCCCGGTGGCCCCGGTGCCGCACCTCGTCGGCGCCGGGGCACCCGTCGGCCGGGCCTGCCGCCGCCGGACGGCCGGCGGGGTCGGGCGGCCGGCGAGGTCGGGCGGCCGGCGGGCGGGTCAGCCGCGCTTCATGAGGCGGCCGACGGCGGCCATCATCTCGGTGGCCATCTCGTCGGCCCGGCCCTCGGCCGCCCCCTCGTGCATGCAGTGCCGGGCGTGCCCGTCGAGCAGGCCGAGGGCGACCTTGTCCAGGGCCGCCTGGATCGCGGAGATCTGGGTGAGCACGTCGATGCAGTAGCGGTCGTCGTCGACCATCTTCTCGATGCCGCGGACCTGTCCCTCGACGCGGCGCAGCCGCGCGAGCAGCTGGTCCTTGGTGGCGGTGTAGCCCCTGGTCGGGGCGGGCGTCGGTGTGGTCATGCGATCGAGGATAGCGTACCCCTCGGGGGTATGGTACGGTCCTTCGTGTCGGGATACCCCCACCGGGTACCGGTAAACCCAGCAGGCACCCGTCTGCCTCCGCATTACCCCTGGGGGGTATATGCTGGAGGCGTCGAGAGGAGAGTTCGATGGTCACCACGACGTACCAGGTGCAGGGCATGACCTGCGGGCACTGCGTCAACTCGGTCAGCGCCGAGGTCGGCGCCATCCCGGGCGTCAACGACGTCCAGGTCGACCTCGCCGCGGGCCGGGTCACCGTCACCAGTGACAGCCCGTTGGACATCGACACCGTGCGCGCCGCCGTCGACGAGGCCGGCTACGACCTCGTCGGCGCGTGACGGCGGACACGGAGAAACCGAGGTACACCATGAACACGGCGACGAAGCTGAGCGGTTTCGCCCTCGGCCTCGCGGCGGTGTTCGGCACGGCGTACGGGGTCGGCCACGTGGCCGGCCCCGTGGCCCCGGCCGCCGACACCCGCCACGACGCCACCGACGGCCACGGGGCCACCGGGGATGCCGGGCACGGGGGCGACGAGGGCGGGGCGGCCCACCTGCCCGGCGGACTGCTCGTCTCCGACCGCGGCTACACGCTCCGCCCGGTGGGCGCCCCGGCCGGGCAGTTCGCCTTCCAGGTCACCGGCCCGGACGGCCGGCCGGTCACCGCGTACGACGTGGCGCACGACAAGCGCATGCACCTGATCGTCGCCCGCCGCGACCTGTCCGGCTTCCGGCACGTGCACCCGGAGATGGCGCCGGACGGCACCTGGCGGGTCGACTCCCCGCTGGGCGGGCCCGGCGTCTGGCGGGCGTTCGCCGACTTCACCCCCACCGGGGGCGAGGCGCTGACCCTGGGCGTCGACGTGACCGTCCCCGGCGCCCTGACCGAGCGGCCGCTGCCCCCGGCGGCGACCAGCACCACGGTCGACGGTTACACCGTCACCCTCGCCGGCACCCCGGAGCCCGGCCGCACCGCCGAGCTGACCCTGACCGTCAGCCGCGACGGCGCGCCGGTGACCGACCTGGAGCCCTACCTCGGCGCGTACGGCCACCTGGTGGCGCTGCGCCAGGGCGACCTGGCGTACCTGCACGTGCACCCCGACGGCGCGCCGGGCGACGGGCGGACGAAGCCCGGCCCCGAGGTGAGCTTCCTCGCCGAGGTGCCGTCGGCCGGCGCCTACCGGCTCTACCTGGACTTCAAGCACGGGGGCGTGGTGCGCACCGCCGAGTTCACCGTGGTCGCGGGCACCCCGGCCACCCCGGCCACCCCGGCCGCTACGGGCGCGCCGGCGGCGACCGGCACCCCGGCGGCGACGGGCACACCCGCCGCCCCGAGCTCCCCGACCGCCGACGCCGGCCACGGCGTCCCCGGTCACGGGCACAACTGACGGGAAGCGTGATGACCACCAAGCCCTTGCTGATGGCCCCGAACCAGATCGAACTGGCGATCGGTGGGATGACCTGCGCCTCCTGCGCCGCCCGGATCGAGAAGAAGCTGAACCGGATGGACGGGGTGACCGCCACGGTCAACTACGCCACCGAGAAGGCCACCGTCCGGTACGCCGACGAGGTCTCCCCGGACGACCTCATCGCCACGGTGGAGAAGACCGGTTACACCGCCGCCCTGCCACCCCCGCCGGCCACCGGCGGGGCGGAGCCGGCGGCCGAGCCGGTGGACGAGCTGCGCGGCCTGCGTACCCGCCTGTGGGTCTCGCTCGTGCTCACCGTGCCGGTGATCGTGCTGGCGATGGTGCCCGCCTGGCAGTTCGAGTACTGGCAGTGGCTGTCCCTGACCCTGGCCGCCCCGGTCGTCGTCTACGGCGGCCTGCCCTTCCACCGGGCGGCCTGGATCAACCTGCGGCACGGCGCGGCGACCATGGACACCCTGGTCTCGCTCGGCACCCTGGCCGCGTTCGGCTGGTCGGTCTGGGCGCTCTTCCTCGGCACGGCCGGGGAGCCGGGGATGACCCACCCGTTCAGCTTCGACATCAGCCGTACCGACGGCGCCGGCAACATCTACCTGGAGGCGGCGGCCGGGGTGACGGTCTTCATCCTCGCCGGCCGCTACTTCGAGGCCCGCGCGAAGCGGACCGCCGGGGCCGCCCTGCGCGCCCTGCTGGAACTGGGCGCCAAGGACGTCGCGGTGCTGCGCGGCGGCACGGAGACCCGGATCCCGGTGGACCAGCTCGCGGTGGGGGACCGGTTCGTGGTCCGGCCCGGCGAGAAGATCGCCACGGACGGGGTGGTCGACGAGGGCACCTCGGCGGTCGACGCGAGCATGCTCACCGGCGAGTCCGTCCCCGTCGAGGTCGGTCCGGGCGACACCGTCGTCGGCGCCACCGTCAACGCCGGCGGCCGGCTGGTGGTCACCGCCACCCGGATCGGCGGCGACACCCAGCTGGCCCAGATGGCCCGGCTGGTCGAGCAGGCGCAGACCGGCAAGGCGGCGGTGCAGCGGCTGGCCGACCGGATCTCCGGCGTCTTCGTGCCGATCGTGATCGCTCTCGCGGCGGGCACCCTGGGCTGGTGGCTGGGCACCGGGGCGGGCGCGACGGCCGCGTTCACCGCCGCCGTGGCGGTGCTGATCATCGCCTGCCCGTGCGCCCTCGGGCTGGCCACGCCGACCGCCCTGCTGGTCGGTACCGGCCGGGGCGCCCAGCTCGGCATCCTGATCAAGGGGCCGGAGGTGCTGGAGTCCACGAAGCAGGTGGACACCGTGGTGCTGGACAAGACCGGCACCGTCACCACCGGGCGGATGACCCTGGTGGACGTGCTCCCGGCGGCCGGCGAGGACCGCGCGGAACTGCTCCGGCTGGCCGGGGCGCTGGAGTCCGCGTCCGAGCACCCGATCGCCCAGGCGGTCGCCGCCGGGGCGGCGGAGGCGGGCGCGCTGCCGCCGGTGACCGGCTTCGCCAACGTCGAGGGGCTCGGCGTGACCGGCGCCGTCGAGGGCCGGGAGGTGCTGGTCGGCCGGCTCCGGCTGCTGCGCGAGCGCGGTCTCGACGTACCGGAGGAGGTCGAGCGGGCGGCGACCACGGCGGAGGCCGAGGGACGGACGGCGGTGCTGGCCGGCTGGGACGGACGGGCCCGGGGCGTCCTCGCGGTGGCCGACGTGGTCAAGCCGACGAGCCGGGCGGCGGTCGCGGGGCTCCGCGCGCTGGGTCTGACCCCGGTGCTGCTGACCGGCGACAACACCACCGTCGCGAGGGCGGTGGCCGCCGAGGTGGGGATCGACGAGGTGATCGCCGAGGTGCTGCCCGCCGACAAGGTCGACGTGGTGCGGCGGCTCCAGGGTGAGGGGCGGACCGTCGCGATGGTCGGCGACGGGGTCAACGACGCCGCCGCGCTGGCGCAGGCCGACCTCGGTCTGGCCATGGGCACCGGCACCGACGTGGCGATCGAGGCGTCCGACCTGACCCTGGTCCGGGGCGACCTGATGGCCGCCGTGGACGCGATCCGGCTCTCCCGGCGCACCCTCGGCATCATCAAGGGCAACCTGTTCTGGGCCTTCGCCTACAACGTGGCGGCCCTGCCGCTGGCCGCCGCGGGCCTGCTCAACCCGATGATCGCCGGTGCGGCGATGGCCTTCTCCTCGGTCTTCGTCGTCGCCAACAGCCTGCGGCTGCGCGGCTTCCGCCCGGTCGCCTGACCCGCCGCACCGCGCCGCCGGCCCTCGCCGAGGGGACCGGCGGCGCGGTGCGTGGGCGGGCTCGTCCGGCAGGCGGCTCGCCGACCGACGGTGATCGACACGCGGCCATCTGTTGACGCTGGGTGACCAGGGCGGTTGAGCGGCGGGCGGGCGGGGTACTCCGAGGACGTACCGGCACTGCCAATCGGAGGTTGACATGGGTTTCGACGACAAGATCAACAACGCGACCGAGGACGCCGCCGGCAAGCTGAAGGAAGGCGCCGGCCGGGCCACCGACAACGAGCGGCTCGAGGCCGAGGGGCGCAACGACCAGGCCGGCGCCAAGCTGAAGCAGGCCGGCGAGAAGATCAAGGACGCCTTCAAGAGCTGACCCGCGTACGCGGGAACCGCCGGGCCGGCCGTCGCCGGCCCGGCGGACCGCGTGTCGGGCCGCGGCGGCCGACGTGTCCCGGGGGTGGCCCCGCTCGTTGGCAGGGCGACGTCTCGCCGCCCGGCGTCGGTCGAACCCGTGCCGTCCGCCCGACGGCCGAGATCTCCGAACGGGAGGTTCCATGTCCCGATCCGTCGTCTACGCGCGGCGCGCCGCCGCCGCGGTGGCGCTCGGGGTGCTGGCCATGGGCTGCCAGGACACCCCGCGGGAGGAGGCCGCCGCCCCCGCCGGCGCGTCGTCACCGAGCCCGTCGGCCGCGTCGAGTGCCGCCCCGAGCCCGTCCCCGGTCGCCACCACGGCCGCCAACACCGCCGAGGTCTGCCGGGAGGTGGACCGGGTCATCGTCGCCGGCAGCCAGAAGATCGCCACGGACTCGGCGGCCTCGGTCAGCCGGGACCTCACCGGCGAACAGGTCGCCGACCAGCTCCGGCGCAACCTGGCCGAGCTGGCCGACGACGTACGTGCCCAGGCCCGCCGGGCCGCCGACCCGGAGATCCGCGCCCTGCTGGAGGAGACCGCCGGCCGGATCGACGCGGGTTCCCGGGCGTCCCGCCCGGCCGCCTGGATGAGCTCCACCTTCACCGGCATCCCGCCCCTGCTGACCCGCGAGTGCCGCGCCTGACCCGCGAGTGTCGCCTCCACTGACCCGCGAGTGTCCGCGCCTGACCCGCGAGTGTCCGCCCCTGACCCGCGAGTGCCGCCTCTACTGACTCGCGAGTGCCGGCGGGCCGACGGCTGACCGTCGACGGCCAGGGGCCCCGGCGGGCCGGCGAGCGACGCGTCCCCTGCCCCTCAGGGGAGGGGCAGGGACATCCCCCACCCGTCCCTGAGATCGGCCGTCCACTGGTGACTTCCCGGGCACTGACCCGCTAACGTCCGTTTGCATGTGCAAGGGCTGGTCATGAGCGCTGGTCCGACGGCCACCGGCGACGAACTGGTGCGCGTACTGGCCACGCTGGCCAACCCGCACCGCATGCGGGTGGTCGCCGTCCTGGCGCGACGCCGCGCGTACGTCAGCCAACTCGCCCGCGAGCTCGGCATCAGCCGGGCGCTGGTGCAGGTGCACCTGCGCAAGCTCGCGGCGGCCGGCCTCGTGTCCGCGCACCTGGAGTTGTCGGAGGACGGGAAGGCGATGAAGTTCTACGAGGTGAATCCGTTCGCGTACACGCTCACGCCCGCCGCCATCGCGACGGCGGCCGACACGCTCACCGCCGGATCGGGCGCGGGGCCGGACGAGGACGAGGGATGACGGGCATGAGCGAGCACGACTGGACCGAGGTGGTCGGGGCGATCGGGATCTTCGCCCTGCTCGTCAGCGTGATCACGGTGACGATCGTGCAGGTCGCCAAGACCCGGCGGGCCCGGGTGGTCGGGGCCCGCGAGGAGGAGTACCGACGGCTCGCCCAGACCGCCGTCCAGGCCCAGGAGTCCGCCGCCCGGATGCTGGCGGCCCTCGACGACCGGCTCGGCGGGATGGAGTCCCGGCTGGTCTCGCTGGAACGCGTCCTCAAGGACGTCGACTAGCGCAACGGCAAGGCCCCGGGCCGTCGAGCGCCAACTCGACGGCCCGGGTGGAAGCAGCATCACCTCGCCCGCGGGCGAGTCTCACCGCAACGCTCCTTCGATGGAGAGGACAGCATCTCGTGCTGCGCGTACGCAAGTCCGCCCCTCCCGGCGGCGACTCAACCCGGCCGGACGGACCGGGCCGATCCCGGCGCGCCGTCCGGTTCCGGGCACTGGCGGTCGGCGCGACCGCCGCGCTGCTGGCGACCGGCGTGCCGTCGCCCGCGCCGGCCTCGGCGGCCCGGCCCGCGCCCGTCCCCACGCCGGGCATCGCCTGGCAGCCGTGCGAGCAGGACCGCACCGCCGAGTGCGGCACCCTGTCGCTCCCGGTCGACTGGGACCGCCCGGACGGTGACCGGTTCACGCTCCACCTGGCCCGCCGCGCCGCCACCGACCCGGCCGCCCGGATCGGCTCGCTGGTGTTCGGCCCCGGTGGGCCGGGTGACTCCGGCGTGCGGCGGATCATCCTGAACGACCGGTTCAGCGACGAGCTGCGCCGCCGGTTCGACGTCGTCAGCTTCGACCCGCGCGGCATCGGCCTGAGCAACCCGGTGCTCTGCTCGGCGGAGCTGCTCGGCCGGCAGCCCCAGGTCATCACCGACCAGGCCCGGTTCGACGCCACCGTGGCCGACAACGCGCTGCTGCGGGCCGACTGCCGGGAGCGGACCGGACCGCTCTTCGACCACGTCGACACCCGCAGCGCCGCCCGGGACCTGGACGCCGTCCGGGCGGCGCTCGGCGAGAACCGGCTCACCTTCCACGGCAGCTCGTACGGCACGCTGCTCGGCGCGCAGTACGCCGAGGAGTTCCCGCACCGGGTCCGAGCCGTGGTGCTGGAGAGCGTGGTCGACCACAGCCTCGGCACCAGGGCGTTCCTCGACACCCAGGCCGCCGCCGCGCAGGACTCCTTCGACGAGTTCGTCGCGTGGTGCGCCCGTACGCCGAGCTGCGTGCTGCACGGCGAGGACGTCCGCGCCGTCTGGGCCGGCCTCTTCGGCAGGGCGGAACGGGGTGAGCTGGCGGACCCGGACCGGCCCGGGACGACGCTGACCCCGTACGACCTCAGCCGGCTCGCCCAGCGCAAGCTGTACGGCCCCGACTGGGCCGGACTGGCCCGGCTGGTCGACGCCCTGCGTACGGCCCCGCCCGCCGCCACCGGGGTCCGTGCCGCCGCCGACGCGGACGCCGTGCGGCCGCACCCCTTCGCGGTCTTCTGCGCCGACTGGCACCTGCCGGTACGCGACCACCGTGAGTACGCCGCCCACCTGCGCCGGATCGCCCGGATCGCGCCCGACGTGCGCTACCCGCAGGCGCTGCCGGCGATCGCGACCTGCCTCGGCGCGCCGGCCCCGGTCGCCAACCCGCAGCACCGTCTCCGGGTCCGCACCGACGTGCCGCTGTTGCTCGCCAACAGCCGGCACGACCCGGCCAGCGGCCACAACTGGGCGACGAACGTGTCGCGGCAGCTCGGCCGCTCCGGCGTGCTGCTGACCTACGAGGGCGCGGGGCACGGCAGCTACACCCGCAGCGACTGCGTGCGGGACGCGGTCGACCGCTACCTGATCTCGGTCGACGTGCCCGACGACGGCGCCAGTTGCCCGGCCGTCCCGGTTACCGGTCAGTGACGTGAGGAACCGGCCGGCGTGCGTCCCCGTGGCGCACGCCGGCCGGCGCGTCGCCCAGCACGGCACGCGGCAGGCCGTCCCCGGTCCTCACCGGTGCCCGCCCAGCCGGGCGGCGCGCAGCTCCAGATAGCGCTGCTCCGGCAGGCTCGTCGTGCCTCGGGCCGCCGCCAGGTACGCCGCCCGCGCCGCCCGGGGCTCGCCGGCCAGCTCCAGCAGGTGGGCGCGGACGGCGGCGAGCCGGTGGTGCCCCGCGGTGCGGTCGTCGGCGTCGAGGGGGGCGAGCAGGGCCAGGCCGGCGCGGGGACCGTCCACCATGGCCACCGCGACCGCCTGGTTGAGGGTGATCATGGGGTTCGGGGCGATCCGGGCGAGCAACCGGTAGAGCGCCAGGATCTGCGGCCAGTCCGTCCGCTCCGCTGACGGCGCCTCGGCGTGCACCGCGGCGATCGCCGCCTGGAGCTGGTACGGGCCGGGCGGCGACCAGGTCAGCGCCTCGGTGACCAGGGCGATCCCCTCGGCGATGGCGGCGGAGTCCCAGCGGTCACGGTCCTGCTCGGCGAGCGGGATCAGCTCCCCGGCCGGCCCCGTCCGGGCGGCCCGGTGCGCGTCGGTGAGCAGCATCAACGCCAGCAGTCCCGTCACCTCGCCGTCGTCCGGGAGCAGCCGGTGCAGCATGCGGGCCAGCCGGATCGCCTCGGTGGTCAGGTCGGCCCGGTGCAGGTCCGGCCCGCCGGAGGTGGTGTAGCCCTCGTTGAAGATCAGGTAGAGCACCTGGAGCACGGCCCGCAGCCGCTCGTCCCGCTCCCCGGGCGCGGGCATGGTGAACCGCGCGCCGGCGGCCTCGATCCGCTGCTTGGCCCGGCGGATGCGCTGGCTCATCGTCGCCTCGGGCACCAGGTGCGCCCGGGCGATCTGCGCGGTGGTCAGGCCGCCGACCGCGCGCAGCGTCAGCGCGACCTGCGCGGAACGGGCCAGCGCCGGGTGACAGCAGAGGAACAGCAGGGTCAGGGTGTCGTCCCCGGCCGGCGGCTCCTCGTCGGCCGCGGGGGCGACCGTCGCGTACGCCGGCTCGCGGACCGCCACCGCGGTCTCCCGGTCCCGGCGGGCCCGCTCGCTGCGCCACTCGTCGGTCAGCCGGCGGCTGGCGACGGTCAGCAGCCAGGCCCGCGGGTTGTCCGGCACGCCCTGCTCCGGCCACTGCAACGCGGCGGCGAGCAGCGCCTCCTGCACGGCGTCCTCGGCCGCGTCGAACTGGCCGTGCCGCCGGACGAGCACGCCGAGGACCTGCGGCGCCAGTTCGCGCAGCAGGTCCTCGACGAGTCGTCCGCTCACTCGTCCGTCCCGGCCTCGTCCATGACCGCCCGCACCTCCAGCGCGCCGAAGCCCCGCCGCACGTCCGGCCAGCGGGCGGCGATCTCGGCGGCCCGCTCGGGGCTGTCGCAGTCCACCAACAGGTAGCCGGCGAACTGCTCCTTGCTCTCCATGAACGGCCCGTCGGTCACCTCCGGCCGGTCACCGGCCAGCCGGACCGTGCGGGCCTGCGACGGGTCGGCCAACGCCTGGCCGCCGACCAGTTCGCCGGACTCGGTCAGCTCGCGCATGATCTCGTCGACCTCGCCGAAGAGCGCGGTGCGCTCCTGCTCCGACAGTTCCTCGACGAACCCGGGACGGTTCCAGATCAGCAGCATGTACTTCATCGGGTGCTCCTCGTGTGCTCGGCCGCGCCCATGGTGGCGCGGCTTCGGTGAGGGGTCGGAGCCGACCCGCCGGTTCCGACAGCCGCGGGAAAAATTGTCAGCGCCGGCCGCGTACCTGGCGCTTCGGGGCGGGGCCGGGGCCGAGCGAGGCGCGGTCGGCGGCGGAGGTGCCCGACGACCAGCCGTCGGCGTCGCGGACGGTGAGCCGGGCCCGCGTGACGCCGGGGAAGAGCGTGTCGAGGCGTTCCCGCACCGCCTCGGCGCGGGTGGCGAGCACCGGCAGCAGCCGCTCCGGCCCGGTCTCCGCCGCCGCCTGCCGGTCCGCGTCCTCGGTGGCGGCCCGCAGCCGCTCGCCGATCCGCAGCGCGAAGGCGTTGAGGAAGGACTCGTCGTAGTCCCGGGTACGCCGCCCGGCGCCCTTGGCCCGCCGCTCGCCCCGGCCGCGCAGCATCGCGGCGGTGGCCTGCACCAGCAGCGAGGTGTAGAGCAGTTCGACCGCCTCCAGGTCGGCCGGCCAGCCCAGCACGGTGGTGAAGTCGAGGTCGTCGGACCAGACCGCCTCGCAGCGGTTCGCCGCCGCCACCTCCTGCACCAGCAGGGCCTTCGCGCCCGCGTACGGGGGCTCGGTGCCGAGCCGCACGCCGCCGGGCTGGTCGGCGCGCTCGGCGACGCCCGCCAGCAGCGCCTGGTCGATGCTGTGCCGGGCGATCAACTCCTGGGCCTTGCCGGTCAGCGCCTCCGCCTCGGCCGGGTAGGTGGTCGACTCCGCCTTGGCCAGCAGCGCCCGCACCCGGTCGAGCATCCGGGAGCCGCCGCCCGACCCGCTGCGGGCCGGGACCGCCCCGGTCGCGCCGGGCGGTGGCCGCAGCACGGCGATCGGCGGGAGTCCCTCGACCAGGGCCAGCGCGTCGACCGCCGCGCGCAGCGCGGTGAACCGGTCCCACCCGACGCGGGCCGACCAGGCGGCCAGGTGGCCCTCGTCGGCGTCCCACCAGACCCGCGCGCCGAGGTCGCGGAGCTGGTCGTCCCACCACGGGGGCACCGGCCCGGTCAGGTCGCGGCGGTGCGCGGCGAGCGCGTCGGTGACCAGTCCGGCCGGCCGGGCGCCCAGCCGGCGGGTGGCGAGGCGGGCCAGGTCCACCGGCTGCCAGCCGCGCGGCGTCAGCCGGCCGACGCCACGGGCCAGGCGACGCAGGAGCCCGGCGTCGACCGCCGCCGCCCCGTCCGCCGCGCCCGTGCCGATCATCAGGCGGTCCAGCTGCCGCTCCGCCAGGCGTACGTCGGTGCCGCGTACCGCCGCCAGGGCGTCGCTGATCAGTTCCTCGGCGTCCGGCACGGCCGCGTCCTCCTGGGGGTCTGCTCCGGCGCGCCCGAAACGACCGTCGCCTGCCCGCCGAAGGTACCTCCGGGCCCGCCCGCCGTCCGCCGGTCGTGACGGGTGCCACCGGAGCCCGCCGCGCACCGTGCCTGCCGTCGGCGGCGGGTTTGGGCATGCTTCGCCCTGGCCGGGGTAGATCGGGGGTCGGCGCGAGGTGATGCGAGGTTCTGTGATGGCGGGATCGTGGTTGCTGGGCAACGGCTCGGGCACGCCGGCGGAGCGGCCGACGGCCGTGCTGGTGGCGGTGCACCAGGACGAGACGGGTGAGACCGGGCCGGGCACGGAGGTGTCGCTGGCCGAGCTGCGCCGGCTCGCCGACACCGACGGGCTGGCCGTCGTCGACGAGGTGGTGCAGAACCGGCCCCGCCCCGACCCGGCCACCTTCGTCGGCTCCGGCAAGGTCGACGAGCTGGCCGCGCTGGCCGAGCGGACCGGCGCCGACCTGGTCATCGCCGACGGCGAGCTGACCCCGGGCCAGGTGCGCAACCTGGAGGAGCGGGTCGGCGTACGCGTGGTCGACCGGACGGCCCTGATCCTGGACATCTTCGCCGAGCACGCCCGCACCAGCGAGGGCCGCGTGCAGGTGGAGCTGGCGCAGATCGCGTACCAGCTGCCCCGGCTGCGCGGCGACGGGCGCTCGATGTCGCGCATCGGCGGCGGCCGGATGGCCGGCGGCGCCGGCATGGGCGTGCGCGGGCCGGGTGAGATGCGGCTGGAGACCCAGCGGCGCCGGCTGCGCCAGCGGGCCACCCGGCTGCGTCGCAACGCCTCCGAGCTGACCCGGCGGCGGGACCGCAACCGGGAGCGGCGGGCCCGCAACCAGGTCCCCTCGGTGGCGATCACCGGCTACACGAACGCCGGCAAGTCCGCCCTGCTCAACCGGCTGACCGGAGCGGACGCCCAGGTGCAGGACGTGCTCTTCGCGACCCTCGACCCCACCGTGCGCCGGGTACGCGTCGGCGAGGTGCTCTTCACCGTGACCGACACGGTGGGGTTCGTCCGGCACCTGCCGCACCAGCTGGTCGACGCGTTCCGGTCGACGCTGGACGAGGTCAGCCGCAGCGACCTCGCGCTGCACGTCGTGGACGCCTCCGCGCCGGACGCGCTCGACCAGATCACCACCGTGCACGGCGTGCTGCACGAGATCGGGGCCGGCGACGTGCCGGAGCTGCTGGTGCTCAACAAGACCGACGTGGCCCCGGTGGAGTGGGTCGACGCGCTGCGGCGGGTCCATCCCGGGGCGGTCGCCGTGTCGGCGTTGACCGGCGCCGGCATGGACGAGCTGCGCGTCGCGCTGGCCGACCACCTGGCCCGCCGGTGACCCGCACGGCCCCGCCGGGTCCGCGCCGGTCGGTCCTCGCCGCCGCGGTGATCGGGGCGGCGGTGATGGCGGCCGTCGACGAGATCGTCTTCCACCAGCTCCTCGGCTGGCACCACTTCTACGACCGCTCCACCCGCTCCGTCGGGCTGCTCTCCGACGGGCTGCTGCACTCCGCGGAGCTGCTCGCCCTGGTGGGCGGCTTCTTCTGGTACTTCGACCTGCGCCGCCGGGGTGCCCTGGTGCCCCGGGCCGCCTGGGGCGGGTTCCTGCTCGGCGCCGGGGCGTTCCAGCTCTTCGACGGGATCGTCGACCACAAGGTGCTGCGGCTGCACCAGATCCGCTACGGGGTGCACCTGCTTCCGTACGACGTGGTGTGGAACGTGGGCGCGGTGGCGCTGCTGCTGATCGGCGCGTGGGTGACCTGGCGGGCGCGGTCCCGCGCCGACCGCGACGCGCGGTGACGGTCCTCGCGCACGCCGGCGCGGGCTCGGCGACGCTCCCGCTCGCCGGGGTCGCGCTGCTGGTCGCCGGTTACCTGCTGGCGGTGTCCCGGGACCGGCGCGGCTGGCGCCGCCGGCGTACCGTCGCCTGGCTGGCCGGCTGCGCGGTGCTGGCGGTCGCCCTCGGCCCGCTGGCGGGCGGGCCCGGCGACCCGCGCGTCCACATGGCCCAGCACCTGCTGCTCGGCATGGCCGCCCCGCTGGCGCTGGCCCTCGGCGCGCCGGTCACCCTGCTGCTGCGGGTCGCCCCGCCGCCGGTCGGCCGCCGGGTGGGCCGGCTCCTGCGGGCCCGGCCGGTGCACCTGCTCGCCCACCCGGTGACCGCGGCGCTGCTCACCACCGGCGGGCTGGCGCTGGTGCTGCTCACCCCGCTCTACGCGGCGGCCGAGCGGAACCCGGTGCTGCACCACGCCCTGCACGCGCACTACCTCGCCGCCGGGTACCTCTTCGCGTGGGCGGTGGCCGGTCCGGACCCGGCCCCGCGCCGGCCCGGCGTGGTCGTGCGGGGCGGTGCCCTGCTCGGCGCGGCGGCCGGGCACGCCGTGCTGGCCAAGTACCTGTACGCGCACGCCGCCACCCTGCCGCCGGGGCTGCCCGACCGGGACGTCGCGGCGCTGCGCTCGGCGGCCCGGTTGATGTACTACGGCGGCGACGTCGCCGAGCTGCTGTTCGCCACCGCCCTCTTCGCCGCCTGGTACCACCGGCGACGGCCACGCCGACCGCAGCCCGTGGACGCCGGGCCGTCCCGCCCCGGCGCCGCCCGGCAGCCGGCCCGGCGGTGACCGCCGACCGCCCGGAACCCCACTCCGGGTGGGGCGTCGCCGCCCCGGTGGTTCAGCCGGCGACGCGCGGGTTCCCGGCCGTCAGCCGCAGCGTGAAGCCGTGGTCGTCGCGGTGCCAGGTCACGTGGCTGCACGACTGGTAGGTGATCCACAGGCCCAGCCCGCCGGGGGCGCCGTCGCCGACGGGGAGCAGCCCGCAGTACGGGTCGGCCGGACCGTCTCCGCCGTCGCGGACCGTCGCCACGATGCGGTCGTCGCCCGACCAGACCCGCAGCCGGACCGGTGGGCGGCCGTGCCGCAGCGCGTTGGTGACCGTCTCGCTGACCGCGACGACGAGGTCGTCCACGTCGTCGGCCCGCACCTGGCCCCGGTCGGCCTTGTGGACGGCGGCGCGCGCCTCGGCAGCCGTCGGGTCGGTCAACTCGACGACCGGCGGCTCCGCCTGGAGCGGATCGGGCACGACCGGCCGGCACTCCCGCAGGTACTCCGTCGGCGGGGTCCAGGTCGCACTGGGCACGTGCCGGCCGTCGGCGGTCGCGAAGCGGGGGTGCGTCCGGGCCACGTCCGCCAGCACCGCCGGCGGCGTGATCCGGGTGTCGTACGCGCACATGCTCCACAGCGGGAAGTCGTCGTACGCGTGGTTGATGGCCGACTCGTACCGGGCCCACCAGTCCCACGTCGCGCCGAACTCGGTCGGGGGCACCTCACCGATGATCCGGATCTGCGTGGCGCCGGCGGCCACCTGCCCCGTGAGGAGTTCCCGGTAGGAGCGGATGGCGGAGGCGGGCCGGGCGTACACGTCGCCGGCGGACAGGAACTCGACCCCGCAACCGGCCGGCAGCGCCGAGCGGACCAGCGCGCCGGTGCGCTCGCCCACGGTCACGTAGGTGGGCTCGCCGGCCGCGACGCCGTCGAGCAGGAACGGCACCGCCACGGCGAGCAGCTCGTCGTCGGAGTCGTACCGGACGGCCTCGTGGTAGTAGCCGTGGTGCCGAGCGGCCGCGCCCGTTCTCATCGCGTGACCTCGACGCGGATCCCGGGCAGGTCGAGCAGGTCGACCAGGCGCGCCGCGGCGGAGCGGGAGGTGCGCAGCACGGCGGTCGCGCCGCGGCGGTTCGCGTACTCGGCCAGGTGGGCCAGGGCGCGGTGGTCCAAAAAGCGCAGCCCGGTCGCCGACAGCACCAGCTCGCCGTCGACGGGACGCAGGTCGGCGCGGTCCAGGGCGGCGCGGAACAGCTCGTGGTTGGAGAGGTCCAGCTCGCCGGTCAGCGCCGCGTGCCCGTCGCCGGGCGCGGCGGCGTGCAACCGGAACAGCACGTCCTCGACGTTGCCGTCCGGATGCATGCAGGCCAGCTCGGCGACCGCCCGGTCGCCCAGCCCCGGCCGGTCGTACGCGCACATGGCCGAGAACGGCCGGGTCCGCATGTAGCGGTCGACGAGGTGCTCGTAGCGGGTGAAGCTCTCCAGTTGGGCCGGGGTGCGGACCAGCTCGGTGGCCTCCGCCACCACGCGTAGCCCGGTGTGCCCGGCGGCGAGCGCCTCGTCGGTGGCGGCCGCGTACGCGGCGACCTGTGTCGGCGGGTCGACGACGTGGCCGTGTGAGTAGGTCGAGAACAGGGGGACGACGGCGGCGGCTCCCCGGCGCACGGCGGCGGCGAAGTCGGGCAGGCGGTGCAGCCGCTCGGCCACCGGGTCCGCCGGGTGCGGCGTGATGTACCAGACGCGTTCGCCGGCGGCGAGGCCCGCGAGCAGGTAGCGCTCCGCCTGGCCGGCGAGCGCCGCCAGGTCGTCGTACGACCAGCAGAGATGGCTCTGCCGCGCGGCCTGCCGCTCGCTGATGATCACGTCCATTGCCTCACGGCAACCAGTGTAGGTGTCCCCAGGACGGGTGCCGGGCCCGCGAGCTGCTGCGGGCCCGGAGGGTCTATCCCCCCGGGCCCTTCACCGGGGTGGCGTCTCGCGGCGCGCCCCCTGCGTTGCCGGTGCCGCCGGTCCGGGTGCCGGGGCGGCCCGCAGGTAGCGCTCGCCGAGGGTGCGCAGCAGTTCGGCGAGCTCGGGCTGGTCCTCGACGGTGAAGTCCACGCCGAGCAGGCCGACCCAGACGGCGACGCTCTCCAGCCGGTCCGCGCCGGTGTGCAGCACGCAGGTGCGGGGGTCCACCGCCTCGACGGTGCCGACGGCGGGGTTGATCCGCTCGGCGACCACCTCCGCCGGGGCGTGCACGGTGATCCGGGCGCGGTGCCGCCAGGCCGCCGACGACACCCCGCGCCGGACCCGGTCGACGACGTCCTCGGGCGGCTCGCGCGGCGGGAAGCGCAGACCGGCGGGGGCGGGTGTGCCGATCCGATCCACCCGGAAGGTGCGCCAGTCGGCCCGCTCCGGGTCGTAGGCGACCAGATACCAGCGGCGTCCCCAGTTGACCAGCCGGTACGGCTCGACGTCGCGCCGGCCGGTGGTCCCGTCGTGCCGGGCGTAGTCGAAGCGCAGCCGCTCCCGGTCGCGGCAGGCGGCGGAGATGACGGTGAGGGTGTCGGCGTCCACGCGCGGCCCCGGCTCGTCGTGCGGCACCCGCACCGTGTAGCTGTGCAGGGCGTTGACCCGCCGCCGCAGTCGGGCGGGCAGCACCTGTTCGAGCTTGGCCAACGCCCGAAGCGAGGTCTCCTCCACCCCGGCGACGGTTCCGCCGGCGGCCGTACGCAGGCCGACGGCGACGGCCACCGCCTCCTCGTCGTCGAGCAGCAGGGGCGGCAGGGCCGCGCCGGCGCCCAGCCGATAGCCCCCGACCGCGCCCCGGGTCGCGTGCACGGGATAGCCGAGGGTGCGCAGCCGCTCCACGTCGTTGCGGACGGTCCGGGTGCTGACCGCCAGCCGGTCGGCCAGCTCGGTGCCGGTCCACTCGCGCGGGGTCTGCAACAGCGACAGCAGGCGCAGCAGCCGCGCCGAGGTTTCCAACATTCCTGAAGTCTGCCAGGGCATTAGGAACGGAGTCTTCCTAATTGCCCCCTAGGTTCGTGGGCATGGCAGACAACACCACGATCGCCCCGTTCCGCATCGACGTTCCGCAGGCCGACCTCGACGACCTGTACGACCGCCTGGCCCGCACCCGGTGGGCGGACGAACTGCCCGCCGAGCCGGACGCCGCCCCGGCCGGCCCGATCCCGCCCGGCTGGGAGTACGGGGTGCCGGTCGGCTACGTCCAGCGCCTGGTCGAGCACTGGCGGACGGCGTACGACTGGCGGGCCTGGGAGTCGAAGCTGAACGCGTACCCGCAGTTCACGACCGAGATCGACGGGCAGAACGTTCACTTCCTGCACGTCCGCTCGCCCGAGCCGGACGCCACCCCGCTGGTCCTCACCCACGGGTGGCCCACCACCCCCGTCGAGTGGCTGGACGTGATCGGCCCGCTGACCGACCCGCGCGCCCACGGCGGCCACCCGGCCGACGCGTTCCACCTGGTGATCCCGTCG
Organism: Micromonospora sp. NPDC047670; assembly: GCF_043204915.1. Lineage (NCBI taxonomy): Bacteria > Bacillati > Actinomycetota > Actinomycetes > Micromonosporales > Micromonosporaceae > Micromonospora > Micromonospora sp. NPDC047670. Next base: position 453,425 of record NZ_JBIDDA010000001.1, read on the forward strand.
ATACCCGGCTTCGGCTTCTCCGGCCCGACCCGCGAGCGGGGCTGGAACCGGTTCCGGGTGGCCCGCGCCTGGGCCGAGCTGATGCGCCGGCTCGGCTACGACCGCTACGGCGCCGCGGGCAACGACGGCGGGTCGCTCATCTCGCCGGAGGTGGGGCGGGTTGACCCGGAGCGCGTGATCGGCGTACACGTCACCCAGGTCTTCGCCTTTCCCTCCGGCGACCCGGAGGAACACGCCGGTCTCTCCGAGGCGGACCGGGGCAAGCTGGCGTTCGCCGAGTGGTTCGTCGACAACCGGGGCGCGTACGACAAGCTCCAGTCCACCGAGCCGCAGAATCTCGCGCACGCGCTGGCGGACTCCCCGGCCGGGCAGCTCGGCTGGAGCGCCCAGCTCCTGGGCGAGTTCCTCGACCCGGAGTTCGTGCTGACCAACGCGATGATCTACTGGCTGACCAACACCGGTGCCTCCTCGGCCCGCTTCTACTACGAGGACGCCGCGGCCGTGCACCCCCGGCACGTGTCCAACGGCCGGGGCACCGAGCCGCTGGAACCGACCACCGTGCCGCTGGGGTTGGCCAACTTCGCCTGGGACTACCAGTCCATCCGCCCGTTGGCCGAGCGCGACCACCAGAACATCGTCTCCTGGAATTCGTACGACCGAGGCAGCCACTTCGCCGCCCACGACGCCCCGGATCTGCTGGTCGCGGACATGCGCCAGTTCTTCCGCGCCGTGCGCTGACGCGGCTCCCGCGCCGTGCGCCGGCGCGATCCCGGGCCGGTCCGGTTCGGCCGGCCCCTCCGAAGAGAGGACGCCATGATCCCCGTGCTGGACCGCCGCCGGCTCAACCGCGCCACCCTCGCCCGGCAACTCCTGCTGCGCCGCCACGACCTGCCGGTGGCCGACGCGGTGGCCCGTCTCGTCGGCCTCCAGGCCCAGACGCCGCACACCTGGTACGTCGGGCTCTGGAGCCGGCTCGCCGGCTTCCGTCCCGAGACCGTGGCGGAGTTGCTCGTGAAGCGGCGGCTCGTCCGGATGGCGCTGATGCGCTCCACCCTGCACCTCGTCGCCGCCGGGGACGCATGGGCCCTGCGCCCGCTCGTGCAGCCGGCGTTGGACCGGGACCTGTTCCACAACAGCATCCACGGCCGTCCCGTCGCGGGCGTCGACGTGCCGGCCCTGGCCGCGGCCGGCCGGGAGATCCTCGCCGAGCGCCCGCTGACCAACCGGGAGTTGGGCGCGCGGCTCGCGGCGCGGTGGCCCGACCTGCCGCCGGCGACCCTGGCGTACGCCGTGCGCACCCAGGTGCCGCTGGTGCAGGTGCCGCCGCGGGGGCTGTGGGGGCGCAGCGGCCCCATCGCGCACACCACCGCCCAGGCGTGGCTCGGCCCCGGCGCGCCGGCCGCGGCGACCCTGCGCGACCTCGTGCTCCGGTACCTCGCCGGGTTCGGCCCGGCCACCGTCGCCGACCTGCAGCGCTGGTGCGGGCTCACCCGGCTGGGCGAGGTGGTCGACGGGCTCCGCCCGGAGCTGACGACCTTCACCGACGAGCGGGGGCGGGAGCTGTTCGACCTGCCCGACGCCGAGCGCCCCGATCCGGACACCCCGGTGCCACCCCGCTTCCTCTACGACTTCGACAACCTGCTGGTGTCGTACGTCGACCGCAGCCGGGTGCTCACCTCGGAGCACCGCGACCAGCGGTACGACCCGCACGGGCCGGTGCCGCAACTGGTGCTCGTCGACGGGTTCGCCGCCGGCGACTGGCGGTTGGACCGCCGCCGGGACGGGGCGACGCTGACCGTGCGGCCGTACCGTCCGCTGCCCTCGGCCGACGTCGACGCGCTCGTCGCCGAGGCGACGGACCTGCTCGCGTTCCTGGCGCCCGGGGCCGGCGACCGGCGCGTCGACGTCGCTCCTGCCCGGCGATCCTGATCGGGGCGGGGCGGGGCGGTCGGCCGTCGGTACGCGGGTCAGGCGGGCCGGGTGCCGGTCAGTCGCGCCGTACGTGGGAAGGACGCCCAGATGTTCTTGGTGCTGTCGGTCGCGTACCAGCCGACGTCGAGGGAGAGGGCGCGGGCGAGTTGCAGGCCACGCCCGCCCGCGCCGGCGGGGCGGGTGTCGGCGACCTCCGGCAGCGAGCCGAGGTCGTGGTCGGCGACGTCGAGGATGAGGCAGTCCTCGGTGGCGAGCAGCCGGACGATGGTCGGCGGGATCCCGTACCGCAGGGCGTTCGTGGCGAGTTCCGTGGCGATCAGGGCGATGAGCTCGGGGACCTCCGCCAGGGCCTCGCCCTCGCCGAGCACGTCGCCGGTCAGCTCCTCGTGCAGGGAGGCGCGCAGGCCGCGCAGGTGCACCGCCTCGGACAACGTCCAACGCCGCAGCTCAACGGCCTGCGGCGGAGGTGGGGAGCTGCTGAGTCGGCCCATGGGGACGTGGTACCCGATCTCCCCCCGGCTCAAGCCGGGCGGTTGCTCGGCGCAGCGGGTCGTGTGTGCCGCGCGGCACGCCGGCGCACGCGCTCGGCGGCCGTCGCCGACCCGAACACCGGCGGTGTGGCGAACAGCCTGAGGTCGCGGCAGGATCAATCCCACTATCGGAACAATTGGGAAGTATCGATCGTCGTGCGTGTCCTGGGCCGCTGGCGGGCGGTTGTACCGGACGTGACGGTGGAACCACGCACCAGCATCATGAGCTCGGCGACGGCGTGTCCGGGCTGGCGGACCAGATGGGCGGAGCGTGAGGGCGGGCGGCGGTCGCGCGCGTACGACGCCGACGTCGACGCCTGGCACCGGCGTAACGACCACCTGATCCGGCTGCGGATCGAGGCCGCCGGGTTCCTCGGGTGCGTCCAGCCGCGTGCCGGCCTGCCGGTCGACCTCGGCGACGACGAGGTCGTCTTCCGGGTGCTGCCGGCCGCGGAGTTGGTCGAGGCCGAGGCCCGGCACGTGCCCGGGCTGCCGCCGCCCGGGCTCGCCGTCGCCACGGCCGAGGTCGTGGCGTCCCGGCGCGCCCTGCCGAAAGGGCTGCGGCTCGTCGACGCCGGCCTGGCCGTCGTGACCAACCGCCGGGTGGCGTTCGCCGGGCACGCGGCACGGCGCGAGTGGGCGTACGCGGACATGCTCGGGGCCGCGCACCACCCCGACGTCCCGGTCACCCTGCTGCACACCGGCGACGGCGGTCGGCTCGCCGGGCTGCGGGTGCCGGCCACCGCCACGGTGAACTTCCGCTTCTATCTCACGCTGGCCCTCGCCGCCGCCAGCGGGGAACGCGCCGCCGTCGCCGCGCAGCTCGACGCCCTGCTGGCCGCGCACCAGCGCGCCCGGCCGGTCCCGCCGCCGGCGGCGGTGCCGGCCCAGGCCCCGCTGACCGCGCTGCGGCCTGATCGCCGGACGGCGCTCGCGGCCGCCGTCGCCACGCTGGCGTACGCGATGCTGACCGGCACCTTCGGGGCGGAGCGGGGCGGCCCGCCGTACCGGGCGGACGGGGGCGCCGGGCGCGTCGCCGCCGCCACGCCCGCGCCGGCCGCCGTCGGCGGCACCGCCGCGACCACTGCCGGGGAGCCGGCGGTGCCGGACGAGGGTGCGGTCGGGCCGGGCGCGACGGCCGTTCCCCGTACCCGCGTCGCCGCGGGCGTGCGGGTACCGGTCGTACGCGAGGAGGCGGTCGGCTCCGGCGGCCCCGTCCCACCGGCCGCCCCGGCGACGCATCCGGCGTCCCGTCCGTCGCCGCCCGCCCCGGCGCCGACCATGGCGCCGCCCGCCGGCCCGGCCCCGACCACTGCTCCTCCCGCGCCGGTCGCCCCGGCCCCGACCAGTGCGCCGCCCTCGCCGGAGCCCTCCACGGTCGGCCTCTGCCTGGACATCCTGCGGTTGCCCCTGGTCGAGCGGCTCCTCTGCCCGCCGACCGGCCCCTGACGCGCGGCTGCCTGCCCCCGGCCGGCCAGGGCTCCCGGCGTCCGCGCCCGACCTTCCGGCGTCCGCGCCCGACCTTCCGGCGTCCGCGCCCGACCTTCCGGCGTCCGCGCCCGGCTTTCCTCGCGCCGACAAGCTCCCGGGACGTGGCCGCACGACCCCTAGCCGACGAGTAATTCTGTCTTGACAGGAAGAGTTGTCGGTGGCAGGGTCGGGACATGTTCGACATCGCAGTGATCGAGGACCCGGCGGCCGCCGAGGCGTCGCTGGACCCCACCCGGGCCCGGCTGCTCGCCGCCCTCGCCGAGCCCGCCTCGGCGACCATGCTCGCCGCCCGCGTCGGCCTGCCCCGACAAAAGGTCAACTACCACCTGCGGGCACTCGAACAACACGGCCTCATCGAGCTCGTCGAGGAGCGCCGCAAGGGCAACGTCACCGAACGCGTCATGCGCGCCACCGCCGCCTCCTACGTCATCTCACCGCTCGCCCTCGCCGCCGTACGACCCGACCCCTCCCACACCCCCGACCGGCTCTCCGCACGATGGCTGCTCGCCCTCGCCGCCCGCCTCGTCCAGGACGTCGGCGCCCTCATCACCGGCGCCGAGCGCACCAACAAACGCCTCGCCACCTTCGCCGTCGACGCCACCGTCCGCTTCGCCACCGCCCGCGACCGCGCCGCCTTCGCCGACGAACTCGCCACCACCATCACCGCCCTCGCCGCCAAGTACCACGACGAGACCACCCCCGGTGGCCGCGACCACCGCGTCGTGCTCGCCCTGCACCCCAGCGCCGAGCCGGTCCGGACCGCACCCGACACCGACACCGACACCCCGACCGAAGGGCACTGACATGGGACACCGCTTCGAGCTGCGCAAGGACGTCGAGCTGGCCGCCACCCCCGAGCAGGTCTGGGAGGCCATCGCCACCGGCCCGGGCATCGACTCCTGGTTCATGGGCCGCAGCGAGGTCGAGCCCGGTGAGGGTGGGCGGACCCGCCTGACCATGGCGGGCCACGTCGAGGAGGCGACGATCACCGCCTGGGAGCCTGGGAAGCGGTTCGCGGACCGCACCGACCCGGGGCCGGACGGCACCTTCATGGCCATGGAATACCTCATCGAGGGTCGTGACCAGGGCAGCACTGTGCTGCGGCTCGTCCAGAGCGGCGTCCTCGGGGACAACTGGGAGACCGAGTACGAGGCGATGAAGGTCGGCTGGGACATGTACCTGGGGACGTTGGCCGCCTACCTCGCGCACTTCCCCGGCCGGACCGCCACTCCGGTCTCGGCGTTCCGTCCCGGCGCCGGGGGCCCCGACAAGGTGTGGACGGCGGTGACCCGGGCCCTCGGCATCACCGGCCCGGTCGCCGAGGGCCAGCAGGTCCGGCTCGCCGTCGACGGCCTGCCGCCGATCGAGGGCGTCGTCGACCTCGCCGGCCTCCCGACGTACGTCGGTGTCCGCACCTCCGACGCGCTCTACCGGTTCCTCTACTCGGGGGCCGAGCGTGGCGACGCGCTGGTCCTCGGCCACCACGTCTTCGCCGACCAGGATCCGGCCCGGGCCGAGCGGGCCTGGCAGGACTGGGTGACGGCGCTGCCCATCGGCTGACCCGCCCTCGACGCCCGCCCGGCGACCCGGCGGACGACCGGCGGCGGCCTCCACGAGAAGCGGGAGGGCCGCCGCCGGCCGCCCCGGGTCGCTTCTTGCATAAGTCTGGCAATTGCGTAATGCTGGCATCAGCGGCGGAAGATCATGACCGCGTGGCGGGAGCCGTTCCCGCCGCGCGGAGCCGATTCCGTCCGCCGCCGGCCACTCCGCACGCCACCGGCTGCGGTCCCGGCCGACCCACCTCACGACCCCCGTCCCGGCGGCGCCGGGTGGTCGTGCGACGAACAGACCCGGGAGCATGTGATGGGTACGCCTCTGTCCGTGCGTGTGACGGCGATGGCCGTCGGCGCCGTCCTGGCCGCGGCCGGCTGCACGTCCCCGACCAGCACGTCGGCGGGCACGGGGGCCGCCGGCACCCTCGTGGTGGCGACGGCGGGGGAGCCGGACACGCTGAACCCGGTGCTCAACTACGGGGTCGACGGCGGCTCGCTGATCTTCGACGGGCTGGTCGGACGCGACGCGCGCAACCAGTTGGTGCCGGCGCTGGCGCGGGAGCTGCCGGCCGTGTCGGCGGACGGGAGGACCGTCACCGTGAAGCTGCGCGACGGGGTGCTCTTCCACGACGGCAGTCCGCTGACCGCCCAGGACGTGGTCTTCACCTACCAGGCGGTACTGGACCCGAAGGTCGACTCGACGCTCCGCTCCGACCTGGACATGCTCGCCTCGGTCACCGCGCCGGACCCGTCGACGGTGGTGTTCACCCTGAGGTACGCCTACGCGCCGTTCCTCCAGCGGCTGACGCTGGGCATCGTGCCGGCGAAGGCGCTGGCCGGTCAGGACGTCAACAAGGCCGAGTTCAACCGCAGGCCGGTGGGCACCGGCCCGTACCGGGTGACGTCGTGGACCCCGGGCGACCGGCTCGTGCTCGCGGCCAACGAGAAGTACTGGGGTGGCCGGCCCGCCAACTCCGGCGTGGTGGTGGCGTTCGTCGCCGACGACAACGTGCGCGCGCAGCGGATGCGGGCGGGGGAGTTCGACGCGGCGGAGCTGGCGCCCAAGCTCGCCGCCGGCTTCGACGGGCTGGCCGGCTACCGCGTGCAGCGGGTGCCCACCGCCGACTACCGGGGCGTGATGCTGCCGATGGGCAACCCGGTCACCGGCGACCCGGCGGTGCGGCGGGCGCTCAACGCCGCGGTGGACCGGGCCGCGATGGTCGCCGGCCTGCTCGGCGGCGCCGGCGAGCCGGCGTTCGGGCCGGTCCCGCCGTCGTCGGAGTTCGCCGAGCCGTCGATCGCCGGCAAGCCCACCGCCGACCAGGCCGCGGCGACCGCCGCCCTCGACGCCGCCGGCTGGAAGCCCGGCCCCGACGGCATCCGCGCGAAGGACGGCCGGCCGGCCGCGTTCGCGCTGATGTACCCGGCCACCGACAGCCTGCGCAAGGAACTCGCCCTCGCGGTGACCGCCGACGCGAAGAAGGTCGGCATCAAGGTCACCCCGGAGGGGCTGACCTGGGACGCGATCACCCCCCGGATGAAGAGCGACGCCGTGGTCATGGGCTACGGCACGCCGTACGACCCGGACTTCGTCTCCTACAAGCTCTTCGGCTCCGCCTTCGCCGGCCAGGGCTTCTTCAACCCCGGCAGCTACCGCTCCGCCGTCGTGGACAAGGCGTTGCAGGACGGTCGTGACAACGCCGACCCGGCCGCCCGCAGGGCCGCGTACGCCACCTTCCAGAAGCAGTTGGCCGCCGACCTGCCGTGGGTGTTCCTCACCTACCTCCAGCACACGTACGTCGTGCGCGACGGCGTCGCCGGCGTGACGCCGCGGGTGGAGCCGCACGAGCACGACGTGGCCAACAGCCTCTGGTGGAACATCCACACCTGGACCAGGCAGTGACCGCGCCCGCCCCGGCCACCCCCGCCGGCCGCCGCCGACGGCTGGCGGGAGCCGGGACGGTGGTCGGCCGCCGGCTGCTGGTGGCCGTGCCCATCCTCGCCGCCACCAGCGTCGGCATGTTCGCCCTCGGCGCGGCCTCGCCGATCGACCCCGCCCACCAGTACGCGGGCGCGGCGGCGTTCACCACCAGCGAGGAGAACCTGGCGCAGATCCGCGCCAACTGGGGGGTCGACGACCCGCTGCCGGTGCAGTACCTGCGCTGGGTGGGCAACCTGCTCCGCGGCGACCTGGGCTGGTCGACCAGCCGGCACGAGCCGGTCACCTCCGTGCTGGCCGCCCGCGCCGGCTGGACCCTGCTGCTCGTCGGCGCGGCCCTCGCCCTCGTCCTCGTGGCCAGCCTGTTGCTGGGCACCCTGGCCGCGTACCGGCGTGGCGGCTGGTTCGACCGGGCGCTGCGCGCCGGCGCGTACGCGGTGCAGTCGATGCCGGTGTTCTGGCTGGGGCTGGCCGCGATCGCCCTGTTCGCCCTCACCCTGGGCTGGCTGCCGGCCGGCGGGCTGACCGACGTCACCGCCACCACCACCGACCCGGCCGACGTGGCCCGGCACCTCGTCCTACCGGTGGCGGTGCTGGCGGTCGCCCAGGCGCCGTGGTTCGTCCTGTTCATCCGCGACGCCGTCGCCGAGAGCCTCCGCGACGACCACGTCCTCGCCGCCCGGGCCCGGGGCCTGCCCGGCCGCACCGTCCTGTTCGGCCACGCCCTGCGTACCGCGCTGCTGCCGTTCCTCACCCTCGTCGGCACCCACCTGCCGGAGCTGATCGGGGGCGCCGTCCTGGTGGAGACCGTGTTCTCCCTGCCCGGCCTCGGCGCGGTGACGGTGCAGGCCGCGTTGGGCAGCGACTTCCCGCTGCTGGCCGCGACCACCCTGGCCACCACCGTCGTGGTGCTGGCCGCGAACCTGGCCACCGACCTCGCCTACGCCGCCGCCGATCCCCGGGTACGCCTCGATGACTGACCTCGCCCTGCCCGCCCGCGTCCGGCGGCCGAGGCGGCGTACCGGCCGGGCCGGTGCCGCCGTCGCGTCCGCCGTGCTCGTCGGCGCGGTCGCCGCCTGCCTGCTCGCTCCCGCCCTCTGGCCGCTTGACGAGAGCGCGGTGGACCTGGCCCGTACCCGGCTCGCACCGTCACCCGCGCACCCCGCCGGCACCGACGACCTGGGCCGCGACGTGGCCCACCGCAGCCTCTACGGCCTGCGGGTCTCCCTGCTCGTCGGCGCGGTCGCCGCGCTGGTGGCCACCGTGATCGGCGGCCTCGTCGGGGCGGTGGCCGGCACCCTCGGCGGCCGGGTCGACCGGGCGCTGATGCGGGTGGTCGACACGATCGCGGCGCTGCCGCACCTGCTGCTGGGCATCTTCATCGTCGCGATGCTGCGCCCGAGCCTGGGCGCGGTGATCCTGTCGATCGGGCTGACGCACTGGCTCTCCACCGCCCGCATCGTCAGGTCGGAGCTGCTCAGCCTCCGCACCCGGCCGTTCGTCGACGCCGCGATCTCCGGCGGCGCCGGCCGCGCCCGGGTGATCACCCGGCACCTGCTCCCGCACGTGCTGCCCCGGCTGGCCCTGGCGACCACGCTGATGGTGCCGCACGCCGTCTGGCACGAGACCGCCCTGTCCTTCCTCGGCCTCGGCCTGCCCCCGCACCTGGCCTCGACCGGCAACATGATCAGCGATGGGCAGCGGTCCCTGCTCACCGGCGCCTGGTGGGCCAGCCTCGTGCCCGGCCTGCTGCTCGTCGTCGTCACGCTGGCCCTGGCCACCCTCACCGGCCGGTGGCGCGACCGCCTCGACCCGCGCGTACGAGCGGAGCTGAACCTGTGACCACCACCCGCGAGCACCTCGCCGCCGCGACCGCCGGCCCCACGTCCGGCCCACGCCCGGCCCTGCTGGACGTCGACGGGCTGACCGTCCGCTTCCAACTCCGCGACGCCGTGGTGCAGGCCGTCACCGACCTGCGCCTGACCGTCCACCCGGGCGAACTCCTGGCCGTGGTGGGGGAGTCCGGCTGCGGCAAGTCGGTGCTCGCCCACGCCCTGCTCGGCCTGCTCCCCGGCAATGCCACCGTCACGGGCCACGCCCGGCTGCGCCCGCCCGGCGGGGAGCAGGTCGACCTGATCGGCTGCACCGAGCGCCACCTCGCCCGCGCCGTACGCGGCCGCGCCGTCGGGCTGGTGCCGCAGAGCCCCGCCACCGCGCTGACCCCCGTACGCACCGGCCGGCGGCTGCTGGAAGAGACCCTGCGCGCCCACGGGCACGCCCGGCGCGACGCGCCCGTGGTCGCCGACCGGCTCGCCGCCGACGTCGGCCTCGACCCCGCCGACCTCGACCGCTACCCCCACGAGCTGTCCGGCGGCATGGCGCAGCGCCTGGCCACCGCCCTCGCCCTCGCCCCCGACCCGCCGCTGCTGCTCGCCGACGAACCCACCACCGGCCTCGACCGGCCCCTGGTCGACCACACCCTCGACCTGCTGCGCCGCCGCTGCGACGCCGGCGCCGCCGTCCTGCTCATCACCCACGACCTGGCCGCCGCCCGCCGGGTCGCCGACACCGTCGCCGTGATGTACGCCAGCCGGATCGTCGAGCGGCGACCCACCGGGGCGCTGTTCGAGACGCCCGCGCACCCCTACACCGCGGGCCTGCTCGACGCCCTGCCCGAGCGGGCGTTCCGCCCCGTGCCCGGCCACCCGCCCATGCTCACCGACCTGCCCGCCGGCTGCGCCTTCGCCCCGCGCTGCGACCGGGCCACCGACGCCTGCGGCACACCGCCCGCCCCGAGGCCGGACGACGCGGGCCACGTCGCCTGCCACCACCCGCTGCCCGTCGGAGTGTCGGCATGACCGCGGCCACGGCCGGCGGCCGGAGCGCCGCACCGGCCACGACCGGCACGGGGCTCGCCGCCCATCAGGTCACCGTCGCGTACGGCCGGCAGCGCGTCCTCGACCGCGTCGACCTGCACGTCGCCCCCGGCGAGACGGTCGGGCTGCACGGGCCCTCGGGCAGCGGTAAGTCGACCCTGGCCCGGGTCCTCGCCCTGCTGCACGCCCCCGACGCCGGGCACGTCACCCTCGACGGCCACCGGGTCGCCGGCGTCCGCCACCGGCTGCCGGCCGCCGTCCGCACCCGGGTCGCGATCCTGTTCCAGAGCCCCCGCGCCGCCACCGACCCGCGCCTCAGCCTCGCCGACGTCGTCGCGGAACCGCTGCGTGCCACCGGCGTACCGGCGGAGCGGGCCCGGGCCCGGGCGGTGGAGCTGGCGGACCTCGTCGGCCTCACCCCGGACCTGCTCGCCCGCCGCCCGCACGCGGTCAGCGACGGGCAGTTGCAACGGGCCTGCCTGGCCCGGGCGCTCGTGCACCGGCCGGCCTACCTGCTCTGCGACGAGGCCACCGCCATGCTCGATGCCTCCACCCAGGCCCACCTGGCCGCCGTCATCACCGACTACCAGCGAGAGCACGGCGCCGGCGTCCTGCTCATCACGCACGACCCGGCCCTGATGGCCCGCTGGGCGACCCGGGTGGTCGACCTCCCGCCCCCGCCGGGAGCCTGAACGCCGCCCGCCGCCCGGCCAGCCAGCCAGTCCGTCGCACGTCGCAGGCCGGATGCGGCGTGCCGGATGCCGCCCGCCGCCCCGGCCGTTCCGCCGCCCGTCCGCCCGGCCAGTTCGGCGCCCGGACGCGCCGCTGCCCGCCACCGAACATCGCGCCGGGCGGCACCTACCAGGCGCCGCGTGGCCGCGACCGTCCACAGTGGTAATACGGCCCCGCACCTATGGCATCTGTCACCCGTGACGGCCGCGCCGGGCGCGGGCTAGGGTGACGCTGCCGTGGTGTTTCGGGAAGCCGGTGGAAGACCGGTGCGGCCCTCGCCACTGTGATCGGGAAGTCCGCGGCCCTCGTCGTCAGAGGTCACTGGGCGTTGCACGCCTGGGAAGGCCGGCCACGGACGCACCTCCCGTCAGCCAGGAGACCGGCCACGGCACTGCGATGACCCGTCCACGAGGTGCTGGAAGGCGGTCCCGATGCGCGTGCGCGCTCTGCGGTCCACCCTGTCCCGGCGCGTTGCCGCGCCCCTGTCCGTCCTGCTCGTCCTGACCGGCGGCTGCGCAGCGGACGACCCCGCCACGAACTCCCCGGCCTCGGCCGCGTCGGTCACCCTGACCAACTGCGGTACGCCGGTCGGCGTCGTCGGACCACCCCGGCGGGCGGTGACCCTGAACCAGGCCGCCACCGAGATCATGCTGGCGCTCGGGCTGGCCGACCGCCTGGCCGGCACGGCGTACCTCGACGACGCGATCCTGCCCGAGCACACCGCCGCGTACGCCTCGGTGCCGGTGCTGTCCGAGGAGTATCCGGGGAAGGAGACCCTGCTGGAGGCGGCACCGGACTTCGTCTACGCGTCGTTCCACAGCGCCTTCGGCGACGAGGGTGTCGGTGACCGCGCGGCGCTGGCGGCGCTCGGCATCGGCACCTACCTCTCACCCGCCGGGTGCCCGGGGCAGCACCGGCCGGCGAGACTGACGGTCGAGGACGTGTTCGCCGAGATCCGCGACATCGCCGCCGTCTTCGGGGTCCCCGAGCGGGCCGAGAAGCTCGTCGCCGACCATCGGGCCCGGATCGCCGCCGCTGCCGCGAGCCTCGGCGGCGCATGGGACGTCTCCCTCCTCTGGTGGGACGCCCGCACCGACGCGCCGAGCGTGGGCGCCTGCTGCGGCGGTCCCAACATGATCATGTCGGCGGTCGGGGTCGGCAACGCGTTCGACGACCTCGCCGGCGCCTGGGCCGACACCAGCTGGGAGAGCGTCATCGCCCGCAACCCCGACGCGATCGTGCTGGTCGACGCGGCCTGGGACCCGGCCGCCGCGAAGAGGGCGTTCCTGGCCCGGCACGCCACTCTCCGGGAGCTGCCCGCGGTGGCGGGGCAACGGTTCGTCGTCATCCCGTTCTCGTCCACCACCGCCGGGGTGCGGGCGGTGCTGGGCATCGAGGCGCTCGTCGCGGGAGTGGCGCGGCTGCCCGCCCGCGCGGGCCGCTGACCGCCGTGGCCCGCCGCACCGCCGCGGCAGCCGTCGGCGCCGTCGCCTCCCGGCGTGCCCGCCCGGCCGGGACGGTCGCGCTGCTGGTCGCGCTGTTGGCGGGTCTGGTCGTGTCGATCGGCACGGCCGTCACCGTCGGGCCGGCCGACATTCCTGTGTCGACGGTCTGGGCGGTCGTGGCCGACCGCCTGGGCCTGGCCGACGTCGACGTGCCGCTGCTGCGCGAACACGTCGTCTGGCGGCTGCGCCTGCCCCGGGTGCTCGGCGCCGCCGTGGTGGGGGCCGGGCTGGCGGCCGCCGGGGCGGTGATGCAGACCGTCACCCGTAACCCGTTGGCCGACCCGTACCTGCTCGGGGTTTCCTCCGGGGCGTCGCTCGGGGCGGTCGCGGTGCTGGTGCTCGGCGTCGGTGGTGGGGTCGCCACGCTCACCGGTGGTGCCTTCGCCGGGGCGCTGGCCGCGTTCGCCGTCGTGGCGGGGGTGGCCGGCCGGCGGGCCGCGCTGGCACCCGCCAGGGTGGTGCTGGCCGGGGTCGCCGTCGCGCAGCTGTGCGGGGCGGCGACGTCGTTCGTCATCATCTGGGTCGCGGACCCGCACGCCACCCAGAGCATCACCTTCTGGCTCTCCGGATCGCTGGCCCGCGTCGACTGGACCGCCCTGGCCTGGGCCGGGCCGGTCCTGGTCGCAGTGCTCACCCTCGTGGCGGCACACGCCCGCGCGCTCAACGCCTTCGCCTTCGGCGAGGACGCGGCGTCGACCCTCGGCGTGTCCGTCACCCGGGTCCGCTGGCTGCTGCTGGTCGGCGCCGCGCTGCTCACCGCGGTGCTGGTCGCCGTCAGTGGCGCGGTGGGTTTCGTCGGGCTGATCCTGCCGCACGCCGCCCGGTTCCTCACCGGCCCGGACCACCGGCGCCTGCTGCCCGCCGTCGTCCTCGCCGGCGCGATTTTCCTGATCTGGGTGGACACCGCCGCGCGGACCCTGTTCGCGCCCCGGGAACTGCCGGTCGGCGTGCTGACCGCGCTGCTCGGGGTGCCCGCCTTCGTGGTGCTGCTGCACCGCCGGAAGGGGCGCGACTGATGCTCACCGTCACCGGAGTGTCCTGGGCCGTCGCGGCCCGGCCGATCCTCGACGGCGTCACCTGCGCGGTGCCGACGGGCAGCCTCGTCGGGCTGCTCGGCCCCAACGGCTGCGGCAAGAGCACGCTGCTGCGGATCGTCGCCCGGCTCGCCGCGCCGGACAGCGGCCGCGTCACCGTCGGCGGCGACGACGTCGCCACCCTGCCCCGCTCCGCGCTGGCCCGTCGCGCCGCGCTGCTCGCCCAGCACGCCGACACCGACGTGGACCTCACCGTCGGGGAGGTGGTGCTGCTCGGCCGCACCCCGCACCGCCGCTCGCGGTGGTCGGACAGCGCCGCCGACCGCGCCGCCGCCGCCGACGCGCTGGCCCGGGTGGACCTCGACGGGTACGCCGACCGCCGCTGGCAGACCCTCTCCGGCGGCGAACGGCAGCGGGTCCAACTGGCTCGCGCGCTCGCCCAGCAACCGCGCCTGCTGCTGCTCGACGAGCCCACCAACCACCTCGACATCGGTCACCAGTTGCACCTGCTGCACCTGGTCCGCCGGTCCGGGGTCACCACGCTGGCCGCGCTGCACGACCTCAACCTCGCCGCCATGTTCTGCGACACGGTGGTCGTCCTGGCCGCCGGGCGGGTCGTCGCCGCCGGCCCGCCCGCCGAGGTCCTCACCCTGCGGCTGCTCGCCGACGTGTACGACGTCCACGCCGACGTCGCGACGCACCCGACGACCGGACGGCCCACCATCACCTACCACCCGCCCGCGTCGTGACCAGCACGTGCCGTCGTCGCGACCGGGAACGAAGGAGTCCGCCATGACCGCCGCGCCGGGCTGCCTGGTCACCGTGTGCCGGGACTGCTGCTGCGGCAGTGCTCGCAAGCACCCCGCCGTCGACCACGACGCACAACTGCGACGACTGCGCGCCGCGCTGCCGGCGCCCCACCGGGTACGGGTCAGCGCGTGCCTCGACCTCTGCGCGCAGTCCAACCTGGTCGTCGTCCACCCCGCGTCGGCGGCGCGGCGCGCCGGTGCGCGGCCGGTCTGGTTCGGCCTGGTCCTGCACGACTCGGTGCTCGACGACATCGCCGCCTGGGTGCGCGCCGGCGGGCCGGGCGTCGCGCCGATGCCCGCCGCCCTGGAGTTGTCGGTGGTCGCCCCGACGCTTTAGGCGGGCGGGTGAGGCGGCCGGGCCGAGCGCCGTTCGAGGCGGAGCTGGCCCGCAGCGGGGTGGGCGGTTTCCCGGCCTGGCCCCGACGCCGTGTGGCCAGGCGGCATGGTGTGCCAGCCTGGCCCGCCGGGCTCGAGGGACAGCTCGTGGCGATGGGGGTTCACGCGCCCGGACCGTCCGACGGATCGTTCCGGCGCTGTTGATCACCTCGTCCGCCCCGCGGTCGGAGCGTGACCGGACCAGCAGGGTGTGGGCTGCGGCGCCGAGTGACCCGTTCTGAGATCCCTCGGTATTCAGCGTTGCTATCTACCGGTACCTAGTGTTACCGTCTACTGGTAGTCAACGTTGCTTAGTAGTGAGGGGGTGGCATGGGAAACCAGATGACGGAGATGCTGAAGGGCACTCTCGAAGGCATCGTCCTGGCGATCCTGGCCCGCAGATCCGCGTACGGCTACGAGATCACCGCGTGGCTGCGCGACCGCGGATTCTCGGACATCGCGGAAGGCACGATCTACGCGCTGCTCGTCCGCGTCGAGCAGCGCGGGTTCGTGGACGTGGAGAAGGTTCCCTCGGAGAAGGGGCCCCCGCGGAAGGTGTATTCGCTCAACGCCAAGGGGCGAGACCAGCTCGCCGAGTTCTGGAGGACGTGGAGCGTTCTCGCGGAACGCATCGAGCAGCTCCACCACAACGACAACCAAGACGAAGGAGTATGAGGGTGGCCGCGAAGTGGATCGAGATGCTCGTCGGGTCGTTTGAGCAGAAGAAGCAGTACAAGCACCACATGGCCCGCATGGAGGCCCTGCCGGAGCCCCATCGCAGCGCGGCCAAGGCTCTTCAGCGGTACTTCATGTACCAGGGAGGGATCCTCGACGGCGACACGCTCATCACGATGCTCGGCGACTTCGTCGACCTCTGGGAGCGTGCGGTCGCCGATGGAACGCCGGTCCGCGCGATCGTCGGCGGCGACCCGGTCGAGTTCGCCGAGACGTTCCTGCTGGCGTACTCCGGCAAGCAGTGGATAGACAAGGAACGCGAGCGCCTCCGGAAGGCGATCGACGCCGCCGCCGGCGAGGAGACGAGCGCATGACCACCGAGACGCGCGAACCCGCGATCAGGGTGCGGGCCATCACCAAGTCCTACAAGGACCTGCACGTGTTGCGGGGCGTCGACTTCGACGTGGCGGCCGGGAGCATCTTCGCTCTGCTCGGCTCGAACGGCGCCGGAAAGACCACGCTGGTGCGGATCCTGTCGACGTTGCTGAAGGCGAACGCCGGCACCGCGACCGTCCACGGCTTCGACGTCTCCTCGGCCCCGGGCGAGGTACGCAAGTCGATCAGCCTGACCGGGCAGTTCGCCGCAGTCGACGAAGTGCTGACCGGCCGGGAGAATCTGGTCCTGGTCGCGAAGCTCCGCCACCTGAAGAATCCGGGTGCGATCGCCGACGAGATGCTCGCCCGTTTCTCGCTCACCGATGCCGGCAATCGCCGGGCGGCGACGTACTCGGGCGGCATGCGTCGGCGGCTGGACATCGCGATGAGCCTTGTCGGCAACCCGCCGGTCGTATTCCTCGACGAGCCGACCACCGGCCTCGACCCGCAGGCCCGCATCGAGGTCTGGCAGACGGTGAAGCAGCTCGCCAAGGATGGCACGACCATCCTGCTGACCACGCAGTACCTCGACGAGGCCGAGCAACTCGCCGACCGGATCGCGATCCTGCACAAGGGCACGATCATCCAGAACGGCACTCTTGCCGAGCTGAAGCAGCTCCTCCCGTCCGCCAAGGTCGAGTACGTCGAGAAGCAGCCGACCCTCGAGGACGTCTTCCTCGCCCTCGTCGGCGACACCAGTGGCACCGCCGGCAAGGCAGCCGTGTCCGCAGGAGAGGAACCCCGATGACCGCCCACGTCCTCAGCGACACCGGAACCCTCACCGGCCGCTCCCTGCGTCACATCCTCCGCAGCCCGGACACCATCATCACCACAGCGGTCACCCCGGTCGCGCTGATGCTGCTCTTCGTGTACGTGCTCGGCGGAGCCATCAACACCGGATCCGACGAGTCGTACATCAACTACATGCTGCCGGGCATCCTGCTCATCACCATCGCCTCCGGCATCGCCTACACGGCGTACCGCCTGTTCCTCGACATGCAGGGCGGCATCTTCGAGCGCTTCCAGTCGATGCCGATCCCACGACCCTCCGTGCTCTGGGCGCATGTCCTGACCTCACTCGTCGCCAACCTGGCCTCGCTCGTGATCGTCACAGGCGTCGCGCTGGTCATGGGGTTCCGCACCGGCGCATCCGTAGCCGACTGGCTCGCCGTCGCTGGCATCCTGATCCTGTTCACCCTCGCCCTCACCTGGATCGCCGTGATAGCGGGCCTCTCCGCCAAGACCGTCGACGGCGCGAGCGCCTTCAGCTACCCGCTGATCTTCCTGCCCTTCATCAGCTCGGCGTTCGTCCCCACCGACTCGATGCCCGGCCCGGTCGCGTGGTTCGCCGACAACCAGCCGGTGACGTCCATCGTGAACTCCCTCCGCGCGCTGTTCGCACAGCAACCCGTCGGTAACGACATCTGGATCGCCCTCGCCTGGTGCGTCGGCCTGCTCGTAGCCGCCTACGCCGCCGCGACGGCGATCTACCGCAAGAAGATCAGCTAGTGCTCCGACCATGATCGTCGGCGGTGCCGGGGTCAGCCTGCGCGAGTGGCGGGGTGGCCCCGGTGCCGTTGCCGTTCGCGGCGGGCGTTCGTGGTCGCGGCACTAGCCCTGGAGATCCGCGCCGAGGTACTTGACCACCGCCGCCACCCGTCGGTGCGTGTCCGGGGTGTTGTCCAGACCCAGCTTGTGGAAGATCGCGTTGACGTTCTTCTCCACGGCCGACACCGACAGGTGCAGCGAGCGGGCGATGCCCACGTTGGACTTGCCCAGCGCCATCTCCCCGAGCACCTCCCGTTCGCGGGGGGTGAGCCCGGCCGGTTCCGCGCGGCGGCGACTGACCCGGCGAGCGATCAGACCGTCGACCACCTTGGGGTCGACCACGGAGCCGCCGGCGATGACCGCCCTGATCGCGGCCACCAGGTCCTCCAGGTTCCCGATCCGGTCCTTCAAGAGGTAGGCGAGCCCTTCGGTACCGTGCCGGAACAGTTCGAAGGCGAACAGCGCGTCCCGGTACTGGGACAGCACGACGACCCCGGTCCGGGAGTGCTCGGCTCGTACGCGGTGCGCCGCGTCGATGCCCTCCAGCCCGGCGCGGAGGCCGGCGCCGGGCATGCGGATGTCGGTGACGATCACGTCGGGTTCGAACCGGCGTACCGCGTCCAGGAGTTCGTCGGCGGTGCCGACGGCGGCGACGACGCTGACGTCGCCGGTGGTTTCGAGCAGCTGTCGCACGCCTTCGCGGACGAGGTAGTGGTCGTCGGCGAGGACGGCGCGCACCGTCTCACGCATCGCCCGGTATCCAGGCATTCACGTGCGTTCCCTCCCCGGGCGTACTTGTCACCGACAGGTGTCCTCCGAGCGCCGTGAGCCGGTCCGCGAGCGGTCCGAGCCCGCGCTGCGGTACGGCGAGAGGGTCGAAGCCCCTGCCGTCGTCGGACACCTCCAGCAGCAGCCGGTCGGGGCGCTGCGTCAGGCGTACCTCGACCCGGGAGGCGGCGGCGTGCTTCAACGCGTTGGCGAGGGCCTCACCGATCGTGAAGTACGCCGCGCCCTCGACGTCGTCGGAGAACCGCCGCCCGCGCAGCGCCCCGTCGACCGTGACGGTGACCGCGACGTCGAGCGGCAGGCGACCGCACAGCTCCTCCACCGCCTCGACCAGCCCACCCTGGGCCAGCGCGGTCGGGTGGATCCCCGCGGCCAACTCGCGCAGGTCTTCGAGCGTGGCGCGCGCCTGCTCCCGGAGGCGCACCATGGCCTCGGGGCGGGGCCCGGCGGCGCGCGCCAGTTCGAGCCCGGCGATCAGCGCGACGAGCTGTTGCTGGACGCCGTCGTGGATGTTGCGCTCGATGCGTCGGCGTTCGGTCTCCTGGGCGTGCACCAGCCGGGCCGCCAGGCGCGCGCTGCGCAGGGCGAGGCCCGCCTGGGCGCCCAGGGCCAGCAGCAGGCCGCGGTCCCGTTCGGCGATCCTGCCCTCGACCTTCGGGCCGCACGAGAGGTGGCCGGTGACCCTCCCGTCGCTGGTGATCGGGACCGTCAGGGCCGGGGGACCGGTCACCGCACCGGCTGCCGCCCGCGTGCCGTCGTCCAGTTCGACGGCGACCCAGGTCGTCGCGAGCGCGGACTGGGCGACGTGCACCAGGTGCTGCAGTTGGCTGCTCGACTCGGTCATCGAGTTGAGCGTCGTGCTGGTCTCCGCGAGCAGTTCGGCGGCCGTGGGGCGGACCCCGAAGACGAGCCGCTCGGCCAGCGTCTCCAGCCGGTTGCGCACCGGCTGAAAGACGAGCGTGACGCCGACGGCGAGAGCCACCGCCACCGTCACCGGCAGCCGTTCGCCGGCGGCGACCCCGAGAGCCATCGCCACCCCGGCGTAGACGAGTGCTATCGCGGACCACAGCAGGCCGTACGCCAGGGACTTCTGGACGACGACGCGGATGTCGAAGAGGCGGTACCGCACCAGCGCCACCCCGACGGCGGCTGGCACGGCGCCGAGGACGGACAGCACGGCGAGCCAGCCGAGATACGCCGGCAGGTACGCGCCGTCGATGCCGAGGATGAGTACGAAGCCGGACAGGTTCACCAGCACGCCGGCCGCCATCCAGCGCAGCTGACGCCGCTCCGCCGGTGTCGCCCGGCGCCAGCGGACGAGCAGTCCGCCCAGCGCGCCCGCCGCGATCACCGGCGTCAGGAGCGTGGTCGCCGAGGCCGCGAGCAACGCCGCGTGACCGGCGGCGCCGGGCAGCCCGAGCGGATTAGGCAACGGCACGTCCTCGTCGAGGTTGCCCGGGACGAGAACGACGGCGACGGCGTGTACGGCGATGCAGGCGCCACCGGCCCAGGCGAGCGGGCGCCATCGGCGGGACGGTAGCCGGCCGTCCGGGAAGAGCAGCGGAATGAAGATCCAGATCAGGCCGTAGTGCACGCCGAACAGCGAGGCTCCCACGACCGCGAAACCGAGCCCTCCGGTGCCCGACCCGTGCCGGGCCACGTACAACAGGTAGCCCACCGCGAGGCCACCGATGCCGAGGCACGTCGCCGAGGCGAGCATCAGCCAGCCGTACGGGTTGCCCGGCCGGCGACTGGCGATGAGCCAGCCGAGGGCGGGCAGCGGCATCCCGGTCAGCACGAAGAGCCACTGCGCCGGCGGGACGGGTACGCCCGTTTCGAGCACGCTGCCGGTCAGCGTGCCCGCGCCCGCCACCAGCGCGAGCGTCGCGGCGAGCGGGCGAGCCCACCTCCTCGCCGGCGCCGTCGACGCCTCGGGCGGCGTCAGGTCGCCGGTCGGTGGCCGCTTCGCCGGCGCCTCGGGCGGCGTGGGGTCGCCGGTCACGGCCGGAACCGGTGGCCGCGCAGGTGGCCGCCGGGCCACGTCCGGCGGGACCGGCGCCGACGACCGGTCGGCCGCCGCCGGGACACCCCGCCCGTGCGCGCCACCGGCGGCCGGGCCGTCTCGTGTCGGCAGGTCAGGCGAGCGGCGCATCGACGACACCGCGTGCCTCCGCCGGCCGCACCGCGCGGAATTCGAGCAGGGCGAAGCCCGTGCCGATCGCCACCACCGTCAGCACCCCCTCGGGCCAGTAGATGTGACTGCCGAGCCAGGACACCGACGCGACGAGCAGCAGCACGACGCCCGGCACCGCCGGGCGCCCGTACCGGGAGATCAGCGCGACGGCGGCGCCCACGGCGGCGACCAGGAAGCCCAGCCCGCCGATCAGCCCCACCGCACCACCGATCTCACTCAGCTCGTCGATCTGTCCCTGAACGTCGATCACGTCCTCCGCGCCGATCATCAGCCGGCCGGCGGCGATCCCCGCGATGGCGTCGAGCCCCGTGTAGAAGATGGCGTAGACGTAGCAGCCGACCCGGGCCACCGTCACCGCCCGTCCGGTCGCAGACCGTAGCAGGGTGAGGAGACCGGCCGCCAGCAGCGGGAACACCGGGAGCAGGACGAGGTGCACGGCCGTCCATCGGTGCGCCGTGTCGGGCATCAGGTGGTGGGGGTGCAGCAGGCCGGCCAGCGCGAGGAAGGCCGGCGGACCGAGCAGCAGGGCGAACCGCGCCGTGCGGCGTGGGATGCGGGGCCGTGCCGGCGCGCCCGCCGGCGAGGACAGCTTGCTCATCGCGTCGTCTCTTCTCGTCGTCTCGTGTCCTGGTTGGGGTGGGGCCGGGTGCCGGTCTGACTACCGCCCGACCGGGTTCGCCGCGAGGCTGGCGTCGAAGAATCCGACGACGCGGCGCTCGTACTCCTGCGGGCGGGCGGCCAACCCGCCGATGTGGCCGGCCTCCGGGATCTCCCAGATGTCGCTGGCGCCCCCGGCGGCCCGGTGGTAGCGGGGGTTGAGGTGCTCCCCACCCTGACCGCGGCGGCTCCAGATCAGCAGGGCCCGCGCGTCGCCGAGCCGGGGCAGCAGGCTCGGTAGCCTCGCGGGCGGTAGGCCACCGGAGAAAACCGCGACGCCGAGCGTGATCGTCACCGACATCGGCGCCAGGACCAGGTTCTCCAGGTCCGGGCTGGCGAGATCCTCCGCCGCCCATCGCGTCCCGGCGCCCTCGGCGACCACGGCGCGCAGGCCGGTTCCCCGAGCGGCCGTCTGGAGGAGGATCTCGCCGCCGACCGACAGGCCCAGCCCGCCCACGCGTCGCGGATCGACGTCGGGGCGCCGGGCCAGGAAGGCCAGCGCCGCGCGCACGTCGGTCTCCCCCCGCCAACCGAACAGGTTGACGTCCCCCTCGCTGGCGCCTTGGCCTCGCGGGCTCACCAGCAACACCCCGTACCCGTGCCGGCGGAGCATCCGGGCGTGCCGCAGCCCTCCGTCACCGGGCACGACCACCACCGCGGCGCCGTTGTGGCCGGGCGCGTACCAGGCGGCGAGCGACAGCCCGTCCGCCGTCGGCAGCCGCACCGCCTGCCACGGCAGGCCGGGGGCGAACGACGGCGACGCGCCGCGCGGCGCGTGGGTGGCGACGAAGGCGACACCGAGCGGCAGGACCACCTGCACCGCGACGAACGCCGCCACCGCGCCCACCAGGAACCGGCGTACGACACGGGACCGGGTCGAGCCGCCGGTGCGGCGTACCCGCCACGCCCCCCGCACCCCGACGGCGACCAGCGCGGCACCGGCGACCGTGGCCGCGATACCGGTGTAGTCGTCGCCGGAGGGGCCCGCCGACCTGGCGTGGGCCACCGGCACGGCGAGGCCGACGCCGAGGGCGAGCAGCCCGACGGCGGTGCTGACGGCCGCCCGCGTGGATGCCCGCCACACCGGATGGCGGGCGGCGGCCCACAGCAGCGCCGACACCGGCAGGGCACCGCTGAGAACGTGGTCCGCGGCCGTCGTGCCCGGCTCCGGGTGCAGCATGGCGTCGTCCAACAGGTACCCGGCGACCAGCAGGAACATCGTCCTCGCCAGCCGGGTCTCCGTCCGCCCGGCGGGGTCAGCCGGCGGTGGTGGTGGTTTCACGAGGGTCGAGCCTGCCAGCGTGGACGGGCCCACGCCCTGTGGTTGTCCGCAGTTCCGCTGCGGCTGCCCACCTGCTGTTCCTCGGTGGTCAGCACCCTTCGCGGCCGGCGGCCGGATGCCTAGCTTCGGTGGCCGGAGGTGCACTCAATGACGACCACGAACACGCATCCACCGCGTCGGCGCAGGCGTACGACGGTGATAATCGCGGCTGTCGCGACAGGGCTGCTGCTCGCCACCCTGGTGATGCCCCGCGGCATCCGACTCGGCGACGAAGGCACCGGTGACGCCGAGCTGGCCCGGACCGTCCGGCAGGCCGCCTGGCCGTCGGCCGGGCATCTCGGCCTCTCCGTCGCGTTGATCGAGAACGGGGCCGTCCGCACGGCCGGGCTCGGCACGACCCGGTTGTCGGGGGGCCGACCGGTCGACGACCGCACCCGGTTCGAGTTCGGCTCGGTCACGAAGGCGATGACGGCCATGCTCCTCACCGACATGGTGACCAGGAGGGAGGTCAGCCCGCAGACGACGATCGGGGAGATCTTCCCCGACACCGCGTTCCGCGACCCGGCGGTCGCGGGCATCTCGCTGGAGGAACTCGCCAGCCAACGCTCCGGCATCCCGAGCGTCCCTTCCTCGCTCGACGGTCCCGCGACCCTCGTGGGGAGCATGATCGGCGGCAACCCCTACGGCGGCCACAGCCCGCGGGACGTCATCGACGACGCGGCCGGCTCCCGAGCCGTCGACAAGGGCCGGGTCGTCTACTCCAACCTCGGGTTCGCCCTCCTCGGCCAGGCCCTCGCCGCCCGGGCCGGGACCAGCTACCAGGACCTGCTGCGACGCCGGCTCCTCGAACCGCTGGGGATGCGGGACACCGTCATGGTGGGCGAGCCCGCCGACCTGCCCGCCGACGGCGCCCGCGGCTACATCACCTCGGGACACGAGACCGAGTTCTTCGTCAGCGACGGGTATCTCCCCTCGGGCGCCGGCGGCTGGTCCACCAGCGCCGACCTCGGCCGCTTCCTGGCCGCCACGATCAACGGGACGGCACCCGGCGCGGACGCCACCCGGCCCCGCTGGGACGCCCCCGACGGCAGCAGGATCGGTTACGCCTGGCGGACCACGGACGGCATCACCTGGCACGACGGCAGCACTGCCGGGTTCTCCAGCTTCGTCGGCTTCGACCCCACGCTCAAGCGCGGTGTCGTGGTGCTCGGCAACACCTCCGCCTCGGTCGTGTACCTCGGGATGCGGCTGCTCGGCAGGGACGCGCCGACCCCGTCCGAGCGGCTCACCGCCGAACTGCCGATGGCCGCGGTCACCCTGCTGTGCCTCGCCGCGGCCGCCCGCACGCTCGAGGTCACCGGCCGCCGCCGGCCGCGGCGGCTGCTTCCCGAGCCGGACCGGCTGAAGGTCGCCTCGATGACCTGGCGCGCGACCGTGCTGCTGAGCCTCGCCTGGACGATCGGCTCCTGGAAGCTGCTCTGGCCGCCGCTGTGGGCGCTCGCCGCGGCCCTGTCGGTCGGTGGCGTCGCCCTCGGCGTCCTCCGCTGGTCGCGGCTGCCCACCGCCCGGGGCCCCCGCCCGAGGATGCGCTGGGTCACCAGCACCGCCTCCGTCCTGCTCTGGGCGGCGGCCGGCGCCGTCCTCGCCACGGCGTGGCTCACGCGCTGAACCCCTCTCGCGGCGTCTCGTGCGGCGGTCCGACCGGTCACCGCCGCCCGAGCCGTCGCGCCCGGGACTGACTTTCGTGCGTAACGGCGCAGGTGGTGGGCTTTGTAACCTGGGCCGCGTGGCAGGTTGGTGGCGCGACGCGCGACAGCGGTGGATGCCTCTCGTCCGGTCCGGAGGGCCACCCTCCGGCGACCGGGCCGGCAGCTGGGTGGAGGTGCTGTCCGACGTGTCGCTATGGGCGATCCTGTCGACGCCGATCGCCTGGGACCTTCTCGCCGCCCCGACCCACCCGTACGCCGGCTGGCGGCTGGCCGGTTCGCTCCTGCTGCTGGCCCTCGCGGTGGTGGCCAGCCGGCACCAGCCGCCGATCTCCCTGCTGCTCGTCGTGGTGCCGACCACGTTCGACGGGAACTTCGTGTTCGCCATTCCGATCATGAGCTACCTGATGGGTCTGCGGATGCCCCGGGCCCGGCCGGCGGCGTACACGTTCGCCGTGATCGCGACGGCCGGGACCGCGCTGTCGGTCGGCGTACTCGGCTCGGGCGTGACAACCTGGTTCTTCCTCACCACCACCCTGCTCTTCGTCGGGGTGTTTCCCTGGCTGGTCGGGCGCTACCGCCGGCAGCAGCGGGCGCTCGTCCACGCCGGCTGGGAGCACGCCGACCTGCTCGAACGGCAGCAGCGCGCCGCCGCCGAGCGGGTCCGGATGCGCGAGCGTGCCCGCATCGCGCAGGACATGCACGACTCCCTGGGCCACGACCTGGCGCTCATCGCGCTGAAGGCCGGCGGGCTGGAGGTGTCAGCCGATCTCGACGAGCGGCACCGGCGGGCGGCGGGGGAGTTGCGGGCCAGCGTCACCGCCGCCACCGAGCAGCTCGCCCAGATCATCGGCGTGCTCCGGGAGGACGGCGCGCCGGCTCCCACCCGGCCGGCCGCCGAGGGCGTCGCCGATCTGGTGGAACGGGCCCGCGAGGCGGGGATGTCGGTCCGGCTGCGGTGGGACGGGTCCGCCGCGCCGGCACCGCCGATGGTCGAGCGGGCGGTGTACCGGGTGGTCCAGGAGGCGCTGACCAACGCGACCCGGCACGCGCCGGGCGCCGCGGTGAGCGTCGGGCTGACCCGCTCGGCGGAGCAGACGGTGGTGAGCGTGGTCAACGAGCCGCCGCCGGCCGGGCTGGCACCCGGCGTGGCGTCGACGGGGTCCGGCCTGGTCGGCCTCCGCGAGCGGGTACGGCTGGCCGGCGGTGCGCTGAGCGCCGGACCACGGGGCGGCGGGTTCGAGGTCACCGCGCGCCTGCCGCACGCCGCCGGCGCCGCGGCGGTCGACGCCGACGAGGCCGTACGGTTGGTCAGGCCGGCGTCGGCGACCCGGCTGCGCGAGGCGCGGCGGCGGGTGCGGCGCAGCCTCCTGGTCGCCGTGGCCGCCCCGGTGGTGGTCGCCGGCGTGCTGTCGCTGGCCTACTACCCGTTCGCCACGTTCGGCTCGGTCCTCGAACCGGCGGACTTCGACCGGATGCGGGTCGGGCAGCACCGCACCGAGCTGCGGAGCCTGCTGCCGGAGCGGCAGGTCGTCGAACGGCCGGACCCGGCGGACTGGCCGCTGCCGCCGGGCGCCTCCTGCGAGTTCTACACCGACGGCAACTTCCCCCTCGGCCAGGCCGCCTACCGGCTCTGCTTCGTCGAGGACCGGCTGCTGACCAAGGACCGGATGTCCGACTGACGGCCGGCCGACGCCCGGCGCCGCGTCGACGACAGGCGCGACAGCCAGGGTCTCGGCCACGGCCGTGTGTTCCGCGCGGGCGACTGTCGCCCGCGCCCGATCTGCTGAGGAGATGGTGTGATCCCCGTCCTGCTGGCCGACGACGAGGCGATGATCCGGGCCGGGGTGCGCGTGATCCTGGCGGCGGACCCCGAGATCGAGGTGGTGGCGGAGGCCGCGGACGGCCGGGCCGCCGTGGAGTTGGCCCGGGCGCACCGGCCTCGGGTGGCGTTGCTGGACATCCGGATGCCGAAGCTGGACGGGCTGGCGGCGGCCGTGGAGATCCGCCGGCTCGTGCCCGAGACCGCGGTGCTCATGCTCACCACCTTCGGCGAGGACGACTACGTCGCGCGGGCGCTAGGCGACGGGGCCAGCGGTTTCCTGCTCAAGGCCGGTGATCCGCGGGAGCTGCTGGCCGGGGTGCGCGCGGCGGCCGAGGGCGGCGCGTACCTGTCACCGCGGATCGCCCGGCGGGTGATCGAAATGGGCGGCGCGCGGATGGCCCGTGGCCCGGCCGCCCGCGACCGCACCGCGACGCTCACCGCCCGGGAACGCGAGGTGCTCGCGCTGGTCGGGGCCGGGCTGTCCAACGCGGAGATCGGCCGGCGGCTGTTCCTGGTGGAGGGCACGGTGAAGAGCTACCTGAGCACGATCTTCGCCCGGCTCGGCGTACGCAACCGGGTGCAGGCCGCGATCGTCGCGTACGACGCCGGACTGGTGGACGAGGCCGGGTGACGGCGGTCCGCGGGGACCACCGCCACCCGGCACCGGGTCAGGCGTCCCGCGACCGCAGCACCGCGTAACCGGCGAGCATCGCCGCGAGGGCCCACGCGGCGAGCAGGGCGAGGCCGGCCGCCGGCGGGTACGGGTCGGTGTCGCCGCTCATGAAGTGGGATCCGGCCACCCCCGGCAGCCCGTCGACGAGCCGGTTGACGAACTCGATGTCGAGGGCGCCGAGCGAGATCGGCACCACCATGAGGATCATGAACACGGTGGTCAGCGTGCCGACCGCGCTGCGCAGCACCGTCCCCAGCCCGAGGGTGAAGACGCTGATCAGTGACAGGTACGCGGCCACCGCCAGCACGTCGCCGACGGTCTCTCCCGCCCGGAACCGGCCCCACTCACCGAGCACCGGGTGGGCGACGGCGGAACCCAGCGCCCCGAGCAGCCCGCCCACCACGAACGTGACCACGGCGACCACGGCGGTCTTGGCCAGCAGCAGCCGTCCCCGGGACGGGGTCCACTGCAGGGTGGGCCGGATCGTGCCGGTCGCGTACTCGGCGGTGATCACCAGCATCGCCAGGGCGAGCACCGTGAACTGCGCCAGGAGGACCGAGCTGATCGCGACGCTGCCGACGCCGACCACTCCCGGGTCGTCGGCGGGGTCGATGTTGGTGTTCTCGTTGACCACGTAGATGGCCTCCTGCCCGGCCGCCGCCGCCATCAGCAGGACGCTGGCGAGCAGGTTCCACCAGACCGAGCGCACCGACCAGAGCTTGGTCCACTCGCTGGCGATCGCGCCGCCCAGGCCGCCGCCACCGGCACCGCCGTGCCGGGCCGTACGGTCGGCGCTGGGCAGGGCCGTCGTGGCCGTCGTCATACCCGCGCTCCCGATCCGGTGGTGGTCGGCGCGCCGTACTCGACGTCGCCGGCGGTCAGTTCCATGTACGCCTGCTCCAGCGACGCCTCGCGCACGCTCAGCTCGTGCAGGCGTACGCCGATCTCGTGCGCCAGGTCGCCGACCTGCTCGATGCCGGCGCCGATGACGACGAGCGTGCCGCCGTCCTCCTGCTCGACCGCGACGCCCGCCGCGACCAGCCGGCGCCGCAGCTCGGCCAGGTCGGCGGGCCGAGGGCCGCGCACCAGCACCGCGGTCGACGAACTGCGCCCGATGACCTCGGCGATCGGGGCGTCGGCGATCAGCCGGCCCCTGCCGACCACCACGAGTTGGTCGGCGGTGAGCTGCATCTCGCTCATCAGGTGGCTGGAGACGAAGACGGTCCGACCCTCGGCGGCCAGGGACCGCATGAGCTCGCGGACCCAGCGCACCCCGTCCGGGTCGAGCCCGTTGACCGGCTCGTCGAACATCAGCACCCCCGGGTCGCCGAGCAGGGCGCCGGCGATGCCGAGGCGCTGGCCCATGCCGAGGGAGTAGGTGCCGGCCCGCTTGCCGGCGACGTTGCTCAGGCCGACCGTGGCGAGCACCTCGTCCACCCGGCGGACGGGGATGCCGTTGCTGCGGGCCATCGCCAGCAGGTGGTTGCGTGCGCTCCGCCCCGGGTGCACCGCCTTCGCGTCGAGCAGCGCGCCGACCTCGCGCAGCGGATGCCGCAGGGTCTCGTACCGCCGGCCGCCGACGAGCGCCTCACCGGCGGTGGGCCGGTCCAGCCCGAGGATCATGCGCATCGTGGTGGACTTCCCCGCGCCGTTCGGGCCGAGGAAGCCGGTGACCCGGCCCGGCGCGAGGTCCAGGGTCAGGTTGTCGACGGCTGTCGTCGCGCCGAAGCGTTTCGTCAGCCCGCGCAGTGTGATCATTGTTCTCCCGGTGGATGTGCCGTTGAGGCGTCGACGGTAGGGATCCGGCCGGGTACGGCACAGCCACCGATCGGCATCGACCTGCCCTGACGAAAGTCGGCACCCCCGGGCGCCGGGCTGCCGGCGGTGACCCGCAGGCCCGCGCCTACGCGGCCGGACGCCCTGGTCGAGTGTGGTGTCATCCGCCCCGAGGCCGATCGTCCCCGAGATTTCTCAGGGCCCACCTGGCTACTTCCGGCAGATGCCGTCGGCGGACGCCGCGGGCGAGCCTTGTCGCATGCGAACAATTTCTCGACGAGGGCTGTTGGGCGGGGTCGCGGTCGCGGTGTCCGCGGCGATGGTGTCGACCACGTCAGCGGCTCTCGCCCAGACCGCACCAGATCCGGGACCGGCCCGACCGCCGGCCGCGAGCGCGCCGCTGCGGTTGAGCCTGCCCGCACCGACCGGCCCGTACCCCGTCGCCGCCACCGAACTGCACCTGGTCGACCACGACCGGCCCGACCCGTGGGTGGCCGCCAAGCCGCGGGAACTCATGGTCACCGTCTGGTACCCGGCTCGCCCGGCGGGCACCGAACCACTCGCGCCGTACCTGCCGCCACTGGCGGCGCAGCGCCACGGCGAGAACCTCGCCGGCATGCTCGGCCTCCCGGCCGGACAGGTCGACTGGGCCGGCCTCACCACCCATGCCCGTGCCGGTGCGCCCGCGCGGGCCAGGCACGGTGGATATCCGGTGGTCGTGTACTCGCCCGGCGGGGAGAGGCCCCGCGCGGAGGGCACGGTGCTCGTCGAGGAACTGGCCAGCCGGGGCTACGTCGTGGTGACGGTCGACCACACGTACGAGACGCCGGTCGTCGAGTTTCCCGGCGGGCGGCTGGAGACGCAGCACCAGCCGGACCTGGAACCCGCCGAGCTCATGCGCGCACAGATCCGCACCCGGATCCAGGACACCCGATTCGTCCTCGACCAACTCGCCGTCCTCGACCGTGGCGGCAACCCCGACGCCGGCAGGCGCCGGCTTCCGCGCGGCCTCGGCGCCGCGCTGGACCTGTCCCGCGTGGGCATGTTCGGCCACTCCGCCGGCGGCTTCACCACCGCCGAGGCGATGCTCGCCGACCGCCGGTTGGACGCCGGAGCGGACCTGGACGGCAGCATGGCGTACGGCCGGGACGACCTCGGCGAGGTGGCCAAGCGCGGGCTGGACCGCCCGTTCCTGCTGATGGGCGCCGGTCTCATCGGCGGCAGGCCGTACACCCACCTGGACGCCCCCGACTGGCGGTCGTTCTGGGCGAACTCCACCGGTTGGAAACGCGACCTGTACGTCCCCGAGGGTCAGCACTACACCTTCACCGACCACCAGGTGCTGCTGCCGCAGCTCGACGCGGCGTTCCCGCTGCCGGAGGGACTCGTCACCGGGCTGATCGGCACCGTCGACCCGGGCCGGATCGTCGCCTCCCAGCGGGCCTACCTCGCTGCCTTCTTCGATCAGCACCTCCGCCACCGACCCCGGGCGCTGCTCAACCGCCCGTCGCCGAGGCATCCCGACATCACCTTCGTCCGCTGACCCACCCTTCGACGCCGCCGGCCCGTCAGGGTGGGCCGGCGGCGCCGAGGGCGCCAGGCGCGGACCGGGACTGGTGCGAACGGCGGGCGAGGCTCGGAGACGAGGACCGCCCCGGTTGCCGTGGGGCGTCCAACGTCACCGGCGGCGGTGGTTGCAGCTCGCGGACCGTGCCGGCGATCCCGCTGATCCTCACCGGCGACCGGCTGGCGGCGGTGGTTGAAGCTCGCGGACCGTGCCGGCGGTGGCGGTGGTTGCAGCTTGCGGGCCGTGCCGGCGGTGGCGGTCAGTGCCGCCCGACGGAGTCACCCACCTTGGGTCCGGGACGAGACGCCC
This sequence comes from Micromonospora sp. NPDC047670, assembly GCF_043204915.1. Lineage (NCBI taxonomy): Bacteria > Bacillati > Actinomycetota > Actinomycetes > Micromonosporales > Micromonosporaceae > Micromonospora > Micromonospora sp. NPDC047670. The sequence continues at coordinate 483,634 of NZ_JBIDDA010000001.1, forward strand.
AGCTTCCGCAGGATGTTCGAGACGTGCACGGCTGCGGTCTTCGGTGAGATGGAGAGGCGCCGGGCCAGCTCGGTGTTGGTCAACCCGTCGCTGATCAGTACTGCCACTTCCCGCTCGCGGGAAGCCAGGGCGGTCGGGCCGGTGACCGCGGGCGCCGCGTCGACCGGCGCCATGCCCAGTTGGGCGCGGACCTGGGCGAGCTGGGCCACCCGCCACCCGCCAGCCGACGGGCCAGCAGGCCGGCCGCCGGTTGACGGCGGGTCACCTCGTCCGGCCGGTACGTTCCGATGAGCAGCCGCGGCCCGCGCTGGTCGGCGATGCGCTCGAACAGCGCCGCGCTCTCCGAGTCGGCCCAGTGCAGGTCTTCGAAGACGATGACAGCAGGGTCGTCGCCGATCAGGTCGGCCAGGACGGCGAGGCCGGTGTGCAGGCGCTCGACCGGATCGCGACGGCCGGCTCACGCGCCGAAGCGAGCTGCGTCAGTCGACACAGCTCGCTCTCCCGCCCGATCACCACTGCCACAGCCAGCCGCTAGCTGGACACTCCCGCCCCCGACGGGCCGCCAAGTTCACCCGGACCGGGCAGACGTGCGGCGTGGTAGTGACGGATCGACCATGCGTCCGCGAGGCGTTCCGCGACGATGGAGAGGCGCAGCAGCGTGGTCTCGCCGGTCGGCGCGGTGAAGGTGACGTCCGCGAACCCGGCGACGATGTCCTCGCGCAGCATGTTGGCTTCCAGCACGCTCACGGAGGCTGTGGTCCCCGCCGCGACCCTCTCGTAGTAGGCGCGGATCGCCGCCGGACCGACCAGCGGCTGCGGGGTGATGCCCTGGAAGAGCGCGTCCTGCGTGAACAGCGCGCTGAGGCGCTCCGTTCTGTGCTCGTCGAACGCCGTCCGCCAGCCGCTGAGCAGCTCGGCGACGACGTCACGAGCCAGGCTGGTCACCGCACCACCACCGGCGGCGGTCGACCCGTCGTGGACGGCTTCCCGCTCCCATTGCTGTCGTGGCTGGGTGTGCAGCCGCCAATAGTGCTCGGCGATGTCGTCCGGGTCGAAGGCCGTGCCCGGGGCGACGGCGCCAGCCACGGTGACTGTGGCCACGTGGACGCCCGACGGCCCGTACTCCTGGTCGAGCAGGGCCACGAGGGTCCGTACCCCGGCCTTGCCGAGCGAGAGAGACACGTACCGGGGCTTCGGCTCGGGCATCCCGCCGGTGACGATGAACGAGCCGCTGCCGCGTCGGGCCATCCTGGGCAGGACGTGTGCGGCGGCGGTGAGCGCCCCGACCACGTTGACCGCCCAGGCATCCTGATGAGCGCGTACGGACAGTTCACCCGGCGCGTCGGCCTGGATTATCGCGGCGTTGTACACCACCACGTCCGGTGGGCCGAGTTCCTCGGCCGCCGAGTCGAGGGCGGCCCGCAGCGCCGTCTCGTCCGTGCTGTCGGCGGTCAGAGGTACGGTCCGCACGCCGAGCGGAGCGACAGCCTCGGCCACCGCTCGCACCGTCGCGCCGGTACGCGCCACGAGAGCGACGGGTAGGCCCTCCCGAGCGAATCGCAGGGCCACCGATCGCCCGATTCCCGGCCCCGCCCCGATGATTACCGCTCCCGACATCGCCCGTCCCTTCTCGCTGTCTGGTGACGGTGAAAAGCTAGGCTCTGACATCGGTGTGAAGGTCAACAGGATTGGTAAACCACATGCGGATCGGTGTCCTGGCTCGCCGAACCGGGGTCAGCGAGCGGCTCCTGCGGTACTACGAGGAGCAAGGGCTCCTCCGGCCGGCGCGCCTTGCCAACGGCTACCGCGAGTACGCCGAGTCCGACATCGTCGCCGTGTCCCACATCCGCTCCCTGCTCGCCGCCGGGCTTCCCACCGCCGTCATCGGGCAGGTGCTGCACTGCGTACACGACGATGGCGGGCGCCTGAGACCGTCAGCGTGTCCGGGCATGGTCGACCACCTGGAACGGGAACGAGCCCGCATCGCCGAGGCGATCGCGCAACTGGGGACAGCACAACAGGCACTCGACACCCTGTTCGCCGCCATGCCAGGCCGGTCCGGCAGGCACGAGGAAGCAGAACCGAAGCAGCCGGTGGAGGAAGGCCGCACACCAACAGCCGGTCGCCGAGCCTCCGACAGGCGGCGAGGACGACCGCGGAGCCCTCGCTGATCGGAAACGCCCGCCTCAGCGCCACCGCCACCCGGGCGATGGCCGGTCATCGAACAGCGACCGTGGGGGTCGAACCGGCAGTAGCGGCTCCGCCGACGCCTGTCGCCGCCACGGTATCCGTCGCTCGACAAGCAAATCGGGTCGTCGTACGACAACGCCCTGGCCGAGGCGTTCCTCGCCACCCTCAAGCGAAAGCTGGATGTCGACCGGCCCCACTGGGCCACCGAGGCCAAGGGCGAGACGGAACCCCGCCGGGCAGAGTTCCGGCGGGGGTTCCGTGACGCCAATTGCTTGAAGATCAAGTTAGGCTTTCGCTGTGCCGAGTCGTTTCCTCCGCCGTCGCTGGGATGAGCCACGAGGCGAGTTCGACGGTTGGGGATACTCCGTCTGGTACTTCGAGGTTGGTGAGGATGGCTGGCCCGTTCGGCAGATTGAGGCGTACGACAACGGGCCGGTCCTCCGCTACGGCCCGGGCATGAGGAAGATCAGTACGGAGGCCCGGGGCAGGCGAGCCTCGATGGCCCGGACGAGGATTGGAACCCCTACATCATTACGCGAGACGCGTTCGATCGTGTCTCGGACTCGGCGGGCGAGTAGGAACTGACGTCTCGGCCGGAACACCGTCAACGAGTGGACCACGTGTCTCGTGGCAAATCCATACATCCGATCTCGGAACGGCCGGCCGGTTCGGAACTGGTCCTGGCTCACATGACCCAGCCCGTGCGGTACCAGTAGGGCAAACGCGGTGGAGTTGCGCGACGCGCCGCGACCCGGCCGGCTTCACCCGAGCGGCGATTCGCGATCAGGAAGGCGATACTGCAGATCGAGGAACTCGTCGATCGCGGTGAGGACGCCGCTGCCGCGATCGAGACGCTCAACGAGACGGCCGGCCACAGCTTCGGGCTCAACGACTTCCACAACCACTGCGGAGCGCCCGACCATGAACAACTGGTCGGGTGGGCGTGCGCGCCACCGCCGGTCCGACTGCCCGACGTCACCCGAGATGAGCTGGTCGAGATCGCGCGTCGCATCCTCGCCCGCCCGACCGACGACTGATACATCGCGGCGTTCGAGCGCAATACCGTAGAGCCGGGCGCGAGCGACCTCATCTTCTACCCGCCGCCCGAGCCGCGGGACGCGACAGCGGAGGAGATCGTCGACGCCGCGCTGGCCTACCGCCCGATCGCCCTGTGACTCAGCTGGCGCACCCGTACTTGACCGGCAGCAACGCGTCCCGGAGCCGAAGCTGGATCGGATGCACGCTCATCGGCATGATCGGTCGGCACCGCAACACACGCAGATCGCGCACGGCACTCGTGGCAGGCGGGCCCGTGCGGCCTCACATCCGGGATCTCAGCACGTCGACCTCGCAGCCTGGTGCGGCCGGATCGAAGCCGTGTTCCGCCAGCCAGCGGATCGCCAGCAGGCTTCGCACAGACCACCACGCACGGATGACGTCGAGATCGACGTCGGTGCCGTAGCCGGCGACGACGTCGCCGAGGCGTTCCTCGTGTCCGAGCGTCAGGATGGCGAGGTCGTACAGGGCGTCGCCCTGGCCCGCCTCGGACCAGTCGAGCACGCCGGTGATCTCGTCGTGGTCGACGAACACGTGGGCGATCTGCAGGTCGCCGTGTATGAACACCGGAGTCCACGGCCGAAGCGCGGCTTCGGCAACCCGGCGGTTGTGGGTGACCAGGTCGGCGGGAAGGACGCCGTTCGTGACGAGCCACTCGCATTCACCGTCGAGGCGTGACGCCAGGTCGTCGAGGCGGCGACCTGGCCACGGCGGCACCGGCGCGTCGTGCAGCATCCGTGCGGCGGCGCCGGCCGCGGCCCACGACGCCGGCGACGCGGTCGACGGCTCGCCGAGGCGGCCGAGTGCCCTCCCAGGGAGCGCGGCGAGCGCGAGTACGGGCGGCTTGCGCCACAGGACTTCCGGCGTGGGGATCGGCGCCATGGTCATCGCCTCGACCTCGACGTCGGTGCGGGTCTGGTCGGCGTCGATTTTCAGGAACACGTCGCCGACGCGCAGGGTCGCGCGCTCGTGATGGGCGACGACGACCTTGACCTCTTCCACGTCGGCCAGTGTCGCGGAGATCACCACCGACGTCACCGGTTTATTGCCTGCCACTGCGCGCGCGGCCCGCTGCCAGGTCGCATGGCCGACTCGCTCACATCGGCAGTTCCGCCAGCTACGGGGTTCTGGGTCGTTAGCCCGCTGAACACCTTGAGCGAGGAATGCTGCGGGTTTGATGCCGCGTGGCGCACTCAACTCGGCATGAGCGGACGCTCGGTGGGAACCGTGGTAGCCAGTATCGCGGCGGAGTCCGAGCGCCCCGGCGTAAGCGCTCCGTGGTCCTCCAGTGGCGACGCCGAAGGCGGTACATGGACGGAACGTGGTTGATCTTCGATGATGTGCGCGGTGTGTGCTCTCCAGCGGATGCCAACCGGGGTGAACGGTGCCAACGCGAGTCACTGCGGTCGACCGCCGGTCGCAAACCGGGTTTCGTGTGCTCCGGGTGTGGTCCATGGGTTGGGCGAACATGGGTCCGGGGAACGCGGGTGAACATGGGCCACTCCCTGCCACCTCAGGTGAACCCGCAGGTCGCTAGACTAGGCGCTCGCGCCCTCGTAGCTCAGGGGATAGAGCAACGATTTCCTAAGGCGACGATCTATCTGTACCCAGAGGCTCACTACCTGCGGGTTTCTATTCTGTCTTCACGTTAACGGGTCGCACACGCGCATTGCTGTGCTCGCTTGCCGAAGATCAGCAGAACAGAAGTAAGTCCTGCTCAAGCCATGCTTCGGTTGGTCCGACGTGTCCTTGCCGAGATCCGGCGAAGCTGCCGCGCCGCGTCAGTCTACGGTGCCGCAAGTGCTCGGGCCAGCAGCGTGGCGAGCTTGGCCGCGCGTGCCGGGTGGTGATGACCAACCCAGGCAACTCGTCCGATGAGGCATTGAGCGAAGTCGGGGTGACCGGTCCTGTTCTGCGCGGCCAGGCCGGTGCGGGCGGCGCTGTGGAGGATGGCGCGGAGCTGATCGTACTCGTCGCGGGGTGTGGCGGGGTGGTGGTTGACGACGAGTCCGGCGAGGCGTCGGTCGAGTCGGTAGGCGCCCGGAGCGGCCGGGATACGGAGCCGTGGGCGGCGGAATAGACCGCAATGGGCCGAGTATTTCGGCGAGGAGCCGGCGTTGTAGGGCGCGGAGCCGGGACTTGGGTGCCTCGATCAGGCGACCGCCCTCGGTCTACCGGTAGTGGTAATGGTGCAGGCGGTCGGCAATGGCGCGTCGGTCCATGGCGTGTCGGTCGGCGTACCGGTCGAGGTGGGCGATGCTCAGGTCGAGCATCGCGGCCAGGGCGCCGACGGTGTCGATGACGGGGGTGTGCCGACGCACTTGTGGAAGAGGAGCTACACCTGGTCGTCGAGGGCGGAACCGGGATGACGTTCCTCGTCGGCCGGGTGTCGGGGATCTTCGACGGCTCGCCCGTCACGACGCGCCTGCGCTACACCCGGACCCGGGTGTACGGCGAGCGCGGCTGGCAGATCCTCGCCGCCCACATCAGCCCGGCCTGGCGGGCCCCCGCGCGGGTTGGCTCGGCGGCGCCCGCGCCGGTTCAACCGGTCGCCTCCGCGCGCTCACTCGGCGGCGTCCGCCATCCGGGCCCGGTTGTCCTCCGTTGGGCGCGGCGCCACGACGTGCACGGAGACGCCCGCGTTGCCATTGTGCGTGTCGATCCAGGAGTCCAGCGCCGATCGGCAGGCGAAGTCCACGTGCCGCAGGCCGCGCAGGTCCAGTCGCACGGTCCGGTCGGCCGGCAGCCCGTTCAGCGTGGTGAGGATGGTGGGCAGCCGCAGGAAGGTGGCGTTGCCGGCGATCGACACCTCGATCGGCCCCGTGCCGCCGTCGAGGACGGTGACCCGCACGTGGGACGTCTCCCAGGCGGTCTTGACGACGGCGAGGCCGAGGCCGACGAGCACGCCGGTGAACATGTCGGTAGTGACGATCGCCCCGGCGGTCACCGCCAGCACCACCACCTCGCCCTGGTGCTGCCCCCGCCACAGCTCCGGCACCGTCCGTAGCGGCATCAGCTTCACCCCGGCGTGGACGAGCACGGCGGCGAGCGCGGCCAGCGGGATCAGCCCGAGCAGGCCGGGCACGGCGGCGGTGAACAGCAGCAGCCAGACCCCGTGCAGCACCCGGGACGCCTTGGTCCGCGCGCCGGCCCGCACGTTGGCGGAACTGCGCACGATGACGGCGGTCATGGGCAGCGCGCCGAGCAGGCCGCAGAGGGTGTTCCCGGTGCCCTGGGCGACGAGTTCCCGGTCGAAGTCGGTGCGCGGGCCCTGGTGCAGCCGGTCCACCGCCGCCGCGCTGAACAGGCTCTCCGCCGAGGCGACGAGCGTGAACGTGGCGACGGTGGCGAGCAAACCGACGTCCGCGAGGGTGTCCCAGTGCCCGAGCGAGGGCCGTACCGCCGCGAGCAGGCCCTCGACGTCGAGGGTGTCCACGGGGAGCTCGAACGCGGCGGTCGCCCCGGCCGCCGCGACCACGGCGACCAGCGCGCCGGGGACCGGGCGCAGCGGGCCGGGCAGGGCGTCCCACAACAGCATGACCGCGAGGGTGGCCACGCCGACGGCGAGCGAGACGCGGGCCGGGTGGGACCTGACGACCTCGCCCACCAGGCCGGACAGGCCGGTGAACTTGCCGGGCCCGGAGTGCGGCGTCGTGCCGCCGGCCAGGACGTAGAGCTGCCCGACGATGAGCAGCATACCGATGCCGGCGAGCATGCCCTGCACCACCGCCACGGAGATGGCCCGGAACCAGCGGCCCAGCCGCAGCAGCCCCAGCGCCACCTGGAGGAGACCGGCGACCAGCACGATCGTGCCGAGCCCGGCCAGGCCGTAGCGGTCCACGGCTTGGGCGACCAGCACCGTCAGGCCGGCCGCCGGGCCGCTGACCTGGAGGCTGCTGCCGGGCATGAACCCGACGACGAGACCGCCGACGATGCCGGTGACCAGGCCGAGTTCGGCGGGTACGCCGGAGGCGACGGCGATGCCGACGCAGAGCGGCAGCGCGACGAGAAAGACGACGAGGGAGGCGGGCAGGTCGGTGCGCAGGGTGCGCCAGGGCAGGGCGACAGAGGTCATGGTCCACTCCGGGAGGCGGCGGGGCGAGCAACGGGTGGCGCGCTGCGCGTACCGCCGGCTTGCGATCGGCGGGTACGCCAGCGGGAAGGCGCGCGTGGTCGGTGGGCGACCGCGTGGCGGGGCGTGGGTCTGGGGATTTGCTTCCGACCGCTCCGGGCCGACGTGCCGCCGCCCGGCCGGCGCTCACTCGGAGTCGACGGGCGGCCGGGGCCTGCGGCGCGCGCCGCTCAGCAGCGCAGGACGCTCGGCCGCACCGCCTCGGACGGGGCGACCGCCACGATCGGACGCTTGTCGACGGTGTTGTCCCGGCGCAACGGCGCGCCGGGCGGCGCGGAGGCCACCGGGGTCACCGGGTCGCGGCGGTCGCTGGTCGGGCTGTTGCGCCCGGGGCGGGCGACCGATCCGCACGCCTTGCCAGCGAAGTAGGCCACCATGGTCCGCCCGGGCGGCTGCCCGGTCCACGCGGTGAGCGCGGCCACGGCGAGGTGCGCCTCGATGCGTACCGGATCGACCTGCGCGGCGGGGGAACCGCCGGTGGCGCGGGACTCGGCGTCCGACGGCGTCGCGGGCGGCAGGCCGGGGTGGGTCGGCGCGGTCGCCAGCGGGCGAGTCTGGGGCACGTCCGTGGCGGCGAGCGGCGGGCGGCAGGCGACGCTGAGATGCAGCAGGAGCGCGCCAATGAGCACTGGGGCGATGGCGACGAGTCTGCGCTGCACCGCTCACCCCCAGGCAGTGACGCGTGCCCCGGGCGTCTGCCCACGTCACCGGGATCAACCCGCCGCAGGCGGCATCGGTTACGCCCCCGCCAGGGGCGGAGATGTCCGGGCAGGTGCCGTGGTCGGAGAAGCTGGTTCGCGTGCGTTGCTCTGCGTCGCGTCAATGGTGATCGCCGCGGGTACGCCGGCCGGCGCCGGATCGAGCAACATTCGCAACGGCACCCGTTCGAAGACGGTGCTGACCGACACGACAGGGCCGCTGTTGATCGACGTGCCGCGGGACCGGTCGGGCACCTTCGAGCCCCAGATCGTCAAGAAGCGGCAGCGCCGGCTGTCGGGGATCGACGAGGTGGTGTTGTCGTTGTATGCCAAGGGTTTGACGACCGGGGAGATCTCGGCGCACTTCGCCGAAATCTATGGGGCGTCGGTGTCGAAGGAGACGATCTCCAGGATCACCGACAAGGTCATCGAGGAGATGGTCGACTGGTCCCACCGGCCCCTGGACGAGATCTACGCGGCGGTGTTCATCGACGCGATCGTGGTCAAGGTGCGAGACGGGCAGGTCGGGAACCGGCCGTTCTACGCCGCGATCGGGGTCACCCTCGACGGCGAGAAGGACATCCTCGGCCTGTGGGCCGGCACGGGTGGTGAGGGCGCGAAGTTCTGGATGGGCGTGCTGACCGACCTGCGCAACCGGGGCGTCAAGGACGTGTTCTTCCTCGTCTGCGACGGCCTCAAAGGGCTACCGGAGGTGGTCACGAACGTGTGGCCCCAGAGCGTGGTGCAGACCTGTGTCATCCACCTGATCCGCAACACGTTCCGGTTGACCTCCCGCAGGTACTGGGACGAACTGAAGCGTGACATCAAGTCGATCTACACGGCGGTCAACGCCACCGCCGCCAGGGCGGCGTTCGACGACCTCGCGGAGAGGTGGGGCGGCCGGTATCCGGCGGTGATCCGGTTGTGGGACAACGCCTGGACGGAGTTCATCCCGTTCCTCGACTACGACGTCGAGATCCGCAAGGTCATCTGCTCGACCAACGCCATCGAGTCCCTCAACGCCCGCTACCGACGAGCCGATCAAGGCCCGCGGCCACTTCCCGAACGAGCAGGCCGCGTTGAAGTGTCTGTACCTGGTGACCCGGTCCCTGGACCCCACCGGAGCAGGCAGAGCCCGATGGACGATGCGCTGGAAACCCGCTCTGAACGCCTTCGCCATCACCTTCAGCGACCGCTTCCCGGTTGCTGAAACCTACTAACCAAGACCGCCGGAACACCGTTAGCGAAACAGCCCCAGTCAGTATCACGGCGGAGTCCGAGCGCCCCGGCGTAAGCGCTCCCGACGCGGGGCACCGCAGCGACCGCCGGTCGCAAACCGGGGTTCGTGTGCTCCGGGTGTGCTCCTGGGCTGGGCGAACAGGGGGCCGGGTGACGTGGGTGAACGTGGGCCACTCCCTGCCACCCCAGGTGAACCCGCAGGTCGCTAGACTAGGCCCTCGCGCCCTCGTAGCTCAGGGGATAGAGCAACGGTTTCCTAAACCGTGTGTCGCAGGTTCGAATCCTGCCGGGGGCACCTCAAAGATCAGCCAAAACGGCCACTGAGCTGCGGATACGTCTCCGCGTCGATCGCTTGACCTGTGCAGCCGGATGCCACCCTGAGCCGCCGTTTGCAGCCAACCGTGCAGAGTACGTGCAATGATCTTGAGCCCCTTCGAGCGGTCGTTTGCGCAGGTCGTAGGGCATAGAAGCGAAGAAGGTCGACGCCTGCCCGTGCGGCAACCCCGGCCCGCGGCGCCAAGCACGGCATGTCGCCCTCAGCCCGGGATCGACCTCTGTTTGTGGCGGCGCGATCTGGCTTGCATCACAACAGGAAGTGCCTGAATCGAGGTCGTCGACCTGGGATGACGGCCGAGCCCAGTCTTCTCCTTCATCTAAAGCATTACTTTTTAGACGAAGGGCAAAAATCCGACGTCGCCCATTGCCGGGCATGCGGCCGCATCCAGGGCAAATTGAGCGCGTGATCTCTCGTGCCGCGGTCCTGACAAGTATGGGCAGAGGGCTTCCCTGGCCGATCCACCTGCCAACGATGTGCACCGCAGACCCCATCCGGCAGGGCTGAGGTCAGTGTTTTTAGATGTTTGACGTAACCGCGGTCAGTGTCTACTGTGGCTTCTTGCTTGCCCGTGCCGCCTGCCTCGGAGGTCCTGCATGTCCAACCAGATCCTCAAGCCCGTTACGACAGGCTTCCCCATCACGCTCATGCCGGTCCGCGACCACGTCGCCATCGGCATAGTCGACATGGAGAACCTCCTGCACATGGTCAATGATCCAGTGAGGGTTGAGCAGGAGGCTGCTCGCGACGTGAAGGCGCGGCAGGAGCCGGACGGATATGCCCGTATGCGCGCCGAGGTTCAGCGTGTGATTGGCACGGCAGCAAGCCCTAAATCCAAGAACATCAACAACTACGCTGACTACATCGCGGAAGGTCTTAGCGGAGGGTATGGCGATGCATGGTCAATCCCTCCTGTCACGCTGTGGTGCCAACGCCCCCTGGATATCCAGCCCGATGGCAAGGCATTCCTCCCGATTAGGGATGGACTGATTGCTATCGACGGCGAGACCCAGATCACTGCGCTTCATCGGATCAAGAAGAATCCGGCCTTGTTCGGGCTTAGGGACTTTGATTTCGACGGTGCGATGATTGCCTTCGAGATCTACCACGGCATCTCTACGCTCTCTGCACGGCAGATCTTCCATGACCGCAACCTGAAGGGCGTCCCGGTCGACAAGTCACTTGCGCTGTCCATGGACATGCGCGACTTCGCCACTAGCGTGGCCCAGGCCTTGGTCGACTCGACCACGGTCACGGTGGACGGGGAAGACATCGCTCTCAGCGACCTGATCTTGACCGGCAAGCGGCAGGTAGGGCCAAAGTCTCGTGAATGGATGACCCTCTCTGGCCTCCGGACCCTGGTTGTAACCACCATCCTTGGCAAGGCCGGAATCCATGCTGCGTCGGGTGACGTCGAGCCTGATGACCTCCCCGAGGGTTCTGATATGAAGGCGGTGAAGCAGGAGACCGTCGAACGGCTCGGTGCCCTGCTCAAGGAGTATGCGGACCAGTTCCACGCTAAGTCCGCGATCACCTCGCCCGCGGTATTGGCAGGTCTGGGGGCCACGGTGCACCGATCCATGTCTTGGTGCACGACGGACAAGTTCACGGATGACAAGGACCTGGACACCCTGCTGTCCTATATCCGATGGGAGCGCGAGTCGGTGTTTTGGGGTGGTATCGCAGCAAAGGAGACCGGCAAAGGTGTCAGCTGGGCTGGTGGTGCACGCGACTCAGGCCACAAGGTCTACGAGGCGATCAACAAGCCGAACTCGGACAATGGCATGAAGATCCGCGGCCTCGTCAGGCAGCCATAACGACCAGCGTTGGCTCCTTCTCTTTTCGACTGGGAAGGAGCCAACGCTGGTAGTCACCGCTTGGTTCACCAATCTTCAAGGAGTTGGCAGCGGCATCTTCAAGTCGACCGCCGCGGAGTGCTCGTCATCCGCGTAGGGCCGTTTCGATGCGCTCGTTCATCCGGCTGCGGTCTCCGTCGAGGCACTTCGCGTACACCTTGAGCAGCACGTCGACGGAATGCCCGGCGCGCTGCGCGACCTCCGGCGCCGGTAGCCCGGCGTTCAACCACAACGACACCCCGGCGTGCCGCAGGTCGTACGGGCGACCGACCAGGGGAGAGGCCACCCGATCCGGCGGCAGGCTCAACCGACGCGCCTCCTCCCAGACCCGCGAGTACGTCGACGACGCCACCACGTTGCCCCGGTCGCTGCGGAACAGCCGCCCGTCGGCGGCCACCCCGAACCGGTCGACGTGCGCACGCAGGATCAACACCAACTCCGGCGGGATCGGCACCTCCCGCGCTTCGGTCTCGCCCCGGTGCTTGAGCCCGCGGTCGTCGTGCACCTCGCCGCTATCGGTGTACCGCTTGCCCGCCGCCGGCCGGGACTTCTCCACCGTCAACAGCCCCCAGCCCTTCTCGGGAAGGTGGCAGTCCCGCTCCCGCAGACCCAGCGCCTCGCTCGGCCGCAGCGCCGCGAAGTACAGGCAGGCGTAGAAGGCGACAAGGCGCTCACCCCGCCGGCCGTTCTTTCCGCGCTCGCCGACGTACGTGACCCCGACCAGCAGCTCTCGCGCCTGGCGGATGTTGACCACGACACGCCGGTCCACCTCGCCGGCCACCTTCCGCCGGCTCGACCGCACCCGCAGCTTGTCGACCGGGTTGAACTCCAACAGCTCCAGCTCGACCGCGTACTGAAGGACGTTGTAGAAGACCGACCGCCGCCGCCTGGTCGTCGACGCCGCCGCCGGCCGCCCGTCCAAAGTCAGCCCGAGCGCGTCCAACGCCGGCCGTACGACCGCAGCGTCCGTCAACGCGGACAACGGCAGCGAAGCTCGCTCCAACCAGCGCAGCGCCGCAGCCACATCGGCTGGCCGATCGAGTTGTCGGGACGCGGGCGGGAACTCCCACTCGCGCAACGCCTGACGCAGCAGCGCCGCATCAGGCCGTCCGGCCTGATCCCCGATCAGGACCGCAGTCGCGGTCGCCAGGGCGTCGGTGGTGCTCTCCCGCGACTTGGCCGCCGCCCCCGGCCACTTCATGTCGAGGTACCGGCGGACGAAGCTGAGCCAGGTCACCGATTCCTTCGGCGCCATCATCGACTCCGGCATCCCGGAGTCACCGTCGAACGCCTCGCCCCGGTTGGCCGCCTGCATCAGGTCGGACCGGAAGTTGTCCGCCAGTGCCCGGGTGCTGAACGTCCGCGACTTCGGCCCCGTCCCCACCACCCACCGAACGGTGTACGACTTCTTGCGGCCCGCTAGGGCGTTGACCTGAATTCCGCGGATCCGCACCTCGCGCGACTTCACGCCGCCTCCCGGTGCTGCTCCAGCCAGGCCCGCAGGTCTCGCCGCTCGATGCGCAGCTCACCGTTGGGCAGCTTGATGCACTCGGGGGCGATGCCCAGCTCACGCCAGCGATAGAAGGTCCGCCGCGACACACCGTTGAGCACGGTGAGGACTTCCGGAACGGTCAACAGCTCACTTTCCATGAGGGGTTCTGTCCTCCAGATGTTCAGGCGGCAGGGGAGAGCGGAGCGGCGGTCGCCTGTGCGGTGACGGCTGTTCGTATCCGTGCGGTGTCGAGGTCGCTGCGCCAGCGGATGCGGGCGGATATGGCGCGCAAGAGGCGGTGTTCCAGCGGCGGCACGTCGGGGTCTTCCGGTCGGGCGAGTTCGAACCGGTACCGCTTCGACCCGTCCGCGTCGTCGGCCGCCTGGTCGTGCTCCTCGGTGTCGGCCATGCCACCAGCGAGGATGGCGCGCACCCACGAGCGGTTGTCCGCACGGTGGTCGGCGAGCGTCTTGCCGGACCACTGCCGGGAGACCAGCACCCGGCGGCCGGTGAAGCCGAGCGTGGAGCGCTGGTGGACCTTCCCGGTGCACCGGCCAGGGGTCAAGCCTGCCTTGACGCCGTCCGGCTGGACTCCGTACAGCAGCCAGTTGGCGCACGTCGGCGAGCACGGAAGCATGGCCAGTTCCGCATGTTGCCGGTCGAAGTGCGCCTTCTGCGCGTCGGAACGCGGCTTGGCCTGGTCGGTCAGATCCTTGGTGACGTACTTCGTCACGTAGCGGATCGAGCGTTCGGCGTCGCGGGTGCCCTGCTCGATGCCGCGGGCGTCGATCCGTCCAAGCCGGGCCACGTACGCCGGCCGACTGTCGGGTTCTTCCAGGGCGTCGAGGGCTTCACCCCAGGTGGGCAGCGGCTCCCGCGTCTTTGGGTCGACGTAAGCCTGCTGGTCGACGTCCCAGACCGGGGGCTTGTCGACCGGGTAGACCAGCTCGTCGAAGCGCGGCCACCACACCTGGTGGTAGGTCGCCGCCGCGATCTGCTTGAGCAGCCGGCGGGGCAGGGTGCCCCGGATGGCGAAGTGCGCGTGTGGGGCGAGGCGCCGTTGGAGTTCCACGGCACCCGCGTATTGGACGTTCCAGCCGGCGGCCCGGCGGACGTTCTGCCACCACCGGTCGAGGACCCGGGCGAAGTGGATCGCATCGAGCGCGGCCCGGCGGTAGTCGTAGCCGGCCGGGTCAACGGGAGTGCCGAGCACGTCGTCATGCGGGCCGTGCCGCTGGCCGCACTCGCAGGGGGCGACATAGGCGCCCCGACGTAGGTGGGTGTGCACGGGGCCGTGCGAGCCGAGCGTCAGCGTGATGAGCATCGACGGCCGGTAGGTCCTGCCCGCCCGTCCCGAGTAGGCGCGGCCGACCGTGCGCGGGTCGACAGGCAGCCGGGGGAGGTGCGGGGAGTCCTGCCTCCGCCGGGTGGAACGCTTGCGCCGGGGCCGTTCGTCGCGCTCCTTCGGGGTGAGGTGACCGCGCAGGCTGGTTTCGCCGAGAGCTTCGTCCAGCTCGGCTATCGCGGCGTCGATCTCAGCCACTTGGGCGGCCCGCTCGTCTGGAGTCATGGGCTGGTACTGCACGGCTTCGCGCTCGAACTCCAGATGCGCCCGCACCCGGACGAGCGCGAGCACGTCCTCACCCGGCCTGTCCGGGCGGACGGCCGGTTCGTCGGACAGGTGCCAGCCCTCCCGGATCTGCTGGATTCGGAGCCGCCGGCTCCGCTCGGCACACGGCTTGCACTTCGCGGCGAGGGTCGCCCCGCAGGGGACTTCGACGACCTCGGTCAGGCCAGTGGCGGTGTCGGTACGGCGTAGGGCCAACGGGCGGACGCAGACGCCGTGTTTCTCGGCGAGCTGCTTGAGCGCGTCCTTGGCCAGGGGCTTGCGCATGCGGTCCGCCCGCGACCCTGGCCGAGGCTGCTCGACCTCGCTCGGGGCTGCGGTGGGGAAGAGTTCCTGTTGGTTCACCGGTCACGCTCCGAGCCGTAAGCGGCACCGTTACGGGGCGCGAAGGCCGCCGCAGGGACAGGCACCAAACCCGGACGCTGCATCGCCGTTGCCGGCGGAACCTGCTCGGCGGTCACCGCCTGGCTGTCGACGACGGGCCGGTGATCTTCGGTCCGGTCGTAGCCGGCTGGCACTTCATCCCAGGCATCGTCCGGTTCGTCGATGGGCACCCCCGCCGGGGCGGGCGCGGTGGAGAAGACGAGTTTTGACAGGCCGAGGAACGCCAGAGCAGGGACGGCGGACAGCAACCAGCCGGACAGGCTCGACGTGGCCACCGCCAGTTGCGCCGACAGCGACAGGACGACGGCGCAGACCAGCAGGAACAGCGGGTACCCGATCGGTCCGCCGGTGCGGCGCCGCCGCCGGATCGTCAGCAGCGCCGCCAGCGGCAGCAGTTCGGAGATAGCAGCGTTGGCCCAGCCGAACCAGTCACCGGTACCGGCCGGCGAGTTGGCCATGGTCCAGTCGTGGACATGGGTGAACGACGCCGCGCCGGCCAGCCCGCCCACGGTCAGGACGATGAGCACCAGGGCCACGCCCTCCACGCGCTCGGTGTCAGCCTTCACTGGGCCACCTCCTGCCCGTCGTCGGTGTCGTCGCAGAGCCGGCGGTATTCGCGGCCGAGCTGACGGATGTCGTCATCGGTGAGGTAGGCGAAGCGAACCCGGACGGGTTCGCGGACGCCGTCGAGGACGACGAATCCCACCCCGGGCGACGATTCGGGGATGCGGTCGCAGAGCGCGCCCCGGTCGCGGGCGGCGTCGCCGAGGACCATGTCCACCTGCTCGGGCTCGGTCAGCCGCAGTCCGATCCGGGTCGGGAACAGATCCCGGAAGGGCAACATGTCCTTGCGCGGGTCCTGAAGCGCGGCCACTACGTGCACGCCAACCGCACGACCCTGGGACAGCAACAGACCGAGGGCTTCCTTGATGCGGTCGCGAACCTTCCGGTCAGTGATGTACGCCGTCAGCGCCGCCAGCTCGTCGATCACCAGGACGATCAACGGCTCTTCCGCCGTCGGCACATGCTGACGGGTGACACCGCGAAGTCGGGCCGCCCGCAGCCGCATCCGCTTCACGGCTTCTTCCAGGACGCCGGCCATGCTGTCGGCGTCGTCGTAGGCGAACCGGGCGAACAGCGGCACTCCGGCCGCCAACTCCATCCCGCCCTTCGGGTCGAACGCCCACAGCTCCACCAGCCCCGACCGGATACCGCCGGCCAGGGACCGGATCAGCGACCACAGCACCGACCCCTTGCCCGAACCCGTCGCACCAGCGATCAGCACATGCGACCCGGCCAGCCGCAGTCGGTACGGTTGCCCGTTCTCGTGGACCCCGAGGGCGAGTCCGTCCACGTCAGGCACCTCGGCCACCGGCAGCGGCGCCACGATGCCGGCCAGCGGGTCGCGGCGCACGAGACGCAGCACCACCCGATCCGGACGAGCCATCGAGCGTGCCTGCCCGGTGCGGAGGCGGAAGGCGTAGGCGAGGCGTTCCGCGGCCTGCCCCCAATCATCCGGGATTTGCCCCGGCAACAACCGCACCGTCAGCTCATCGCCGAACCGGTCACTGCGCACCCGCAGCAGTTGTGGCACGTACCGGTCTCCGGCGAATGCGGTCGCCAGCCCACACGTAGCCATGACCGACGCCCACCGCCGCCGGTAGACGAAGAGCGCTCTGAGCCGGCTGACGAGCGGGTACCAGCCGAAGCGCAGCCACGACGACGGATGCCACCGCCACCAGCCCGCACAACCGGCGACGAGGACCAGGGCGACGCTGGCAAGGACCAGGTCGCCGAACTCCGCTCGGATCCACAGGGCGAGCACGGTCGGACCACTGAGCCACCAGTACCGGACCGCGAGCACCGTGAGGCGGAACAGGCCCCGGGCCAGCCACCAGAACATCAGTAGCCAACCCGGAACCCGCCACGCCGGAAGGCGCACGTTCATCGGCGCCATGGGGATCTTGTCGCCGGGAATGACATTAATCAGAGGCACAGGTCACCGTCCCGGTGCGGGCGGGCCAGGGTGGCGATGCACGAGTGGCACGACATACGCCGCAGGTCGAATCGGCGCGGCTTGACCCACCGGCAGCAGTGCGGGCAGCGAATGGCGCACACCCGAGCGGAAGCCGGCGGCATTCGCAGCGCCGACCGGAGGGCGGCTTCCATCTCCCGGTAGGCGTGCCGCAGCCCGGCCAGGCGGGTGCGGGTGAGCAGCAGGACCGCGCCGACGAGCAGGGGTATAAGGACGATCAGGGTAGGGGAAACTACGGTGGGCATCACGCCCTCCTTCGAAAGGTGAGGGATGGGAGAGCGCGGGACGGGTCGGGACTCTTGGCGGGGAAACGACCCGCCCCGCGCGTCAAACAGCGACCGGTCAGGCCGCCACCGAACCGGGCACAGCCGACGCCGGACGAAGCGCGGTCGCCCGCAGGGAGTACGCCATCCGGGAGCGGCAGTCACCCGAGGTCCGACCTGGCTTGCACCGCTGCGAATCCACGTACGGCGTGAGGGTCAGGCTCTCGAACTCCACCGCCGGCGGGTAGCCCGGCACGGTCGACGGCGGCGGTACCGGCTGCTGCGGCGCAACGACCTTGACCTTCACCTCGGTCGACCGACCGAACTTGCCGGCCTCCGGGTCCAGGTCCATCACCCTGACAACCCAGACCCGCTCGCCGGTGTCCTTGTCCCGCGCCTGGTTGTCCGCCTCACCGCGCCGCTCGAAGTCGATCTGCGGTGAGACGCCGAGGCAGAGCGCCCCGGCAGGGAACACGTACTCGGACGGGACCGGCACCTTCAACGTCATGGGAACCACGCGAGACCTCCAGATCCACAAGACAACTCGACCAGTTGACTTGTTAAGTTGCATCGAAGGTAGGGACTGCCAACTTGACTTGTCAAGTGGCTAATCCACTTAGGTCAGTCGAGCGGGTATACGTCTTCCAGTTCGTGCCGCGCAGCGGGAAGCAGCACGTCCAGCGCCATTAGCGGCTTGGCGGTCCGATCGCAGATGGTCAGAAGCACCGTGAGCACGGCATCGCTCTCGCCGACCCGCAACAGCGCAGCCTCTTCCTTGCTGGGCAGCCGCGCCGAGATGCGTTCGGCCACATGGTCGAACCTGAGCCGCTTGCGGGACGCCACATGCCGCAGCAGTCCTTCCGGCATGGCGTCATCGGTGCCCACGCGGGTCCCCTCGGCCAGATCTACGGGCAGGAACGCCGTGCCCAACTCCACCGGGCCGAGACCGTCAACGGTGATGAGGCGCCGACGCGCCACGACCGGTGTTCCCGGCTCCAGCCCCAGGGCGACAGCGGCTCGTGGGGGAGCGGGAACGGTGCCGGCCGCCAACAACGTCGATCCGGCCCGCTCGTCGTCGTCCAGCAGGGCGTACCGGCGTTCCCGCGAACGTTGCTCGGCACCGCCGGGACGACCAAGGACGAATCGGCCCTTGCCCTGGCGACTCTCAATCCAGGCGCCCTGCCGCAGCAGATCCAACGCCCTGACCACGACCGGCCGGGATGCGCCAAACTCGCGGATGAGTTCGGTTTCGCTGGGCAGCATCGAGCCCGGCGGGTAGGTGCCGTCCTCGATGCGTTGCTGCACCGCATTGACGATCACCACGTACTTCGGCGGCGCAACCTCGATCGGCACCGTTTCACCCCAGACGGCAACTTGGCTTGTCAACAGGCTAACTGCGCCTTTGAACTCCTGTCCATGAGCTGTCAACTGAGTGACCAGGCTTCGGTGTGAACTGGGCCTGCCAGTCCCGGAGGGCGTTCTTCAGTCGGGCGTTCTCCTCGCGAAGGCTGGCCTCAACGGCTTTCCGCGCAACCAGCTCGTCGACGACGCGGCGCAAGAACGCGTAGACGTGCTCCTCGGCCAGGCCGCGCCGACCAAACCCCGTACGCCGGAACCGCAGCCGGCGAACCTGCTCCGGGCCCATCGGGACCAGCCGCGAGGCCACTCGAAAGACTCCCACTGCCATCGAACCCTCCAATCGAGCAGACACCTGTACTCACCGCCGCAGGGCGTTCCGGCATGCCGTACGTGCCGCTGGTTTCCTGGGCTGGCCGACCGCAGCCGGCGGCGGATCCGCCAACTGGAGGCCCGCCTCCTGGACGTAGATCTCTCGGCGATCCAGAGCCCTGCCCGCCCGATCGATGACGTAGCCGGTCAGCCAGATCCAGCCGTAGTAGGTGGGCTGGTCACTGACCTTGATGACCCGGAAGATCAACGCCCGATCACCGCCGAACTGCACCGACGCCTGCCGGTTGACGTACAGCACGTCTCCCGGCTTCGGAACCATGAACGCCTGCCTTCCACGCATTGGGGCGGGGGCGCCGAGGCGGGCGGGCTTCTGAGCGCGGCCGACACCGCGTCTCCACCAGCACCCGCCCCGGGCCAACTCAGGACGCGACGGAACGCGCGTGATTATTTGGAAGGCCGGCGGCCGTCACCGTCAGGCGACGACCGCCAGCCCCGCCCACTGCCCCTGTGCGCCGGTGCCTGCGCAGTCGGCACAGTCGCGCCGTTGCAGCCGGTTCGGGTCGCCAGGAGCCCGGAGCGAGCGCCGAGGGCTGGCCATCTTCCAGCCCCGCCCCTCGCATGCGGGACACGCAGCCGGCGCGGACGGCGAGGACCTGTGCGGTCTCCGCTGCGGGCGCGACCCCTCGACGCATCGCAAGACCGGGACCCCGGTGAGTTCCGCGCCCCTCCTCGCTGAACTCACCTCCCGGTGTCCGCGCCGACACGGTTGCCCATGGGCATTAGCGGAATGCACATGCACAAATGCGGTGGGTGAGCCGTCCATGTAGGAGAGACTGCACGGGACCTGCGGGACCGATCGAGGACCCGCAAGTACACCTCTGGCGGACATCGAGCGGACACCACGAGGACCTTCATTGCCGGAAGGACCTCAACCGGGCGAGCGTGGAGACAGCCCCTCAGGAAGGCAGCGACGGATGGCACGAGAACGCCGCGAACCTCGCACGATGCTGGAGTACCTGATCCAGCAGAGTGACCGCACGTACGAGGAACTGGCCGACGAGTTCTCCCGGATGGACCCGCGGGCGGCGATCAGCGCCCGGCATCTCGGGCGGCTGGCACGCGGCGAACGCGACTTGGCCTCATCGACCCCCGCCACCCGGCGGGCACTACAGGCCATGTTCAGCAAATCCATTGATGAGTTGCAGCGCCCCTGGGCTTCCCGCCAGTTGACCCCTGCGCCGGACCGGCACCTCGTTGCCGACACCGCCGGCGTCGGCCCGGAAAGGAACCTCCTCGCCATGGCCGCACAACGCGCCCGTCAGTACGCCATGCTCGCCGCCGAGTCCACCAGCCCGGCGGCCATCGAACAGCTCGCCGAGGACGTGCAACGCCTCGCGCTGGCCTACCCTCAGCGACCCGTCAGCCACGTCCTGCCCGACCTGGTCGAGACACAGGACACCCTGTTTACTCTGCTGGAGCGCCGCCAGGCACCGAACCAGTCCAGGGACCTGCACTTCCTCGCCGGCATCACCAGCGGCCTGCTCGCCAGGGTCTCCCACGACATGGCCGACCCCCACTCGGCCATGCTCCAGGCCCGCACCGCCGTTCTCTGCGCCGAGCAGGCCGGCCATCCCGGGCTACAGGCGTGGCTGCGCGGCCTCCAATCCCTCGTCGCTTACTGGGCCGGTCGCTACGCCGAGGCGGTCCGCTACGCCGAAGCCGGCCGCGAGCACGCCACCCAGGCCGGCGGCACCTCCGCCGTCTGGCTGCCCGCCAGCGCCGCCCGCGCGTACGCCGCCCTCGGCAACGCCGAGCAGGCCAAGGCCGCCATCACCGAGGCCGAAGACGCCTGGTCGCGTGTACGCCCCGACGAGATGGACGAGATGGGCGGCATCTGCACCTTCAACCAGCCACGCACCCTCTACTACGCCAGCGATGCCCTCGCCTGGCTCCCCGGCGAGGCCACCAGCACCGAGCGCTACGCCCTCCGCGCCGCCCAGGCGTACGCCGACCCCAACGATCCCGCGTGGGCGTTCGGCGACCAGGCCGGCTCACACGCCAACCTCGCCATCGCCCGCGTCGCCAACGGCGACTTGGACGCCGCCGCCGACGCCTTGGCGCCTGTGCTCGACCTGCCCGCCGACCAGCGCATCAACGGGATCATTCACTCGGTGCGCCGAGTCCACCAGGCAATCACCCGCGCCGGCCACGCTAACGACGCCCAGGACCTCATCGACGGCATCGAACACTTCACCCACGCCCCGGCCAACGCCCTTCCTCGATAGGGCACCATCGGGGACATGGACCCGATCACCATTCCCGGCCGCGTCATCACCCTGCGCGACATGCGCTCCGATGACGCGGCCGACGCTTGGGCAATCGTCGGAGACGACCGCGTCACTCAGTGGCTCTCCTTCGACAGCCGGGACCAGGCCGCCGCCGTCGCCATGGTCGAAGGCACCATCCAGCGCGCCCAGGACACCCCCCGCACCGAGTACTACCTAGCCGTCGCCGACGCCACGGACCGGATGATCGGATTCGCGCGGCTCGGCCTCACCGGCCACCGGGCCGCCAAGCTCGGGTACGCAATCGGCGCCGACCACTGGGGCCGCGGCTACGCCACCGATGCGGCCCGCGCCATCGTCGACTTCGGGTTCCAGACGCTGAAGCTCCACCGCATCACCGCGGCCATCGGCCCCGACAACGCCGCATCTCACACCGTTGCCGAAAGGCTCGGCATGCAGTACGAGGGCCGGCTACGCGACCACGTCCATACCAACGGCGCATGGCGTGACTCCCTGCTCTACTCCATCCTCGCCCAGGAGTGGAACCCTGCCGCCGGCTGACCGCCGCTCGCCAGCCTCCCGGACGTGATCGACTCTGGACAGAGCGCCGGTACGATCGCCGCCATGCGCGACGCCGACACGCCGCCGCAAGAACCCACCGACGACCGACCGCACCCCGCAGCGCTCACCCCTCGACAACGGGCGGACCTGATCCGATCAGCCGCCGCCGAGGTACGGGAGCGCGTGCAGGAATGGCGAGACCACCGAGGCTGGCGGAATACCCCAGTCAACAGCCATCGCTACGAGACCACCGTCAGTGCGATTGATGCGCTTGACCGACTACCCGACCCGGGCAACGAGGAAGCCGTAGCCAGCCTGGCCAACGCCGTCCGCCCAGTCGTCGTGGAATGGCGTCCCAGCCGGCCCGGCCCCGAGCAACCGATCTATACAGCAGTGGAACGCCTCCGCCGGTCGATCAGCGTCAGCACATAGAAGCCCCTGACGTCTTTGGCGCTGGATTGCCGAAACACTCTCTGTAAAGATCAAGGCGCTCCGCGCGGCGCGGGCCGGGGCGCGGCAACCGGCTCCTGACGGAGCCGCCGCCCCGGCCGCCTACGGCGCCGGGGCGGGAAGTCAGCCGGCCCGCAAACCACGCCCCGCCCCGCGCGTCACCCCTGGGTCCGTGAAGGGACCCGGTGACGAGTCCCGGGACTGACCGGGACCATGCGACAGCCTCTACCTTCCGTCTCTTCCAGCCTGGTGACGTCTCACCGCGGACCGGTCGACGGTCAGCCAATCGAGTTGCCGAACGGAATCCGTCAGGCCGCTCATGGGTCCGAGGTGGGAAAGGAGTAGAGGTAGGAGGAGGGCGGAGGGTGGGGCGGGGTTGGGGTTAGAGCTGCCTCCGGCGGGGGCGCAACGACTCCAGGATGGAGTTGCCGAACGGTTGCGGTCGTGGGTGGTGGGGGTGGGATGCCATCCCGCCAGCCACCGACCCAGGCAAGCCGAGCAGACCAGGGCCAGGGCGACAAGGTCGTACGTCCGGTAGGGCGCTCCACCTTGTCGCCCTGGCCCTGGCCCGCTCCACGGTGTGTGGGTCGGCGGCAGACGGGATGGCAGCAGGAGTTGGCGGGGCTTTATCGGTCCCGCATCATTTCCGCCTCCCACTCGATCTCGTAGTCGAGTCGGTCAACCAGCCCTTTGATTTGCCGCTCAAAGGGTTCGAACTCATCCTCTAAATCAGCAAAGGCTGCGAACAGTTCGATTTCCCCGTTTAACTTGGGAAGCCCACCTAAAGCTTCTCGCCATCGCGCCAGGTGCTGGATATTGTAATCAACCTTCATCGTCACTAGCTGCCGAGGCGATTCTGGCAGCTGACTCTCGTGAACCTGGGCGAGGTTGACGACTACATGGGGCGGAAAGCCAAGGGTTTCCGAGACCCACTCAATGCCGGCGTCGATTTCATCGAGTCGGCTAGCCAGATGGGCGACCAACTGTCCCTTAAGGCCGGCTTCATCAATACTCATCCCGAAGCGCAAATTTCGCGTGACTACCCGCTCTTTCGGCTCCGGCCGGATATCCTCTCCCCGGCGGACAGCGTCTAACTGCTCCATGGTTCTTATGATGATCGGTTCGCCAATCGGGTACTTGTCTCCACGCTCGAAAAGTGAGACCGCCAACGAGAAATAGAGCTGAGCGGCAGAACGAACGGTCAGGCTTCGGATGCGGTCCCGGTGATACAGTTCGTTTCGATATCGATGGAGCTTCTTTAGTACGGTGGCAGCGGTCTGTTCGAGGCGGCCATTATCCACAAGGAAATCGGCTTTTGCGTCGAACGATCTCTCGATCTTTGCCCGCTTCGTCTTCGATACAACCTTTGCCTTAATTTCATCACGATGCGACCGCGCCTCGGGGGTGTCGGCCGCCTCAATCGCCGCCTCCCACTGCTTAAGCAGTCGCTCGTACAATGGGTTGCTGAACAAGAGGGCCTCGACGTTGCGGAACATCATGACCTCGGCAGCGTTGTCGAGCAGGATAAAAGCAAGCCGATCATGGGCGACGCTGTCCCGCTCCAGTAAATCCTTGGCCTCTTCGAGTTGCGCTTGCATGAACTCGACGCGCGGCAGACTGGGCCGTACCGGCCACCACCAACTCATCAGTAATCCATATTCGTGTGCAGGTCGACCAGGTCCGAGGTGCTTTCCACGAACTCCATATATGTGTCGTCATCAAGGGAGCGCAAGAGGTCTGCGCGGAACTCTTCGTCGAACCGGACGTCGAGACCCGCCTTCACCCAAATCATTCCGTGCACGGCGGCGACACTCTCCACCCATCCATCGAATTCATCAAACAACGCGCATATCTTGCCATAGTCAGTTTGGTTGGCAGGCACAAAGTTGAAGTGCGGGCTATCTCGAATATCGCTCAACATTGCGGGCAGCCAGCCAACGCCTGGGATGCGGAATCCCATCGTGGCTCGCGACTTGTCGAAGCCGCCATGAGCGAAAGTATTGCGGTATTCCTCAGAAATGCGACGGAACTCGTCATGGAAGCGCTTAGCGATGGGATCGTCAACGCCAAGAGTCTTTCTGAACTTCGTCGACCACTTGTCGCCAATAAGGTCCAGTAGATCTTGTCCGAGCAGCGTGTTATTAAGAAACGGCGTAACCATCACTAGCAAGTGCTCCAGCAAGCTAAAATAGGCGCCGACCATCGCAATGGTGTTGTGGAAAGCCTCAGCCTCTACGGCGAATATTCGGTTAGGCCGGTTCGCCCTACCCTTGCCCGCGTAGGCAAGCTGCGCCCCCTCACGAAAGTACTCGTAGGTTTCGCGCAGTTGGTAGTACTGATTCCTGAGAATGACACGGCCAGCACGCAGCTCCTCCATCGCGAGTGGACGCAGCACCCGTGCATCAAGTAGCCGCTGTCCCTTGTTTAAACGCGAAAGAATTCGACCGGCAATAGCCGACACCTCCGACGCGTCACCGGCCGCCTCTTTGTCGATGAACAGTCGAAGCCCAAACTTCTCGCTGGAGAGTTCGCAATACGCACCCTCGAAAGCAAAAGGAACTGCCCATGCCAACTTCTCGCCACGGCCCAAGTTCTTGCAGCCGATAGCCAGCAGCACCAGGTACGGAAGTGGGGCGAGCGGGAGGGTCTCGGGCGGTACTCGAATGCGATGGCCCCGACCGCTCCTTACCCGCACGTTCTCGGGGGTTGCTGGGGCGAAGCCTTTGAGCGCCAAACGCAAGCGCTCGATGACCTCAGGCTCGATGTGTAGTTGATCTACCGCCTGCATCTGCCGCCCACCCTCGTGTCAACGTTTCCCGTCGATGAGGCTAGGTCGTCGCTGCCAGTCGCACGACTGCCTTTTCTCGGGCATAGCCCGGTCGCCAAGATCAGTGGGGACCCAGGATCAGGGCACCTCCAGGACGGCAGGGCGTTTCCTGGAGGTCAGACGACAGCCAGCGATGACCAGTAGCGCCCATAGACGGTGGAACATGCGACGAGGTCTTAGCCTTGGAATGGGTTCTATGCAAGGCCAACGACAGCCTGCACAACTTCGTTACCAGCCTGGCGAAGAGGCGCCCCGGAGAACTCCGCAGGGCTGTTGGCGCAGGTCGGACGCGCCTGTCGGCTAGCTGGTCCAGAGCCCGAACCGGTGTCCACAGGCGTCGTCCCCCGGTGTCCACAGGGTGTCCCGAGGTTCGTCCACCGACGTGGTCGACCGCTGTCACTAGTCCGCCTTACGCTGCCCTCGCAGCCAGATGGCGGCAAGCACCCGCGTTGAGAAGGGCCTCCGGGATCGCCGGCCAAAGCACTCCCGGAGGCCAGGATCGGCGTTCGTGCTCTGTGACAGCAGATGCAGGAGGAACCGAACCGTGTCGAGCGTACGTCGCGAGAATCGAGGCGCCAATGAGGCGTCTCCCGGCGGGACCAGGTTGCCGCTCCGTTGGACAGTGATCATTGCGATCTCAGCTGCAGTTGGCCTTGCCGTCGGGCACGCTGCTGGATTGGTCCCAGGTATGACTGTGGGCATCGCACTGGCGGGCCTACTGCACAACGCGATGGCCTAACCCGGATGTCGGATTGGCTGTACAGCCATTCGTACAGCCAAGCCCGCCGACGGTCATGGTCCAGGATCGACGGTGGGCGACACCGCGAGCAGGTCAACGGCAGTTACCGACGCAGGCAGACAAGCGTCTTGATCTTTGCAAGGCGGGGGCCGCGCTGCCCTACTGGTCCTCGTCCAGGCGGCCGGACGTCTCGGCGGTCTGGACGCCCATGCGTTCACGTTCCTCTGGGTCGAGGCTCTGTTCCCACTCTCGGAAGTGGTGGAAGCGGTCGAGGAGATGGCTGCCGTAGGCGTCGCTGGCGGCGATTTGGCGTAGGTCGGTGTGGCCGGCGAGGATGTCGCGGGCCATCTCCTGGAGGTCGTCGCCGGCAACGCCGTCGCTGAGTCGGCGTAGGCTCGTGTGGAGAAGCTTGGCCAGGCCGCGACTGCCTTCGGTGATGTCGAGGAACTGCCGCTCGGGCTCGTGGTCGACGGTAGTCATGCGGGCACCGGGCTGGTGTAGGGCTGATCCGGGAGCGGCATCTTGGACAGGTCGCCGCCCTGTTCGGCGAGTGTCTTGAGGAAACTGAAGAAGCCGAGGATGAGGGTTCCGCCGGTTTGGATCTTCAGGGCGGCGTCGTTGACCTTCTTGACCAGTTCGATGGCTTGCCAGGTGGCGATGCCGTATCCGGCGACGGCGCCGACGCCGGTTTCGATGAGGGCGGTGCCTGCTGCGGCGCTGACGCCGATGATGATGGCTTTGTCGATGATCATCTTGATGAGGCCGCCGACCATGTCGGCCAGGAGCCAGATGGCGCGGGCTGCCTCGTGGTACTTGTCCTGCACTTGGGCCAAGACGACGTTCTGTTGGGCGGTGGCGGCGGCGAGCTTGCGGAAGTAGACGAACGCGGCGTCGGCGGCCCGGCCGTCCCACTGCTGGTCGATCTGGGTGGAGACCTCGATGAGGTTGCCGCCGAGGGCTTGCAGGCTTTGGCCGAGGTTGCCGTAGGCGTCTCCGGCTTTGTAGAAGCTCTCCCAGTCCCCGACGAACGCGGCGGTAATGGTGCCGATGACGTCGTAGCCGGCGACGTCCTTGATGACCTGGTTGACCCAGTGGGAGATGGAGATGGCGTCGAGGATGCCGATCGGGTTGGCGAAGCCCCGGGAGATCGAGGGGTCAGGCTGGGCGGGCTCGCGGAGGAAGTCGGTCGGCTCGATCACGGGTAGCTCCTGGCGCCGGTGCGCTCCCCGGACATCGTGTCTTCCCCGCGGTCGACAGCCGGGTAGGTGGCGTCCAGGCGGCCAGCGCTGCGCGAGTCGGTCCGCCGGTAGTAGTCCGCTGTGTGTTGCAGGGCGTCACGCGACTTGTCCAGCAGCTCCACCAGGTGGTTCAGCCGCTTGGTCATCTCGTCGACGAGCTTCTGATGCGCCGGCCACGCCTCGTTGAGTAGTCCTTGCCCGTACCAGGGCATGTCAGTGTGCTTGGTGATGTACGCCTTCGCGGCTTGGGCGTCGACGCTGGCGTCGGTCATGCGGCCGGCGGCCCGCTCCAGGGCGCCGGGCTCGACGGAGAAGCTCACGACAACCGATCCCCGATCACACCCGTCACGACCAGCAGGACAGCGGCGACCAGCAGCGCGACACCCATGACGCGACCGCGCCGCTTCGCCTCTGCGTTACCGGTCGCTCGGTAGACGCCCAAGCCCATCACCGCAGCCACGCCGAGCGGCACCGCAACTGACAGGAAACGGATGAACGACCAGCCGTCGAACACGTCCCCGCCATTTGCGGCGACCAGCTGGTAGACGAGGAACCCCAGGCCGACGACGCAGAAGAAGAACAGCACCATCGACAACAGCGCGATGCCCCGACGGAAGTCATGCCACTGGTCCGGCTTCTCCGGCGACACCGTCACCGCCTCGGTCTGCCCCGTCTCACTCACGGCAGCACCATCCCACAGCGTCACCACACACCGCGACCCCGCGCCTACCCAAACGATCAACTGTCGCGAAGTAGGCAGGGCTGGTGTACCTCCACCGAGGCAGCCAACTGTGCCCGGTTGAGGAACGCCGATTCGACGGGGATACCCGCGATCTCTCCGTAAGTCCGCCCACTCATGCAGAGACCGCAAGCCAGCAGACTGACAAGATTGATGGGTGCCGCGACGACTGACGTTCATTGTGGAGCGCCTTGTATGAGTTGCGGCTCGTTGGCGGTCGTTGGTAGTTGGACTGGTGGTGCCGGGATGGCCTGCGTAGCCTGCACGCGGGCCGCTACTCGGACCAGGTTGCCCAGTTGTCCGAGCCAGGGCATAGCTGCAGTGAAGCGAACCATGGCAGCGAGCACTGCCGGGACATCCTGCGATCTGGCCTTGGTAAACGCATGCTTGGCTACGCCAAGGACGAGGGCGACCAGCGCTAGCAGCGTTGCAACCCATGCAACCAGCACGAAGAGACCGAAGAGTACAAGATCGGACACTAGATCACGATTCCTTTCCTTGGCAACGAAGAAGGCCACACAGTCGAGGACGCGGGACCGATGTTTGGCAACAAAAAGGACCCCTACCTACAGGTAAGAGTCCCAAAAACAAATAAGACACAGTTATCCCATGGGGATTCACTGTGTCTTTCGCGAAAGCGAGACTAACAATATTTAGACACACTTATCCCAAGTCTATGGGAATGGAAGTGTCGTTGTGCAATTAGACCGCATGCTCTTGGCTGCTGCGGCAGATGCTAGCAGGGTACGTGATTGTCCGCAAGGGACGGTTACACCGCCCATGAAGCCTCCCCGCAGCCAGGAGGCAGCGAGCGATCCAGCAGCGAACGCTAAGGGGCGACACGAGACAGTGAAGGCGCGTTGGCTGGGAGCGTAAGACGGCCCGGACGACATCCAGCGGTGGCCGCCCACCCGTGTGCGGGACGAAGTGGTCGGGAGCTCCGGCCGGCCCTGCCTGACCCCTTGACCGGGACCGAGCAGTACAGCAGCGAAGTGCAGCAACCGATCGAGCCGGCATGGCTGCCACCCGACGACCAGGAGCTGTCCGACGTCGGAGGCGGCCGTAGGAGACCGCACCGCCCGGAGCTACGGATCAGAGGTTGCCGGCGGGTGGGCCAGCTGCGGCACCTCGTCGCCGGAGATTTCGACCGAACGCATCTTGTCTCCGGCGGTGGAGCTCGGTAGACCTGATGCCATCGGGAAAAGTGAACGCGTTCACCGACCTCGATGGGCGGCCTCAGCGCGCATAGCAAGGAGCCCACACACCTTCGCCCTGGCACCAGAACCCGGGTCGGCTCGAACGTGTAAAGCAGCCTGGACACCCCTAAAATTTGGTCGCCCTGAGGAGCAAGCACGTGAGCCAACTGGAGCCGATCGGAAGTATCTCCGCTAAGATCCAGGCGGAAAAGGTCATCAAGAAGCTCACTGTCGCCGGCTCGGTGGCGTACATTACCAGCCACGCCGAGGATCTTGCACGGTTCCAATACCTCGACGATTTCGCAGTAGAACTCGTTCGCGACGAGATCCAGGAGGACGTTCGTGCTATCAGCTTCCACTTGGAAAACGTCCGAAACGGACTGGCGCGAGAACTGTGGCAGCGTGGCCTTGGCGTCGGCCTATACACGTTGGACGAGCTACTTTTCGATGCAGTCAAGAATGGCGACTCGGACCCAGTCACGTCGGTGTTGAAGCGACTTCGTCGAAGCCAGCGAAACGCTCCTGGTTTGGTGATCTTCCCTCTGCATTCCTTCGGCGTGCTCGCCGCCGGGCTACTACAGCCCTTCCGCGGGACCACCTATACGCTCGTACGCCCCGGTGCCGGGTATGTCATAACGCTCCAGACCAACAACCTTCAACGAACCATTTCCCTTATTGACGGCGCGCGAACCCAGCTCGGAGTGACCAAGCACTTGGATCCATCTCTGATCCAGCACTGGCGAGAAAGCCGCAGTGCCGACTGGCTGGAGAGGAATCCGCTTCTGATCGCTCGCATGGCTACCATCGCCGGCTACTACAACGAGAACGAATTTCTAACGCTGGGACGGTTGCAGGTCATTACAGCGAGCGTTGTCATGATGGCAGCTATGCAAAGCCGCCGCAAGGACGACATGGGGTGGTTTTTTAGCTCGGGAGCGATCAACAACTGGCAGACCACCGACGTCAACCACTACTTTGTCTTGGCTGGCGGCCATGAGCAGGTTCTTCGGGGAGAATCGGTACCGATCCACGGCAGTAGTGAGGCCCGAGAGTTGGCTGGCCTGGCAGTGGATATTGACCCGCGATATTTTCGACGCGAAAGTGCCCGCAGCGCGCAGATTTTCTCATCTCTGGAGCAGTTGTTTGCTGGCTACCTTAGGCACAGCGTGGGCATGCGAAATAGCACGATCGGCAACGTGCACCGCAAGATCATGGAGGCAGTGACCTTTTTTAGAAGATCGTTTCAGCCCGGCCGCGACGACTGGACAGCCGTCATTAGTCTCGCGACCGCCTTTGAAATGCTGCTAACTGACAGATTCGAAGGCGGCGTAAAAGCCCGCTTAGTGATGCGAACACAGACCCTACTACGGGGTGTGCGTGGCACCAGGCGTTATCAAGCATCGGTCGAAGCCCTCTACGTTGCGCGTAGCGAGACGGTCCATGAGGGAAAAGTCTCGCGCCTCGACTTATACGACGCCCGGCAGGCGTTCGTTCTCTGCTTCCTTGAGATCATGCGCAGGCTCCCGGAGCTTCGGGAGGGTCAATCCAATCCCATGGAGCGACTCACCGCCTGACGGCGCCGATCAACAGAAGTGATCAACGCCTGACACACGACCGCAGTGGTTGGCTGGACGGAACCGCGCCAGACCCCACCTGATGATGCTGCGCCCCCAGGTTCGGGACGAAGTGGTCGGCGGGCCCTGGCTTCCCGGAGCTTCGGATGGAAAGCCCTGGCGGGCGTTCAGAGCCGCCTCGGAAGCAGATGGCGGTCCAGCGTCACCTCCAGGTGCTCCTCTGCGGCATCCAGCCTGCCCAGCGCCGCACCCGTCCGCCCTCCGCAACGCCCATAGGCACTGACGGATGTATCCGGTTGGCCGCCTTGGTCGCGACACTGGGGCTGGTGAGCGACGGACGACTCGATCTGTTCACCCGATTTAATACGCCGAGCTGCGCTAATAGGGGATATCGGGATCCTCGGCCAGTCGATCCGCTGATATAGCGGCGTCTACCCCTAAATAGATTTGCAGTAGACGTAGCAAATCCTGACCCTCAATGAGTTCGATACCAATACTTGCCGCATTTATCCGAGCGTGGTTTCCGAACCGGCTAGTGGTAATGAACTTACCGCGATTTGCGCCTGCGGCTTCCATCGCCCCCATCATGGCGAAAATCGGCTGAGTTCCAACAATGCCGGAATATTTTTTGGTCTCGACCAGGGTTACGTCGTCCGAATTGCGGTGGTAGACGAGGACCATATCCAGGCCAGAGTTCGCGATGCGAACGACATCGCCGATTTGCATTGCTTGCAAGAGCAGGATGATAAGGCTCTCGAACTTGGAGATTGGCAGCGCAAGCAAGTCGGGCTTCTCCGGCAGTGCTCGCGGGTCACTCCCAAAAATTTCTTCCAGCTTGTCCGCCGTGTCTACCTTGACCTCTGAAGAGCGTACTTCCTCGACGGTCTCAGGCGAGACGCGGCCCGGCAGGTGGGACTCTACGGCAGCCAGAAAGTCAGATAAGGTCATGAGCATGAGTTTGCAACTGGTGTTGTCGTAGAACTCCTGTCGCAACTCTGGACGAGCTCTCTCTGGCCGACTTCTCCTGTCGAGCACCCACCAGTCCTCCTTGGCGTCAACCGTGATGAGCGTGACCGGGCGACGGTGCAGATTCTGGGACGCAAAGTCGATAAGCTGGCGCCAAAGGATGTAGTCGCCGGCAGCCAGATAAGGAGTGGATTTTTTGGCGGCGTCCTCATATCCTGGCGGAATGCGGTTTGGGTATCGGAATTCCACGGTCTCCCGGACGAGTTCTGCAACTTGGTTCTGGTTATAGGTCGGGCCGATCCGGCCTCGTGTGATCTGGTCGAGAGCGGTCAGTACCAGATCCTGATCTTGCATGTCGGCCGGGCCGAGGTCATGCTCGGCTTCGAGTTCCCTCAGCTCTAGCAGTGCCGGGTCCATGACCCCTCGCAGCGTCCGCTTGAAGTCCTCGACAGTCAGGCCGTGAGTCCTGGGCTCCCAGTCTCTTCTCGTCATGTTCGCTTGTCGCAACGTGACTAGTCTGTCAACTGCCTTCTGTAGCTCGGCTGCGGCATTCGAGCCAGCTTGCTCAAGGATGCGCCTAGTCTCCCGGAACTGGGTGGTCCTCACGGTTACTACGCTCGTCCTGTTGCGATGGAATTCGAGGGCCGCCTGGTGAGGGATCCAGATTCGTTCCCGGAGCTCCCGGAACAGGTTTAAGACTTGGTCGCGCGTAGCTGGCGTCACACGATACATATGCAGGAGCGTGCTTGCGTCCAAGGCGACAATGCCGTTTTGGATGAACTGGGCGGGATCGTTGTCGCGCGCCCACCACGCTTCAAAGCTTCCTGCTATACCTTGCCCTGCTCCGTAAGGCATTCTGCTCCGCGGCTGTGTCACCCTTGGGAAGGTACAGGTCTCGGTGCACGCCTCACATGACCCTGTGCCCACTCTGGGCCCGGGTCCTGCGCGTTGGTCACGTCAGCCTCCGTGCGGGACGTGTGGCCAAGCGGGTGCGTCGACAGTGGCCGGGGGGATGGACCGCGGCGCTGCTCGCGCCAGCATCGCGAAGCCAGACGAGACGAAGATGTACTGGATCGCAACGTCAGCAAGAAGTCAGCAAGAGGCACGGCGCCATCCGTCGTTAGGCGGCGTCCGACGGTGGCTGGTGTGCATGCGACGGCGTCAGACGGCATCAGTCGACGTGCGGCGGCTGACGAAATCGAAGTTCACACCGAAGAGGTCGGCTTGGCTGTACAGCCATTCGTACAGCCATTCGTACAGCCAAGGCGTCTGGCCTCCCCCGACACGCTCAGACGCCGGCCGACGCCCTCACCAGAGGCACAGGCGCTGGTCCAGCCATCCGTGACCTTCTTCTAACCCCAAGGCCGACTCGCTCAGTCCGATTGAGGCCCTTGATGGCCGTCATGATCGCCGCAGGACGTGTCGGTTTAGTGCTGATCTTCGTGGCAATTGTCGTCGGGACGATCCGTGACTGACCAACGAGACGGTACGCAGTCGGTCCACTGGAGCAGTGGATCCGCGCTCGCGGACTGCCCTGCGGGCGGCCTCCGGCCGTCCTCGGGCGCCCGCAGCGCGTCAATTCCCAGTCGGCTACGGCGTCGTGCTGCCGCTGATGGGGCTAGTTCTCGTATGCGTCGTACTTGTTGCTGCGACCGCGAGCCCGGTCGACAGGGTAGCGCCGGGCGTTGAGGTCCATCTTAGTGCGCAGGGCTGCGGCCAGGTCGACCTGGAGTACGTCCGCCAGGCGGAGCAGGTAGGCGAGGACGTCGGCGAGCTCGTGACGTACGGCCTCGGCCTGCGTCGCGTTGTCCATGACCGCTGTGGACTGCGCCGGGGTGAGCCACTGAAAGATCTCGAGGAGTTCCCCAGCTTCGCCGGCTAGAGCCATGGACAGGTTTTTGGGGTCGTGAAATTGCTCCCAGTCGCGTTCCTGGGCGAAGTGCCGTACCTGTTCTTGCAGCTCTCGCAGGGTCATCCGCCATGGATACCATCTGGCCTTCGGTACCCGCGGGGCCCCTGGCCCGCCCGTGCGACACGCCCGAAACGGCTGCCGTCGATGGGATGTCGGTGGATGCGTGTACGGTCTCGGCGTACCTCCGGTATCCGACTGGCTTTACGCCACCATGAGAAGGAGCAGAGCCTTGGGCTCACGCTGTCTGCTGCGCCGTACCGTCGCTGAGATCCTCGCGACCGACAGCAACACATTCATCGCCGAGTTGGAGCAAGCCTTCCGCCTCCAGCTTGGCAAGCGTCCGACCGACAGTGAGATCAACTCCTGGCGGCGGAGCATCCCCACCATCACCCAGGCACTGGCCGCCGAAGGGCTCCACCAGGTCGTGGTCCTCGTCGAGGTGCGAGGTCCGTTGACCAATAGCCGGATGGACTTGGTCCTGGTCGGCTCTCATCCGGCGGATGGCCGGCCGAGCGTCGTCGTGGTCGAGAACAAGCAGTGGTCGAAGGTGGAGCCGGTGCCCGCCTCCGAGCTGGTCAGTGTGCCGGGCATGTCGGGGGACCAGGTCCATCCCGCGAACCAGGTCTGGGCGTACTGCAACACACTCACCAACTACCTGACGGCGCTGGAGAACGCCCGCGTCTACGGGATTGTCAACATGCACAACGCCTCCAGCGCTGACCTGCGGCCGGTGCAGCCGATGACGATGGGGCTCGACCCGGAGGTGTGCCGCAACGTCCGGATCTTCGGCGACGACCAGCGCGACGACCTCGCCAGGTTCTTCCGCTCCGTGCTGTCCGCCACCGACGCGGCCAGTAACGCCGACTACCTGCTCAAGTCGCCGGTGCGGCCGACCCGCGCGCTGATGACCGCGGTCAGCGACGCCGTGCTGCGCCGCACGGTCTTCACCCTGCTCGATGACCAGCGTCTGGCGTACGACCACGTGCTTCGCGCAGTGCATGAAGCCCATGCCAACGACCACAAGGAGATCATTCTAGTGGTCGGTGGTCCTGGTACGGGCAAGAGCGTGATCGCAGTCGAGGTGCTCGGAGCCCTCAGTCGAATGAACACCCCGGTGGTTCACACCACCGGCAGCAAGTCGTTCACCGAGACGCTGCGCGACCAGCTCGGCACCACCAACCGCCGCGCGAAGCAGGTCTTCACCTACTTCAACAACTACGCCCACGTAGAGCAGAACCGGATCGACGTCCTCATCGCGGACGAGGCGCACCGGATCCGGCAGACCTCGAACACCCGCTTCACCCCCCGCGACCGCAAGTCCACCTTGCCGCAGATCGAGGAGCTGATCCGCGCTGCGCGGGTGCCGGTCTTCCTCCTCGACGAACACCAGATCGTCCGTAAGGGCGAGGTCGGCTCGGTCGACCTGATTAAGCAGGCGGCCAACGACCTGGGCGTCAACGTCACAGAGGTGCACCTGCGCGACCAGTTTCGCTGTGGCGGCTGCCAGGAGTATGTCGACTGGGTAGAGGAACTGCTGGGTCTCGCCGGTCATGGTCCTCGACTTTGGGAGCCGCTGGACAGCTTCGAACTTCGGCTCGCGGACACGCCCGAGGCGATGGAACGTTACCTGAAGCACCGTCTCGACCGGGGTCTGCAGGCACGCATCGCCGCCGGGTACTGCTGGCCCTGGAGCGATGCCCGCCCGGACGGCAGCCTCGTCGACGATGTTGTGATCGGCGAGTGGAAGCGGCCCTGGAACTCCCGAGCCAACCGCACGCTGAACGGCATCCCACCAGCAGACCTGTGGGCCACCCACCCCGGGGGCGAGGGGCAGATCGGCTGCGTCTACACCGCCCAAGGGCTGGAGTACGACTACGCCGGTGTCATCCTCGGCCCCGACCTCGTCTGGCGCTCCGGAGCCTGGGTGGCCAACCCCAAGGCGAGCCACGACAGCAAGGTCAAGGGCGCCGCCAACTTCGACCAACTGGTCCGCAACACCTACAAGGTCCTCGCCACCCGTGGCATGCGCGCGGCCGTCCTCTACTCCGTCGACTCCGAAACACGTTCCATGCTCGCCAGCCTCGGCATCCCAAAGATCTGAGCAATCACGGCAGCCGGGCGTCTGGAAGACGCCCGGCTGTTGGACTCAGCCACACCGCCGAGACGGTCACGGCCGGCCACCGCGACCGTCTCGGCCCGTCGATAATGAGCGACATGCCCCTCCGATACGACGATGTGCTCGGTCCGCTACGCGAGGCGTATGACGCGCGCGCGGCCTGTCGTGACGCGCTCACCAAGGAGCCGTGGAAGCTGGCGGAACGGCACGCGTTCCGTGACCGGCTGGCACCGGGCGCGCGGCTGCTGGAGATCGGCGCCGGCACCGGGCAGGACAGCGTCTGCTTCCAGCAGGAGGGCTTCACCGTCGTCGCGACTGACCTCTCACCAGTGATGGTCGAGCACTGCCGGGCCAAGGGCATCGAGGCCCACGTCATGGACTTCTTGCACCTGGATTTCCCGGCCGGCTCGTTCGACGCGGTTTTCGCGATGAACTGCCTACTGCACGTACCCAACCACGACCTGCCTGCGGTGTTGGCGGCGATCCGGACGGTCCTGCGTCCCGGCGGGCTGTTCTTCGTGGGCGTGTACGGCGGCAACGAGAGCGCCGAAGGCCCCAAGAGCGACGACGAGCACGGGCCGCCGCGCTTCTTCTCTTGGCGGACCGACGAGCAACTGCTCGGCTTTGCCGCTGGATGGTTCGACGTCGTGGACTTCCACTCCGTCGGCGTTGGTCGCGGCCACCGGTTCCAGTCACTGACGCTGCGCTGCCCGGGCACCCTCGGGTCTCGTGCAGAGGATGCGCAACGATCTCGCTCGACACTGCAGGTGGCCGGCTCATGTGCGCAGGTCACGGAGGAAGTAAGCAGCCTGTCTGAGTCGCCTTCCTAAACCGTGTGTCGCAGGTTCGAATCCTGCCGGGGGCACCTCGAAGATCAGCAAACGCTTCCTCACCTGCGGATACGATCCCGCGTCGATCGCTCTGCCTGTG
Organism: Micromonospora sp. NPDC047670; assembly: GCF_043204915.1. Classification (NCBI taxonomy): domain Bacteria; kingdom Bacillati; phylum Actinomycetota; class Actinomycetes; order Micromonosporales; family Micromonosporaceae; genus Micromonospora; species Micromonospora sp. NPDC047670. Next base: position 520,162 of record NZ_JBIDDA010000001.1, read on the forward strand.
CAGTGGTATGCCGCCCGGAGCCGCAGTTTGTCGCTGTCCACGGACTATTCACGGATTGATCTTGGCTGTGTTTGCCCAGGTCGTGCCCGCTGTTCCGGTCAAGATCCGGATTCGTCACGGTCATCCGCGTAGCCGCTGCAGTGGTGCCCCGCGTCCCGCTGCGCCTGTTGCTTCTGCACGTAATCGTCCCCGAGGGCACCGAGGAGACGCGCGCGGGCGGCGTCCAGCCGCGCCGCGTAGTCCGGCATGAAGACCTCCACGAGCGTCGTCTCCAGCACACCGCTGATTCTGTACAACGCCGACCAGACGGCAGCGTCCTCGTCAGCGATGACGTCGAACCTCTCGGTACCGATCACCTTGTCAAGCCAATCGGAGAGCACCAGGGCTTGATCGCGGGTCAGCTTGATTGCGAAGTCCTCGGCCACCGGCCGAGAGTAGCGAGAGCAGACAGGCGCACAGGAGCAGGTGCTACTCACCCGAACCTTCCAATGCGGCCTCGATCCGCTGGTTCACGGTCGCCTCCTGGCCGTCGATGCACTTGGCGTACACCTTCAGCAGCACGTCGACGGAGTGCCCAGCGCGGGCGGCGACGTCGGTTGCCGGAACATCGGAGTTCAGCCACAACGACACCGCTGCGTGCCGCAGGTCGTACGGCCGCGCGGCCAGCGGGGACGCCACCTGCGCCGGAGTCAGCGCCAGCCCTCGCGCTGCCTTTCACACCCGTGAGTACGTCGACGCGGCCACCACGTTGCCCTTGTCGCTGCGGAACAGCCGACCGTCATCGGCGACGCCGAACCGGTCGACGTGCCGCCGCAGGATGCCCACCAGCTCCGGCGGGATCGGCACGACCCGGGACTCCGCCGCCGCCCGGTGCTTCAACCCGCGCCGGTCATGCACCTCGCCGCTGTCGGTCCACCGCTTACCCGCCTGGGGCCGGTTGTCGACCAGCGTCAGCCGGCCCCACCCCGTTGTCGGAAGGTGACAGTCCTGCTCGCGCAGCGCCAGCGCCTCACTCGGTCGCAGCGCCGCAAAGTACAGGCACGCGAAGAACGCGACCAAGCGCTCACCGCGGCCGACGCGGCCCCGCTCGCCGACGTACGACACCGCCGTCAGCAGCTCCCGCGCCTGACGTCCGTTCACCACCACCCGCCGGTCGACCGACTCGGCGATGGTCGCCCGCTGCGCCCGTACCCGGATCTGGTCGACCGGATTGAACGGCAACGCCTCCAGCTCGACGGCGTACTGGAGCACGTTGTAGAACACCGACCGCTTCCGCCGCACCGTCGTCGGCGCCGCAGGTCGCCCGTCGAGTCGCAGCGCCAAGCCATCCAGTGCCGCCCGCACCATCGCCGCCTCACCGATCTCGGACACCGGCAGCGACGCGCGCTGCATAAGATGGCGGCTGTCCATATGCACGAGGCCGGCAGTTGTGTGATGCCGCTACCGTCATGCCCGTGACAACCTACGAGGCGGGCGCAACGGCCATGGACATCCTGCTCGCCAGCGCCGCTGTCGCCCTGGTCGGGTGTGCTGCCTGGGTGGTCATCCGCAGCCAACGCGCGTCAACGGTTCGGCTGTTCGGGCGGACCCTGCATCACCCCCAACTGTGGGCCGCAGGGGCAGCGTGCATGGGCTTCTACGCTCTGCTGGGGCTAGGAAACCTCACGGAGGTCACGCCCAGCACTTGGCGCACTCCGAGCCGGTGGATCAGTGCTGTGCTGTTACTGGCCGCGTTGGCCCTAATGGTCACCCACGGGATCCTTGAGTATCGCGCCAGGCGTCGGAATGGTCGTGAGCAGCGAATTAGGCCGTGACGAGCGCCAGCGCGGCCGGCCGTCGTCGATGTCAGGGCGCTCGGCTGCCGCGCCGCTCCGCGGCTTGCCACCGGGTACGCAAACGTCCAGGCACGCGGAGAGCCAGCGGCACGGCAAGCCGCCCCCGTCCGAAGGCCGGGGGCGGTAAGCCGCACCCCGCCGGTAAGCCGCACCCCGCCGGACAGCCGCGCGCCCACCGCGCCGCCGTGCCGGCCACGTGCCAGTAGTCGGTGTCCTGGAGGGTCACCAGCGGTCGTGATCGGGCAGCGTGGCACCGCCGCTGACCAGGCGTACCGGACAGATCACGACAGCCGAGAACGATCTTCCAAACTGACGGTGCTCTAGGGTTCGGCCATGCCTGATGACCACAAGGACGCCCAGCCCTGGCAGCTCCGCCAAGGTGGGGAGGTCGTCGCCCAGATTCGCGTGCACAGTGTCGATCAGCCGTGGTTTGCAGGGCAGTTCGAACCAGAACCGGGCTTTGCCGAGCTAGCGCCGCTCTTTCAGCGGGAGGTCGAGTTGGTGGACTCGGCCAGCGACCTAGACGTTGACGCCTGGGAGGCGGTCCAGGCTCAGATCTGCCAGACGGTCGCTTCGGTCAAGCCGGACGGCCAGGAGGTCGCCGACTTCATCCTTCACATTCGTGGCGGTGAGGCGTCGTCCGGTGGAGTGACGAACCGCTCCACGAGTAGGACGCCGTCTGTCTGTACAGCCATCAGTACAGCCGCCAAGCCGGCCGACACGGGCCGGGGGAGAGCTACACCGGCCGACGACTCGCGCAGGTCAGCGGGACCGGCCGATGCCGGCCGGCAGCCGTCTTGATTTTTGCAAGGCAGGGGTCGGCTCCACGGCTTGCCCTCCCGCGCTTGCAAGCCTCGCCCTGCGGGCGGCCTGCGGCCGTCCTCGGGCGGCCCGGAGCGCCCGTGTCGGTTCCACGGACCATATACGGACTGATCTTGACCAGGCGCCCCGAAGAAGCGGCCGCAGGATCGTCACCCGTTCCGGCGGATCGGCACCTCCCGCGCCTCCGTCTCGCCCCGGTGCTTCAACCCCCGGTCGTCGTGCACCTTGCCGCTGTCGGTGTAGCGCTTCCCGGCGCTGGCCGTGACTTCTCCACTGTCAGCAGGCCCAGCCGCTCCCGCGGCGGCCGTTCTTCCCGCGCTGGCCGACGTACGTCCCTGCCGTCAGCAGTCCGCGCGCCTGGCGGATGTTGACCACGACCGGGCGGTCCACATCCCCGGCCACCTTCCGCCGGGTCGAGCGGACCCGCAGCTTGTCAACAGCCGAGGGTGGAACGTTGGTGGGCCTCCCGGTGCAGCGGCCGGGGGTCAAGGCTGCCTTGACCCCGTCCGGCTGGACTTCGTAGAGCAGCCAGTTCGCGCAGGTCGGCGAGCACGGCAGGACGGACAGTTCGGCGTGGAGGCAGTCGAAGTGTGCCTTCTGCGCGTCGAGCGCGGCCGGGCCTGATCGGTGAGGTCCTTGGTGACGTACCTGGTTACGTACCGACGATGTGTGGACTGACGGCGGAGATGGCTTCAGGCAGAGGCGGCGACGCCGAGGCCGTCGCTCAGTCGAGCAGTCCCGGAACTTGCTCCTGAAGCTGGGCTGCGACCTGCGACAGCTAGCGTAAAGACTTGTCAGGTCAGCGAATCGACTGCCGCATGACCCAGGTTGGCAGGGGCTCCGCAAAGGCGTGCACCACATCCCAGCCAGCGCGACGGTACACCTCGACGTTGTCGGGGTTACTCGTCTCCAGGATCGCCGGCAGGCCGTCTGCGGCGGCCCGGTCCAGTCCCACCTTCATGACAGCGTGGCCCCACCTGCGGCCGGCCTTGTCAGGATGTGTACCCAATACCCCGAGGTACCAGAAGGGGGCAGCCGGCAGTGCGGCGTGCAGCGCCTCGTCGTAGGCGCGGACGCGGGCCAATGCGTCGCCGGGAAGTTGGGCGGCAAGATTGTCGTCTGGCCAGTTGTCCTCGCCTGCGGGGGGTTCCCAGATTGCGACCGAGGCGCCGTGTTCGATCGTCCAGATCGTTCCCTTATGCACCCGCTTGTCGAAGAGGTGCCCGAAGAAGGCGGCGGCGTACTGCGGATAGGTCGCGTCGTCGGGGAACAAGTACCGCAGGACGGGGTCCTTGGTGAATGCGGTGACCAGCGAGGTGATGACGTGGTCACGGTCTTCCGGCGTGGCGACGGTGATCTCAGGTGCTGTCACAGCGTGAAACCTATCTGAGGCCGTCACACAGCAAGACCAATGGCCACCGCCGCCTGCGGCAACGCGGTACGGCTACCGCCGGTCAGCAGGCGGAACCGGTCGTCGAGCCGGTTGGCGAGCTGTGCGATGGACGTGGTGCGCAACCTGGCAGCCACCAGTTCGATCGCCAGCGGCATCCCCTCCAGCGCCCGACAGACGCGCATCATCGTCGACAACGTGTGGGCGTCGACCGCGAGGGCCCCGCGTACCGCGCTCGCCCGGTCCCACAGCAATCGGAGGGCCGGCGCGGACGCGATCTCGCCCAGGGCCGGCGTCCCTCTCCGGCAAGGCCAGGGGCTTGACCGGCCACAGCGTCTCACCGGTGATGCCGAGCGGCTCCGTGCTCGTCGCAAAGATCCGCAGCCGCCGGCACTCCCCGAGCATGCGATGGGCGAACGCCGCCGCCGACTCGATGACGTGCTCGCAGCTGTCCAGGACCAGCAATATGGCCCGCTCGCGGATCGCGGCGATGAGGCGGTCCGTCCTCGACGATCGTCAGGCGTAGCCCCTCGAGCCGGGTGACCGCAGCGCCGAACGCTGCGCTGTCCGGCTGACCGACGTCCTGCCTGGCCGCACCGCGCCACAGTGCGAGGGCTTCGCGCAGCCGCGCGCATCGACATGCGACTCGAAGCACCTACCCGGCTGATCGCCAGCGGGCTCCTCGCTGGGCGCCGGTCCTCCGCCGCCCGCCGGATAGGTTCACCCGGCGCCAGCGCCTGCCCGTGAACCGTTTTCCCGCGACCTGCGGACAACAGGTGATGAGTCCCGGCTCCGCGGAAGGTCGTGCATGAACCGTTTCAGACGAAGGAAGGCTGTCGCCGTCGGCACGTTGACGGACGCGGCAGTCATCGAGCGATCCCTCCGGGATCCGGAGAGTTTCGCGCTGATCTTCGACCGGCACGCGTCGCACATCCATCGCTACCTGGCGAGGCGGCTTGGTGCCGGGACCGCGGACGACATGGTCGCCGAGACGTTCCTGGCGGCGTTCCGCCGCCGGGAGCGGTACGACGTCGCCCGACCGGACGCCCGGCCATGGCTGTACGGGATCGCGACCAACATCGTCAGCCAGCACCGGCGCGAGGAGGAGCGCGAGTACCGGCTGCGGCAGGCGTACGTCCCCGCGACGAGCGAGGTGTCGCACGCCGACCGTGTCGCCACCGTGGTCACCGCGCAGTCGCTGCGCCAAATGCTGTTGGGCGCCCTGGCCGAGCTTTCCACCGGCGACCGGGACGCGCTGCTCCTGATCGCCTGGGAGCAGTTGACCTACGACGAGGCGGCCGCCGCGCTCGGGATTCCGGTGGGCACCGTGCGATCACGACTCCACCGCGCCCGCAGGCTGCTCCGCGACGCGCTGGGCGGCGATTCCACCATCACGATCGAGGAGGCAATGAGCAATGGATGACCTGCGGCTGCTCCAGCGGATCGGCGAGGAGGTCCCGCCGGCCACCCCCGAGCATCTGGCCTCGGCCCGCGCCCGGCTCCTGGCCGCGATGGCCCCCACGGCCCCGGCTCCCGCACCGGTCCGTCGTACGACCCGACGTAGCTGGCGACTCGTGTTCGGCGGGCTGGTGGCGGCGGGAGTCGCGGCGGCGGCCACCTCGGTGGTCGTGCTCGCTCCCGAGGGGATCGGTGGCGACGTGCCCGCCGCCAGGGCCGATGCCAGCCAGGTGCTGCGGAACGCTGCGGCCGCCTCGCTCCGGACGCCCGACATCGTGCCCCGGTCAGACCAGTTCATCTATCGGCGCACCCAGTCTGGCCAGTCGCTCCACGAGGTCTGGCACTCGGTGGACGGGACCCGGGACGGCATGGTGCGGCAGACCACACCGGCGGGCGGCACGGAGACGATCATCCTTCCGGGCTGCCGGAACGGGCGGGTCGCCGTCATCAAGGGCAACAAGGCGCTCCCGGGCCGGACCGAGCCGTGCACCCCGGAGTCGGCGTACCGCACCGACGTGCCCACCGACGCGGCCGCCATGCGGACCTACCTGGCCGAGCGAGACAGCGGAAATGCCGGTTCGGTGAACGCCGTCGGCAAGGACGTGCACGTCCTCGCCCACAGCTATCTCCGACCGCAGTCGCGGGCCGCGCTGTACGAAGCCGCGGCCGCGACGCCGGGTCTGCGGGCCGTGGAGAACGTCAGCGACGGCGCGGGCCGGCCAGGCATCGGAATCACCTGGGACTCGCCGGGCGGACGGGGACAGACCGTGCTCGTCTTCGACGCCGGGACCTATGCCTTCCTCGGCACCGAGGGGACCTCGGCGATGTTGACCCTCACCGTCGTCGACAAGGTCGGTCAGACCGGCTGACCTCGCGTACCACCCGGGCGGGCCGCCCCGGCGCGGCCCGCCCGGTCAAGCTTCACCGAGATGAGCGCCCGGGACGGCCGTCGTTCTCGCGGTGACCTGAGCCATCCGCTGCTTGACCTCAAGCGAGGTTGAGGTAGTCGGATGGGGGCATGCGTGCGATTCAGCTTCACGAGTTCGGTCCCCCCGAGAAGCTCGTCCTCGGCGAGGTGCCCGACCTGTCGCCCGGCCCCGGCCAGGTCAGGATCGCGGTGTCGGCGAGCGGCGTACACCTGCTCGACACGAGCCTGCGTCGGGGCGAGGCCGGCGGCCCGATGCCGCCGCCCGAGCTGCCCACCATCCCGGGACGGGAGGTCGCGGGCGTCGTCGACGACCTGGGCGAGGGCGTCGACGAGTCGTGGCGCGGCAGGCGGGTCGTCGCGCACCTGGGCATGGTGCCGGGCGGGTACGCCGAACAGGCGGTGACGGCGGTCGAGTCGCTCTTCGTCGTACCGCAGAGTCTGAGCTTCGCCGAGGCGGTGGCGGCGGTCGGCACGGGCCGGACCGCGCTCGGGATCTTCGATCTGGAACCGCCGACGGCGGACGACGTCGTCTTCGTGCCGTCGGCGGCCGGCGGGGTGGGCTGGCTGCTGGTCCAGGCCGCGCGGACGACCGGCGCCACCGTGGTGGCGGCGGCGCGGGGCGCCGAGCGGACGGCGAAGCTGCGCGACCTCGGCGCGGACGTGGTGGTGGACTACGGGCTCCCGGACTGGACCGACCGGGTGCGGGAGCGGGTCGGCAACCTGAGCCTCGTGTACGACGGGGTGGGCGGCGCGGTGGGCCGGTCGGCCCTGGAGCTGATGAAGCCGGGCGGCCGGTTCATGATGTTCGGCTGGTCGGCCGGCGAGGCGACCCGGATCGAGACCGGCGACATCGTCGGGCGCGGCGTGACCGTCGGTTGGCTGATGCAGCGGATGCGTGCCCTGCCGGGCGGCATTCCGGCGCTGGCCGCCCGGTCGTTGGAGCTGGCGGGCAAGGGCTGGTGGCGGCCGTTGGTCACGACCTATCCGCTGGCCGACGCCGCCACCGCGCACGCCGACCTGGAGGGGCGCCGGGCGCTGGGCAAGGTGGTGCTGACCGTGCCGCGGTGACCGGGGCCGCGGCGGCGCGCACCGCTGCCGCGCCCGGCCGCCCCGCCCATCGTCGGCGGCGGGGCGGCCGGGTCGGGCGGTCGTCAGAGCGCGGTGCGGATCGCCTCGGCCAGCGTGGTCGGCTGTCGGCCGATCAGCTTCTCGAGGTCGTCGCTGTCGACGTCCAGCGCGCCCTCGGCGACGCCCCGGTCGCCGTCGGCGAGCACCTCCGCGTACGACCGCGGCACGCTGGCGCCGGCGAGCACCTCGACGTACCTCGCCACCGGCAGATCGGTGTAGCCGACCCGGCGGCCGGCCTGCCGCGACAGCTCCTCGGCCAGTCCGGTCATCGTGAACGGCGCACCGGCCAGCTCGTACACCTGGTTGGCGTGACCCTCGGTGGTGAGCACCGCCGCGGCGGCCTCGGCGTAGTCGGCGCGGGCGGCCGCCCCGATCCGACCGTCGCCGGCGGCGCCGACGACGCCGTGCTCCAGGTACGTCGGGAGCTGGGGGAGGTAGTTCTCGAAGTACCAGTTGTTGCGCAGGAACACGTACGGCAGGCCGGAGGAGCGGAGCTCCTGCTCGGTGGCGCGGTGCTCGGCGGCCAGGATGAGGCTGGAGGTGTCGGCCCTGGTGATGCTGGTGTAGACGACCAGCCCGACGCCGGCCTCCCTGGCGGCGGCGACGACGTTGCGGTGCTGGCGCACCCGCTGCCCGACCTCGCTGCCGGAGACGAACATCAGCTTCTCCGCCCCGGCGAAGGCGGCACGCAGCGAGTCGGGGTCGGTGTAGTCGGCCCGCCGCACCGTCACGCCGCGCCCGGCGAGGTCGGCCAGCCGGTCGGTGTCCCGGCCGAGCGCCACGACCTGCCCGGCCGGTACGCCCCGGCGCAGCAGCGATTCGACGATCAGGCGACCGAGGTGGCCGGTGGCGCCGGTGACGACGATGGACATGGGTACTCCTTGTGAAGTGCGGGAAGGTGTCGGACGTCAACGGCAACGGGAATGCCTCCCCCATACTTCCCGTTGGAGAGTAGGCACCTTGAAGTGCGTGACTTACCGTTGGAGAGTGAAGTGCATCCGAACGTCTTCGCCCGCGCCTGCGGCAGCCGGCAGGTCCTGGACCGGATCGGCGACCGGTGGAGCGTCCTGGTGATGCTCGCCCTCGCCGACGGCACCAAGCGCTACAGCGAGCTGGCCCAGCGGATCGAGGGGGTGAGCCAGAAGATGCTCACCCAGAACCTGCGCGCCCTGGAACGCGACGGCCTGCTGACCCGGACGGTGCACGCGAGCGTGCCGCCGCGGGTCGACTACGCGCTGACCGACCTCGGCCGTAGCCTGCTCGACCTGCTTGCCGGCCTGGAGTCCTGGGCCACCACCCACCTCGACGAGGTGGAGGCCGCCCGCGCCCGCTACGACGCCGAGACCCGTTAGGCGGGAACAGGCAATCGCCCGCCGGATGTAACGAGATTCGCCGGCAAGACGCTGCGTGCACAGCCCGCGCGGATTCCCATCGCCGGGAATAGGCTCCGCGTATTGGCGGCCGCCAGCGCGGCCATGCGTACCGGGGATCGGACGCGGATCGAGGGGGCGCGTCCGGTGCCGGTGCCGCTTCTCGATCCCACACCGGAGGACCCGTGCGCCGTACCGCACTCTTCGCCACACTGACCACCGCGGCGCTCGCCGCGGCCGTCGTCGCCGCCACCCCGGCATCCGCCATCAACACCTACAACGCGCTGCCCGCCCCGGAGCGCACCGAGGTCGGCGCCCTGATCGTGCAGTGGGACCGCGACGGCGATCCCGGCACGCCGGACGTGGTGGACTGGTACTGCTCCGGCACGATGATCGACCGGGACGTCTTCCTGACCGCGTCGCACTGCACCACCGACTGGGCTCCGGGCGCCCGGTTCTACGTCTCGCTGGCGCAGGACGTCGAGGGCGCGCTGGCCGCCGCCAGGGCCGCCGGGCTCGGCCCGGCCCAGGTGGCCGCCGCCGTGGGCGTCGAGGGCACGCCGCACGTCCACCCCGACTACCCGGGCAACTCGGCCGACTCGCACGACATCTCGGTGGTCACCCTCGACGCCGCGCGGGCCGGCGAACTGGACCGGCGCTGGGACTTCACCCCGGCCACCCTGCCGACCGCCGGCCAGCTCGACGCCCTCGGCTCGCGGGCGCTCGACGCGGCCCGGTGGGAGGTCATGGGGTACGGCACCGCCGAGGCCCAGCGCGAGGCGGGCGGGCACGTCCACCCGGGCGGCGGCGTGCGGATGAAGGCCGAGGTCGGCTTCAACGCGCTCAACGACACCTGGGTGCGGCTCGCCATGAACGAGTCCCGCGACTACGGCGGGGCCTGCTACGGCGACTCCGGCGGCCCGAACTTCGTCACCGTCGGCGGACAGCGGCTCCTCGCCTCGACGACGATCACCGGTGACGCCCCCTGCTACGCCACCAACGTCACCTACCGGCTGGACAGCGACAGCGCCCGGGACTTCCTGGACGACTTCGTCGACCTGCCCTGAACGACGGAACGCGACGGCGGCCGGCGGGACCATCGCCGGCCGCCGTCGCGCGTCACCGCCCGGTCGCCGCCGTCGCCCTGCCGGCCGCCGCGAGCACGGCGGCCCTGCTCCGGCCGCCGTGCCGTCGCGACCCGGCCGCCGTGCCGTCGCGACCCGGCCGCCGTGCCGTCGCGGCCGACCCGGCGGGGTCGGTCAACTCGTGGGGAGCTGGGCGACCTTCGTGAGCACCTTGTCGATCAGGCCGTACTCGCGGGCCTGCTCGGCGGTGAACCACCGGTCCCGGTCCCAGTCCCGCTGGATCTCGTCCAGGGTGCGCCCACTGTGCTGGGCGATCAGCTCCTGCATGGTGCGCTTCACGTGCAGCATGTTCTCGGCCTGGATGGTGATGTCCGCGGCCGTGCCGCCCATCCCGCCGGACGGCTGGTGCATCATGATCCGCGAGTGGGGCAGCGCGTAACGCTTCCCGGCCGCCCCCGCGCAGAGCAGGAACTGGCCCATCGAGCCGGCCAGGCCGAGCGCCAGGGTGGCCACGTCGTTCTTGACGTAGCGCATCGTGTCGTAGACGGCCATCCCCGCGCTCACCGAGCCGCCCGGCGAGTTGATGTAGAGGAAGATGTCGCGATCCGCGTCCTCGGCGGCGAGCAGCAGGATCTGGGCGCAGATCTGGTTCGCCGATTCGTCGGTCACCTCGGTGCCGAGGAAGATGATCCGCTCCTTCAGCAGCCGGTTGAACACCTGGTCGCCGAAGGACGGATGCCCACCGTCCAACATGCGTACGCCCGTAGCGATCATTTTGTGCGCCCTCCCACAGCGCCGGCGGGCGACCGGAGACGCCCGGTGGACCGGCCTCTCCAGACTGCCCGGTGAACCGCGCGTCGCCGTAGCGATTCTGCCCGCGGCAGATCCGCCCAGGGCGAAAGCGGCCGAGCCTAGACGGCCGCCAGCCGCCGTCGGCCCGACCGGCACCGTCCGCAGCCGAGCACGGCACGGGTACGCGGGCCGGGGTGACCGCCCCGGGCGGAGGCGGAGCGCCCCACCCGGACGGTCGGCCCGCCGGCCGGCGGAGCCAGGTGGAGCAGCGGTCCGCCGGTCCGGAGACCGACCCGGACGACCGGCGCGGCGCCGGTGGCGTCCGCCCGCTCCAACCCGACCGGGTCGACGCCCGCCGGGCCCGCCCCGGCGAGGGCCAGGTCCGCCCGGGGCGCGGCCGGGATGCGCGGCTCGACCCGGCGCAGGTCGTCGCGCGCCTCCTCGAGCAGGTCGGAGAGGTGGATGCCGAGCGCCCGGCAGATCGCCGCGAGCACCTCCGAGGAGGCCTCCTTGCGACCGCGTTCGACCTCGGACAGGTAGGGCACGGACACCCCGGCGGCCTCGGCCACCTCGCGCAGCGTGCGGCCCTGCCGCAGCCGGAGCCGGCGCAGCACTCCGCCGATCACTCGTCGCAGCAACGACATGCGGGCCTCACTCTCGTGGTCGCCGTCGGGGACACCCCTCATCATGCCCTGTTGCGGCGCTGTGGACCGCCTCGGCGGGTCGTCCGCCGGGTGAGGTCACGACGGATGGCTCCTCCGGCCGTCCCCGGCCGGGGGAGGGTCCGTGGCAGTCCTCCGGTTGCCGGGTTCCGAGACCCGACCGGTTGCCCTCGTCGGCGACCCCGCCGTGCGGAATCCGCCCGGGCCGCTATGTTGTGGTCGTGCAGGCGACGACGGAGTCGGGGCAGGTCATCAGGTGATCCATTTTCCCGCGCAGCGACGGGGGCCACTGAGCGCGCTGAGCCTCCGGCTGGCCGCCGCCGTCGGCCTGGTCTTCGCCACCGTCGCCGTGGTCTATCTCGACCGGGACGGCTACCGCGACGTCAACGAGGACGGGCTAACCCTCCTCGACTGCTTCTACTACGCGGTGGTCACCCTGTCGACCACCGGCTACGGCGACATCACCCCGTTCAGCCAGACCGCCCGGCTGATCAACGTCGTCTACATCACGCCGGCCCGGGTGATCTTCCTGATCATCCTGGTCGGCACCACCCTGGAAGTGCTGACCGAGCAGTACCGCACCGGGCGCCGCCTGTCGCGGTGGAGGAGAGCCGTGAAGGACCACGTCATCATCTGCGGCTACGGCACGAAGGGCCGCAGCGCGGTCTCCGCCCTGCTGGAGAACGGGCTCGACAAGTCCCGGATCGTGGTGGTGGAGCGCAGCGGCCCGGCGCTGCGGCAGGCCACCTCGGCCGGCCTGGTGGCGATCGAGGGGTCGGCGACGCGGTCGTCGGTGCTCAACGAGGCGCACGTACGCAACGCCAAGGCGGTCATCATCGCGACCGACAGCGACGACGCCTCGGTCCTGGTGGCGCTGACCGTACGGCAGCTCACCGCCGGACAGGTGCGGATCATCGCCGCCGCCCGGGAGGCGGAGAACGCCCCGCTGCTCAAGCAGAGCGGCGCCCACCACGTCATCGTCTCCTCGGCCACCGCCGGCCGCCTGCTGGGCCTGTCCACCTCGGCCCCGCCGCTGATCGACGTGGTGGAGGACCTGCTCACCCCGGGTCAGGGCATGGCGCTGGCGATGCGCTCCGCCGAGCGGACCGAGGTGGGCCGCTCTCCGCGTGAGCTGGACTCGCTGGTCATCGCCCTGGTCCGCCGCGGCAAGGTGGTCACCCTGGCCGACAAGGCGGGCGCCGTCATCGAGACCGGCGACATGCTGGTGCACGTCCGCGACGACCGTCCCCAGGCGACCACCGCCTCCTGAAGCTCCCGCACGGGGCCGACGCCGACGTGACGGCCCCCGGGTTCGGGCTCTTAAGCTGACGAAGAATCGTCTTTGCGGATCTTTTTCCGAGGCGGGTCGCCTGCTACGGTTTGGCGGCTTGGAATTGCCGGTGGGCGTCATCGATCACAGTCGACGCGCCGTCATTGGCTCAGGCACGACGGGGGCTGCATCTTTCGCACATGGGCTGATGCCCTGGCGTCGAACGTCGTCATCCCGTCCGGTCGGGCGCATTCCGCTGAGCCGTTCCGAGCGCCTCGTTAATCGAACGACGGGAAACCAATCAGTGGCTGAAGTGGCAACATCCGCAGGAGCCAGACGGCGTTTGTCGGCCGGCATCGTGGGCCTCGCCCTCGCCGGTGCGGCGTTCGTCGCGCCCGCTACCGTCGCTCAGGCCGCCCCGGCCGGGGACGGCGTGTACGACGCGGCGAGCGGGTCCGGGACTCAGAGCCTGGACAAGCTGCCGAACCTGCAGAAGGGCAAGCTCGAACTGCCCTCGCCGGGCGCCAAGGGACCGCGGTTCCAGTCCGGCACCGGTGCGTCCCCACGCATCGTCAAGGGGGAGTTCGCCAGCGCGTCGGAGTTCCCCTACATCGTCGGCGTCGTCACCACGCTGCGGGTCGACGGCGAGTTTTACTGGTACTGGTGCACCGGCACGATCGTCGCCCCCAACAAGGTGTTGACGGCCGCGCACTGCGTCACCGACGGGCCGGGAACCACCCGGGTCATCGCCGGCAACGACCAGCTTCTCGACCGTTACGGCAACATCCTGAACACCAGCGGGTACGTCGCCGAGGTGGCGTCCACATGGACCCACCCGAACTGGAACCTGGCGCAGCAGTACGCCGACCCGGAGGCGCCGATCCGCAACGATCTCTCGGTTATCACCCTCAAGCAGGACCTTCCCGCCGAGTACACTCCGGTCGCCATGGGCACCCAGGGTGACCAGACGCCGTATGTGGCGGGCACTTCCGCGGTGATTGCCGGCTACGGCGCCACCGGGCTGGAGGTTGAGGGCGAGGTTGCGGACAGCCGGCTGCGCAAGGCGACGGTGCCGATGCAGTCCGACTCGTACTGCAACGTTCCCGGGCACTACTACCCCGGCGAGATGTTCTGCGCCGGGGCGGGCCTGCCTGGGGCGCCGCAGAGCGACACCTGCAACGGAGACTCGGGTGGGCCCATCCTGGTCGGCGGCAAGCAGGTCGGTGTCACCAGCTGGGGCTACAAGTGCGGCGAGGCCCCCGGCTTTTACGTGCGGCTGAACAACTACGTCAGCACGGTGAAGGCCGACTTCACCCGACCGCCGCTGGTCAACGCCGACTGGACCGGCGACGGTCACACCGACCTGATCGCCCGGGACAGCGGAGGCAACCTGCGGCTCTACTACGGCAGCGGGTTCAGCAACGACGGGTACGGCGGCTTCTACATGTCGCGCCAGCTCAACTCGGGCTGGGGCGGCTTCAAGCGGGTCTTCCGCGTCTACAACTGGAACGGCGACAAGCGGCCGTCCATCATGGCGATGAAGACCACGGGCGAGCTGTACCTCTACAACACCGACGGCCAGGGCAACTTCTCTGGCGGCGCCAAGCTGATCGGCACCGGCTGGGCGGGCTTCACCGCGCTCATGGTGACGAACAACTGGATGGGCAACAACCGCCCGAGCCTGCTGGTCCGCAAGTCCAACGGCGACCTCGTCCGCTACACCAGCAATGGTGCGGGCGGCTGGGAGAACCCGTCAGGCACCCGGATCGGCACCGGCTGGAACGGGTTCAACCTGTTCCTCACGCCGGGCGCCTGGAAGGGCGACGGGCTCGAGGTCATCATCGGTCGTACCTCGACCGGCGTCCTCAAGATGTACCAGTCCGATGGCAAGGGCGGCTGGACCAACCCGGCCGGCACCCAGATCGGCAGCGGCTGGGGCGGCTTCAAGCACATCATGACGCCGGGCGACTGGAGCGGTGACAACATGATGGACATGCTGGGCGTCAACAGCAACAACCAGATGCGGCTCTACACGACCAATGGCAAGGGCCAGTGGATCGACGCGAGCGGCAAGGTGATCTCCAGCGGCTGGGGTTCGTTCAACCTGATCTTCTGATCGGGTCGGCACCAGCCGTAACAGAAGGGCCCGCAACCGTCGCCGGTTGCGGGCCCTTCTCCGTACGCCCGACGTGGGCCCCGCCTGCCCGTGCGTCGTTGTCCGGATCGCGAGCCGTCGGGCCCGTCGGCTCGGGCCGTGGCCGATCCGGCGCGGACCCGGAAGCGCGACGGCCGGCCACGCTCCTCGCCGAGGAGCGTGGCCTGCCGGTGCCGTCTAGAGGATCGTCCAGGTGTCCCCACTGGCCAGGAGGCCGGCGAGCTGCTGCTCCGGGGTCTCGGTCACCGTCGCCTTCGCCGCGTCGAGCTGCCCCTGCACCACGCTGTCGTAGGACGGCCGGTCCACCGAGCGGAACACGCCGATCGGGGTGTTGCGCAGGTCGAGGCCGGGCAGCCGGGACAGCGCGAAGGCGTACGCCGGGTCGGCGACCGTCGCGTCGTGCACGACGATCTCCCCGGGGCTGACCGAGGCGGTCTCCCGGACCTCCAGGCCGAACCCGCCCGGCGGGTGCACGACGCAGAACTGCCCGTCCTTGCCGAACGTGATGGGCTGCCCGTGCTCCAGCCTGATCAGGTAGTCGTCCCGGGTGGCCGGCTCCTTGAGCTGGTCGAACGCGCCGTCGTTGAAGATGTTGCAGTTCTGGTAGATCTCCACGAACGCCGAGCCCTGGTGCTCCGCCGCGGCCCGCAGCACCGACTGGAGGTGCTTGCGGTCGGAGTCGATAGTGCGACCCACGAAGGTGGCCTCGGCGCCGAGGGCGAGCGAGAGCGGGTTGAACGGGGCGTCGGCCGAGCCGGCCGGGGTCGACTTCGTGATCTTGCCGACCTCGGAGGTCGGCGAGTACTGCCCCTTGGTCAGGCCGTAGATCCGGTTGTTGAACAGCAGGATCTTCAGGTTGACGTTGCGGCGCAGCGCGTGGATCAGGTGGTTGCCGCCGATGGAGAGGGCGTCACCGTCGCCGGTCACCACCCAGACCGACAGGTCGGGACGGGAGGCCGACAGGCCGGTGGCGATCGCCGGGGCGCGGCCGTGGATGGAGTGCATCCCGTAGGTGTTCATGTAGTACGGGAAGCGGGACGAGCAGCCGATGCCGGAGACGAAGACGATCCGCTCACGCGGGATGTTCAGCTCCGGCATGAACTGCTGGATCGCGGCGAGGATCGCGTAGTCGCCGCAGCCGGGGCACCAGCGCACCTCCTGGTCGGACTTGAAGTCCTTGGCGGTGAGCTTGAGGGCGACGGGCTCAGACATTCTTCAGGACCTCTTCCAGCATCGTCTCCAGCTCGGCGGCGGTGAACGGCAGGCCGCGGACCTGGTTGTAGCCGATCGCGTCGACCAGGTACTTGGCCCGGATCACGTGGGCGAGCTGGCCGAGGTTCATCTCGGGGATGACCACCCGCTCGTAGGAGCGCAGCACCTCACCGAGGTTGGCCGGCATCGGGGCGAGGTGCCGCAGGTGCGCCTGGGCGATGGCGTGGCCGCGCTGGCGCAGGCCCCGGCACGCCGCGCCGATCGGCCCGTACGTCGAGCCCCAGCCGAGCACCAGCACCCGGGCGTCGCCGTCCGGGTCCTCCACCTCGACGTCCGGCACCGGGATCGTCTCGATCCGGGCCGCCCGGGTGCGCACCATGAAGTCGTGGTTCGCCGGGTCGTACGAGATGTCGCCGGTCTTGTCGGCCTTCTCCAGACCGCCGATGCGGTGCTCCAGCCCGGGGGTGCCCGGAATGGCCCACGGCCGGGCCAGGGTCTCCGGGTCGCGCAGGTAGGGCAGGAACGTCGTGCCGTCCTCGCCGTTGGGCCTGGTGGCGAACTCGACCCGCAGGTCCGGCAGCGACTCGACGTCGGGCAGCAGCCACGGCTCGGAGCCGTTGGCGACGTAGTTGTCGGAGAGCAGGATGACCGGGGTGCGGTAGGTCAGCGCGATCCGGGCCGCCTCGATGGCCGCGTGGAAGCAGTCCGCCGGCGACTTCGGCGCGATCACCGCGACCGGGGCCTCGCCGTGGCGGCCGTAGAGCGCCATGTTGAGGTCGGCCTGCTCGGTCTTGGTGGGCATGCCCGTGGAGGGGCCGGCCCGCTGCACGTCGACGATGACCAGCGGCAGCTCCAGCGCCACGGCGAGGGAGATGGTCTCGCTCTTGAGCGCCACGCCCGGGCCGCTGGTGGTGGTGACGCCGAGCGAGCCGCCGTACGACGCGCCCAGTGCCGCGCCGACCGCGGCGATCTCGTCCTCGGCCTGCATGGTGAGCACGCCGAAGCGCTTGTGCTTGCTCAGCTCGTGCAGGATGTCCGAGGCCGGGGTGATCGGGTAGGCGCCCAGGAAGACCGGCAGCCCGGAGCGCACGCCGGCCGCCACCAGGCCGAGCGAGAGGGCCGCGTTGCCGGTGATGTTGCGGTAGGTGCCCGGCCGCATCTTCGCCGGCTTGACCTCGTAGCGGACGGCGAAGTCCTCGGTGGTCTCGCCGAAGTTCCAGCCGGCGCGGAACGCCGCGACGTTCGCCGCGACCAGCTCCGGGCGGGCGGCGAACTTGCGCTCCAGGAAGCGCAGCGTCGACTCGTACGGCCGGTTGTACATCCAGGAGAGCAGGCCGAGGGCGAACATGTTCTTGGCCCGCTCCGCGTCCTTCTTGGACACGTCGTGCTCGGCGAGGGCCCCGACCGTCATCGACGTCAGCGCCACCGGGTGCACCACGTAGCCGGCGAGCGTGTCGTCCTCGAGCGGGTTCGCCTGGTAGCCGACCTTGGCCAGGTTGCGCTTGGTGAACTCGTCGGTGTTGACGATGATGTCCGCCCCGCGCGGCAGGTCGGCCAGGTTGGCCTTGAGCGCCGCCGGGTTCATCGCGACCAGCACGTTCGGCGCGTCGCCGGGGGTCAGGATGTCGTAGTCGGCGAAGTGCACCTGGAAGCTCGACACGCCCGGCAGGGTGCCGGCGGGGGCCCGGATCTCCGCCGGGAAGTTCGGCAGGGTGGAGATGTCGTTGCCCAGCTGCGCGGTCTCCGAGGTGAACCGGTCGCCGGTGAGCTGCATGCCGTCGCCGGAGTCACCGGCGAACCGGATCACCACCCGGTCCAGTTGACGGATCTGCTTGGTCACGCCTGCACCTCGCTTCGCTGTGCGCGGTCGCGCGGGCGGCTGAACATGATGGTGACCTCGCCTAGCCCGGCCACGTGACCTCCTTGACGCACCGCTGTACCAGACCTGCGCGGGGCAGGCCCGGTCCGCTGTAGTTCCTCACCTGAGAGCCTACGTCGGATCGTCGTCCCTACTTTCTCGTAGGCCGCCCTGTGGGATCAGATCGCGCGGGGTTCCACACCGGTTTGCGGCGTTTCCACCCGCGCGCCGTAATCCAGATCACCGGGGGCCGGCCGGACCGGGCCGACCGACGCCTCCCGGGGGTCAGTCCGTCGGCGCGGGTGCCGGCGACCGCTCGATCACCGGCGCGCCCATCCGCCGCCGCAGGGAAGTGGTCGCCAGCGCGAGGGCCAGCACCACCAGCAGCGCGGAGACCGTGATCAGGATGATCGCGGTCCGCCGCACCGAGCTGGTCTGGCCGCCGTCGCCGAGGGCAGGGGCGTTGGCGGCCAGCACGCCCTGCGACCCGGTCGGCGCGGGCGGCGACGCCACCGGGGTGGCCAGGGCGGCGGCCGCGGTGATCCGGAAGCTCATCTGCACCTGCCGGGCCCGGCCGGTGCGCGGGTCGAGCCGCCCGAGCGCCGCGCCGGCCAGCGGGGCCTGCCGCTGGGCCTCGGGCGTCGCGGAGACCGGCAGCCGCAGGTGGGCCGTGCGGCCGGCGGGAACGGTGCCCAGGTCGCACCGGGTGCGCGCCGGGCTGACGGCGGTGCAGTCAGCCGGGGGCGCGGGCACGGTCACCCCGGCCGGCAGGACCACCTCGATCCGCCCGGCGGCGTCGACCCGGCCGGTGTTGCCCAGGCGTACGTCCAGCGCGCTCGCCCCGCCGCTGATGTCGAAGGCGACCTCGCCGGCCTCCAGTTTGATCCCGGGCACCGGCGGACCGGGCGGGAAGAGCACGGCGAAGCCCTCGTTGTCGCTCGCCGGGGCCGCGCCGGGGGCGGTCGCGGTGACCCGGACGGAGCCGCTGAGCGGCATCTGCCGCCAGGCGTCGCCGCTGACGCGTACCCGGAGCAGGGTGCTGAACCGGGCGCCCGGCGCGCTCGTCCACTCCCCGCAGCGGTGGTCCCCGCCGCCGGCGTCCGCGCAGCCCTTCGTGCCGGCGTCGGTCAGCCCGGCCGGGAGCGTGTAGGCGAGCCGGATCCGGGCGTGGGCGGCCCCGGTGTTGGTGACGGTCACCCGCAGCGTGGTCACCGTGCTCGGCGCGTTCCAGTACGCGGAGGTCAGGGTGACGTCCTCGGTGGTGACGCGGACCCCGACCGGGGGCAGCGACGAGCTGCCCGGAGCGGGCACGGACGGTCGGACCGGCGGCGCCGACGGCGGCGGGGGCGGCGTGCTGGCGGTCGGGAGCGTGGTGGTCGGCGCCGGCTCCTGCGGGGCCGTGGTCGTCGGGGCCGGTTCGGTCGTCGCGACCGGCGGCGTCGTCTCCGGCGGCGGCGACGCGGTCGACGGCGCCTCGGTGGGGACGCCGGTGTCGGTCGGGTCCGCCGTCGGCGGCTCCTCGCCGGGCTCGCCGGCCGGCTCCGTCGCGGGGGTGGCGAGCCGGGCGGGGATGGTGGCCGCGGTCGCCCAGCCCGGCACCGCGGCGGCCGTCAGTCCGACCGCGAGCGAGATCGCCAGCAGGGGCACCGTGCGCCGGTCACGCACCCGTCGGCCGGGCCGTACGTCCACGCGGGCCATCTGTCCTCCGGTGACGATGAGTGAGGGTTCAATATTCGACAACTGTTGTTCAGTGTCACTAGTCCCGCCCGGAAACAAATCCGTAACGCTCGGCCGACCGCGCGGGGCGGTAGGCTGATCGACCGTGACCGGTTACCTGGGCTCGTACGCGACGCTCGGGCTTCTGCTGCTCGCCAGCGTCCTCTTTTTTGTTACTGCGTTCTCGGCCAACCGGGTGTTACGTCCTGCCCGTCCGGCGGATCCCTTCGGCAAGCGCACCAGCTACGAGTGCGGCCTCGACCCCGTCGGCGCGGACTGGGCGCAGATGCAGATCCGTTACTACGTGTACGCGTATCTCTACGTGCTGTTCGCCGTGGAGTCGGTCTTCCTCTTCCCGTGGGCCGTGGTCTTCGACCGGCCGGGGTTCGGGTTGGTCACGGTCGTGGAGATGGCGGTCTTCGTCGCGGTGCTGGCGCTGGGCATCCTCTACGCGTGGCGCAAGAACATCCTGCGCTGGACCTGACCCGACCTCGCCGGTCCGACTCGCCCGTCAGGCGAGGCCGCGCCGCGTCGCCGCGGGCGGACGGTCGCCGCGGATCGAGGCGACCATGTCGAGCACCCGGCGGGTGGGACGGACCTGGTGCGCCCGGAACACCCGGGCGCCCAGCCAGGCGGAGACGGCGGTGGCCGCCAGCGTTCCCTCCAGCCGCTCGGCCACCGGCAGGTCCAGCGTCTCGCCGATGAAGTCCTTGTTCGACAGGGCGACCAGCAGTGGCCAGCCGGTGTCGGTGAGTTCGTCGAGCCGGCGGGTGATCTCCAGGGAGTGGCGGGTGTTCTTGCCGAAGTCGTGCGCCGGGTCGATCAGGATCCCGTCGGTTCGTACGCCCAACCCGACCGCGCGTTCGGCGAGCCCGGTCACCGTCGCGACCACGTCGGCGACCACGTCCGGGAAGGCGGCCCGGTGCGGCCGGGTCCGTGGCGCCAGGCCCCCGGCGTGCGAGCAGACCAGCCCGGCGCCGGTCTCCGCCGCCACCCGGGCCAGGGCCGGGTCGGCACCGGACCAGGTGTCGTTGAGCAGGTCGGCGCCGGCGGCCACCGCCTCCGTCGCGACCTCGGCCCGCCAGGTGTCGATCGAGATCACCACGTCGGGGAAGGCGGCCCGGACGGCGGCGATGGTCGCCACCGTGCGCCGGATCTCCTCGGCCACGTCGACCTCCGCGCCCGGGCCGGCCTTGACCCCGCCGATGTCGATGATCTCCGCGCCCTCCGCGACCGCCCGCTCCACCGCGCGCAGCGCGCTGTCCTGGGCGAACGTCGCGCCCTGGTCGAAGAACGAGTCCGGCGTCCGGTTGACGATCGCCATCACCACCAACTCGCCCGGGCCGAACGTGCGCCCACCGAGCCGAAGCGTCCCGGCCATGTCGCCTCCTGAAGGTCCGCGCCGTCGACCCGTCCCCGCCGTGGGCCGATCATGACGCTAACCGGTCCGCCGTCGCGCCGGCCCGTCCGGTGCCAAGGTCGGGGCGTGGCCGTCGGACAGGTCGGTGGAGTGGTGGGCTCGCTCCGATCCGTTCGACATGCCACGATCTGTGCATGGATCGGGTTCTGCTCCTGCTCGTCGTGGCGCTGACCGTCGCGGCCGTGGTGTTCGGGGTGACGGTGCTGGTCACCGGCCGGGATCCCGGCCTGGTGCCGGCCGAGCCGGACGGGCGCGCCGTGCCGCTGCCGGGTGCCCGCCCGCTGCGCGAGGCCGACGTGGGCGAGGTCCGGTTCGACACCGCGCTGCGGGGCTACCGGATGGACCAGGTCGACCAGGCGATGCGCCGGGCGGCCTACGACATCGGCTACAAGTCCGAGCTCATCGGCGTGCTGGAGGCCGAGGTCGCCGCGTTGCGCGAGGGGCGGACGGCGGACGCGGACGCCCTGCGCCGCGCCCGGGAGCAGGCGGCCGGGACGACCGCCGCCGAGCCGTCGCCGGAGGCCCGGGGGACGGTGCCGGTCGGGGTCGACCGGCCGGCCGCGACCGGAGACAGGGACGTGGTCGTCGAGCCGGTCCCCGCGTTCGCCGCCCCGGGCGTCGGATCGGCGCCGGGTGACGCGACGCCGACGGGTGCCGCCGCCCGTCCCGGCGACGCGCCAGCCGACCCGGCGGGCGGCGACGGCGCCGCGGACCGCGTCGACCGGGCGGGTGCCGAGCCGCCCACCCGGGGAGAGCCAGGCGAGCCCCGGCGCGAGGACCTGACCGGCCCGGGCGACGACGGCGAGACGGCACCGGCGGGCGACGACGGCGCGACGGCGCCGGCGGGCGGCGCGGGGCGGCAGGGGCCCGTGCTCCGGTCGGAGTCGGCGTGACCGGTCGCGAGGGCGGCGACAACCTGCGCGAGGCGGCCCAGCCCGGCGCCGGCGAGGTCACCGCCACGGTGATCGTCGACGCGCCGGCGGAGCGGGTCTTCGCGGCGCTGACCGCGTGGGAGCGGCAGTCGGACTGGATCCCGTTCACCACCGTCCGGGTGGTCGAGGGGGACGGCGGCGAGGGCAGCCTGGTCGAGGCGGTCACCGCGCTCGGTCCCGCCGTGTTGCGCGACGAGATGCGGGTGGTCCAGGTGGACGCGCCCTACGAGGTCCGCGTCGTGCACTGCGGGAAGCTGCTGCGCGGCCCCGGCGTGCTGCGCTGCACGCCGCTGGCGCGGGACCGCACCCAGGTGGTCTGGCACGAGTGGTTCCACGTGCCCGGCGGCCCGGCCGGGCGGGTGGCCTGGCCGGTGCTCTGGCCGGGGTCCAAGTTCGGCCTGACCCAGGCGTTGAGGAAGTTCGGCCGGCTGGTCGAGCAGGGGCGGCTGCCGTGATCGCGGACGATTTGCGTGATCGACTCGACATCCCCGACAGTCGGGGTGTCGGGTCGACCGGGACGCCCCGATGTCGTTGACCTCGGTCTGACAGAGATCCTGTCTCCGGGGCGCGTACGACGCCGGGGGCGAGGCACCCGTCGGGCCCGTGTCCTAGCGTGTACGCGTGACTGACCTGGTGATCGGCGCCGACGGGCTGCCGCGCTGCGGCTGGGGGACCAGCACTCCGGACTACGCCGCCTACCACGACACCGAGTGGGGCCGGCCCCTGCACGGTGACGACGCGCTCTACGAACGGATCACACTGGAGGCGTTCCAGTCGGGCCTGTCCTGGCTGACCATCCTCCGCAAACGCCCGGCGTTCCGGCTGGCCTTCGACGAGTTCCGGATCGAGGCCGTGGCCGGCTACGGCGAGGCCGACGTGACCCGCCTGCTCGCCGACGCCGGCATCGTCCGCAACCGGGCCAAGATCGAGGCGGCGATCGCCAACGCCCGGGCGGCGCTGGAACTGCCCGAGGGGCTCTCCGCGCTGCTCTGGTCCTTCGCCCCGCCGCCCCGGCCCGCCCGGCCCACGTCGTTCGCGCAGGTGCCCGCGCTGACCGCCGAGTCGACCGCGATGGCCAAGGCCCTCAAGAAGCGGGGTTTCCGGTTCGTCGGCCCGACCACGGCCTACGCGCTGATGCAGGCCACCGGGATGGTCGACGACCACCTTGCGGGCTGCCACGTCGTGGCGGCCGAGGCGGCGTGATGGGATGGAGACCATGACGACCGACACCGCGCACCGGGTGGACGGGGCGGCCCCCGCCGACGGCACGGGCGCCGCCTGGGCCGTGCTGCTGACCAGCGCACGTTACGAGGCCGAGCGGCTCGTCCACCACGACACGCTCGAACTGAGCGGCCTGGCCGACGCCGACCGGCCCCGCCCCGGCGACCGGGTGGCGGTGCTGGTCGACGAGCCGCCCCGGCTGGTGGCGCTGGGGCGGGTCACCGCGGCCAGTGGCCAGGACCGGGAGGACCCGGACGATCCGCTGTCCGAGCGGGTCGAGGCGCCGCTCGTGGTGGCGTACACCCGGCGGGCCTTCGACGAGCCGGTGCCGGCCGAGGCGGTGGCGCTCGACGGGCCGGTGACCGCGCTCGACCCGACCGTGTTCCGGGAGTTGGCCGACCGGCTCGGTCCGCCACCGCAGCGGCGGTCCTGGCTGGTCAGCCTCGACCTGCCGATCGAGGCCGCGTCACCCGCCGAGGCGGTCCGGCTGTTCTGGGCGTACGTGCAGGAGCTGGGGCCGCGTGAGCTGCCCGCCTTCGTCTCGCCCTCCGGCGACGAGTTGGCCATGCAGGCGTTCGTGCTCGGCGCGGAGGCCAACCAGGATCCGGAGGAGGACGACTGACCCGACGCGGGTGACGTCGCCGCGACGAAGCCCGCCGGGCCCGAGGTGCGACGCCCGGCCCGTGAAGCGTCGGCGGTGTGTTCAGGCGGACCGTGCGGCGTCGACGACACCCGAGGCCCGCACGGCCGCGGTGGCGCCGCCGTGGGTCCGCACGAACGCGGTGACGCCGCCGTGGTCCGCACGAAGGCGTCGACGCCGGCTGGGGCCGGCCGAGGCGCCGACAACGCCCGGGGGTGCCGCAGGCAGCGGCAGGCTGGCGACGCGGCCCCCTCAGCGGCCCTCGAAGACCGGCTTCTGCTTGTTGACGAAGGCGATGGTGGCGGCACGGTGGTCGGCGGTGCCCCCGCAGATCGACTGCGCCTGCGCCTCGGCCGCCAGGGCGTCGGCCAGGGTGCCCGCGTCGGCGATGGAGAGCTGTCGCTTGATCGCCCCGTACGCCACGGTCGGGCCCGCGGCCAGCCGGGCGGCCAGTTCCTGCGCCGTCGGCAGCACCTGCTCGTCGTCCTCGACCACGCGGTTGAGCAGCCCGAGCTGGCAGGCCTCCTCCGCGCGCACCGACTCGGCCAGCATCAGCAGCTCGACCGCCTTGGCGTGGCCGACCAGCCGGGGCAGCGTCCAGGAGGCGCCGGTGTCGGCGGCGAGCCCGACCTTGGCGAACGCCATCAGGAAGCTCGTCGACGGCCCTCCGATGCGGATGTCGGCGAGGAAGGCCAGCGAGGCGCCCGCCCCGGCGGCCATTCCCCGCACCGCCGCGACCACCGGCTTGGGCAGGTTGGCCAGCCGGGCGGCGATCGGGTTGTAGTGCGCCCGGACGGTGTCCAGCGGGTTGCCGTCGCTGGACTCCAGCGTCTGCACGTGCTCGCGCAGGTCCTGGCCGGCGCTGAACGACCCGCCCGCGCCGGCGAGCACCACCGCGCGGCAGGAGCGGTCCGTCTCCAGCTCGGCCAGGGTGTCCCGCAGCGCCTCCTTGAGCGCCACGTCGAGCGCGTTCATCGCCGTCGGGCGGTTCAGCGTCAGGGTGACGACGGCGTCGGTGCGGTCGACGAGCAGCGGCTCGGTCACGTTCTAACGACCCTTCTGTCGCGCGATGCGGTTGCCGGCGTCGAGGCACTGCTCGACGTACCGGTCGGCGGCCGGACGCAGCCGGGCCGCGTGCCGGTCGAAGAAACTGGCCGCGGCCGTGCCGGGCCAGCGCTCGGGGAGCAGCGCCGGTGGCAACTGCGGGTCCCGGAACAGGAAGGTACGCCACGCGTGCACGAGCCGGAACCGGGCGGCGTACGCCTCCTCGTCCGGGCTGCGTACGGTGACGCCGGCCAGCAGCGGCCGTTGTTCGGCGACGAACTGCTCGTACGCCCGGCCGATCTCGGTCAGGTCCCAGGCGCGCCGGACGACGCCCATCGCGCCGGGGGTGCCGGAGGTGTGCGCGGCGGTGAACCGCTCGTAGCGCACGCCCGCCTCGTCGAGCAGCACGTCCACGTCCTCGCCGGGGCGGGTGGCCACCCAGGTGCACTCGTCCAGGGCGCCGTAGCCGAGGAAGGTCAGGTTGGCGGCCAGACGCTGCCGTTCCCGCCGCGAGTTGGGCGCCTCCAGTACCAGCAGGTCGAACCGACCGTCCCAGGTGATCCGGCCGGTCCGGTAGATCCGGGCCGCCGCCTCGTCGAGCCGGCGGGCGGCTTTCGGTGTGATCGCATATCCCGGGCCGGAGGTGAGCCGGCACGGGTCCAGCCACCCCTGGCGGACCATCCGGGAAACCGCGGTACGCACGGCGGGCGGGGCGATCCCGAGCGGCGCCAGCAGCCTGACCAGGGCGGCGACGGGTGCCCGGCCGCCCCTCGCCCGGAGGTGGTCGCCGTACAGGTCGAAGAGTGCCGACCGTGCCTGCATGACCGCACATTGTGACAGGCCTTCTCAGGATAAGCTAGATGCTGTTACATCAATGCTGCTTCGGTTTGGGTCCGGCGGTGTTCATCAGGGAAAATCGTTGGTCGACACCCCCGCGTAGGTTGCGGGTGGTCAAGACGAAGTGGCTGTGGGGCAACCCACCGACCCTGGTGTAGGTCTGAGGGGAGACAACATGGCGGCGATGAAGCCGCGGACGGGCGACGGTCCGCTGGAAGTCACCAAGGAGGGCCGGGGCATCGTCATGCGGGTCCCGCTGGAGGGCGGTGGCCGGCTCGTCGTCGAGATGACTCCCGACGAGGCCAACGCGCTCGGTGACGCGCTCAAGGCGGCCGCCGGCTGACCGAGGAGCGGTCCGCGCGCCCGCGCGGACGTTTCGTCAACCCCTGAGCCACCGGCCCCGCCGGTGGCTCAGGGTCTTCATTTCCCGCGGAGCGCGCTCCGCGAGCTCTTCTGGAGGTACGGCTCCGCGTGCTCGCCATCCGTCTGCTCGTCGAGCCGGAACGGCCCGACACCCTCGTGCTGCCCGTCCGGCCGGGGCCGACCGACGACGCCCCGGCCCGGCCGGCCACGACCGACGTCGCGCTGCCCGACGGCGTGGCCGAGGAGGCCGCCGCCCTGGTCCCGGCCGCGCGCTCGACCGGCCGACCGGGCGAGTTCCACGCGCAGCTCCGGCCCGGGCGTGACCCCGGCCGGCTGCTGCTGCTCGGGATCGGTGCGGGCGACGAGGCGGGCTGGCGGACGGCGGGTGCGGCGCTGGCCCGGGCCGCCCGCGATGAGACGCGCGTCACTCTGGCCATGCCGGCCGGGGCCACCCCGGCGGCGGTACGCGGACTGGTCGAGGGGCTGCTGCTGGCGTCGTACCGGTTCCGGCTGACCGACTCCGGCGGTGCTCCCGCGCTGGCCGGGGTCGACGTCGTGGTGGCCGACCCCGACGCGTACGCGACGGCCGTCGAGGCCGCCCGCACGACCGCCCGGATGACCCGGCTCGCCCGCGACCTCACCAACACCCCCTCCTCGACCAAGAACCCCGAGTGGTTCGCCGGTCAGGTGGCCGTCGCGGCGGCCGACGTCGACGTGCCGGACCTGCACCTGCGGGTACGCGGCCCGGAGGAGCTGGCGGCGGAGGGCTTCGGCGGGATCCTCGCGGTCGGCGCCGGCTCGGCCAGCGGCCCGCGCCTGGTCGAGCTGGACTGGCGGCCGGCCGACGCGCGTACCCACGTGGTGCTGGTCGGCAAGGGGATCACCTTCGACACCGGCGGCATCTCGATCAAGCCGGTGCCGGCGATGAAGCTGATGCGCAAGGACATGGCCGGCGCGGCAGCGGTGGTCGCGGCCACCCTCGGCGCGGCGGCGCTGCGGCTGCCCGTCCGGGTCACGACGCTCACGCCGCTGGCGGAGAACATGCTCAGCGGCTCGGCGTTCCGCCCCGGCGACGTCATCCGCCACTACGGCGGCACGACCAGCGAGACCACCAACTCCGACGCCGAGGGGCGGCTGGTCCTCGCCGACGCGCTCGCCTACGCCGTCGCCGAGCTCAAGCCCGACCTGCTGATCGACCTCGCCACGCTGACCGGCGCGAACGCGGTCGCGCTGGGCAAGCGGACGGGCGCGCTCTACAGCGAGAACGACGGGCTCGCCGCCGACGTGCTGGCCGCGATCGACGCCGCCGGCGAGGCCGCCTGGCGGATGCCGCTGCCCGCCGACTACACCGAGTACCTCGGCAGCGAGCTGGCCGACCTGCACAGCTCCCCGGACCGGGGCGCGGGCTCGGTGATGGCCGCCCTGTTCCTGCGCGAGTTCACCGGCGAGCTGCGCGACCGGTGGCTGCACGTGGACATGTCCGCGCCGTCGTGGGCCGAGGGCGACGACGCCGAGCTGACCAAGGGCGCGACCGGCTGGGGCGTACGCTCGCTGCTGCGCTGGCTGGGCACGCTGGGCTGACCGGCGGGCGCCGCCGGCCCCCGGCGGGCCGGCGGCGGGTCAGCACTTGACGGCGGCGAGCAGCCCGTGGCCGACCGGCAGCAGCGCCGGGATCCAGTGTTCCGACTCCCGGATCGCCTTGACGGTCTCCCGGATGGTGACCGTCTCGACGTCCCGGGCGGCGGGATCGCCGATCCGGCCGTCGGCCAGCATGCCGTTGAGCGCCAGCACGCCACCCGGACGCAGCAGCCGCAGCGCCGCGTCGACGCAGGCGGCGAACCCGGTCGACTCGGCGTCGACGAAGACCAGGTCGTACGCGCCGTCGGCGAGCCGGGGGAGCACGTCCAGCGCCCGGCCGGTGATGATCCGGGTGCGGCCGGCGGCGAAGCCCGCCTCGGCGAAGATCCGGCGGGCGATCCGCTGGTGCTCCACCTCCACGTCGATGGTGGTGAGCACGCCGTCGGCGCGCATGCCGCGCAGCAGCCAGACCCCGCTGACCCCGGTGCCGGTGCCGATCTCCACCACCGCGCGGGCGCTGCCGGCGGCGGCGAGCAGCCGCAGCGCCGCGCCGGCGCCGGGCGTCACCGCGTCGAGGCCGACCTCCCGGGCCAGGCTGCGGGCGGTGCGCAGCACGAGATCCTCGGTCACGTACGACTCGGCGAACTGCAGGGTCTGGGCCGTCGAGGTGCCGGAACCGGCGACCGTGGCGATGACACACCTCCGGGCGGCGCGAGTGGTGCGGGGGCGGGTGGGCACTGTGAGCCTAGAGGCGACGCCGAACGGGCGCAGCCGCGCGTCCGCCACCTGACGATCACGGCCGGCAACCGGTGACTGAGTCCGCGGCATCCGTGTAATCCTGGAAGCGGCATTCCGTCGATCGCGACCGGGCGACCCCCTCGCCGGGTCCGTGGAGCGCGGGATCCGGGGAAGGACTGGGAGGCACCGACGTGACCGACGGCTGGGACTGGCGCCAGCCGGGGGGAACTCCGGCACCGGCGCGACCGCCGGGGCCCGGATACCCGCCGGTGGGGCCGCCGACGGCGCCGCAGGGCGCCACGGGCGGCCCGACTTCGCCCTGGTGGTCCGACGCGCTCGCCGACCCGTGGCGCGATCCGGCCGCGCCGGCCGCCGTGGTGGTGCCGGCCGCACCGGTTCCCGGCACGGAGCCGGAGCCGGTCAGCGACCCGGACGCCCCGCGCCGGCCGACGCTGCGGCAGTTGCTGCTCATCCCACTGATCACCGCGCTGCTCGCGGGCAGCCTCGGCGGCGCGCTCGGGTACGCCTTCGCGGTCCGCGGCGGCGCCGCAGGTGGGACGGTGCTCGGCGCCGACCCCCAGGCCCCCGGCCTGGCCCAGCGCCGGCCCGAGTCGCTCGCCGGGGTGGCCGAACGGGTGCTGCCCAGCGTGGTGACCGTCCGGGTGGCCAGCCTCGGCGGCACGAGCGAGGGGTCCGGCTTCATCGCCAGCGCCGACGGGCACGTGATCACCAACGACCACGTGGTGGCGGGGGCGACCGGCAAGGCGTCGGTGGTCTTCAACGACGGCAGCTCGGCCCCGGCCACGGTGGTCGGGCAGGACCCGGAGTCCGACATCGCGGTGATCAAGGTCTCCCGCACCGGCCTGCGCCCGGTCGAGTTCGGCGACTCCGACGCCCTGGCCGTGGGCGACCCCGTGCTGGCTATCGGTTCGCCGCTCTCGCTGGCCAACACGGTCACCGCCGGCATCGTCAGCGCGCTGGACCGGACGATGCAGGCCGGCGAGCCGGGCGGCCCCACGCGCTACTACGCGGCGATCCAGACCGACGCGGCGGTCAACCACGGCAACTCCGGCGGCCCGCTGGTCGACGGCGCGGGCCGGGTGATCGGCGTCAACTCGACGATCAAGTCGCTGGTCTCGGACGGGCAGGAGGCGGGCAACATCGGCCTGGCCTTCGCGATCCCGATCAACCAGGCCAAGCGGGTCACCCAGGACATCATCGGCACCGGCAAGGCCCGGCGCACCGTCATCGGCGCCCAGGTCGGTGGGCCGGGCGCGGGCACCGGCGGGGCCGGCGTACGCCTGGCGGCCGTCGAGCCGTCCGGGCCGGCGGCCGGCGCGGGGCTGAAGGCCGGCGACGTGATCCTGAAGCTCAACGGGCGGCCGATGACCGAGCCGACCGACCTGATCGCCCTGGTGCGCAAGTTCGCGCCCGGTTCGGTGGTGACCGTCGAGTACCGTCGGGGCTCCAGCCGGCAGAACGCCTCCGTGACGCTGGCCGCAGACGCGAAGTAACGCCCGGTCACCCCCTCCCCGCGCGGCGTCCGACGTGCGTAGTCTTGCTGCTGACGCCGAGAGGAGGCCCGCGCAGTGTTCGACAACCTGAACTGGTGGGAGATCGGTGGGCTGCTGCTCCTGGCGCTGCTGATCTTCGGTGACCGGTTGCCCGCGGTGATCAGCGACGGCCTGCGGATGGTGCGCAACCTGCGCAACATGGCCCGCAACGCCACCACCGACCTCAGCCGGGAGCTGGGCACCGACATCCAGCTGGAGGATCTGCACCCGAAGGCGTTCATCCGCAAGCACTTGCTCAGCGAGGAGGACGAGCAGGCGATCCGGAAGCCGCTGCAGGGTGTCTACGACAACCTCCGCGCGGACGTCACCGGCGTGCACAACGAGCTGAAGGACGTCGCCTCCGCCGCGGACCTGCGGTCGAACGGCGCCCGGCCCGGCACCGCCACCGGCGGCGCCCCGGCCCCCGCGCCGCGCGTCAGCTACGACGACGCCACCTGATCCCGCCACCGCGTCAGCCACGACGGCGGCGCCCGGCGTACGCCCGTCAGGAAACGGCGACGGGGGCGGCGCTCCCGGGGGAACGCCGCCCCCGTGCGGGTGGCGACAGCGCCGGCTGCGGCCGGCGGGCGGTCAGCGGCCGGCGGGCGGTCAGCGGCCGGCGGGCTTGAGGCCCAGCGGCTTGCCGAGCAGCGACTCGCGCCGCAGGGCGAGCCGGTCGGCGACCTGGCCCAGCGCCTTCGCGGCCGGCGACTCCGCCTCGGCCAGCACGATCGGGGTGCCCTCGTCGCCGGCCTCGCGGACCCGGGTGTCGAGCGGAATCTGCCCGAGCAGCGGCACCTGGGCGCCGATGGTCTTGGTCAGCGACTCGGCGACCGTCTGGCCGCCGCCGGAGCCGAAGACCTCCATGCGCGAGCCGTCCGGCAACTCCAGCCAGGACATGTTCTCGATGACGCCGACGACGCGCTGGTGGGTCTGCAGGGCGATCGCGCCGGCCCGCTCCGCCACCTCGGCGGCGGCGGCCTGCGGCGTCGTGACGACCAGGATCTCGGAGTTGGGCAGCAGCTGGGCCAGCGAGATGGCCACGTCGCCGGTGCCCGGGGGCAGGTCGAGCAGGAGCACGTCGAGGTCGCCCCAGTAGACGTCGGCGAGGAACTGCTGCAACGCACGGTGCAGCATGGGGCCGCGCCACACCACGGCGGCGTTGCCGGCGGTGAACATGCCGATCGAGATGACCTTCACGCCGTGCGACTGAGGCGGCATGATCATGTCTTCGACGCGGGTCGGGCGGCCGTCCGCGCCGAGCATCCGGGGCACCGAGTGGCCGTAGATGTCCGCGTCGACCACCCCGACGGAGAGCCCACGGGCGGCCAACGCCGCGGCCAGGTTCACCGTCACGCTGGACTTGCCGACGCCGCCCTTGCCGCTGGCGACCGCGTACACGCGGGTGCGGGAGCCCGGCTGGGCGAACGGGATGACCGGCTCCTGGGAGGCGCCGCCGCCGCGCAGCTTCGCCTGGAGCCCCTGGCGCTGCTCGGGGCTCATCACGCCGAACTCGATCTCCACGCCGGTCACCCCGGGCACCGCGCCGACCGCCGCGGTGATGTCCGAGCGCAACTTGTCCTTCAGCGGACAGCCGGCGACGGTGAGCAGCAGCTCGACCCGTACGACGCCGTCGTCGCCGACCTCGGCGGAGCGGACCATGCCGAGTTCGGTGATGGGCCGGCGGATCTCCGGGTCGTTGACGGTGGCCAGCGCGGCCTGGATCGCGTCGGAGACGGTGCTGACGGGTGCTGACATGCCCGCAATGCTACGTCGGCGGCGACGCCGCACCGCCGCCAGCGCGGCCCGGTGTGAGCGAATCGATGACCGCGGTTGGGGGTGGACGGCGTACGGCGCGAAGTGGGACGATCGAGGCGAACGCCGCTCGCCCGGCCCCTTGGGGCAAGCGGCGTTTCACGCGTCCCGGCCCTCCGGCCGGCCGTCCCGGGCCCAGTCCCCGTCCAGGTCGTCGCGGGGCTCGTCCAGCCCCTCCCCGCCGAACTCGCGCTGCGCGGCCCGCTCCTGTTGGCGGCGCTCCAGCCGCTGCCGGCGGTGGCTCGCCTCGTCCAGCTCCTCGGCCAGCCGGGCCAGCTCGGAGCGGAGGAAGTCCCGGGTCGCCACCTCACCCATCGCGTTGCGCAGCGCGGCGATCTCGCGGGCCAGGTACTCCGTGTCGGCCTTCTGCATGGTCGCCCGCCGGCGGTCCTCCTCCAGCGACACCCGGTCCCGGTCGGCCTGGCGGTTCTGCGCCAGCAGGATCAGCGGGGCCGCGTAGCTGGCCTGCAGGGACAGCATCAGGGTCAGGAACGTGAAGGTGTACGGGTCGAAGCGCAGGTGCGCCGGGGCCAGGGTGTTCCAGCCGAACCACAACGCGATCACGATCGTCATGTAGACGATGAAGTTCGCGGTCCCCATCCCCCGGGCGATGCCCTCGGACCACCGGCCGAAGGCCTCCGGGTCGAACCGGGGCAGCTTGACGCCCCTGGGCTCGCGCGGCTGGTCGAGCCGCTGCGCCCGCCGCTGGTCAGCCATCCGCGCCGCCCACCGGCTCGGAGGGGGTCGGGCTCGCGCCGGCGTCCCGGTCCCGCCAGTCGCGGGGCAGCAGGTGATCCAGCACGTCATCGACCGTGACCGCGCCGACCAGCCGGTTGTTGCGGTCGATCACCGGCATGGCGACCAGGTCGTACGTGGCCATCCGGCGGGTGATCTCCGGCAGCGGGGTGGTCGCCCGCAGCGGGTCGATGTCGTTGACCACCACCCCGCCGAGCAGGTCCGCCGGCGGCTCGCGGAGCAGCCGCTGGAAGTGCACCATGCCGAGGTAGCGGCCCGTCGGCGTGGTCATCGGCGCCCGCGACACGAAGACCTGCGCGGCGATCGCGGGCGAGAGCTGCGGTTCCCGGATCCGGGCCAGCGCCTCGGCGACGGTGGCGTCCGGCGGCAGGATGACCGGCTCGGAGGTCATCACGCTGCCCGCCGTGCCGGGCGTGTACTTGAGCAGCTGACGCACCGGGTCGGCCTCGTCCGGCTGCATCAGGTCGAGCAGCACGTCCTGCTCCGGCGGCGGCAGCTCGCTGAGCAGGTCGGCCGCGTCGTCCGGATCCATCTCCTCCAGCACGTCGGCGGCCCGCTCCCGGTCCAGCGCGGCCAGGATCTCCACCTGGTCGTGCTCCGGCAGCTCGCTCAGCACGTCCGCCAGGCGCTCGTCGTCCAGCGCGGCGGCGACCTCGTTGCGCCGGGCGTCGGGGAGGTCCTGGAGGGCGTTGGCGAGGTCGGCCGGGCGCATGTCCTCCAGCACCGCGAGGAGGTTGGCGGTGCCCCGGGTGTCGGCGATGCCGCTGAGCCCGCGTACCCGTTCCCACTCGACCTGGTGCAGGTGACCCCGGCGGGTCAGCCGGCCGGTCTGCTCGCGTACGGCCACCCGGGTCAGCGACCACTCGCCGCCCCGGCTGCACTCCATCGCCACGTCGACGACCGAACCGGGCTGCCCGCCCGGCTCGACCTGCACCCGCCGGTCGAGCAGCTCCTGGAGCACGAGCAACTCGTTCGGTCGCTTCTCGAAGCGCCGCAGGTTGAGCGTGCCGGTGCCGAGCACGACCGCGTCCGAGTCGATGGAGGTGATCCGGTTGATGGAGAGGAAGATGCGCCGCCGCATCGGCATCTCGGCGACCAGACCGACCACCTCGGGTGGGCGTTGCGTCGGTCGCAGCCGGGCCACGGCGTCGCGGATCCGGCCCACCTGGTCGCCGTTGGGGTCGAAGACGGCGACCCCGGCGAGGCGGGCGATGTAGATCCGGGTCGGCGTGGTCACGGGCACCAGCCTAAGCGCCTAGTGTTTATCAACATGTCGACCTTGGCCTACGAGATCGTGGACGTCTTCACCGACCGCCCGTTCGCCGGCAACCCGCTGGCCGTGGTGTTCGGCGCCGAAGCGCTGGCCACCGAGCAGATGCAGGCGCTCGCGTGTGAGTTCAACCTCTCCGAGACGGTGTTCGTGCTCCCGCCCACCCAGGTCGGCGCCACCTACCGGGCCCGCATCTTCACCCCGGCCGAGGAGCTGCCCTTCGCGGGGCACCCCAGCGTCGGCGCGGCGGTGACCGCCAGCCGCCGGGGCATGTTCGGTGCGGGGCAGGTCACCCAGGAGTGCGGCGCCGGCGTGCTCCCGATCGAGGTGACCGCGACCGGGGCGACGCTGACCGGCGGCGTCCCCACTCTCGGCCCCGAGCTGGACCCGGAGCCGCTGCTGGAGATGGCCGGGCTGAACGCGGACGACCACGTCGGTCCGGCGCCCCGGGTGGCCGGCTGCGGGCTGGAGTTCCCGTACCTCCCGGTCCGTCCGGACGCGGTGGCCCGCGCCCGGGTCAACGCGGCGGCGGCACAGCGGTACGGCGTGGAGCACGTCAGCGTCTTCTCCTGGGACGCCGCCGCACAAACCGCGCACGCCCGGGTCTTCGTTCCCGGCCTCGGTGTGCCGGAGGACCCGGCCACCGGCTCGGCCGCCCTGGGGCTCGGGGTGTGGCTGGTCGCCAGCGGCCTGCTGCCCGCCGACGGACGCGCGGAGTACACCGTCCACCAGGGCATCGAGATCAACCGCCCGTCCGTGCTGGCCTGCACGGTGACCGCCGCCGGTGGCCAGGCGGTGGGCGCCACCGTGGCGGGCCACGTGATGCCGGTGGCCCGGGGCGAGATCATGGTCCCCCCTTTCGTCGGCTGACCCCGGTGGCCGGCCGGTGGCGCCGTGGCCGGCGCCGACCCGGTGGACCGGGTGAGGCTGACGGGACCGGGGCGGGTGCGGGAGGATGCCGGGGTGACCGACGCGGACCGGACCAGCACGCCGCTGGTCGACGAGGCGATGAAGAAGGCCGCGGTGGCCTGGGTGAGCGTGCCCGGCGGGCCGGCGCTCGCGCTCTGGTGCGTGCCCCTGGAGGGGGCGCTCTTCGTGGTCAGCGGCCCGGGCGAGCAGTCCGCGCCGGGGTTGGCCGCCGCCACCGAGGCGCAGGTCACCCTCCGCGGTGACCACGGCGGGCGGATCGTCACGTGGCCGGCCCGGGTGAGCCGCCTGGCGCCCGGCACCGAGCACTGGGAGACCACCGCCCCGCTGGTCGCCGCGAAGCGCCTGAACGCGCCCGGGCCGACCGCCGACCTGGTGGCCCGCTGGGCGGCCGAGGGCTGCGCCGTGAACCGGCTGGCCCCGGCCGGGGAGCCGCTCGCCGGCGCCGACCTGCCCGCCGGCTCGCTGGCCGAGGTGCCCCGCGAGACGCCGGCGGTCCGGGCCACCCGCAAGCCGTTCCGCCTGCACCGCGTCCGCCGCCGCTGAGCCCCGCGACCGGTCACGCCGCCGAGCCGGGCGACCGGTCACGGCGCCGAGGCTGGTGGCCGGTCACGGCGCCGAGGCTGGTGGCCGGTCACGGCGCCGAGCCCGGCCGGCCGCCGGTCACGCCGCCGCATCGGAGGTGCCGCTGGTCGGGTCGGGCGCGCCGTCCAGGGCCGGGGCGCCGGTCAGAGGCCACAGCCGGCGGGCACCGGCGCGCCCGCCTGCTCGGCTGCGGGCGCCACCGTCCCCTCGACCAGGTCGATCACCTCGTCGAGCGAGCGCAGCACGTGCCCGCGCCAGGTCGCGTCGGCGTTGAACACCATGTGTTCGGCCAGGTCCGGCGCGGCCAGCCGCACCGCGGTCATCCCGGCCCGCTCCGCCCCGGTCAGCTCCTGGCTGCCGCCGTCGCCGACGTAGAGGCAGTCCGGCGCCGCCAGGCCGAGCCGCCGGCAGGCCGCCTGGTAGAGCGCCGGATCCGGTTTGCAGCGCCCGACCTGCACCGAGAAGACCTGGACGTCGAGCAGCGGGGCGATCGGCAGCTGGGGCAGGAACGCCGGCAGCTCGTGGGTGCAGTCGCTGATCACGCCGGTCCGCAGGCCGCGTCGGCGCAGGGCGGCCAGCGTCGGCACCGCCTCGTCGCGCAGCCGGGTGTCGGCGCGTACGGCCCGGTGGCGGGAGGCCACCGCCGACCGGACCGCGTCGTCCGAGGGATGGACGCCGGCCTGCTCGCACACCCAGCGCAGGGTCGCCTCGGCGTTGCCGAACCGCCCGCAGGCCCGCTCGTAGAAGGTGCGGTCGAGCACGTCGACGAGCGTGCCGGGCGAGCAGCCGAGCAGCTCGGCGGTCGACCGGTGCGCCGCGCCCCGCTGGACGGAACGGGTCAACGTGCCGAAGAAGTCGAACAGCACCGCCTGGAAGGTGGGCATGGGGGAGCGCCTCCGGGCGGTCGAGGGGTCGCCGGCGCGGACAGGCATGATCGTAACCGAGCGTTGACGGTCCGTGCTGGCCCCCGTCGTGTGAGGATTGCTCCCCGTGTCCACCGCACCACACCGCCCGCCCCCGGACCCGGTGACCACCGGGGCGCTCGCCCTGGCCGTCGTGGCCGTCTCGTCGTCCGCCCCCCTGGTGGCGTTCGCGGCGGCGCCCGCCCTGGCCGTCGCGTTCTGGCGCAACACGCTCTCGGTCGCCGTGCTCGGCCCGTACTCGCTGGGCCGGCGGCGGGCCGAGTTCCGGTCACTGACGGTCGGCGGCGGGCGGCGCGACGGCCTCTACTGCGTCCTGTCGGGGGTCGCGCTCGCCGCCCACTTCGCGACCTGGATGCCGAGCGCCCAGCTCACCTCGGTCGCCGCGGCGACGGCGCTGGGGGCCACCCAGCCGGTCTGGCAGGGGCTGATCGCCCGCGGTCAGGGTCGCCGGCTGCCGCTCGTCGTGTGGGCCGGCATCGGGGTGGCGGTCGCCGGGGCGGGCCTCGCCACCGGCGCGGACTTCGCCGGCTCGGGCCGGGCCTTCGCCGGCGACCTGCTCGCGGTGGTCGGCGGCATGTTCGCGGCGGTCTACACCGCGTTCGGCGAGCGGGCCCGCACGACGATCAGCACCACCACGTACACCACCATCTGCTACGGCGTCTGCGCGCTGCTCCTGCTGCTGGTCTGCCTGGTGGGTGGGGTGCCGCTGACCGGCTTCGACACCGGCACCTGGGCCGCCGTGCTCGCCCTGGTGGCCGGCGCCCAACTGCTCGGGCACTCGATGTTCAACTACGCGCTGCGCCGGGTCTCGGCGACCACGGTCAGCGTGCTGATCCTGCTGGAGGCCCCGGGCGCGGCCCTGATCGGCTGGGTCTGGCTGGGCCAGCTGCCCCGGGCCACCGCCCTGCCCGGCCTGGCGCTGCTGCTGGCCGGCGTCGCGGTGGTGGTGCTCGGCGGCGCCCGCGCCGCCCGCCGCGTCCCACCGGCCTCCACCGCCGTCCCGGCCGACGCGGGCCCGCTGCGCGACTGAACCGCGCCCCTTCTGCGCCGCCGTCCCGGCCGGCATCGTCGCGGCCGCCGCCGTGCCGGGACGGGTGCGGGACCCGGGTGGTGGCCGCCGGCCTTTCCGGTGCAGGCCGACCCAGTAGGTTCCCTCCGCGACGACCCCTGCCGGCGTCTGCTCGGGTGAGGAGGGATGTTCGTTGACTTCTGATGACCGCGCCCGAGCCGGCTTCGCCGAACTCGTCCGCGCCGAGACGGCCGGGCTGACCCGGTTCGCGTACCTGCTGACCGGCGATCGGCACCACGCCGAGGATCTGGTGCAGGTCGCGTTCGCCCGGGTGGCCGTGCGCTGGGAGCGGCTCGACGATCCCGGGGCGTACCTGCGCCGGGTGCTCTACACGCAGGCGGCGAACTGGTGGCGATGGCGGCGCGCCCGCCCGCCCGAGCGACTGGGCGCGGCGCTGCCCGAGCGGGCCGCCGCGCCCGACGACGTCGACCTGCGGCTCGCGCTGCGGGCGGCGCTGGACCGGCTGACGGTCCGGCAGCGGGCCGTGCTGGTGCTGCGCTACTACGAGGACCGCAGCGAGGCCGAGACCGCGGAACTGCTCGGCTGCCGGATCGGCACGGTCAAGAGCCAGACGCGGCACGCCCTCGGCAGGCTGCGCGCCCTCGCCCCTGAGTTGGCCGATCTGGCCGGCCGGAAACCGCAGGAGATGCACCGATGACCGATCGACTCACCGCGGCGTTGCGCGGCCTGGCCGACGGCGTGCCGGCCGCCGCCGTGCCGGCGGACCTCTTCGACACCGCCCGGCGCCGGCACCGGGGGCGGCGGGCCGCTGCGGCCGGCGCGCTCGCCGTCCTGGTGCTGGTCCTCAGCGTCGGGTACGCGCTGCGTCCGGTCGCCCTGCCGGCGCCCGCGGCTTCCCGCGTCGACGCGCCCGGTCTGCCGTCCCGCCTGGTCGCGCCGCGACCGCTCACGGCATCCGTCGACGGGTCGCCGCCCGGCCCGGCGGCGGCGCTGTTCGGCGGCCCGGCGGTGCGCAGCGACTGGCACGAGACCCGGATGGCCGTGGTGGCCGCCGGGGCCGACCGCTACCGTCGGTTGGACGCCGGCCCGGCCTCGCCCGGGTTCGACGCGCTGCTCTCCCCGGACGGCCGGCACGTCTGGGCCGGTGGGCGGCTGCTCGACCTGACCACCGGTGAGCACACCGGCGTCGGCGTGCAGGGGCACCCGCTGGCCTTCGCGCCCGACGGCAGGCGGCTCGCCTACGCGGCGGAGGACACCTTCACCGCGCCGAACACCTACGCCACCCCGTACGTCGGCCTGTACGACCGGGAACGCGGGGCCGACGTGCTGCGGGTCCCGGTCGGGACGGCCTGGGTGCCGCCGGGGCGGGCCGCCGTCACCCCGGACGGGGGCACCCTCGCCATTCAGGTCCGCGACGAGGTGTGGCTGACCCGGGTCGCCGACGCGGGCGCCGACGGCACCGCCGCGCCCTACCTGAAGCTGCCGGTGGGCGGCGGGCGGCTGGCCGGGCCGGGTGCGTGGCTGCCCGACGGACAGTCGGTGGCCGTCGTCTCGCGGACGACCTGCGGGCGCTGCCCGGGCCCGGAGCCGACCTACCGGCGTAGCTGGCGTCTCGTCGTTCCGACCCGGCTGACCGCTGCCTCCTTTCCGACGGTGAATTCCGCCACCTTCATGCAGGTGCTCGGCTGGCGGTCGGCGGACGAGGCGGTCGCGCTGGTGGGCGTGCCCGGGCCGGACGCGGTCAACCGGCCGGACGAGCACGACATCGCGAGCAGCCCCTACCACGAGCCGGGCACGACGGCCGTCCAGGTGGTGCTGCTGCGCCGGGGCGCCGCCGCACCCGAGGTGCTGTGGCGCACCCCGGACGGCGTGACCGAGCTCTCGGTCGCCGCCGACCTCGCGGTCGAGGGTGCGGTCCGAAAGGCCGGCGAGCCCGACTTCGGCCCGCCACCGTCCTGGCTGGTCGCCCTCGGGCTCGCCGGCGTGACCCTGCTGGTCGGGGCCGGGGCCGGCCTGGTGCGCACCCGACGCAGGAGGCGGCGTGCGCGGCCGGCGGGTGAGGTGGCGTCCGCGTCGGGCGGGTGAGGCGGCGTCTGCCTCGGGCGGGGTTAGGCGGCGTACGCGGCCGGTCGATGAGGTGGGGTCCGGCCCCGCGCGCCGCCTCGGCTCGGACGACCACCGCGCCGTCAGGCCTCGTGGACCTCCAGCACCCGGGCGGTCGGCGCGGCGTCGCCCAGCGCGGCCCGCGGCGCCACCCGTTCCGGGTCGGCCAGGAAGGCGTCGTAGCCGTCGCGGGTGTCGAAGCGGATCACGTGCACCTCGGTGTGCCCGTCGCCGGTGCGCAGCCGACGCTCCAGCCGCCCGCCGTGCCGCCCGAGCAGGCCCAGCACCGTGTCCTCGTACCGCCGGCCCGCCTCGACCTCGGGCAGCTCCACCAGGGCGACCACGCGCACCGCGTCGGCCGGGTCGGTGACCAGCGACTTCCAGAAGTGGTGGTCGACGTGGCCGCCGGGGATGCCCTCCCGCCGCCCGGTGTCCAGGTAGCCGTTGCGGCGGTAGAAGTCCGGCGCCTGGAACGAGAACGAGGCGACCGAGATCTGGGTGCAGCCGCGTCGGCGGGCCTCCTCCTCGGCGGCGCGCAGCAGCCGGCCGCCCCAGCCCTCGGCCCGGCGGTCCTCCCGCACCCACACAGTGTTGATCCCGGCGCAGTCGCCCCACGTCCAGCCGGTCAGGCCGGCGACGATCTCCCCGTCGGCGTCGGTGACCCGGACGGAGAGGTCGGCCTCGTCGTCCGCGCCGGTCGCCGAGTTGTTGAAGGCGGTCAGCTCGGCGTCGATCCGGGCCGCCAGCTCCTTGTCCGCGCCGAGCACGCGCAGCGTGTCGCCGTCGCCGGCCGTGGCGTCCCGCCGGTCGTGCGCGGTGGTGTCGTTCCCCGTCGTCATGCGGCGGAGTATGGCAGCGGTGCGATCGCGGGCGACAGCGCTATCCCGGGACGCCGACCGCCTCGGCGCTGGTCGCCCAGAGCCGGGCCGCGAGCTGCGGGTCGGCCGCCTTGCGCAGCGGCCGGCGCGGTCGCCGGTCGGCGTAGTAGCCGCCGGTGCGCAGGCGCGACGGGTCCTGGTTGGCGAGCCAGACCAGCGTCTCCGCCCCCTTCTCGGGGCTGCGGAACGGCAGCAGCCGCATGCCCAGGGCGACCAGCCGGCTGTCGTTGCCGAACCGGGTGCGCACCACGCCGGGGTGGAAGCTGTACGCCGGAACGTCCGGCCAGCGTCGGGCCGCCTCGGCGGTGAACAGGATGTTCGCCTGCTTGCTGGTGCCGTACGCCTGCATCGGGCGGTAGCGGCGCAGCGGGGCGTTCAGGTCGTCGGGGTCGAGCGCGCCGCTGCGGTGCGCGCCGGAGGCGGTCACCACCATCCGGCCGATCCGGTCCCGCAGCAGGTTGCTGAGCAGGAACGGGGCCAGGTGGTTGGCCTGGATCGACAGCTCGAAGCCGTCGACGGTGGTGAGCGGCTGGAGGACGATCGCGCCGGCGTTGTTGACCAGCACGTCGATCCGGTCGTACGCGGCCCGCAGCTTCTCGGCCAGCCGACGGACGTCGTCCAGCACGGCGAAGTCGGCCCGGAACAGTTCGGGCCGCTCGCCGGACGCCTCCCGGACCTGCTCCGCCGCGGCCTGGAGCCGGGCCGGGTCCCGGCCGACCAGTACCACCTGGTCGTTTCGGCGCGCCAGGTCGACGGCGGCCGCCAGCCCGATGCCCGAACTGGCTCCGGTCACCACCACCAGCCGACGCCCAGTGAGATCTTCCACAGGTCCATTCACCCCGGTCACGGCACGAGGTTACCGTGGCGTCACAAAGCCCTTTGGGATCGTTAAGTCCTTGCATCTCGTCAGGTGGCGTCGGCGTGCCCGCCGCACGCTGGAAGGAGCGCATCCATGGCCGCAGTCGGTCGCCCCCGCCGGTCCTGCCTCGCGGTACCCGGCTCCAGCGTCAAGATGCTCGGCAAGGCCCAGGGCCTCCCCGCCGACCAGGTCTTCCTCGACCTGGAGGACGCGGTCGCCCCGCTGGCCAAGCCCGACGCCCGGAAGAACATCGTCGCGGCGCTCAACGAGGGCGACTGGTCGGGCAAGACCCGCGTCGTGCGCGTGAACGACCTGACGACCCCGTGGACCTACCGGGACGTCATCGACGTGGTCGAGGGGGCGGGCGCGAACCTCGACTGCATCATGCTGCCGAAGGTGCAGAACGCGGCCCAGGTGCAGTGGCTCGACATGACGCTGACCCAGCTGGAGAAGACGCTCGGCCTCGAGGTCGGCCGGATCGGCATCGAGGCGCAGATCGAGAACGCCGCCGGCCTGGTCAACGTGGACGCCATCGCCGCCGCCTCGCCCCGGGTCGAGACGATCATCTTCGGCCCGGCCGACTTCATGGCTTCGATCAACATGAAGTCCCTGGTGGTCGGCGCCCTCATCCCGGACTATCCGGGCGACCCCTACCACTACATCCTCATGCGCATCCTGATGGCGGCCCGGATGCACGACAAGCAGGCCATCGACGGCCCATTCCTGCAGATCCGCGACGTGGACGCGTTCCGGGAGGTGGCCAAGCGTTCGGCGGCGCTCGGCTTCGACGGCAAGTGGGTGCTGCACCCGGGCCAGATCGACGCCGCGAACGAGGTCTACTCGCCGGCCCAGGCCGACTACGACCACGCCGAGCTGATCCTGGACGCGTACGAGCACTACACGTCGGAGGCGGGCGGCAGGCTCGGCGCCGTGATGCTCGGCGACGAGATGATCGACGAGGCGTCCCGCAAGATGGCGCTGGTCGTCGCGGCGAAGGGCCGGGCGGCCGGGATGACGCGGACGTCCAGCTTCACCCCGCCGGCGGAGTAGACGGCCGGGTCCTTCCGTGCCGCCCCGGCCACACCGGGGCGGCACGGTGCGTTCAGTAGCTGCTGCTGGAGTCGGACTGCGTGATGGCGAAGACGATGGCCGCCACGTAGAACAGGATCAGCAGCACGAACAGGCCGGTGAGGATCCAGCCGACGATGATGGCGGCCTTCGCCATGCCCTCGCCGCCCTCGCCGGTCTGCCGGATCTGCTTCTGCGCGACGTGACCGAGGATCGCGCCGACCGGCGCGGTGATGCAGGACGCGAAGCCGACCAGGGAGAGCACCAGGGCGGCGATCGCCATGCCGTTGGTCTTCTGCGGTGCGGCGTAGCCGTACACCGGGTAGGCCGGGGCCGGGTATCCGGCGGCGGGCTGGTCCGAGGTCTGCCTCATGCCGGCGTACGGGTCACCGCCCGCGTACGGGTCGGCCGGGGCGTACGGGTCGGCGGCGGTGGGCTGGGTGGGGATGGGCTGACCGCTCACCGGATCGGCGGGCGGGCTCGACTGCTGGCCCGACCACGCCGGGTCGTTCCAGCCGCCGGACGGCGGGGGATTTGTCATTCGTCTACTCCGTTGGGTGCGGGTGCGCCCGCCAGGGTAGTCAGGTCGACCCACACGCTGGGGGGTCGCCACCGGGTGTGCCGCGTTGCCCGAGCCTGGGGAAGCGGGCAGGATCCTGGCATGGTGATTGACGCGCGAGCCGCGGACCGCTCCGGAAGCCGACCGAGACGGGACGCGAGCCGCCCCGGCCTGGCCCGGCGTACCCGCGCCGCCGCACCGGCCGGCCCCGCCGGCATCGACGAGCCGGCGCCGGTGCCCGACCCGGTGACCATGCGGCTCGACGGGAAGGTCGCCCTGGTCACGGGGGCAGGCAGCGCGGACGGCATCGGGTACGCGACGGCCCGCCGGCTGACCGACCTCGGTGCCCGGGTGGCCATCGTCTCCACCACCCGGCGCATCCACGAGCGGGCCGGCGAGCTGGGCGTGACCGGCTTCGTCGCGGACCTCACCGACGAGTCGGAGGTCGGGGCGCTCGCCGACGCGGTCACCGAGCAGCTCGGCGACGTGGAGGTGCTGGTCAACAACG
This sequence comes from Micromonospora sp. NPDC047670, assembly GCF_043204915.1. NCBI lineage: Bacteria > Bacillati > Actinomycetota > Actinomycetes > Micromonosporales > Micromonosporaceae > Micromonospora > Micromonospora sp. NPDC047670. The sequence continues at coordinate 563,450 of NZ_JBIDDA010000001.1, forward strand.
CCGGGCTGGCCAGCCGGGCGAGCCCCGAGGTGCTGCGCCCGGTCGCGCAGCTCAGCTACGACGAGTGGCGCGGCGAGATCGACCGGAACCTGACCACCGCGTTCCTGTGCAGCCGCGCCTTCATCGGCGGGATGGCCGAGCGGGGCTGGGGCCGGATCGTCAACCTCGCGGCGACCGCCGGGCCGGTCAACGCGCTGCCGACGGAGGCGGCGTACGCGGCGGCCAAGGCGGGCGTGGTCGGGCTGACCCGGGCGCTGGCGATGGAGATGATCGCCGACGGGGTGACCGTCAACGCGGTCGCGCCGGGCACCATCCACACCGCGGCCTCCACGGTCGCGGAGATCAGGCAGGGCCTCGGCACCCCGGTCGGTCGCCCCGGCACGCCGGACGAGGTGGCCGCCGCGATCGCCTTCCTCTGCTCGCCGGCCGCGTCGTACATCACCGGGCAGATGCTGGTGGTGGACGGCGGCAACAGCGTCCGGGAGGCGCAGTTCCGGTGAGCGGCGCCGACGGCGGCCGTCAGTAGGTAGTGCCGCCGTCGCCGGCGACGACGATCAGGGCGATCCATCCGCAGCAGGCGAGCAGGCCCAGCCCCGTGAAGACGTAGCCGAGGACGAGGCCCCAGGTGGCGAGCTGGTCGCCCTCCTCGCCCGTGGTGCGGATCTGCCGCTTGGCCAGGTGCCCGAGCACGATGCCGGCCGGGGCGAAGACGAACGCGAGCACCAGCGAGAGGATGGCCAGGACGTTCGTGCCCCCGCCGGGGCGGGGACCGGACGGCGGGCCGTACTGCCCGTAGGGCACCTGCGGGGTGTACGGGGGCTGGTGCCCCCACTGCTGGCCGTGCGGCGCCTCGCCGGGCTGCTCGTAGGACGGCTGCCCGTAGGCGGGCTGCTCGTGGGCGGGCTGCCGGTACGCCGGCTGCTCCTGGGAGGGCGGGTTGTACGACGGCGGCTCGGACCACGACGGGGGCGGCTCGGACCGCGACGGGTCGTGCCCCGGCGGGGGCTCCCAGGGCGACGGCGGCCGGTCTGGATCGGGCGGGCCCGGCGATGGTGGCTGGCTCACGGTCTCCTCCTGCCGGTGGCGGATCGCGTCCCTCTTGCCGGACGCTACCCGCAGCGGTGAACCTTTTCACAGCGGTTGTGTGGACTGGTCACCTTGGCCTCGCCCGCCGGGCGGCTGATACTGACCGAGCGTTCAGTTACCCATGAGTAAGGCGCCGACCCCCGGAGGCTGAGATGGCCCGACTCGCCCAGACGCCCGGCCTGACCGATGTGCAGCGGTCGATCCTGGAAACCGTCCGGGAGTTCGCCGACAAGGAGATCATCCCGCACGCGCAGCGGCTGGAGCACGCCGACGAGTACCCGAGCGACATCCTCGACGGGATGCGCGAGATGGGCCTCTTCGGCCTCACCATCGACGAGGAGTACGGCGGGCTCGGCGAGTCCCTGCTGACCTACGCCCTGGTGGTCGAGGAACTGTCGCGGGGCTGGATGTCGATCTCCGGCATCGTCAACACCCACTTCATCGTGGCGTACCTGATCTCCCAGCACGGCTCCGCCGAGCAGAAGGCCCGGCTGCTGCCGAAGATGGCCACCGGCGAGGTGCGCGGCGCCTTCTCGATGTCCGAGCCGGAGTGCGGCTCCGACGTCTCCGCGATCAAGTCGAAGGCCGTCCGGGACGGCGACCGGTTCGTCCTCAACGGCCAGAAGATGTGGCTGACCAACGGCGCGTACTCCTCCGTGGTGGCGACCCTGGTCAAGACCGACACCGGTGCCGACTCGGTCTACGGCAACATGAGCACCTTCCTGTTGGAGAAGGAGCCCGGCTTCGGCGAGACCGCACCCGGCCTCACCATCCCCGGCAAGATCGACAAGATGGGCTACAAGGGCGTCGAGACCACCGAGATGGTCCTCGACGGGGTGACCGTTCCCGAGTCCGCCGTCCTCGGTGGCGCGGAGAAGGTCGGCCGCGGCTTCTACCAGATGATGGACGGCATCGAGGTCGGCCGGGTCAACGTGGCCGCCCGCGCCTGCGGCATCTCCATCCGCGCCTTCGAGCTCGCCGTCGCGTACGCCCAGCAGCGCCGCACCTTCGGTCAGCCGCTCGCCAAGCACCAGGCCGTCGCCTTCAAGCTCGCCGAGATGGGCACCAAGATCGAGGCCGCGCACGCCCTCATGGTCAACGCCGCCCGGCTCAAGGACGCCGGCCAGCGCAACGACGTCGAGGCCGGCATGGCGAAGCTGCTCGCCTCCGAATACTGCGCCGAGGTCGTCCAGGAGGCGTTCCGCATCCACGGCGGCTACGGCTACTCCAAGGAGTACGAGATCGAGCGGCTGATGCGGGAGGCCCCGTTCCTGCTCATCGGCGAGGGCACCTCGGAGATCCAGAAGACCATCATCTCCCGGGGCCTGCTCAAGGAGTACAAGCTCTGAGGCTGAGGGCTCGATGGCGTCGCCGGCACTGGTGGCACCGGCCCACCGCCGGTGCCACCGGTCGGCCCCTGTCGAGCTGAGTCGTTTACGACATCATCCGGGCGTCCTGGCGCGAGTCGTCGTCCACGACATGGCTGGTCGGCGGTCAGGGTCTCGGCGCGGCGCAGGTCGTCGCGGACCGTCCGGGCGTGGGATGTCTGCGACATCGTCCGGCCGTGAGGATGTCTACGACATCCGGCCGTGCGATGTCTTCGACATCCGGCCGTGAGGATGTCTGCGACATCGTCCGGGCGTGAGTCGTCTACGACATCAGCTCGACAGGGCCGATCGGGTGGTACCGACGCCGCCTGCCGGACGCCCGCTCAGCGCAGTCGGGTCAGGCCGCCGGCGGCCCGCTCCACGATCAGGCAGCGGTCCTCGACGTAGTCGATGCCCGCCTCCGAGGCGATCCGCCGCGCCTCCGGCGAGACGATGCCGAGCTGCAACCAGACCGCCGGGGCGCCGATGGCGACCGCCTCGCGGACCACCTCGACCGCGTCCTGCGCCGGCCGGAACACGTCCACCAGGTCGACGGGGTGCGGGATGTCGGCCAGCGACCGGTAGACGCGCTCGCCGAAGAGTTCGTCGGCCGTCGGGTTGACCGGGATGATCCGCCAGCCGTACCGCTGCATCTGCAACGGCACGCTGTGCGCGGCCTTGCGCGGGTCGCGGGACGCGCCCACGACGGCGATCACGGCGGAGTCGGCGAGGATCTGCTGAGCGGAGCGCATCCGCCGACTCTAACCCCGCCGCCGAAGCTGGCCCCACCGCTCAACCGCCGCCGCCGTTCAGCCGCCGCCAGCGAGCGCGCGGCGCAGCCGGGCGTACTCCTCCAGGGTGCCGATCGCCGCGCGGTGCTCCCGGTGGGCGGCGTAGTGCGCGATTGCGCCGGCCAGCAGGTCCGGCGCGACGTCCAGATCCCAGTTCTCCAAGGCCACCTGCCGACGCCGGACGATGCCACCGCGCCGGACCAGTTCCGGGCGCAGCACCGGCAGTTGGAGTGCGCCGGCCCGCGGCGGACGCGCCATGGCCGCCGGGTCCAGCGCCTCCCACGGCACGCGGACGTGCCGCAGCGGGTCGCCGGCGGCGATCCCCGTCGGGGTCAACGCCACCTCGGGCACCCGACGCCAGAGCGCCACCGCCAGCAGCACGGCCAGCGGGCCGGCGATGCTCGGATAGACCCACCAGAGCTCGTCGCGGCTCGCGACGGGGTGATAGACGACCTGGTACGCGAGGAAGCCGAGGATGACACAGCGGAAGCTCGGCCGGCGCCGGGGCGGCACGAAAAAGGCCCGCTCCCGCTCGTCCACCCGCAGCTCGGTGGTGCCGGACCGCCCGAAGACCGGCAGCAGGCTCGAGCCGAGCGCGAGCAGCGGCAGCAACATGAGCAGGGCCGCCGGGCCGCCGATCCGCGCCGTCCACCCGGCCACCACGCCCCAGAGCAGCCCGAGGGCCACCGCGACCGCCGCCGTGACGCGCTGCCGGCGCAGCGCCCGTGTGATGGTCTCCCGCATGGCGGGTAGCGTATCGGCCACCGTCTACAACAGACTGAGCTGCTCGGCGGCCGGCGGCGCGGGCGTCGGGTCGGGCAGGCTGCGGTTGTCACCGCGCTCGCCCCGGTGCAGCCCGTGCCGGCGAGCCGCGATCCGCACCCGCGCCGTCAGCTCCCGCTGGTAGGGCTGCGGGGCGTACGCGCCGGAACGGTAGAGCTCGCGGTAGCGGGGGACCAGGTGGGGAAACTCGCGGCCGAGCCAGCGCGCGTACCACTCCCGGGCCCCGGGCCGCAGGTGCAGCGCCAACGGCGTCACGCTGGTCGCCCCGGCGGCGGCGATCGCGGCCACCGTGGCGTCGATCGAGGCGTCGTCGTCGCTGAGCCCGGGCAGGATCGGCGCCATCAGCACCCCGACGTCGAAGCCCGCGTCGCTCAGCGCCCGCACGGCGTCCAGCCGCCGCCGCGGGCTGGGCGTGCCCGGCTCGACCGAGCGCCAGAGCCGCTCGTCGACGAAACCCACCGAGAAGGAGACCCCGACCCGCGTCACCTCGGCGGCCTGGCGCAGCAGCGGCAGGTCCCGCAGGATCAGCGTGCCCTTGGTGAGGATCGAGAACGGGTTGGCGAAGTCGCGCAGCGCCGCGATGATCTGCGGCATGAGCTGGTAACGCCCCTCGGCCCGCTGGTAGCAGTCGACGTTGGTGCCCATCGCGACGTGTGCGCCCCGCCAGCGCGGCGCGGCCAGCTCCCGCCGGACCAGCTCGCCCGCGTTGACCTTGACGATCACCTTGCGGTCGAAGTCCGCGCCGGCGTCGAGGTCGAGATATGTGTGGGTGTTCCTCGCGAAGCAGTAGCGGCACGCGTGGGAGCAGCCCCGGTAGGGGTTGACCGTCCACTCGAAGGGGACGCGGGACGCGCCGGGCACCCTGTTGATGATCGACTTGGCCCGGATCTCGTAGAACGTCATGCCGGCGAAGCCCGGGGTGTCGAACGTGCGGGCGATCGCGCCGGGCAGCGCCAGCGGCAGGGGTGGCGTCGCTGGCGCTGCCCGATCGGGGACCCCCTCGTCCGGGGGAGCGGAGAGGTTGTCCCAGCGCATGGCCCTCATTCGAACACGCGTACGAGCCGAGTGCAAGCGGCCCGCCGTGTTCCCGCCCACCTCACTGTCCGACCGGCGGACGGCGGGTGGAGGATGGGAGTCATGGAGACGTCGACGTTCGTCTACGACGGGGACTGCGCGTTCTGCACCCGCTGCGCCGAGTTCATCGACCGGCGGATTCCCACGGGCGTCCGGGTGGTGCCGTGGCAGTTCGCCGACCTCGACGCGCTCGGCCTGACCGAGGCCGAGTGCGAGGAGGCGGTGCAGTGGGTCGGCGCTGACGGCTCCCGGGCGGCCGGTCCCGACGCGATCGCGCGACTGCTCGGCGACAGCGGTCCGCTGTGGCGGGTGGCCGGCGCCGGCCTCCGGTTCCCGCCGGTACGCGCCGCCGCCTGGCCCGCGTACCGCTGGGTCGCCCGCAACCGACACCGGCTCCCAGGCGGAACGACCGCCTGCGGGCTGCCCCAGGAGGCGCGGGAGCGCCTCTACGGCCCGTCCGGTCGCCCGGCCGCGGACGCCTGACCGGCGAGTGACGGCGACGGGTCGTCGGCATCGGCGGGCCGCCCGGTGTCCCGCCCGCCGCGGGTGAGCAGCCGGCGCGTCCAGACCACGGGTCGGACCCTCTCCAGCGGCAGGAAGCTGGTCATCGCGGCGAGGTGCGGCGCGAACGAGATGGTGATGGTCGCGATGGTGACCAGGTGGAACGAGTAGAAGAAGCCTACGGTCGCCAGCCGCCAGCGCTCGCGCAGCAGGAAGACCACCGGGCTGAGCAGCTCGAACGCGACGATGCCGAACTGGGCGACGATCAGCAGGTACGGCACCGAGGCGATCAGGTCGGCCAGCTCGGTGCCGCGCCGGATGATCGCCCGGGCCAGCACCGAGCCGGTCAGCCAGTCGAGCCCGCCGAAGCGCAGCTTGGCCCAGGCGGCCAGGAAGTACGTGCAGATGACGGCGATCTGGGTGACCCGCAGGGCCCAGCCGCCCGCCTCGGTGCGGGTGGTGTCGCCGTGCCGGGCCCGGCCGGCGGTGGGCAGCACGGCCAGCGCGACGAGCAGGCCGAACCGGTCGTGGTCGACCTTGCCGTAGCTCATCGCGACGATCATCCACTCGAAGTAGAGCGCGAAGACCGCCCAGCCGAGCAGCCGGGGCGCCCGGCCGGTCGCGGCGAGCAGGGCGAGCAGCAGCAGGGCCCAGAAGAGCACCGCGACCAGCGCCGGGGTGGGAGTGGGCAGCGGCAGCATCCGCCCGACGAGCAGTGGCTGGTAGAGCTCCCCGGGCACGGATACCCGGGTGCGTACCCACGGGGTGAAGACGACCAGGTCGGCGGCGACGAAGAGGTAGATCAGCGTCCGGAAGGCGGCCACCCGGCCGCGGGGCACCGGCTCGGTCAGACAGCGGCTCATCTGTCCGCCTGCCAGGAGACCACGGTCTCGTCGGTCCACCGGCCGGTGGGCCGGCCGTCCCGGATACCGTGCCAGCGGACCACGATGCGGACCTCGACCAGCTTCGCCGCGCCGGGGTGGCGTTCGGCGTACGCGTCGGCGACCTCGGTGAGCAGCTCGGGGTCGGCGGCGTAGCGGTCCTGCTGGCCCTCGATCTCGGCCCGACGGATGCCCGTCGCGCTCTCGCCCAGCTCGACGAGCGCGCCGGTGCTGTCGACGCCCTCGACGCGGGTGTCCGGTGCGGGGGAACTCGGCGGGTTGGAGGTCGAGTACATCCGGAACGGGCCGAACGGGAAGTGGTCGTCGGTGCCCCAGACGGTGCCGGCGAGCAGGACGGCCAGGCCGAGGGCCGTGGCGGCGAGCCGGACAGTGCGACCGCGGCTGGTCAAGGTCTCCATCGGGTCGTGACGATACGGGATGTACCGCCCGCCGCGGGGTCCGTCCGACGGCCACCTTTCGCTGCCGAGTGGGCCGGGACGCGGACGCGACGACGGCCGGGCCCATCGAGGGCCCGGCCGTCGTGGAACGGGTCGGTCAGTGCTTGTGCCCGGCCAGCTTCTGGCGCACGTCGTCCATGTCGAGGGCCTGGACCTGCTCGATCAGGTTCTCCAGGGCGGACTCGGGGAGGGCGCCGGGCTGGGCGAAGACGATGACGCCGTCGCGGATCGCCATGATGGTCGGGATGGAGCGGATGTCGAACTTGGCACCCAGCTCCTGCTGCGCCTCGGTGTCGACCTTGCCGAAGACGATGTCGGGGTGCTTCTCCGAGGAGCGCTCGTAGACCGGGGCGAACCGCTTGCACGGGCCACACCACTCGGCCCAGAAGTCGACGAGCACGATGCCGTCGCTGCCGGCCACCTCATCGAAGTTTGCCGTGGTCAGCTCTACGGTTGCCATGAAAGTCTCCGATCGGCGCGGAATAGCTACGTCTGGTGGAACCAGGGCGTACCGCGTGGAATTCCCGGCACCGGCGTGGCGAAACGCGCCCCTCGCCAGCCGTGTCGACGGTCACGCTCCCATCGACGGGCGTAGCTTTCCGCCTCCTCGTGCGACTCGCAAGTGCAGGACGCATTTGCGTGACCAGCGGTGATGGGAGCGTTTCCAATAAGATCGGCACGACGGGTCGACATGATTGAGCAATCTGGCGCTTGACAAGCGGCTATCCGGTGTGCGGAGATCGCCGAAGGCTCTCGCTGCGGTTACACACAGTAGTGTTACAAAAAGATAAATGTGACCTCTGTCTCTGTTCCGTCCCCGTTGTCGTGCGGCAGAATCTTCCGCATCAGAGCGTGGGCGGCGGGTGCCGGGGAGGGCCCCGCCGCTCATTGCGTCTCCCCTCGGTGGCGCCGGTGTGACATTTCCGCACGGCTCGCGCCCCACCCGTCGCCTTAACACTCGATAAGGCATGCTGTGCCGAACTCCATCGCCGCCCGTCGAAGGGGACAAGGATGCAGTTCGGCCGTTACTACGAGGAGTTCGAGGTCGGCGCGGTCTACCGGCACTGGCCCGGCAAGACGGTCACCGAGTACGACGACCACCTCTTCTGCCTGCTCACCATGAACCACCACCCGCTGCACATGGACGCGCACTACGCCGAGTCGGCGAGTCAGTTCAAGCGCAACGTCGTGGTCGGCAACTACATCTACTCCCTGCTGCTGGGCATGTCGGTGCCCGACGTCAGCGGCAAGGCGATCGCGAACCTCGAGGTCGAGTCGCTGCGGCACGTGGCCCCGACCTTCCACGGCGACACGATCTACGGCGAGACCACCGTGCTGGACAAGCGGGAGTCGTCCTCCAAGCCGGACCGGGGCGTGGTCTCGGTGGAGACCCGGGGCTACAACCAGGACGGCACGATGGTCTGCGTCTTCCGTCGCCGGGTGATGGTCCCCAAGAAGGAGTACGCGACCACCACCGTGCCCGAGGGCGTGGACCCGGAGCGGCCGAGCTTCCCCGAGCCCCGCTGACGCGACGGCCCCTTCTTACCCGGGTTCCGGGTGGAAGGGGCCCTTTTTCCCTTCCGGGGCATATGCTGGCGCCGGAGGTCCCCATGAGCCACTCCGTCGCCGGAGAGCCGCCCTCTGCCGGCCGCCGCGCCGCACCGCTGACCACCGCCGTCTACTCCGCCGCCGAGTGGGATCTGCTGACCAGCCTCCCCGGCCGGGTGATCGTGGCCGCCGCCGCGCCCGGCCCCGGCCACCCCCACCGGGGGGTCGCCGCCGGGCTCGCCGGCCTGGACGCGGTCGCCGCGGGGCGGGCCTTCGACAGCGATCTCGTACGCGCGGTGGTCGCCGCCATCTACGCCCGGCACGACGGCGCGTCCCAGCCGGTCGACCGGCTCACCGACGAGGTGGACCTGCTCGCCGCCTGCCGGGCCGCGACCCGGGTGCTGCGGCGGGCCGATCCCGCCGACTCGGCGGCGTACCGGCAGTGGGTGCAGTCGGTCGCGGCCCGGGTCTGCCGGGCGGCGACGAGCGGGGCCGAGGGGCTGCCGCCGGCCCCCGCCGACCGCCGCTTCCTCGACCGGCTCGGCGGCGCCCTGGGGCTGGGCTGAGCCCCGGCGGGGTCGCGGCCCGGGGCGGCGTGCGCGGGACGTACCCTGCCTGACCGTGACCGGAGACCAGCTCGACGTCGGTGTGGGACCGTGGCAGGGGGACCCGCCGGACGACCCGCGCTACGACCCCGAGCTGCTCGCCGAGGGCGACCGGCGCAACGTGGTCGACCGCTACCGCTACTGGCGGCGCGAGGCCGTCGTGGCCGACCTGGACCGGCGCCGGCACGACTTCCACGTGGCGATCGAGAACTGGCAGCACGACTTCAACATCGGCACGGTGGTCCGCAACGCGAACGCCTTCCTCGCCGCCGAGGTGCACATCGTCGGCCGTCGCCGGTGGAACCGGCGCGGGGCGATGGTGACCGACCGCTACCAGCACGTCCGCCATCACGAAACCATCGAGGACTTCGTCGCCTGGGCGGCCGGACGGGAGCTGCCGGTCGTCGGCATCGACAACCTGCCCGGGTCGCGTCCGCTGGAGACCACCACCCTGCCGCGGCGCTGCGTCCTGCTCTTCGGGCAGGAGGGCCCGGGCCTCTCCGATCCGGCACGCGCCGCCTGCGACCAGCTCTTCTCCATCGCCCAGTACGGCTCGACCCGGTCGATCAACGCCGGCGTGGCCAGCGGCATCGCCATGCACGCGTGGATCCGCGCGCACGCCGGCCCGCCCCCGACCTGAGCGTTCCGCCCTCGGGCTCGGCGTCGTCCCGCCGGCGGGCTGAGCGGGCGGTCGGGGACACCGAAAGCGGCGCTCCGCTTGACGGGGCGGCGCGGCGGGGCGACGGTGGGATGGTGAGTGTCGCGGTGAGTTGTCCGAGATGTGGGGGGCCGGTGCGGGCGCCGGACCTGATGCACACCGAGTCGCGCTGCCTGGACTGCGGGCCGGTTCCCCCACTGCACGTGCCCGAGCACATCGGCCCGGAGATCGTGGCCAGCGTGGTGGACCGCATCACCGCCGCCGCCGACCCGCCCGACCGGCCGGCGACGCCGCTGTGGTGCCCGTGGCCGCTCCCGCCGGGCTGGACCATGACCGGCGTGGCGTACGCCGGGGACGACCGGACCGGCGTCCGGGCCACCGCGGTCGCCTGCGCCGGGCCGGCGCCGCTCGGCGAGGGCCCGGCCGACCTGGTCTTCGTGGCCGAGGAGCCGGGCGTCGGCCTGGGCACCCGGTTCGCCGGCATGCCCGGCCCCGATCCGGGCCCGGAACTGGCCGAGGCGTTGACCGACCCGGGGCCCGGTCACCCGGAGCACGTCGGGCAGGCCAGGATCAAGGTGGCCGGTCACCCGACTCCACTGTGGCTCGTGAACTCGCCGACGGATCGAAGCGCGTACGCCGGCGAGGCTCGGGGTTTGTGGCTCCATGCGATAGCCTGGCCGGCGAGTGCGGGTCACCTGCTCGCGGAAGAAGTCGTGCTGCACGACCTGACCGAGTGGACACCGCCCGAGCTCGTGTACGGCGCACCGTCTCCGTATCTGCACGGGAAGGCTTGACATCCCTCCCGGAATGTCGGAGAACGGACGCAGATATTCACTGTACGACACCACACTGATACTCTGGGTGCCGCTGCGGTAATGGGACCCGGCGCCGCGCGAGAGGATGGCCCGCCATGGTCAAGAAGGTCCTCACCTGGGCCGGAATCGCATTCTTGATCTTCTTCGTCGCCTACCGGCCAAATTCCGCCGCGGACGTGTTCAAGTCCCTGGGCGGCGGCATCATGGACATCGCACAGGGCTTCGGCGACTTCTTCACCAGTCTCGTGGCCTAGCCGCCGATGGGAAGCCCCTCCGGTCCACCCTTCGACCCCGACGACCCCGACCGGGAGCGCCGGGAGCGAGACACGGAGCCGATCCCTCGGCTCGGGCCCGACGACGGGCCGGGCTACGGCACCGGTCCGGGCCTCGGCGACGGCCCCTCCCTTTCGGACGACGCCGGTTTCGGCGACGGCCCGGCGTACGCCGGGGAGGGGCGGTCCGGCCGGGCCTGGATCCGCGACCCCGAGGCCGGCTACCAGCCGCCCCAGATCTCGGAGGACGAGCTGGCCGGCCTGCGGGCCGACGCCGCCGGCATGGCCCCCCGCCGGGTGCTGCCGCTGGAGGACGAGCCCAGTTCGCTGGTCGCCCGCTACCTCTTCCCCACCGAGCGCTACCGGGGTGAGTGGAAGCGGCACTGGATCCACCTCTCCACCCCGCTGCTGGTCGGCATCGCCGCGACCTTCGTGCTCGGCTACCTCTCCGGCTTCCTCGCCGGGCAGGACGTCGGCGCGCTCACCACGATCGCGGTGCTGCTCTGGTTCGCGGTGATGGGTTGGGTGGCGTGGAAGGTCGCCGACTGGTGGTACGACCGCTTCATCCTGACCAACAAGCGGGTGATGGTGGTCAACGGCATCATCACCCGGCGGGTCGCGATGATGCCGCTGGTCCGGGTCACCGACATGAAATACGAGCAGACCCCGACCGGCCGGGCGCTCAACTACGGCACGTTCGTGCTGGAGTCCGCCGGTCAGGAGCAGGCGCTCCGCGAGATCAAGAACCTGCCCAACCCGAACGAGCTCTACCTGCGCGTCGTCGAGGAGATGTACGAGCCGCAGGCGGTCGAGGCGCGGCTGGGCAAGGAGGCCGACGAGGCCAAGGCCGACGACGGGGCGTGAAACTTTTCGTCCGAACATCGGAGGAACTGCGCACCATTCGCCGTCGACCCGACCGTCCCGGACGTGGCAGCCTGCCAGGGAGACGGGGCGCGGAGGTGGCTGATGGCGGGCAGGGATCCCTTGGAGGAGGAGTTCCGCGACTTCGTCGCGGCCCGCTCCGGCGCCCTCCTGCGCACCGCGTACCTGCTCAGCGGCGACTGGGCCACCGCCGAGGACCTGCTGCAGACCGCGTTGACCAAGACGTACCTGGCCTGGAAGCGGCTCGGTGGGATCGAGGCCATCGAGCCGTACGCCCGCCGGGTCATGGTCAACACCTCGACCAGTTGGTGGCGCCGGCGCTGGCACGGTGAACGCCCCACCGAGACGCTGCCGGAGCGGGCCGCGGTCGACGAGATCGAGCAGCAGCTCGACCGGGACCTGCTCTGGCGGCACCTGAGCGCGCTGCCCGCCCGGCAGCGGGCGGTGCTCGTGCTGCGCTACTACGAGGACCTGTCCGAGGCGCAGACCGCCGCCCTGCTCAACATCTCTCCGGGCACGGTGAAGAGCCAGACCTCGCGTGCCCTGGGCACCCTGCGCCGCCGGATGGGCGCCGAGGCCGCCCTCGACCTGCCGGCCGGCGCCGAGTCGACGCCGGCCCGTCCCCGGCGTGGCCCCGCCGAGGGGCCCGCACCCGCCCCGGCCGGGCCGCTGCCGACGTACGGCGCGCCGACGATGGTGGTGGGCGCGGACGCGGCGGCCGTGGTCGCGGCGACCAACGCCCCGCCGCGCGTCTCCGCGCCGGGTGCCGGCCCCGGCGCACCGGGCGACCCCGGCAGCGGGCCCACCGCACCGGACGATCCGGGCAGCGGGTCCGCCGTCCCGGTCGGCGGACCCGTCGACCCGGCCTCGGGCACCCGGCTCCCCGAGCCGGACGCCGGGCTTCCCGCGCCCGCCGGTGACCCGGTTCCGGTGGCGTCGGGGGTCCGGGCCCTGACCGGTCCGGCGTTGCGCGCCGACCGTGACGAGGGGCGGGATCTGCCCGGCGTACCGGCCGGCACCGCCGCCGGAGAGCGTCGGTGAGCCGCCCGGCGGGCCGTGCTGACAACCGGACCGACGGCCCGAGGCGTCCATACGGCGTGACCGAGGACGAGCTGGAGCAGGCGCTGCGGGAGACGTTCACCCGCCGGGTCGCCGTCGCCCGTCCGCTCGCCGCCGACCCGGCGGGACTGGCCATCCGACGGGCCGACCGGGCCCGGCGCCGGCGCACCCTGGCCGGGGTGGCGCTGGCCGCGGTCGCCACCGTCGGGGTCAGCACCGGGATCGCGCAGCTGGGGCAGCAGCCCGGCCGGCCCAGCCACCCCACGGTCGTGCTCGGCGACCCGTACGCCTCGCCCCTGCCGGACCCGACCCCGGCGCTGTCGGTCGCCCCGCCGAACGACGTCGGCCGGGGCGAGGTGGACCTGATCCTCGGCGCGGTGCTCGCCACCGCGAGCGGGCAGCGGCTGACGCTGCCGGACGTGGGCCCGGCCGAGCGTGCCCAGCGGTTGCCGGACGGCGCCGGCTGGGCCGTGGTCGGCGCCCCGACGGCGGCCGGCCGCTCGCTGTGGGTCGTCCTGCCCCACGGCGCGGCCCACCTGCTGTTGGCCGGGGCGCGGGACATCGCCCTCAGCCGCGACGGGCGTCAGGTCGCCTGGCGGGAGGGCGCCGAGCTGGTCGCCGCGGGAATCGTCGGCACCCAGGTCGTCGCCGCCGCCCGCACGCCGGTGCCCGCCGGGGCGGTGCCCGTCGGCTTCGCCGGCGACGCCGTCCTGGTGCGCCTCGACGCGGACCAGCCGGGCCACGCCCTGTGGCGCCCGGCGCGGGGCCCGCTGAAGGGTGGGGGCGACCGCGCCACCCTGCGCGTCTACGGCACCCGCCCCGACGGCGTGGTGGTCGCGCAGGTGTCCGCCGGCACGCCGCGCCGACCCTGCCTCGCCCTGCTCGACCCGACCCGGGACCTCGCGCCGGTGCGGACCGGCTGCGGGCCCACCCCGAGCGCCGACGGGCGCGGCGGGGTGTCGGCCGACGGGCGGTGGCTCCTGGTCAACGGACGGGCGGGCGGCGTGGACCGCGCGCTGCTGGTCGACCTGGACCGGCTCGGCCCCACCACCACGATCCGGCCGGCAGGCCCGCCCGTGCACGGGCCGGTGGCCTGGACGCCGGAGGGGACGGCGCACTACGCGGACGCCCTCGCCGGCCTGGTCCGGATCGACGTGAGCCGGGTGCTCGCGGGCGAGGAGGCGTCCGGCGTCCCCGTCGCCGGCCTGGGCGACGGCCAGCGGCCGGTGCCTGTCGGCGGCGGTTCCTGACCACGCCCGGTGCCGGTCGGCCGCGGCGGTTCCTGACCACGCCCGGTGCCGGTCGGCCGCGGCGGTTCCTGACCACGGCCGGTGCCGCTCGGTCGCGGCGGTTCCCGACGACGCCCGTGCGCCGGGGGCCGGGGGTGGCGGTAGCGTCAGGGCGGTGAGCGCCCGTCCGCGGATCGACCTGCACACCCACTCCACCGCCAGCGACGGCACCCTGAGCCCGGCCGAGCTGGTCCGGGCGGCGGCGGAGTCCGGGCTGGACGTCGTGGCGATCACCGACCACGACACCACCGCCGGCTGGGAGCCCGCCCTGCGGGCGCTGCCGGCCGGGCTCAGCCTGATCCGGGGCGCGGAGATCTCCTGCCGCTGGTACGGCGAGGAGCCGGCGGTACCGCTGCACCTGCTGGCGTACCTCTTCGATCCGGACTCCCCGGAGCTCGTCGCCGAGCTGACCCGGGTGCGGGCCGCGCGGGAGGAGCGGGGCGAGCGCATCGTGGCGCTGCTGCGGGCCGACGGGATCGACGTGCGGTGGCCCGAGATCCTGGCCGGCGCGGCCGGCGGGACGGTGGGCCGCCCGCACATCGCCCAGGCACTGATCCGGGCCGGCCTGGTCGCCACCACCACGGAGGCGTTCGGGCCGGACTGGCTGGGCGAGCGCTACCGGCTGCCGAAGGAGGACATCGACGTCTTCCACGCGGTCCGGCTCGTCCGCGCGGCAGGCGGCGTGCCGGTCTTCGCCCATCCCCGGGCCACCCGGCGGGGGCGGATCGTGCCGGACGAGCTGATCGCCGACCTGGCCGCGGTGGGCCTGGCGGGGCTGGAGGCCGACCACGAGGACCACTCCCCGGCCGAGCGGGCGCACGTCCGCGCCCTCGCCGGCGAGCTGGGCCTGCTGGTGACCGGCTCGTCGGACTTCCACGGCACGCACAAGACGGTCCGGCTCGGCGCGTTCACCACCGACCCGGAGGCGTACGAGCGGATCCTCGCCGAGGCGGGCGGGGTGACCGGGGTCGCTTCCGGCTGATCCGCGTTTCCGCCTCCGCCGGCGCGGCTACGTTGATCACGTGGATGCAAAGCTGTTCGGTGAGGTCTTCGTGACCCTGCTGGTGATCGTCGACCCTCCGGGCATGATGCCCATCTTCCTGGCGCTGACCGGCCCGTTGCCGGCGCGGGACCGCAACCGGGCGGCGTGGCAGGCCGTCGCCCTGGCGCTCGGCGTGATCGTGATCTTCGCGGTGGCCGGCCAGACCCTCCTCGACTACCTGCATGTCGACCTGCCGGCCCTCCAGGCCGCCGGTGGGCTGCTGCTCATCCTGGTGGCGTTGGAGCTGCTGACCGGCAAGGCCGACGACCCGAGCCAGCAGGTCACCTCGAACATCGCGCTGGTGCCGCTGGGCACGCCCCTGCTGGCGGGCCCCGGCGCCATCGTGGCCACCATGCTCTTCGTCCAGCAGGCCGACGGCGGGGCGGACTACACCGCCATCGCCGCCGCGATCGTCGCGGTGATGGCCGCGGTGTGGATCGTGCTCCGGTTCTCCGGCGGGATCGTCAAGATCCTGCGTCCGGGCGGGATCGAGGTGCTGACCCGGATCGCAGGCCTGCTGCTCGCGGCGATCGCGGTGCAGCTCATCGCGGACGCGGTGGCCGCCTTCGTGACCCAGTACGCCAACGCGGCCTGACCGGCGGCCGGGATTGTCGGGCCCGGATGGCAGGATTTAGGTGTGCGACGAGCCTCTTCAGCCGGACGGTCCTCCGCCACGGGCGGCCGGGCGCCCCGCCCCCGCGGCGACCAGCCCGAGCAGCTCGGCTTCGAGGGCATGCCGGAGCGGCTCTTCGTCTGCACCCCCAGCAAGCTCGGCGCCTACGCGGACTGCCCCCGGCGCTACCGCTACTCCTACGTCGACCGTCCGGCCCCGCCCAAGGGCCCGCCGTGGGCGCACAACTCCCTGGGCGCGAGCGTGCACACCGCCCTGAAGAACTGGTATGCCCTCAGCCCCGAGCGGCGTCGGCCCGAGGCGCTCGCCGCGCTGCTCAAGGGCACCTGGGTCCGCGAGGGCTACCGCGACGACGAGCAGGAGCGGGCGGCCTACCGGCGGGCGCTGGGCTGGCTGGAGTCCTACGTCGAGACCCTGGAGCCGGGGGTCGACCCGCTCGGCGTGGAGCGGGTGGTGGCGGTCAAGACCGCGGTGCTGGCCTTCAACGGCCGCGCCGACCGGATCGACTCCCGCCCCGGTCCCGAGGGCCCCGAGCTGGTCATCGTCGACTACAAGACGGGCCGCACCGGGCTGGACGCCGACGACGCGCGCGGCTCGCAGGCGCTGGCGCTCTACGCGTACGCCGCCGAGCGGGTGTTCCGTCGGCCGTGCCGCCGGGTGGAGCTGCACCACCTGCCCACCGGCACGGTCGCCGCACACGAGCACACCGCCGAGTCGCTGGCCCGGCAGCTGTCCCGGGCCGAGGAGACCGCGCGCGACATCATGGCCGCCGAGCGGGCGGTCGCCGACGGGGGTGACCCCGACGACGCCTTCCCGACCACGCCGGGCCCTCGCTGCGGCTGGTGCGACTACCGGCGCACCTGTCCGGCCGGGGCGCAGGCGCCGGGCAAGGAGCCGTGGGCGGCCGTCGAGCACTCCACCGGCCCGGTGCCCGGCCGGGACTGACCGACCCCACCCGGTCGGGACCGACCGACCCCACCCGGTCGGGACCGACCGACCCCACCCGGCTCGGGCGGGGCGCGTCGGCGGCGCTCAGGCGGGCGTGTCGGCGAGGCGGGCGGCGCGTTCCTTCGCGGCCTGCTGCAACGGCCCCTCCCGCCAGCGGCGCGGCACCGCGGCGAGGGTCAACCGCAGCGCCCGCACGGTCAGGTCGGCCGAGAGCGTGGTGGTCGGCAGGCCGAGCCCGCCGTACATCCGGCGGGCCCAGGCCGGCAGCAGCGCGAACGCGGTCCCGGCGATGCCGAAGTACGCCCAGCGCGGCGGCCCCAGGTTGAGCCCGATCCGGGCGGGCAGACTGAGCTTCCACGGGATCGGTGGAGCGGTGAGGAACAGCGCCGTCTCGGCCGCCTCGCGGGTGATCCGCAGCTCCGGGCGGATCCGCCGGTAGTAGGCGGCCACCTCGGCGGCGGTGCCGGGGACCGTCTGCGGATCGAGGCCGACCAGGGCGGCGGCCCGCCGCTGCTCGGTGTAGTAGCCGTCGATCTCGTCGGCGGTCAGGGGCAGCCCCGCCCGGCGGGCCGTGTCGAGGAACGACTCGATCTCGGTGACGTGCACCCAGCGCAGCAGGTCGGGATCGTCGACGCGGAACTCCTCCCCGGTGAACGGGTCGCTGGCCCGCATGCGGGCGTGCCGCCGGCGTACCCGCCGTCCGGCGGCCTCCGCCTCGGCGGTGGTGCCGTAGATGGTGGTCCCCACGTAGGTGGCGGTGCGCACCAGGCGACCCCAGGCGTCGGAGCGGTAGTCGCTGTTCTGCGCAACCCCCGCCATCGCGCGCGGGTGCAGTGCCTGGAGGTAGAGCGAGCGCAGGCCGGCGACGATCAGGATCGGCTCCTCGTGCACCTTCCACGTGACCGAACCCGGACCGAAGAGACCGAGGTCATCGGAGTCCACCGCCCAAGCGTGCCACGCCCCGCGACGACCCGCCCCGGGCGGCGTTCAGTCGTCGGCGGAGCGACGGGCCTGGCAGGTCGGGCAGAGGCCCCAGAAGGTCACTTCCGCCTCGTCCACCTCGAACCCGTGGGCGATGTCCGGGTCCAGGCAGGGCGCGCTACCGACCGCGCAGTCGATGTCGGCGATCTCGCCGCAGCCCCGGCAGACCACGTGGTGGTGGTTGTCGCCGGCCCGCGCCTCGTAGCGGGCGGGGCTGCCGGCCGGCTCGATCCGGCGGGACAGCCCGGCCCGGGACAGCGCGCCGAGCACGTCGTAGACCGCCTGGGTGGAGACGGAGTCGAGGCGCTCGCGGACCCGCCGGGTGATCTCGTCCACCTCGAGGTGGCCACCGCCGGCCAGTACGTCGAGCACGGCGAGGCGCGGCCGGGTGACCCGCAGGCCCCTCGACCGGAGGAGCTCCTCGCCACCGGACACGTGCCAATGACAGCACGCGGTCACGAGGCCGACAACCTGCCTCCGGCGCGAGGTGGCCGCGGCCACAGCCAGCTCGGTGCTGCGGGCGGTGAACCGGAGCGGTCCGGGGCGCGTGTAGCCGGTCGACAGGGCCTGGGGCGGGTCGACCGGCGCACCGTACGCTGGCAGCCCGCGACCGCGTACCGCCGGAGGTGTCGATGTTCAAGGAGATCCTGGGCCTGCCGGCCCATGTGCTGGTGGTGCACGCGGTCGTCGTGCTCGTGCCGCTGCTGGCCCTGCTCTCCGCCGCGTACGTGGCGCTGCCCCGGTTCCGGCCCCGGCTGGACTGGGCGGTGGCGATCCTCGCCGTGGCGGCGCCGGTGACGGCCTTCGTCGCGGTCGAGTCCGGCGAGGAGTTGACCGACGCGTTCGTCGCGCGGGGCATGCAGGGCCCGATCGTGGACCAGATCTTCGAGCACTCCCGCTACGGTGACATCCTGTTCCGGTACGTCCTGCCGCTGGCCGTGGTGTCGCTGCTGCTGCTCGCGGTGACGAGCGGGCACCCGCGGGTGCCGAAGCTGCCGTCCTGGGTCACCCCGGTGCTGTCGGTCGTCGTGGTCGCGCTCGGCGTCGCCAGCCTCGTCTACGTCTACCTCACCGGCCACTCCGGCGCCGAGGCGGTCTGGGGCAACACCATCTGACTCGCCCCCCGTCACCCTCCCCGCGATCTTGCACTTTCGGCCTCCTTTCGCCCCGTTCGCGGAGTATGTCGGGGCAGCAAGTGCAAGATCGCGCCTGAGAGAGAGGGAGAGGGGCGGGGGTGGGTCAGAAGAGGAGTCGGGAGCAGAGCACGCAGACGAGGACCAGGAGCACCGCGCCGGCCACCGCGCCGACGCCGTACGTGAGTCGCTGCGCCCGCTGTTCCGCCGCGTCCAGTCCGGCCATGTCCTGCGGGGGCAGCCGCCGAGGCGGCGGCGGTCGCAGGTGCACCGGCGGTCGCCACCCGGCCGGGGGCGGGGTGGCCGCCGGCGGGCCCGTGTAGCGGCCCGCGGGCGCCGGTCGGCCCGGCGTCGGTGCGGCCGGGGCCGTGGACTGCTCCGGCGCGGTGTCGGGCCGCCGCCAGTACTCGTCCGGGGCGCTGCCGGAGGTGGGGGTCGTCACGCCGTCCGACGCTACCAACGCCGCGGCCCGGCGACGGGCCGGACGCGGCGGGCCCACCGGCTCGGCGCCGGTGACCGGCCGCCGCTGCGTTAGTCTTGCCGCTCGTGAGCACCGAGTTTCCGGGGACGCCCGCGGTACGCGGCGACGACGACCGCACGGTCGACCTGAGCGACGACTTCGTGGTGCTGCCCGAGCAGACCGCCGACGACACCGACCGGGGCTGGGGCGAACGCTCCGGCGGCAACGACGACTGGCTGCTGGCCGAGCGCCCCCCGCACTGGGACTGAACCGCCTGGCCGGTCGGACCCGCTCGCCTGGCCGGGTCGAACCGCTTGCCCGGGTCGTGCCGGAGCCGCTCGCCCGGCCGGGTCTGACCCGTTAGCCCGGGTCGTGCCGGACCCGTCCGCCCGGGTCGGACCCGCTCGCCCGGCCTGCCGGACCCGCCGGCCTGTGGAAGACCGAGCCGTCTTGGAAGACCTCTACCTTCCGGGCACCCGGTTACGGGGAGACACCGGGCCGGTCTGTGGAGAATCCCGTCCGGCCTGTGGACAACGTCCCCCAGCCTGTGGATGACGGCCCGGCCCTGTGGACAACCGCGGCCGGGTGGCGTGACCCGGCGGCAGCAACTCCGCCTGCCGGGTGCGCACCCGCGGCCACGGAGAGGGTACGCAGGCCATGGCGCGGCCTCGGGAGCGCCGAGACCCCGGTGACTCAGGGACGCCGAGACCGCGGCGACCCTGGTCGGCCACGGAGAACCCGGGACGGCGTGGTCGGCCAGGAAAAACGGAGGCGGCGTGGTCGGCCAGGAAGAACCCGGGGCGGCGGGAGGAACCGGCCCCGGGTCGGTGCGGCGTGGGTCAGGAGGCGCTGGCGGTGCTGGCGGCCGGGGTCTTGCTCGCCCCGCCGCCGGAGCCGTTCGAGCTGCTCGACGACGCCGAGGAGGACGAGGAGGAGGCGGCGGTCGAGCCGGCCGACGAGCCGGAGTCGCCGCCGGAGGAGGACGAGTCGGACTTAGCCGGCTTGGCGGCGCCGCCGTTCTTGCCGGTGTCGGCGCCGGACGAGCGCGAGTCGGTGCGGTAGAAGCCCGAGCCCTTGAACACGATGCCCACCGAGTTGAAGAGCTTGCGCAGCCGCCCCTCGCACGCCGGGCACTCGGTCAGCGGCTCGTCAGAGAAGGACTGCACCGCCTCGAGCTGGTGGCCGCACGCGGTGCAGGCGTACTGGTACGTGGGCACGGTCTCCTCCGGATCTGGCACGGCCGGTTGGCACTCGACGTCTTCGAGTGCCAATGGTGCGTCATCGCCCCCGGATTCGTCCAGCGGAAGTGTGGGGCGCGACACCCGCCGCGCCCCCGGGGGCGGCGTCCAGCGTACGCAGGCCGTCGGCGGGGGTGACCACCGCGCGCACCGGGCGGTCGTGCGGCTCGGCGGGCAGCGTCCCGACCAGTTCGCCGTCGTGCAGCGGGACCACGGTCAGCGCGGTCGCCGGCACCCGGGCGAGCGCCCGGTCGTACGAGCCGCCGCCCCGGCCCAGCCGCAGGCCCCGGCGGTCCACCGCGAGCGCCGGCACCACCACCAGCTCCGCCCCGGCCACCGCGTCCCGGCCCAGCCGCGGCCCGGCCGGCTCCCGCATGCCCCGGCCGGCGGCCACCAGCGCGTCCGGCCCGGTCCAGGCCGCCCAGTCCAGGTCGAGGTCGTCGCAGAGCACCGGCAGCAGCAGCTCGGCTCCCGGCGGCAGCGCCGCGTGCAGCACCGCCGGCAGGTCGGGCCCGCCCGGCTCGGAGCCGATCGGCACGTACGCCGTCATCCGGCGCGGGCGCATCCGGCGTACGAGTGCCACCAGCTCGGCCTGGACGCGCCCGGCGGCCTCGGCCCGCCGGGGAGCGGTCAGCGACCGGCGGGCGGCGAGCACGGCGGCGCGGGCGTCCCGCTTCGCCGCTTCCGCTTCATCAGAAAAATCGGGCACGCAACACTCCTGACGCAACGTTTGTCACCTGGTTGCTCTGTGTCAGCATCGCAAGCGACGGCGGCGGAACTTCCGGGGGGACCGAGTGACGCTACGCGGGCGGTTGACCACAGCCTTCCTGGCGGTGGTGCTCGGCCCGGTGGTGCTCGGGGCGTTCTTCGTCGGCTCGACCGTGGTCGCCGTCGACCGGAGCCGCTCCACCGAGCGGCTCGCGGTGGCCGCCGCGACCGTGCGCACCTCGGTCGACGCCCTCTGCCAGCAGCTGCGGGCCGCCGCCGACGCGGTCGCCCTGACCGGTGACCGGTCCGGTGCCGCGAGCCAGGTGGTCAGCCGTGGCCTGGCGGCCGCCGTGCGGGTCACCGACGGGACCGGCCGGGTCACCTACGCGACGCCCGGCGGGCCGGCCGAACCCTGGCGGGACTGCTCCGCCGCCGCGCCGACCGGTGGCCCGGTGCGGGCGCTCGCCGCCCGGGTCGACCTGCGCGACCGGTCCGGCGGGTCGCTGGGCACGGTCGCCGCCGCGCACCCGGTCGACCCGGCCTTCGTGACGCGGCTCGCGGCCGTGACCGGCGTGGCGGTCACCCTGCTCGACGACGCGGAGGCGCCCGTCCGGCTCGCCCACAGCACCGAGTCGACCGGGGTACGCGACGCCGTGCTCGCCGCCGCCGGTTCGCTCCACGGCGAGCGGGTCACCGAGACCGCCGACGGCCGGTACGTCCGCCGGGTCGGCCCGTCCGCCGGGCAGCCCCTGCCGCTGGTGCTCTCGGTCCCCAGCGACCAGCCGCCCGGCCTGTACGCCGCGCTGCTCGCGGCGGTGCTGGTGGCGGCTTTGCTGGCCGTGGTGGCCGCCTGGCGGCTGGCCCGGGTGACCACCCGCCCGCTGGTGGAGCTCGCCGGGGCGGTGGACCGGGTGGCCCGCGGCGACCTGACCGCCCGGGTGCCGGTGCGCAGCCGGGACGAGATCGGCCGGCTGGCCGGCGCGTTCAACCGGATGACCCGGGAGACGGGCACCTACGTGGCGGCGCTGACCAGCAGCCGGGACCAGCTGCGCGGGCACCTGGCGGTGCTGGGGGACACCCTGGCCAGCACGCACGACCTGCAACGCATCCTGCGGGTGATCCTGCACAGCGCGATCGCGGCGACGGGTGCCCGGGCCGGCGCGGTGCTGCTGGTCGACGACGGCGGGGTGCTCGTCGCGCAGTGCACCGAGGGGCTGGACGACCGCTGCCCGCCGGACGGGGGGGCCGGGCCGCTGCGGGTGCCGCTGGGCAGTGGCGTGGTCGGGGCCGTCGCGGCGACGGGAGAGCCGCGGCGCGGCCGGGTGGAGCCGTCCACCGTGCCGCCCGGCGAGCCGCGCTGCCGGACGTACATCGCGGTGCCGTTCGCCGCCCCGGGCGCGACGGGCGCGGCCGACGCCGCCCGGGACGGGCCGCCCGCCCGTCCCGGGTCGGAGCCGGCGGCCCCCACCGGGGCGCTCGGCGTGCTCGCCCTCTACGACCGGCTCGGCGCGGACGAGTTCGACGACGACGACCTGGTCACCCTGCGGACCTTCGCCGGACACGCCGCCGTGGCGGTCGACAACGTACGGGTGCACGAGGAGGCGCAGCGGCTCTCGCTGACCGACCCGCTCACCGGGCTGTGGAACTACCGCTACCTGCGGGAGTCGATTCGCCGGGAGGTCGAGCGGGCGAGCCGGTTCGGCCGGATGCTCAGCGTCCTCGCCCTCGACCTGGACCGGTTCAAGGACGTCAACGACACGCACGGGCACGCGGCGGGCGACGCCGTGCTGGCCGAGTTCGCCCGCCGGGTACGCGGCGAGATCCGCGAGGTCGACCTCGCCTTCCGGCAGGGCGGCGAGGAGTTCGTGGTGCTGCTGCCGGAGACCGACGCCCGGGGTGCGGCGATCGTCGCGGAGCGGCTCGGCGCGGCCGTCCGGGAGGCCCCGATGGCGGCCGACGGGCACGGCGGGAGCGCGCCCGTGGCCATCGCGGTCACCGTCTCCATCGGCATCGCCGTCTATCCCGACCACGCGGGCACCGGCCAGGAGGTGCTGGACGCCGCCGACGACGCGCTCTACGCCGCCAAGGCGGCCGGCCGGGACACCTGGCGGATCGCCGGGGAGCGGACCACTCCCGGGCGGGGCGACGGCGAGCGGGCCGGCGACGGGCGGGGCGAGGATGGGCGGGCCGGCGACGGGCGGGCCGGCGACGGGCGGAGCGAGGACGGGCGGGGCGACGGCGGGCGGGCCGGCGACGGATGGGACGCCGACGGGCGGGGCGACCCGCCGGCCCTGGAGATCCCCGTTCCCGCGGGCGCG
Organism: Micromonospora sp. NPDC047670; assembly: GCF_043204915.1. NCBI lineage: Bacteria > Bacillati > Actinomycetota > Actinomycetes > Micromonosporales > Micromonosporaceae > Micromonospora > Micromonospora sp. NPDC047670. The sequence goes on from NZ_JBIDDA010000001.1 coordinate 586,978, forward strand.
GTCAGTCCCGAGGACGGGATGCCGCGCGCCGGCGCCCCGCGCCAGCCGGCCCGGACCCGCCCGGATCCGGCCGATCCGGCCGACGCCGACCCGCGTACCGCGCCCCCCGGGCCCGGTGCCGACCCCCGGAACGCGCCGGCCGGACCCGGTCCCGCGCGGCCCGGCACGAGCGGCGGCGCGTCTTCCGGTCCTCACCCTCCACGGCAGAGCCGTGGCCGATAGTCTCGCGACATGTCGGAGCACTCAGCGAACCCCTCATCGGCGACCGCCGCAACCGGTCGCCCCCGCGCGGTCAAGGCCGTCATCCCGGCCGCCGGACTGGCCACCCGGTTCCTGCCGGCCACGAAGGCGGTGCCCAAGGAGCTGCTCCCGGTGGTCGACCGGCCGGTGCTGCAGTACATCGTCGAGGAGGCCACCCAGGCCGGCATCGGCGACGTCCTGCTGATCACCGGGCGGGGCAAGACGTCGATGGTGGACCACTTCGACCGCCGCCCCGACCTGGAGGCCCGGCTGGAGGAGAAGGGCGACGCCGAGCGGTTGGCCGCCGTGCGCCGCCCCAGCGAGCTGGCCGAGATCTACACCTGCCGGCAGCCCGAGCAGCTCGGCCTCGGCCACGCCGTCGGGTACGCCGAGTCGCACGTCGGCGACCAGCCCTTCGCGGTGCTGTTGGGCGACGAGTTCGTGAAGCAGTCCGAGCCGCTGCTGCCGGCCATGTTGGAACTCCAGGCGCGCACCGGCGGCGTGGTGCTGGCCTTCTTCGAGGTCGACCCGTCCGAGACCAAGCGCTACGGCATCGCCTCGGTCGAGCCGGCCGAGGCGGCGCTGACCGACATCGGCGAGGTCGTCCGGGTCACCGGCATGGTGGAGAAGCCCAAGCCGGAGGACGCGCCGAGCAACCTCGCGGTGCTGGGTCGCTACGTGCTGCCGCCCAGCATCTTCGACGCCATCCGGCGGACGAAGCCGGGCAGCGGCGGGGAGATCCAGCTGACCGACGCGATGGAACTGCTGCGCAACGAGGGCACGCCGGTGCACGCGATCGTCTACCGGGGCACCCGCTACGACACCGGCATGCCGCTGGGCTACCTCCAGACCGTGGTGCAGATCGCTGCCGAGCGCGACGACCTCGGCGGCGAGTTCCGCAAGTGGCTGGCCGAGTTCGTCAACGCCGACGCGTCGGGCGTGACTGGTACATGACAGCGTCGGCCGACGCCGAGGCGGCCGCGAACGAGTTGACGCCGCTCGCCGACTACCTGGGCAGCGTGCTGCGCAGGTTACGCGCGCTGCCTCCACTCGACCTCGACCTCACCCAGGCGCACGGCAACGTCCTCGCCGAGGACGTCGTCGCGCCGCACTCCTTCCCGGCCTTCGACCAGGCGGCCGTGGACGGGTACGCGGCCCGCTGGGAGGACATCTCCGGCGGCGGTCGGGGCGTGGGCTACGTCCCGACCCAGTCGGGCGGGCCGGGCGGGCGCAACGTGCGGCTCAACGTCGTCGGTGACCTCGGCGCGGCGAGCTGGCGCCCGGTCCGGCTCACCCCCGGCGCGTGCTTCTCCGTCGCCGCCGGGGCGCCGCTGCCGCTCGCCGCGGACGTGGTGGTCCCCGTCGAGTGGACCGACCAGGGCATGGCCGCCGTGGAGATCTTCCGCGTCCCCAAGCGGGGGTACGGGGTGCGCCGGGCCGGCGAGGAGCTGCCCGCCGGCACGCTGCTCGCCCGGGCCGGCACCTACGTCTCCCCGGCGCTGGTCGCGGTGTTCGCCGCCACCGGCATCGGGCACGTGGTGGTCCGGCCCAGCCCCCGGGTGGTCATCGTGGCCACCGGCGACGAGCTGGTCGACGTGGGCCGGGGCAGCCAGCCCGGCCAGACGGTCGACGCCAACTCGCACGCGCTTACCGCGGCGGCGGCCGAGGTGGGCGCGCTGGCGTACCGGGTGGGCATCTGCGACGACGACCCGGAGGGGCTGCGCGGGCTGCTGGAGGACCAGACGCTGCGGGCCGACCTCATCATCACCACCGGGGGCACCGGCACCGGGCCGGGCGACATGGTGCGCCGGATCCTCTCCCGCCGCGAGGGCGGCCGGGCCGGCCCGGTCACGTTCACCGAGGTGGCGCTCTATCCGGGCACGGCGCTCGGCTTCGGCACGGTCGGCGCCGAGGAGGTGCCGGTGGTCTGCCTGCCCGGCGACACGGGCGCGGCCCTGATCGGCTTTGAGGTGCTGGCCCGTCCGGCGATAAACCTGCTGGCCGGGGCGGAGCCGGTGTTCCGGCCCAGCGTCCGCGCGCACCTGCTGGAGACGATCTCGTCTCCGGTGGGGCTGCGCGAGTTCCGCCCCGCCCACGTGGCCGAGCGGCGCGGCGGCGGATACACGGTCCAGCCGCTCAACGGCGGGCCGTACACCCTCTCGGGGTTGGCCGAGGCGAACGGCCTGATGGTGCTCGGTGAGCGGGTGACCACCGCGGCGGCCGGGTCCACCGTGGACGTCCTCCTGCTGGACCGGCGCCGGTGAGCGGGACGTCCCGGTCGCGGGCGGACGGTCGGTCCGGCGCGCGCGGGGGGCGGTCTTGCGAGCGCGCGGTCGCGAGCGGAAGCTGACCCGGTGAATCTGTTCGGGGGTGGGCGGGCGCCGGGCTGGCCGGCGGTGCTGGCCGACGGTCCGGTCGTGCTGCGGCCCTACCGGCGCTCGGACGCCGCCGCCTGGTCGGAGGTGCGCCGCGCCAACCGGGAGTGGCTCGCGCCGTGGGAGTCGTCCCTGCCGGGAAGCTGGCACGAGTCGAACTCGCCGGCCTCGTTCCGCTGGGTGCACCGCGACCAGCGCCGCTCGGCGCGCACCGGCGAGGGGATGCCGTTCGCGGTCTGCCTGCGCGAGGACGGGCGCGAGCGGCTCGTCGGGCACCTCAACGTCGGCAGCATCGTGCGGCGGGCGTTCTGCTCCGGGTACGTCGGCTACTGGGTGGACTCCCGGGTCGCCGGCCGCGGCATCATCCCGACCGCGATGGCGCTCGCCGTCGACCACGCCTTCGGCCCGGGCGGACTGCACCGGGTCGAGGTGAACATCCGCCCGGAGAACCGGCCGTCCCGGCGGGTGGTGGAGAAGCTGGGTTTCCGCGAGGAGTCGTACCACGTGCGGTACATGCACATCGACGGTGCGTGGCGGGACCACATCGGATACGCGATGACCAGCGAGGAGGTCGCGGCCGAGGGCGGGCTGCTGGCCCGCTGGCACCGCATCCGCGCCACCACGGGGTGAGCCGTCCCACGGGCGGGATCGGCGCGGCGCGTCACCATCCGCGTCGGCGGCCCGTAACCTCAAGTGACTGCAAGCTGTGGCAAGCGCTGCTCCGCCCGTACGATCCACGCACCCGACCACGATCGGTGGAAGATCCTGCGGTCGGGCGGCGGTTGCTCCGAATTCGGTGACGGGAGGGGTGAGGGTGCCGACCTCGGTGCTCCTCGCCGTCCTCGCCGCCGCCGGCCTGCTCGCCCTCGCGCCGGCACTGGTCCGCCGGTACGACGCCACCGAGCGGCTGGTGGCGGAGCGGGCGCAGTCGACGGCGCGGGTGCTCCAGCGCCGCCGGCGGCGTCGTACTGTCCCGGGGCGGCGTCCGGTCCACCCGCCCCGCTCGCTCATCGTCACACTCAGTGAAGACAAGAGCACGGGCGGTCTCGCCGCCCCGGTCTCGGCGCCGCCCGCCGCCCGTCGGTCGAGCCGGCTGCGCGCCGTGCCGCCCGCCGCGAAGAAGACCCGCCGCCGGCCCCCGCCCCGCCGGCAGCACACCCCCGCCGTCTACCGCCGGCGTCGGGTGCTCGCCGCACTGCTGCTGCTCAACTTCGTCGAGCTGATCGGCGTGATCGTGGTCAGCCCCGGCTTCTGGATCAGCTTCGGCGTCACCGCCGCCCTGCTGGTCGCGTACGTCGTACACCTGCGGGCGCGGGCCGTGGCGGAGCGCCGGCGGCGGCGGGCGCACGCCCGGGAGGCGGCGTGGCTGGCCGCCCGGCAGGCCGAGGTGCGGCGGGAGCAGGCCCGCCGGGCGGCGGCCCGCCGGGAGGCGCAGCGCCGCCTGGCGGCCCAGCGCGAGGCGGTACGGCGCGCCGCGATGGGCCTGGACCGGCCGACCGACCTGCCCGCGGCGGCCAACGGCGGCTCCGTCTCCTACCGGCGCACGGGTGGCCTGCGGGGCCGCCCGTACCAGTCCGGCCGCGGCACCCACTCCGCCTGACCGGCCCTTTTCGCGCCTCAACTGTCCGGCGTCGGTGATCTTGCCGCCCGGCTGCCGCGCTGGCGATCTTGGTGGGCATCGGCCCCTCTGGGGGCCTGTTCCTGCCAAGATCTCGCCGTGCCGGGGGTGGATTCGCGGCGGAGGCGGTGGACCTGTTAGCCTTGTCGCCGGCCCGCCCGGTGACAGCCGGGTGGGACCGAAGCCGGTTCGCCGGCGGAGGGGCTGTGGCGCAGACCGGTAGCGCACCTCGTTCGCATCGAGGGGGTCAGGGGTTCAAATCCCCTCAGCTCCACCCAGTTCAAAGGCCGTTTCCGCTCGTCGGAGGCGGCCTTTGTCGATCTCGTGCAGCAGCCGGGTCGGCGGACCCGATCCGCGGCGGCGTCTCACCCGCACAGGCGACGCGACAGCGTGAGCGGCGTACGGGTCCGCCTGTCCCGTTCATCAACGCACCGCTGGCCGCCGCCCAGGGGCGGCGGCGGAGGTGCTACTCGTTGAACTCCTCGCTCCACTGGCACGACACGATGGGGTCCCAGCCGTCCCAGCACACCCGCATCTGGTAGTAGCCGTCGTTTCCGACGTTGTACCCGGCCTTGTCGCAGCCCGAGTCACCGCCGTCGTCGACGGTGAGCACGAGCCTGTTCGTGGTTTCGAGCCACGACCGGTAGAACAACTCGCCCGTGACGCCATGACCGTCCGCTCGGGTGTCGCAGACCTTGAAGACGTCACCGTCATCGATGAAAGTCATCGAACCGCGGCCTCCCGAAAGGGTCAGCGTCTTGTCGGAGGCTATTGCGGCGCCGCTGGAGCCGACGATCGTCGCGACGGCGACGCTGCCGACCACCACGGTACGGGTGAACCAGGATTTCGACATGTGAGTCACTTCCACCTCGATCGGGGTGCGGGTGTTGCAGGGAAGTTAATCGACGCGTGCGGGGCCGACGAGCAACCTCGTCGATCTTTGAGTAAATCTTGAGCACGGATTTGGCGGGGTGCTGCATGACCTGCGGGTCCCCGTGAGACGGCCACCCAGCCGATCGGGCTGGCAGCGCCGGAGGCAGCCACGAGGCGGCACGCCGCTCGATTAGGCAGGTCGGATCGTGCGCCGTAGGGGAGTTCCCCATCCGTGGCAGCCGCCCTCTCGGCCGCAAGGCGGAGGGCGGCGGGGGTCGGCCGCGACGCACGTAGCACGACGGGCGCGACGCGAGGACGATCCCGGAGTCGGCGCGGCTCCCTAGCGTCGATGGCGTGCGGAAGAGTGTCGAGGAAACGGACGTGGCGGAGCTCCGGCGTCCCGCCCGATCGCGTCGCCGGCGGATACTGCTGCTGCGGATTGTCGCTGCGTCGGTGGCGGTGTCCGTGGCGTTGACCGGTGCCGGGTGGACCTACGAGACACTGTCGCGGCGCGGTGACGGTCAGCGGCATCCGGCGCCGGGCCGGTTGATCGACGTCGGGGGGCACCGGCTGCACCTGAACTGCACCGGAGCGGCCAGCGGTGGGCCGACCGTGGTCTTCGAAGCGGGGCTCGGCGAGTCGTCCACGACCTGGGCCACGGTTCAACAGGGCCTGACCGACACGTCGGGAACCGCCCGGGTGCGGGCGTGCGGCTACGACCGGGCCGGTTACGCGTGGAGCGAACCCGGGCCCGGCCGGCGAGACGCCGGGCGACTGGCCGAGGAACTGCACACGCTCTTGGACGCCGCTGGCGAACGCGGGCCGTTCGTCCTGGTCGGTCACTCCTTCGGTGGGCAGGTGGTGCGCCTGTTCGCCGATCGATGGCCAACCGAAACCGCCGGGTTGGTGTTGGTGGATGTCACCGACGAGCGGGCGACCGGCGCCCTGCAGGCGAGCGTACCGATCATCCGCGTGCAGATGGCCGGCTTCCGGTTCGCCGCCCGGACCGGCGTGGTGCGCCTGTTCCCGGGCAGCGCCGCCAGCGCCGACGCACCCTCGCCAGTGCGTGAGCACGCCGCGGTCGTCTATCGAAGCACCAGCATGGCGACCTCCGCCGCGGAGGCCGCGGCGTCCGTGCACAGCGCCCGTCTGGTGCGGTCGACGGTACGTCCGGAGGCATGGGGAACCTGGCCCGTGGTCGTGATCTCCGCGGCCGGGCAACCACGCGAAGTGCTCGAGCACCACGCCGGGCTGGCCGCGCTGTCCAGCCGAGGAGCACACCTGACCGCCGAGACGACCAATCACTACGTGCACTACGGCCAGCCACAACTCGTCCTGGACTCGGTCCGCAAGGTGCTCGACGCGGGTTCCCGACGACGCGGGTAGCCGGTGAGGGCCGGGGCGCCAGAGGATCCCCTCGGCCGCACCACCGAGCACCGCGCCGCCCCCATCCGCGGGCCGGGGGCGGCACCGCGCCCGAATCAGGTCGTGAAGTCGTCCCTCGCGTCCCGGGCGTCCTCCTGGACGTGCTCGCCGGGCTGCTTGCCGCGTATCTCGTCGCGGTGCATCACCCGTTCCGTCTGCGCCCGCTCGTCCCGGTTCATGTCGCCCAGCCGCGCCCGGGCGGGGCCGGCCACCTGCTCGGCCTTGTCGTTTGCCCTCTCCAAGCTCGTGTCGCCTCCCAATGGTTGTGGCGGACCGGGCGCCGTGCGCCCCTCCCGAGCCGCGTCCCCGCGCCCGGCGGGCGAAAACCTGGTCGGCTGACCGGGCGGCCGCCGGGATGGCCACGATGAGCGCCCGCACCCGGAGGTGCGTGAGCGGCAGTCGCGCCGCCTTGGGGATTCGTGACCGATCGGGCGTCCGGATCGATCACAGGTCGCGCCGCATGCAGACGCGGGGCCAGCGGTCCAGCCCGTGCGCGGCCTCACGTTCGCGGACGGCCCGCAGACCGGGCGTGAGGTCGCTGTCGTCGAGAGTCAGGAAACCGCAGCGCGCGTAGTAGGGGGCGTTCCACGGCACGTCAGCGAACGTCGTGAGGGTCAGTGCCGGTACGCCGGTGGCCGTCGCCCGGTCGGCGAGGTGGTCGAGCAGTCGGCGTCCCACCCCGCGGCGTGCGCTGTGCGGGTGTACCGACACCTGCTCGACGTGGAGGTTGCCGTCGACGACGTCGGCGATGAGGTAGCCGACCGGCACGTCGGTGGCGTCGGCGGCGACCCAGGCCCGGCCCGCCTGCTGGTAGCGGGCGAGGACGTCGGGCGGCAGGGGTTCGTCGTCGGCTATCTCCGGCATGCCGACGTCGCGGAAGCACTCCCCGGCCGCGCGTTCGATGTCCCGCAGGACGGACAGCTCAGTCTGACGGACCGCTCGGATGCGCACCGGGTCAGTGTGCCGCCGCAGCGGGTCGGTGTCGCCGGCATTTGTCCGCGCGTACTCACCCCGGCCGGGTCTCACGCGGCCGGGTACGCCAAGCCCGCTGTCGACGGGCCGTGCTTCACTCATCCGGTGGAGATCGCGGAGATCGAACCCGGCGGCGACGAGCTGCTGGCGCGGACGCTGTTGTCGTTGCAGCGGGCCGCGTACGCGGTGGAGGCGTCGATCATCGGTGACGACCGCATCCCGCCCCTGCACGAGACGCTCGACGGGCTGCGCGCAACGCCGCTGCGATGGCTCGGCGCCTTCGACGACGGCCGACGACTGGTCGGCGCGATCGCGTGGAGCGAGGACCACGCGGAGGTGGACATCGACCGGCTCGTAGTCGATCCCGCGTCGCACCGGCAGGGGGTGGGCAGGGCGTTGGTGCGGGAGGTGCTCGCCCTGGCGGGTCACCGGCGGACGATCGTGGCCACCGGCAGGGCGAACCTGCCGGCGAGAGCCCTGTACGAGTCCTTCGGCTTCGTGCCGGCCGGTGAGAGCGAGGTCATCCCTCGCCTGTGGATCGCGCGGTACGTCCGTCACCCGTCTCCCATCGAGTGAGATTTGCCGACGGGCCGGCCCGCCCGGGGAACGTACGCTGCCCGGGTGGGACGTCGCAAGGGCGCACGGGCGCTGGTCGTCGGCGAGGCGACGTACCGCTGGACGGTCTGCCACCGCCACCACGTCGCTCGCGCCGACGGCGGTACGCCGCGCTGCGGCGAGCGCCTCGTGGTGCGCCGCGACGCCGCGCCGGGCCGGCTGGAGATCGTCTTCATGGGGGGCCCGGGGCGCGTGGTGCCCGACGGTCTCCTGCACTCCGGCGGGGTGGCGACCGGTGACGGCTACCTGAACCTGCACCGGCCGGGCGCGGTGCGGGCGCTGCTCGACGAGGCGCTCGCCCGGGGCTGGCGACCCACCGACCCCAGGCACGTCGAGTGCGACGGGTGGAACCTGTTCGACGGTGCCGTGGCCCGCCTGCGTGCCGCGGAGTCGGTCGCGACCACCCCACCCTGACCGGAGGGCCGGAGCGGGTCGCCGGACCCGCCCGCCCCGCCCGCCGTCAGCACGGCGAGCGGGGACCCTCGGTGGACCAGATCAGGCGTAGTAGTTGACGCTGACCGGCCAGGTGCCGGTGTACGGGGTCCAGCCCTGGAGCGTGGCGGGGATGCCCACGCGGGTGCTGCAGTTGATGACCTGGAAGTGCAGGTGCGGCCCGGAGGACGCGCCGGTGCTGCCCGACCAGCCGATGACCCGGCCCTGCGGGACCCAGGTGCCCGCGTTGTAGATCGCCCGGTTCAGGTGGGCGTAGTGGGTGCACTGGCCGTTCGAGTGCCGGATGATCACCTCGATGCCGTTCTGCCAGTACGGCGACCAGTTCGACATGATGATGGTGCCCGCCTGGGAGGCGGAGACCTCGTAGTTCGCCGGCAGGCCGAAGTCCCAGGCGTACTCGTTGTACGGGCCGACGTGCGAGTACGTGCCCTCCGGTCCCTGCGTGACCCGGTAGGCCTCGCCGGCCGGGTACGGCAGCTCGTAGTAGTAGTTCGCGGCGGAGGCCGGCGTGGCCCCGACGACAGCGGCACCGGCGACCAAAAGCAGCGCGCTCACGGTCGCGCCGACCCGACGCAGGACCGTCCTCGTTCTGTTCACTGTGGATCTCCCCTACGGCTCAGCAGAGATTCAGCCTCGTCGTCGTCGACGGTGCCGGTGGGAACTGAACAACACGCCCGATGGCGGATCAACGAACCTTGTGGACGTCTGGGGTGCGATCAGTGGTCGGCAGGGGTCGTCCGCGACGGCGGGTGACGAAGGGACGGCGTGGCGTCGGCGGAACCCGTAGCGCTTCCCGAGACCCCGGCGGGCGTGCGGGCGGTCACTACGCTGCCGCCCGTGGACCGTGTGATGACCGTGCTCGCGATGGGCGGCTGCGGGGCGCTCGCCGCCCTCCTCGTGGTGGGGCTCGTCGCGCTGGTCGTGACGGCCCACCGGCGGGAGCGGGAGCGGCGGGAGCGGTGGCGGCACTGGGCGGCCCACCACGGCTGGGCGTACGTCGAGCGTCCCCAGGTCGCCTGGACCGACCGGGTGCCGGGCCGCAGCCGCCGGGGCGTGCGGTTCGCGTTGACCGGGACGCTGCACGGCCGCCCGGTCGGGGTGGCCGAGTACGCGTACACCGAGACGCACACCTCGACCGGCGCGGACGGCAACCAGACCACCAGCTCGCAGACCCACACGTACGTCGTCTGTTCGGTCTGGTTGCGGCGGCAGTTCCCGCCGCTCGCGGTCGCGCCGCGCCACCTGTTCTCGAAGCTGGGGCGCGCCCTGTTCGGCAGCGACACGTACGCCACCGGGTACGAGGAGTTCGACCGGCAGTGGCGGGTGGGCGCGGCGGCCCCGGGCCAGCAGGCCCTGGTCGGGCCGACCCTGATCGGCGCGCACCTGGCGGGGGCGGTGCCGGCCTGGAGCGTGCGCGGCGCCGAGCTCATCACCTACCGCCGCGGCCGGCTGGAGGACCCCGCCCTGGTGCCGTCCCTGGCGGCCCCGCTGATCACGGTCGCCGACCTGCTGGAGCAGGGCCGGTGACCAGACGCCGGCCCGGGGAGGGGACGGGCCGGCGACAGCACGGGAGGCCGGCCCCGAGGGACCGGCCTCCCGTCACCAGGCGCGGACTACGGCTTCCAGGAGCCGGCGCTCTCGAACTTGTGCTTGTACTCCAGCGCGCCGTTCTTGTCGCGGACGTCGAACACCACGGTGCCCGCCCGCTTGCTGCCCTCGCGCAGGTTGTTGCCGGAGCTCAGGGTGTCGCCGCAGCCGGAGAGCGCGCTCGCCAGGCCGTTGGTCGTGGTGCCGTCGTCGGCCACCCACTCGAAGTAGAACGGGTTGATCGAACCCTTGCCCTTGGTCACCGTGGCGGTGACGTGGGCGATCAGGTACATGCCCTTGTCGGGATCCGGAGCGTACTCCCGGCAGCCCTTGGTGGCGGTGGTGAAGCGGGTGACGGTGACCTCGACTGTGCCCTCGTCGTCGCTGAGCACCAGCGTGTCGCCCGGTTTCATGTTGTAGGTCTCGTCGTCCTTGCCCGGGGCGGAGCTGGTGGCGGGCGCGCCGCCCGGCGCCGCGTTGGTGGTCGCCGGGGTGGGCAGGGCCTTCTCGATGTCGTCCTTCGCCTTGTCGGCGCCGGCGATGACCGCGGCGATGCCGCCGACGCAGCAGAGCAGGGTCAGCACGACCGCCACGATCGCGATGATCAGGACGGTCTTCTTCGTGTTGTTCGGCGGCGCGACCGGCTGCGGCGCGCCGAGCGGGTAGCCGGGCGCCCCGGACGTCATCTGCGGGTACGGTGTGCCCGAGACCGGCGGCTGCGGCATCCCGGAGGTGGGCTGGTGCGGCGCGGCCCACGGCTCGCCGGGCGCGCCCGACACGGGGGGCTGCGGGGCGCCCGAGACGGGCGGCTGCGGCGCGGCCCACGGGTCGTTGGTCGGCTGCTGCGGCACGGGCGGCAGCGGGGCCCACGGGTCGCCCGCGGGCTGCGGGCCGCCGGAGACCGGCGGCTGGGGCGGGTAGCCGCCCTGGTCGGCGGGGAACTGCGGCATCGGTGCCGTCGGGTATGGCTGCGGCTGCTGCTCCGGGCTCGGTTGGTTGGGATCCTGCGGCCCGTATGGGGGCTGGGGGTGACTCACCGTACTCCTAGGCACCTGACGACGACGGCAAACGCGGCTGACGCTACCGTGCGCGGACAACGGAACATCTTCGCGTGTTCGGCGGCGTGACGCTGTCCCCTGAACGGATTCTGTGCCGGGTCGAAGGGGCGAGGGGCCGGCGGCGGGTCAGTCCGGCAGCAGCACGGCGGCGGTGCGCACCAGGGCGTCGTCCACGCTGAACCGGCCGGTGACCAGGGCCGGCGGGCGGGCCGTCGGGGCGGCGTCGATCCGGGCCGGGGTGATGCGGGCGGTGAACATGCCGGCGTCGGGGTCGAGTTCCACCAGCGCGTCGTGGAAGTCCAGCCAGGTGCCGACGACCGGGTGCCACACCTTGTAGACCGTCTCCTTCGCGCTGAACAGCACCGCCGGCCAGGAGGTCCCCGCCGGCAGGCGGGCGCAGCGGTCCTCCTCCTCGGGCAGGCAGACCAGCCGGCGTACGCCCGCGTTGAGCTCCTTGTGCCGCTCGGCGTCGATGCCGACCGACCGGATCTCGGCGCTGCTCGCGGCGGCGGCCGCGCAGTAGTCGCGGGTGTGGGTGATGGCGCCGACCACACCCGCCGGCCAGACCGGCGACCGGTCGGCGGCCGACGGAACCGCGACCGGCGGCACGCCGAGCGCCGCCATGGCCCGCCGGGCGCACACCCGCCCCGCGGTGAAGTCGCGGCGGCGGCTCTGGACCGCCCGGTCGCTCAGGCACGCCCGCTCGGCCGGCAGCAGCTCGCCCGTCCAGTCCGCCGGCCCGGCCACCGCCACCGCCACCGCCGGCGGCAGCAGGTCACGCATCGCCGCCCCCCGAGAGGTACGACCGCACGCGCGCCCGCTCGGCGTCGAGCGCGTCGGCCGGCACCGGCGGCGACTCCGGCCACAGGTCCACCGCCGGCTCGCCGTCGCGGGCCTCCCAGGTGCCCACGACCCGCCCCCGGTGCACCACGACCGGCGAGATCCACCCGGCGGCCCGACTGACCGCGGCGCGCCGGTCCGCGGGGACGATCGTGGTGTCCTTCGTGCCGGGCCCGAGCACCCACTGGTCGAAGGCGGGGAGCAGGCGTACGGCGTCGTCGGGGCGGGCGGCGGCGATCTCGTCCACGTCGGCGGCCCGGGCGTACGCGGGCCGGTCGTCGACGGTCACCGGCACCAGCTCGCCCGCGTCGACGAGCCGGGCGAACCAGGCGCGCAGCGCCGCCCGCTTCGAGCCGCCGCGGCTCAGCCACTGGTCGAAGGTCTCCGCGTCCGCCGGCCCGTACGCGCCCAGCCACGCCGGCACCACCCGGGACGCGGCCTCCTCCGGCGCGGGCAGCCCGGGCCAGTCGGGCAGCAGCGTCTCCGGCCGGGTGAAGGTGACGCGGTTGCCCTCGGCGGGCCCCTGCACCAGCAGGCCCTGCCAGGCCAGCGGCTTGAGCACGGCCCCCCAGCCCGAGCCGAGGTGCCCGGCGACCGTCGGGTCGCCGGTGCGCTCCACGATCTCGGCGGTGAGCTGTTCCCGGGTCAGCGTCCGGCCGTCGAGCGCGGCGGCGGCCGCGTCGGCGATCGCCGCGAGCCGGTCCACGGTCACGAAGGTGCGCTGCCACGAGCCCTTCTCCCAGAACCGGCCGGCGGCCAGCAGGGACAGGCAGGCCGGGGCGTCCTCGGCGCGCAGCACGTGCAGGGTGCCGCGCATCGCCCAGGTGCGCAGCAGCCGCCGCTCCGCCAGCGCGGACGCGACGGCCCCGGGCCGGGGATCGGGCCGTCGGGCGGCGACGGCCTGCTCGGCGGCGGAGGGGACCTGCGCCTGCACGCCGACCAGCCGGCCGACCACGTCGACGGGGTCCACTCCCGCCGGCCGGTGCAGCAGGTGCCGGCCGGAGCGCCAGGCCAGCACCTGGTCTACGGTGAGGGTCGCGACAGCCATGGTTGGTGAACGTACCGCAGCGGCGTAACACCGCAGCGTTCCGTGGCGCTGATGGGGCGTCGCCGGGGGCGGACCGGGCATCCATTGTCGACACGGCCCGGGCCGGGCCGCCACGTGGAACCGGAGAGGGAGTGCGATGACCGGTGCTGCGGAAGACCCGGCGTCCCCCGTGGACGGACACGTGCCGTTGACGCCGACGTGGGCCTGCGGCACCTGCGGCGCCGACTGGCCGTGCGCCGCCAAGCGGGCCCGGTTGCTGACCGAGTTCGAGGTCGACCCCGCGATGCTCAGCGTCTACCTGGCTTCCTGCCTCGCGGCCGCCGCCCGGGACCTGCCGTCCGTCGCCGGGGTCTCCCTCCAGGACCGGTTCATCGGCTGGCTGCCCCGGCAGCCCAGACATCCCTGACGCCCGGTCACGGCCCGGTACGGGCTCCCCGGCGTGGGAATTTCCAGCATGTGAACAACCGGAAGTTCCCTCCTGACAGCTGACGTGGGCGACGAAGCGCCCGGCCGGGCCGGAACTTCGTGAGCCGCTCGGATCCCGGCAGCGGGACTGCCCGGGGCCGACGATCGGCGCGTCGGAAGCGCCGCCCGGGAGCCGCCGGGGCGCCCTCGTTCCGGCTCGCGGAGAGCTACCTGGAGGGCTTTCGCCGTTTCGTACCGTTCGCGCGGGATGACGGAGTGTCAACGACCGGGTGTGACCCCGGTGTACGGCGACCCATCGGTCGGAAATCTGACCGAAGTCGCCCCGTTGTGCCGGTGGTACGGGGTGGTTAAGCTTCCTGTGCGCGCCCCAATCGCCCGCTTCCCCCGTGGCAGGCGATCGGGGCGCGCTTCTCTGTTGACGGGCTTGTACGCCACGCGTGCGGGCCCGTCTCCGCACTGCCCGCCGCCGCCGGGCGGCCCTGGGAGGCGGCCGGCGGATCGCGCGCGGCCGGTCAGATCCAGCGGCCGTCCAGCCACATCCGCGCCGACCACTCGGCGTACGGGAGCAGCTTGCCGACGAAGATCGGATAGAAGTACGCGAAGCAGAGCGCGACCAGCAGGACGTAGGCCCCGGCGACCACCCCGCCCACGAGCCGCCGGTCCTGGCCGGCGTCGACCGGCGCGAGGTTGCCGTCCCCGGTCGGTCCCGCCGGCGTGACGATCGCGCCGAGCACGTAGACCACCGCCAGCACCAGGAACGGCAGCGCCGGCGCGGTGTAGAAGGAGAACATCGTGCGGCCGTCGAGCGCGAACCAGAACCACGGCAGCAGACCGGCCGCCACGACGAGCAGGATCGTGCCGGCCCGCCAGTCCCGCCGGGCCACGCCTAGCCAGGCCAGCGCCGCCAGGGCGGGCAGGAACGACCACCAGAGCAGGGGAGTGCCGAGCAGCAGGACCTCCGAGGCGCAGCTCGGCGCCCCGCACGCCCCTTCACCGGACCAGTAGAAGGCGACCGGCCGGCCCAGCAGCAGCCACTGCCACGGCCACGACTGGTACTTGTGCGGGTCGTCCAGGCCGGTGTGGAAGCCGTACGCCGCCCTGTGGTACTCGATGAGGTTGTTCAGTGCCCCGAGGACGGGGGTGTCGCTGAGCGGGGCGTTCGGGTACCGCTCCGCGAGGCGGTAGTAGCCGTCGTCGCCGAGCAGCCAGCCGGACCAGGTGGCGACGTAGGTGAGCACCATCAGCACCCCGGCCAGCACCAGCCAGGGCAGCTCGTCGAGGGCCGTGTCCCGCCACGGGCGGCGGGCGCCCGCGCCACGGCGGACCCCGACCTCCCAGAAGATCACCAGCAGCGCGAAGACGGGCAGGAAGTAGAGCGCGCTCCACTTCACCGCGCAGGCGCAGCCGAACAGCACCCCGGCGGCCAGCCGCCACCACGGCCAGTCCCGCCAGCCGCCCGCCGGCCGCCCGGCCCGCCCCGGCCGGCCCGGGTCGAGGCCCGCCTCCAGCGCCCGGGCCCACCGGCGCCGCCGGGCGTCCCGGTCGAGCACCAGGGCGCCGAACGTGGCCAGCACGAAGAACAGCAGGAAGATGTCGAGCAGCGCCGTGCGGGACAGCACCAGGTGGAAGCCGTCCAGCGCGAGCAGCAGGCCGGCGGCGCAGCCGAGCACCGTCGAGCGGAACATCCGCCGGCCGATGCGGACCAGCAGCAGCACCGACAGGGTGCCGACGACCGCCGCCGAGAACCGCCAGCCGAACTCCGGCGCGGTGGTCATCAGGTGCCCCGGCACGGAGATGCCGTGCTCGGTGTCGGAGTAGCCGAAGGCCCACTCGCCGAGCCCGATCAGCCACTTGCCCAGCGGCGGGTGGACAACGTACGAGGGGCCGTTGTCCTTGTAGTTCCACTCGACGCCCTTGTCGACCAGGGCCCAGCCCTCGCGGGCGTAGTAGATCTCGTCGAAGATCTTTCCCGGCGGGTGGCTCAGGCCGATGAACCGCAGGATCGCCGCGATCGCGACGATGACGCCGGTGGCCAGCCAGGAGCGCCCGTCCAGCCGGGCCTCCACGGTCGCCAGCCGGCGCCGGACGATGCCGGGAACGCCGCCGCCGGCAGCCGGGGACGGCCCCTGCGGTGGGCCCCCCGCCGTGGCGTCCGGTTCCGCCTGTTCCGCGCTCTGTGCTGTCGACGCGCTCGTCACCCGGCGATCGTAGGCTGCGGAGGTGCCCGGTGGCGCCCGTCGTCTCCGATACCGGGCACCTGGGTCTATGAAGGAGCTGCTCTCGTGGGTGAAATGTCCGACACCGGGCGCCTGATCCTCCTCGGCGCGCCGCTCGGCAACCCGGCGGACGCCTCGGCCCGCTTCCGCGAGGTGCTCGCCGCCGCGGACGTGGTGGCCGCCGAGGACACCCGCCGGCTCACCCGCCTGGCCCGCGACCTGGACGTCACCGTCGGCGGCCGCATCGTCTCCTACTTCGAGGGCAACGAGGAGCGGCGCACCCCCGAGCTGGCCGACGTGCTGACCGCCGGCTACGTGGTCGCCCTGGTCACCGACGGCGGCATGCCCAGCGTCTCCGACCCGGGCTACCGGCTGGTCCGGGCCGCCCTGGACGCCGGCGTGCCGGTCACCGCCGCGCCCGGCCCGAGCGCGGTCACCACCGCCCTGGCGCTGTCCGGGCTGCCCTGCGACCGGTTCTGCTTCGAGGGATTCCTGCCGCGCACCCCCGGTGCCCGCCGGTCCCGGCTGCGGGCCCTCGCGGCCGAGGAACGGACGCTGGTCTTCTTCGAGGCGCCGCACCGCATCGGCGGGGCGCTCGCCGACCTGGCCGCCGCGTTCGGCGCCGACCGGCCCGCGGCGCTGTGCCGCGAGCTGACCAAGACGTACGAGGAGATCGTCCGCCGCCCGCTCGGCGAGCTGGCCGACTGGGCCGCCGAGCGGGAGCCGCGCGGCGAGATCACGCTGGTGGTGGCGGGCGCGCCCGAGTCGGCACCGGAACGGCCCGACGACGACACGCTGCGGGCCGCCGTCGCCGCCCGCGAGGCCGCCGGCCTGTCCCGGCGGGACGCCATCACCGAGGTCGCCACGGAGTACGGCCTGCGTCGCCGCGAGGTCTACGGCGTCGTGCACGCCTAGCGGGACGTCGAGCCGCGGGGGGCCCGGGGGGGGGCCCGGGGCCCCCCCCCGCCCCCCCCGCCCCCCCGCGGCGGGGGGCCCCCCAACCCCGGCGGCCCCCTGTCCCGGCGCGGGGCCCCGCGGCGGGCCCGGGGGGGGGGCCCCCGCCGGGGGGCCCGCCCCGGGGGGGGGCCGGGGGGGGCCCCCGGGCCCCCCGCGGCGGCACGCGGCTCCGTCAGTCGGCCAGGTTGACCCACACGTCGGTGACCCACAGCGGGTGGTTGCAGTTGGCCTGCGACCAGGTCGGGCCCGGCTGCAGCCACGGCCCCGTGCGGTAGGTGCCGTCGTTGCACCGCACCAGCACCTGGAACGCGGGCATGCCGTAGTTGCACCGGGCGATGCCGTAGTACCAGCCCATCTCGGCGAAGCAGCCGGCCGGCGGTTGGTGGACCCCGGCGGAGGCGGGGCTGGCGGTGCCGACGAGGCCGCCGACGGCCATCGACGTGGTGGCCGCGCCGAGGGCGAGGCGACGGATGGTCTTGGAGATGCTCATGTCGACGACCGTATTGACCGGCCCTGTCGTCCCGCTGTCGTCCCGCTGTCGCGTCCGGCCGGGCGCCGCGCCGGCCCGGCCAGCACGGCGGAACCCCTGCCGGCGGGGCGGCTCACCAGGCGGCGACGAGGAAGCCGAGGGTGATCGCCAGCGGGCCGGCCACCGCGCCCGTCACCGCCCAACGTCGCTTCCGGGGGTCGGCGATCCGGGTGGACCCGGTCCACCGGGCGATCCCGGCGCAGCAGCCCGACACCACCAGCAGGCCGAGCAGCCAGCGCAGGTGCCCGGCCCCGCCGGTGTCCGCGTACGCGGTGCCGCCGTCCGGGCCGGTCATCCGGGCCGGCAGCGACGCGCCGGTCGCGGTCCGCTCCGCGGCCACCCCGCTGACCCGTACGCCGTGCGCGATCCACGGCTCGTCGGCGGCGAGGAAGTTGCCCCGGCAGCGCTGGGTGAGCCCGCCCCCGTCGCAGTCGACGATCACCACCGTGCCCCGCGTGGCGTGCCCCACCGCCAGCCAGAACGGCCCCGCGCTCACCCAGGAGAAGAAGGCCGCGACCAGGCTCAACACCAGCAGCGCGGCCAGCCCCGGCAGCGGGTCGGGCGGGTGCGGGGCGCGCCGGGGGCGCCGGCCGCCGTCCCGGGGCGTCCGCCGCCGCTCGTGCGGCGGCTCCTTTTTGATCGGCGTGCCGTCCCAGTGCACCTGCTCGATCGGCGGCCAGTACGCCCCGTCGTCGCCGTCCGGCGTACCCCCGTCGTCCGGCGCGTCCCCGTCGGGGCGACGTCCCCGGCGGGGCCGGTGCTGGGGCTGCCGGACCGGGACCCGGCGCGGGACGGCGTCGACCGGCGCCCCGGTCGTGGGCTCGACCTCGACGGCGGGTTCGGCGGGTTCGGCGGGCGGGTCCGGCGGTGGTTCCGGCGGCGCGGCGGCCGGGACCGCCCGCGGATGCGGCGCGAGGGCGCCGCGCGCCGCGCCGGCCGCACCGCCGCCCGCCGGGCCGGAGGCGCGGTCGTCGTGGTCGCGGGCCGCTCGTCTGCCAGTCACGACGTTCATTGCACCCCGCCGCCGGTGCGCGGGCAGGCAGGTCAGGCCGCGTGTCGGCGACAAATCGGACCAACGGCCGACCCGATTCCGCCGGACCGCCGACCCGCGGGCCCTATTGGTTCGCGGTCATCGGAAGCGGGTCACTAGGCTTGCTGGTCATGAGTCACGTTCTCGCGGCGGTTGCCTGGCCGTACGCCAACGGCCCGCGCCATATCGGCCACGTCTCCGGTTTCGGCGTTCCCTCCGACGTCTTCAGCCGGTACATGCGGATGGCCGGCCACGACGTGCTCATGGTGTCGGGCACCGACGAGCACGGCACCCCGATCCAGGTGCAGGCCGACGCCGACGGGGTCACCCCGCGCGAGCTGGCCGACCGCTACAACCGGGTGATCGTCGAGGACCTGCACGGCCTCGGGCTCTCCTACGACCTGTTCACCCGCACCACCACCCGCAACCACTACGCCGTGGTGCAGGAGCTGTTCGAGGGGATGTACCGCAACGGCTACATCGTCCCGAAGACCACCATGGGGGCGATCTCCCCGTCCACCGGCCGGACGCTGCCCGACCGCTACATCGAGGGCACCTGCCCGATCTGCGGCTACGACAGCGCCCGTGGCGACCAGTGCGACAACTGCGGCAACCAGCTCGACCCGATCGACCTGATCGACCCGAAGTCGCGGATCAACGGGGAGACCCCGAAGTTCGTCGAGACCGAGCACTTCTTCCTGGACCTGCCCGCCCTGGCCGACGTGCTGCGGCAGTGGCTGGACACCCGGGAGGGGTGGCGGCCGAACGTGCTGCGCTTCTCGCGGAACCTCCTCGACGACCTCCAGCCGCGGGCCATCACCCGCGACCTGGAGTGGGGCGTGCCGATCCCGCTCGACGGCTGGCGGGACCGCCCCGACAAGCGGATCTACGTCTGGTTCGACGCGGTGATCGGCTACCTCTCCGCCTCGATCGAGTGGGCGCGCCGCTCCGGCGACCCGGAGGCCTGGCGGAAGTGGTGGTCCGCCGACGCCGAGGGGAAGGACGCCCGCGCCTACTACTTCATGGGCAAGGACAACATCGTCTTCCACTCGGTGATCTGGCCGGCGCTGCTCTCCGGCTACTCCGGCGAGGGCGACCGCGACGGCGAGCCGGGCGGGCTGGGCCGGCTCAACCTGCCCACCGAGGTGGTCTCCAGCGAGTACCTGACCATGGAGGGGCGCAAGTTCTCCTCCTCCCGGCGGGTCGTCATCTACGTCCGGGACTTCCTGGAGCGCTACGACGCCGACGCGCTGCGCTACTTCATCGCCGCCGCCGGCCCGGAGAGCAACGACACCGACTTCACCTGGGCCGAGTTCCTCCGCCGCAACAACGACGAGCTGGTCGCCGGCTGGGGCAACCTGGTCAACCGGTCCATCTCCATGGCGGCGAAGAACTTCGGCGCGATCCCGCCGGTCGATCCCGCCGGGCTCACCGAGGCCGACGCGGCCCTGCTCGCCGTCGCCCGGGCCGGCTTCGCCACGGTCGGCGACCTGATCGCCCGGCACCGGCAGAAGCAGGCCATCGGCGAGGCGATGCGCGTCGTCGCCGAGGCCAACAGGTACCTCTCGGAGCAGGCCCCGTGGAAGCTCAAGGGCGAGGCCGACAAGCCCCGGATGGGCACCATCCTGCACGTCGCCCTCCAGGTGGTCAGCGACGCCAACACGCTGCTCACCCCGTTCCTGCCGCACTCCGCGCAGAAGGTCCACGAGCTGCTCGGCGGCACCGGCGTGCACGCCCCGATGCCGGTCATCGAGGAGGTCGCCGACCTCGACGGCGGGCCCGCGTACCCGGTGCTGACCGGCGACTACTCGGTCGGCGCGCGCTGGGAATCCGTGCCGCTGGAGGTGGGCCGGGAGCTGGCCGCGCCGAAGCCCGTCTTCCGCAAGCTCGACCCGTCGATCGTCGACGAGGAGCTGGCCCGCCTGGCCGGCTGAGTCACCCGTGCCGACGGGCGCGACCCCCTCGGGGGTCGCGCCCGTCGTCGTCCTGCGGCGGCGCGGGGATCGGCTCGACGTCGGCGAAGGTACCGCCGGCCGGCGGCGTCGACCGGGCCCGGCCGCCAGCCGTCAGGCCCGCGCCATCGCCGGTGCGCCGACGAAGTCCATGATCGCGCGGTTCACCTCGGGCGCGTTCGTCCAGGGCGTGCCGTGCGGAGCCCCCTTCAGGGTGACGAGCTGGCTGCCGGGCAGCATCGGTTGCAGCCGCTGCCCGGTCTTCGGGTACGGCAGCACCGCGTCCTTGTCGCCCTGCACGATCAGCACCGGCACGTCGATCCGCGACACGTCCCCCCGGAAGTCGGTCTGCCAGGCGTCCACGCAGTCGTGGGTGCCCTTCGCCGACGCGCGCGCGCCGATCTCCCAGTGCGCCCGGAACGCCTCCTCGCTGACCAGCTTGCCCCGGTTCTCCTGGTAGTTGAAGAACGCCTCGCAGAAGCTGGTCAGGTAGGCGAAGCGGTCCTCGACGATCGCCTGCTGGAAGCCCTGGAAGAGGCTCTTCTCGACGCCCTCCGGGTTGTCCGACGTCTGCAGCAGGAACGGCGCGAGCGGGGCCAGCAGCACCGCCCGGTCCACCCGCTGCGAGCCGTACACGCCCAGGTAGCGGGTCACCTCGCCGGTGCCCATCGAGTGACCGACCAGGATCGCGTTCCGCAGGTCCAGCTCGGTCATCAACACGTCCAGGTCGGCCGCGAACGTGTCGTAGTCGTACCCGAACGCGGGCTGGGCGGAATTGCCGAAACCCCGCCGGTCGTACGTGATCGTCCGGTATCCGGCGGCCAGCAGCGGCCCGGTCTGCTTCTCCCACGTCGCCCCGCTGAACGGGAAGCCGTGGATCAGCACGATCGGCTGACCGGAGCCGTGGTCCTCGTAGTACAGGTCGATGGGGGCGGAGTTCTCCGTCCCCACGGTCATGAAGGGCATGCGCGTCTCCTGGTCACGTGACTGTCGGACGCGGCGCTTTCCCAACCGGCCTGCCGTTATGCCCGCCGGCGACCGCGCCGGCCCCGGCGGGCGCGCGGGGGCCCCTCAGAGCTGGTACGGCAGGTCCACCACCCGATCGTCGGTGACCTCGGCGGCCGGCGCCCAGGCCTCGTAGACGCCCCGCTCCTGGCACTGCGCCCCGGTCTCCGCCACCGCGTCCGGGGCGGGCCGGCGCAGGCGCAGCCGCAGCCAGCCGGCCTCCTCCCGCAGCACCAGGCAGGACACGCCCCGCCAGTCGGCCAGCCGCAGCCGCCGGGCCGCCCACTCCACCGGGTACCGGGTGGCGCGGGTCATCGCCAGCACCCGGAAACCGCCGGGCAGGTCCGCCACCGCCTCGTACTCGCCGCCGGCGTAGCCGCCCACCAGCCGGGTGGAGCGGGGCGCCTCGCCCGTCGGCACGTACTCCTGGTCAGGGGAGAGCCCCGGCACCGCCGCCAGCAGGTGCCGCCACTGCGGGCCGACCATCCGCAGCCAGCCGCGCTGCTCGGCCTGGTAGCTGTAGAGCACCACCTCCACGCCGTCGGCCGGGTAGGCGAGCAGGGTGGCGTTCGCCGGCATCGGCAGGTCCGCGAAGTCCCGCGTGACGAACTCCGGGACGAGCTGACCGTCGCTCGGCACGAACCCCGTGCCGAGCACCGCCGCGCCCAGCCGGTCCCGGGGCGCCAGCGCCGTCAGGCCCCGGTGTGCCTCGCCGACCGGGACGTCGTAGTCGGCCGGGTCGGCGGCGCGCCAGCGCAGCGCGTACGTCACGTCCGCGCCGTCGCGGGCGTCCGCGCCGTCGGTGCGCAGCACCGTCGTCGCCGACGGCGTACGCAGGTGCGCCACGTCGTGCTCGCGGAAGCAGAAGCCGTGCGGCAGCCACCCCCGCACGTGGCCGGCGAGCTGCCGGGCGGAGAGCACCTTCACCATCCGCGTGCCCCGCCGGATCACCGCCGAGGCGCGCACCGCCGCCAGGGTCGGGTCACCGGCCGCCGCCGGCTGCTGGCTGAGCTGCTGCACGTACGACCAGCCCCGCTCCCGGTGCAGCGGCACCAGCAGCGGCGCCTCCGGCTCCTCGGCCGGCTCCGTCACCGGATGGACGTCGGTGACCTCCGTGACGTGCACGAACCTGCGCCACGGCCGGGCCGTGCCGGGCCGGGCCCACTCGAAGCCGGGCGCCTCGTCGGCGCTGGACAACTCGTACGCGGCGCCCCGGGCGATCTCCTCCGCCGGGTACACGGCGCCCCCGTACGTCACGCGCGGGCCGTTTCCGCTGGTCTGAGGGGTGACGGTCACGCCGGTGACGCTAGGCGCGACATGTGCCGCACCGGTGAACGGCCGGTGGCGTCCCCGCGACGCCGAGCGCCGGCGGTGTGTGATGCTGACCTGCGATGAGCGAGACCACCGAAACCCGCAAGCAGCGCGCCGCCCGCCGGGCCGGCGAGTTCCCGCCCGCCCCCGAGCCGCTGCCCCGCCCCGTGCTGGACAGCCACACCCACCTCGACATCACCGTCAGCGAGGCCGGCGTCCCCGGCGGCCCCGCCGAGGACCCGGTCGCCGCGGCCGTCGCCGTCGCCGCCTCGGTGGGCGTCGACCGGCTGGTCCAGGTCGGGGTGGACGTGGCGTCGTCGCGGTGGGGCGCGGACGTCGCCGACACCCACCCGGCGGTGGTGGCCACCGTGGCGCTGCACCCGAACGAGGCGCCCCGCCTGGCCGACCTCGACGAGGCGCTGCGCGAGATCGAGGCGCTCGCCGCCCGCGACCGGGTACGCGGGATCGGCGAGACGGGGATGGACTTCTTCCGCACCGGGGAGGAGGGACGCGCCGTCCAGGAGGAGAGCTTCCGCGCGCACATCGCCATCGCCAAGCGGTACGGCAAGGCGCTGGTCATCCACGACCGGGACGCCCACGCCGACGTGCTGCGGATCCTCGACGACGAGGGCGCGCCCGACACCGTGGTGCTGCACTGCTTCTCCGGCGACGCCGACTTCGCCGCCGAGTGCGTCCGCCGGGGCTACCTGCTCAGCTTCGCCGGCACGGTCACCTTCGGCAGCGCCGGCGCGCTGCGCGAGGCCGCCGCCGTGACCCCGGTCGACCAGATCCTCGTGGAGACCGACGCGCCCTACCTGACCCCGATGCCGCACCGCGGCCGGCCCAACGCGTCGTACCTGATCCCGCTGACCGTCCGGTCGCTGGCCGAGACCACCGGCGCGGACCTGGACGAGCTCTGCGCCGCCATCTCCGCCACCGGCGACCGCGTCTTCGGCCCGTGGTGAGCGGAAGGGCCCCTGACGCGCGCACCCCCGCAGCCGCCCGCATAGGCTACGGGGCGTGACCGGTCTCCTCGGCCCGGCGGAGATCCGGGAACTGGCCGCCCGGCTGGGCGTCGCCCCCACCAAGAGGCTCGGCCAGAACTTCGTGCACGACCCGAACACGGTGCGGCGCATCGTCACCGCTGCCGGGCTGGCCCCGGACGACGTCGCGCTGGAGGTCGGCCCGGGCCTCGGCTCGCTCACCCTGGCCCTGCTCCCGGTCGCCGCTCACGTGCACGCCGTGGAGATCGACCCGGCGCTGGCCGGCGCGCTGCCGGAGACCGCCGCCCGGCACGCCGGCCCGCACGCCGCCCGGCTCACCGTGCACCACGCCGACGCGCTGCGCGTCCGCGCCGCCGACCTGGCCGACCCGGCGCCGACCGCGCTCGTGGCGAACCTGCCCTACAACGTGGCCGTGCCGGTGGTGCTGCACCTGCTCGCCGAGCTGCCCAGCCTCCGGCACGGCCTGGTGATGGTGCAGAAGGAGGTCGCCGACCGGCTCGTCGCCGGTCCCGGCTCCAAGGTGTACGGCGTCCCCTCGGTCAAGCTCGCCTGGTACTCCCGCGCCCGCGCCGCCGGCAAGGTCCCGCCGAACGTGTTCTGGCCGGTGCCGAACGTCGACTCGGGACTGGTCGCCTTCACCCGCCGCGAGCCGCCCCGCGACGACGTACCCCGGGAACGGGTCTTCGCCGTGGTGGACGCGGCGTTCGCGCAGCGCCGCAAGACCCTGCGCGCCGCGTTGGCCGGCTGGGCCGGCGGCGCGGACCGGGCCGCCGCCGCCCTCATTGCCGCCGGCGTCGACCCCGGCGCGCGGGGGGAGTCACTCTCCGTCGAGCAGTTCGCCGCCATCGCCGCGTCGGCCCCGGCCGCCGCGTCCGCCGCACAGTAGGCTGACGCCGTGCCCGCCGAGGGCACCCGCACGTGTACGCGTACGACCTGGTCGACGGCCGCCGCGAGCCGGCCGCCGACTCCGCCGAGGAGCTGATCGTGACCAAGCCGTTCGACATCCGCCCGCGCCCGCGGGACATCGCCCGGTGACCGAGGCCTGGGGACCGGACGACGAGGACGAGCAGCGGCGGCGCGGAGCCGGCGGACCGGTGCGCGTCCGGGTGCCCGCCAAGGTCAACCTGCACCTCGGGGTGGGGCCGCTGCGCCGCGACGGCTACCACGAGCTGAACACCGTCTACCACGCGATCTCCATCTACGACGAGCTGACGGCCCGCCGGGGCGACACGCTCACCCTCACCATGGAGGGCGAGGGCGCCGGCGAGCTGGCCCTGGACGACTCCAACCTGGCCATCCGGGCGGCCCGCGCCCTCGCCGGCCACGCGGGGGTGGCGCCGCACGCCCGGCTGCACCTGCGCAAGCAGATCCCGCTGGCGGGCGGGCTGGCCGGGGGCAGCGCCGACGCCGCCGCCGCGCTGGTCGCCTGCGACGCGCTGTGGGGCACCGGGCTGTCCCGCGACGAGCTGGCCGGGATCGCCGCCGACCTGGGCTCCGACGTGCCGTTCCTGATCCACGGCGGCACCGCGCTCGGCACCGGCCGGGGAGAGGCGGTCAGCCCGGTGCTGGCCCGGCCCACCTCCTGGCACTGGGTGGTGGCCGTCGCCGACGGCGGCCTGTCCACCCCCGCCGCCTACCGGGAACTGGACCGGCTCCGCGACGCCGGCGCCGCCGGCGAGCCGCTGGGCAGCACCGACGCGCTGCTCGCCGCGCTGCGCCAGCGGGATCCGCGGGTGCTCGCCGCGACCCTCGGCAACGACCTCCAGGACGCCGCCCTGGCCATGCGCCCGTCGCTGGCGGCGACGCTGAAGGCCGGCGAGGCGGCCGGCGCGCTCGCCGGCATCGTCTCCGGGTCGGGGCCGACCTGCGTCTTCCTCGCGCTCGACGCCGCACACGCCGGGCGGATCGCCGCCGAGCTGGAGACCGCCGGGGTGTGCCGCGAGGCGCGGACCGCCCACGGTCCGGTCGCCGGCGCGCGGATCATCTGACCGGACGAGCCGTCTGCGCGCCACCGGAGGCCCTCGGCCCGCCGACCGGACGCCGCCGCCCCCGTGCGTGGCCGGCTCCCGGCCCGCTGACCTGGAACAAGCCGGCCGCCCCGCCGGTTGCACCGCAGTGCGCCCGGCTCCGGCCGGGCAGGGCCACGGCGCCCGCGTACCCTGGAGGGCTCAGGCGTCCCAGTTGCCGACCGGCACCGGGACGCCTTGATCATGGGAGGTGAGGTCGTGGCCAACATCGTCAACCTGGACCGGGTGTCCAAGGGCTACGGCGCCGCCGGGCCACTGCTCACCGACGTCTCGCTCGGCCTGGACGACGCCGACCGGATCGGCGTGGTCGGCCTCAACGGCGCCGGGAAGTCCACCCTGCTGCGGCTGCTCACCAAGCAGGAGGAGCCGGACGACGGGCGGGTCACCCACCGCCGCGACCTGCGGGTCGCCTGGCTGCCGCAGAGCCTCAAGCTCGCCCCCGACGCCACCGTCCGCGACGTGGTGCTCGGCACCGCCTGGCTGCGCGAGAGCATGGGCGCCGAGCACGAGTGGGCCGGCGACGCCGGCGTCCGCGCCATCCTCGACGGCCTCGGCATGCCCCACCTCGGCCTCGACCAGCCCGTCGGCCCGATGTCCGGCGGCGAGCGGCGGCGGGTCGCGCTCGCCGCGCTGCTGGTCCGCGAGTCCGACCTGCTCATCCTCGACGAGCCCACCAACCACCTCGACGTCGGCGGCGTCGACTGGCTGGCCAAGTACCTGGTCGGCCGCAAGGGCGCACTGGTCGTTGTCACCCACGACCGGTGGTTCCTCGACGCCGTCTGCACCACCACCTGGGAGGTCGCCGACCAGACCGTCCGGGCGTACGAGGGCGGATTCGCCGCCTGGACCCTCGCCCGCGCCGAACGCGAGCGGGTCGCCGCCGCCACCGAGGCCCGCCGGCAGAACCTGCTCCGCAAGGAGATCGCCTGGCTGCGCCGCGGCCCGCCCGCCCGCACCTCCAAGCCGCGGTTCCGCATCGACGCGGCCAACGCGCTCATCGCCGACGTCCCGCCGCCGCGCGACACCATGTCGCTGCAACGGCTCGCCACGGCCCGGCTCGGCAAGCAGGTGTACGACCTGGAACACGTCACCCTGCACGCCGGCCCGAAGGAGATCCTGCAGGACGTCACCTGGCAGGTCGGCCCCGGCGACCGGATCGCCGTGCTCGGCCGCAACGGGGCCGGCAAGACCACGCTGCTGCGCATGCTGGCCGGCGTCACCCGCCCCGACGGCGGGCGCTTCGCCACCGGCTCGACCGTCCGGCCGGCCTTCCTCTCGCAGGAGCTGGCCGAGCTGCCCGGCCACCTGCGGGTGCTGGAAGCGGTCGAGGAGGTCGCCCGTCGCGTGCAGCTCGGCGACCGGGAGGTCTCGGCCGCCCAGCTCGCCGAGGTCTTCGGCTTCGACGACCGGCGGCTCTGGACGCCCGTGAGCGACCTCTCCGGCGGTGAGCGCCGCCGGTTGCAGATGCTCCGGCTGCTCGCCGGGGAGCCGAACGTGCTGCTGTTCGACGAGCCCACCAACGACCTTGACACCGACACCCTCGCCGCGCTGGAGGACCTGCTCGACTCCTGGCCCGGCACCGTCATCGTGGCCAGCCACGACCGCTACCTCATCGAGCGGGTCACCGACGTCGCGTACGGGATGTTCGGCGACGGGCGGCTGGTGCACCTGCCCGGCGGCGTCGACGAGTACCTCGCCCGGGCCGCCGGCCGGCCGGGACCGGCCCTGGCCGAGGCCGCCCCCGCCGCCGGCGCCGACACGCCCGCCGCGACCGGCATGTCGGCCGCCGAGGCGCGGCAGGCGCGCAAGGAACTGGCCCGGCTGGAACGGCAGGTCGCCAAGCTGGAACAGAAGGAGGCCACCCTGCTCGACCAGCTCGCCGCGCACGCCACGGACTACGCCAGGGTCGCCGAACTCGACGCGCAACTCAAGGAGCTGCGGGCCGAACGGGAACGGACCGAGGAGTCCTGGCTGGCCCTGGCGGACGAGATCCCGGCGATCTGAGCGAGCCCGGTCCGCCCCCGCGCCGCGCAGCCCGCCCCGACTCGGCGCTACGCCGCACGCGGGAGGCCCCCCGTGTGCGGCGTCACACCGCGACGTGCGGGACAATCGTCCACGACCCCTCACCCGAACGGCGTTGGAGACTCAGACATGGCCCACACCCCCGTCAACCACCCCGCGCGGCCGGTCTACCGGGCGATCGGCGGGCTGACCGGTCTGTACCTGGTGGCCTTCGGCGTGCTCGGCATCATCGCGAGCGCCGGGAACGAGGTCCTCGCCCAGGATGACACCCAGGTCCTGGGGCAGGGCACGAACCTCGGCTTCTCGCTGCTCAGCGCCCTGCTGGGCGCCGCGGTGCTGGCGGGCACCGCGATCGGCCGCAACATCGACGTCATGATCAACCAGTGGCTGGCGTACGCCATCATGGTGCTCAGCCTCGCGGGTCTCGCCTTCATCCAGACCGAGGCCAACATCTTCAACTTCAGCATCTTCACCGTCATCGCGCTGATGGTGGTCAGCCTGGTGCTGCTGATGGTCGGCATGTACGGCAAGGTCGGCACCGACGAGGAGAAGGAAGCCTGGCAGAAGGCCCGGCTCGTGCTCTGAGTGGTTTGTCGGTCCTCGCCGGAGCCCGACCCGCCCCGGGCGGTCAGGCTCGATCCTTGCGCTGGTCGGGCTCCGGCGAGGACCTGTCGTGATCCCGCTCCATCCGGGCCCTCGCCGGCCGGAAGGGCGGGATCTTCTGTCTGAGCGGGTCCGTGGCCGGCTTGGCGGTTTGACGGACGGCTGACTCTTGTCCGGGGGACAATCGGGGCGAATGTCCTACTCGGGCGGAGGGAACATGCCGCACTTTCCCGTGAACCATCCGGCGCGGCCGATCTACCGGGTCCTCGCCGGGCTGGTGGGCCTCTACATCCTGGTCTTCGGCGTCTGGGGCGTCGCCCAGACGTTCGGCGACCCGCTCTTCGACCGCGGCGACAACTGGGTCCTCGGGCTCCGCACCAACCTGGCGTTCTCGTTGGCCTCGGTGGTCTTCGGGATCGTGCTGATCATCGGCGCCTCACGGCGCGGCAACCTCGGCCACTACATGAACCTGACCGCCGGGGTCGTCTTCCTGGTGACCAGCGTCCTCATGATGTCCGTGCTCCAGACCGAGGCCAACTTCCTCAACTTCTCGATGTCCACGGTGATCGTGTCGATGCTCTTCGGGCTGCTCCTGCTCGGCACCGGCCTGTACGACAAGGTCGGCACCGACGAGCACGCCGAGGAGGAGCGGCGCCACCGCCACCACCCCGTCTCCGAGGCGCACGGCCGCTGACCGGCCCGCAGCGCTCAACGGCCCCGGGCCGTGATCAGGCCCGGCTTGGCCTCCAGGTGCGACAGCCCGTTCCAGGCCAGGTTGACCAGGTGCGCCCCCACCGTCTCCTTGCGCGGCTTGCGCACCTCCAGCCACCAGCGGCCCGTCAGCGCCACCATGCCCACCAGCGCCTGCGAGTAGAGCTCGGCCAACTTCGGGTCGTACCCGCGGCTGGAGAACTCGGCGCCCAGGATGTGCTCCACCTGGTGCGCCACGTCGTTCATCACGCTGCTGAAGTTGCCCGTCGCCGACAGCACCGGGGACTCGCGCACCAGCACCCGGAAGCCGTCGGTCTCCTCCTCGATGTAGGTCAGCAGGGCCATCGCCGCCTGCTCCAGCAACTCGCGCGGGTGGCCGGCCGTCAGAGCCGTGGTGATCCGGTCCAGCAGGGCCCGGACCTCCCGGTCCACCACCACGGCGTAGAGCCCCTCCTTGCCGCCGAAGTGCTCGTAGACCACCGGCTTGGACACCTTCGCGCGGGCCGCGACCTCCTCGATGGAGGTGGCGTCGAAACCGCGCTCGGAGAAGATCTGCCGGGCGATCGAGATGAGTTGCTCGCGCCGCTGGGCCGCCGACATGCGCACCCGCGAAGAGGGTTTGCCGGCGGCGACCGCCCGCCGCCGGCCGGTGCTGCCGTCGCTGCCAGGGACATCCGCCATGTCGTCACTCCGCCGGCGCTCGGTGACGCCCTGTCGTGGGATGGTGCGGTCGGTGTGCCGGCTCATGCGGTCGCCTCACCGGCGGCCGGTCGGGTGGCGCCGCCGCGCCGTCCGACCGTATCGCCGCCGGACCCGGCTCCCGTGGCGCCGGGCCGTCGGCCGTCGCCCCCGCTGTGCTCGGTCACCCGGCCATACTGCCAGGTAACCTCCGGCGCCACCGCCCGGTTTACGGCTCGGTGACCGGCCTGACGAGCTTCGCCGCGATGCGCTCGGGCTTCGGCCAGCGCACGTCCCGGGCCGCCCCGATCTTCTCGAACAGCCAGATCACCCGGGCCGAGATGTCCACCTGACCGCGCAGCACGCCGTGCCGGGCGCAGGTCGGGTCGGCGTGGTGCAGGTTGTGCCAGCTCTCGCCGAGCGACAGGATCGCCAGCGGCCAGAAGTTCGCCGCCCGGTCGCCCTGGCGCATCGCGAACGGCCGCTCGCCGTAGACGTGGCACACCGAGTTGATCGACCAGGTCACGTGGTGCAGCAGCGCGATGCGGACCAGCCCGCCCCAGAAGAGCGCGGTCAGCGCGCCCTGCCACGACCAGGTGAGCAGGCCGCCCATCAGCGCCGGCCCCAGCACCGAGACGGTCACCAGCAGCGGGAAGAGCCGGTCCACCCGGTTGATGTCCCGGTCGGCGAGCAGGTCCGGGGCGAACCGCTTCCGGTTGGACAACTCCCGGCCGAAGAGCCAGCCGACGTGGGCGTGGAACAGGCCCTTGGCCAGGCCACGGACGCTCTCCCCGAACCGCCACGGCGAGTGCGGGTCGCCCTCCAGGTCGGAGAAGGCGTGGTGACGCCGGTGGTCGGCCACCCACTGGATGATCTCGCCCTGGACCGCCAGCGAGCCCGAGACCGCCAGCGCCACCCGCAGCCAGCGCTTCGCCTTGAACGAGCCGTGGGTGAAGTACCGGTGGTAGCCGACGGTGATGCCCAGGCCCGAGATGACGTACCAGATCCCGGCCACGACCACGTCGGTCCAGCTCAACCAGCCGCCCCAGGCGACCGGGACGGCGGCGACGAGGGCCAGGAAGGGAATCACCACGAACGCCCAGAGGGCGACGAGGATGCCTCGGGACTGGCTGCCCTGGGTAAGGGGCTTGGGACCGGGGGCGGGTTCGAGAAGGGTGGTGGACATGGGCACCTCGCAGAGGGACGGAGATCACGAAGTTACGCCTACGTCACCGTAACTTAGCTTCGCCGAGGGCGCACGGGACAGCGTCGGGAATGAATGACCCGAGCTGTCGTACGCCCGTTCTAACCTGCTGTTCATGACCGATCCGATCGCCGCCAAGCCGTCACCGACGCAGCCCGCGCGGCGCTACCGCGGACCGATCCCGGAGCTGTACGAGGAGGCGCTTCGCCTGCGCCGGCGGGGATGCACCGTTCCGGAGATCGCGAGGCGGGTGGGGGTGGCTCGTTCCACCGCCTACCAGTGGGTGCGTCATCTTCCGATCGACCGCGACTCCGACGAGGCGAGGGCGCGCCGGCGGGCGCACTCCAAGGCCATGACGGACGCGCAGTGGAGTCAGCACCGTGCGGTCCGTGACGCCGCGCGGGCGGAGACGGTGGCAAAGGTCGCGGCCTGGGTCAAGCAGCTACGCCACCGGGAACTGGTTCTGGTCGGCGCGGCGATCTACTGGTGTGAGGGCGGCAAGGCCAAGCCGTGGCGACCCAACGACTGCCGGGTCAAGTTCATCAACAGCGACCCGGCACTGGTGTTGTTGTTCCTCCGGTTCGTCGAGGCGCTCGGAGTCGCCCCGACTGCGTTGCGGTTTCGGGTCAGCATCCATGAGAGCGCCGATGAGGCGGAGGCGGTGCGGTGGTGGGCTGATCTGGTCGGGGTGCCGGCGGACGATTTCCAGCGATCGACGCTCAAACGGCACCGGCCGGAGACCAGACGGCGGAACGTCGGAGACGGCTATCGGGGCTGTCTCACCGTTCACGTCCTGCGATCGAGCCGCCTCTACTGGAAGATCGAGGGGATCATGAAGGGAATGAGCGATGGCGCCACGGGCTGGGGGCGCTAAGGTGTAGGGGCCGGCGGGCCGTTCCTTTGTCCGTTTTAGACCGTCCCGGGTCGTCTAATGGCAGGACGTCAGGTTTTGGTCCTGATTGTAGGGGTTCGAGTCCTCTCCCGGGAGCTTCCGCTCGTCGCGGACGATGTCTGGTTAGCATGGCCGAGACTGTCCGCCGTCCCGACGGGAGCCCGCGTCGTGTCCCAGCCCCACCTCCGCACCGTTGTCGTGCTCGCCGCCGGGGAGGGCAAGCGGATGAAGTCGGCGCTGCCCAAGGTGCTGCATCCGCTGCTCGGCCGTACCCTCGTCGGTCACGTGCTCACCGCGGCCGCGCCACTGGGCGCCGACCGCACGGTGGTCGTGGTGGGGCACGGCGCCGACCAGGTCCGCGCGCACCTGGCGGAGATCGCTCCCCAGGCCACGCCGGTGCTCCAGGCCGAGCAGCTCGGCACCGGGCACGCCGTCCGGATCGCGCTGGACGCCGCGCCGGACGCCACCGGCACCGTGGTCGTGATCAACGGCGACGTGCCGCTGCTCCGTCCGGAGACGGTGGCCGCGCTGGTGGAGGCGCACGAGGGCGTGGGCGCGGCGGCGACGGTGCTCGCCGCCGAGGTGCCCGACCCGACCGGCCTGGGCCGGATCGTGCGGGACGCCGACGGGCGGCTGGAGCAGATCGTCGAGGAGCGCGACGCCACGCCCGCGCAGCGTGCCCTCCGGGAGATCAACGCCGGCATCTACGCGTTCGACGCGACCCGGCTGCGCGACGCGCTCGGCAAGCTGTCGACCGACAACGACCAGGGCGAGGAGTACCTGACCGACGTCTTCG
Source organism: Micromonospora sp. NPDC047670 (assembly GCF_043204915.1). NCBI lineage: Bacteria > Bacillati > Actinomycetota > Actinomycetes > Micromonosporales > Micromonosporaceae > Micromonospora > Micromonospora sp. NPDC047670. The sequence goes on from NZ_JBIDDA010000001.1 coordinate 619,445, forward strand.
GCCTGCTGGTCTCGGCCGGCGAGCCGGTGGCGGTGCACGTGGCGGCGGACCACGTGGAGACGCTGGGCTGCAACGACCGGGTCGAGTTGGCCGCGCTGCGCCGCCTGCTGCGCGACCGGGTCAACGAGGCGTGGATGCGCACCGGGGTCAGCCTGCTCGACCCGGACACCACGTGGATCGACGTGACGGTGGCCCTGGACCGGGACGCCGTGGTCGACCAGAACACCCAGTTGCGCGGCGGCACGGTGGTCGGCACCGGCGCGGTCGTCGGGCCGGACGTGACGCTGATCGACACCGTGGTCGGCCCGGGCGCCACCGTGCTGCGCAGCCACGCCGTGGGCGCCGAGGTCGGCCCGGGCGCCACCGTGGGGCCCTACGCGTACCTGCGGCCGGACGCCCGGCTGGCGGAGAAGGCCAAGGTCGGCACGTTCGTCGAGGTGAAGAACTCCGAGGTGGGCGCGGGCGCGAAGGTGCCGCACCTGTCGTACGTGGGTGACGCGACGATCGGCGCTAAGGCCAACATCGGCGCGGCGACGATCTTCGTGAACTACGACGGGGTGAACAAGCACCGCACGACGGTCGGCGAGGCCGCCTTCATCGGCTGCGACACCAGCCTCATCGCGCCGGTCGAGGTGGGCGCGGGGGCGTACGTGGCGGCGGGCAGCGCTGTCACCCAGGACGTGCCGCCGGGCGCGCTCGGGGTGACCCGGGCGCCGCAGCGCAACATCGACGGCTGGGTGGCCCGCAAGCGGGCCGGCACGGCCTCCGCAGAGGCGGCCGAGCGGGCCCGGAGGGGCGGCGAGGGTGCGTGGGCGGCGCCCGTCGGGGCAAGTGAAGGTGAGGCAATCCACGGGGATGCCGAGGCCGTCAGCCCGGCGTCCGGCGCGGGGGATACTGCAACCGAATAGTCCCCGGCCCACCACCACCGTGCCGGGTACCACCGACCAACGGGAGCAGACGGGCCCATGGGCAGCATCGTCGCCGAAAACCGCAAGAGCCTGATGCTCTTCTCCGGACGTGGCTTTCCGGAGTTGGCCAAGGAGATCGGCGAGGTGCTCGGCGTCGCGCCGACGCCGGCCGACGCGTACGAGTTCGCGAACGGTGAGATCTTCGTACGGTTCAAGGACTCGGTGCGCGGTTCGGACGCCTTCGTGGTGCAGTCCGTCACGCACGGGGTCAACACCTGGGTCATGGAGACCCTGATCATGATCGACGCGCTGAAGCGCGGTTCGGCCAAGCGGATCACCGTGGTCCTGCCGTTCTACCCGTACTCCCGACAGGACAAGAAGCACCGCGGCCGGGAGCCGATCTCGGCGCGCCTGGTGGCGGACCTGCTGAAGACGGCCGGCGCGAACCGGATCCTCACCGTCGACCTGCACACCGCGCAGATCCAGGGCTTCTTCGACGGCCCGGTCGACCACCTGTTCGCGATGGACATCCTCGCCGAGTACGTCCAGCACAAGTACGCGGGCCGGCCGATGACGGTGGTCGCGCCGGACTCGGGCCGGGTGCGGGTGGCCGAGCGGTGGACCGACCGGCTGGGTGGTTGCCCGCTGGCGTTCATCCACAAGACCCGGGATCCGCTGAAGCCGAACCAGGTGGTGGCGAACCGGGTGGTCGGCGAGGTCGAGGGGCGGGTCTGCCTGATCGTCGACGACATGATCGACACGGGCGGCACGATCTGCAAGGCGGCGGACATCCTCCGGGAGTCCGGCGCGGCCGACGTGATCGTCGCCTCCACCCACGCGCTGCTCTCCGACCCGGCGACCGAGCGGCTGAAGAACAGCCCGATCAGCGAGGTCGTGGTGACCAACACGCTGCCGCTGCCGCCGGAGAAGCAGCTCGACAAGATCACGGTGCTGTCGATCGCGCCGCTGCTGGCGCGGGCGATCCGCGAGGTGTTCGACGACGGCTCGGTGACCACCCTCTTCGGTGGGCTGAGCTGATCGCCTGAGGCGTCCCGGGCCGGTCGGGCGACACCCGTCCGGCCCGGTGTCCACGCCCGGCGCGGTCGCTGTGGGTGGGGTGCGGTGGGGGTGACGGGGCCGGTGCGGGGCGGGCCCGGATCGGCCTGCGGGCCGGCGGGAACGGTGATAAGGGGACTGCCGGAAAGCTCGGAATCATCTCGGGTAGACTGGTGCGGTTGCCACGGCGAGGGTGCCCGGCGGGCCGCTGACAAGCGCCGCACGGAGGCACCGTCATCGACGCGGTGCTCCGGGCAGTCGTTCTCGACGCATGAGCCCCAGCGAGCCCCTCGCCCAGCACCGCCAGTCGACAAGCCGCCGCGCGAAGCATCAGGAGTTTCCCCGTGTCCGAGGTAAAGATCAGCGCCGAGCCCCGTACCGAGTTCGGCAAGGGTGGTGCCCGTCGTACCCGCCGGGCCGGCAAGGTGCCCGCCGTGCTGTACGGCCACGGCGAGAAGCCCAAGCACATCGCGCTGCCGGCCCGCGAGTTCGCGGCCGCGATCCGCAAGGGCGGCGCCAACCAGCTCTTCGCGATCGAGGTCAGCGACGGCACCCAGGTGCTGGCGCTGCCGAAGGCGATCCAGCGTGACCCGATCAAGGACACCTTCGAGCACGTGGACCTGCTGCTGGTCCGCCGGGGCGAGAAGGTCACCGTCGAGGTCCCGGTCCAGCTGACCGGTGAGGCCGCGAAGGACACGCTGATCGTGCACGACCACGACACCCTCTCGGTGACCGCCGACGCCACCAAGGTGCCGGACCACCTGGAGGCGTCGATCGAGGGCCTGGAGGCCGGCAGCCAGGTCACCGCCGCCGACGTCGAGCTGCCGGCCGGCGTGGAGCTGGCCGCCGACTCGGAGCAGACGGTCGCCTCCGTGACCGCCGCGCCGACCGCCGAGCAGCTCGAGGCCACCCTCCCCGAGGTCCAGGAGGCCACCGAGGAGGCCGAGGCCGAGGTCGGCGAGGAGACCGCCGAGGCTCCGGCCGCCGAGGGCGAGGAGACCGCCGAGGCGAAGACCGAGGCCTGATCGGTTCGCATCGTTGCGACAGGCGTCCCCGCACGGTCGGGGGCGCCTGTCGGCGTATCGGTGGCAGGGCGGATGGGTGACGGCGAGCAGCGGGAGGGGCGGGGCGTGACGGACGAGACGGGGCCGTGGCTGGTGGTCGGCCTGGGCAATCCCGGTCGGGAGTACGCGGGCAACCGGCACAACGTCGGCTTCATGGTGGCCGACCTGCTGGCGGGTCGGCTCGGCGCGAAGTTCGGCCGGCACAAGCGGGCGGTGGCGGAGGTCGCCGAGGGGCGGCTCGGCTTCGGCGGGCCGAAGCTGGTGCTGGTCAAGCCGTTGACCTACATGAACCTCTCCGGCGGGCCGGTGGCCGGCCTGGCCCAGTTCCACAAGGTGCCGCCGGGCCGGGTGATCGCCGTGCACGACGAGCTGGACATCGGCTACGGCCAGCTGCGGGTGAAGTGCGGCGGCGGCGAGGGCGGGCACAACGGCCTGCGGTCGATGTCGAAGTCGCTGGGCACGAAGGAGTACGTCCGGGTCCGGTTCGGCATCGGCCGGCCGCCGGGGCGGCAGGACCCGGCGGACTACGTGTTGTCGGATTTCGGCGCGGTCGAGCGTAAGGAGCTGGAGTTCCTGGTGGACCGGGCGGCGGATGTGGTGGAGTCGGTGGTCACCAGGGGCGTCGAGCCGACGCAGAACCTCTACCACGGGGTGTGAGTGCCGAATCGCCCGCGGTGAGCCGGTAGTCTGCGCCTTTCGGCGTGGCGCGACCGGCGGCGCGGGTCGGCGTGCCGGCGCGCAGCGTGGCGAGGCGACGGGAGCGGGTTTCATGGGCGGTCCTCCGATGATCGACGGCGCGTTCGCCCGGTGGCTGGCGGCGCGGGCCGGTGTGGCCCTGGTCCGTCTGCGATCGGAGATGGGTTTCGCCGACGCGGGGGCGTTGAAGGCCGCGGGCGACAAGGTCTCGCACGACGTGATCCGCACCGAGCTGGCGAAGTGGCGGCCGGGCGACGTGGTCCTCTCCGAGGAGGACGAGGGCTCGCGGCTGGCCTGGGCGGCGGAGGTGAACGCCGGGGCGGTGTCGCGGCTGACCGCCGACCGGGTGTGGATCATCGACCCGCTGGACGGCACCCGGGAGTTCGCCGAGGAGGGGCGTTCGGACTGGGCGGTGCACGTGGCGCTCTGGTCGCGGGCCGCGCCGACGCCGCACGGCCTGGTGGCGGGCGCGGTCGCGCTGCCGGCGCAGCAGCGGTTGCTGGGCACCGACAAGCCGCCGGCGTACCCGCCGATGACCGTGGCGGCGGGGGCCGCGCCCGGTGTCCGTACGATCCGCCTGGCGGCGAGCCGGAGCCGGCCGCCGGTGTTCCTGACCGACCTGGCCGAGGACGTCGGGGCGCACCTGGTGCCGATGGGCTCGGCCGGGGCGAAGATCGCCGCGGTGGTCACCGGTGAGGTGGACGCCTACATCCACGCGGGCGGGCAGTACGAGTGGGATTCGGCGGCGCCGGTGGCTGTGGCGACGGCCACCGGACTGCACGCTTCCCGGATCGACGGTTCTGCGCTGAAATACAACGAGGCGGATCCGCGTCTACCCGACCTGCTGGTCTGTCGCAAGGATCTCGCCCCTCGGTTGCTTGCAGCGCTGCAGCGTCATTCCGGGTAGCCTGAGCGGCACTTCTTGGCATGCCCGACCGGAAAGGTCTGGAATCAGATGAGCGGATTCGACCGAAGCGAGCCCGTGTCATGACCGCCCCTGCCGCCTACCAGGTGTCCCACCTCGACGCGCTGGAGGCCGAGAGCATCTTCGTGATGCGCGAGGTGGTCGCCGAGATGGAGCGGCCGGTGCTGCTCTTCTCCGGCGGCAAGGATTCGATCGTCATGCTTCGGCTGGCCCAGAAGGCGTTCGCCCCGGCCAACATCCCGTTCCCGGTGATGCACGTGGACACCGGGCACAACTTCCCCGAGGTCCTGGAGTACCGGGACCGGCGGGTCGCCGAGCTGGGCCTGCAACTGGTCGTGGCGAGCGTGCCGGAGGCCCTGGCCAGCGGCCTGGTCCGCGAGTCGGCCGACGGGACGCGCAACCGGATCCAGACTCCGGTGCTGCTGGAGGCGGTGGAGAAGCACCGCTTCGACGCGCTCTTCGGCGGCGCCCGCCGCGACGAGGAGAAGGCCCGCGCCAAGGAGCGGGTGTTCAGCTTCCGCGACGAGTTCGGCCAGTGGGACCCGAAGAACCAGCGCCCGGAGCTGTGGGCGCTCTACAACGGCCGGCACCACCCGGGCGAGTCGATCCGGGTCTTCCCGCTGTCCAACTGGACCGAGCTGGACGTGTGGCACTACATCGCCCGCGAGCGGATCGCCCTCCCGTCGATCTACTACGCGCACGAGCGCGAGGTGATCGAACGTGACGGGATGCTCTACGCGGTCAACGAGTTCTTCCGTCCGCGGGCGGGCGAGGAGCGATTCAAGGCGCGGGTGCGCTACCGGACGGTGGGCGACGCGTCCTGCACCGCGGCTGTCCGCTCCGACGCCGACACGGTGGAGAAGGTCATCGAGGAGGTCGCCGCGACCCGGATCACCGAGCGCGGCGCGACCCGCGGCGACGACCGGGTCAGCGAGGCCGCCATGGAGGACCGCAAGCGGGAGGGCTACTTCTGATGACCACCGAGACCGCCCCGCCGGCCGGCGCCAACCCGACGGACACCCGGGCCGCCACCGGCGCCGCGCCGGAGGCCCGGCCCATGGACCTGCTGCGCTTCGCCACGGCCGGCAGCGTGGACGACGGCAAGTCGACCCTGATCGGGCGGCTGCTCTATGACACGAAGTCGCTCTTCACCGACCAGCTCGCCGCCGTCGAGGCGGTCAGCGCGGCCCGGGGCGACGAGTACACGAACCTAGCGCTGCTCACCGACGGCCTGCGGGCCGAGCGGGAGCAGGGCATCACCATCGACGTGGCGTACCGCTACTTCGCCACGCCGCGGCGGAAGTTCATCATCGCCGACACCCCGGGGCACATCCAGTACACCCGGAACATGGTGACCGGGGCGTCGACGGCCGACCTGGCGCTCATCCTGGTGGACGCCCGCAAGGGCCTCGTCGAGCAGTCCCGCCGGCACGCGTTCCTCTGCTCGCTGCTGCGGGTGCCGCACCTCGTCCTCTGCGTCAACAAGATGGACCTGGTCGACTACTCGCAGGAGGTCTTCGAGCGGATCGCGGACGAGTTCACCGCGTTCGCCGCGAAGCTCGACGCGCCCGATCTGACCGTGGTGCCGATCTCCGCGCTGCGCGGCGACAACATCGTCAGCCGGTCGGAGAACATGCCCTGGTACGAGGGGCCGTCGCTGCTGCACCACCTGGAGCGGGTGCACATCGCCAGCGACCGCAACCTGGTCGACGTCCGGTTCCCCGTGCAGTACGTGATCCGGCCGCAGTCCACCACCGTCACCGACTACCGGGGCTACGCCGGCCAGGTCGCCTCGGGGGTGCTCAAGCCGGGTGACGAGGTGATGGTGCTGCCGTCCGGCTTCACCAGCCGGATCTCCGCCGTGGAGACCGCCGACGGGCCGGTGGCGGAGGCGTTCCCGCCGATGTCGGTGACCGTACGCCTGGAAGACGAGATCGACATCTCCCGGGGCGACATGATCTGCCGGCCCAACAACGCCCCGGCGGTGGCCCAGGACATCGAGGCGATGGTCTGCTGGATGGACGAGACCCGCCCGCTCCAGGTCGGCGGCAGGTACGCCATCAAGCACACCACCCGGTCGGCGCGGGCCATCGTGCGCGGCCTGCACTACCGGCTGGACATCAACTCGCTGCACCGGGACGAGGCCGCCGGCGAGCTGGGGCTCAACGAGATCGGCCGGGTGCGGCTGCGGACCACGGTGCCGCTGCTGGCCGACGAGTACCGCCGCAACCGCACCACCGGCGGCTTCGTGATCATCGACGAGACCACCAACCGTACGGTCGGCGCGGGGATGATCGTCGAGGCGCAGTGAGCCTCATCGACGGGCGGGCGCCGACGCCCGCCCGTCGCCCGTGTCGGCCCCCGCGCCTGCGGGGCTGACCGCGCCCGTTCCCGCGCCCGCCGGGCTGGCCGCGCCGGCCCCCGCGGCTGCCGGGCCGGGCGCGCCGGTCCCCACGCCCGACGTCGAGGCGATCGGCGAGGCGCCGGCGCCGGCCCGGACCTTCGCGTCCGCGCGGGCCACGAGGCGGGTCCAGATCCGATAGCCGACCCAGCGGACCACCGGGACGGCCCGGCGCGTGAGCTGCCGCCAGGCGCGGAAGGCGAGGACCGCGCCAGGGGGCATCAGCAGCAGCGCGGCCAGCCCGCCGGCGGGGGTGTCCCTGCCGGGGGCGAGGCCGCTGACGAGCAGCCCGCCGACCGCCGCCGCGGTGAGCGCCAGGCAGAGCACGACGGAGGTCGTGCCGAGCTGGCGGCGAAGCTGGCGGCGAACCGCCGGCGGTTGCCGCCGCCAGACCGCCGGGACCGCCCCGGCGACGACCGCCAGGAGGGCCACGGCGGCGGCGAGCCGCACCGGCTGCCCGACGTCGAGCAGGGCGAACAGCGTCCAGTGGCCGGCGCCGGCCAGCGCCGCCGCGTCGAACAGGCGCCAGCACAGGGCCGCCGCGACCGCCTCGTGCGCCCCGGCGGCCCACCGGGCCTGCGGGTTGGCGGCCAGGGCGTCGGTGAGCCCCCGCGCGGCCCGGCCGACCCGGTCCTTCGCCGCGTCCATCCGCGCCAGCAGGGCCAGCGCCGGCTCGTACGCCGGATCCAGGACGAGGGCCTGGCCGCACGCCTGCCGGGCCGCGCGGAGCCGGCCCATCCGCAGGTGGATCCGGGCGTCCAGCAGGTGGACGTCGGGGATGTCGTGGCGGATCTCCAGCGCGGTGTCGGCGTGCCGGCGGGCGACCACGACGCGGGTGGGGTTGCCCATGGTCAGCAGCGCCTCCGCGAAGAGCGCGTGGGCCTCCCACGACTGCGGCGCCAGCTCCAGGGCACGCTGGGCGGCGGCCGCCGCGTAGCCGGCCTGCCCTGCCACCAGCAGGATCCGGGCCTTCTCGGCGAGCAGGTGCTCCTGGGTGCGCGCGACGCCGAGGGCCTGGTCCACCAGGCGCATGGCCTCCGCCAGCTGGCCCATGGACCGGTGGCAGCGGGCCAGCTGCACCAGCAACCCGGCGTGGTGGGGCTGCTCGGCCAGCGCGCCGCGCAGCACCTGCGCCGCCTCGGCGTGCCGCCCGACGCGGCTCAGCGCCTGGGCCCGCTCCTGCGCGACCACTCCGGCATCGCTCACGTCGCCTCCCCTTGCCGGCGCGATCCGGTCGGAGGGACACCCTACCGACCGTCCCGCTCGGACGGTCCGGCGCAGGCCGCCGGCGCGGGCGGTGGTCGTCGCGCCGACGGCGGCCCGCACATCCAGGACGGCGGCCCGCCGGAGCCTTCGTCGCCCGGCGGGCCGACACCTCGCGCGTTCAGTCCAGCCGGGTCGCTCCGGGGGCGGGCAGGACCGTGACGTGACCCGGCGCGGCGAAGCCGCGTTCGGCGTACGCGGCCGTGACGGCGTCGGCGACCGCCCCGGCGCGGTCGGCGTCGACCAGGGCGAGGACGCAACCGCCGAAGCCGCCGCCGGTCATCCGCGCGCCGAGCGCGCCGGCGGACAGGGCCGCCTCGACGGCCGTGTCGATCTCCGGCACCGTGATCTCGAAGTCGTCGCGCATCGAGGCGTGTGAGGCGGTCAGCAGCGGGCCGATGTCGCGTACCTTGCCGGCGCGCAGCAGGGCGACGGTGTCGAGCACCCGCTGGTCCTCGGTCACCACGTGCCGCACCCGGCGGCGGGTCTCGGCGTCGTCGAGCCGGGCCAGCGCGTCGGCCAGCCCGTCGGCGGGGACGTCCCGCAGCGCCGGGACGCCGAGCAGGCCGGCCGCCGTCTCGCAGGAGGCGCGGCGGGCGGCGTACTCACCGTCGGCGTGCCGGTGCGGGGCGCGGCTGTCGAGCACCAGCACGGCCAGGCCGGCGGCGTCCAGGTCGAAGGGGATGTGCTCGACGGACTCGTCGCGGCAGTCCAGGAAGAGCGCGTGCCCGGCGCGGCAGCGGATCACCGCCGACTGGTCCATGATCCCGGTCGGCGCGCCGACGTAGACGTTCTCGGCGCGCTGGGCCAGCCGGGGCTGCCGCTCGCGGGGCAGCTCCAGCCCGCCGAGGTCGACCAGGGCGGCCAGCACGGCGGCCTCCAGCGCCGCCGACGAGGAGAGGCCGGAGCCCAGCGGCACGTCGGAGGTGATCGCCAGCCGGGCGCCGGGTACGGCGTGGCCGGCCTCCCGCAGCGCCCAGACCACCCCGGCCACGTACGCGCCCCAGCCGGCGACCCGGCCCGGCCCGGCCACCTCGTCGGCGCCGAAGGCGACCGTCTCGCCGGACAGCTCGGACCAGACCGTCCAGCGCTCGCCGGGCTGCCCGGCGGCGGCGGCCACCGTGCGCAGCGGCAGCGCGAAGGGCAGCACGAAGCCGTCGTTGTAGTCGGTGTGCTCGCCGATCAGGTTGGCCCGGCCGGGAGCCGCCCAGCGGCCCGCGGGCTCCTCGCCGTACGCCGAACGGAATCCGGCGGTGGCGCGGGCGGCGACGTCGGCGGTCACCGCGGCCCCGCCACGTGCGTGCGGTAGAACGCCCAGGCGTCGCCGACCATGTCGTGCAGCGTCGGCTTCTCCGGCACCCAGCCCAGTTCCTCGCGGGCCAGCGCGGACGAGGCGACCAGCTCGGCGGGGTCGCCCTCGCGGCGCGGGGCCACCTCGACCGGCACCGGGTGCCCGGTGACCTCGCGGACCACCTCGACCACCTGCCGGTTGGTGAAGCCGTTGCCGTTGCCCAGGTTGTAGATCCGGTGCTGGCCGGGGGTGGCCGCGTCGAGCGCGAGCAGGTGGGCGCGGGCCAGGTCGGCGACGTGGATGTAGTCGCGCACGCAGGTGCCGTCGACGGTGGGGTAGTCGTCGCCGAAGAGCTGGAGCTTCTCGCGGCGGCCGGCGGCCACCTCCAGCGCGATCGGGATCAGGTGGGTCTCCGGGTCGTGCCGCTCGCCGAGCGCGACGTCGCCGTCGAGGTGCGCCCCGGCGACGTTGAAGTAGCGCAGCGAGACGGCGGCCAGGCCGTGGGCGACCGTCTCGGAGGTGAGCGCCATGTCGACGGCGAGCTTGGTGGCGCCGTACGTGTTGGTGGGGGCCTTCACCGCGCTCTCGGGGATCGGCAGCTCGGTGGGGTTGCCGTAGACCGCGGCGGTGGAGGAGAAGACCAGCCGGGGCACGCGGGCGGCCCGGACGGCGTCGATCAGGGCGAGCGAGCCGACGGTGTTGGTGTGCCAGTAGAGCTCCGGCTTGACCATCGACTCGCCGGCGGCGATCAGGGCGGCGAAGTGCAGCACCCCGTCGAAGCCCGCGTCGGGGGTGAGCACCTGGGCGACGTCGTGGATGGCGGCGTGGACGTGCGTGGCGTCGGGCGCGAGCGCCTCCCGGTGGCCGGTGCGCAGGTCGTCGAGGACGACCACCTCGTGTCCCGCGTCGAGCAGCATCCGGGTCACCACGCTGCCGATGAAGCCGGCGCCGCCGGTGACGAGCAGTTTCACGTCGGTCTCCTCCCGCCCGGCCGCCCGGTCGCGGCCGTGTCGTGATCACCCTAAGGCCGCCCGCCGTGCTCCCGCCCGCCGTCGACGCGCGCCCGGCCCGACGCGCTGACGACGCCGCCGGATCCCGGGAGGGCCCTCCCGCCACGAGGCGCGGGGGAGGGCGCCCTTGCCCGGCCGCAGCCCTCGCCATTCCATCACAATCTTTCAGATCCGAACAGAGGCGAACATCGCGCGCCCGGCGGCCCGGCGCTGTCTACCATCACTGTCATGCGGGAAGCGGGTGGTCCCGGGCCGCGTAGACGCGCCCGGAATCGGTCGCGTCGCGAGCCGGGGCCGCTGGCCCGGGCCGTCGCCCGGATCCTGGTCCGCGCCGCCGACGGCGCCACCCGCGCGGTGACGGACCTGCTGGGCGCGAGCCCGGCGGCCGGCCGGGAGCGGATCAGCGAGGCGGAACTGCGCGACCTGGTCGCCGCCAACACCCTGCTCGACCCGTTCGAGCGCCGGATCATCGACGAGGTGCTGGTCGCCGGGGCGAGCCTGGTCCGCGAGGTGATGATGCCCCGCACCGAGGTGGTGTTCCTCTCCGCCCGGCTGACCATCGCCGAGGCGGAGCGGCTGGTCCGGGCCGAGACGCACACCCGCTACCCGGTCGTCGACGGCACCCACGACGACGTGGTCGGCTTCGTGCACCTGCGCGACGTGCTGCTCCGCCCCGACCTCGACCCCTGCACCACGGTCGGTGAGCTGACCCGGGAGGTGAAGCGGCTGCCCGGCAGCAAGCGCGTGCTCGCGGCGCTGAGCGAGATGCGCCGGGAGCGCCACCACCTCGCCGTCGTCGTCGACGAGTACGGCGGCACCGCCGGCATCGTCACCCTGGAGGACCTCATCGAGGAACTGATCGGGGAGATCCACGACGAGTACGACACCGCCCCCGAACCGGTGCACGCCGGCCTGCCCGCCGTGGTGGACGGTCGGCTCAACCTCGCCGACTTCGCCGAGCGCACCGGGGTGACGCTGCCGCCCGGTCCGTACGAGACGGTGGGCGGCTTCGTGATGGCGGCGCTGGGCCGGCTCCCCGTCCCCGGCGACGAGGTGCCCGTGGCGGGCAACCCGGCCGACGGCGGCGGCCCGGGCGCCGGCGACCCGCCCGGCGGCTGGCTGCTGCGGGTGCACACGCTTGAGGGGCGCCGGGTGGCCCGGCTCACCGTCTCCGCCGTGCGCGTGCCGGAGCCCCGGCACGAGGTCAACGTGCCGGCGCCGGTGGGTCGGGGCCGACCCGCCGGCCCGTCATGACGTCCGCCGGGCGTTGCTGACAGAATTGCCGTCATGTCCGACGTTCCCGCCCGCCCCCGCGTCTTCTCCGGCATCCAGCCGACGGCCGACTCGTTCCACCTCGGCAACTACCTCGGCGCGGTGCGGCACTGGGTGGCCCTGCAGGACACCCACGACGCGTACTACTGCGTCGTCGACCTGCACGCGATCACCGCCGGGCACGACCCGAAGGTGCTCCGGCAGCGGTCCCGGCTGGCCGCCGCGCAGCTCTTCGCCGTGGGTCTCGACCCGGAGCGCAGCACGCTCTTCGTCCAGTCGCAGGTGCCCGAGCACTCGCAGCTTGCCTGGGTCCTGGGCTGCATCACCGGGTTCGGCGAGGCGAGCCGGATGACCCAGTTCAAGGACAAGTCGCAGAAGCAGGGCGGCGAGCGGGCGAGCGTCGGCCTGTTCACCTACCCGATCCTGCAGGCCGCCGACATCCTGCTCTACCAGGCCCACGCGGTGCCGGTGGGTGAGGACCAGCGCCAGCACCTGGAGCTCTCCCGCGACCTGGCCCAGCGGTTCAACTCGCTGTTCGGGCAGACCTTCACGGTGCCCGCCCCGCACATCGTCAAGGACACCGCGAAGATCACCGACCTGCAGGACCCGACGGCGAAGATGTCGAAGTCGTCGTCCTCGCCGGCCGGCATCATCGACCTGCTGGACGACCCGGCGCGCTCGGCCAAGAAGATCCGCTCGGCGGTCACCGACACCGGGCGGGAGATCGTCTTCGACAGCGAGACCAAGCCGGGCGTCTCCAACCTGCTGACCATCTACTCCGCGCTGAGCGGGCGGAGCATCGACGACCTGGTGGCCGCGTACGCCGGCAAGGGCTACGGCGACCTGAAGAAGGACCTCGCCGAGGTGGTGCGGGAGTTCGTCACGCCGATCCAGGAGCGCACCCGGACCTACCTCGACGACCCGGCGCAGCTGGACAAGCTGCTCGCCGCCGGCGCGGAGAAGGCCCGCGCGGTCGCCGCGGCGACGCTGCGCGACGCGTACGAGCGGGTGGGCTTCTTCCCGCCGGTGCGCGGCGAGTAGCGCCGCGGCGCGACGGGCGGGGGTGGACAGGTCGGTGGCCGGAGGGGTGGCGCGGAGCGTGGATCGCAGGGACGGGGCGCCGGATGCCGGTGACACCATCCAGATCGGCATCGCGGTGGACATCCCGGAGCCGTGGGGCGGCATGCTCACCCGACGCCGGGTCGAGGCCGGGGACCCGCAGGTCGTGCCCGCGCACGTGACCCTGCTCGGGCCGACCGAGATCGCGGTGGCGTCACTGCCGGCGGTGGAGCGGCACCTCACCGCCGTCGCCGCCGCCCACCTGCCGTTCACGCTGCACCTGCGCGGCACCGGCACCTTCCGGCCGGTGACCCAGGTGGTCTTCGTGGCGGTGGCCGCCGGGATCAGCGAGTGCGAGCTGCTGGCCGCCGCGATCAGCGCCGCACCGGAGTTGCGTCGCGAGGCGCGCTTCCCCTACCACCCGCACGTCACCGTCGCCCAGGACGTCGCGCCGGAGGCGCTGGACCGGGCGTACGAGGACCTGGCCGACTTCTCCGCGATGTTCGAGGTGGAGGCGTTCACCCTCTTCTCGCACAGCGGGCAGACCCGGTGGCAGCCGCGCCGGGACTTCCGGCTGGGCGGCTGAGACCCGTCCGCTGGATGCGCGGCGGCGCCCGGTGTCGACCACGCGTCCCGACGCGCCGGTGCGGCGAGGGCCGGCGGCTGCTTACCCGCGCGCTGGCGGGAGATCGGCGAGGATGACGGCGTGAACGTGATGGGGCGCATCGAGGCGGGCATCGACCGTCGGATCAGCGCCGCGCGTCGCCGGTCCGGCGCCGTCGACCACCTGTGGCGGGCCGGCGTGCTCTACAACGACGTGCTGGGCGGGCGGTTGGCCGCCGCGATCGCCTACTACGGCTTCTTCGCGGTGTTCGCGCTCGCGCTGGTCGCGTACTCGATCTTCGGGGCCATCCTGGAGGACAACGACGAGGTCAGCGCCGCCGCCGCCGACTTCCTCCGGGAGAACCTGCCGTTCCTCGACCCCGTGCAGATCGCCGAGAGCAGCGGCACGGTCGGGGTGGTCGGCCTGGTCATCCTGGGCTTCACCGGCATCGGCTGGGTGGAGGCCATCCGCTCCTCCCAGCGGCTGATGTACGGGCTCAACCAGCAGCCCGGCAACCTGGTGGTCCGCCGCCTGGTCGACCTCGGCGTGCTGCTCGCCATCTTCGTGCTGCTCGGCGTCTCGGTGGCGGCGGTGGACGCGCTGGAGTCGCTGCTGCGCTTCCTGCTGCGCAGCACCGGCTCGGTCGGGCTGACCACGGTCAGCGCGGTGCTCAGCGTGCTGGTCAACGCGGTGCTCGCCACCCTGCTGCTGGTGGCGGTGCCGCGGCTGCGGATGAGCCGGGTCCGGCTGCGCCCGGTGGTGCTGCTGGTCGCCGTCGGCATCACGCTGCTGAACACCGTCGGGCGCTACTACGTGGTGCGCACCGAACGGAACCCGGCGTACACGGTGGTGGCGGGCGCGGTGGGGCTGCTGCTCTACCTCTACCTGCTCAACCAGTTGGTGCTCTTCGGCGCGGCGCTCGCCGCGACCAGCCGGCGCGGCCGGGTGGTGGACCTGGCGGAGGGCCCGGCGCCGGCCGACCTCGACGCGGAGACGGAACCCGGCGCGCCGGGCGGGGCCGGATGAACGGGGGAGCGGGCGTGCGCGTCTCGGTCGACCAGGGCTCGGCGGTGCCGCCGTACGAGCAGGTGCGTGGGCAGCTCGCGGAGCTGATCGGGACGGGCCGGCTGGCGGTCGGCACCCGGCTGCCGACGGTGCGGCAGTTCGCGGCGGACCTCGGGCTGGCGGCCAACACGGTGGCGCGGGCGTACCGGGAGCTGGAGGCGGCCGGCCTGCTGGAGACGCGGGGCCGGCACGGCACCTTCGTCGCAGCCGGCCGCGATGACGCGGTGGACCGGTTGCAGCGGGTGGCGGCCGACTACGCCGCCGAGGCCGCCCGGTTGGGGGTGCCGCCGTCGGCCGCGCTCGCCCTGGTCCGCGCGGCGTTGGACGCGGCGCGACCGGGCTGACGGCGCGACCGAGTGACGGCGCGACCGGGCTGACGGTGCGGCGGACGCGCTCCGGCCGTCGCCCGCCGAGCGGCCGTTTCCGCCGACCGCCCGGCCGGGGTTCCCGACGGCCACGACGCCGGCGATTGGGCCGAATGCCACCCGCGTTTCCGCCGCGACGGACGATGATGGGCGCGTGGGCGCACTCGTGACACTGGACCTGCCGGAAGACTCGCCGATGCTCGGCCTGCCGTGGATCATCACCTTCGGCCCACTCGGCGACGCCGACGAGTGGGAACCGGTGGTCTGCGGCCCCTACGAGCGGCCGCACGCCCTCGCGCTCGCCGAGGCGGTGGTTGCCGAGGAGCAGCTGATGGCGGTGGTCGAGCCCCTGCTGCCGGCGGTGTCGGCGGAGGAGATCCGGGGCGAGATCGCCGCCGCGCAGATCGCCGCCGAGGACGAGACGGCGCAGATCGAGGAGGCCGACCTCTACGGCGACTTCGAGGACACCATCGACGAGGAGTTGGAGGCGGCGGCCGCCGAGGACGACCGGACCGAGCCGCTCGCCCCGCCCAGCGAGGCCGAACTGCGCGCGGGCTTCGGCCGCATCGCCGCGAAGCTCACCGGCGGGGCGGCCTGAGCCGGCCCCGCTCCCGGCGAGCGGTGGCGGGCGGTCGGGCGCGTCTCCATCGCCGCGACGCCCGGCGGCACAACGGGCGGTCAGGGGCGACCCGGCGGCCGGTGCAGCACGCAGAACTCGTTGCCCTCGGGGTCGACCAGTACGTCGAAGCCCTCGTCGCCGCGCTGTCCCACGTCCGCGCGTCGGGCGCCGAGCCCGATCAGCCGGCGCACCTCGTCGGCCGGGTCGCCGTCGGCGACGAGGTCCAGGTGCAGTCGGTTCTTGCCGCGCTTCGGCGTGCCGGAGCCCTGCAACCAGACCGTCGCGGCTCCGACCTCGCCGGCCGGGGGAAAGAGCCTGGCGCTGCCGTCGCCGCCCGCGTGGACGACGTAGCCGAGGGCCGCCGACCAGAAACCGGCCATCAGGTCGAGATCGACGACGTCGAGGGTGTACTGCGCGACGCGAACCACCATGGGGTCGTCGTACCCCGGTGCGCCGGGAGCGACACCCGGTTCCGATGGACGCCGGCACCGCGGGGAGCGGACTCCCCGAGGCGCCGGCGCCACCTCACCCCCCACCACAAGGGGTCGGTAGCCCAGCCGCCCGTCGGCGCGGGGCACAACGGACGACCAGGTCGATGACGGGTTACCCGCTCAGCGCCGTTCGAACCAGGCAGCCGCGTCGACCGGGAGCACGTGGCCGGCGCCCTGCCCGGTGAGCGTCTCGCTGGCGGCGATCGGCTCGCCGTACCCGTCGATCAGGGCCGGCGCACCGCTGATGTTGACCACGCAGGTCAGCACGGTGTCGCCGGCGGCGCGGCTGAAGGCGAGCACGCCCGGCTCGGTCTCCAGCCAGGTGACCCCGCCCGCGTCGGCGGCGAGCGCCGGGTGCTCGTGGCGGATCCGCAGGGCGGCGCGGTAGAGCTCCAGCGTCGAGCCGGGCACGCCGGTCTGGGCGGCGACCGAGAGGCCGCGCCAGGTCGCCGGGGCCGGCAGCCAGCTCAGCTCGCTGCCGGCCGGCCCGAAGCCGTACGGGGCCAGCTCGCCGCTCCACGGGATCGGCACCCGGCAGCCGTCGCGGCTCTCGCCGGTGCGCAGGAACGCCGGGTCCTGCCGCAGCTCGTCCGGCAGGTCGAGCACCTCCGGCAGGCCCAGCTCCTCGCCCTGGTAGATGTAGGCGCAGCCGGGCAGGGCGAGCATCAGCAGGGTGGCCGCGCGGGCCCGGCGCAGTCCTTCGGCGCCGTCGCCGTAGCGGGTGACGTGCCGCTGCTTGTCGTGGTTGGAGAGCACCCAGGTGGTCGGCGCGCCGACGATGGTCGACTCGGCGAGGGCGGTGTCGATCACCTTGCGGAACGAGTCGGCCGACCAGGTCGCGTCGAGGAAGTCGAAGCTGAACGCCTGGTGCAGCTCGTCCGGGCCGATGTAGCGGGCGAGGCGCTGCGGGGTCTCGGCCCACGCCTCGGCGACCGCCATCCGGCCGCCCGGATAGCTGTCCAGGATCGGCCGCCAGGCGCGGTAGATGTCGTGCACCTCGTCCTGGTCGAAGTAGGGGAGCCGGCCCTTGCCGAGCAGTTCCACCTGACGCTGCCCGGTGGTCATCGTGCTGAAGCCGACGTCCGGCAGCCCTTCGGCCTTGATCATGCCGTGGGCCACGTCGATCCGGAAGCCGTCCACGCCCCGGTCCAGCCAGAAGCGCAGGATGTCCTCGAACTCGGCGCGGACCTCGGGGTGGCGCCAGTTCAGGTCCGGCTGGGCCGGGTCGAACAGGTGCAGGTACCACTGGCCGTCGTCGACGCGGGTCCAGGCGGGGCCGCCAAAGATGCTCTCCCAGTCGTTGGGCGGCTGCTCGCCGTCGGCGCCCCTGCCGTCGGCGAAGAGGTAGCGCTCGCGCTCGGCGGAGCCCGGCCCGGCGGCCAGCGCGGCCCGGAACCACGGGTGCGCGTCGGAGGTGTGGTTGGGCACCAGGTCGACGATGATCCGCAGGCCGAGCGCGTGCGCGTCGGTGATCATCGCGTCGAAGTCGGCCAGGGTGCCGAACATCGGGTCGACGTCGCGGTAGTCGGCGACGTCGTACCCGCCGTCGACCATCGGCGAGGTGTAGAAGGGGGTCAGCCAGAGCGCGTCGACACCGAGCTCGTGCAGGTACGGCAGGCGCTCGCGGATGCCCTGCAGGTCGCCGATCCCGTCGCCGTTGGAGTCGGCGAAGCTGCGGACGTAGACCTGGTAGACGACCGCGGAGCGCCACCAGTCGTCGTCGGAGGTCAGCGGCGTGGGGTTGCTGACGGTCATCGGAGGCGGTTCCCCGTTCTGTGACGCGCGGGACAGCGGCACCCGGCGCGGTGCGGGTGGAAGGCGCGATATGTCTGAGCAGAATGCCGCCCAGATACTGCAAGAGTCAAGCATTCCTTGCGCAAGGAATGGCGTCGGTCACGCCATGCGCCCGGGTCCGCGGCCGGTCGCCCGGGGGCGGAAGCGGTTCGCCGGCCGGTCGGTCGCGACCCGGAGCGGGGTGGTCAGGCCGGAACGGCGAGGGCGGGCGGCGCCGGTCGCTGGCGGGTCGGGCCGCCGCCCTGGGTGGAGCGGGCGCCGTCCGCCGGGGCCACCGCGGTGGAGCCGCGCACCACCAGCTCGGGGCGGAACACGTACTCCGAGTGGGGGGCGGCGTGCCCGTTGATCTCGTCGACCAGGGCCCGGACGGCGGCGACCGCCATCGCGGCCACCGGCTGGCGCATGGTGGTCAGCGGCGGGTCGGTGAAGGCCATCAGCGGGGAGTCGTCGTAGCCGACCACCGAGAGGTCCCCCGGCACGGAGAGGCCACGCTGCCGGGCGGCTCGGATGGCGCCGAGCGCCATCAGGTCCGAGCCGCAGACGATGCCGGTGACGCCCCGGTCCAGCAGCCGCGCGGCGGCCGCCTCGCCACCCTCCACGCCGAACAGGGAGAGCTCGGCCAGCTCGCCGAGGTCCGCCTCGGCCACGCCGGCCAGCCGGACCATCGCGGCCCGGAAGCCGGCCACCCGCCGCTGCACCGGCACGAACCGGTCCGGTCCCGTGATCAGGCCGATGCGGCGGTGCCCGAGCGCCACCAGGTGGGCCACGGCCAGTTCGGTGGCCTCGCCGTCGTCACAGGAGACGAAGGGCGCGGGGATGCCCGGCGCGTACCCGTTGATCATCACGATGGGCAGCGGGCGGGCGAGCAGGGCGCGGTACCGGTCGTGGTTGGCGGCGGTGTCGGCGTGCAGGCCGGAGACGAAGACGATCCCGGAGACCTGCCGGTCCAGCAGCATCTCGACGTACTCGTCCTCCGTGACGCCGCCGGGGGTCTGGGTGCACAGCACGGGGGTGAACCCGCTCTGCGCCAGCGTCGACTCGATGACCTGCGCGAACGCGGGGAAGATCGGGTTGTCCAGTTCGGGGACCACCAGACCCACCAGGCCGGCGCTGCGCTTGCGCAGCCGGGCCGGGCGCTCGTAGCCGAGCACATCGAGGGCGGTCAGGACGGCCTGCCGGGTTTCGGGGGCCACTCCCGGGCGGTCGTTGAGCACCCGCGACACCGTGGCCTCGCTGACTTCGGCCTGTTGGGCGATGTCGGACAGTCGAGCGCGCATGGCCCGCACTTTAGCTCACGAGCAAGTTCTTGCGTACACTCTTGCAAGCCCTTCCATTCTCTGAAACCCCTTGCTAACGTCCCCGCAACACGCGAGAGCAGCGGCGCAGCACGCCGGGCGCCGGTTGGCAAGAAATTTACAGAGGTTTCCACTGGCGGGTCGCCCTTCCCCCGGCGGGCCGCCATGACGACAGGAGTACCGATGCGCATCCGTACCGCGGGTGTGGTCGCCGTCCTCGGCCTGGCGCTCGCCGCCTCGGGCTGCGGCAGCGACAGCAGCGACGAGCCGGCCGCGAAGGAGTCCAGCAAGGCCGCCGCCGGCGGCAAGCTGGTGATCTGGGCCGACGACAAGCGCACCGCCGCCCTCAAGCCGTTCGCCGAGAAGTTCGGTCAGGAGAACGGCGTCACGGTCGAGGTCCAGGCCGTCTCCAAGGACCTGCAGACCAACTTCGTCACCGCCTCGCAGCAGGGCAGCGGCCCGGACGTCGTGGTCGGCGCGCACGACTGGATCGGCAACCTCGTCCAGAACGGCGCCATCGACCCCGTGCAGCTCGCCGCCGAGCAGAAGAGCGGCTTCAACGCCACCGCCGTCAAGGCCGTGACGTTCAACGGCCAGCTCTACGGCGTGCCCTACGCCATGGAGAACGTGGCGCTGATCCGCAACACCGAGCTGGCCCCCGAGGCGCCGAAGACGATCGAGGAACTGGTCGCCACCGGCAAGAAGCTCAAGGCCGAGAAGAAGGCCAGCGAGATCCTCTGCCTCCAGTCCGGCCAGAACGGCGACGCGTACCACATCTACCCGCTCTACACCTCCGGCGGCGGGTACCTCTTCGGCACGGCCGCCAACGGCGACTACGACCCGAAGGACCTGGGCGTCGGCAAGCCGGAGTCGATCGAGGCGTTCAAGAAGATCGCCAAGCTCGGTGAGAAGGGCGAGGGCGCGCTGAAGCGGTCCATCACCGGCGAGAACTCGATCGCGACCTTCACCGGCAAGAAGTGCGCCTTCCTGGTCTCCGGCCCGTGGGCCGTCGCGGACGCCAAGAAGGCCAACATCAAGTACGACATCTCCCCGGTCCCCGGCTTCGCCGGTGGCAAGGAGGCCCAGCCGTTCGTGGGCGTCCAGGCGTTCTACGTGGCGTCGAAGGGCAAGAACAAGGCCCTGGCCCAGGAGTTCGTGGCCAACCACGTCACCACCCCCGAGCTGGCCGTGGCGCTCTACAACGCCGAGCCGCGCCCGCCGGCGCTGACCGCCGCGCTCGACCAGGTCAAGGGCACCGACCCGGACCTGGCCAAGTTCCAGGAGGCCGGCAAGAACGGCCAGGTGCTCCCGGCGATCCCGGCCATGGCCACCATCTGGGACCCGTTCGGTAAGGCCGAGGCCGCCATCATCGGCGGCGCCGACCCGACCAAGACGATCACCGCGGCCGGCAAGACCATCTCCGGCCAGATCAAGTAATGAGCACGTCGCTGTCCGGCCCGGGCCCTGTCACGCAGGGCCCGGGCCGGGAGCCCGTCGGCCCCGGGCTCCCGGGCACGTCCCGTACCGCGCGGCACCACGCGCCGATCACCGCGACCGGTCTGCTCGTCAAGGTGGTCCTGCTCGGCCTGACCGCCGGGATCGCGATCTGGGCGGCGTTCCCGCTCGTCGAGGCGGAGAAGTGGATCGGGCTGGCCGTGCTGGCCGCCACCACCGCCGGGCTCTTCTACCTCTACCTGACCCGCCGGCACATCCCGGCGAAGTACCTGGTCCCCGGCACGCTCTTCCTGATCGCGTTCCAGGTGGTCCCGGTGCTCTACACGGCGAGCACCGCCTTCACGAACTTCGGCGACGGCCACCGCGGCACCAAGGACGACGCGGTCGTCGCCATCCAGACCGCCTCGGTCAAGCAGGTGCCGGGCTCGACCGAGTACGCCCTGTCGATCGCCACCAAGGGCGACCCCGCGACCGGCCCGCTCGTCTTCCTGGTCTCCGACCCGGCCACCGGCGTGGTGTCGGCCGGCGACACCGGCGGGCTGCGCCGGCTCGACGCCGGCCAGGTCACCGTCGCGCCCGGCGGCAAGGTCACCGCCGCCGAGGGCTACACCGTGCTCAACTTCGGCCAGGCCAGCGCGCGCAGCCAGGAGATCACCGACCTGGTGGTGCCGACCTCCGGGGGCGCGCTGCGCTCCGCCGGCCTGTCCCGCGCCTACGAGGGCAAGGCGGTCCGGGCGTACGACGCCGGCTGCGACTGCGTCCGGGACAGCGAGACCGGCAAGACCTGGACGGCCGACGAGGACACCGGCGCCTTCGTGGCCGCCGACGGCGAGCGGCTGGCCCAGGGCTGGAAGGTCACCGTCGGGCTGGAGAACTTCTCCCGGGTGCTCACCGACCCGGCCATCTCCGGCCCGTTCTTCGGCACCCTGCTGTGGAACTTCGCCTTCGCCATCAGCTCCACCGGCGGCACGTTCCTCCTGGGCATGTTCATCGCCCTGGCGCTGCACTCGCCCCGGATGCGCGGCACCAACCTCTACCGGATCCTGCTGATCCTGCCGTACGCCATGCCGTCCTTCGCGATGCTGCTGGTCTGGCGGGACATGTTCAACACCGACTTCGGCCTGATCAACAACCTGTTCGGGCTCGGGGTGGACTGGTTCGGCCAGGAGTGGTCGGCCCGGATCGCGGTGATCCTGGTGCAGCTCTGGCTGGGCTACCCGTACATGTTCCTGGTCGCCACGGGCGCGCTCCAGGCCATCCCCAAGGAGCTGACCGAGGCGACCTCGGTCGACGGCGCGTCGCCCTGGCAGTCGTTCCGGGCGGTCACCCTGCCGCTGCTGCTGGTCGCGCTCTCCCCGCTGCTGATCGCGTCGTTCGCGTACAACTTCAACAACTTCAACGCGATCTACCTGACCACCGAGGGCGGCCCCTTCCCGGCGGACAACCCGACGGCGGGGGCGACCGACCTGCTCATCACGTACACCTACCGGCTGGCCTTCGGCGCCCAGGGCGCCCAGTTCGGCCTGGCGGCCGCGGTGTCGATCTTCATCTTCACCATCGTCGCGGTGGTGTCCGCGGTGAGCTTCCGGCGCACCCGCAAGCAGGAGGAGGTGTACTCGTGACCTCACCCAGCGGCGCTCGGGGCGCGGGGACCGCAACGGCCCCGGCCGCCAACCGCAACGCGGGCCGGGGCCGCAACCGGTGGTTCGCCCAGGTCGGCTGGCGCCACCTGGTCGGCGTGCTGGCGGTCGCGTTCAGCCTCTTCCCGATCCTGTTCGTGCTGTCGGCCGCGCTCAACCCGCTCGGCACGCTCTCCTCGACGGAGCTGCTGCCGACCGGGGCGTCCTTCGAGAACTTCACGAACCTGTTCGACCGCACGGCGTTCGGGTGGTGGTTCCTCAACTCCCTGCTGATCGCCGGGGTGGCCTCGTTCGCGTCGGTCTTCCTGTCGGCGCTGGCCGCGTACGCCTTCTCCCGGATGCGCTTCTCCGGTCGCCGGGTCGGGCTGCTCTCGCTGCTGCTGATCCAGATGTTCCCGCAGTTCCTGGCGATCGTGGCGATCTTCCTGATCTTCACGACGATCACCGACCTGTGGCCGGCGATCGGCTTCAACACCCCGTGGGGCCTGCTGCTGCTCTACCTGGGCGGCGCGCTGGGCGTGAACACCTGGCTGATGAAGGGCTTCTTCGACACGCTTCCCCGGGAGCTGGACGAGTCGGCCACGATGGACGGCGCCACGCACGCCCAGGTCTTCTTCCGGATCATGCTGCCGCTGGTGGCGCCGATCCTGGCGGTGACCGGCCTGCTCGCCTTCATCGGCACCATCAACGAGTTCCTGATGGCGAACGTCTTCCTGACCAACAGCGAGTCCAAGACCCTCGCGGTCGGCATGTTCGGTCTCGTGGCCGGGGAGCGGAACAACAACTTCGGCATCTTCGCGGCGGGCACGCTGCTCACCGCGATCCCCACGGTGCTGGTCTTCCAACTGGTCCAGCGCTACATCGTCTCCGGCCTCACCGCCGGAGCAGTCAAAGGCTGAGCCTCCTCGGCTCACCGCTGCGGCAAGGGCGTCGGCGTCCGACGTACACCGGAGCAGTCACGGGTCGACCGCCGCGGTCGGGAAACCGGCCGTGGCGGGTGACCTCTTTCTCTCCCCGTCCATCCGACGCGAAAGGCACCGCCATGTCCCTGTTGCCGCACCACGACGGATCCGCCCTGTACGTCCCCGAGCAGGAGCCCTCGCTCGGCGACACCGTCGACGTCTTCGTCCGGGTGCCGGCCGGCGCCGACGTCCGCCAGGTGCACGTGCGCACCACCCGCGACGGCGAGCCCCGGTTCACCGAGGCGGTCGTCGACCGCACCGACGGCGGCGACGTCTGGTGGCGGGTCCCGGTCGAGGCCCGCAACCCGATCAGCAACTACCGGTTCATGCTGACCGGCAGCCGCGGCTACCGCTGGCTGAACGCCGCCGGCGTGGTGAGCCACGACGTGCCGGACAACGGCGACTTCAAGCTGGTCACCCACGCCCCGCCGCCGGCCTGGGCGCGCGACGCGGTGATCTACGAGATCTTCCCGGACCGGTTCGCCCGCTCCGCCGCCGCCGACGGGCGGGAACTGCCGGACTGGGCGATCCCGTGCGACTGGGACACGCCGGTGATCGGGCGCGGCCCGGAGACCCCCTACCAGTTCTACGGTGGCGACCTGGACGGCATCACCGGGCGGCTGGACCACCTGGACCGGCTCGGCGTGAACACGGTCTACCTCACCCCGATCTTCCCGGCCCGCTCCAACCACCGCTACGACGCCGCCAACTTCGACACCGTCGACCCCCTGCTCGGCGGGGACGCCGCGCTGGTCCGCCTCGCCGACGCCGTACGCGCCCGCGGCTGGCGGCTGCTGGGCGACATCACCAGCAACCACACCGGCGACGCGCACGAGTGGTTCACCAGGGCCGCCTCCGACGTGTCCGCGCCGGAGCGAGAGATGTACTACTTCGACGAGGTGACCGGCGACTACGAGTCCTGGAACGGGGTCAAGTCGCTGCCGAAGCTGAACTGGGGCAGCGCCGAGCTGCGCCGGCGTTTCGCCACCGCCGAGGACTCGCTGCTGCGCCACTGGCTGCGCCCGCCGTACGGGCTGGACGGCTGGCGGGTGGACGTGGCGAACATGACCGGACGGCGGGGCGCCGACGCGTACACCCACGAGGTGGCGGCGCTGCTGCGGCGGGTGGTCGCCGAGACGCGCGCCGACGGCCTGCTGCTGGCCGAGCACGGCCACGACCACACCGGCGACCTGGACCGCGACGGCTGGCACGGGACGATGAACTACGTCGGCTTCACCGACCCGGTCTGGTCCTGGCTGCGGCAGGGCGACGACCCGGTGCCGAACTTCCTCGGCATCCCCGGCGGGGTGGCGCGGCGCGACGCGGACGCCGTGCTGGCCACCATGAACGCCTACCGGTCGCTGGTCTCGTGGCGGTCGTACACCCACTCGTGGCAGCTGCTCAGCTCGCACGACTCCGCCCGGATCCGCACGGTGGTCGGCGACGCCGCGCGGCAGGAGGTCGCCGCGGGGCTGCTCGTCACCATGCCGGGCACCCCGGTGATCTTCGCCGGGGACGAGCTGGGCCTGACCGGCACCAACGGGGAGGGCTCGCGGACCCCGATGCCGTGGCACCGGCCCGAGACCTGGGACGCCGCCACGTTCGCCAGCTACCGGGCGCTGGTCGCGCTGCGCCGCGCCGAGCCCGCGCTGCGCCACGGCGGGCTGCGCTGGCTGCACCACGACGCGGACACCCTGGTCTTCCTGCGGGAGGCGCCGACCGGCACCGTGCTGGTGCTGGCCCGCCGGGCCGCCGGCACTCCGGTCCGGCTGGTCGGGCTGCCGGCCGGCGAGAACGTGTACGGCGGTGCCCCCGCCCTCCGCCCCGACGCCGACGGCGCGGTCACCCTGCCCGCCGACGGCCCCACGTTCCAGGCCTGGCGCCTGGCCTGACCCCGCCCCGCCCCGCCCCGCCCCGCCCCGCCCCGCCCCGCCCCGCCCCGCCCCGCCCCGCCCCGCGATCCTGCGGTCGTGGTCCCGACGCAAGGGATTTTCCGCCCAGATCGAGGGCGGAAGGTGCAAGATCGCCGCGCCGGCCGAGCCGGGGCGGGGGAAGGGGCGGGGTAGGGGTAGGGGTGGGTGGGGTGGGTCAGGGGGCGAGGAGGGCGCGGACGCCGGCGAGGTAGGTGGCACGGTCCGGGCTGCCGGTGAGGAGCCGCTGGAGGAACCAGCCGGGAACCAGGGCGAACAGGGCTGAGGCCACGGCCTCCGGGTCGGCGTCGGCCGCCACCTCGCCGGTGCCCTGGGCGCGCCGGGCGAGCGCCTCGAAGTGGCGGCGCATGTCGTCGTACTTGCCGGCGACGAACCCGGCCAGCACCGGGTCCCGCTGCGCCTCGCTCCAGACCTGGATCGCGATCCGCAGGACGCCGTCGTCGCCGAGTTGGGTCTCCACGTACGCCAGCGCGCGGTCGAGCGCCTCGACCAGGGGGAGCGGGGGCTCCTGGCGCAGCACCTCGTCGAGGACGACCACGGCGCCGCCGATCGCCTCCTCGGCGATCGCGTTGATCAGATCTGCCTTGCTCGGGAAGTAGCGGTAGACGGCGCCCACCGAGAGGCCGGCCTCGGCGATCACGTCCTGCATCGTCGTGCGGTGGAAGCCCTCCCGGAGGAAGCACCGGCGGGCCGCGTCGACGATCTGGCGGCGGCGGGCGGCGAGGTGTTCCGGGGAGACGCGTGGCACGGGATACATCGTAAAGCGAACGTTCGTTCTTGACAGACGGGCCCGGCGGGAGCAACCTGGAATCGCTAAAAGAACGAGCGTTCGTTTTTAGGAGGCCATCATGTCGACCCGCACCCGGCCGCCCCTGCCGGCCGCCCTCGGCGTCGCCGCCCTGGCGGCGGTCCTGTTGGCGCTGCTCGTACCCCTCTTCGCGGCTCCGGCGATCAACCTGGCGCCGCGCGACCTGCCCGTCGCCGTCGCCGGCCCGGCGCCCGCCGCGGGCGACCTGGCCGCCCGCCTCGCGGCCGCGCGGCCGGGGGCGTTCGACGTCACCACGCTGCCGGACGGCGCGGCCGCCGACCGGGCGCTGCGCGAGAGGCAGGTGTACGCGGCCTTCGTGGTCGGCCCCGACGGCGTCGCCCTGCACACCGCGCCGGCCGCCAGCCCGACGGTCGCCGCGCTGCTCACCGAGGCGTCCGCCCAGCTCTCCGCGGGTCGCCCGGTGCCGGTGGTCGCGGTGGTCCCCGGCGCCCCGGACGATCCCCGGGGCGCCGGCTTCGCGGCCGGCTTCCTGCCGTTCGCGATGGCGAGCATGGCGGCCGGCGCGCTGCTGATCCTCCTGGTGACCGGCCGGGTCGCCCGGCTGTTCGGCCTGGCGGCCTTCGGCGTCCTCGCCGGGGGTGTCGCCGCGGCCGTGCTGCACGGCTGGCTCGGCGTGCTCGACGGCGACCCGCTGGCCGAGGCGGCGGCGGCCGGGCTCTTCGCCCTGGCGAGCGCGGCCACCGTGGCGGGCCTCGGGGCGCTGCTCGGCCGGGCGGGGATCGGCCTGGGCGCGCTGCTGGTCTTCCTGGTCGGCAACCCTCTCTCGGCGGTCGGCGCGGCCCCGGAGCTGCTGCCGCAGCCCTGGGGAGCGGTCGGCCAGTTCCTGCCGGTGGGCGCGGGCGGCACCCTGCTCCGTTCGGTGACCTTCTTCGACGGCGCCGGGGCCGGCCGGCCGCTCGCGGTCCTGGCCGGCTACGCGCTGGTCGGGCTGCTGCTGGTGGCGGTGTCGCGCCGGCCGGCCGGCCCCGCCGTGGCCCGTCCGTCGGGTCCCGCCGACGTCCCCGTGGCCGGGCCGTCCCGCCCGGACGGCGGGGCGGCGCAGCCCTCCCACCCGGACGGCGCGACGGCGGGGGCGCCGCGCCGGGCCGGCTCCCGGGCGGCGACGGACACGACCTGACGTGACCGGCTACTACGATCCGTCGTTGATGAGGGAGGATGGTGCGCGTGGAAGCTCTCAGACTGATACTGCGCTACATCCATCTGATCGGTTTCGCCCTGCTGCTGGGCGGCGCGATCGTCCAGTACGTCAGCGGCAAGCTGCGGATCAACCCGGCCATGCTCTGGGGGTCCGTGATCATGCTGCTGACCGGGATCGGTCTCTCCGCGCCGCTGCGCGACGGGGACGAGCCGGACCCGGCGAAACTTGTTACCAAGTTGGTGCTCGCGCTGCTGATCTTCGTCATGGTCTTCTTCTCCCGGAAGCGCGACGTGGTCGCCCGTGGCCACTTCCTCGCGATCGTCGGGTTGACCCTGGTCAACGCGGCGGTGGCGGTCTTCTGGCGGTAACGTTTCCGGCAGGGGACGCCCCGCAGGAGCGGACGTTCCGCAGCGCCTCGGCGCTCATCTACCAGCACTCAGAGTGATCTGCCCCACCTAAGGGTTACGTAGGGGTAACAGGCGCTCAACAGTCGTGCACGATTGTCGGCCGGTGGGTGGGCGCGGGCGTACGCTCCCGTCCGTAACGTGGGACGCCGGCGGCGCAGCGCAGGCCGGCTCAAAGGGCTGCCACCGTGCAGGACGCGGTGTGCAATGGGAAGGAGACGTCTTGCGCTCGGTGCGTGGGATGCGGATTGCCTCGGTCTTCGCGGTGGGTGGGCTCGTGCTGAGCGCCGCCGCGTGCGGTGAGGCTCCCGAGGACAACAACAACGCCGGCAGCGGCGACAAGAAGTACAGCGCCTGCATGGTGACCGACGTCGGCGGCATCGACGACAAGTCGTTCAACACCTCGGCGTGGCAGGGCCTCGAGGCGGCCAAGAAGGCCAACGACAACATCGACATCAAGTACGTCGCGTCGAAGGCCGAGGCGGACTACGAGGTCAACCTGACCCAGTACGTCAACCAGAAGTGCGACTTCATCCTGGCCGTCGGTGGCCTGATGGGTGACGCCACCTCCAAGATCGCCAAGGCGAACCCGAACCAGCAGTTCGGCATCGTCGACGCGAAGCTGCCGGAGAGCAACGTCTACCCGATGCAGTTCGACACCGCCCAGGCCGGCTTCCTCGCCGGTTACCTGGCCGCCGGCATGACCACGAGCGGCACGGTGGGCACCTACGGCGGTCTGCCGATCCCGCCGGTCACCATCTTCATGGACGGGTACGTCGACGGCGTCGCCCACTACAACAAGACGAAGAGCAAGACCGTCAAGGTCGTCGGCTGGGACAAGGCCGCCCAGAAGGGCTCCTTCACCAACGACTTCGTCAAGCAGGACGAGGGCAAGAAGGTCAGCGACGCGCTGGTCGCCCAGGGCGCCGACATCATCATGCCGGTCGCCGGCGGCGCGGGCCTCGGCACCACCGGCGCGGCCAAGGCGTCGGGCGGCAAGTACAACACCATCTGGGTGGACGTCGACGGCTGCGAGAGCACCCCGGACTGCTCGGCCATCATCACCACGGTCGAGAAGAACATCCCGGACGCCGTCAAGGAGGCCGTCGTCAAGGCCGCCAACGGCGAGAAGCTCGCGCACGACCCGGGCTACCTGGGCAACCTCGCCAACAACGGCGTCGGGCTCGCCCCGTACCACGAGTTCGACGGCAAGGTCCCGGCCGAGCTGAAGGCCGAGATCGACAAGCTGAAGGCGGACATCGCCGCCGGCACCGTCACCGTCACCTCCAAGGCCCAGCCGAAGTGAGGCACCGCCGGCCACCCGCGGTGAGACGATCACCGGGGTAGGCCGGCGGGCGGTACAGCACGACGATCCGGCCGCCCCGGCGTCGCGGGGACACCCCCACGGCGCCGGGGCGGCCGATCCGCTCCACCCCGACGACGGCCCCGCGCCGCGAGCGGTCCGCCGGCAGCTACGCTGCACCATCGCTTCGCACTCCAGGAGGTTGCGCTGAGACTCGAACTGCGCGGCATCACCAAGCGGTTCGGTGATCTGGTCGCCAACGACCACATCGACCTGACGGTGGAGCCTGGAGAGATCCACGCCCTGCTCGGCGAGAACGGCGCGGGCAAGTCGACCCTGATGAACGTGCTCTACGGGCTCTACCAGCCCGACGAGGGCGAGATCCTGGTCGACGGCAAGCCGTTGAAGCTGAGGGGGCCGTCGGACGCGATCGCGGCCGGGATCGGCATGGTGCACCAGCACTTCATGCTGGTGCCGGTCTTCACCGTCGCCGAGAACATCATGCTCGGCGCCGAGCAGGTCAAGGGCGGCATCGTCGGCTTCCTGGACCGGCGGCGGGCCCGGCGCGAGGTCGCCGAGGTCTCCGAGCGGTACAACCTGCGGGTCGACCCGGACGCGGTGATCGAGGACCTGCCGGTCGGCATCCAGCAGCGGGTGGAGATCGTCAAGGCGCTCACCCGCGACGTCGACCTGCTCATCCTCGACGAGCCGACGGCCGTGCTCACCCCGCAGGAGACCGAGGAACTGCTCGCCGTCATGCGGTCGCTCAAGGCCGCCGGCAAGTCGATCGTCTTCATCACCCACAAGCTGGGCGAGGTCAAGGCGATCGCCGACCGGATCACCGTCATCCGGCGCGGGAGGACCGTCGGCACCGCCTCCCCCGAGGCGAGCCGGGACGAGCTGGCCGCGCTCATGGTCGGCCGCAGCGTCCGGCTCACCGTCGAGAAGCAGCCGGCCACCCCCGGCAAGCCGGTCCTGGAGGTCGCCGGCCTGGTCGTCGACGACGACCGGCAGATCCGGGCGGTCGACGGGGTCGACCTGACCGTGCACGCGGGCGAGGTGCTCGGCGTGGCGGGCGTGCAGGGCAACGGCCAGACCGAGCTGATCGAGGCGATCATGGGGCTGCGTCCGACGCTCGCCGGCACGATCACGCTCGACGGGCAGCAGGTCAACGGCTGGCCGACCAAGAAGGTGCTCCGCGCCGGGGTCGGCTACGTGCCGGAGGACCGCAGCGTCGACGGCGTGGTCAAGGAGTTCTCCGTCGCGGAGAACCTGGTGCTCGACATCTACGACCGGCCGCCCTTCGGCAAGGGCCTGGCGCTCAAGCCGGACGCCATCGCCGCGTCGGCGAAGGAGCGGATCGCGCAGTTCGACGTCCGCACCTCCTCGCCCGACGCGCCGGTCGGCACCCTCTCCGGCGGCAACCAGCAGAAGGTGATCGTGGCCCGGGAGCTGTCCCGGCCGCTGAAGCTCTTCATCGCCGCCCAGCCGACCCGCGGCGTCGACGTCGGGTCGATCGAGTTCATCCACAGCCGGGTCATCCGCGAGCGGGACGTCGGCACCGCGGTCATGGTGGTCTCCAGCGAGCTCGACGAGGTGATCGGCCTGGCCGACCGGATCGCGGTGATGTACCGCGGCCGGATCATCGGCATCGTCGGCCCGGACACCCCGCGCGAGGAGATCGGCCTGCTGATGGCCGGCATCACCCCCGACGCGGCGTCCCCCGCCGCGACCGGCACGACCCCGGCCGCGCCGACGGCCGACGGCGGCGCGGTGGCCCCGGCCGCCGAGGGCCCTGGTAACGAGGACGAGGCATGAGCAAGCGGAGCGGAGTGCCGGCATGAGCAACCCGAACCCCGGGTCGGGCTCCCCGGACAACCCGAACCCCCAGACGGGCTCCCCCGACAAGCAGCCGGCGACCGAGGCGCAGGCCGCGCGGACCGCGCTCGGCAACACCGAGCGCGCCGAGGCGGCCACCTCCGGGAGGCAGCCGGCCCCGGAGGCGAAACCCTCGCTGGGGCGGCTGTTCCTGGACAACCTCTGGGCCGCGAACACCTTCACGGTGACCCTGCTCTCGCTGGTCCTGGCGATGGTCGTCGGCGCGGTGCTGATGATCGTCTCCGACCCCGAGGTGCTGGCCACCTACAGCTACATCACCGCCCGGCCGTCCGACGCGCTGAACGCGAGCTGGACGCTGGTCAGCGAGGCGTACGGGAACCTCTTCAAGGGCGCGATCTTCGACCCCGAGGCGGTCGGCTTCCAGGCCGTGATGAGCCCGATCTCCGAGACGCTCACCTACACCGCGCCGCTGGTCTTCACCGGCCTGTCGGTGGCGCTGGCGTTCCGGGGCGGCCTGTTCAACATCGGCGCCCAGGGCCAGGCCACCATGGGCGTGATCCTGGCCGCGCTGGCCGGCTTCCTGCTCCCGCTGCCGCCTGGGCTGCACCTGCTCGTCGCGGTGCTCGCCGGCGCGCTCGGCGGGGCGATCTGGGGCTTCGTCCCGGGCATCCTCAAGGCGCGCACCGGCGCCCACGAGGTGATCAACACGATCATGCTCAACTACATCGCCACGTACTTCCTGACCTGGATCATCGTGCAGAACGGCATCCAGGACCCGAACCGCACGGACGCGATCAGCCGGCCGGTCGACGGCTCGGCCCAGCTGCCCCGGCTGCTCGGCGACAACCTGCGGGTGCACGCCGGCATCATCCTGGCGGTGCTGGCGACCTGGGCGGTCTGGTGGCTGCTGAACCGGTCCACGCTCGGCTTCGAGCTGCGCGCCGTCGGCGCCAACCCGGACGCCGCGCGGACCGCCGGCATCAGCGTCACCCGGACGTACGTCCTGATCATGGTCTTCGCCGGGATCCTGGCCGGCCTCGGCGGCTCCAACATGGTGCTCGGCTCCACCGCCAGCGCGCTGACCCCGCTGGTGGTCGCGCAGATCGGCTTCGACGGCATCCTGGTGGCGCTGCTCGGCCGGGTGAAGCCGTGGGGCGTGGCGCTGGCCGCGCTGCTCTTCGGCGCGCTCCAGGCCGGCGGCAACCGGATGCAGTCCTACTCGGGGATCTCACTGGAGCTGGTCACCGTGCTCCAGGCGCTGATCGTCATCTTCATCGCCGCGCCGGCCCTGGTGAAGGCGATCTTCCAGCTCCGGGCCGCCCGCGCCGCCCGGTTGCAGACGAGCCTGGCGAAGGGCTGGTAAGTCATGTCCACCATGGCTGTCGAAGACGTCGCGGTCGCCCCCGTCGACCAGGGCTTCTGGACCCGTACCCGCAAGGTCGGCGCCGTGCTGCTCGCCCTCGGCCTGCTGGCGACGGTGCTGTTCGGGGCGCTCGCCACCGGCGAGCTGGCCCGCTTCACCCTCAGCGAGGACGCCGCCGGCGCCGCGCTGAAGATCGACGGCACGCTGGGCGCGATCCTCTTCGGGCTCGTCGCGGTGGCCGCCGGCGGCGCGATGCTCGCCGGGCTGCCGAAGCGCTGGTTCACCCTGGTGCTCGGCGTCGGCCTGCTCGGCTTCGTGCTGTCGTTCCTCTGCTGGCAGGTCTCCGCCGCGCCGGCCGGGCAGAACTTCATGCCGCTGGTCAACATCGTCCGGGGCACGTTCATCCTGGCCCTGCCGCTGGTCTTCGGCGCCCTGGCCGGCGTGCTCTGCGAGCGCTCCGGCGTGGTCAACGTGGCCATCGAGGGGCAGTTGCTGATGGGCGCCTTCAGCGGCGCGCTCTTCGGCAGCCTCTCCGGCAACGTCTGGGTGGGCCTGGTCGCGGCGGCGATCGGCGGCGCGTTCATCTCGCTGCTGCTGGCCGTCTTCTCGATCCGCTACCTGGTCGACCAGGTGGTCATGGGCATCGTGCTCAACCTGCTGGCGGTCGGCGTCACCGGCTTCCTCTACGAGCGGCTGATGCAGACCGACGCGCAGAAATACAACAGCGCCCCCCGGTTCAGCAACTGGGAGATCCCGCTGCTGTCGGACATCCCGCTGCTCGGGCCGGCGCTGTTCCGGGGCAACATCTTCCTCTACCTCGGCCTGCTGCTGGTGCTGGTCATCCACATCGCGCTGTTCCGCACCCGGTGGGGCCTGCGGACCCGCTCGGTCGGCGAGCACCCGACCGCCGCCGACACCCTGGGCGTCCGCGTGCTCGGGCTGCGCTACCGCAACGTGCTGCTCGCCGGGGTGGTCGCCGGCATCGGCGGCGCCTCGTACACGCTGGCGCTCTACTCCTTCACGAAGAACATGATCGGCGGGAAGGGCTTCATCGCCCTCGCCGCACTGATCTTCGGCCGGTGGAGCCCGACGGGGGCGCTGCTCGCGGCGCTCTTCTTCGGCTTCGCCGACCAGCTCGCCACGTACCTGGGCGCCATCAACAGCGTGATCCCGAGCCAGTTCCTGGCCATGCTGCCCTACCTGGCGACGATCCTGGCGGTGGCCGGGCTGGTCGGCCGGGTCCGGGCGCCGGCCGCCGACGGCAAGCCGTACATCAAGGGCTGACGGGGGACGCGACATGGAGATCGACTGGGAGCGGCTGCGGGCCGCCGCCACCGAGGTGATGCGGCACGCGTACGTGCCGTACTCGAAGTTCCCGGTCGGCGCCGCCGCGCTGGTCGACGACGGCCGGGTGGTGGTCGGCTGCAACGTGGAGAACGCCGCGTACGGCGTGGTGCTCTGCGCCGAGTGCGGCGTGGTCTCCTCGCTGCACGCCACCGGCGGCGGCCGGATCGTGGCCCTGTCCTGCGTCGACGCCACCGGCGAGCCGCTGATGCCGTGCGGCCGCTGCCGCCAGCTGCTCTGGGAGCAGGGCGGCCCGGAGTGCCTGATCGAGAGCAAGGGCGGCCCGCTGCGGATGGCCGAGCTGTTGCCGCACGCCTTCGACGTGGCCGACCTGGAGGCCGTGACCGGCGAGACGCCGGTGCCGGTGGTGCCGGAGCGGCTGGCCGCCTGGCGCGGCCGGGGCACGGTCTTCGTGCACCCCGACCTGTCCGCCGGCCAGCAGGTCTGGACGGCCTACTGGGAGCGGTCCGCGGGGGACAGCGAGGGTGCCGAGACCGGCGTGCTGGAGGAGGGCCCGAGCTGGGACGACCCGGCGGAGGCGATCACCTGGGGACTGGCCCGCACGCCCCGGGTCGTGGTCGTGGACGCCTCGGGCACGATCTTCTGGGCCGGCGAGGGTGAGCCGCCGATGGAGATCCCGGTTCGCTGGGGCTGAGCTTCGGGGACGGGCCGACCGTGCCCGGCTCCGGGCGGTCAGGCTTGATCCCTCCGCCGGGGCACGGTCGGCCCATCCCTGGTGGGCGCGGTCCGCGAACCGGTATCGCCATAACGACGAGGAAGATCTTTGTGATGAATGGTTTTGCGGCGGTTGACGTCATTCGGGCGAAGCGGGACGGGGGTGTGCTCTCCGACGCGCAGATCGACTGGGTGGTGGACGCGTACACCCGGGGGCTGGTCGCCGACGAGCAGATGTCGGCGCTGGCCATGGCGATCCTGCTGCGCGGCATGACCGGGCCGGAGATCGCCCGGTGGACCGCCGCGATGATCGCCAGCGGGGAGCGGCTCGACCTCTCCGCGGTCGACCGGCCGACCGTCGACAAGCACTCCACCGGCGGCGTCGGTGACAAGATCACCCTTCCGCTGACCCCGCTCGTGGCGGCGTGCGGCGCGGCCGTGCCGCAGCTCAGCGGGCGCGGCCTCGGGCACACCGGCGGCACGCTGGACAAGCTGGAGTCCATCCCCGGCTGGCGGGCGGCGCTGCGCAACGACGAGTTCATCGCCCAGCTCCAGGACGTGGGCGCGGTGATCTGCGCGGCCGGTGCGGGGCTCGCCCCCGCCGACCGCAAGCTGTACGCGCTGCGCGACGTGACCGGCACCGTCGAGGCCATTCCGCTGATCGCCAGCTCCATCATGAGCAAGAAGATCGCCGAGGGCACCGGCGCGCTCGTGCTCGACGTGAAGGTCGGCTCCGGCGCGTTCATGAAGTCCGTGGAGCACGCCCGTGAGCTGGCCCGGACGATGGTCGAGCTGGGTGGCGCGCACGGTGTGCGCACCGTCGCCCTGCTCACCGACATGTCCACCCCGCTCGGCCTGGCCATCGGCAACGCCGTCGAGGTGACCGAGTCGGTCGAGGTGCTGGCGGGGGGCGGCCCCGCCGACGTGGTCGAGCTGACCCTGGCGCTGGCCCGCGAGATGCTCGACGCGGCCGGGCTGCCCGACGCCGACCCGGCGGCCGCCTTGCGCGACGGCCGGGCGATGGACTCGTGGCGCGCGATGATCCGCGCCCAGGGCGGCGACCCGGACGCCCCGATGCCGACCGCGAACGAGGTGGAGGTGGTCCGCGCGGACGCGGACGGCTTCGTCGCCGCGATCGACGCGTACGACATGGGCATCGCCGCCTGGCGGCTCGGCGCCGGGCGGGCCCGCAAGGAGGACCCGGTCAGCGTGCCGGCGGGGGTCGTGCTGCACAAGCGCCCGGGCGACCCGGTGCGCGCCGGCGACCCCCTGTACGAGCTGCGCGCGGAGCACGCCGCCCGGATCCTCGCGGCGCGGGACGACGCCGCGCGCGCGGTGCGGATCTCGCCGGTCGCGCCCGCCGCGACGCCGCTGGTCATCGAGCGGATCGGCTGAGCCCGGCGGTCGTCGGGGCGGCGTGGTGCCGCCCGGCTCGGACCGCTATCCTCCCTGGCCAGGGGGGACAACCGGCGCCGAGTCGTCGCGAGCAGACAGGACATTTCCGCCGTGACCGTACCTGCCCCCGATCCACGGGAGGTGCGTGAGGCGAGCCTGGACGAGTTGTCCCGGCTGCGTCTCCCGCTGCCGCCACCCCAGTTCCCGCTCGTGTGGGAGCCCGGCGACCAGATCGAGCTGCGCCCGACGGCCGAGATCGAGGCCCGGATCGCCGTGCTGCACCTGATCCTGGCGCGCTGCTTCGGGATGCCGCCGCAGGCGGCGATGAGCTGGCTGCTCGCCTCGCACCTCGTCGACATGGTCACGCCGCCGGAGTGGCAGTTCGTGACCGGCGGCAAGGGCGACCACCGGTCGTTCGTGCTGCACCACGACGCGCTCTTCGCGCTGGCCTGGGTGCTCGGCCTGACCAAGCAGCTCGACCCGACGCTGCCGGTGGACGAGCGGCTGGTGGAGCGGATGCCGCACATCCCGGGCGGGGAGACCTTCGGCCAGTGGCGCGCCCGGATCCTCGCCGCCCCGCAGCACCCCGCCGACGCGGCGGCGCTGCTCGACCTGCACTACTGCCTGGACTGGGCGTACCTGGAGACGGAGCGGGCCGGCCGGACGCCGCCCGGCCTGGTGGACGCCAACGCGATCGGCCAGCGCCGCTGGGCGCTGGAGTGGGCGGTGATCCTGCGGGGGCCCTACCATGACGAGCCCCCGGGCTGGGAAGAGGTCGACCTCTCCACCTGAGCCCGCCCGCCCGGCGTTGGCCGCGGCCGGGCCGGCGCCGGGCGGCGGGCCGCGGCCGGGTCAGCGGGGGGCCGGCCGCCAGACCGTGAGCCGCACCGCGACGCTCACCCGGACCGGCTCGGGGAGCGCGGTGAGACGGGCGGCGAGCCCGGCCGGGTCGGTGTGCCAGGCGCTGGGGCCCATCCCGACCAGCGTGGCGACCTCCGGCCCGGTCAGCGCCAGCGCCCGCCGGTGCTCGGCCGTCGCCACCTCGGTGAAGCGCCCGCCGAGGCTCTCGGCGACCCGGTCCGCCTTGTCCGGGTCGACGCGGAGCAGGCCGAGCGCGCCGACCAGCTCGGCGAGGTGGTCCTCGGCCGGCGTCACCACCAGCAGGGACCCGTCCGGGTCGAGGACCCGGTGGAACTCCGCGCCGTTGCGCGGGGCGAAGACGTTCAGCAGCACGGCGGTGCCGGCGTCGGCCAGCGGCAGCCGCTGCCAGGTGTCGGCCAGCGCCGCCGCGGCGCGGGGGTGCGCCCGCGCGGCCCGACGCAGTGCCGGCTTCGACACGTCCAGGGCCAGGCCCATGGCGTCCGGCAGGGCCGCCAGCACCGCCGCGAGGTGCCGGCCCGTCCCCGCCCCGGCGTCCACCACCAGGGGGTACGCCTCCGGCCGCGCCGCGCGGACCCGGCCGACGGCGTCCGTCGCGGCCGCGGCGAGGGCCGCCGAGATCAGGTCGTAGTGCCCGGCGGCCAGGAAATCGGCGCGGGCGGCCACCATCTCGGCGGTGTCCCCGGCGTGCGGGGCACGGCCGGCGAGGAGGTTGACGTAGCCCTGCCGGGCGACGTCGAAGCTGTGCCGGCGCGGGCAGCGCAGCGCGCGGGCGGTGCCGGCGGTGGCCTCGGCCAGCGGCTGGCCGCACACCGGGCATCGGAGCCGGTCGACGATGCGGGTGTCCACGTCAGGCGTCCAGGTAGGTCAGCACGGCGCGGACCCGGCGGTGGTCGTCGTCGCAGTCGCGCAGGTCGAGCTTCGCGAAGATCGAGTTGATGTGCTTGCTGACCGCCTTCTCGGTGATCACCAGGCGCTGCGCGATCGCCCCGTTCGAGCGGCCCTCGGCCATCAGCGCCAGCACCTCGTGCTCGCGCGGGGTCAGCCGGCGCAGTGGCGCGGCGCGGGTCGGCCGGGCGAGCAGCTGTGCGACCACCTCCGGGTCCATCGCCATCCCGCCCCCGGCCACCCGGTGTACGGCGGCGACGAACTGCGCGACGTCGGCCACCCGGTCCTTGAGCAGGTAACCCACCGCGCCCGCGCCGTCGGAGAGCAGCTCCCGGGCGTAGAGCTGCTCGACGTACTGGGAGAGGACCAGCACCGGCAGGCCGGGAATCCGTGCCCGGGCGGCCAGCGCGGCCCGCAGCCCCTCGTCGGTGTGGGTCGGCGGCAGGCGGACATCCACCACGGCCACGTCGGGGCGGTGCTCCAGCAGGGCGGCGAGCAGCTCGTCGCCGGTCTCCACGGCGGCCACCACCTCGTCGCCGTACGCGGTGAGCAGCCGGATCAGCCCGTCGCGCAGCAGCACCAGGTCCTCGGCGATCACGATCCGCACGGCAGCTCCACGTCGACCACGGTAGGCCCACCGTCCGGGGAGGTGATCCGGACCCGGCCGTCGAAGACGGCGAGGCGCCGCCGGATGCCGGCCAGCCCGGTGCCCCGCGCCGGGTCGGCGCCGCCCCGGCCGTCGTCGGAGACGGTCAGCCGGACCGTGGCGTCCGCCCGGCGCAGCCGCACCGCCACCCGGTCCGCCCCGCTGTGCCGGGCGGCGTTGGTGATCAGCTCCGCAACGGTGAAGTAGAGCGCCGACTCCAGCGGCGGCGGCAGCCGCTCGGGCAGGTCGACGTCCAGGTCGACCGGGAGGGCCGCGCCGAGGGCGAGGGCGGCGACGCCCCCGGCCAGCCCCCGGTCGGCCAGCACCGGCGGATGGATGCCGCGGACCACGTCGCGCAGCTCGGCCAGGGCGGTGCCGGCGGCCGAGCGGGCCTCGGTGACCAGCCCGCGGGCCGCCTCCGGGTCCCGCGCCAGCAGCTCCTCGGCGAGACCGAGGTTCATCGCCATCGCCACCAGCCGCGCCTGCGCGCCGTCGTGCAGGTCCCGCTCGATCCGGCGCAGCTCGGCCGCCTGCGCGTCGACGGTCTGCGCCCGGGTGTCGGTCAGCTCCTCCACCCGCTCGGCGAGGGCCGCGCGGGCGGTCGGCGCGAGCAGGGCCCGGGTCAGCCGGTCGTCCAGGTGGAGCAGCCCTCGGGGCAGCCAGTACGCGCCGACCGCCACCAGCAGCCCGGCCACCACTGCCAGCCCGGCGTTGCGGAGGGAGTCGATCGGCACGCCCAGGTAGTTGTCGACCGCGCCGGGCGCCACCGCGTGGATCAGCGGCAGGGCGAGGCCCTGCGCGGCGCCGAGCCAGAGCCCCACCGCCAGCACCAGGGCGGCCGGGGCGAAGCAGAAGTGCGCGAACAGGAACGCGAGATCCCGATAGGTGGCCGGGTCGCCGGCCATCGTTCGCAGCCGGGCAGCCAGCCCGCCGTCCACCGGCCGGTACGGGGACCGGACCGGCGGGCCCGGCACCCGGTGGCGCTGCCGGTCCAGCAGCGCCCGGGTGCCGGTGAGGGTGCGGTCGAGCAGGGGCAGGCCGACCCAGAGCAGGCTGAGCCCGGCGGTGAGGAGCGTGGTCAGTGCGAATCCGATGCCCACGCAGGCCAGCCCCGCCGCGACAGCCAGCCGGTTCAGCTCGCGCCATGCCCGCCGCACCCCGCTCATCGGGCCATTGTCCCAGCCGTCGCGGCCTGCTCCGGCGGCGTGGGTGCCAAGGCGGTCCCGGGCGCGACGCCCGCCGGCGGCAGGAGCGCCGCTCCGGGCTCGGGGCGGGTCCGCGCCGGCCAGAAGGCCGCCCGGCCGGTGAGGGCGGCCGCCGCCGGCACCAGCAGCCAGGACAGGCCGAAGGTGGCGATCAGCACGCCGACGGCGACGGCGAACCCGATCTGGGCCATCATCGGCGACGCCACGAGCACCCCGAAGCTGCCCGCCAGGATCACCCCGGCCGCCGCGACCGCCGGTCCGGCCCGGCGTACGGCCTCCTCGGCGGCCTGCCGGGGCGAGCGGCCGGCGCGCAGTTCCTCCCGCAGCCGGGCGATCATCAGGATGTTGTAGTCGGTGCCGATCGCGGTGACGAAGAGGAACACGACAAGCGGCAGTTGGAAGTTGAGCCCGGCCTGGCCGCCGACGACCTGGAACGCCAGCACGCTGGTGCCGAGGGTGGCCGCGAAGCCGAGCGCGACGGCGGCGAGCAGGCCCAGCGAGGCGAGCAGCCCGCGCAGCATGAGCAGCAGGAGCAGGCCGATCAGCCCGGCGGCCACGGGGAACACCAGCCGCAGGTCCTCGTCGAGCACGGCGCGGACGTCGGCGAAGGTGGCGGTCTCCCCGCCGACGTACGCGCGGGTGCCGGGCGGCGCCGCGGCGTGCGCCGCCGGCCGCAACTGGGCCTCCACGGCGTCGATCGCCCGTTGCGAGTACGGCGGCTCGGCGAGCAGCAGCCGCACCCGCGCCACGCCGTCGACGATCTCGACGCCGGCCGGGGCCGCCACGATCGGCACCTCGCCGAGCCGTTCGGCAAACCGCTCGGCGCCGGCCGCGTCCACCCCGGCGCCGGTGAGGTAGACGTCGGTGGGGGAGAGGGTCCCGGCGGGCAGCCCCGAGCGGAGCCAGTCCAGGGCCTCGGCCGACTCGGAGCCGGTCGGCAGCGCGTCGAGTTCGTAGCTCGGCCGGTGGTGCAGCGCGCCGAGGCCGAGCAGCGCGAGCGCGGCGACCGTGGTCAGCACGACCCGGGCGGGCCGGCGGGCGACCAGCCGGCCGGCGCGGGCCGCCAGGCCCGTCGGCGCGGCGGCGCCGTGCCCCGGCGTCCGGCCGTCGCCCGGCGCGACGAGCTTCGCCGGCCAGTACGCCCGCCGCCCGAGCAGCGAGTAGACCGCGGGGAAGAGGGTCAGCGCGGCGGCCACCATGAGCAGGACGGCGACAGCCAGGGCCGGCCCGAGCACCCGGAAGGAGGCGAGCCGGGAGAGCACCAGCGCGCCGAACGCCACCGCCACGACCAGCGCGGACACGGTGACCGCGCCGCCGATCCGGCCGACCGCGTGGACCATCGCGGCGCGCCGGTCCTCGCCGGCCCGGAGCCGTTCCCGGTAGCGGAAGAGCAGGAAGACCGCGTAGTCGGTGCCGATGCCGAGCAGGACGACCGGGAGCAGGCCCGTGGTGGAGGCGTCCAGGGCGTACCCGAAGACCTTCCCGCCGAGGGCGAGCAGGCCGGTGGCGGCCTGCGCGACCAGCAGCACCAGGAACAGGTTGAGCAGCGCGATCGTCGGGCTGCGGAAGACGACGAGCAGCAGGACCAGGATCACCAGCATCATGGCGCCGTTGACGATCATGTCGAGGAGGAAGCTGTCGGCGGCGCCGGCGGCCTCGCCGGTCCAGCCGGCGACCAGGCCGCTGCCGGCCAGCGCGTCGTCGGTGGCGTCCCGCAGCTTCCCGACGGCCTGGATGGTGGCCTCGTCGTGCGCGTCGCCGGTCAGGCGCGCCTCGGCCAGCCGCAGCCGCCCGTCGGGGGCGGTCGCGCCCGGGGTCACTCCGGTGACGCCGGCGACCCGCAGTTCCTGCGGCAGCCCGTCGATCCGGGCGCTGTCGTCGGGGGTCAACGGCGCCCCGTCGGCCCGGCGGACGACCAGCACCGCGCTGGTGCCCGGCTGGTCGGGGAAGATCCGGGCGGCGATGCCGGCGGCCCGCGCGGACTCGTAGCGGGCCGGCAGGAAGTCGGCCTGGCTGTCGGCGGGGCGTGGGCCCGCCGGCCCGTAGACGGCGAAGGTGGCGGCGGTCAGTGCGGCGATGGCGAGCAGCCAGCCGGCGATCACCCGCCCCGGACGGCGGACCACCGCTGTGGCCAATGTCGTGAACACGTGCAACTCTCCCCGCGTCGGCTTTCCTTGTCGCCGCTGACGCTAGGCAGCCGGACGGGTCGATTCGATGGTGCGCGCACGCCAGTCCGATGGTGGTGCCCGCACCACCATCGGTCAGCCTCGCGCGCCGTCCAGGCCGGTGAGGTGGTCGACGACGCGGTGGGTCAGCGCGTCCAGCGCGGCGACCTCGTCGGGGGTCAGCAGGTCGATCAGGTGCCGGCGGACCGCCGCCACGTGGCCGGGGGCGGCGGCCTCGATCGCACGCCGGCCCTCGGCGGTGAGCACGACGACCGCGCCCCGACCGTCGGTCGCGCACTCCTCGCGGGTGACCAGGCCGCGCTGCTGCATCCGGGTCAGGTGGTGGGAGAGCCGGCTGCGGGACCACAGCATCCGGTCGGCCAGCTCGCTGAGGCGCAGCCGCTGGTCGGGAGTCTCGGAGAGGTCGGACAGGACGTCGTAGTCCGGCTCGGACAGGCCGGCGTCCCGCGCGAGTTCGCGGGCCAGCTCCAGGTCGAGGAGGCGGCGCATCCGCCGGTACCCCCGCCAGGCGCGCTGCTCCCGCTCGTCGAGCCAGCGTGGTTGCTCCATGCCGACCATCGTAGCCATCTGGTTGACATGTCATCAACGGGCCTCCTAGGGTGAGTGACATGTCAACCAGATTGCCGGGCCGGCTGGCCCGTCTGCTGAGCGGCCTCGTGCTGTTCGGCGTCAGCGTGGCCCTGATGGTCCGCGCCGACCTTGGCCTCGCGTCCTGGGACGTGCTGCACCAGGGGCTCGCCGAGCGGACCGGGCTACCCCTCGGCCAGGTGGTCAACCTGGTCGCCGTGGTCGTGCTGCTGCTCTGGATCCCGCTGCGGCAGCGCCCCGGCTTCGGCACCCTCGCGAACGTGGTGGTGGTCGGGTTCGCCGCCGACGCCGCGCTCGTCCTCCTGCCGCCGGTGCTCCCGGTCGCCGGCCGGATCGGCCTGCTGGTCGCCGGCATCCTGCTCAACGGGCTCGCCACGGCCCTCTACCTCGGGGCACGACTCGGGCCCGGGCCGCGCGACGGTCTGATGACCGGACTGGCCGCCCGCGGCCTGCCGATCGGGCGGGTACGCACGGCCATCGAGCTCGGCGTACTCGCGCTGGGCTGGGCGCTCGGCGGCACCGTCGGTCCCGGCACCCTCCTCTTCGCCGTCAGCATCGGGCCGCTGGCGCAGCACCTCATCCCGAAGTTCACCGTGCCGGCCCAGAGCCGGCCCGCCACCACAGGAGCGACACCGCCATGCCTCGTCTGAACGTCATCGTCGCCAGCACCCGACCGGGCCGCGTGGGCCGCCGGATCGGCGACTGGTTCACCGCCGTCGCCACCGCGCACGACGCCTTCGATGACGTACGCCTCGTCGACCTCGCCGAGGTGGCCCTGCCCTTCCACGACGAGCCGCACCACCCGTCCGAGGGGCGTTACCTGCACCGGCACACCCGGGAGTGGAGCGCCACCGTCGCCGCCGGGGACGCCTTCGTCTTCGTGATGCCGGAGTACAACTACGGCTTCAGCGCGCCGTTGAAGAACGCGATCGACTACCTCTACACCGAGTGGCAGTACAAGCCGGTCGGCTTCGTCAGCTACGGCATGAGCTCCGGCGGCCTGCGCGCGGTCCAGATGATCAAGCAGGTGGTGACCACCCTCAAGATGATGCCGGCCAACGAGGCGGTGACCGTGTTCCTGCGGCAGGCACTCGACGACACCGGGGAGCTGGTGCCGGACCCGGCGCGCGACGCCGCCGCCACGGTGATGCTCGACGAGGTCGCCCGGCTGGCCGCCGCCCTCGCCCCGCTGCGGGTGCCGGCGTGACCGCGCGGCTGTGGGAGCTGTTCGGCGAGCGCGGCCGGGGCGTCCTGGTCACGCTGCGCCGGGACGGCCGGCCCCAGCTCTCCAACGTCGACTACCTGGCCGAGCCCGGCCTCATCCGGTGCTCCACGGCCGCCGGCCGGGCCAAGGTGCGCAACCTGCGACGCGACCCCCGGGTCAGCTTCCACGTCACCACCGCCGACGGCGGGGCGTACGCCGTGGCGGAGGGGACGGCGATCCTCACGCCGCCGGCGGCGGCCCCCGACGACGCCACCGTCGAGGAACTGGTCGAGGTCTACCGGCGGATCCGCGGCGAGCACCCCGACTGGGCCGACTACCGGGCGGCGATGGTCGCCGACGGGCGGTTGGTGCTCCGGCTCGCCGTCGACCGGGTGTACGGCTGGCGTCCCTGACGCCCGCGGCGCCGGCCCGACCGGCCGGCGCCGCGGGCGGCCGACCGGGGGCGCGTGCCGTCGGTCTCCGCCGGTCGCGTCGGCGGGCGGATCGGGGCCGACTAGGGTCTGGGCATGGTCGCGACTATCCGTTACGAGGACATCGTCAAGGTCCCGAAGGCGCTGCTGCACGATCACCTCGACGGCGGCCTGCGGCCGGCGACGATCGTCGAGCTGGCCGCCGAG
Source organism: Micromonospora sp. NPDC047670 (assembly GCF_043204915.1). Lineage (NCBI taxonomy): Bacteria > Bacillati > Actinomycetota > Actinomycetes > Micromonosporales > Micromonosporaceae > Micromonospora > Micromonospora sp. NPDC047670. The sequence continues at coordinate 663,135 of NZ_JBIDDA010000001.1, forward strand.
GCGGACCACGAGCTGCCCACCACCGACGCCGAGGCGCTCGGCCGGTGGTTCGTCGAGGCGGCCGACTCCGGTTCGCTGGAGCGCTACCTGGAGACGTTCGCGCACACCGTCGCCGTCATGCAGACCGCGTCGGCGCTGCGCCGGGTGGCCCGCGAGTGCGCCCAGGACCTGGCCGCCGACGGGGTGGTCTACGCCGAGGTGCGGTTCGCCCCCGAGCAGCACCTGGAGCGGGACCTGACCCTGGACGAGGTGGTCGAGGCGGTGCTGGCCGGCTTCGTGGAGGGCAGCGCGCTGGCCGCCGAGGCGGGCACCCCGATCCGGGTCGGCACGCTGCTCACCGCGATGCGGCACGCCGCCCGGTCGCAGGAGATCGCCGAGCTGGCCGTACGGCACCGGGACTCCGGGGTGGTCGGCTTCGACATCGCCGGCGCCGAGGCGGGCTTCCCGCCCACCCGGCACCTGGACGCCTTCGAGTACCTCCAGCGGGAGAACTTCCACTTCACCATCCACGCCGGCGAGGCGTTCGGCCTGCCCTCGATCTGGCAGGCGATCCAGTGGTGCGGGGCCGACCGGCTCGGCCACGGGGTGCGGATCGTGGACGACATCACGCCCGGCCCGGAGCCGGTGCTCGGCCGGCTGGCCGCGTACGTGCGGGACAAGCGCATCCCGCTGGAGCTCTGCCCGTCGTCGAACGTGCAGACCGGCGCCGCCGCCTCGATCGCCGACCACCCGATCGGGCTGCTGCGGGACCTGCGGTTCCGGGTCACGGTCAACACCGACAACCGGCTGATGAGCGGCACCTCGATGTCGCGGGAGATGGCCCTGCTGGTGGACGCCTTCGGCTATGGCTGGAAGGAACTCCAGTGGTTCACCATCAACGCGATGAAGAGCGCCTTCATCCCGTTCGACGAGCGCCTGAAGATCATCGACGAGGTGATCAAGCCGGCGTACGCCAAGCTGCTGGGCTGAGCGCCGGCGGGCCGCCGCGGTCAGGGGCGATGCGGGTGGCCGGCGAGCAGGCCGGCCACCCGGCGCAGCACCTCACCCGCCCGGGCGGCCTCGGCGCCGAGGCCGGTCTGCCGGCGCAGCACGGCCGGCTCGGCGCGCAGCAGCGTCAACCCCCGGCGGACCAGCACCCGGGGCGCCTTGCGCTGCTCCGAGAGGTCGCGGGCCAGCCGGCGGACGAAGGTCGCGCCGCGCGGGCGGCGCAGGGCGTACGCGCCGGCGAGCACCCCGCGGCGGCGGCACTCCTCGACGATCTCGGCGGCGAAAATCCCTTCGGCCACGAAAAGTGGCGAACCGGCGACGTCGAATGACCGGGTGGTCACCCGGCGGTCCTCACCGATCGCATAAACCGGCACATCGGCCTTGCCATCCCTGGCCAGTCGGGCAATCGTCGCCACGGCCGCCTCGGCGTCCCAGGACCGGGGCGACTCCCAGTCCACCAGGCCGTTCCGGCGCGGCAACGTAGGGTCGTCGCCGTCCTTGTAGAAGTCGTCCAGACACAGCACCGGAAGGCCGGTTCGTTGCGCTATGTACGACTTTCCCGAGCCGGAGGGGCCGGCGAGGAGGACAACGCGGTGAGGGTGATTCATTACCTTCAGTGACTCCGGCCAGACGGACTGCGATCAAATTGCATCAACATCTCATCACACCCCGCGTGACGGCCAACCTGGGCTTTCTCTTTTAGGGGTGGCGTGATGGAATCTCGGATGGTCCGACCCGCCGGGTCGGCCGCTGGGCGTTGTCCAGGGGCAACGCGGGCGCTGGAATGTCGAGGGCGGTGACGTGAGCAAACGGCCAAAGACGGCGGGCTCCTTCCTGTCGCGTCTGCGCCGGCCGGCCGGCCGGCTCCGCGACATGCCGATCTGGTCCAAGCTCGGTCTCATCATGATCGTGCCGACCATCGCCACGGTCGTCGTGGGCACCAGCGGCCTGGTGGACCACCTGGAGACGCTCAACAATGCCAACCGGGCCGGTGATCTGGCCAATCTCGTCGGCTACTCGGGTGACCTGGTCGACACACTCCAGGACGAGCGGACCAACGCGCTGCGCCTGCTGGGCGTGCCGAAGGGCCAGGACGCGGCCCGTTTCAAGCAGGCGTACGAGCAGGCCAACGGCCGGGTCGACAAGGCCAAGGGGCCGTACTCCCAGCAGCGCGGCGAGGTCGAGGACCTCCCGGCCAACTTCGAGAGCCTGCTGCGCGAGATCGACCAGACCCTGACCGACCTCCCCGGCACCCGCAGCCAGGTCTTCAACGGCAAGCTCGGGCTCGTCCCGGCGATGCAGGCGTACGACGGCCTCATCGACAACCTGCTCAGCGTCCGCGACTCCGCCACCCAACTCGCCGGCGACAACGAGCTGAGCGACCAGATGCGCGCCGCGACCGCCACCGCCCGGAACAAGGAGTTCCTGTCCCGCCGCCGGGACGTCGTGCACCGCGCGTTCATCCAGCAGCGCCTCACCCCGAACCTGCGCAACGAGTACATCGCCGCCAGCACCGGCTCCAGCCAGTGGCTGCAGAGCTTCCGGGTGGTGGCCAGCCAGCCCGAGCAGGAGTACTACGCGCAGGTGGTCGCCGGCCCCGACCTGCGCGAGGCGAACACCTACAACAGTTGGCTCAACGGCATCACCACAGCCGACAGCCTGACCGGCGCGCCGTTCAACGCGGACGAGTGGGACGCGGCCATGGTGGCCAACGCCAAGCTCATCCGCACGGTCGAGTCGAAGATCGACAGCGACGTCGTCGCGGTCGCCGACGACCTGCGCTCCGACGTGCAGCGCCAGGTGTTCCTGGAGACCGGCCTGCTGCTCAGCATGCTGCTGCTGGCCATCCTCTTCGCCTACCTGGTCGCCCGCTCGATGGCCCGCTCGCTGCGCGACCTGCGGCAGGGCGCCCTCTCCATCGCCCAGTACGGTCTGCCCCAGGCCGTGGCCCGACTGCGCGACCCCCAGGTCACCGGCCAGCTCTCCCCGGTGCAGCTCGCCAACCAGATCGCCGAGCCGCTGCCGGTGCGCAGCAAGGACGAGTTCGGCCAGGTGACCGAGGCGTTCAACGCGGTCCACCTGGAGGCGGTCCGCACCGCCGCCGAGCAGGCCGCGCTGCGCGCGTCCGTCGCGACGATGTTCGTCAACCTGGCCCGCCGGTCGCAGATCCTGGTCGACCGCCTGATCGGTCACCTGGACCGGCTGGAGCGCGGCGAGGAGGACCCGGACCGGCTGGCCGAGCTGTTCCAGCTCGACCACCTGGCCACCCGGATGCGCCGCAACGACGAGAACCTCCTGGTGCTCGCCGGCGCCGACTCCACCCGCGTGCAGCGGGAGCCCGCCGCCCTGATCGACGTGCTCCGGGCGGCCCAGTCCGAGGTCGAGCACTACACCCGGATCGAGTTCGGGGTGATCGACCGCGACATCGAGGTCGCCGCGCACGCCGTCAACGACCTGGTGCACCTGGTCGCCGAGCTGTTCGACAACGCCACCGCGTTCTCGCCGCCCGACTCGCACGTCATGGTCGAGGCCCGCCGGGTCGGCGACCGCGCGTCGCTGTACGTGGAGGACCGGGGCATCGGCATCAGCCCCGAGCAGCTCCACGATCTCAACGAGCGGCTCGCCACGCCGCCGCAGGTGGATGTCGCCGTCTCGCGGATGATGGGCCTGGTCGTGGTCGCCCGGCTGGCGTCCCGACACGGCGTCAAGGTCGAGCTGCGGCCCGGCACCGACCGGGGTACCGTCGCCGAGGTGGTCATGCCCACGTCGGTGCTCGTGCCCCGGGCGCTCTCCGGCCGTGTGCAGTCCTCGCCCGCGCTGCCCGCGCCGGGCGCCCAGTCGTCCGGCCCCGCGCCGGCGTTCGGCGGGCCGTCCTCGGCGTTCGGCGGGGCGTCCTCCGGCCCCGCCCCCGCGTTCGGCGGGCCGTCCTCCGGGCCCGCCCCGACCTTCGGCGCGCTGCCGGCGCTCGGCAGCCGCCCCGCAAACCCGATGCCGACCCAGCGCCCCGGCGAGTCCGGCAACCAGGTCACCCTGGGCGGCCGGCCGTTCGACCCGGCGCCGCGCAACGGCGCCGGCACGCCGGCCTCGACGCGCTCCATGCCGGCCTGGTCCGACCTGACCGGCGCCACCGGGACCACCAACGGCGAGTCCTTCCGGCCGCGCACGTCCAACGGCCAGCCGATCGATCCGCTGCCGCAGCGGCGCTCCGGCGACGACCCGGACACGACCGGCCAGCAGCCCGCCGTTCCGCGGCAGGTGCCCAGCAGCCCCGAGGCCCGGCCGTACTCGGCCCCGCCGGTCTCCGCGCCGCCGGTGCCCTACGCGGGCCCGCCGGTCTCGACCCCGCCGGTCCCGTACTCCGCCCCCCCGGTGTCCGGCCCGCCGGTCTCCGGCATGCCGGTCTCTGCGTCGCCCGTCTCCGGTCACCCGATCTCGGCCGCGCCGTCCTCCGGCCCGCCGGTCTCGGCGCCGCCGGCCGGTGCGCTGCCGCAGCGTCCGGTCCCCGGCACGTCCGGCCCGAGCACGCCGGCGCCGCCGGCCTGGCCGCCGGTCGCCGGCGCGGAGCGCGACCCGGTGACCCCGCCGGTGCCCGAGCGCCTCGCCGCCGCGCTGGACATGACCACCGAACTGCCGCGGGTGCCGCGCCCCGGCGCGGAGACCCCGACCGCCCAGGCTCCCGCGCCGGCCGCCGCCCCGGCGCCGGCCGCCCCGCCGGCGCGGCCGAGCACCCCGCAGCAGGCCCAGAACCGCCAGCGGTACGCGGACGAGACGATGGAGCTGCCGATCTTCCGGGAGCTCGAGTCGGCCTGGTTCCGTACCCGTCGGCCGGGCCCGGAGGAGGCGGCAGCGCCCGCCGCGAAGACGGCGGCCAACGGTGCCGCGACCCAGCAGTTCGCCCGGGTCGACGCCAGCGGTCGCGCCGTGCAGCAGACACCACCCGGGACAGGTAACGCACCGATGGCAGAGAAGCCGACGGCCGGAGGAGCGCCGCGCGAGAACGGATCGACGGTCAACGGGGGTGCCCGCCCCGGTGTCGCCGACAGTTTCGGTCACCGCCGGCCTCAGCAGCAGCAGGGCAGCGGCTGGCAGACCGCCGCCGACGACGGGTGGCGCGCGGCTTCGGCTGCGAGCGAGGTCCCGGTCGCGGCGACCACCTCGACGGGGCTGCCCAAGCGCACCCCGATGGCGCAGCTCGTGCCGGGCGCGGTGGAGAAGCCCACCACCTCGGTGCAGCGGCGTACGCCGGAGGGCGTCCGGGGCCTGCTCTCGGCGTACCACCGGGGCGTGCAGCGGGGGCGCACGCATCCGTCGGACAACCCGACCAACCCGGAGGCGACTCCGGGAGGGCAGCAATCCTCGCAGTCTGGCTCAGGCCCGGTGGCCGGGAGCGGGCAGAAGGAGCAAGAACGATGACAACTACGCAGGATCTCGGTTGGCTGCTGGCCAACTTCGCCGACCGGGTACCCGGTGTCGCGCACGCGGTCGCCGTCTCCGCGGACGGCCTGCTCCTCGCGTCGTCACGGGACCTCCCGCGTGACCGGGCCGACCAGCTGGCCGCGATCGCGTCCGGCCTGGTCAGCCTCACCCAGGGTGCGGCCCGCTGCTTCGAGGGAGGCGCGGTGCTGCAGACAGTGGTGGAGATGGACAATGGCTTCCTGTTCCTGATGTCCATCTCGGACGGCTCGTCGTTCGCGGTGCTCGCCGCCCGCAGCTGTGACGTCGGGCAGGTCGGCTACGAGATGGCCCTGCTGGTCGACCGGGTGGGCGACGCGCTGACCCCGCAGCCGCGCGCGGCAGCGGGCATGCTGGGCTGACGACCTGCTGACCGGTGAGGTCGGCGGGGCGACAACGACAACGACGACGGGCTCCCTCGGGAGCCGGTGCCGGGTACGAAGGAGGTGAGCGGCGACATGGTCGATCGTGACGAACCGACCGGAGCGTTGGTCCGTCCATACGCCGTGACCCGTGGTCGTACCCGCCCCCGTCTCGACATCGCGCTGGAGGCGCTCGTCGAGACGACGGTGCGCGGCCGGGCCGCTGCCAATGGCAACGGCGGCCAGGGCCGCGAGCACCAGTACATCGCCGCGCTGTGTGACGGACGTGTGCAGTCGCTCGCCGAGATCGCGGCGCGGATGCAGCTCCCGCTCGGTGTGGCCCGGGTGCTCATCGCCGACATGGCGACGGACGGCCTGGTCGCGGTCCACGAGCCGACCATCCTGGACGACTCGGACGACGCGGTGGGCACTGAACTGCTGGAGAGGGTGCTGAGTGGACTTCGCAGGCTCTGACATGTCGCACCGGCCGCCGACCCCGAGCGGGCGCGTGACGTCGGCGAAGATCGTTATCGCTGGTGGATTCGGCGTCGGCAAGACGACGCTGGTCGGCTCGGTCTCGGAGATCACGCCGCTGACGACCGAGGCCATCATGACCTCCGCCGGCGTGGGCGTCGACGACACCCGGCAGGTGCCGGGCAAGACGACGACCACGGTGGCGATGGACTTCGGCCGCATCTCGATCGACCGCGACCTGATCCTGTACCTGTTCGGTACGCCGGGTCAGACCCGGTTCTGGTTCATGTGGGACGAACTGGTGCGCGGCGCGATCGGCGCGGTCGTGCTGGTGGACACCCGCCGGTTGGCCGACTGCTTCGCGGCGATCGACTTCTTCGAGCACCGGCGGCTGCCGTACCTGGTGGCCATCAACTGCTTCGACGGGATGCAGTACCACGACCCGCAGGACGTCCGGGACGCGCTCGCGATCTCCAGCGACGTGCCGGTGGTGGCCTGCGACGCCCGCAACCGGGAGTCGACGAAGCACGTGCTGATCTCGCTGGTCGAGTACGTGCTCACCATGCGCCGTTCGCGCGCCGTCGCCCCGGCCTGATCCACAGACGAGCGCCCGGTATCGGCCCAGGCCGACACCGGGCGCTCGTCGCTGCCCGCGCCCGGTCCGGGCGCCGTGGTCAGGACACCCGCGTCCAGGCGCCCGAGCTGACGGTGTAGAGGCCCAGCGACCCCTGGTCCATGCCGCCGTGCCGGATGGGGGTGAAGGAGTACATCCCCACCATCCCCTCGGTGACCTGGTTTTGCAGGAACGCCCGCAACCGTCCACGGTCGACGCTGGTGGAGAGCCGCGCCGCGTCGGCGATCAGTTGCACCGCGTCGGACGCGTACGGGGCGAAGCCGCTGAACCCGCCGTGCAGCTGCACGTAGCGGTAGACGAAGTCCTTGCGCAGCAGCGCCGACATGGTGGTGTTGGCGAGCATCGCCCCGCCCAGCGAGACCGGGTGGACGGCGTACGCGCCCTCCATCAGGGCCCCGTTTCCACCCTGGAGGGTCTCCTCGGCCACCGCGCCGGCGTCGAGGAACACCGGCCCGTCGTACCCGGCCCGGCGCAGCGCCCCGACGGCGGCGGCGGAGTCCGGGGCGGTCGCCCAGACCACCACGCCGTCCGGGCGGGCGGCTGCCGTCGACCTGGCCGCCCCGCGGAAGTCCTCGCCGGTGCGGGGCAGCCGGGTGCTGGCCGCCAGCTCCGCCCCGGCCGTCCGCAGGGCCCCCGTCATGGCCCGTACGCCGGAGTCGCCGTGCAGCCCGTGCGCGGCCAGCACCGCCACCCGGCGCAGCCGCTGCGAGGCGATCAGCCGGGCCAGCCGCCGGGCCATGTCGCCGGCGTCCGGGGTCAGCTTGAAGACGTACGTGCGCTGGGCCAGCGGCAGCACGATCCCGTCGCCGAAGCCGAGCGACAGGAACGGCACCCGCTCCCGCTGCGCCACGGTGGCCAGGGCGACAGAGGTCTCGGCCATGATCCCGCCCAGCAGGGCGTGTACGCCGGCCTTGCGTGCCAGCTCGGTCGCCTGCCGGGCCGCCAGCCGCGGGTCGCCGACGTTGTCGCGCACCTCCAGCCGTACGGTGCGGCGCAGGTTGCCGACCGGCACGCCCTTGTCGTTGAGCGCTTCGATGGTGATCTCCAGCGCCCGCTGCTGGAGCACGCCGAGCGCCGCGCCGGGACCGGTCAGCTCCAGGCTGACCCCGATCAGCAGTTCCTGACCGCCCGGCGCGACCGTCCTGACCGGATCCCCCTCGCCCGCCTCGCCGCGCCCGCAGGCGCTGAGCAGCAGAGTGCCCGCCGTCGCGGCCAGCAGGCCGCGACGGGTGAGCACAGCGGGGCCGGTTGCCGATGTCGCCACGAGTCGCCTTCCCCCGGCGACCCCTGCCGCCGGCTGTCCCGCCGGTATGCTCCCGGCCGCCGCAGCCCGGCGTCAAATCATCGGGGTGTGGGCAGGAACACGCAGGTGGACGGCGGTTTCCAGGCGGTCAGGAGCGGTAGCCGGCGGAGCGGTACTCGTATTCCCGGTCGTCGTCGCGGTCGCCGGTGTCGCGGCTGAAGTCCCAGCCGCCCGCGGCCTCCCGGCCCGGTCGCCCGCCGACCGCGAACCCGCCGATCTCCTGCCCGCGACGCCAGCCGCGGAAGTAGCCGGTGGTGTTCTCGGCCAGGCTCGCCGCGTCCCGGACGATCCGCAGTGGACGCTCGTCCCGCAGTGGTGACCCGGGGACGAGGTTGGCCTGCGGTACCCGCTTGGGCAGCCCGGCCGGGGTCTCGGCGCCGACCGCCGGGCGGGCGGCCTGCTCGGCCGCCTGCCAGCCGGTGTCGGCCGTGGTCGACCAGTCCAGGTCGGACTCCTCGGCGTGCCCGACGAACCAGGCGGACTTGGCCTGGGCGAAGATCAGCAGATCGCCGTCGCCCTCGTCGGAGACCGGCGGGGGCCGCCGCTCCACGGGGGGCGCCGGGCGGTGCTCGGCCGCCGGGCGTTCGGCGCGGGGGGCCGGCCGGCCGGTGCGTCCGGGCTCCTCGCGGTCGACGAGCCGCAGCGGCGGCGTCTCCGGCTCGGCGGTCTCGCCCGGCCCGCCGCGCAGCGCGCGGTCGGCCAGGGGCGGCGGCTCGACGAGGCGCAGCATCGGGGGTTCCTGGGGCAGGTCGTCGGCCAGCCAGGGCGGGGTGACCCGGCGCTCGGCGCCCGGGTCGGTCGGCGCGTCGACGCCGCGCCCGCCGTAGGAGCCGCCGGCCGGGCTCTTGGCCGAGCTGTCGGCCGGGTCCTCCGGGTTGTTGACCAGCGGCCAGTTGGCCCGGGAGCCGGGGGGAGCCGACTCCTGGTCGGGCCGCGGGGTGGGCACGGGCACGCTCAGGTCGGTGGCGCTGAAGCCGCCCGTGGGCGCCGGGGGCTCGCCGTTGGTCTTGGGTCGGGGCGGGATCACGGTGCGCTGCCGCTCGGCGCGGGCGCTCTGGATCGCCGCGGTGGTCAACGTCGGCCGGAACGGCTCCCCGGCCTCGGCCGGGGGGACGGTGCCGCGCTGCGCCGGGGCGATCGGGGTGATGCCGGGCGGCGGGGGCGGCGGCGCGGAGACCGGTCGGTTGGTGGGGCCGTCGATCCGGCTCGGCGCCGCGGCGGGCCGCGCGGGCGGCGCGGAGGCCGGGGGACCGGCGACCGCGGCCGGGGTCACCGGTGCCGGGGCGACCGGCGGCGGGGTGACCGGCGCGGGAGCGACCGGCGGCGGGCCGAGCGGCCGGGGCGCGGGGGGCGGCGTCGCGCCGGAGACCGGTTCCGGGCGGCTCCGCCGACCGCCGGTCGGGGTCGGCTCGGGTTCCGTGGGTCGCACGGGGCGCAGGCCGGCTCCGGTGGGGGCGAGGCCGGGCAGGTCACCGACCGGCTCGCCGCGCCGGGCTGCGGCCCGGCGTCCGGGGGCCGGCGCGGCGGGCGTGCCGACCCGGGAGCTGAGCGCGCCGACCAGGGCCTCGCAGCCGGCGTCGCAGGCCCGGACGGCGGCGACGGCCTGCCGCACGGTCTCCGCCACGGCGGAGGTGAGCGCGCGGTTGACCGTGGCGCGTCGTGGCGTCTCGCTGATGGCGACCCGCAGGGCGGTCACCGCGTCGGTGAGCTCGTCGGCGCCGGCGACCCCGTCGGCCACGAGGTGCGCCGCGACCGCGTCGGCGGCGACCGAGACCTCGCGACCGCCCAGCATCCCCGGCTCGGGCAGCGCGTCCAGCACCGCCAGCGAGACCGGCTCGGCCGGGTCCGGGTACGCGCGCAGGGCGGCGGGGTAGAGCTCGCGGAGCACCTCGCGCAGCGCGACGGCGGCGGAGTGCCGGCCGCTGGCCAGCGCGGCGTGCGCGGCGAGCACCTGCTTGTATCCGGCGAGGTCCCGGGGCGCGGGGAGGGTGACGGCGGAGAGCGCGCCGGCCTGCAGGGCGCGGGCCAGGCCGACGGCACGCCGCTCGGCCGGGGGCGACTGCATCTCCTCCAGGGAGTCGTCGTCGGCGAACCGCTCGGCGAAGTCGTCGACGGAGTCGTCGTCGGCGATCGCCAGGGGGCGACCCGCGGCGCTGAGCAGCGAGGTGACCGTGTGGTCGTCGCTGTCGGCGGCGATCGCCGCACCGCTCGGCCCGCCCGACCGCTCCACGAGCAGCGCGACCAGCTGGGCGTAGCCAGCCGGGTCGTCGCCGACCTCGCAGACATGCAGCAGACGGCCTGCGTCGTCGACCACAGCGGACGTCAGCGCCGAACCGGCCGAAGCCGATCGGTCGGCCGGATCCGCCGAGGCCAGACCGCAGTACACGCGCACGAGCGCCACGGCGTCGTCCTCCTCCCGGGACACAAGGCTTTCTCTGCCAGAGACTGATGCTCCCCGTAAAGGGTCAGTCGCGCCAGTCCACGACCGCAGAGATCTTGCCGACAATGGTGCGCCAACCCAGACTTGCGGTTTGTGCCCCGATTTTCTTCAGCCGTCGCCGACCGAAGAACGCGCCGACGCCGCCGTTGACCGTGGCGCGCAGCGCCTCGTCCAGGTCGTCGAGGCTGGAGCCGGCGGAGAGCATGTCCAGCACCGCGGGCAGCCGCAGTGCGTACGCCAGGTCGCGGGCCACCTCGCCGGCCTCGATGAGCAGCGTCGGGTCCCAGGTGTCGTGCCCGCCGCGGAGGTTCTCCACCACCAGGTCGAGTTCGTAGATGTCCTCGTCCAGCGGCGCGATGTCGGCCGGTTCCACCCGTTCGGACAGTTCGCTCCAGCTGTCCAGTTGGGACAGGTCGTTGGGCGCGCCGGAACGGATGAAACTCACCAGCGACTCGGGCGTCTTGAAGAGCAGCAGCCTGCCCCGGTGGCTGAGGAAGACCGGGACCTCCTCGTCGCCCGCCTCGTCCTCGGCGTCGACGGCCGCCTCGGCGTCCTCGTCGTCGGCCGCGTCGCGACGGGTCTTGCCGTCCTCCTCGTCGCTCTCGGCGAACTCCTGCGCGACCTCCTCGTCGAGGATGACGACGGTCTCGTCGTCCTCGTCCTCGTCCTCCTCGACGGCCTGGCGGCGGGCCAGGAAGGGGTCGTCCTGGTCGCGCTCGGCCACGTCGGTCGGGGTCAGCTCGCGCGCCGGCCGGTACGCCCGCAGCGTGTAGCCGGTGCCGGCGGGCAGCGCGATCTCCACCGGGTCGATCCGCAGCTCGTCCCAGAGGGCGCGGGCGGCGTCGGCCGAGACGGGTGCGGTGCCGGACTCGGCCGGGCCGTCCGCGTCGTCGAGCTCGAGCTCGGGTTCGTCGGCGTCGGGCCGTTGGGGCGACTGGCGGGCCACGCTGACCTCCGTGTGCTTCGGGTTGCCCACCCGCCGGCGTCCGCCGCCGACGAGTGACTCTGGGCACATACCCTAGTGGGCGGCTCCGGGGGACCGGTGCCCGCACCCCGGTGGCGGAGCGGCTCGCCAACAAGTAGGCTTCCTACTTATGAAGGCCCAGGCGCTGCACGGACACCTCGACGCGCTGCTGCTCGCGGTGCTGGAGCAGGGCTCGCTGCACGGCTACGCGATCATCGAGGCGCTGCGGGCCCGCAGCGACGGCCAGCTCGACCTGCCCACCGGCACCATCTACCCGGCGCTGCGCCGCCTGGAGCGGGCCGGCCACGTGGCCAGTACCTGGAGCACCGTCAACGGTCGCGAGCGGCGGACGTACCAACTCACCGACGCGGGGCGGCGGGCGCTGGCCGGGGAGCGGTCCGGGTGGCGCGAGTTCAGCACCACGGTCGGCCGGTTCCTCGACACGGACACCCCGCCCACCGCGCCCGCCTGACGCCACCGTGGCCGGTCCCCGCCGGGGAGGTCGGGGCGCGCGGTCAGCGGACGGCGAGCAGCCAGGTGCGGGCGGCCCGGCCCAGACACAGGTAGCCGGCGGCGGCCACCACCGCGCCGACGAGCATCGGCGGCCAGGTGAGCGCGGCCTCCCACAGGCCGACCGACCACGCGAAGAGGGCCGCGCCGGCCAGCACGCCGAGGGCGAGGACGCCGGTCAGGGCCGCGCCCACCACCCGGCCGACGACGCCGTCGCCGCGCAGCGCCCACCGGCCCGCCCCGGCCAGCAGCAGCCCGGCCGCCGCCAGCGCGAACGCGGCTCCCCAGATCCAGTTGACCGAGGTCGACAGGAGCACGTAGCCGGCCGGCGGGCGGGGCCCGTCGCTCCAGCTCGCCCCCTGCCAGGTCAGGTCCCCGGCGACGAACGCGACCACGGCCAGCCCGATGACCCGTAGCGACAGCCCGCGCAGCGCGGCCACCGCCAGCTCCGCCTGCCAGGCCGGGACCAGCTGCGCCGGTGAGCCGAACTCCACCACCGCCCGACGCTGGGCCTCCGCCGCCGGCAGCCCGTCCTCCCGGTACGCCTCGACGGCGTCCAGCAGGCCGTGCCGCGCCTCGGTCAGCAGGTCGGACTTCAACCGGCGCGGCCCGCGCAGGCGCTTGTCCAGCTCCCGCAGCCGCTCCTCCACCATCGTCGCGTCGTCGCCCCGCATGGCACCACCCTGTCACGGGCGGCAGCCGGACGTCGTCCGGGACATCCCTGGCCCGACCCGGAGGTGCGGGATGCGGGAAGGGCGCCGCGATCAGGGGCGCAGCGCCAGGTACCCGCGTTCGGCCGCCTCCTGGAGCAGCCACTGGTCCCGGTACCAGCCGGGGGCCGCCACCAGGTCGGCGTGCCGGCCGCGCTGCGCCACCCGGCCGGCGTCCAGCACCACGATCTCGTCGAGGTCGGCCAGCCCGCTGAGCCGGTGGCTGATCAGCAGCACGGAGTGCCCGGCCGGGGTGGCCGCCAGCGTGGCGGCGAGAACCGCGTCGGCGGCGGCGGGGTCGAGACCCTCGGTCGGCTCGTCGAGCACCAGCACGCCCGGCGCCGCGAGCAGTGCCCGGGCCAGCGCGAGTCGCTGCCGCTGGCCGCCGGAGAGCTGACCGCCCTCCTCGCCGACCACGGTGTCCCAGCCGTCCGGCTGCTCGCGTACCCAGTCCAGCAGGCCGGCCGTCGCGGTCGCCGCCGCCAGCTCGTCCTCGCCGGCGCCGGGCCGCCCGAGCAGCAGGTTCTCCCGCACGGTGGCGTGGAAGACGTACGCCTCGGCGAGCAGCCCGCCGACCGCGCGGGGCAGTTCCCCGGACCGGTACGCCGACAGGTCCCGCCCGTCCAGGGTGACCCGCCCGCGCTCCGGGCGTACCGACCCGGTGAGGACGGCCGCGAGGGTGCTCTTGCCGGCGCCGCTCGGGCCGACCACGGCCACCCGGCGCCCGGGCGGCAGCTGGAGGCTGAACCCGTCCAGGGCGGGCGCGGCGCCCTCCCGGTACCGCACGGTCACCTCCGCCAACCGCACGTCGTACGGCCCGGGGCCGACCGGCGCGTCGCCGGGCGCGGCCGGCGCGGCCGGGGGGTCCAGCAGGGCGGCCACCCGGGTCAGGCCGGTGCGGAGCTGGGTCCACTGCCGGGCGGCCCCGACCAGCGCCAGCGCGATCTCGACGGCCGCGAGGGTGCCGACCGCCAGCACGCCGACCAGCACCCCGGCCACGTCCGCGGCCAGGGCGGCGAGCACCACCGCGCCGGCGGTCAGCCCGGCCACCAGCACCCCGGCCGCGTCGACGGCGAAGCCGGTGGCGGCGAGCCGCCGCTCCAGCCGGGCCAGGCGCCGGGCGCGTCGGTCGGCCGCGTCCAGCGCGTGCCCGGTGGCGCCGAACGCGGCGAGGTCGGCGGCGCCGTGGGTGAGGTCGACCGCGTCGGTGGCGAGCGCGCCGCGCAGGGGGGCCAGCTCGGCGGCGGCGCGCCGGGTCAGCGCGGTGGCCAGCGCGGGCAGCGCGACCCCGGCGACCAGCAGCCCGACGGCGAGCGCCCCGGCGGCGGCCGGCGAGATCAGCGCCGCGGCGCCGACCGCGACCACGCTGACCAGGGCCGCCGCCGAGGCTGGCACCAGCACCCGCAGCAGCAGGTCCTGCACGGCCTCCACGTCGGAGACGAGCCGGCTCAGCGCGTCCCCCGAGCGCTGCCGCGGCGTCGGGCGGGCGGCGAGGGTGGCGAAGACCCGGGCCCGGACGTCGGTGATCAGCCGCAGCACGGCGTCGTGCCCGGCGAGCCGCTCGGTGTAGCGGAGCACGCCCCGGCCGACCGCCAGCGCCCGGACCGCGACGATCGCCACGGTGAGGCGGTCCAGCGGGGGCCGGCCGGCGGCGCTCATCAGCAGCCAGGTCGCGGTGGCCATCAGGGCCAGGCCGGCGAACTCGGTGGCGGCGGCGAGCAGCCCCGCGCCGAGCAGCCGGTCCAGGTAGGGCCGGGCCAGCCGCAGGACGGTCCGCTCGGGGGAGCGGACGCGCCCCGGCCCGCCGGCGGCACCCGCGTCCGGTCGCGTGCCGGCGTCGCCGGCCGGCCTCGGCTCGTCGGTCATCGGGTCGCCTCCCCGGCCGCCGCCGGGGTCAGCTCCGTGACCCGGCCGTCCTCGATCCGCAGGATCCGGTCCGCGTCGGCGAGCAGCGCCGGCCGGTGCGCCACCAGCACGGCCGTCCGCCCGGCCACCAGCCGGCGGGTGGCGTCGAGGACGACCGCCTCGCTCGCGGTGTCCAGCCGGGCGGTCGGCTCGTCGAGCAGCACCACCGGGGCGTCGCGCAGGAACGCGCGGGCCAGCGCGACGCGCTGCCGCTGCCCGCTGGACAGGCCGTGCCCGCGCTCGCCGAGCACGGTGGCGAGCCCCTCGGGCAGGCCGGCGACGACGTCGTCCAGGGCGGCGTCGTGGACGGCGGCGCCGAGGGCCGCGTCCGGAGTGTCGGGGGCGCCGAGCCGGATGTTGTCCGCCAGCGACGTGGCGAAGAGGTGGGCCCGCTGCGGCACCCAGGCCACCTGGCGGCGCCAGGCGTCCAGGTCCGTGCCGGCCAGGTCCACCCCGCCGACGGTCACCCGGCCGGCGGTCGGGGCGACGAAGCCGAGCAGCAGGCCGAGCAGGGTGCTCTTGCCGGCGCCGCTCGGGCCGATGACCGCGACGCGCTCGCCCGGCCGGATGGTCAGCGTGACGTCGCGCAGGGCGGTGGTCCGCTCGTACTCGACGGTCACCGACTCGAACCGGATCACCCCCCGACCGTCCGGTGTCGCGGCGGCCCCGCCCGCCGCGGCCGGCGCGGGGGCGCCGGCCGAGAGGGTGAGCGCCTCGTCCAGCGCGGTCAGCCCCTCCATGCTGGCGTGGAAGCGGCTGCCGGCCGCCCGTAGCGGCAGGTACGCCTCCGGCGTGAGCAGCAGCACGAGCAGCGCGGTCTGCAGGGTCAGCCCGCCGCCGAGCAGCCGTACGCCCACCGGCACGGCGACCAGCGCCACCGAGAGGGTGGCCACCAGCTCCAGCACCAGGGCGGAGAGGAACGCGATCCGCAGGGTCTTCATGGTCGCCACCCGGTGCCCGTCGGCCATCCGGCGGACCACCTCGGTCTGCGCCCCGGCCCGGCCGAACGCGCGCAGCGTGGGCAGCCCGGCGACCATGTCGAGGAAGTGCCCGCCGAGCAGGGAGAGCCGTCGCCACTGCCGCTCGGTGGCGGCCTGCGCCTGCCAGCCGAGCAGCGCACCGAAGATCGGGATCAGCGGCAGGGTGGCCGCGATGATCAGCGCCGAGCTCCAGTCGGCGACGAAGATCCGGGCCAGCACGGCGACCGGCACGGTGACGCTCAGCACGAGCTGCGGGAGGTAGCCGGTGAAGTAGGCGTCCAGCGCGTCCAGCCCGCGCCCGACGAGCGTGGCGAGCTGCCCGGCGCGCTGGCCGGCGACCCAGCCGGGGCCCTGCCGCCCGACCGCGCCGAGCAGCTCCGCGCGCAGCGCCGCCTTGACCGTCGCCGCGACCCGCGCGGACACCGTTCCCTGCGCCCAGACCAGGACCGAGCGGGCGGCCACGGCGGCGACGAACCCGGCCAGGGCGGGCCGGTCCAGCCGCCCGTCGAACGCCGTCGCCAGCAGCGCGGCCAGCGCGGTGGCCTGCGCGACGACCACCCCCGCGGCCAGCACGCCGAGCAGCGCGAGCACGGCGAGGTCGCGCCGGGCCGCGGGGACCCGGCGCAGCAGACGCGGGTCGAAGGGACGGCGGTTCACCAGTACACCGGTGCCCTGCCGTCGGTCCGTCCCCGGAAAACCCACCAGCACATCGCCTGAAAGCCTAGTAGGGCCGGCAGGAGCGGCACCGTCAGCCAGCCCAGCAGCCGCAGCGTGGGCGTGCTCGCCGCCGCGTCGGCCACCGTCAGGGACGCGCCGGGGTCGATCGTGGAGACCAGCGCGTAGGGCCAGAGGGTCGCGCCGACCAGCGCCACCGGCAGCGCCAGGGCCGCCCCGGTGGCGGCGAAGGCCAGCCCCGGCCGCCGCCGGGCGAGGGCCACCCGGGCCGCCAGCAGCGCCGCGACCAGCAGGGACAGCAGCAGTACGGCCACCACCGGCTGCCCCGCGGCGGCGCGTACGTCGGCGGAGAGCAGGCCGAGCGCGGTGGCCGCGCCGACGGCGACGAGCGCCACCGGGACGAGCCGGCGGGCCAGCCGCCCGACCGACGCCGCCTCGGCGGCCGGCAGCCGGAGGGTGAGGAAGGTCGCACCGTGCAGCGCGACGAGCGAGACGACGGCGAGCCCGGCGGCGGCCACGAACGGGGTGAACAGGTGGCTCGCCCCGGCGACGTGGCCGTCGGCGTGCAGCGGCACGCCCTGGAGCAGCCCGGCCAGCACCGCGCCCCAGCCGAGCGCGGCGAGCACGCTGCCGACCACCACCACCCGGTCCCACCGGGCGCGGGCCCGCGACCCGGCCGGGCGGCTGCGCAGTTGCACCCCGGCGGTCACCAGGATCACCCCGGTCAGCGCGCCGACCACGGCCGGGTAGAAACCGGAGAGCAGCTCCCCCTCCAGCACGGGGAAGGCGCCGAACAGGATGCCGACGGCGGCCACCAGCCAGACCTCGTTGCCGAGGAAGAACGGGCCGACGGCGTTCAGCGCGGCGCGACGGCGGGCGGGGTCGGCGCCCCGGGCGAGCAGCAGGCCGACGCCGTAGTCGTAGCCGCCGAGCACCAGGTAGGTGGCGAAGAAGAGGCCGAGCAGGGCGTACCAGGCGAGTTCCACGTCGTCTCCTCAGGCGAAGGCGGGCTCGGGGCGGGGGTCGGCCGGCGGCTGCTGCGGCGGGCGGCCCAGGGCGGGATCGGCCGCGCCCCGGGCGGCGTGCCGGGCCAGCAGCACCCAGTTGGTGACGGCCAGGGCGCCGAGCAGCAGGCTGAAGCCGACGAGCGAGGCGAGCATCAGCCACGGGCTGACCGGCGACACGGCCCGGTCCACCGGCAGCAGCCCGTACGCGACCCAGGGCTGGCGACCGACCTCGCGGGAGATCCAGCCGAGGATCACCGCGACGAACGGCAGCGGCAGGGCGAGCAGGACCAGCCAGAGGGGGAAGCGCAGCCGGATGACCCAGTCCCGCCAGAGCAGCGGGAGCAGCAGCCAGAGCAGGCCGAGGCCGAAGCCGATGAGGATCATGAAGCCGAGGCCGACACTGGCCAGCACCGGCGGGGTGTAGTCGCCGGGGCCGAACCGCGCCGTCCAGTCGGCGACCAGCTCGTCCGCCGCGGGACTCCCGCCGAACTTGGTGGGCTGCACCTGCCCGACCGGGCCGAACTGGGCGAAGCCGAAGCCCTGCACCATGGTGATCGACAGCGCCGCGGTGACCAGGCCGATCCGCAGCGAGGTGCGGAACAGCGCGAAGTCCGGGGTGCGCCGGATCAGGTGCCACGCGCTGACCGCGGCCATCAGCATCCCGCCCACCAGCAGCGCGGCGAAGACCACGTGGCCGAACGCCATGCCGAGGCTGGGGTTGGTCAGCAACGCGGAGAAGTCGGTGAGGTGGGCGACGCCGTCGCGCACCTCGTAGCCGACCGGGTTCTGCAGCCAGGAGTTGGCCACCATGATCCAGAACGCCGAGGCGTACGCCGTGAGCGCGACGCCCCAGAGCAGGGCGAGGTGGACGCCCCTGCGCAGCCGGTGCCAGCCGAAGATCCACATGCCGAGGAACGTCGACTCCAGGAAGAAGGCGACCAGCGTCTCGATGGCCAGCGGCGCGCCGAAGACGTTGCCGACGTAGCGCGACAGGCCGCTCCAGTTCAGCCCGAACTGGAACTCCATCACGATGCCGGTGGCGATGCCGAGCACATAGTTGATCACGTAGAGCTGGCCCCAGAAGCGGGTCAGCCGCTCGTAGATCGGCTTGTCGGTGAGCACCCAGGCGGTCTGCAGACCGACGAGCAGTGTCACCAGGCCGAGGGTGACCACCACGAAGAGGAAGTGGATCGAGGTGGTGGTGGCGAACTGCAGTCGGGCGAGGAGCAGCGTGTCCATGGCCGGCTCTCCGTAGGGTTGGCTCACTTGTCGTAGCGAGCCTACACGTAGATTCTCTACCTATGACTACTACGTCGTGTCGTAGGAAAGAGTACGACGATACGTAGTAGTCGTGGGAGCGGGTGTCGCGCCCGGATCCGGGCCGTTGCTCAGCTGAGGAAGAGCGAGATGGGCAGCGCGGCCACGGTGGTCGCCACCGCCAGCGCGGCGGCCCCGATCAGCCGGGGCGGCCGATCGGCGACCAGCAGCCGCTGCACCCGGGCGTCGAGGTCCCCCTCGCCCATCCCGAGGGCGCCGGCCGGGGTGATCCGGTTGCCGGCGGCGGCGAACCGGCGCAGCGCGCCGGCCAGCGGGGCGTCGGTGTGCGCCTGGCGGGCCTTGTCGTCGGCCCGCATCTCCACGAGCAGGGCGACCCGCTCGTGCGCCGCGCGGACCCAGGCGAACCAGGGCAGCGCCCGGCAGAGCGCGGTGAACGGCAGCAGCACCAGGTCGTGCCGCTCCTGGGCGTGCGCCCGCTCGTGGGCGAGCACGGCCGCCAGCTCCTCGCGGTCCAGCAGGTCGAGCGTGCCCGCGCTGACCACCACCCGCGGCTTCACCCCCGGCAGGCAGTACGCCGCCGCGCTCGGATGGTCCAGCACCAGCGCGCCGGGCACCGTCGGGTCCCGCCGGGCGACCAGGGTGAGCAGGTGCCGGTGTCGGCGCTGGGCGCGTACGGTGCCGTGGATGCTGCGCACGGTCGTGGTCAGCAGCACCGCGCCGATGCCGAAGCCCACCCCGACGGCGGCCAGCTGCGGCGCGCCCACCCCGACGAGCAGCGTGCCGTGGCTCAGGTCGCTGGCCAGGGCGACCAGCGCGCTGCCGGTCGGCCGTTCGTAGGCCGCCAGGCCCCACGCCATCGGCAGGCCCATCGCGGAGAGGCCGAGCGCCAGCCCGACCGCCTGCCAACAGATGATCGCCACCCGGGGGCTGCGCCACGTCCAGGTGGAGCGCGCCAGCACCTGCGCGGTCAGCCAGCAGGCCAGCATCGACGCGGCGAAGTGCAGGGCGTACGTCACGGCCGCCGCCCTACCGGTCCGCTGCCTCGTCGGCCCGGGCCGGTCGGCCGGCCGGGTCGGTCGGCGCCTCGATCCGGCCGGTCAGGCCGCCCTCGCCGCGCCCCGCCGGCCCGACGGCGGCCTCGGCGCCGAGGGCGGCGCGCAGCACCTCGGCCTCGGTGCCGGTCACCGAGCGGGCGAAGCGCACCAGCGCGGCGTCCCGGCTGCCGCCGAGGTCGAGGGCGTCGAGCATGAGCTGGGCGATGTGCGCCTCGCGGCTGGCGGCGGCCCGGTAACGCCAGGCCCGCCCCTCCCGCTCGCGCTGCACCATGCCCTTGCCGGCGAGCCGGTCCAGCACGGTCATCACCGTCGTGTACGCCAGCTCGCGGCCGTCCAGCGCGTCGGCCACCTCGCGCACGGTGATCCCGTTCGACGTGGCGGGGACCGAGTCCCACAGCACGTCCATCACCGCACGTTCGAGATCACCGAGCCGAGTCACGCCGCAATCCTACCCCCCGTAGTACGACGTGACGTCGAGCACGTCCCCTACCTCGGCCAAACCCTTCCGGCCCGCCGGCACCCCGGAGCAGACCCCGCAAACCTTCGCGCGGCCCCGCCAAGATCCGCGCGACTTCCGTGAAGTAGTGGCCTCTGGGCGGCGCCGAGGCCACTACTTCACGGAAGTTGCGAAGGCGTCCATGTCGCACCGACAAGCACGCCTTGCCGGCGTCCGGATTCTGAGGGGCGGACAGGGAGGCAGCGGGATGCCGGACCGGCCGAACGGGGTGGTCAGCAAGGGAGCGGTCGGTGGCGGGGGCGACCGGGCCGGCTGGACGGGTGGTCGGGGGAGTAGCGGTCAGTGGAGGGGTTGGTCCCGGAGCGGGCGGCGCTCCCCGAAACCCCACCCACCGCGGACCGGACGGACTGCTGGTGCCGCTCGGGGCTACCCACACCGACACCGTCGAGACCGCCGGCACGATGGCCCGCGACTTCGCGGAGACCCGGGCAGGCCCGGCCACGAGACCGACCGAGCCGGTCACACCCCCTTGGGGTGCCAGACGGTCTTGGTCTCCAGCAGCGTGGTCATCCGGGTGATGCCCGGGTCGGCGGACCAGTCGTGGTCGGCCGGGGCCGGCCGGAGCACCCGCTTGAGGTTCTCCGCCGCCTTGACCTCCAGCTCCGCGGCCAGCTCGGCGTCCGTCACCCCGGTGAGGTCGATGGCGTTGACGTCCATGTGGGCGGCCAACGTCGGCACCGTCTCGGTGATCCGGCCGGTGAGCAGGTTCACCACTCCGCCGGGCAGGTCGGAGGTGGCGAGCACCTCGGCCAGGGTCACCGCCGCCAGCGGCTGCGTCGGCGAGGTCGCCACCACCACCGTGTTGCCGCTGACGATCGCCGGGGCGATCACACTGACCAGTCCGAGCAGCGCCGGGGACTCCGGGGCCACCACGGCCACCACGCCGGTCGGCTCGGGCGCCGACAGGTTGAAGTAGGGACCGGCGACCGGGTTGGCCCCGCCGTACACCTGGGGGAGCTTGTCGGACCAGCCCGCGTACCAGACCCAGCGGTCGACGGCCGCGTCCACCTCGTCGCCCGGCACGCCCAGGGCGACGAACTGCTCGCGCCGGCCCTCCAGCATCTCGGCGACCCGGTAGAGGATCTGACCCCGGTTGTACGCGGTCGCCCCGGCCCAGCCCTTCACGGCGGCGCGGGCGGCGACCACGGCGTCCCGCGCGTCCTTGCGGGAGGCGAGGGAAACGTTGGCGTCCTGCACGAGATACGACCGTCCCGACTCGCTGCGCGGGAACTTCCCGCCGATGAAGAGCTTGTACGTCTTGCGTACCGCGACCCGCTCAGACATTGAGGTAGCCCTCCAGCCCGTGCCGGCCGCCCTCGCGACCGTAGCCCGACTCCTTGTAGCCGCCGAACGGCGAGGTGGGGTCGAACTTGTTGAACGTGTTGGCCCAGACCACCCCGGCGCGCAGCCGGTCGGCCATCCACAGGATCCGGGAGCCCTTGTCGGTCCAGATTCCGGCCGACAGCCCGTACGGCGTGTTGTTGGCCTTCTCGACGGCCTCGGCCGGGGTGCGGAAGGTCAGCACGGACAGCACCGGCCCGAAGATCTCCTCGCGGGCGATCCGGTGCGCCTGGGTGACCCCGGTGAAGATCGTCGGCGCGAACCAGAAGCCGCGCTCGGGCAGCTCGCACGGCGGCGACCAGCGCTCGGCGCCCTCGGCGGACCCCGCGTCGGACAGCTCGCGGATCCGGGCCAACTGGGCGGCGGAGTTGATCGCGCCGATGTCGGTGTTCTTGTCCAACGGGTCGCCGACCCGGAGCTGCGCCATCCGCCGCTTCAGCGACTCCAGCACCCGGTCGGCGACCGACTCCTGGACCAGCAGCCGGGAGCCGGCGCAGCAGACGTGCCCCTGGTTGAAGAAGATGCCGTTGACGATCCCCTCGACCGCCTGGTCGACCGGGGCGTCGTCGAAGACGATGTTGGCCGCCTTGCCGCCCAGCTCCAGGGTGAGCTTCTTGCGGGTGCCGGCCACCGAGCGGGCGATGGCCCGCCCCACCTCGGTCGAGCCGGTGAAGGCGACCTTGTCCACGCCCGGGTGCTCGACCAGCGCCCGGCCGGTGTCGCCCGCGCCCGTGACGATGTTGACCACGCCGGCCGGCAGGTCGGCCTGCTGGCAGATCTCGGCGAAGAGCAGCGCGGTCAGCGGGGTCGTCTCGGCCGGCTTGAGCACCACCGTGTTGCCGGCGGCCAGGGCCGGGGCGATCTTCCACGCCAGCATCAGCAGCGGGAAGTTCCACGGGATGACCTGCGCGGCCACGCCGACCGGCTTCGGGTCCGGCCCGAAGCCGGCGTGCTCCAGCTTGTCGGCCCAGCCCGCGTAGTAGAAGAAGTGCGCGGCGACCAGGGGCAGGTCGACGTCGCGGGACTCCTTGATCGGCTTGCCGTTGTCCAGCGACTCCAGCACCGCCAGCTCGCGGGAGCGCTCCTGGATGATCCGGGCGATCCGGAACAGGTACTTGGCCCGGTCCCGGCCCGGCATCGGTCCCCACACCCGCTCGTACGCCTGCCGGGCGGCGCGGACCGCGCGGTCCACGTCCTGCGCGCCGGCCTCGGCGATCTCGGCGAGCACCTCCTCCGAGGCCGGGTTGACCGACTTGAAGGTGCCGCCGTCGGTCGGGTCGACGAACGTCCCGTCGACGAAGAGCCCGTACGCGGGCTTGATGTCCACCACCGAGCGGGACTCGGGGGCGGGTGCGTATTCGAACATCGGCTCTCAGTCCAGGGTGAAGTAGTCGGGACCGGAGTAGGTGCCGGTCGTCAGCTTGGTGCGCTGCATGAGCAGGTCGTTGAGGAGGCTGGACGCGCCGAAGCGGAACCAGTCCGGGTCCAGCCAGTCCGCGCCGACGGTCTCGTTGACCATCACCAGGTACCTGATGGCGTCCTTGGTGGTCTTGATGCCGCCGGCCGGCTTCACGCCGACCTGCCGGCCGGTCGCGGCCCGGAAGTCGCGCACCGCCTCCAGCATCACCAGCGTCACCGGCGGCGTCGCCGCGACCGGGACCTTGCCGGTGGAGGTCTTGATGAAGTCGCCGCCGGCCAGCATCGCCAGCCAGGAGGCACGGCGCACGTTGTCGTACGTGGCCAGCTCGCCGGTCTCCAGGATCACCTTGAGGTGGGCGTCCCCGCAGGCCTCCTTGGTGGCGACGATCTCGTCGTACACCTCCTTGTAACGCCCGGCCAGGAACGCGCCCCGGTTGATCACCATGTCGATCTCGTCGGCACCGGCGGCGACGGCGGCCCGCGTGTCGGCGAGCTTGACCTCCAGCGGGGCCTGCCCGGACGGGAAGGCGGTCGCCACGCTGGCCAGGTGGACGCCCGAGCCGCGCAGCACCTCGGCCACGTGCGGGACCATCGCGGGATAGACGCAGACCGCGCCGACGTGCGGGCAGGACGGGTCGGCCGGGTCGGGGCGCAGCGCCTTGGCGGCCAGCGCCCGCACCTTGCCGGGGGTGTCCGCCCCCTCCAGGGTGGTGAGGTCGACCATCCGGATCGCCAGGTCGATCGCCTGCGCCTTGGCCGTGGTCTTGATGGAGCGGGTGCCGAGCTGTGCCGCCCGCTGCTCCGCGCCGACCTGGTCCACGCCGGGCAGGCCGTGCAGGAAGGTCCGCAGAGCGGTCTCGGATCGTCCCAGCTCGGAGAGCTCCGACCGGGCCGACGTCGCTGTCGCCGTCATGCCCCGAAGTCTACGCATCCGACCATTGTGTGATCTTGGTCACGGTGCGGTCGGCCGGCCGGGTGGTGAGCGGCGTCGCTGGTCCGCCCGCACCCGCGGTGCGGGCGCCGGCGGACCGGTAGGTTGAGCGATCGTGGACGTACACGTCATTGACCATCCGCTCGCCCAGTCGCGGCTGACCGCCATGCGGGACGCGCGCACCGACTCCTCCTCGTTCCGGGCGGCGCTGCACGAACTCACCACCATGCTGGTGTACGAGGCCGCGCGCTCGTTCCCCGTCGAGAAGTACCCGGTGCAGACCCCCGTCACCGGCACCGAGGGCACCCGGCTGGCGAACCCGCCGCTGCTGGTGCCGGTGCTGCGGGCCGGCCTGGGCATGGCCGACGCCGCGCTCGGCCTGCTGCCGGAGTCGTCGATGGGCTTCGTCGGGCTGGCCCGCGACGAGGAGACGTACGAGCCGCGCGCCTACATGGAGTCGCTGCCCCGGGACCTGAGCGGCCTGCCGGTGCTGGTGCTCGACCCGATGCTCGCCACCGGCGGCTCGCTGGAGCACTGCTGCCGGCTGCTGGCCGACCGGGGCTGCACCGACATCACCGTGCTCTGCGTGCTCGCCGCGCCCGTCGGCATCGAGCGGCTGGAGCGCTCCGGCCTGCCGCTGCGCCTGGTCACCGCCTCGATCGACGAGGGCCTCAACGACCGGAAGTTCATCGTGCCGGGCCTCGGCGACGCCGGCGACCGCCAGTTCGGCGGCATGCCCCGCTTCTAGGCGGCGCCCACGCCATCCCGCCCGCCCCGGCCCGCCGGGGCGGGCGGCCCCGGCCGGCAGGCCACGTCCCGCCCCGGCCGGTGACTTCCGCCCCGGCCGGGTGACTTCCACCCCGACCGCCACGACCGTCCGCTCGGCCGACAGGCCGTCCCGCCCCGGCCGGCCAGTCTCCGCCCCGGCCGTTGGGTTCCGCCCCGGCCGCCGGTAACGATCCGCCCCGCCCGCGACACATACGTGGTGTCCCTGTCAGGAACTGCGGTCGGGAGATCGATAGATGAAACCCGTGGGTGAGCGGGGCGAGGGCTGGTTCACCAGCCTCTACGCCGCGCACTACCCGGACATCGTCAGGTATGGCATGCGTCGGCTTCCCGATGCCGACGCGGCGGCCGAACTCGCCCAGGACGTGTTCGTCGTCGTCTGGCGGCGGCGCGGCGAGGTGCCCGAACGCGCCCTGCCGTGGCTCTACGCCGTCGCGCGGCACGTCGTGGCGAACCGGTGGCGGTCCCGGCGTGGCGGTCCGAGCCTGCTTCCGCTCGCCGAGGCGGACCACGTACCGGCACGAATCGTCGGACCCGATGCCGTCGCGCCGGTGCTCGACCTGCACCGGGCGCTGCGCACGCTGCCCGAAGCCGACCAGGAGATCCTCCGGCTGGTCGGCTGGGAGGACCTGAGCGTCGGCGACGCCGCCGTCGTCCTGGGCTGCACCCGGTCCGCCGCCGCCGTGCGGCTCTACCGGGCCCGGCGCCGACTGCGCTCCGCCCTGGCCACCCCCACCCCCGCCCGCGGCGCCCGGCCGGCGTCCGCCCATGTCTGAGAGGAGCAGCAGCATGCACACCAAGCAGCAGGTCCGGGAGTTCCTGGGCCCAGCCGACCCGGCGCGCCACGCCGTCGTACCCCCGTCGCCCCTCACCGCCCACGACCTGATCCTCCGCGCGGAGGACGCGACCGCGATCCCGGCCGGGCCGGCGCGGCGCGGCGCGTCCCGGCGCGCCATGCTCGTCGGCGCGGCCGCCGCGCTGGCCGTGCTCGGCTCCGCCGGGGTGGCGCAGGTGCTCCGGGACGGCGCGCCCACCGGTGCGGTGCCCGCGCAGCCGGTCGCTGGGACCGTGCTCGTTCCGGTGGCCTACGAGGTCGTCGAGGGCGAGCCGGCCGGGCGGCAACTGCGGGCGCTCGCCGCCCGCCTGGTCGACGGCCCGCAGGACGCAACCGGTGGCCGCTACTCCTACCACCACACCAAGTCCTGGGGCGGCGCGGTGATGTCGTCGCAGGAGGGCCACACGATGAGCTTCGTGCGGGAACGCCGCCACTGGGCGGCGGACGACGGTCGCCGCTGGCAGGACGACAAGACTCTGGGTGTCGAGTTCGCCGACGCGGCGTCCCGGGAATACTGGTCCAGGCGGCCGCAGACGCGCGCCGCCACCCCCTCGGGCACCCGGCCGCCGCAAGGGATCCAGGAGATTCCGCGCGAGCCGGAGGGCAGGCCGTTGCCGGCCGACCGGGCGGAACTCGCGCGCTGGCTCGGGGTCGAGAAGCCGGCGGGCGAGCTGGCCATGCGCGTGTACCACCTCTACAGCGGCAGCTACCTGGTGCCGAAGCGGATCCGGGCCGACCTCCTCACCATCCTGGCCGACAAGCCCGGCTTCGTGTGGCGTGGCCGGGTCATCGACCGGGCCGGCCGCCAGGGCGTGGCCGTCACCGCCGACCTCGTCCCGCCGGCGGGGGAGCACCCGGAGCGGGCGCAGATGCTGCTGGTCTTCCACCCCTCGACCGGTGAACTGCTCGCGTACGAATACCTGGAGACGGCCCCGAAGCGTCGCGTGCTGCACTACGAGCTCGTGCTCGACGCCCGGCGCACCGACACGGTGGGCTGACCGGGCGCGCCGGGGCGGTCGGGGCGCGTGCCCCGACCGCCCCGGCCTGCGGCGACGGCGGGGCGCACGGCCACGGCGGCGCGTCGTCGGCGCGCAGTGGGTGCGCGGGGTGCGCGCACCCGCTAGCGTCTGCGCCCATGACTGGTGTTGCGCTCGCCGAAGAGCTGCTTCTCCTCGCGTACGACGACGAGACCGGCAAGGCGACCATGCCGCGGATCAGCCTCGACCTGGGGATGGCCGCCGCGGTGCTGATCGAGCTGGCCCTGGCCGGGCGGATCGTGTATTCCGACGGATCCCTGGCGGTGGTCGACCCGACGCCCACCGGCGAGCCGCTCGTCGACGGGGTGCTCGCCCGCATCGCCGAGGACACGCCGCACAGCCCGTCGTCCTGGGTGCAGCGGCTGCGGCACGGCCTGCGGGACAGGATCCTCGGCGACCTGTGCGCCGAGGGCGTCGTGCGGGACGTGGACGAGACCGAGCTGGGCTTCATCCACGTGCACCGCTACCCGACCGTGAATCCCGACGTGGAGGCGGACACCCGGCGCCGGCTGGCCGCGGCGCTGGCCGACGGGCAGCTCCCCGACGAGCGGACCGCCGCCCTGGCCACCCTGGTCGCGGTGCTGCGGATGGAACCGGCCCTCGGCCTGAGCGGCGACGCCGCCCGCGACGCCCGTCGCCGGCTGGAGGAGATCGCCGGCGGTGCCGGCTTCTCCGGCAACGTCAGCCTCGACGACTCGGTCGTCCGCCCCTCGGTGGGCCTCGTCGTCGCCGCCCTGGGCCGCGCCGTGGACGCCGCCCTCGGCCCTCGCCGCTGACCCCCGGGCCCCGTCCACCCGTCGACCGTGCGGTCGCCGCCCCGGAGAGCGTTCCGGCCGGCGACGGCCTCACGATCGACGCGGGTGGGACGGGGCGGGTCTCAGAGCGCGAGGGCGGCGGAGATCTCGGTGCGGAGGGCGGCGACCGCCGCCTGCGCCCGGGTGCGGGCCGCGGCGACGTCGCCGTCCGCCACCGGCTCCACCACCTCCAGGTACGCCTTGAGCTTCGGCTCGGTGCCGGACGGCCGGATGACCACCCGGGCGGCCTCGGTGCGCAGGATCACCACGTCCGCCTCGGGGAGCAGGTCCTGCGCCTGCGTGACCGGGTGGCCGAGCAGCGCGGTCGGGGTCGCGGCGCGGATCCGGGCCATGGCGTCGGCGATGACCCGCAGGTCGTCCACCCGCACCGAGAGCTGGTCGGTGTGGTGCACGCCGAACTCGGCGGCCAGCTCGTCCAGCCGGTCGGTCAGCGTGCGGCCCTGCGTCTTCAGCCCGGCGGCCAGCTCGGCCACGGTCAGCGCGGCGGTGATGCCGTCCTTGTCGCGGACGTGCTCCGGGGCGACGCAGTAGCCGAGCGCCTCCTCGTAGCCGAAGACCAGCGGCTCGGCCCCGCCGCCGGCGCGCACGATCCACTTGAACCCGGTCAGCGTCTCGTCGTAGGGCAGGCCCCGGGCGGCGCACATGGCCCGCAGCAGGGACGACGACACGATCGTGGTGGCGTAGAGGCCCTCGACACCGCGCCGCATGAGGTGGTCGGCCAGCAGCACGCCCACCTCGTCGCCGCGCAGCATCCGCCAGCCGGGGCGGTCGGCGTCCGACGCCGCGGGGCCGGCGACCTCGCCGTGGTCGCTCGCCGCCCGGCCGGTGTCCCGGACCACCACCGCGCAGCGGTCCGCGTCGGGGTCGTTGGCGATGGCGATGTCCGCGCCGGTCGACTCGGCGAGGGCGATCAGCCGGTCCACCGCGCCCGGCTCCTCCGGGTTGGGGAAGGAGACGGTCGGGAACGCCGGGTCCGGCTCGGCCTGCTCGGGCACCACCCCGGGCACCGGGAAGCCGGCCCGGGCGAAGGCCGCCGTGAGCACCGCCGCCCCCACCCCGTGCAGCGGCGTGTACGCCACGGCCAGGTCGCGCGGCCCGTCCGGGTCGATCACGGCGGTGGCCCGCTCGACGTAGGAGGCGACGAGGTCGTCGCCGAGGACCTGCCCGGCGGGACCGAGCGGCACCTCGGCCAGCGGGCCGACCCCGCGGATCGCTGTCTCGATGCCGGCGTCGGCCGGCGGCACGATCTGCGCGCCCGCCCCGAGCGCCCCGCCCAGCTCCGCGCCGAGGTAGACCTTGTAGCCGTTGTCCTGCGGCGGGTTGTGGCTGGCGGTCACCATCACCCCCGCGACCGCCCCGAGGCGCCGTACTGCGTACGCGAGCACCGGGGTGGGCAGCGGGCGGGGGAGCAGCAGCGCGGCGCGTCCCGCGCCGGTGGCGACCTGCGCGGTCCGCTCGGCGAACTGCCGGGAGCCGCGCCGGGCGTCGTACCCGATCACCAGCGGGCCGGAGCCGCCCTGGGCCGCGAGCCAGGCGACGAGCCCGGCGGCGGCCTGGGTGACCACCGCGAGGTTCATCCCGTTCGGGCCCGCGCGCAGCGGGCCGCGCAGCCCGGCGGTGCCGAAGGTCAGCGGGCCGGCGAACCGGTCGGCCAGCTCCGGGGCGCTCGCCGGCAGGCGGTCGAGCACCGCCCGCAGTTCCTCCCGGCTGGCCGGGTCGGGGTCGTCGTCGAGCCAGCGCCGGGCTTGCTCGCGAATGTCGTCGATGTCAGTGGTTTCCGCCGGCATGCCTCTTGATAGCACGCCGGCGGATCACCGCCTCTTCTTCCCCTGCGATCAGCCGGCGTCGGTGAGTTGGAACGACTTGACCATCTCGTCGAAGATCGGCTTGCTCTCGTCGAACTTCGCGTCGGTCGAGGTGAGGTAGAACGAGTAGGCCTTGCCCTCGTGGACCACGCCGCGCCACACGCCGTGCCGCTTGGTCTCGCCCTCGCCGCAGGTGTACTCGAACTCGGCCGCCGGCTTGCCGACCCACTCCATCTCGTTCATGGCGAGCTGGGCGTACGGCTTGACGCACGACTTCGACCGGGTCTTGAGGCCCTCCTCGGCGACCTCCGCCCAGCGGATCGAGGTGGTGCGGAAGTTCTCCACCAGGATCCGCACCTTGCGGCCCTCGTCCTGCGGGTCGACGTAGTCGACCCAGTCGCCGGCGCTCTTACGCTCCCAGCCCTGTGGGACCAGGACCCGCACGCCCTTGCCGGAGTGCTCCTTCATCTCGGGCACCCCGGCCGGGGCCGCCGAGGTCGGGGCGGCCTGCGGGACGGTCGGCGCCGCGTCGTCGCCGCCGGTGAACAGGACGACCGCACCGATCAGCAGCAGCACGGCCAGGCCGCCGGCGGCGGCGAGCTGGACCTTGCGGGGCCAGCCCTTGACCGTGCCGACGAGTTGGCCGCCGACGGCGCGCACGCGACCGGGGAGCCCGCCGCCGGCGTCGCCCGCGCCCGGCGCGGTGGCCGGGGAGGTCCAGGGCTGGCCGGTGCCGGGCACCGACCACTGGCCGCCGCCGTAGGTCCCGCCGAGCTGCTGGGTGGCCTCGGGCGGTGGGCTGCCGAAGACGGGCGCGCCGGCTGCCATCCGCTGGGTGGTGTCCGGCTGGCCGCCGAAGCCGACCAGGCCGGCCGCGTTGGTCCGTAGCTGCTGGGTGGCGTCGGCCGCGCCGGCGTGCGGGGTGGCCTCGGGGCCGCCGTAGGTGCGGCCGGCCGGCGCGGTCGCGCCCGGGGCCGGCATCGCCCCGGTGGGGGTGTTCAGCGGCCCGGCCAGCGCGTCGGCGCTGGTGTCCTCCGTGGCGGCGGAGCCGGCGGGGAGGGCGGCCGGGGCCGGGCGCTCGCCCCGGCGCAACGCGGCCAGGCGGTCGGTGAGCGACTCGTCGGGGCCGAGCATCGCCCGCCCGCCGATCTGCCCGCTCGGCTTCGGCTGCTCCGGCTGGGCGGCGGGCGGGGCCGGCACCGGCCGCTGCACCGGGACGACCGAGTACGGGTCGGTCACCGAGTTCACCGCGGCGGCGTTGCTGGTCAGCGGGCCGGCGAGCAGCTCGCGCAGCATGGCCCGGGCGGTGTGCACATCGAGGCGGCGGGCCGGATCCTTCTCCAGCAGGCCCATCAGCACCCGGGTCAGCGGCCCGCTGCGCTGCGGCGGCGCGGGCGGGTCCTCGACCACCGCGTGCATGGTCTCGATCGGGTCGCCCTTGTCGAACGGGGGGCGCCCCTCCACCGCCGTGTAGAGCGTGACGCCCAGCGAGAAGAGGTCGCTCGGCGGGCCGAACTCCTGGCCCATCGCCCGCTCGGGGGAGATGAAGTGCGGCGAGCCCAGCACCATCCCGGGGGTGGTGAGCTGCACGTCGGTGGGCATCCGGGCCACGCCGAAGTCGGTCAGCACGCAGCGGCCGTCGGCGCAGATCAGCACGTTGGCCGGCTTGACGTCGCGGTGCAGCACGCCGATCGCGTGCGCCACCTCCAGGGCGCCGAGCAGCGCGATGCCGATCTTGGCGACCACCCGCTGCGCGACGGGCCCGTCCTCGATCACCATGTCGGCGAGGCTGCGGGCGTCGAGCAGCTCCATCACGATCCAGGGCCGGCCGGCCTCGGTGACCACGTCGTAGACCTGGACGACGGCGGGGTGCTGGATGGCGGCCGCCGCGCGGGCCTCGCGCAGGGTGCGTTCGTACATGGCGTCGCGGTCGCTGGGGGCCAGCCCCGGGGGCAGGACGACCTCCTTGACGGCGACGTCCCGCCGCAGGAGCGTGTCTGTGGCACGCCAGACCGTGCCCATGCCGCCGTTGCCCACCGCGGAACGCAGCGAGTAGCGACCACCGATGGTCGTGCCGGGTGTCGCGCGTCCGTTGGGGGGACTGACTGGTCCGCCGCTCCACGTCGGGATCTGAGTCACAGAAAAGCCACCGGGGGAAATCGAGGGGGGCTGGGACACAACCCCCCTATCTTGCTGGTTCCGACGCCCGATGCGAAAGCCGACGCGACGGACGTTTCCCTAACTCGACAGTACGTGCCCGAAAGTTCACCTCTCGTCGATCTCCGGCGACGTGGTGTGCGGTATCCCTCACCCGCCGACGCCGTCGCGCGTCCTACCATCCGCTAATGAGCGAACGGCGGTCAAGCGAGTCCGGTTTCCCGATCAAGGGCGTCTACACGGCGGCCGACCTTCCGGAGGACCTGGGCTCCCGACTCGGCGGGCCGGGCGAGTTCCCGTACACGCGCGGGGTCTACCCCACCATGTACACCTCCCGTCCGTGGACGATGCGCCAGTACGCCGGCTTCGGCACCGCCACCGAGTCCAACGCGCGGTACCACCAGTTGTTGCGGGCCGGCACGATGGGCCTCTCGGTCGCCTTCGACCTGCCGACCCAGATGGGCTACGACTCCGACGACCCGATCGCGCACGGCGAGGTGGGCAAGGTCGGGGTGGCCATCGACTCGATCGACGACATGCGGCTGCTCTTCGACGGCATCCCGCTGGACAAGGTCTCGACCTCGATGACCATCAACGCGCCCGGCTCGGTGCTGCTCCTGCTCTACCAGCTGGTGGCCGAGGAGAACGGCGTCCCCGGCTCGGCCCTGAACGGCACGATCCAGAACGACATCCTCAAGGAGTACATCGCCCGGGGCACGTACATCTTCCCGCCGAAGCCCTCGCTGCGGCTGGTCGCCGACACCTTCGGCTACTGCCGCAAGGAGGTGCCGAAGTGGAACACCATCTCCATCTCCGGCTACCACATGGCCGAGGCCGGCGCGACGCCCGCGCAGGAGATCGCGTTCACCCTGGCCAACGGCGTCGAGTACGTCCGGGCCGCGCTGGCGGCCGGGCTGGCCGTGGACGACTTCGCGCCCCGGCTGTCGTTCTTCTTCGTCGCCCGCACCACGCTGCTCGAGGAGGTGGCGAAGTTCCGGGCCGCCCGGCGGATCTGGGCCCGGCTGATGCGCGACGACTTCGGCGCCAAGGACCCGAAGTCGATGATGCTGCGCTTCCACACCCAGACCGCGGGCGTGCAGCTCACCGCCCAGCAGCCCGAGGTGAACCTGGTCCGGGTGGCGGTGCAGGGGCTCGGCGCGGTGCTCGGCGGCACCCAGTCGCTGCACACCAACAGCTTCGACGAGGCCATCGCGCTGCCCACCGAGAAGGCGGCCCGGCTGGCGCTGCGGACCCAGCAGGTGCTGGCGTACGAGACCGACCTGACCGCCACCGTCGACCCGTTCGCCGGCTCGTACGTGGTGGAGGCGATGACCGCCGAGATCGAGGCGGCGGCGACCGAGCTGATGGAGCGGGTCTTCGACCACGGGTCGGCGGTCGACGCCATCGAGGCGGGCTTCCAGAAGCGGGAGATCGAACAGTCGGCGTACCGGATCGCGCAGGAGATCGACTCCGGCGAGCGGGTGGTGGTGGGCCTCAACCGGTTCGCCATCGACGAGGAGGAGCCGTACGAGCCGCTGCGGGTCGACCCGGCGATCGAGGCGGCGCAGGCCGAGCGGCTGACCCGGCTGCGCGCCGAGCGGGACGCCGGCGCGGTCGAGCGGTCCCTCGCGGAGCTGCGCGCCGCCGCCGAGGGCACCGGGAACGTGCTCTACCCGATGAAGGAGGCGCTGCGGGCCCGCGCCACCGTGGGCGAGGTCTGCGGCACCCTGCGCCAGGTGTGGGGGCTCTACCGCCCCGCCGACCGCTTCTGACCGCTCCGGCCGACGGCCGTCCGTCCCCGCCCACGCCGGCGGGCGGGCGGCCGTCGGCCGTTCCGGTGCCCCCACGGGCCGGTCGGTCGGGACGTTTGCGCAGCTCGCGGCGCATGCCGGACGAGCGCTACAGTCGAGACAGCTCCGTCGCCGATCGGGCGACGCAGACCGCGGGAGCAGGCCCGGCGACGTCGCCGGAGGGGCCCCCGCGCTCGGCGGGTGGTGCGGCCCACCCGGCCGCGGCGTGTGCCGGAGGGGTTTGGGGGTAACCCGACCGGGTGAACTCGGACGCACACGGTGTGCGGGCGTTCCGTGCCCTGCTGTGTGACCGTCTTCGGGGCCCGTCGCCGACAGGTCGGGTAATTGTCGGAGTGTCGGTTCATCGGACCGACTAATGCGACAATTCGGAACGACGGCCCCGAGATCGGCGTCGATTTGGTGACGACCGAGTCGGTTACGCGTTGTAGG
Source organism: Micromonospora sp. NPDC047670 (assembly GCF_043204915.1). Classification (NCBI taxonomy): domain Bacteria; kingdom Bacillati; phylum Actinomycetota; class Actinomycetes; order Micromonosporales; family Micromonosporaceae; genus Micromonospora; species Micromonospora sp. NPDC047670. Next base: position 696,754 of record NZ_JBIDDA010000001.1, read on the forward strand.
AGGTGTGGGGCAGATGACGGCGTTCGACCGCGATCTACCTGCTGTCCCGCAGATCCACGAGCGCTCTCAGCAGGGCATTCGTGACACTGTGCGTCCCGATCACTACGGGAACGAGGTTGCGCAGCGTCACCGCCGGAGGTCTAGGCTGTCTGCTGTTCCTGATGATCCATCCATCTCTAGCGAACGAGAATTCGACGTGACGAGTGCGTTGACGCTGCCGACCGGCAGCCAGCTGGCGTCGTCCTGGCCGGAGACGCCGCCCGGGTCCGAGCCCCTGCCGTTCGAGCTGGACCACCTGCTCGCCCTCCGGGTGCCCGGGCTGATCGCCACCCGTCGCCACCTCCACTCGCACCCGGAGCTCTCCGGCGAGGAGTTCGAGACGGCCGCCCTGATCGCCCGGGAGCTCTCCCTGGCCGGGCTGCGCCCGCGCCTGCTCCCCAAGGGCAACGGGGTCATCTGCGACATCGACGGCCGCCCCGACGGTCCGGTGGTTGCGCTGCGCGCCGACATCGACGCGCTGCCGCTGACCGACTCGAAGGACGTGCCCTACCGCTCCACCGTGGACGGCGTCTGCCACGCCTGCGGCCACGACGTGCACACCACCGTCATGCTCGGCGTCGGCATGCTGCTGGCCCAGCTCGCCGACCTCGGCGAGCTGCCCGGCCGGGTCCGGCTGATCTTCCAGCCGGCCGAGGAGATCCTGCCCTGCGGCTCGCTGGAGGTCATCGAGGCCGGCGGCCTCGACGACGTGGTGCAGATCTTCGCGCTGCACTGCGACCCCAACCAGCCGGTCGGCAAGGTCGGCCTGCGGGTGGGCCCGATCACCGCCGCCGCCGACAACGTCACCGTCCGGCTGACCGGCCCCGGCGGGCACACCGCCCGCCCGCACCTGACCGTCGACCTGGTCGACGCGCTGGGCCGCCTGATCACCGAGGTGCCGGCCCTGGTGAGCCGCCGGGTGCCGGCCAACAGCGGGCTGCTGCTGGTGTTCGGCCACGCCTCGGCCGGCACCCGTTACAACGTCATCCCCTCCGAGGCGTGCGCCTCCGGCACCCTGCGGGTGATGGACCGCGACACCTGGGAACTGGCCCCCAAGATCGTGGGTCAGGTGGTCCGCGACGTGATCGCGCCGACCGGGGCCACGGTCGACCTGGAATACCTGCGTGGCCGTCCGCCGGTCTGCAACGACTCGCGGGCCATCCAGGTCCTGACCGCCGCCACCGCCGCCGCGCTCGGGCCGGAGGGCGTCGCCGAGACCCCGCAGAGCATGGGCGGCGAGGACTTCTCCTGGTACCTGGAATACGTCCCCGGCGCGCTCGCCCGGCTCGGCGTGGGCCGCTCCGGCCCGAACGTGGACCTGCACCGGGCCTCGTTCGACGTCGACGAACGGGCCATCCCGGTCGGCGTGCGGCTCATGGTTCAGACCGCGCTGCGGGCACTGGCGGCGGCGCGGTAGGCGGCAGCGACGCCCCCGGTCCCACCGGTCGCACCGGCGGCGGGCCGGCGCGCCGCCGCCGCCGGCGCAGCGCCACCAGCAACACCGCCAGCGGTACGCCGAGCGCCACCAGCCACGGCAGCACCGCGCCCAGCACGGTCAGCAGGATCGTCATCGAGGCCAGGAAGACCTTCCAGCCGCCCTTCAGCCCGACCAGGAAGCCGACCTCGGTCTCCTCGTCGGCGGTGCTCGCGTCCGGCCCGACCAGCGACACGGTGATCGTCGACAGACTGGCCAGATCGGTCAGCCGCTCCTTCTTCGCCTCCAGGGAGGCCAGGTCGGCCTCCCGGCGGGACAGCTCGTTCTCCAGCGACACCAGGTCGCTGATCGAGGTGGCCCGGGCCAGCAGCCGCCGGGCGCTCTCCACCCGGGCGCGCTGGGTGGTGATCCGGGCGTCCAGGTCGACCACCTGCTCGGTGACGTCCTCGGTGTGGATCTCCCGCCGCTGCTGCCGGCCCAGCTTCGCCAGCTCGTCGACGACCTCGTAGAACTTGGCGGCGGGCACCCGCAGCTCCAGCTCGGCCCGCGCGTCGGCGTCGGCGCTGCGCCGCTGGTCACCGCCGACGAAGCCGCCGGCCGCCGTCACGGTGGCGATCGCGCTCCGCGCGGCGGCGTCCACATCGTCCACCTCCACCCGCATCGTGCCGGTGTAGATGATGGACCGCTGGTCGACCCGCAGGTCCGGCGCGCCCGCGCCGGCGCCCTGCTCGGCCTTTCCGCCGGGCTGCTCCGCCGCGCCGCCGGCCCGGTCCCGGTCCGCCGAAGCCGCCTCCGGCGCGCTGGCGGCCGAGTCCTTGCTCCCGCCGGAGTCGCCGCCGCCGCACGCCGCCAGCCCCAGCAGCGCGATCAGCGCCGCAGCCGTCAGCCGTACGCCCCGGCGTCGTCGTTCCCGTCCGTCCATCCCGGCTCCCCTCGTCGTCGCCCCCGTGCGGGGCGATACGTCAGACGCGGCGCGCCAGCACGCCGGTTCCGGCAGACTGCGCTCAGGACATCACGATTCGATAATCTTGGAGTCACGATGCGCATCACCAAGTACGCCCACTCCTGCCTCCGGGTGGAGCACGACGGGGGAGTGCTCGTCATCGACCCGGGCGTGTTCAGCGAGCCCGCGGCGCTCGACGGGGCGGACGCGGTGCTGATCACCCACGAGCATCCCGACCACGTGAACGTGGAGGCGGTCACCCGGCAGCTCGACCGCCGTCCGTTCGCCATCCACGGCCCGGCCTCGCTCGCGGGCACCCTGGGCGACGCGGCCGGGGCGCTCGACCCGGTCCAACCCGGACAGTCCTTCACGGCCGCCGGGGTGCCGGTGCGCGCATACGGCGGCCGGCACGCCGTGATCCACCCCGACATCCCGGTGGTGGACAACCTGGCCTACCTGCTCGACGACGTGGTCTACCACCCGGGGGACTCCCTGGTGGTCCCCGAGGACACGCAGGTCGACACGCTCTTCCTGCCGATCCACGCCCCGTGGACGAAGTTCTCCGAGTCGCTGGACTTCCTCCGCGCGGTCGCCCCCCGCCGGGCGTACGCGCTGCACGACGGGTTGCTCAACGACAACGGGCTCGGCGTGCTGAACAGCAACTTCACCCGGCTCTCCGAAGTCGACTACCGCCGGCTCGAACCGGGCACGCGAATCGACGCCTGACGGTCATGCCCGGCCCGCCCCGAGAGCTGGTGCACCGGCTCTACACCACCCCACCGGACCGGTTCGTCGCGATCCGCGACGAGGCCGCCGCCGAGGCGCGCCGGGCCGGCGACCCGAAGACCGCGCGGGAGATCGCCCGGCTGCGCCGCCCCACCGTGGCCGCCTGGCTGGTCAACCTGCTGGCCATCCGCCGCCCCGAGCTGGTCGCCGACCTCGCCCAGCTCGCCGAGGCGCTGCGGTCCGCCCAGCGGGAGCTGCGCGGGCCCCGGCTGCGGGAGCTGTCCGCCCAGCGGCGGGCGGTGGTCGGCGCGCTCGTCGCCGAGGTGCGCAAGCTGGCCGCCGAGGCCGAGGGGGCCCCGCCGGCCGGGAAGCTGCCGCTGGCCGAGGTGGAGGGCACCCTCAACGCCGCGCTCTCCGACACCGCGGTCGCCGAGCAGGTCCGCTCCGGCCGGCTGCTGCGGGCCGCCCACTACGCCGGGTTCGGCGAGGTGCCCCGCCCGCAGCTGCGCCTGGTGACCGGCGGTGAGGAACCGGAACCGGAGCCCCGGCCGGAGCCGGCCGGCCAGCGGCGGGCCGGCGTGGACCGGGCCGCGCTCCGCGCCGAACAGGCGGAGCGGGCCGCCCGCGCGGAGCGGGCCCGCCGCCGCCGGGCGCTGGAGAAGGAGCTGGCGAAGGCGCGTACCGAGCAAAAACGGGCCGAGGCGGAGCTGGCCGACGCGACGGCGGCCGAGCGCGACGGCGCCGCCGCCCTGGACGCGATCGAGACGGAGCTGGCCGAGCTGGAGCGGCGGCGGGCCGTCGCCGAGCAGGACCTGAGCCGGGCGAAGCTGGCCCGCCGCGGGGCGGAACGGACGGTGACCGCCGCCCGCCGCCGCGCCGGCGAGGTCGAGGCGGCGGTGGAGGCCCTCGACGCCGAAGAGGGGGATGCCGAGGCGGGCGACGGCGGGGCAGACTGACCCCTGTGGACGGACGGGTCGATCCGGGAGCGGGCGGATGACGCCGGAACAGGTCGCCGCGGCCAGCAAGCCGGTCGTGCTCGAACTCGGCGACGCGTACACCCGCTGCCCGACCACGCTGCGCCGGGCCCGGCTGCTCGGGATCTCGGGCTGGGCGTTCTACGTCGCCGGCCGGGCCGGCGCCCTCGGTGACGTCCGCGCCGAGACGGTCGCCGCCGCCCTCGGCTTCCTGGCCCCCGACGCGGTCGCCGACGGGTGGGACGCGGCCCTGCGCACCGTCCGGCCGGTCGACGTGGCCGCCGCCACCCTCGCCGAGTGCTGCCGGTGGGGCGACGAGCACCTCGACGCCCTCCCCGGGGCGGGGCGGCTCGCGGCGCTGCTGCGCCGCGCGGTCGAGGCGGCGGACGCCAGCGGCATGCCGCTCTTCGCCGCCTGGCGGGCGATGCCGGTGCCGGAGCGCACCGCCGGCGCCCGGGCCGCCGTCGGCCTGCGCCTGCTCCGGGAGCACTTCGCCGGGGCGTACCTGCTCGCGGTCCGGGCCGGCGGGATGACCCCGCTGGAGGCCGTGCTCGCCGGGCCGGAGGGGGAGGCGGGCGCGGTGGCCTGCGGCTGGCCCCCGCCGTACCCGGCGGTCGGGCCGCTGGTCCGGCGGCGGCTCTGGGCCGAGGCGGTGACCGACCGGCTGGCCTCGCCGGCGTTCGCGGCCCTCGGCCCGGCGGACGGCGCCGAGCTGGTGGAACTGCTCTTCGCCACCCGCGCCCACCTGAGCGGCCAGGGCTGAGCCGGGACGCCGCACCGGTGCCCGCCGCCCGAATGGCGCGCGGTGAGCCGGTGGTGGTGTCCCGGCACCGACCGTCAGGTGCCCGGCCAGCCGGGTCGCCGGCACCGGCGCCGCCGGCGGGGGCGAGCCGGGCCGGGCCGCGCGAAAATCGGTGGCGCCCCGGTGGCCCGCCTGTCAGGGTCGCCCCCGTGACCCTCCCCGCCGGCTGGCACGCCCGCCGCCCCACCCTGGACGACGTACCGGCGATCCTGGCCGTGGTGCACGCCGCCGACACCTTCGCGATCGGCCACCCGGACTTCGCCGCCGACGACGTGCGCGGCGCGCTGACCGCGCCCAACGTCGACCCGGAGCGGGACTCCTGGGTGGTGACCGGTCCCGACGGCACGCTGGTCGCCTGGGCGATCCTGGACAACCCGACCGGGGCGGGACGGGAGTTCGTCGACGTGTTCGTCGACCCGGACCGGGGCGCGTCGGTGCGCGCGCCGCTGCTGGCCCGGCAGGTGGAGCGGGTGGCCGGGCGGGCCGCCGAGCGTGGCCTGCCGGCCCTGACCGTGCGGTGTCCCGCCTACCCGCGCGAACGCCGGTGGGTCGAAGAGCTGGTCGCCGCCGGATTCGGCTTCGTCAAGCGCTACCAGGTGATGAGCCGGTCGCTGGCGGGGGTGCCCGGCGAGCCGCCGCCACCGCCGCCCGGGGTGACGGTCCGTCCGCTGCGTCCTGGCGACGAGTCGGAGCTGCGCGACTTCCATCGGGTCTACGACACCGCCTTCCGCGACACCCCCGACTACGAGCCGTTGGCCTACGACCGCTGGCGGGCTCGGATCGCGGCCGACACGGCCTGGGACGAGTGGTTCGTCGCCGAGGTGGACGGGCGGCCCGCGGGCGTCCTCCAGTCCTCCGACCAGGCGCTCGACCGCAACGAGGGCTGGGTCAGGAACCTCGCCGTGCTGCCCGGTCACCGGCGCCGGGGGGTGGGCGCGGCGCTGCTGAGCCACGCGTTCGCCCGGTACGCCGCGAAGGGCCGGGAGTCCGCCGGCCTCGGGGTCGACCTGGCCAACCCGACCGCCCCGCTGTCGCTCTACGTCTCGGTGGGGCTGCGCGAGGTGCGCCGGGTCGACCTGTACGAGTTGGTCGTCCCGGCCGCCGGTGTGTGATTGACGACGCCGACCGGGGCCGGCTGGAGGCCCCGCCCGGCTCCGGAGCAGACTGGGGGCCGTGGGATACGCGCTGGGCCGACGATACGGGCTAGGCCGACGCGGTGCCGGTGGGGCGGGACCGCAGCTCGGTGACGTAGTCGTCCGGGGCGCCCGCCTTCTCGGCGGCGTTCGCGATCTCCGACAGGTACCACGAGGTGGGCAGGCCGCCCTCGTAGCCGTCGAAGACGTAGACCCACGCGGTCACGTCCCCGTCGAGGGTGGAGACGCGCACGTGCAGCTTGCGGTACGTGCCGGCGGTCACCCCCTCGATCTCGTCGAGCTGGGCGGCGTCGTAGGGGTGGATGTCGTAGAGCGCCACGAAGACCCGGTCGCCGGGGGACTCGACGACGGTGCTGACCGCGCCCTCCCAGCCGATCACGTCCTCGCCCGCGAAGGTGAGCCGCCAGCCCTCCAGCCAGCCGGTGCCCACCATCGGCGAGTGCGGGCAGTAGGCGCGCATGCGGGCGGGATCGAGGTTTGAGCCGTAGGCGGCGTAATGACGCACGGCGATGACGATAGCCCGCCCGCCGGGTGGGGGAGAATACGACGGTGCGTGTCGGACGCGTTCGGGAGAAGAAAGTCACTGTGAGCATGGGTCGGGGGCGGGCACGGTGAGCGCGAGGAGTGCAGCGGAGCGGAACCCCGCAGTCGCGAACGAGAGGATGGCCCTGTGAGCCGGATCGTGATCATCGGTGGCGGGCCGGCGGGCTACGAGGCGGCCCTGGTCGCCGCGCAGCTCGACGCCGACGTCACCGTCGTGGAGGCCGAGGGTGCCGGCGGGGCCTGCGTGCTGTCCGACTGCGTACCGTCGAAGACCTTCATCGCCAGCTCCGAGGTGGTGACCGGCTACCGGGACACCGAGGAGTTCGGGGTGCACTCCGACGGGCTGGAGGCGGTCACCGTCGACGCCCGGGCGGTGCACGGGCGGGTCAAGCGCCTCGCGCTGGCCCAGTCGGCCGACATCCACGCCAAGCTGGTCAAGGCCGGGGTGACGTTCGTCGCGGGCACCGCCCGGCTCGGCGAGGACACGCTCGGCCACACCCACCGGGTGATCGTCACCCCGGCCGACGGCGGCGCGGAGCACACGATCGACGCGTCGACCGTGCTGGTCGCCACCGGCGCCACCCCGCGTCAGCTCCCCACCGCCGTACCGGACGGCGAGCGCATCCTGACCTGGCGCCAGGTGTACGACCTGCCGGAGCTGCCCGAGCACCTGATCGTGGTCGGTTCCGGCGTCACCGGCGCCGAGTTCGCCAGCGCCTACCTCGCCATGGGCGTCCAGGTGACCCTGGTCTCCAGCCGCGACCGGGTGATGCCGCACGAGGACGCCGACGCGGCGATGGCCATCGAGCGGGTCTTCCGCAACCGGGGCATGAGCATCCTCAACAACTCCCGGGCCGACGCCGTGCGCCGCACCGCCGACGGGGTGGAGGTCGAGCTCTCCGACGGCCGGAAGGTGTCCGGTTCGCACGCGCTCATCGCGGTCGGCTCGATCCCCAACACCGCCGACCTGGGCCTCGCCGAGTACGGCGTCGCGCTCGCCCGGGGCGGCTACGTCACCGTCGACCGGGTCTCCCGCACCAACGTGCCCGGCATCTACGCCGCGGGCGACTGCACCGGGGTGCTGCCGCTGGCCAGCGTCGCCGCGATGCAGGGCCGGATCGCGATGTGGCACGCGCTCGGCGAGGCGGTCCGGCCGCTGCGGCTGCGTACGGTCGCGGCGAACGTCTTCACCGACCCGGAGTTGGCCACCGTCGGCGTCTCCCAGGACGAGGTCGACGCGGGCAAGGTGCCGGCCCGGCAGGTGATGCTGGCGCTGGACGGCAATGCCCGCGCGAAGATGGACGACCTCGCCGACGGCTTCGTCAAGCTCTTCTGCCGGCCGGCGAGCGGCCAGGTGATCGGCGGCGTGGTGGTGGCGCCGAAGGCGAGCGAGCTGATCCTGCCGATCACGATGGCGGTGGAGAACAACCTCACGGTCAACGAGCTGGCCCAGACCATCACGATCTACCCGAGCCTCTCCGGCTCGATCACGGAGGCCGCCCGCCAGCTCATGCTCCACGAGCTGGAGTGACCGCCCCCGCCGCGCCGACCACGGACGCGCGGTGGGCGTTCCGGCCCGCCTCGCGGGTTCCGCCGGGCCCCGCCGCCGCGCGGTCCGCCCGGCGGCGGAGGAGGGTGCCGGCGACGACGGCGAGCACGGCGACCTCGGCGAGGATGAGCAGCCGCTCGATCAGGCCGATCAGCAGCCGGTCGCCCGCGTAGGCCGACCAGACCATCGCCGCGGCGAGGGCCAGGCTGGCCAGGACGAGCCAGCGGACCGCGCGGGCGCCGACGGGCAGCCGGGTCGCGAGCAGCCAGCCGGCGACCGGCAGCGCCAGGAAGGCGACCACCGAGGCGTACCGGTGGACGTAGGCGGCGGTGTCCATGGGCGAGCCGGGCTCGTTCGTCGGCACGACCGCGGCCAGCAGCAGCCCGCCGACCCAGGCGGCCAGGAGCACCTCGGCCGTCCGCCCGGGGGACCGGTGGGCGCGGCGCAGGGCGGGCAGGAGCACGGCGGTGGCCACGGCGAGCACCACCATGGCCGCGTCGATCACGCCCCCGCGGTCGGAGACGGCGAAGTCGCTGACGGTAAGTGCCCAGGGGTTCAGGTCGTCGTTCACCTCGACGTGGCCGATCACGGCGAGCAGCGCCGCCACGGCGATCCCGCCGAGGGCCAGCAGTCCACTGTTCCGGGTTCCAGGCATGCCTCAGCCTGTCGCGCGGGACACCCCAGACGGATCCGGGCGGTCCACCGAGATCGGCCCCGGGGACCACCCCTAGGCGGCGTGGGCGCCGCCGCCGGTCCGCCCCGGTGCGTCCGTGCCCGCGACGACGACCGGCACCGCCGGATCCGGTACGGCCGCCCGCCGGGCGCCGACGACGGTCATGGCCCAGCCCGCCGCGCCGAACCCGGCCGCCGCGACCGCCGCGATCACCGCCAGCCGCCACGCCGACTCGGTCAGCGCCGTCCCGCCCAGGTGCCCGACCAGCCCGCCGTACGTCGCCCAGCCCAGCGCCGCCAGGCCCTCGTAGAGCAGGAACAGCCGGTACGGGTACCGGCTGCGGCCGGCGGAGAAGCAGGCCGCCATCCGGCCGCCGGGCACGAAGCGGCAGAGCAGGATCACGAGCGGGCCGGGCCGGCGCAGCCCCTGGGTGACCCGGCTGGCGACCCGGCGGGCCCGGCCCGGCGCGGCGTCGCGGTGCGCCCGGCGGTGTGGCGCGCCCCGCCCGAGCAGGTAGCAGGCGAGGTCGCCGGCGAAGACGCCGAGCGCGCCGACGGCGATGGTCAGCGGCAGGTTCAGCCCGCCGTAGACGGTCAGGGCGCCGCTGGTGATCATGATGACCTGGGTGGGGATGACCGGGACGAAGGCGTCGGCCACCAGCAGCCCGAGCAGCGCGAGGTAGGCCCAGGTCGGCGAAGCGACCTCAGTGAGTAGTTCGGGCACCACTGCCACCTCGCCGGACGGGACCGATCGGTGTACCGAGCCTGACGGCGTGTCCGGCGTCACCGGACACGGCCCCGGCTCGTGGTGACCGCCGACACGGCAGGGCTACCCGGGCCCAACGAGCGGGCGCCGGCGAAGGTGACGCCACCGCGTGCTTCCGGGGGTCGGCGGATCGGCGCCGGTCGGCGTACCGTTGTCGGCGCGCGGCCCCCCAACCGTCGGGTCCCCCGTTCCTGACGACCGGGCCGCCGCGGGCCGCCGGCAGGTCCCGTGCCGGCGGCCCGCCCCCGATTTCCGGGCCGTGCCGGTCCACGAGCAGCGCCCGCGGCGCCGCGCCGGGGAAAATCCGGCTGCGGCCCCCGCGCGGGCGGGCGTACCGTCGCCGCATGAGCAGTGCGGTGCTGACCACGACGCCGGGAGACCCCGGCGCGCCGCACTGACCTGACCGTCGACGAGGCCCCGGGGCGATCCGCCCCGGGGCCTCGTGGCGTCCGGTGACCGGGTCGCCTCCGGGTCGTACCCGATCAAGGAGCGCGACATGATCGACCACCGCAGGCTCGGCCGGGAGCTGGACCTGTTCGACTCCGACCCGCTGGCCGGCGCCGGGCTGCCGCTCTGGCTGCCGGCCGGCGCCGCCGCCCGGCACGCCGTCGAGGAGTACGTCCGGGATCTGGAGCGCCGGGCCGGCTACCGGCACGTGTACACCCCGCCGCTGGGCAAACGGGAACTGTTCGAGCTCTCCGGCCACCTCGGCTACTTCGCCGACGACATGTTCCCGCCGCTGCGGCTCTCCGCCGACGACGAGTTCGTGCTGCGGCCGGCGCTCTGCCCGCACCACGCCCTGGTGTACCGGGCCCGGGGCCGCTCCTACCGGGAGCTGCCGCTGCGGATCGCCGAGCTGGGCGGCATGTACCGCGCCGAGCGCTCCGGGGTGCTCGGCGGGCTGTCCCGGGTGCGGGCCATCTCGCTCAACGACGCGCACAACTTCTGCGCACTGGAGCAGGTGGGCGAGGAGGTGGCGGAGATCCTCCGGCTGATCGGCGAGGCGCACGCCGCGCTCGGCGTCCGGCCGGCGGGGTTCCGGTTGTCGCTGCGGGGGCCCGGCCAGCAGTACGTCGGGGACGACGCCCAGTGGGCGCGGGCCGAGGAACTGCTCCGCTCGGCGCTGCACGGGGTGGAGTTCACCGAGGCGCCGGGGGAGGCCGCGTTCTACGGGCCGAAGATCGACATTCAGGTGCGTGACGCCGCCGGGCGGGAGTTCACCCTCTCCACCGTCCAGCTCGACTTCGACAAGCCGGAGCGGTTCGACCTGTCGTACACCGACCCGGCCGGGGCGCGGCGTCGGCCGGTGATGGTGCACCGCAGCCTCGTCGGCAGCATGGAGCGGCTGTTCGCGTACCTGATCGAGGTGCACGAGGGGGCCTTCCCCGCCTGGTACGCCCCGGTGCAGCTGGTCGTGCTGCCGGTCGGGGACGCCCAGGCCGGGGCGGCGGCCCGGCTCGCCCGCGACGCGATGGCCGCGGGGCTGCGGGTCGAGGTGGAGTCGTCCGGTTCCCTGGGCGTCCGCATCCGTGACGCCGCCCGCGCCCGGATCCCGTACGCCGCCGTGCTCGGCCCCCGCGAGGCGGCCGAGGGCGCGGTCTCGCTGCGCCTGCGCGGGGGCCGCGCCCTGGACCCGATGCCCGCCGCCGACGCCCTGCGGCTGATCGGCGCGGTGGTTTCCGCACGCGGCGCGGCCCTCCTCCCGGCGGGCTGAGGCCCCGTCCGGCCGCGGGCCCGTCGGCCGGCCGCCTGTCGTGGCCGGTGGCCGCGTCGTCATGGCGGTCACCGTCAGATCGACGCGGGCTCGGGGTCGGGCCGGGTCGCGGCGGTGAACTGCGACCGGTACAGCCGGTGGTACGCGCCCCGCGCGGCGAGCAGCTCGTCGTGCGTGCCCTGCTCCACGATCCGGCCGTCCTCCATCATCAGGATCAGGTCCGCGTCGCGGATGGTGGAGAGCCGGTGCGCGATGACGAAGCTGGTGCGGTCCGAGCGCAGGGCGGCCATCGCCCGTTGGAGCAGCACCTCCGTGCGGGTGTCCACCGAGCTGGTCGCCTCGTCCAGGATCAGCAGTGACGGCTCGGCGAGGAACGCCCGGGCGATCGTGACGAGCTGCTTCTCGCCCGCGCTGACGTTGCTGCCCTCCTCGTCGATCACCGTGTCGTAGCCGTCGGGGAGGCTGCGCACGAACCGGTCCACGAACGTCGCCCGGGCCGCGGCCAGGATCTCCTCCTCGGTCGCGCCCGGTCGGCCGTACGCGATGTTGTCGCGAATGGTGCCGCCGAAGAGCCAGGTGTCCTGGAGGACCATGCCGATCCGGCCGCGCAGGTCGTCGCGGCGCATGGTCGTGACGTCCACCCCGTCGAGCGTGATCCGGCCGGCGTTCAGCTCGTAGAAGCGCATGACCAGGTTGACCAGGGTGGTCTTGCCGGCGCCGGTCGGCCCGACGATGGCCACGGTGTGCCCGGGCTCGGCGACCAGCGACAGGTCCTCGATGAGCGGCTTGTCCGGGGCGTACCGGAAGGAGACGTGCTCGAACTCGACCCGGCCGCGCGGGTCGCGCACCCGGGCCGGCGCGGCCGGGTCGGGGCTCTGCTCCTCGGCGTCGAGCACGGCGAAGACCCGCTCGGCGGAGGCCACCCCCGACTGGAGCAGGTTCGCCATCGAGGCCACCTGGGTGAGCGGCTGGGTGAACTGCCGGCTGTACTGGATGAACGCCTGCACGTCGCCGAGGCTCATCGAGCCCGACGCCACCCGCAGGCCGCCGACCACGGCGATCGCCACGTAGCTGAGGTTCCCGACGAACATCATCGCCGGCATGATGATCCCGGAGACGAACTGGGCGCCGAAGCTGGCCCGGAACAGCTCCTCGTTCTTGGCGGTGAAGGCGGCCTCCACCTCGCGCTGGCGGCCGAAGACCTTGACCAGCTCGTGGCCGGTGAACGCCTCCTCGATCTGGCCGTTCAGCTCGCCGGTGTGCGTCCACTGGGCGATGAACTGCTGCTGCGAACGCTTGGCGATGACGCCGGTGACGACCACCGACACCGGCACCGCGACCAGTGCCACCAGGGCCAGCAGCGGCGAGATCCAGAACATCATGGCCAGCACGCCGACCACGGTGAGCAGCGAGGTGAGGAGCTGGCTCAGCGTCTGCTGGAGGCTGGTCGAGATGTTGTCGATGTCGTTGGTGACCCGGCTGAGCAGCTCGCCGCGGGGCTGCCGGTCGAAGTAGGGCAGCGGCAGCCGGTTGAGCTTGTCCTCCACGTCCGCCCGCAGCCGCAGCACGGTGCGCTGCACCACGCCGTTGAGCAGCCAGCCCTGCCACCACATCAGCGCGCTGGCCGCCAGGTAGAGCCCGAGCGCCAGCAGCAGCACCCGCGCCAGCGCGGCGAAGTCGATGCCCACGCCGGGCACGACGTCCATCCGCGCGAGCATGTCGGCGAAGCTGTCGTTGCCGGCCGCCCGGGCGGCGGCCACCGCCTGGTCGGCGGTGGTGCCCGCCGGCAACTGCCGGCCGATCACGCCGGTGAAGATCAGGTCGGTGGCGTGCCCGAGCACCTTCGGCCCGATCACGCTGAGCCCGACGCTGGCCACGGCCAGCGCGATCACGGCGACCAGCGGGAGGCGGTCCGGCCGCAGCCGGCGCAGCAGCCGCCGGGCCGAGGGCCCGAAGTTCATCGACCGCTCCGCAGGCATCCCGGCGCCACCCCACGGTGGCCCGCCGCGCTGCCCGCCGGGCGGCAGCCGCCTGGGCGTCGGCGCCTCGGCGGCCGGCTTCTGCTGTGGTACGGCGCTCACGCCGCCACCTCGCTCCGCTCGGCGGCACCGCGAGGCGCCACGCTGCTGTGCCTGACGGTTCGCTCGCTTCGCTTGCTCACGCCGCCACCTCCGTCGTGTTCTGGGACGCCACGATCTCGGCGTACGTCGGGCAGGTCTCCAACAGCTCGTCGTGTCGGCCCATCCCGACCACGCCTCCGTCCTCGAGCACGATGATCTGGTCGGCGCCGACGATGGTGGAGACCCGCTGCGCCACGATCACCACGGCGGCGTCCTCCGTGACGGGGCGCAGCGCCGCCCGCAGCCGCGCGTCGGTGCCGAGGTCGAGCGCGGAGAACGAGTCGTCGAAGAGGTAGATCTCGGGCCGGCGCACCAGGGCCCGGGCGATCGCCAGCCGTTGACGCTGCCCGCCGGAGACGTTCGTGCCGCCCTGCGCGATCGGCGACGCCAGCTGGTCGGGCATCGCCTCGACGAAGTCCCGCGCCTGGGCGATCTCCAGCGCCTCCCACAGCTCCGCGTCGGTCGCGTCGGGGTTGCCGTAGCGCAGGTTGCTCGCCACCGTGCCGGTGAACAGGTACGGCCGCTGCGGCACCAGCCCGATCCGGCGCCACAGCTCGTCCGGCGCCAGGTCGCGTACGTCGACGCCGTCGACCAGCACCGCGCCGGCGGTGACGTCGACCAGCCGGGGGACGAGCGACAGCAGGGTGGTCTTGCCCGAGCCGGTGCTGCCGATGACCGCCGTGGTCGTTCCGGGCGTCACGCGGAACGAGACGTCCCGCAGCACCGGCGCGGCCGCTCCCGGATACTGGAACCGCACCCCGCGCAGCTCCAGCTCGCCGCGGGCGGACACCTCGGTCACCGGGCGGGGCGCCGGCACCACGGAGGAGTCGGTGTCCAGCACCTCGACGATCCGCTCCGCGCAGACCGCGGCCCGCGGCACCATCATCAGCATGAAGGTGGCCATCATGACGGCCATCAGGATCTGCATCAGGTATTGCAGGAAGGCGGTGAGGGCGCCGACCTGGATCGCCCCGGCGTCGACCCGCTGGGCGCCGAACCAGAGCACCGCGACGCTGGAGACGTTGAGCACCAGCATCACCACGGGGAAGATCAACGCCATCAGGCGGCCGGTGCGCAGGGCGGTCGCGGTGAGGTCGGCGTTCGCGGTGGCGAAGCGCTCCGTCTCGTACGGCTCCCGGACGAACGCCCGGACCACCCGGATGCCGGTGATCTGCTCGCGCAGCACCCGGTTGACCGTGTCGATGCGGGTCTGCATGAGCCGGAAGCCCGGCACCATCCGCCGGATGATCAGCCCCAGGGCGACGGCCAGCACCGGCACGCTGACCAGCATCAGCCAGGAGAGGCCGAGATCCTCGCGCAGCGCCATCACCACGCCGCCGACGCTCATGATCGGCGCGGCGACCAGCATGGTGCAGCTCATCAGCACGAGCATCTGCACCTGCTGCACGTCGTTGGTGTTGCGAGTGATCAGCGAGGGCGCGCCGAAGCGGGCCACCTCCCGCGCCGAGAAGCGGTTCACGTGCCCGAACACCGCCGCCCGCACGTCCCGGCCGAAGCCCATCGCGGTCCGCGCGCCGAGGTAGACGGCGGCGACGGAGCAGACGATCTGGACCAGGCTGACCGCGAGCATCCATCCGCCGGTGCGCATGATGTAGCCGGTGTCGCCCCGGGCCACGCCGAGGTCGATGATGTCGGCGTTGAGGCTGGGCAGGTAGAGCGACGCCATCGTGCCGACGAACTGGAGCAGCACCACCGCCGCCAGCGGCCGGTGGTAGGGGCGTAGGTGCGTGCGCAGCAGCCGGATCAGCATGTCGGAATTCCTTCCGGCCTGCCGGCGTCGCCGCTGCCGATGACCTCCAGGAGGAACTCCCGGATCACCGCCTCCTTCGCCGGGTCGGCGTCGACCGAGGTCAGCGGGCGTCCGGAGCGGATCAGGGCGGTCAGCGCGTCGACCCGGGCCCGGCCGGCCGGGGTGATCGCGAGCCGGACGCTGCGCCGGTCGGTGTCGTCGCGCTGCCGTTCGACCAGGCCGTCGCGTTCGAGGGTGTCGACGATGCCGGTGAGGGTGGCCGGCCGGACGAAACACTGCTCGGCCACCGCGCGGTGCGGCAGCTCGCCGTGCTCGGCGAGGGTCATCAGGGTCGCCATCCCGGCCTGGGTGAGCCCGTGTTCCTCGGCGAGGTAGCGGTTCCACCGCTGCCCGGTGACGTGTCCGGCGACCACGAGAAGGCGCCCGAGGGGCACGTCTCGCAGCTGGATCAGTTCCATGCCGACACATTAGCCTCCTGATCGTCAGGGGCCAAACGAAATGGCGGCGGCCACGGCGACGAAGAAGACCTGCTCCACCGTGCGCGGGCCGAGGGGGGTCACCGGCTTGCCGCCCAGGGTCAGCCGGCGCCGGGCGGCCGAGACGTTCGCCGGGAACATGGCCAGCATCAGCAGCGCGAGCCCGGCCGCGGCCCAGCGGGCGGTGGCCGGCACCAGCAGCCCGACCGCGCCCACCAGTTCCAGCACCCCGGTGAGCGCGACCAACAGGTCCGGCCGGGGCAGGGCGGGCGGCACCATCGCGATCATGTCCCGCCGGTAGGCAGGGGCGAAGTGCGCGGCGCCGGTCACGACGAACATCAGCGCCAGCCCCACCCGCAGCGCGGGGTGCCAGCCGTCGAGGGCGGCCACGCCGGCCAGGCCGGCCAGCCGGGCGAGCGCGGTGCCGACCACGAGCGCGATCAGCGGAGCCATGGGATACCTCCTCGATGGGAAACTTGTCGCCGACAAGATTGCCCGCCGAGGTGTCATCTTGTCAATGGCAAGATAGGATCGGGGCATGACCGGAACGCGCGGCTACCACCACGGCGACCTGCGTCGCGCCCTGCTCGCCGCGGCGGTGCAGGTGATCGAGGAGTCCGGGCCGGCGGCGCTGAGCCTGCGCGACCTGGCCCGGCGGGCGGGCGTCTCGCACGCCGCCCCGGCGCACCACTTCGGCGACAAGGCGGGGCTGCTGACCGCCCTCGCCGCGGAGGGCTTCGAACTGCTCGCCGAGGCGCTGCGCGGCGCGGACGACCTGCTCGGCAGCGGCGTCGCGTACGTCGACTTCGCGGTCGGCCACCGGGCGCACTTCGAGGTGATGTTCCGCCCGGACCTCTACCGGGGCGACGCCGAGGAGCTGGTGGCGGCCCGCCAGCGGGCCGGGGACGCGCTGCGCGCCGGCGTCGCCGGGCTGCCCGAGGAGCGGCCGACGGCGGCGGATCCGCAGGGCGACGCGCTCGCCGCCTGGTCGATCGTGCACGGCTTCGCCACGCTCTGGCTCGCCGGCGCGCTGCCGGAGCGGGTCGGCGACGACCCCCGGGCGGCGGCCCGCGCGGTCATCCGCCGCCTATTCCCGAAGTCGTGACGCCCGACGGCGGGCGGACCGCCCGGTTCACCCGCCGGCGAGGGCGTCTCACCAACTCGTCGGCAGCGGCATCCCCTCGGTGTAGCCGGCCGTGCTCTGCACGCCGACCACGGCCCGCTCGTGGAACTCCGCCAGGTCCCGCGCGCCGGCGTAGGTGAAGGAGCTGCGCACCCCGGCGATGATCTCGTCGATCAGGTCCTCCACGCCGGGGCGGGCCGGGTCGAGGTACATCCGGGCCGAGGAGATGCCCTCCTCGAAGACGGCCTTGCGGGCCCGGTCGTACGCGCTGTCGTCGGCCGTGCGCGCGCTGACCGCCCGCGCCGAGGCCATGCCGAAGCTCTCCTTGTAGCGCCGGCCGTCGGCGTCGGTGTAGAGGTCGCCGGGGGACTCGTAGGTGCCGGCGAACCAGGAGCCGATCATCACGTTCGACGCGCCGGCGGCCAGGGCCAGCGCCACGTCCCGCGGGTGGCGTACGCCGCCGTCGGCCCAGACGTGCCGGCCGAGCTGGCGGGCCGCCGCGGCGCAGTCGAGCACGGCGGAGAACTGTGGCCGGCCCACCCCGGTCATCATCCGGGTGGTGCACATCGCGCCGGGCCCGACGCCCACCTTGACGATGTCGGCGCCCGCCTCCACCAGGTCGCGTACGCCCTCGGCGGTCACCACGTTGCCGGCCGCGACCGGGACCGCCGGGTCCAGCGCGCGGACCGCCCGCAGCGCCGTGATCATCCGCTCCTGGTGGCCGTGCGCGGTGTCCACGACCAGGGTGTCCACCCCGGCTTCCAGCAGCGCCGCAGCCTTTCCGGTCACGTCGCCGTTGATGCCGACGGCGGCGGCGATGCGCAGCCGCCCCCGGTCGTCCACCGCCGGCTTGTAGAGGGTGGCCCGCAGCGCGCCCTGCCGGGTCAGCACCCCGACGAGTCGGCCCTCGGCGTCGACCACCGGGGCGAGCCGCCGCCGGCCGGCCGAGAGCCGGTCGAAGCCGGTACGCGGGTCGGCGTCCGCCGGCACGGTGTGCAGCTCGGTGGACATCACGTGCCGGAGCTGGGCGAAGCGGTCGACGCCCACGGTGTCCGCCTCGGTCACCACGCCCAGCGGCCGGCTCTCGTGGTCGATCACCACGACGGCGCCGTGCGACCGCTTCGGCAGCAGGTGGATGGCGTCGCCGACGGTGTCGGTCGGGCCGAGCGTGATCGCGGTGTCGTGCACCAGGTGGCGCCGCTTGACCCAGGCGACGACGTTCGCCACCACCTCGATCGGGATGTCCTGCGGGATGACCGCGATCGCGCCGCGCCGGGCCACGGTCTCGGCCATCCGCCGGCCGGACACCGCGGTCATGTTGGACACGACCAGCGGAATGGTGGTGCCGGTGCCGTCGCCGGTGGCCAGGTCGACGTCGAGCCGCGAGCCCACCTCGGAGCGGGCCGGCGCCATGAAGACGTCGTTGTAGGTCAGGTCGTGCGCGGGAACCGCGCCGTGTAGGAACCGCACCCCGCCATCATTCCCGCCCCGCGGCGCCCGCACCCCCGGTGGTCGCGGAAAACACCCCCGGCCGGGCGGTGCGCGGCGTCACCCCCGTCAGCCCAGCACCAGCCCCGCCGCGATCGCGGCCATCACGAGAGCGACCACCCCGTCGACCACCCGCCACGCCGCCGGGCGGGCCAGCACGGGCGCGAGCCGGTGGGCGGCGGCGCCCAGGGCGGTGAACCAGACCACGCTGGCCAGCGCCGCGCCCGCGCCGAAGACCCAGTGGTGCGGGTGCTGGCGGGCCACCCCGCCGAGCAGGAGCACGGTGTCGAGGTACACGTGCGGGTTGAGGTAGGTGAAGGCGAGGCAGGCCAGCACCGTCGCCCCGAGCGTGGCCGGGGGCCGGTCGGCGGGCGAGAGCCCGCCCGGGCGCAGCGCGCGGCGTGCGGCCAGCACGGCGTACCCGAGCAGGAATGCGGCGCCCAGCCAGCGGACGGCGGCCAGGGCGGTGGGGTGATCCGCCGTGGCGGTGCCCATCCCGGCGATGCCGACGGAGATGAGCAGCGCGTCGGAGGCGGCGCAGACGACGACCACGGGCGCCACGTGCTCGCGGCGCAGGCCCTGCCGCAGGACGAAGGCGTTCTGCGCGCCGATGGCGGCGATCAGCGCGATGGCGAGGGAGAAGCCGGCGGCGGCGGAACCGGTCACGGAGCTGCTGAGGATCTCGGGCACGGGTCGACGCTACGGGGCTCCGCGGATGCAGCCCAGCTAAAGATTCTGATGGCGGATAAGCTGGGCTTCATCATGCTCGACACCACGCAGCTCCGGACGTTCGCCGCGGTGGTCCGCGAGGGCAGCTTCGAGGCCGCCGCGCACGCCCTGCACGTCACCCCGTCGGCCGTCAGCCAGCGGATGAAGGCGTTGGAACAGGCCGTCGGGCAGGTGCTGGTCCGCCGGACGAAGCCGTGCCAGGCCACCGACGCGGGCCGGCCGCTGCTGCGGCTGGCCGGGCAGGTGGCCCTGCTGGAGCGGGAGGCGTTGGACGCGGCCCGCCCGCCGACGACGGGCGGCGCCGCCCCCACCCGGGTGACCGTCGTGGCGAACGGGGACTCGCTCGGCACCTGGTTCGTCGGCGCGCTGGCGCGGCTGCCCGCCGGGCTGGCGCTCCTGTTCGACGTTCGCCGCGACGACGAGGACCACACGGCGGAGCTGATCCGCGACGGCACCGCGATGGCGGCGGTGACCGCGCAGCGCGAGGCCGTCCAGGGCTGCCGGGTGGAGCGGCTGGGCGCGATGCGGTACGTCGCGCTGGCCCGGACCGAGTTCGCGGCCCGCCACTTTCCCGACGGTCTCACCGATGCGGCCCTCGCGGCGGCGCCGATGATGGCGTTCGACCGCAAGGACCAGCTCCAGCACCGGTTCGCCCGCACCGTGACCCGGCGCCGGATCGATCCGCCCGTTCACTACGTGCCGTCCTTCGACGGGTTCAACGAGGCCGTGCGGCTGGGGCTGGGGTGGGGGATGGTCCCCGAGCGCTTCGCCCGTGCCGACATCGCGGCCGGCCGCTGCGTCGACCTCGGCGCCGGGCGCCACCTGGACCGGCCGCTGTACTGGCAGCACTGGCGGGTGGAGTCCACCACGCTGGACGCGCTGACCGCCGCCGTCCGGGCCGTCGCCGCCACCGAGCTGCGCTGACGCGCGCGCCGGCCGGGCAGCGAGCCGGCGGGGCGCTGCGCCCGGTCAGAGATCGGCGAGCGCCGTCGGGGCCGGCGATCGGGCGAGCGCCGTCGGGGCCGGCGATCGGGCGGTGGCCCCTGCCGGGGCCGGCGATCGGGCGAGCGCGGCCGGTTCCGGCGAACGGGCGGTGGCCCCGGCCGGGGTCAGGCGATGGTGCAGATCGCCGCGCCGGCACTGATCACGGCGCCGACCTCGGCGGCCAGGCCGCTGACCGTGCCCGCCTTGTGCGCGTGCAGCGGCTGCTCCATCTTCATCGCCTCCAGCACCACCACCAGGTCGCCCTCGGCGACGGTGTCCCCGTCGGCCACCGCGATCTTGACGATCGTGCCCTGCATCGGCGAGGTGAGCGCGTCGCCGCTGACGGCGGCCCCGGCCTTGGTCCCGCCGCCCCGGCGGGCCGACTTGCGGGCGGCGGGCGCGGCGGCGGTCGTACCCCCGCCGAGGCCGGCGGGCAACACCACCTCCAGGCGCTTGCCGCCCACCTCGACCACGACGGTCTCGCGCTCGGCCGGCGCCTCGGCGGCGCCGGCGGCGGCGGCGAACGGCGGCACGGTGTTGTCGAACTCGGTCTCGATCCACCTGGTGTGCACGGTGAACGGCTCGGCGGTGAACGCCTCGTCCCGGACGACCAGCCGGTGGAACGGCAGCGCGGTGGCCATGCCCTCGACGACCATCTCGTCCAGCGCCCGGCGGGCCCGCTCCAGCGCCTCGGTACGCGTCTCGCCGGTGATGATGACCTTGGCCAGCAGCGAGTCGAAGTTGCCGCCGATCACGTCGCCGGCCGAGATGCCGGTGTCCACCCGGACGCCGGGGCCGGTGGGCAGCCGCAGCGCGGTGACCGTGCCGGGGGCGGGCAGGAAGTTGCGGCCCGGGTCCTCGCCGTTGATCCGGAACTCGATGGAGTGCCCGCGCGGCGTCGGGTCCTCGGTGAACCGCAGCTTCTCGCCGTCGGCGATGCGGAACTGCTCGCGGACCAGGTCGATGCCGGCGGTCTCCTCGGTGACCGGGTGCTCGACCTGGAGGCGGGTGTTGACCTCCAGGAAGGAGATGGTGCCGTCGGCCCCGA
Organism: Micromonospora sp. NPDC047670; assembly: GCF_043204915.1. Lineage (NCBI taxonomy): Bacteria > Bacillati > Actinomycetota > Actinomycetes > Micromonosporales > Micromonosporaceae > Micromonospora > Micromonospora sp. NPDC047670. The sequence continues at coordinate 717,810 of NZ_JBIDDA010000001.1, forward strand.
CCAGGTATTCCACCGTGCCGGCGCCGTGGTAGCCGGCCTCCCGGCAGATCGCCTTGGCGCTGATGTGGATCTGGGCGCGCTGCGCGTCGGTGAGGAACGGCGCGGGGGCCTCCTCGACCAGCTTCTGGTGGCGACGCTGGAGCGAGCAGTCCCGGGTGCCGACCACGATCACGTTGCCGTGCTGGTCGGCCAGCACCTGCGCCTCGACGTGGCGCGGCTTGTCCAGGTAGCGCTCGACGAAGCACTCGCCCCGGCCGAACGCGGCGACCGCCTCGCGGGTGGCCGACTCGAACAGGTGCGGGATCTCCTCCATCGTGCGGGCCACCTTGAGCCCGCGCCCGCCGCCGCCGAAGGCGGCCTTGATGGCGACCGGCAGGCCGTGGTCGACGGCGAACGCCATCACCTCGTCCGGGTTGGCCACCGGGTCGGGGGTGCCGGGCACCAGGGGAGCGCCGGCGCGCTGGGCGATGTGCCGGGCGGTCACCTTGTCGCCGAGGTCGCGGATCGCCTGGGGGGTGGGGCCGATCCAGGTCAGCCCGGCGTCGATGACGGCCTGGGCGAAGTCGGCGTTCTCGGAGAGGAAGCCGTAGCCGGGGTGCACCGCGTCGGCGTCGGCCTTGGCGGCGACCTCCAGCAGCTTGTCGATGCGCAGGTACGACTCGGCGGCGGTGTCCCCGCCGAGCGCGTACGCCTCGTCGGCCAGCGTGGCGTGCAGGGCGTCCCGGTCGGAGTCCGCGTAGACGGCGACGCTGCCCAGACCGGCGTCGCGGCAGGCGCGGATGACGCGGACGGCGATCTCGCCGCGGTTGGCGATGAGTACCTTGCGCACCTTGGGGGCTCCTCCCGGGAGGTTACTGACCGGGAGTGTATCGGCCACCCTGAGGACCCTAACGATCGCTCAGTGTGGGATGCCGCACTGTTCCGCCGAGCCTTAGTCAAGTTTGCCTATTACGCTCTTCCGGTGTCTGCCACGCGAATGATGATCCTCGGGCTGGTGCGGTGGATGCAGCCCGTGCACGGCTACGACGTGCGCCGCGAACTGCTCAGCTGGAACGCCGACAAGTGGGCCAACGTGCAACCCGGCTCGATCTACCACGCCCTGCGCAAGCTCACCGAGGAGGGGCTGCTGCGCGAGGTGGCCACCGAGCAGGTGGGCGCCCGCCCGGCCCGCACCACGTACGAGGTGACCCCGGAGGGGGAGGAGGAGTTCGAGAGGTTGCTGCGCGGGCTCTGGTGGCGGTTGCACGAGCCGCCGGACCCCTTCGCGGCGGCGTTCTCCTTCCTGCCCGCGCTGCCGCGCGAGGAGGCGGCGGCGGCCCTGCGCAACCGGGCGAACCTGCTGCGCGCCGGTGTCGAGTGGATGCGTGCCTCGTTGAGTTCTGACTGGATGCGTGACACCAAGCCGGTGCACGTGGGGTGGATGTTCGAGCTCTGGACGGCCCGGTCGGAGGCGGAGATCTTCTGGTGCGAGCGCATCGCGGAGCGGATCGAGTCGGGGGTGTCGTACCTGCCTGACGGATTGGAGCGGGCGCAGGGCTGGGAGGGCTGGGAGAAGCGGCTGCCGCCACGGCCGGACGCCGATTAATCAACGTTGACCATAAAAGCTATATCGCGTTAGCCTGCTCGCGACGCACGGGGGAGCACGCCGTCCGGCGTCGTCTCCACGGGACAGGCAGGCGGCCGGTCGCGCCGGCCCCGACGACCAGGAGCAGAGATGATCGAGACCAGAGGGTTGCGGAAGTCGTTCCGCTCCCGTGAGGGTCGCCAGACGAAGACCGTCGACGCGGTGCGCGGCGTCAACCTGCAGGTCGCCGAGGGGGAGATCTTCGGGTTCCTCGGCCCCAACGGCGCCGGCAAGACCACCACCCTGCGGATGCTGGCCACGCTGATCGAGCCCGACGGCGGCGAGGCCACGATCGCCGGCGCCGACCTGCGCAAGGACCCGGCCGAGGTGCGCCGCCGCATCGGCTACGTCGCCCAGGGCGGCAGCACCTGGGACGAGTCCACCGCCCGCGAGGAGCTGGTCCTCCAGGCCCGGATGTACGGCATCGGCAAGGCCGAGGCGCACCGGCGGGCCGCCCTCGCCCTCGACGCCTTCCAGCTCACCGAGTACGCCGACCGCAAGTGCAAGACCTACTCCGGCGGCCAGCGGCGGCGGGTGGAGATCGCCCTCGGCATCATCCACGAGCCGAAGATCGTCTTCCTGGACGAGCCCACCAGCGGCCTCGACCCGCAGAGCCGCGCGCACATGTGGGACGAGATCCGCCGGCTGCGCGCCGACGGGATGACCGTCTTCATCACCACGCACTACCTGGACGAGGCCGACGCGCTTTGCGACCGGATCGCGATCATGGATCACGGCGAGGTCGTCGCGGAGGGCACCCCGGCGGACCTGAAGCGCGAGATCTCCGGCGACGTGGTGCTGGTCGGGCTGGACGCCGCGGCCACCCCGCAGGCCGCGCAGCTGCTCGACAGCGAGCCGTACGTCAACAAGCTGGAGACCGCCGACGAGGGCGGCCTGCGGCTCTACGTCGACGAGGGCGCCACCGCCATCCCGCAGATCCTGCGGCGCGTCGACACCGGGGGCCTCGCGCTCAACTCCATCGAGCTGCACCGGCCCAGCCTCGACGACGTCTTCCTCACCAAGACCGGCCGCTCGCTGCGCGAGTCCTGACCCCAGACCGGAGAGACCTCATGAAACTCGCCCGTGACACCTGGCTGATCTTCCAGCGCCAGCTCCAACTCCTGCTGCGCAACCCCGTCTGGGTCTTCGTCGGCGTCTTCCAGCCGGTGATGTACCTGCTGCTCTTCGCCCCGCTGCTCAAGCCGGCGCTGAACGCGCCCACCCAGGCCGAGGCCTACAAGATCTTCGTGCCCGGCCTGCTGGTGCTGCTGGCCATCTTCGGCGGCCTGTTCCAGGGCTTCGGCCTGATCGCCGAGCTGCGCGCCGGGGTCATCGAACGCTCCCGGGTCACCCCGGTCAGCCGGCTGGCCCTGCTGCTCGGCCGCTCCCTGCGGGACGTGGTGTCGCTTATCGTGCAGGCGGTCATCATCACCCTGCTCGCGCTCCTGTTCGACCTGCGCGTCTTCATCGTCGACCTGCTTCTGGCGTACCTCATGCTCGCCCTGATCGCGCTGATGACCTCGGCCGTCTCCTACGGCGTCGCGCTCAAGGTCAAGAGCGAGGACGCGCTGGCCCCGCTGATGAACACCGTGGCGCAGCCGGTGCTGCTGCTCTCCGGCATCCTGCTGCCGCTCACGTTCGCGCCCGGCTGGCTCCAGGGCGTCGCCGAGTGGAACCCCTTCTCCTGGGCCGTCGACGGCACCCGGGCCCTCTTCGCCGGCGACCTCGGCGACGACAAGGTCTGGCAGGGGCTGACCATCATCGCGGTGCTCGCCGCGGCCGGCGTCTTCTGGGCGGCCCGACAGTTCGCCCGCACCGTCCGCTGAGGTCGACGCCTGCGGTGCGGGAGGCCCTTCCCGCCCCCTGGGAGACCTGCCTCTCACCCGAGCGGGGCGCCGGCCGGACACTTGTACCGTAAGGCCGGTGCCCCGCCTCACCCGTGACCGGATCACCTGGCTGACCTACGCCCAGCTCGGGCTGTGGGGCTTCTTCCTCTACGGGTTCGGGCCGGTCGTGCCGCTGCTCCGCGACGAACAGGGCACCTCGGCCGCCGTCGCCGGCCTGCACAGCACCGGCATCGCCGTCGGCGCGCTGGCCGGCGGGGCGCTCTTCGCGCCGCTGGCCCGCCGGGTCGGCCGCGGTCGCGCCGTCTGGGTCGGGCTGGCCGGGGTGGCGTGCGGCGTCGCCGCCCTCGGCACCCTGCGTGCCCTGCCCGCCACGATCACCGCCGTCGCGGTGGTCGCCACCTTCGGCATGATGGTGATCAGCGGCGTGTCCGTCGTGCTCACCGCCCGGCACGGCGCCGCCGCGCCGGCCGCGCTGACGGAGGCCAACGCCGCCTGCGCCGGCATGGGCATCCTCGCGCCGCTGGTCATCGGCGCCAGCGTCGACGCCGGGTGGGGCTGGCGGCCGGTGATGGCCGTCGAGGCCGGCCTGATCGCGCTGGTCGCGCTCGCCGCCCTGACCTTCCGCGTACGCCTGCCGGAGGCCGCCCCCGCTGCCGCGGCTCCCGGTGGATCACCGGCCGGCGACCCGGCCGACGTAGGCTCGAATCGGGCTGTTCCCGCCGGGACGGCCGCCCGGCGGCTGCCCTCGGCCTACTGGATCGCCTGGGTGCTGATGGCGGTCACCGGCTCGATCGAGGTGTGCCTCTCCCTCTGGACCGCCGACGTGCTGCGCTCGCACGCCGGAATGGCGGCCGGCACGGCCTCGGCCGCAGTCGCCGCGATCGTCTGCGGCATGTTCGTCGGCCGGCTCGCCGGCGGCCGGATCGCCCTGCGGTACCGGCCGGTGCCGCTGCTGCTGGCCGCGCTGGGCGTGTCGCTGCTCGGCTTCGCGCTGTTCTGGGTCGCCCCGGTCGGCTGGCTCGCCGTCACCGGCCTCGTGGTGCTCGGCCTCGGCAACGCGCTGCACTACCCGCTGGCCATCTCGATCGCGCTCGCCGTCGCCGGGCCGGCCGCGGACCGGGCGGCCGGCTGGGCGTCGTACTCGATGGGGGTCGGCTTCGGGATCGCACCGGTCGCCCTCGGCTGGGTGGCGGACGGAGTGGGGCCCCACCTGGCGTTCCTGCTGCTGCCGGGCTTCATCGCCGCGGCCGCGCTGCTCGCCGCCCGCCTGGGCCGAGCCCTGCGCCCGGCTCCCGCCGAGGTCCGCGCCCCGGCCCCCGCCTAACTCGGATCCTGGTAGGAAACGGCCCCTCCAGGGGCCGTTTCCTACCAAGATCGCGCGGGGCACCTTCCGGTGGCCGTCAGTGCACCCGGGCCAGGGTCAGGCCGTCGGCGATCGGGAGCATCACCGCGTCCACCCGGACGTCGGCGAGCACCTCGTCGTTGAACGCGGCGATGGCCCGGTCGTCGGCGTTCTGCGGGGCGATCACCCGGCCTCCGCGCAGCACGTTGTCGACGGCGATCACTCCGCCGGGACGCATCCGGGGCACCAGCTCCGACCAGTAGATCGGGTAGCCCGTCTTGTCGGCGTCGATGAACGCGAAGTCCAGGTGACGCTCGTGGGGCAGTTCGCGCAGCGTGTCGCCGGCCGGGCCGATGCGCAGCTCGATCCGGTCCTGCACGCCGGCGCGGGCCCAGTAGCGCCGGGCGATGCCCGTGAACTCCTCCGAGATGTCGAAGCAGGTCAGCCGCCCGCCCTCGGGCAGCCCCCGGGCGATCGCCAACGACGAGAGCCCGGTGAAGGTGCCCACCTCCACGGCCTGCCGCACGCCGAGCAGCCGGGTGAGGAAGGTCAGGAAGGCGGCCTGCTCCGGCGCGACCTGCATCTGCGCGTCGTCCGGCAGGGCGGCGCGGGTCTCCTCGGCCAGGTCCCGCATGATCTCGTCCGGTGGCGAACCGTGCGCCACCAGGTACGCGTGCAGTTCCGACGTGAGCGGGATCGACTTCGTGGTCATGAACGGACGCTAGCCGAGCGGTTCGACCGACTGGTTGCCGGGCGCGACCTTCGTCCACAGATCAGTGATCCGCAGGTCCAACTCGGACAGCAGGCGGCGCAGCATGGGCAGCGAGAGCCCGATGACGGTGCTCGGGTCGCCCTCGATCCGCTCCACGAACGGCCCGCCCAGCCCGTCGATCGTGAAGGCGCCGGCCACCGCGAGCGGCTCGCCGGTGCCCACGTACGTGGCGATCTCGTCTTCGCTGACGTCGGCGAAGTGGACGACGGTGGAGGCGACCGCCTCGGCCCGACGCCCCGCCACGATGTCGATGAGGCAGTGCCCGCTGTGCAGCACGCCGCTGCGCCCCCGCATCCGCCCCCAGCGCCGGGTGGCGTCCGCCGCGTCCGCCGGCTTGCCGAGGATCTCCCCGTCGAAGGCCAGCACCGAATCGCACCCGATCACCAGCGTCCGCTGGCCGTCGGTCGGCCGCAGCCGGGTGAGCACCGCCTGCGCCTTCAACCGGGCCAGTTCCAGGCAGAGCTCCTCGGCCCGCTCGGTGACCACCTGGGACTCGTCGACGCCGCTGACGAGCACGTCCGGTTCGATCCCGGCGGCCTGGAGGATCTTGCGGCGGGCGGGGCTCGCCGAGGCGAGCACGAGGCGGAGCGGCATGGATTCGGACACGTCGCCGACGTTACCGGTCAACGGCTCACGCGGGGTGGGGGGTCGTCACCTCGGCGACGCCTGCGGGCGATCAGCGCCCATGTCCCACCAGCGGCCACGATCACGCCGAGGGTGACCAGGCCGCGAGCGGTCGCCCCGTCGTCGCTTTCGCCGTCAGGTTCCGCGACCGCTGTCGTGGTCGAGGAGGCGTGGGTCGGAGCGCTCGCCGTCGCCGACCCGAAACCCAGCGGAGGTACGTCCGCCGTCAACGCGGCCACGAGGTCGATGACCCCGTACCCGTACTCGTCGTCCCGTCCAGGTGGTCCCTTGTCGACGGCGGTAGCGACAAGCCGATGCGCCACCTCCGACGCTGACAGGTCCGGGTACTTCGACCTAATCAGCGCCACCGCGCCTGCCACGATCGCGGTAGCGCCAGATGTTCCGGCGCCCTTCGAGTACTTCCCGTCGTAGCTGGTGCTATAGATATCGACAGCGGGAGCAGCTACATCGACCTCGGCTCCGGTAACCGAGAGAGTTGCACGTTTGCCGGTGCGATCGATGCCCCCGACGGCGATGACGCCTGGGTGTCTTGCAGGAAAGCCAACTGCCTGATTCCGAGGCCGGTTTCCGACTCCAGCAACTATCACCAAATCTGAGGCCAAGGCGCTATCGATAGCACGGCGGAGTCGGGCACTGCTCGCGCCGACAGACGAGATATTGATTACATCTGCACCTTTGGAAACGGCGTATTCGATGCCTTGTGCTAGCGCGTCGGGCTCGCCTTCGCCGTTAGGCGGCGAGTCAAATATCGGCAGAATTTTTGCCTTCGGTGCTATACCGAGTGCTCCTATTCTCCCACCCTGTCCGTGCGCGGCGATCAGACCCGCCATCGAGGTTCCATGGCTGTCCCGATCGCGCCGGCCGTCACCGCTACCACCTGGAATAAGATCTATTCCCGGGAGTAGGTTGTCGCGTAAGTCGGGATGTGGGTCCACTCCGGTGTCAGGGACAGCGACCATTACCCCCGCGCCCTGCGTTAGTTGATGCGCTTCAGTGATCTTCAGATACGTCAAGTGCCATTGGTCGCTGCGGATTCGGTCGGCGCCATTGGGTCTAGGTGCAGCGTGGGCCGAAACCATATTGGGAGGCATGGCTAAGCTCAATGCCGTTGCCGCGACAATTGCAACCGCAAGGCCCGCGCGGGCGGGATCTGGCTTCACCGATTGAAGCCGATGGCAGGGCCAGGGTCGATGGGCCCCTCCTCATCCGGCGGCCGAACCACCGGCGCGACTCCCTGATCCGTTGCCCAGGGTTCGTCGGGATCCCAGCGTCGGACGTCTGCCCTATGGCTGTCACGACGTTGAGGCCGGCACGGAACTCCGCCTACACCGGTTGTGCTCCCTGCGCTTCCTAGATTGGCCGGGCCAGGGGCCCCTCCCAGTGGCGGTATCCCGTGCAAAGCTCCAGAGCCCCGGCCGCTGCCAGGACGGGAGCCGGCAGCCCCCGTTGGTGCGGTGCCTGCGCCTCCGCCGCCGATCACGCCGCCGATCGGATTGACTCTGCGAGGCTGCGAGTTGCTGGTGCCGGGCTGTCCAAGTCCCATCCCTGAGGCTCCGCCGATGAGGCCGCCAGGAGGCATGGGTCGAGGCGATGCGCTGGGTAGGCTGTTGACTCCTCCTGAAGCGGGCCGCCCGCTGTGTCCGGGCTGTCCTGGCAGTGGACGAGGCGTGCCTGGGCGGCTACCAGGTGACGGCGGAATCGTTGGTGGCGTTCCTGAGCTCGGCGACGGTGTGGTTGACGGCGCCTGCGGCAACGCAGGGCTGGGGGGCGCTGGCGCCAAACCGGTACCTGCCCCGCCAAGTACCGGTCCGACGGCTGGAGTTACCGGAGTAGGTACCTGTCGAACAACGGGCGCTGGACGAGGCGTCGTCGATGTGGAAGTGGTCGGCAGCGGCACCGGGACGATTGGCGGTATGACCGGTGCGCCGCCGCCGCTCCCATACACGTCCGGCTTCTCCGACTGAATCGGAGGACGGCCGGCTGGCGGCTTTTGGAGCATTACTTGGGCGTGTTGGAGTTCGCCGCTGAGGCCGTACATGATGCCGCGAGCCTGGACGTTGAGCCGTTCCAGGTCGGCGTCGGTCACCGGGCGGTCGGGGACCCGGCTGCCCATGGCCGCCTTGGGGTCGGCGAGCGTCGCCTCGTACGTCCGCTTCTCCTGGAGCTTGACGGCGTACTCGTCGTAGATCTTCTTGAGCTGGGCCCGGGTGGTCCCGATGGCCTGTGTCGCGGCGGAGAGCGCGGTGTAGTTGGTGGCGGCCGCGTCGTGCGTGCGCTGCACCTTGTCGATCAGGTCGTCGAGTTCGCGGACGTACGCCCGGGCGGCCTCGTTGGTCTCCGGGTTCCATGCCTCCGCCAGCCCGCGGCGGTATTCCTGGAGCCGGCTCAGGTGGGTCCGGGCGAGGTCGCAGACCTTGCGCCAACCGGCGACCTGCTTCCAGTGGTTGGTGGTGTCGTGGTCCTGGAGGCAGGCCCACATGCTGGCCACGTCCATCAGGCGCCAGTCGGTCAGGCCGGACGTGCGGCCGCTGCCCCGCTCGATCACGGCAGCACCACCGGCCCCGAACCCGGTCCGGTCTCCGGCCCGGTGGGATCGCGCAACACGGGTGACGGGCCGCGCGGCGCGGCGGCCGCCGGGTTGGCGAGCGCCCGCTCGACGTCGGCCACGCGGGCGGACGAGAAGGCGTCGGAGTCGGTGTAGCGGCTGGCCACCGTGCCGGCGGCGACGGCCAGGTGGCCGGTGGCGTCGCGGACGCCCCAGACGATCTCGGCGGTGGCCTGCTGCGTCTCGTGGTGTGTGCGCAGGAAGTCGACCAACTCGATGAAGGCGTCGGCCGGGTTGGGCACCGGAGCCCGCATGTCCTCGGCGATGTACGACAGGTGGGGGGCGTAGTTTCGTTCGACCTCGGCTCGGAGCTTGTCGGCGAACTCGCGTAACTGCCGGATGTCCGCCTCGATGCCGCCGTAACCGCGGAGCCAGGACGCTGGACGGTCCTCCTCGGGGATCATCGGCCCTCCCTACCCGTCACTGCGCCGTTTCCCTGAGTGAGGTTAATGGGTCTCCGGCGATGTCGGCAGCCCCAACCCCGCACTCTCGGGCCGTCCGCGGGTGGGTAGGCGCGGCGAGCTGCGGTGATCCGTACCGGGAAAGGGTCAGCGGGGCAGGCCCGACGCCCGCCAGGCGCCAGGACCGGCCACGGGCGTCGCGGCGGCCGGGCGGCCGCTGCGCGACCACGCGGACGCGGCGACCGGCGAGGGGGCGGCGGCCGGCCGGGACCGGACGACGATCGCGCCCACCAGCGCGGCCAGTTCCTCAGCGGTGGGCACCCCGCGGACGACCCGGAACAGCGGCTCTTCGGTAGACATGGCGCCAGCGTACGCGGCGCGGAGGCTGACCTGAACCGCGCAGTGGCGTGCCGGCGGTGTGAGCGTCGTGCCCGCCGGGTACCGTCTGGGCGATGTCGAACGCGCTGCCCCAACTCGTCGCTGACCGATACCGGCTCATTTCGCCGCTCGGTCAGGGTGGCATGGGTCGGGTGTGGAAGGCGCGCGACGAGGTGCTGCACCGGGACGTGGCGATCAAGGAGCTGGTTCCGCCGCCCAGCCTCACCGACGACGAGCGCCGCGAGATGCGGGAGCGGTCGCTGCGTGAGGCCCGGGCCATCGCCCGGCTCAACCACATCAACGTGGTCCGCATCTTCGACGTGCTGCGCACCGACGGCGACCCGTGGATCGTCATGGAATACGTGGCGTCGAAGTCGCTGCAGGACACCCTCGCCGAGGACGGCCCGGTGCCGCCGGCGCGCGCCGTCGAGATCGGCCTCGGCGTGCTGGGCGCACTCAAGGCGGCGCACAAGGCCGGCGTGATGCACCGCGACGTCAAGCCCGGCAACGTGCTGCTCGGCAACGACGGCCGGGTGGTGTTGACCGATTTCGGTCTCGCCACGATCCCCGGCGACCCGAACGTGACCCGCACGGGCATGGTGCTCGGCTCGCCCGCGTACATCGCGCCGGAGCGGGCCCGTGACGGCACCGCCGGGCCGGAGGCCGATCTCTGGTCGCTGGGCGCCACCCTCTACGCCGCGGTCGAGGGCAAGTCGCCGTACGCCCGGCCGTCGGCGATCGCCACCCTGGCGGCGCTCGCCACCGAGGCACCCCCGCCGCCGAAGAACGCCGGCCCGCTCAAGCCGGTGCTCAACGGCCTGCTGCGCAAGGACCCGAACGAGCGGATCACCGCCGAGGTGGCGGAGAAGCTGCTGCGCCGCGCCGGCGGCAAGCGGACCCGCACCATCCCGCTGCTCGACGGCGTACGTCGGCCGGGGCCGAACGGCCCGCGCGAGCCGCGCCCGCCGCTGGTGCCGGCGCCGCGACCGGCCGAGGCGCCGTCCGCCAAGCCGGTCAGCCCGCCGGCGCCCCGTACGCCGCACGAGACCGCCGGGGCCGCGGCCGCGGGAGTCGCCGCCGTGTCTGACGGCGCGTCCGCCGCGGTCTCCTCGGATCTCGCCCCGACCGCCAAGGTCGCGCCGGCCACCTCCGACAGCGCCCCGACGGCGAAGGTCGAGGCGCCGAACCCGGCGGACGGCGACCCGAAGACCGAGCCGGTGAGCCCCGAACCCCGCGGGCCGGTGAACCCCACCTCGGTGATGCCCGCGCCGGTGAGCCCGCCGTCCGGCCGCGCCACGGTGGTGCCGTCCGAGCTCACGAAGCCGAACAACACCCGGCGCAACGTGCTGATCGGCGTGCTGGTGGCGCTGCTGCTGCTCGGCCTGGTGGTGATCGTGCCGATGCTGACCAGCGGCGACGGCGAGGACGGCGGCGGCACCCCGCAGGCCGACCCGACCACCGCCGCCTCGCAGGCGTCGCCGCAGTCCTCCGCGCCGGCCCCGCCCACGAGCGCCGCGCCGAGCCCGACCCCGTCGGTCAGCCCCTCCACGGACCCGGACGCGTTGCCGGCGGGCTGGAAGCTGCACAAGGACCCCGCCGGCTTCGCGCTGCCGCTGCCGGAGGGCTGGGTGCGGCGGCAGCCGAACGGCGACACGGTCGTCTTCAACCAGTCCAACGGGGTGGGCAAGTTGCTGGTGCAGTGGACCGCCCGGCCGAAGGCGGACGCGTACGCCGATTGGAAGCAGCAGGAGCCCCACCGCAAGAATATCGTCGGCAACTACCAGTACCTCAGCATCGAGCGCTGCGACTTCTGGAAGACCTGCGCGGACTGGGAGTGGCTGGAGACCCGCGACGGCACCCGGATCCACGTCCGCAACCGGGGCTTCGTCACCGCCAGCAACCGGGGTTACGCCCTGCGCTGGGAGGTCGCCGCAAAGGACTGGCAGGCCAACCTGGCCAACTTCGACCGGATCGCGAAGGGCTTCAAGCCCGACCGCCAGGACTGACCCGCGGGATTCGTGCCGCCGCGAGATTGATTCGCATGGCCTTCCCTCGTACGGGGTACCTCTTCCGCACGACGGAAGGAGGTACGACATGGGTTACCGACTGAAGGACGCGCGGCCTCGGGTGGCACTGTGGATGCTCGTGGCCCTCGGCGACATCGTCCTGCTGCTCGTCAGCGCCGGCCTGCCGGTACTGTTCGCGCTGCTCAGCGTCGTCACCGTCACCCTCGCTGGAGTGGCTGCCTGGCGGGTCACGCGCCGTGGCGGGCTCGCTCGCGACAACGCGGTGACCGTTCCGGTGGCGGCCCGACGGCGGGCCTGACGCCCGCAGGCCGAACGGCGGGCCTGACGCCCGTGACGGTGGCGTGGCGGCAGCCGGACCAGTTGTCGACCGTACGGTGACAGCCGATCCCGCTGCCGCCAAGCGCCTCTCCGGGCTCAGCCTCAGGTGTTGTTGGCCAGTGCGATCAGCCGGGTCCGGTCGCCGTTCCAGTAGTTGCGGTCGACGGCGCCGCTGATCCCCGCGACGCTGCCGCGGTCGGTGTACTGCCAGAAGCTCCAGAACGGCGCGCCGGCCGGCAGGGTGCCGACCGTGCTGGACCAGCGGGCCACCCAGAGCGGGTGGTTGGCCCACGGCGCGGTCCAGCTGCCGGTGCACTGGTTCCACCAGCTCGTGGTGGTGTAGATGACCGCGTAGCGGCCGGTGCGCGCGCGGTAGGTGTTGAGGAAGTCCTGGACCCAGTTCCGCATGCCGGCCGTGCTGAGGCCGTAGCAGTAGCCGCCGGCGTACGGGTTGGCCTCGAGGTCCAACGCGGCGGGGAGGGTGCGGCTGTCGGCGGACCAGGCGCCGCCGTTCGAGGCCAGGTAGTTCGCCTGGGTGGCCCCGGAGGAGATGTTGGGCCGGGCGAAGTGGTAGGCCCCGCGGATGACGCCGGCGTTGTAGGCGGCCACGTAGTTCGTGTTGAACCTCGGGTCCTTGTAGCTCGTTCCCTCGGTGGCCTTGATGAAGGCGAACTGGATGCCCGCGTTGCGCACGCTCGTCCAGTTGATGGCGCCCTGGTAGTGCGAGACGTCGATGCCGGGCGTGGTGGCGGCCGCCGCCGGGGTCGCGGTGGCGACGAGCGCCGCCGCTGCGGTGGCGACGGTGGCGAGGCCGGTGGCGAGCAGCCGCCGCAGGGATGTTCTGGTACGGGTCATGGATGCCTCCAAGGACGCCGATGGGAATTGACATCCATCTTTGGAGGTAAATGCCCTCGATCACAAGAGGCGCTAAAGATATCTACATAGATGCTGGGTGTCGTATGTGTGCCGGGCGCATCCGACGCGCGTACGGTGCCGTCGGGGTCACGCTCGGTGCGGGCCCTTGGCGCCCCGGCGGTCGCAGGTGCGTGCCGGTCAGCGCGACGGCGCGGGACCGGTGCTGACGAGGCGGTCGACGCCGGACCGGACGTCCACCGCCTCGGCGACCGCGGGCGTCCACCCCCGCTCCTGTCGCCGACGGATCAGCCTGCCCCGATACGGACCCGAGGAGGGCGCGGCGACACAGGGCGGGGCCGGTAGGCTCGCGCCCCATGGTGTCGATCGACGGGCTCGGCGGTCTCTGGGACAGGCTCTTCGCGGCGCAGCCGGACCCGCCGCCGCTGCTGGTGCTGCTGACCGCCGCCGTCGCGCTGGCGGTCGTCTCCACCCGGCTGCCCTGGCGGATCGCCCGCAACGCCGTCACGATCGCCCACGAGGGCGGGCACGCGCTCGCCGCCCTGCTCACCGGCCGCCGGCTGCACGGCATCCGGCTGCACTCGGACACCTCGGGGCTGACGTTGTCCGCCGGCCGACCGACCGGCCCGGGGATGGTCCTGACCCTGCTCGCCGGCTACGTCGCCCCGCCGCTGGTCGGGCTGGCCGGCGCGTGGCTGCTCGGCGGCAACCGGATCACCCTGCTGCTCTGGGTCGCCGTGGCGCTGCTGCTCGCCATGCTGGTGATGGTCCGCAACGCGTTCGGTGTGCTCTCGCTGCTGGTCACCGGCGGGGTGGTGCTCGCCGTGTCCTGGTACGCCACGCCGCAGGTGCAGGCCGCGTTCGCGTACACCGGGGTGTGGTTCCTGCTGCTCGGCGGCGTACGGCCGGTGGTGGAGCTCCAGCGGCTGCGCTCGCGGGGCCGGATGCCCGCGTCCGACGCCGACCAGCTCGCCGGGCTCACCCCGCTGCCCGCGTTCTTCTGGGTCACCGTCTTCGCCCTGGCCAACCTGGTCGCCCTCGCCGCCGGTGCGCTGCTGCTCGCCGGCCCGATCCTCGCCGACGCCGGCCTGACGCCCTGAGCCGAGCCAGCGCCGGCCTGACGCCCTGAGCTGAGCCAGCATCGGCCTGACACCTCAGCGGGGCGGTCGCCGGCCTCACGCCCGGAGCCGGGCGGTCGCCGGCCCGGCGCTCCGAGTCGAGGGGTGTCGGCGTGCGGGCTGGGTCGGGTCGGCGTCGCACGGGGCGGACGGAAGCGGTCAGGCCGGAGCCGGGCGGAGCAGGATGTGCCCCGTCGCGGGGAACTCCTCGTTGCCGGCCAGGCGGCCGGTCTTCGTCTCCGCCAGCCGGAAGCCCTCGGCGAGGTAGAGCGCGAGCGCGCCGTCGTTGCCCGCCAGCACGGTCGTCTCGACGGCGACGTCGCCCGCCGCTTCGAGGGCGTGCCGCAGCAGCGCCCGCCCGTGCCCCTGCCGGTAGTGCGACGGATCCACGTACAGCCAGGTGACCTCGGCGTCGGCCAGCGCCACGAACCCGACGACCTCGCCGGCGTGCACGGCCACCCACACCTCGCCGTCGAAGAGGCCCTCGCCCTCGGCGGTGTCGGCCAGGGACCGGAACGCGGCGACGCCGACCGAGCAGCGCAACTCGTCCATCCGGGCGGCGTCGTGGATGCGGGCGATCGCCGGCCAGTCGTCCGGGCGGTAGGGGCGGACGGCGCGGTCGAGGGTCATCCCGCCATGCTGCCCGCGCCGCCCGTCGGCGGCAGGTCAATTTCCGGCCACCGGCGGGAGCGCGCGGACGGGACCGGCGGGCCCGGAGGCATCCGCCTTGGCCACCGGGCCGCCGCGCGTCGGGCCGCCCGCCTCGTCGTGGCCCGGGGGGCGGCGGCGCGGGCGGGCAGAATGGGCCCATGCGATACATGATCATCGGAGCGGGGGCGGTCGGCGGCGCCATCGGCGTACGGCTGGGGCAGGCCGGCCACGACGTGACCCTGGTCGCCCGCGGCGCGCACCTGGACGCGATCCGGCGGCGGGGCCTGACCCTGCGCCAGCCCGACGGCGAGGTGACCTGGCGCGGTCCGGCCGTCGACGGGCCGGGCGACGACCCGCTGCCCGCCGACACCGTCCTGGTCCTGACCGTCAAGTCGCAGGACACCGCCGCCGCGCTGGCGGCGTGGGCGGACGCGCCGGTGGCTGGTGGCGGTACGGCCGCCCACCGGCTGCCGCTCTTCGCCGCGCAGAACGGGGTGTCCAACGAGCGGACCGCCCTGCGGCTCTTCGCCGACGTGCACGGCGTCTGCGTCTGGCTGCCCGCCACCCACCTCGACCCGGGCGTGGTGGTCGCCAACGGCCACCCGCACCCCGGCATGCTGCACCTCGGCCGCTACCCGTCCGGCTCGGACGCCACCGACCGCGCGGTCGCCGCCGACCTGACCGCCGCCGGCTTCGTCGCCCCGGTTCGCGACGACGTGATGCGCTGGAAGTACGGCAAGCTGCTCGCCAACCTCGGCAACGGCCTCCAGGCGCTGCTCGGCCGGGAGGTCCCGGACGCGCTGCGGCGACAGGCCCGGGCCGAGGGCATCGCCGTGCTCGCCGCGGCCGGCGTCGCGCACACCACCACCGAGGAGGAGGCGGCCGAGCGGGGTGACCTCGTCAGCTACCGGCCGGTCGGCGGGGAGGAGCGGGCCGGCAGCTCCACCTGGCAGAGCCTCGCCCGGGGCGCGGGATCGGCCGAGGCCGACCACCTCAACGGCGAGATCGTGCTGCTCGGCCGGCTGCACGGGGTGCCCACCCCCGTCAACGCCGCCGTCCAGCTCGCCGTTCGCCGCGCGTTGCGGGAACGGATCCCGGCCGGCGGGTTCCGGCTGGCCGAGCTGGAGAAATTGATCGGTTGACCCGGCAACCTGTCGCACCGGCCGGCGCGTGTCCCCTGCGACCGCCACGGGGGAGGTAGCAGGTGCCGGACGTCGACGGCTTCGACGAGTTCTACCGGGGCAGCCGGCAACGGCTGCTGGGCTTCGTCTACGTGCTCACCGGTGACCTCGCCGAGGCGCAGGACGCCGTGCAGGAGGCGTACGTGCGCGCCTGGCAGCGCTGGTCGACCGTGAGCGCGTACGAGGAGCCGGAGGCGTGGGTGCGGGTGGTGGCCAGCCGGATCGCGGTCAGCCGCTGGCGCAGCCTGCGCAGCCGGGCCCGCGCCTACCTGCGGCACGGCGGCACCGAGACCGTGCCCGGCCCGGATCCCGACACCGTCGACGTGGTCGCCGCGTTGCGCCGGCTGCCGGAGGAGCAGCGCACCGCCATCGCCCTGTACTACCTCGTCGGCATGCCGGTGGCCGAGGTGGCCCGGCAGACCGCCGCCCCCGTGGGCACGGTCAAGGCCCGACTCTCCCGGGGGCGTGCCGCGCTCGCCGGGCTGCTCGCCGTCTCTGACCTGGAGGAGGCCGCCGATGCGTGACGACACGAGGTTCGTCGAACGGCTGCACCGGGACCTGCGCGACGTCCGCTGGCCGGAGCCCGCCGAGATCCGCGCGCGGGCACGCCGGCGCAGCAGGCGTACGGCCGCAGCGGCGGCGGCCGTCGTGTTCCTCGTCGCCGGCGCCGTTGCCGGCGCCGGCGACTGGTGGCACCGCCCGGCCACGTCGCCGGGCCCGGCGACGGTCGGCACCGCGCCCGGCGGGAACGAGGTGCCCACGGAGGCGCTGCTCCAGCCGGCGGACCTGCCGGCGACGACCGCGCCACCGCTGGTCGAGGCCGGTCTCGGCGAACGGGTCCGGATCGACGTCGCGCTGGAGGCTTGCCTGCGCAACAGGGGGGCCAGGGTCGAGTGGGTGGAGTCCCGCTACTCGCGGTCGCAGACAGTGCTGCGTGCCCGGCCGGCGGGCGCCGTCCCGCAGCCCGAAGACGTGCTGCTCACCCAGGGCCTGTACCGGGTGGATCCCGCAGCCGCCCCGATGGTCGTGGACGACCTCGCCCGCCGGTTGACCCCGTGCGTGGAGTGGCAGCGCCACGGCCAGACCGATCGGCGGGGGCGGGTGGTCGCCGAGGCGGGTGCGGCGCACCGGTGGGACGTCGTCGAACGCGACTTCGCCGGCTCCCAGGCCGCGCTGCTGCGGCACAGCACGTCGGCGCCCCGGCACCTGACCGTCGGACGGGAGCCAGGCGGTGCCCCGGCGCCGACGAGCACCGCGGTGGTGCGGGTGGGTGACCTGGTCACGGTCCTCAGCCTCGGCGGGGGCGGCAGCGAGACCGAGCTGCGCCGTCTCGCCACGGTGGCCGCCGCCCGCATGTGCGCCACCGCCAACCCCCGCTGCTGACCCCGCGACCCGCCCCGCCCCCGACTCGCCCCGCCCCGACCCGCCCTCGGCCCGCGCAACTTCAGGGAAGGAGTGGCCTCCCTCCGCCGGAAGGGGACAACTTCCCCGAAGTTGCGCGGGCACGACGCGGGCAACGGCGCCGGGGCGGCGTGGCGCACGACGCGGCAACGGCGCCGGGGCGGCGTGGCGCGGGCGCGCCGGGTGGGTCAGAGGGGGATGTTGCCGTGCTTCTTCGGAGGCAGCGTCTCGCGCTTCGTGCGCAGCACCCGCAGGGCGCGGACGATCTGGGCGCGGGTCTCGTGCGGCGGGATGACGCTGTCGACGTAGCCGCGTTCGGCCGCGATGTACGGGTTGGCGAGGGTGTCCTCGTACTCGGCGATCTTCTCGGCGCGTACGGCGGCGGGGTCCTCGGCGGCGGCCAGCTCCGAGCGGTAGAGGATGTTCACCGCGCCCTGCGCGCCCATCACCGCGATCTGCGCCGTCGGCCAGGCGAAGTTCAGGTCCGCGCCGAGGTGCTTGGAGCCCATCACGTCGTACGCCCCGCCGTAGGCCTTGCGGGTGATGACGGTGACCTTCGGGACGGTGGCCTCGGCGTACGCGTAGATGAGCTTGGCGCCCCGGCGGATGATGCCGTCCCACTCCTGGCCGGTGCCGGGCAGGAAGCCGGGGACGTCCACGAAGGTCAGCACCGGGATGTTGAACGCGTCGCAGGTGCGCACGAACCGGGCGGCCTTCTCGGAGGCGGCGATGTCCAAGGTGCCGGCGAAGTGCATCGGCTGGTTGGCGACCACACCGACGGGGCGCCCCTCGACCCGGCCGTAGCCGATGATCAGGTTCTGCGCGTAGAGCGGCTGGACCTCCAGGAACTCGCCGTCGTCGAGGACGTGCTCGATCACCCGGTGCATGTCGTACGGCTGGTTCGCCGAGTCGGGGATCAGGGTGTCCAGCTCCCGGTCCTCGTCCGAGACGTCGAGGTCGGCGGGGGCCTCGTAGACCACCGGCTCGTCGAGGTTGTTCGACGGCAGGTACGACAGCAGCGCCTTGACGTACTCGATCGCGTCCTCCTCGTCCGTGGCGAGGTAGTGCGCGTTGCCGCTGCGGGAGTTGTGCGTACGGGCGCCGCCCAGCTCCTCCATCGCCACGTCCTCGCCGGTGACCGTCTTGATGACGTCCGGGCCGGTGATGAACATGTGCGACGTCTGGTCCACCATCACGGTGAAGTCGGTGACCGCGGGGGAGTAGACCGCGCCGCCCGCGCACGGGCCCATGATCAGGGAGATCTGCGGGATGACGCCGCTGGCCCGCACGTTGCGGAAGAAGATCTCGCCGTAGAGGCCGAGCGAGGCCACGCCCTCCTGGATCCGGGCGCCGCCGGAGTCGTTGATGCCGATGACCGGGCAGCCGATCTTCATGGCCAGGTCCATCACCTTGACGATCTTCTCCCCGAAGACCTCGCCGAGGGAGCCGCCGAAGACCGTGAAGTCCTGCGCGAAGACGCAGACCTGCCGGCCGTCGATGGTGCCGTAGCCGGTGATGACGCCGTCGCCGTACGGGCGGGTCTTCTCCAGGCCGAAGTTGGTGGACCGGTGCCGGGCCAGCTCGTCCAGCTCGACGAAGGAGCCCTCGTCGAGCAGCATCTCGATCCGCTCACGAGCGGTCTTCTTGCCCCTCGCGTGCTGCTTCTCGACCGCGCGCGCCGACCCGGCGTGCACCGCCTCGTCGACCCGTCGCTCCAGGTCCGCCAGCTTGCCCGCGGTGCTGTGGATGTTGATCCCGGTCTCGGTAGTCACCCAGGGAATATAACGATGGTTCAGGCCGGCGCGGCTGTGCAGTTCGCCTCAACCGGGCCGCCGCCGGCCGCGCGGTGCCCGGGCGGTGGCCGGCGCCGTGCACCGTAGGCTGGCGGGATGCCGGGCTCGCCGTACACCGATCTGGACCGCCCGCCACTGTCGGCGGCGCGGCTGCGGCGCGCGCTGGTCGCCCCGCACGGCCCGTGGACCCGGCTGGAACTGCGCGCCGAGACCGGCTCCACCAACGCGGACGCGGCCGAGGCGGCCCGGGCCGGCGAGCCGGAGGGCCTCGTCGTCATCGCCGAGCGGCAGACCGCCGGGCGCGGCCGGCGCGGGCGGGTCTGGCAGTCGCCGGCCCGGGCGGGCATCGCGACCAGCGTGCTGCTGCGGCCGGGCGAGGCCGTCGCCGACCGCGCCTGGCCGCCGGCGCCCCCCGCCGGGTACGGCTGGCTGCCGCTGCTCGCCGGCGTGGCGCTGGTCGAGGCGGTGACCCGGCTCGCCGAGCTGGACGCCAGCCTCAAGTGGCCGAACGACCTGCTCGTCGACGGCCGCAAGTGCGGCGGGATCCTGGCCGAGGCGATACCGGCGGCGGATCCGGCGCGGCCGCCCGCGATCGTGCTCGGTATCGGGCTGAACGTGACGCTGCGCGCCCACGAACTGCCGGAGAACCCGGGCGGGCTGCCGGCCACCTCGCTGCAACTGTCCGGCGCGTCGGTCACGGACCGGGACCCGCTGCTGCGGGCCCTGCTGCGCGCGCTCGCCGACTGGTACGACCAGTGGCGGGCCGTGGGCGCGGACGTGCGGGAGTGTGGGCTGCACGAGGCGTACGTGCGGTCGTGCGACACGGTGGGCCGGCAGGTGCGGGTGCTGCTGCCCGGCGGCGGTGAGTTGGTCGGCTCCGCCACCGGGATCGATCCGGACGGGCGGCTGGTGGTGCGGACGTCGGGCGGCGAGCACCGGGTGGCGGCCGGGGACGTCCTGCACCTGCGGTAGCTCGGCGGGCTGCCGAGGATCGGCCGTCCCACCGTCCTGCCGAGGGCCGGCACCCGTCGTCGGCGGCGCCGAGCCCGAGGTCAGTCGACCGTCCGGAGCGCCGAGACGAGGGCGGCCTGTGGCCCGGAGGACTGCGCCATCTCCTCCAGCGCGTCGGTCAGCGTCTGCTCGTACGTGCCGCGTGCCTGGTCGTGGCGCGTGCGGCCGGCGTCGGTGACGACGGTGTAGATGCCGCGCCTGTCGTCCGGGCAGAGGTCGCGGTACGCGAAGCCGGCCGTTATGAGCCGCCCGACCAGACGGGTCACCGAGCTCTGGTTGAGGCCGATCCTGGCGGCCAGGTCCTGCATGCGCAGCTCGCCGTCCGGCGCCTCGACGAGGTGGGCGAGCGCGCGGTACTCGGACAGGCCCAGTCCGTGCGCGCGCTGCAACGCGGTGGCGAGCCGGTGCTCGACGTGGGCGTACAGGGCGGTGACCTGGTCCCACCTCGCGGCGTCGGACGCGGCCGTGGGGCGTGCACTGCCGGTGCTCGCTGTGGTGGCCATCAGCCCTCCTTCGTCCGCCGGCCCGACCGGCCGGGTTGGAACGCGACCTGACAATAATCTACATGCACATGCAAAATTCGCTTCGTTTGCACGCCATGCAGACTGTGGAGCTGGCCTGCTCCGCAGCGGTCATCGGTGGTGCCGTCCTGCTCCGGCAGGCCGGCGCGTGACCGTGACGACGGTCCTTGGGGTGACCAGGTCGCCCCGGGGAGGCGGACCCCGACCGCCCGCCCGCCGGCGGGCGAGTCGGCGCCAGGGGGTTCCCCGACCGACGGCCCGGTCGGCGCCGGCGAGGTTCCCCGCGACACGGGCCTTGCGGCGGAGGCGGCGAGGCGGTGGGAGCCGCTAGCGTCATCGCGGACATCGTGGACGCGAGGAGGTTCGTGTGGCATTTCCGGAGGACGTGCTCACCGAGGACGAGCACGTCGTGCTGCACCTGCACCCGCACTGGAAGGCGCTGATCCGGCCGGTGGCGGTGCTCGTGCTCGCCGTCGCGGCGGTCGTGGCCGGCGTGGTGCTGCTGCCGTCCGGCGGGGGCGGCTCGGTCGCGCTCGCCGTCATCGGCGGCCTGGCCCTGCTCGCGGTGCTCTGGTTGGCGCTCTGGCCGTTCCTGGTCTGGCGGACCACCCACTACCTCTTCACGAACGAGCGGGTGCTGCTCCAGCAGGGGGTGCTCTCCCGGGACCGGCGGGACATCCCGCTCACCCGGATCAACGACCACGCGATGAACCAGCGGTTCGTCGAGCGGCTGCTCGGCTGCGGGACGCTGACCATCGAGTCGGCCGGCGAGCGCGGGCAGTCGGTCCTGCACGACGTGCCGCGGGTCGGCCAGGTCCAGACCAAGCTCTACGAGCTGGTCGAGGCACACCACGACAAGCACTCGCTCGGCGAGACCGAGATGCGCGACATCCTGGCGGACATGAACGAGGGGAAGCCGCTGCGCGACCCCACCGCCTGAGCCCCCGCACCCGTCCGCCCCGGAGCGGGTCAGCGGCGCGGGGTGCGGCGGGTGCTGGCCTGGAGTTCGGCGGCCAGTTCGGCTTCCAGCTCCCGGTCGAGGGAGCCGCCGAGGCCGGCGTCGAGCGGCACGGGGCGGCCCTGGAGCGGCGCGCCCTGGCCGGTCGCCGGCGCGGGGGCCGGGCCGCGCCGTTCGGTGCCCGGCGGTGGCTGGGCCTCCTCCAGCTCGGAGATGGACTCGGCCAGGTCGGCCACCGGGTCCATCTCGGCCATGGTGTCCCACTCGTCGCGCGGGATGCTGTGCCAGGTCTCGGCGGCGTGGGCCGGCGCCGGTTGGAACACGAACGTCCGGTAGGACCAGAACCGGAAGAGGGTCGCGAGCAGCACGCCGGCGGTCTTCGCCACGTTCAGGGCCAGCAGGCTGGTCATGCCCAGGCCGTACTTGGCGGCGGCGAGGACACCCAGCTCGATGAGCAGGCCGGCTCCGTTGAAAAGGAAGAACAGGGCGTATTCGCGCCGCATCGCCGATTTCGGGCGGTCGCGGTACGTCCAGTGACGATTCATCAGGTACGACGTGATCGTCGCCACGATGGTGGCGATGACCGTCGCCTTCAGTTGGCCGTCGACAAAAACGGTCAGTGCCAGCGCATTGAACACCGCGTAATTGATGACGGTGTTGATGCCGCCGACGATCCCGAATTTGAGCGCCTCGTGGATGAACTTCTGCCAGCGCTCAGGCAGCAGACGGACAAGACGCATGCGGAACACCTTAGGGCAGTGGGCGGGGCCGGCAGGCTCCGGCCGGACGAGGTGGGCGGCAGGTCACGCCCCGTGGTCTCGGTCGTGCTTCACTTCCGGAACGGCTGGGGTTCCCGCTTCCACGAAGACGAACCGCCGGTAGGACCAGAATCGGAAGAGCGTGCCGAGCCCGGTGCCGACGATGTAGCTCGCGATGTTGTCGGCCAGCGGGGTCTGGAACACCTCGGGCCAGATGCTGCCGAGGCCGTAGCGGCTGATCGCCAGGCAGGCCACCGCGATCCCCAGGCCGACGCCGTTGAAGAAGAAGAACAGCGCGTACTCGCGGGCCGGGTTGGAGCGCTTGCGGTGCCGCCACGTCCAGAACCGGTTGCCGACGAACGCGACGGTCGCCGCGACGAGCGTGGAGATGGTCTTCGCCGTCACCTGCTCGACGCCCCGCACGCTCGTCAGGTAGTTGAAGAGCGCGAAGTCGATCAGAAAGGCGATCCCGCCCACGGTGGCGAACTTGCTCAACTCGCGGACGAGGTGGCCGAAACGCTCGACCAGTGCGTGGACCAGACCCGAGCGGGTCTGCCGGGAGCCTGGCTCCCCGGTCATCGTCGCGGCCACGACGCCGAGCCTACCGGCTGGGGGCATCCCGCACGGGTAGCAACGACGAGCCGCCCCGGCGGGTGTGCGGCTGTGGACAGAGCGTAACGAGTTCCGGTGCGCGGCCGGGGGCGGTTCGCGAGTTCGTCGGCGGGACGCGGCGGCTCGGCCGGCGAGAGTTCCCACAGGATTTGCGTGAAACTGCGCGCGAAAGCGGGTATTAGCTCGTGATGCCGCAGCGTGACCGCACCTTGTGCAGTTCTTCACAACCAGTCCCACTGACTGGCGACGTCACCCGGTTTACGCTGAGGCCAATCCCAGGTTTCCACGAAGGGCGACGCACCGCGCCGTTAAGGACGCACAGCGCCGTCAAGACTCGTGCATCCCATAGATCGGTCAGCGTCGACCACCAAGGAGATGTGTCATGGTTGCTCCGGCTACCGTTCGGGGTATCGATCAGGCCCCGACGTCCCACCCCAAACTGCTCGCCTGGGTCCGTGAGGTCGCTGAACTGACCACCCCCGACCGTGTCGTCTGGGTGGACGGGTCCGACGAGGAGTGGCGTCGCCTCACCGATGAGCTCGTCGAAGCGGGCACCCTGATCCGGCTCAACCCGGAGAAGAAGCCCAACTCGTTCTACGCGCGTACCGACCCGACGGACGTGGCCCGGGTCGAGGAGCGCACCTTCATCTGCTCCGTCGACGAGGCGGACGCCGGCCCCACCAACAACTGGATGGCGCCGGCCGAGATGAAGCGGACGATGACGGAGCTGTACCGCGGCTGCATGCGCGGACGCACCATGTACGTCATCCCGTTCTGCATGGGCCCGGTCGAGGCCGAGAGCCCCATGTTCGGCGTCGAGATCACGGACAGCCCGTACGTGGTCGCCTCCATGCGCATCATGACCCGGATGGGCGCGAAGGTGCTCGAGGCCATGGGCGACGACGCGGACTTCGTCCACGCGCTGCACTCGATCGGCGCCCCGCTCGCCCCCGGCCAGCAGGACGTGGCGTGGCCGTGCAACGAGACCAAGTACATCTCGCACTTCCCCGAGACCCGGGAGATCTGGTCCTTCGGCTCCGGCTACGGCGGCAACTCGCTGCTGGGCAAGAAGTGCTACTCGCTGCGGATCGCCAGCGTGATGGGCCGCGACGAGGGCTGGCTCGCCGAGCACATGCTGATCCTCAAGATCACCTCGCCGGAGGGCAAGGTCTACCACATCGCCGGCGCCTTCCCGTCCGCCTGCGGCAAGACCAACCTCGCCATGCTGGAGCCGACCATTCCGGGCTGGAAGGTCGAGACCATCGGCGACGACATCGCCTGGATGCGCTTCGGCCCCGACGGCCGCCTCTACGCGGTCAACCCCGAGTACGGCCTCTTCGGCGTCGCGCCCGGCACGGACTGGAAGACCAACGCCAACGCGATGCGGACGCTGGACCGCGGCAACTCCATCTTCACCAACGTGGCCCTGACCGACGACGGCGACATCTGGTGGGAGGGCATGGGCGAGCCGCCGGCGCACCTGATCGACTGGAAGGGCAACGACTGGACGCCGGAGAGCGACAGCCTCTCCTCGCACGCGAACAGCCGGTTCTGCACCCCGATCACCCAGTGCCCCATCCTCGCCGAGGACTACTACGACCCGAACGGCGTGCCGATCGACGCGATCCTGTTCGGTGGCCGCCGCCGGGACACCATCCCGCTGGTGACCGAGGCCCGCGACTGGGTGCACGGCGTCTACATGGGCGCGACGCTCTCCTCCGAGACGACCGCCGCCGCCTCCGGCGCCGTCGGTGTCGTGCGGCGCGACCCGATGGCGATGCTGCCGTTCATCGGCTATCACGCCGGTGACTACTTCCGGCACTGGATCGAGATGGGCAAGGGCGCCGACGGCGACGAGTCCAAGCTGCCCAAGATCTACTACGTCAACTGGTTCCGCAAGGACCCGGAGGGCAACTTCCTCTGGCCCGGCTTCGGCGAGAACTCCCGCGTGCTCAAGTGGATCATCGAGCGGCTCGAGGGGCGCGCCGAGGCGGTGGAGACCCCGATCGGCATGGTCCCGGCGCAGGACGCGCTCGACGTCGAGGGCCTGGACATGACCCCGGAGGACGTCCGGATCGCGCTGAAGGTCGACCCGGAGGAGTGGCGCAACGAGCTGCCGCTGGTCACCGAGTGGTTCGAGAAGTTCGGCGACAAGCTGCCGGGCGTGCTCTGGGCCGAGCTGGACGCGCTGCGCGCCCGGCTCGACGCGGCGCCGCAGCGCTGACGACAGGTGTGACGGACGCCCGCACCGGGCATCATCGGATCCCATGAGGACGGCCGCCGAGACCCAGGTCCGGCGGCCGTCCGCCGTCCGGGCGCTGACGACGCTGCTCGCGCTGACCGCGGCGGCCACCGTCGTGGTCGAGCTGCTCAACTGGTGGTACGCCCCGGAGCAGGGCTTCGGGCTGGCCGTACGCACCGGCTGGGCGATGCTCCGTTCGCTCGGCTTCCTGCTGCTGATCGGGCACGTCCGTCGCGGCCGGACGGTGGCCCGGCCGTTCGGGTTGATCCTCGCGGTGACCACCGTGTTCGCCGTCGGGCGGTTGATCGTGCCCCGGCAGGGGGTGCCGCCGTTGCCCGGGCTGCTCGGGTTCGCCCTGCTCACCGCACTCTGCGCGGCCGTGATCTGGCTGCTCCACCGCTCGCCCGCGGTGTCCGGGCACCTGGTCCGCCACCGGCCCCGGCTGGTCATCGACCGCGGCGGCATCTCCTGGCGGGAGGCCCCGCCCCGCCGGCCGGAGGTCAACGGCTGGCTGCTCACCAGCCGGGTCGCCGCGTTCACCTACAGCCCGCTGATGCTGGTTCCGGCCCTGGTCGCCGGCGGCGCCGTGCTGGACGACCGGCTGACCGCGGTGCCCGCCGTGCTGTTCTGGTTCGCCGCCGGCATCGCGACCAGCTACGCGGTGCTGTTCTGCACCGCCTTCCTGATGCGCGGCAGGGGCTGGGCGCGCACCCTGTTGGTGACGGTCACCGCCGCCGTGCTCGCCGTCGACCTGCCGCTGTGCTGGTGGCTGCTCGGCGTCGACGGGCTGGTCCGCGACGGCGGCCCGCTGCTCGCCGCCGCCGCTCTGACGCTCTACGGCCTGTGGCGCGCGGTCCGCGCCGAGCGCGCCGCCCCGGCCCCCACCTGACGCGACCCGCCGGTGCCACAGGGGCCGCCGGCGTCGTCGGGACCACCCTCGCTCGCGCCTGATCCGCCCTCGCACGTGCCTGATCCGCCCTCGGCCGCCCTTGAGCCGCGCAACGTCAGGGAAGAGCGGCCTCCCTCCACCGGGAGGGGACAACTTCCCTGACGTTGTCGCGGATCTCGGGCATGACGGCGGGCCGGCGGGGTGGGTGTGCCGCGGGGCCGGTCGGCGGTGGGCTCGGCAGCGCGCCGTCGGACGCCATCGGGGGCGATCGGCAAGGAATCGACCGACGTGCCGGTGAGGTGCCGGCGTGGCGGGCCGGAGCGGCGGCAGGATGGCCGGGAGGCGCTGCGGAGGGAGACGACGCGGTGAGCGACGAGTTCGACGTGGTGGTGGTCGGGGCCGGGCCGGCCGGGTCGGCCGCCGCGCTGGCGGCCCGGCGGGCGGGGGCGAGCGTGCTGCTGCTGGACCGCTGCGACTTTCCGCGGGACAAGGCGTGCGGGGACGGCATCGCGGCGCACGCGCTGGACGTGCTCGACGAGCTGGGGGTGCCCGAGGCGGTGGCCGGGTACGCGCCGCTGCCGGCGCTGCGCCTGGTCGGGCCGGGCGGCGGCACGGTGGCCCGGGCGCTGCCCCGGCCGGCGTACACCGTGCCCCGGACGGTCTTCGACGCCCGGCTGGTGGCGGCGGCGGTCGCGGCCGGCGCGCGGCTGCGCCGGCACGTGGTGCGCCGGGTCGACGTCCGGGCCGACCGGGTGGTGCTCGACGGGGACGTCGCCGCGCGGGCGGTGGTCGGCGCCGACGGCGCGGGGTCCGTCGTCCGGCGGGCGCTCGGGCACCGGGCGAATCCCGACCGCCACCTGGCGCTCGCCATCCGCGGCTACGCCCCGGCGCTGCCCGGCCCGCCCGAGCAGCACATCGTCACGTCGGCCCCGCGCTGGCCGGCGTACGCCTGGTCGTTCCCGATCGGCGACGGTCGGGCGAACGTGGGGTACGGGGAGGTGCTGCGGGGCGAGCCGCTGACGCGGGCCCACCTGGTCGACCGGCTCGGGGCGCTGCTGCCCGGCACGGACCTCGCCACGGTGACCGACCTGCGGGCCCATCACCTGCCGCTGTCCACGCACCGGCCCTCGCCGGGGCGCGGCCGGGTGCTGCTGGCCGGCGACGCGCTCTCGCTGATCAACCCGTTCACGGGCGAGGGGATCTTCTACGCCCTGCTCTCCGGCGCGCTGGCCGGCGCGGCGGCCGCCGGCCCGCCCGAGCAGGCCGCCGGGCGGTACGCGGCGGCGCTGCGCCGTCGGCTCGGCGCGCACCTGCGGCACAGCTCGTTCGCGGCGTGGCTGGCCCGGCGCCGGCGGGTGGTCGACGCGGCGGTCCGGGCGGCCCGCCGGGACGAGCGGGTCTACCGCACCGTCGTCGAGCTGGGGCTGGGCGACGGGCGGCTCGACGCCCGCACGCTGGGCATGATCGGCATCGGTCTACCGGCGTGGGATCGCCATCCGAGGCGGTGATCCGCGGGGCAGGTCGCTACGCTGCAAGGTGATGACTCTGCGGGACCTGATCTACTCGGTGTACGAGCGTCGGCTGACGGCCAAGCTCGCGGGCAAGCCGGTGCCCCGGCACGTCGGCGTGATGTGCGACGGCAACCGCAGGTGGGCCCGGGAGATGGGCTACGTCGACCCGAACGACGGTCACCGGGTCGGCGCCGCCAAGATCAAGCATGTGCTGGGCTGGTGCGACCAGGCCGGCATCGGGCACGTCACGCTCTACCTCCTGGCCACCGACAACCTGCGCCGGCCGGCCAAGGAGCTCGACCCGCTGCTCAAGATCATCGAGGATCTCGTGGTCGAGCTGGCCGAGGAGGGCAATCCCTGGCGGCTGCGCATGGTCGGCGCGCTCGACCTGCTCCCGGCGTCGACCGCCGCGGCGCTCAAGGCCGCCGAGGAACGCACCCGCGAGCGCAGCGGCGGGGCGGAGGTCAACATCGCGGTCGGCTACGGCGGCCGGCGGGAGATCACCGACGCCGTGCGTTCGCTGCTGCTGGAGCACGCCGCCTCGGGCGGCACCATCGAGGAGCTGGCCGAGGTGCTGGACGTCGAGCACATCGCCGAGCACCTCTACACCCGCGGCCAGCCCGACCCGGACCTGGTCATCCGCACCAGCGGCGAGCAGCGCCTCTCCGGCTTCATGCTCTGGCAGTCGGCGCACTCGGAGTTCTACTTCTGCGAGCTGAACTGGCCGGACTTCCGGCACATCGACTTCCTGCGCGCCCTGCGCTCCTACGCCAACCGCCAGCGCCGCTACGGCGTCTGACCCCGGCCCGGCGCGGCCGGTCGGGAGCCCGTCAGGCCAGGTGGCGGGTGGCGTCGGTGAGGAAGTCGCCCAGGGCGGCCGGGGAGTCCAGCGTCAGGTCGGCGGCCTCGGCGACCTCGTGGCCGGTCTCCGGGTTGGCGACGGCGACGCAGACCCCGAAGAAGTGCGGATCGCCGGCGGCCCGGGCCCGCAGCGCGGCGAACGCCTTGATGTCGGAGACGTCGTCGCCGAAGTACCAGGCGCCCTCGGCGTCCCGGACCACCTCGTCGATCACCATGCCCTTGTCCCGGTCGACCGGCGGCTTGAGCTCCAGCACCATGCGCCCGGCCTGGACCTTGAGCCCGAGGCGCTCGGCCTGGGCCCGGCCCCACTGCTCCACGGCCCCGCCGAGCTGCGGCGACGTGCGCCAGTGCAGCGCCACGGAGAGCCTCTTGTACTCCACCAGCGCGCCCTCGGGCAGCTCGGCCCGGGCCTGCTCGGCCAGCTCCGCCATGGTGGGCACCCACGGCAGGGCCGCCGGCTCGGTCACCGTCTCCCCGCCCGAGTGGCTGTGTTCCAGGCCGTAGAGGCCGTACAGGTCGATCCCGGCGAGCCCGCCGAGGTGGTCGCGGAGGAACTCCACCGGTCGCGCGGAGACGATCGCGACCCGCCGTACGACGGGGGCGAGCGCCTCGATCGCGGCGAGCACCTTCGGCGCGGGCCGGACCGCGGTGGGGTCGTCGTCGACCGGCGCCAGGGTGCCGTCGAAGTCGAAGAAGAGCACCGTCGCGGCCGCCCGCCCGGCGGTCGTCCGCCAGGCACGGTCGGCGTCCAACGGGGTCTTCGGCTGCTGGTTGCCCAGGTTCAACGGCGGCACGCGCGTCAGCGTACCCCGGTCGGGTCGGCTCATTCCCCGGCCGAGCGGTGGCGTCCGGCGGGCAGCGGAGGGCGGGCCTGGCGGGTCAGCGTTCGGCGGCTCCCCGTCCCCGTCGCCCGAACGGCACGACGGCCGCCTCCTGGCCGTGGCTGAGCAGGTAGCCCTCCACGAACCCGGTGTTGCGGTCGCCGGTGTGCTCCTCGATCTCCTTGAGGCGGTTCACCAGGAAGTCGGCGAGCGCGCTGATCCGGTCGTTCAGCCGATCGTGCAGTTCGGCCATCACCGCCAGGACGACCGCGGTGCCGGTGGTGGTGAGCGCGAGGAGGTTGACGAGCAGGGGAAGCTGCCCGCCGTTGACCGCCAGGGTCACCACGTTTCCGGTCACGCCCAGTGTCACCGACACGGTGGCGATGACGACTGCCATCCACTTCAGGGTCATGGACAGACCCCTCCTTCTGTCCCGCAGGGCTGGGTTCGGCCTTGTCCCGTCCCCCCGCCGACGACGAGCCCAAGCAGTACGAATACGGACGCTAGCGCGCCCGTTCCGGCCCCGGAGCGAAACGAATGAGTCTGACCTGCCGTTCTTTCGCCATCTGAGGAACTAGCCGGCCTGTTTACCCCGTTTTCGGACATCCACCGGCAGGGTGGGGCGATATGCGAGGTAACGGATGGTCTCCCGGATGTGGAACTTTTCCGCGTCGGAGACGTCGGGGTCGACGAGGCGGCGCAGCAGCGCCTCCACGTCGGGGTCCATCGGCGGCGGGGTGGGGGCGCTGCGGGGCGTCGCCGTCCGGTCCCAGCCCAGCGCGGCGAAGGCGGTCGCCGGGTTGAGCCCGAGCCCCTCGCAGAACGCCACGACGCGTTCGGCCTCCGGGTCGCTGGCCCAGTCGCCCCGGACCCAGCGGTTGATGGTCTGCCGGGAAACACCGGTGCGACGGGAGACCTCGGTGCCGCTCCAGGCCCGGGTGGCCCGGGCCTCGTCGAGCGCCCGACGGACGAAGGTGGCGAAGGCGATCTTCCGTGCGTTGGCCGTCTCGGTCACGTCGTGACGGTACGACCAGCCGGCCGTCGGTGCCCGCCCCGGCACGCTGTTGTCACGCGGACGTGACGCGGTTGTCGGCGTGCCGGTAAACGATCCGGCACCGCTCCTGAGGGGTGTCACCTGGGCAGAATAGATGCCCGTAGAGGCGGGAGTAATCAGACGAAAAGCTGATACTGTCACGTCCATGAGACAATCTACGGTGTGTCACGTGCATGAGACGATCAGTGCTCACATGCGTCACGCCCCCGGCGCGAGGGGGGTGTGGTGACCGAGCTCGCCACCCGAGCCCAGGCCTTCGGTCTGGTCGCGCAGGGAGTGGCCGCGGGTCTGAGCGCGCCCTGGCGCCTCTACCTCGCCCGAGGCTGCCGTTACCTGTCGCTCAGCGTCGGTGACCGCGCCGAGTGGGACGCCTGGCGTACCCACCTCGGCTGCCCGGAACTCAGCGTCCGCGTGTACGACGCCGGCGGGGAGATCCGGCGGTCCTCGGTGGCCGAGGTCGTCCTGGACGGCTGCCGGATCAGCGTCGAGCTGGTCGAGGAGGTCAGCACGGACGACCTGGACCGGCTGCTGGTCGCCGATCCCACCCCGGTCGAGCCGGAGGAGCGGTGACCGGGCACCCGCGGCGCACCGGAGCCGCCGAATGAGCCCCTTCCTCGCGGTCTTCCTCGTCCTCGTCCTCGCGGCCACGAGCTACGCCGCCGGCCGGCTGCACGGTCAGCTCAGCTACCGGATCGGCTACCGGTTCGGCTACCGGCAGGGCTACTTCGACGGCGACCGGGGCGCCTGGAACCGCCGCCGCCGCGACGCCCAGGCGGCCATCGCCTCCGCGCTGGCCGGCCCGCCGCCGACCACGGCCACCACCCGGGTCACCGGCACGGTGGTCCGGCCCGGCACCACGTACACCGGCTCGTCGTTCGCGGCGCCGGCCGCCCCGGTGGCCGGGCGGCACCCGACCGGCACCCTGGTCCGGCGGACCGGTTGAGCCCGGTCGACGGGGATCCCGAGGCCCCGTCGGCCGGTACCCAGGGCGCGGTGCGTCGTCCGCGGCGGACACGCACCGTCGGGACCACGTCAGACCGGTGACGGTGGTCCCACCGGCCGGGATGCGCGCAGGGGGCATGCATCCCGGCCGGTTCCGCCGCCGCCCGTTAACGAGCCGGTCCCCGGAGTTCCACGATCGCCCTCTAGCCCGCAGGGTCCGACGCCGCTAGCGTCTAGGCATGGCACGGGGTTCTCCCGGGCCAGCCGGCCCGCCCGGATCTGCGACCTCGCACACGGGGTTCCGCATCCGACCCCGTGTCCCCGGGCACCGGAGGAGGCGGAACACGGGTGGCGGGTGCCCATCCGTCGGAGCAGGCCTGTGACGACTCGCCGTACGACCGCCGGGGCCGACCAGACCACGGCCGCGACTGCCACGACCCGCCGCACCACCCGGAGCCGCCGCGGCGCGTCCGCCGCTCCGGTCGACGCCGAGGAGCCCCGACCAGCCGGCCAGGCGTTCGTCCTGGACACCTCGGTGCTCCTCTCCGACCCGGCGGCCTTCCACCGCTTCGCCGAGCACGAGGTGGTCCTGCCCCTCGTGGTCATCTCCGAGCTGGAGGGCAAGCGACACCACCCGGAGCTGGGCTGGTTCGCCCGGCAGTCCCTGCGCATGCTGGACGAGCTGCGGGTCCGGCACGGGCGGCTCGACCGTCCGGTGCCGGCCAACGACTCCGGCGGCACGCTGCGGGTGGAGCTCAACCACTCCGACGACGGCGTGCTGCCGCCGGGCTTCCGCACCGACTCCAACGACGCGCGGATCCTCTCCGTCGCGCTGAACCTCGCCGCCGAGGGGCGGGAGGTGACCCTGGTCAGCAAGGACATGCCGCTGCGGGTCAAGGCCGCCTCGGTGGGCCTGCGGGCCGACGAGTACCGGCACGGCCAAGCTAGCGACCCCACCTGGACGGGGATGGCCGAGCTGGAGCTGGCGGAGGAGCAGATCGGCCGGCTCTACGCCGGCGAGACGCTCGACCTGGACGCCGCCGCCGGGCTGCCCTGCCACACCGGCCTGGTGCTGCACTCGGCGCGCGGCTCGGCGCTCGGCCGGGTGCTGCCCGACAAGACGGTGCGGCTGGTCCGCGGCGACCGGGAGGCGTTCGGGGTGCACGGCCGCTCGGCCGAGCAGCGGATCGCCCTCGATCTGCTGCTGGACGAGTCGGTCGGCATCGTCTCGCTGGGCGGGCGGGCCGGGACCGGCAAGTCGGCGCTGGCCCTCTGCGCCGGGCTGGAGGCGGTGATGGAGCGCCGCCGGCACAAGAAGGTGGTGGTCTTCCGCCCGCTCTACGCCGTCGGCGGGCAGGAACTGGGCTACCTGCCCGGCTCCGAGTCGGAGAAGATGTCGCCCTGGGCGCAGGCGGTCTTCGACACCCTCGGCGCGGTGGTGCACGAGAACGTGCTGGAGGAGGTCACCTCGCGCGGGCTGCTGGAGGTGCTGCCGCTGACCCACATCCGGGGGCGGAGCCTGCACGACGCCTTCGTGATCGTGGACGAGGCGCAGTCCCTGGAGCGCGGCGTGCTGCTGACGGTGCTCTCCCGGATCGGCCAGGGCTCCCGGGTGGTGCTGACCCACGACGTGGCCCAGCGGGACAATCTGCGCGTCGGCCGGCACGACGGGGTGACCGCCGTGATCGAGGCGCTCAAGGGCCACCCGCTCTTCGCCCACGTCACCCTCAGCCGTTCGGAGCGGTCGCCGATCGCTGCGATGGTGACCGATCTGCTGGAGGACATCCCGCACTGATGACCGCTATGTGATGCTTTGTCCGGATAATTTGAGTGACGGAAGTCACATTCGGGCTCCTTGGTTTCCCATCGGCCTCACCGTGCGCGATGGTGTCCAACGAGCGCCCACGTACCGACGAGATCGTTGGTGATCGTTCGTCACACCGACATCTCCCACCCCGGTACGTCGGCTGCGACCGGCACAGGGTCGGGGCGCTCGCGGCTCGGGCCCTCCCCCTCAGGCAGGGGTGCCCCGTGCCGTGTCCTTGCCCCCGACGAAGGGACCACTTCGTGAGTCGGCTGTGGAGCCGGTTCGGCGCCCGCACTGCCGCTGTCGCGCTGCTCTCCGTGGGCGTTGCCGGCGGTGTGTACCTGGGCGAAGACCGCCAGACCCAGCAACAGGGCCTGACCTCGCAGGCGAGTGTGGCCGTCGAGCAGGCCGAGCTGGACTACCAGCGCGAACGGCACGCCGCCCACCAGCTGCAGTCCGCGAAGCAGCGGGCCGCCGAATACCAGGCGAAGCTGCGCGCCGCCGCCGCGGCCAAGGAGGCCGCCAAGCGGGCCCGCGAGGCCGAGGCCGCCGCCGCGTCGCGGAAGAAGGCCCGCGAGGACGCCGCCAGGGCCGCCGCGGAGAAGGCCGCCGAGAGCAAGCCGTACGACGGGCCGATCCCGGCGTCCTGCGCCGAGTACAGCGGCAACCGCGAGGTCGGCTGCGCGCTCATGGTGAAGGCCGGCTTCGGGATGGACCAGTTCCCCTGCCTGGACAAGCTGTGGAACAAGGAGAGCGGCTGGAACCACAAGGCCCGCAACCCCTCCTCCGGGGCGTACGGCATCCCGCAGGCGCTGCCGGGCAGCAAGATGGGCTCGGTCGCCGACGACTGGCAGACCAACCCGGCGACGCAGATCAAGTGGGGCCTCGGCTACATCGAGGGCCGCTACGGCTCGCCCTGCAAGGCCTGGGCCCACTCGCAGGACGTGGGCTGGTACTGACCGACCGACCTCGGCGGGGTGTGTGGGCGTCCACACACCCCGCCGACGTCTTTCCCCACCCGGATCGCCCGTCGATCCGTGCCCGGGTCGCCCGTCGTGCCCCGCGCGGTCGCCCGTCGTGTCCCCGCGCGGTCGCCCGTCGTGTCCCCGCGCGTCGCCCGTCGTGTCCCCGCGCGTCGCCCGTCGTGTCCCCGCGCGTCGCCAGTCGTGTCGTTGCGCGGATCGGCGCAGAGGTGGCGGCACGGGCCGTCACCTGATAGCTCTTGACGGGTGACCCTGCACCCGGGAAGCGGCGACCCCCACCGGTTCGGCACCGAGGCGTTCTACGCCGCCCTCGGCCGGGCCTTCGTCGCCATGTGCGCGGTGGTGCCGTTCCTGTTCCTCATCGAGGCCCTCGACCAGGGGCTGGCGGCGGGCTTCGACACCGCCGCCGGGATCATCCCGAAGCGCATCGACGGGCTCGACGGGGTGTTCTTCTCGCCGTTCCTGCACCACGGCTTCGACCACCTCTACAGCAACAGCATCCCGCTGATCCTGCTCGGCACCTTCGTGCTCGCCGCCGGCGCCCGCCGGTTCCTCTGGTCGACGCTCGTCATCGTCCTGGTCAGCGGGTTGGGGGTGTGGTTCACCGGCTCGTCCAACTCGGTGGTGGTGGGCGCGAGCGGCGTCATCTTCGGTTACCTGGGCATCCTGCTCATGCGGGGCATCGTCGAGCGGAGCTGGTGGAACTTCGCGGTCTTCCTGCTGGTCGGCCTGCTCTACGGCTGGCAACTGGTCGGCATCCTGCCCACCGACGAGCGGATCTCCTGGCAGGGGCACCTGTTCGGGCTGCTCGGCGGGGCGGTCGCCGCCATCGTCTTCCGCCGCCGCCGGGACGACCTCGGCGGCCCGTACCGCTCGGAGTCCACCCTCACCCTGCCCTGAGCGCCGACGCGCCGGCGCTGTACGGCCTGGTGGGACATCCTTGCCCGGGCCCGCCCACGGCCCTACCGTCGGGATCAGCACGCGTTGATCCGTGAGCGGAAAGCGACGGTACGCCCATGCGCGAGGTCGATGTCGCGGTGATCGGGGCCGGCCCGGCCGGGCTCTTCGCGGCGTACTACGCCGGGTTCCGCGGGCTCTCCGTGGCGGTCGTCGACGCGCTGCCCGAGCCCGGCGGCCAGATCACCGCCATGTACCCGGAGAAGCTGATCCACGACGTGGCCGGCTTCCCGGCGGTCAAGGGGCGGGACCTGGTCGCCAACCTCGTCGCCCAGGCGGCGCCCTTCGACCCGCTCTACCTGCTCGGCACCCGCGCGGAGAAGCTCTCGTACGCCGACGGGCGGCCGGTGCTCGGCCTCGCCGGCGGCGAGCAGCTCGGCTGCGGAGCGGTGATCGTCACCGGTGGGCTGGGCAGCTTCACACCCCGCCCGTTGCCGGTGGCGGAGCACTTCGTCGGCACCGGGATCGTCTACTTCGTGCCCCAGCCGACGGAGCTGGCCGGCCGGGACGTGCTGATCGTCGGCGGCGGGGACTCCGCCTTCGACTGGGCGGCGACCCTCCAGCCCCTGGCCCGCTCGGTGACGTTGGCGCACCGGCGGGAGAAGTTCCGCGCCCACGCGGCCACCGTCGCCCGGGTGCTGGACCTGCCGGTGCGGGTGATCGTCAACGCCGAGGTGACCGGGCTGCACGGCGACGGCGCGGTGACCGGCGCCGAGATCACCGTACGCGGCGGCGCCGTCGAGCTGCTGCCGGTGGACACGGTGGTCGCGGCCCTCGGCTTCACCGCCGACCTCGGCCCGCTGGCCGAGTGGGGGCTGCGGCTGGACCGCCGGCACATCGTGGTCGACAGCGCGATGGCGACGAACCTGCCCCGGGTCTTCGCGGCCGGGGACATCACCGAGTACCCGGGCAAGGTGCGCCTGATCGCCACCGGCTTCGGCGAGGCCGCCACGGCGGTGAACAATGCCGCGGTGGCCATCGACCCGAGCGCGCACCTGTTCCCCGGGCACTCCTCGGACGGCACCTGACGCACCGGTACCGGATGCTGCCCCGGCCGTGGCCGGATCGAGATCAATTGTTGCGACGGTGGGTCGATGAGCGACCCGGCCCCGCACCGCGACGGTGCGCCGGCGACCCTGGCCTGGCTGGGGCACCCCGCGACGGTCGCCGCCCTCGTCCTGCTCGTGGTGAACGACCACCTGCTCAAGGCTGCCTTTCCGGGCCCGCTGACCGGAAAGCTCAGCGACGTCGCCGGACTGGTCCTCGCGCCGCCGCTGGTCGCGGTGCTGCTCACCCTGCTGGCACCGCGGTTGCCGGCCCGTACCGCCGTCGCGGTCGGGCTCGGTCTCGTCGCCGCCGGCTTCACCGCCGTCAAGTCCAGCGGGTACGCCGCCGCCGGCGCCTCGGCGCTCTGGAGCGCCGTCAGCGGGCCGTCGCTGGTGCGGGCGGACCGCACGGACCTGCTCGCCCTGCCGGCGCTGGCCCTCGCGGGCTGGACCTGGTCACGGTCGCGGCGGGAGCCGGTGCGGCGGCGCTCCGCCCGGCTGGTCCGCCTGCTGG
Organism: Micromonospora sp. NPDC047670; assembly: GCF_043204915.1. NCBI lineage: Bacteria > Bacillati > Actinomycetota > Actinomycetes > Micromonosporales > Micromonosporaceae > Micromonospora > Micromonospora sp. NPDC047670. The sequence continues at coordinate 754,273 of NZ_JBIDDA010000001.1, forward strand.
TGCTGCTGCCGGCGGCGACGCTGGCGGTGGCGGCGACCAGCGCCGTCCACTACCCCGACGCCGTCCGGGCGGCGGTCCTCGACGAACGGTTGGCGGCCGGCATCGGCCACAGCTACGCCGACCGGGCATTCGACAGCGCGCCCTCCTGGCGGGTGAGCGACGACGCGGGGGCGACGTGGCGCGACCCGACGCGGGGCGAGGCCGAGGCGTTGAAGGGCAGGAAGGGGTCGGCGGCCGGACCGGTCAGCCGGGGCTGCTCGACCGCCACGCCGACGCGCTGCTACCGGCTGATCCCCGGCCGGCTCGCCGTGCAGCAGAGCGACGACGCGGGGCGGAGCTGGCGACCGGCCTGGGCGGCCACGGAGGCGCAGCGCGCCGTGCTGCGCCGCCAGTACCCGGACCCGGGGCCGCGCGGGGAGCGCATCGCCGCGCAGGAGCTGACCGTGTGGGACAATGGCGACGGCCGGCACGTCGTGCTGGTGGCCAACGGCCGGGACGGCTTCGCCATCCGTCGGCCGGACGGGACCTGGGAACGGCTCGGCTTCGTCGACGCCCGGGTGGGCGGGTACCCGTTCGGCGGACGCCCGCCGGCGCTGGGCCGCAGCACCCCGGCGGACCGGGGCGACGATCCGCTGCTGGCCCTGCTCGTGGGGCTCACGCTGGCGGCGCTCGTGCTGGCCGTGTCGGCGGTGCGGGCGCGGCTGCCTGCCGGCGCGGGGCCCTGGCTGCCGAGCGTCCTGGCCGTGCCCGCCGTCGTCGCCTGGGCGCCGCTGGCCATGGTCTGGACGCGCGAGCTGGTCATCGCGGAACTTGGTCTCGTCGCGTCGCTCGTGTTCCTGTTCGGCGTGCTGCTGCTGTCCGCCTGGGCGCTGGGCGGGCTGCGGGGCGCGCGAGGTCGGTGGGCCCTGGAGGTGCTGCTGGCCGCCGCCCTGACCCTGGCGCTGACCGCGTTGCCGCTGGTCGGCTGGCTCTACGGCCGCCCCGCGTACACCCGCACCGCGCTGCTGCTCGCCGTGGCGGCCACGGTGCCGGGGCTGCTGCTGGGCTGGCGGGCGGCCCGGTTGGTGGGAGCACCCGCCCCGGCCGGTCCGCCCCAGCCGCCGCCCCCCGCCGGGCCGCCGCGCTGACGCCGTCAAGCCCGTGCGTCAGGCCGCCCGGGGGAGGCCGATCAGGTCGGCCATCAGTGCCGTCTGGTGGTCGAAGTAGGCGTCCCGGTGCGGCAGCGCGTCGTTGATCCGGCCGAACAGCTCGAAGCTGATGAGCCCGAAGAGCTGCGTCCAGCCGGCCATGCCCCGGGCGAGCAACGCCTCGGGCAGCCCGCCGCCCAGGGTCCCGCCCAGGTCCGCGAGGTCGGCCCGGAGCGGCTCGGGCGGCTCGCTGGCGGGCGGCGGGTCGATCCGGCCGGCGGCGTACCCGTCGCGGAGGATGCCGACCAGGGCCAGTGGAGGTCGTTGGGCGGGGCCGATGGTGTCGGCCGGCGCGGCGTAGCCGGGCACGGGGCTGCCGTAGAGCAGGGCGTACTCGGCGGGGTGGGTGAGCGCCCACTCCCGGGCCGCGCGGCAGACGGCGTGCCAGCGCCCGCGCAGGTCGAGGCGGTCGCGGCCGGCGTCGGCCGCCTCCACGGCGTCCCCGAGCGCGTCGTACGCCTCGATGATCAGCGCGGTCAGCAGGTCGTCGCGGCTGGGGAAGTAGCGGTAGATCGCCGACGAGACCATGCCCATGTCCCGGGCGACCGCGCGCAGGGACAGGTTGGCGCCGTCGGTCGCGAGGTGGCGCCGCGCGACGGCCTTGATCTCGTCGATCATCTCGGCGCGGACCCGGGCGCGGATCGAGGGTGCAGCCATGCCCCCACCCTGCCACGAACGAGAGCGCAGATCAAAATCGAGAGCGCTGCTCTTGACGCGGGCGTGGCGGTGGGTGCATGCTGGTGTCGAACGAGAGCACCGCTCTCGAAACGTATCGCCGCCCTGAAAAGGTGACCCCTGATGGCACTGCACGTGATCGTCGGCGCCGGCCCCGTCGGCACCGCCACCGCCCGCCTCCTCGCCGATCGGGGCGAGCGGGTGCGGCTGGTCACCCGCCGGGGCAGCGGGCCGGAGCACCCGGCGGTCGAGCGGATCGCCGCGGACGCCACCGACGCCGACCGGCTGGCCGCGGCGACCACCGGCGCGGCGGCGCTCTACAACTGCGCCAACCCCGCCTACCACCGGTGGAGCACCGACTGGCCGCCGCTGGCGGCCGCACTGCTCGCCGCCGCCGAGCGAAGCGGGGCGGTGCTCGCCACGGTCGGCAACCTCTACGGCTACGGTCCCGTCGACGCCCCGATGACCGAGGCGACGCCGCTGCGGCCGAGCAGCGTGAAGGGGCAGGTGCGGGTGCGGATGTGGGCCGACGCGCTCGCCGCCCACGGGGCGGGCCGGGCCCGAATCACCGAGGTGCGGGGCTCGGACTACCTGGGCGCCGGCGCCCAGTCGCTGGTGAGCATGTTGGTGCTGCCCCGGGTCGTGGCGGGCCGGCGCGCGCTCGTGCCGGCGGACCTCGACGCGCCGCACAGCTGGACGTACGTGGGCGACGTGGCCCGCACGCTGGTGGCCGCGGCCACCGACGAGCGCGGCTGGGGCCGGGCCTGGCACGTGCCGACGACGCCGGCCGTCCCGATCCGCGAGCTGGCCGTCCGCGCGGCGACGCTCGCCGGGGCGCCCGCGCCGAAGCTCGCCCGGATGCCCGGGCTGGTGCTGTGGCTGGGCGGGCTGTTCGACCCGACGGCCAGGGAGATGCGGGAGGTGGCCTACCAGTTCGACCGGCCGTTCGTGCTGGACTCCACCGCCGCCACCGTCACCTTCGGCATCGACCCGACCCCCCTCGACGACGTCCTCGCCGAAACCGTCGCGGCCCTCCGCGCCCCCGCCACCCGGCCGGCGCGAACCCCCTGACCCCGGCGGCGGGGCACGACCACGATGCGGCGCGACAGCCTTCCGGCACGACGGCACGCGGCGCGACGGGGGCGACGGCACGCGGCGCGACGGCATGCGGCGCGACGGCCGGGTGGCCGGCGGTGGGACGCCTCAGGCCGGGTGACCCGGCCGGCGGGGCGCGGGCGGGGCCAGGGCGGCGACGAGGACCGCGACCATGGTCAGCGCCGCGCCGAGCAGGGTGGTGACGCTCGGGTGGGAGGCCGTCGTGGGCAGCAGCACGTCCAGCAGCACGGCGCCGACGATCTGACCGGCGATGCTGGCCAGGCCGAGCAACAGCACGCCGGTGAACCGGACGATCGCGGCGGCGACCGCGATGAACACGATCCCGATCGGGCCGCCGAAATAGAGCCACGGCTCGGTCGGCAGGTCGCCCGCCGGCCAGCCGCGGACCGCGACGTCAACGGCGAAGGTCGCCAGCAGGGCCGCCATCCCGACGGCGAAGTTGACCAGCGTGGCCGTCAGGGCGCTGCCGGAGGCCATCCGGACACGGCCGTTGACCGCCTGCTGCCAGGCGATGGCCACCCCGGCGAGCAGCGGCAACAGCGCCAGCCCGAGGGTGCCCGGGTCGCCGAGCCGGTCGCCGACGGCCAGCAGGACCGCGACCACGGTCAGCGCCGCGCCCGCCAGCCGCTGGGCGGTGACCGGCTGGCGTCCGTTCGGGCCGACCCCGGCCCGGTCGACGGCCAGGCTGCTGCCGGACTGGCCGGCGACCACCGCCACCGTGAAGACCGCCACACCCAGGGTGCCGATGGTCAGCCCCTGGGTGGCCACCAGGAACGCGCCGCAGACCCCGCCGAGGCACTGCCACGGGCGCAGCGCGCCGTCGGCGAGCGCGGCACGCAGGGCGACCAGGCCCCGCCGCCCACCCGGGGTGGCGGGGACCAGCACCAGCAGCACGAGCAGGCCCACGCCGAACGAGACCACCGCGGCGGCGATCCCGTCGGCCAGGCGTACGCCCAGCTCGCCGTTGATCCGGGACTGCACGGCCACGGCGACCCCGGAGGCGGTCGCGAGGCCCACGCCGGCGATCCGGCGCGTCGCCGACGGAGTCGGCGGGGCCGGCGTCCCGGTGACGGTCACTCCTGCTCTGCCAGGGGACGACCGTCGAAGTCCACCGCCGAGTAGAGGGCCAGCTTCTCCAGCCGGTGGTACGAGTCGATTACGCGGATGGTGCCGCTCTTCGAGCGCATCACGATCGACTGCGTGTACGCCCCACCGGCCCGGTAGCGGACGCCGCGCAGCAGGTCGCCGGAGGTGACCCCGGTCGCCACGAAGAAGCAGTTGTCGCCGGTGACGAGGTCGTCGGTGGTCAGCACCCGGTCCAGGTCGTGCCCGGCGGCGAGCGCCTTCTCCCGCTCCTCCGCGTCGCGCGGCCAGAGCTTGGCCTGCATCACCCCGCCCATGCACTTGAGGGCGCAGGCCGCGGTGATCCCCTCCGGGGTGCCGCCGATGCCCATCAGCACGTCGACGTCCGACTCGCCGCGGGCGGCGGCGATGGCGCCCGCGATGTCGCCGTCGGAGATGAAGCGGATGCCGGCCCCGGCGCGCCGGATCTGCGCGACCAGGTCGTCGTGCCGGGACCGGTCCAGCACGCAGACCGTCACCTCGGAGATGTCGGTGCCCTTGACCCTGGCGATGCGGCGCAGGTTGTCGGCCACCCCGGCGTTGATGTCCACCACGTCCGCGTAGGCCGGGCCGACCGCGAGCTTCTCCATGTAGAACACGGCGCTCGGGTCGAACATCGCCCCGCGCTCGGCGACCGCGAGCACGGCCAGGGCGTTCGGCATGCCCTTGCTCATCAGCGTGGTCCCGTCGATCGGGTCGACCGCGACGTCCACCTCCGGCCCGGTGCCGTCGCCGACCTCCTCGCCGTTGAAGAGCATCGGGGCGTTGTCCTTCTCGCCCTCGCCGATGACCACGACGCCCCGCATCGGGATCGAGTTGATCAACTTGCGCATCGCGTCGACGGCGGCGCCGTCGCCGCCCTCCTTGTCACCCCGGCCGACCCAGCGGCCGGCGGCCATCGCCGCGGCCTCGGTGACCCGGACCAGGTCGAGGGCGAGGTTGCGGTCGAGATCCTGTGGGATCCGCGTCCTGGTGGTGTTCGTCATGACGGCTCCTCCTCGCGACGTTGCGGGGCGGCAGGATGCGGCGTCGCCGCTGCCGGGTGTGTCGCTGATCCTCACACGATGGCTGACCGGGCGCCGGGCCGGGGCGGTGATGGCCCGGATACGGCCGGTCGGGCGGTGCGGGAAGATGGCGGGGTGGAACCCGCACAGCCTGCCGATCGCGTACCCGCCGACCAGACCCCGCCGGACGGCCAGCCGCCGGCCGCCCCGACCCCGGCCGCCGCCGTACCCGAGGGGGAGCCGGCGCTGGTGGAACCCGCCGGCGCGGCGGGGCGCGTGCCGGCCGACGGCGCGGCGGAGACGGGCGAGCTGCCCGCGCCGCCGCCCGCGGTCGACGCCCGCAAGTCGGAGCGGTCGCCGAAGGACATGGCGCTCTCGCTGCTCATCCTGCTGGTCCCGATCGCCCTGCTGCTCGCCTTCCACCGGGGGTTCCTCGGCGGCGACCAGCCGGTCACGGTCGACCCGGCGCCCGCCGTCGAGTCGGCCCGGGCCGCCAACGCCTTCCCGGTCAGCGAGCCGGTGGAGCTCGGCGACGGGTGGCAGACGGTCAGCGCGAACTTCCAGACCGTCGAGGGCGGGGCGAGCCTGCGCCTCGGCTACGTGACCCCCGAGGGGCGGGGTGCCCAGCTGGTGCAGAGCAGCGTGCCGCCGGAGCGGCTGCTGCCGACCGAGCTGACGGCCGAGGGGCAGCCGCAGGGGCAGACCGACCTGGGCGGCCGCACCTGGCAGCGGTACACCGGGCGGCCCAACGAGCAGGCGCTGGTGCTGCTCGAACCGAACCGCACGGTGATCGTCGTCGGTGACGCCCGGGACAACGAGCTGCGGCACCTCGCCGGATCGATCCGCTGACCGCTCCCAGGCACCCCCCGGATGTCGGCCGGATCGGCTACGCTGCCCCGGCTCACTGCCCGGCGGCCCGTGGTCGGCCCGGTGCTTACGTTCTGCGAAGAGAGACGACTGTGAACATTCGACGGTGGAGCGTCGGCGTGCTTGCCGCCACCCTGCTCGTTCCCGGCCTGGCCGCCTGCAAGTCGGACGCTGCCGAGCCGGCCGCCGCCGGCTCGGCAGCGTCGGCCGCCGACGCCATCCCCGCCGACCCGAAGGAGGCGGTGCTCGCCTCCACCAAGGAGATCGAGAAGGGGAACTTCAACTTCACCATCTCCGGTGGCGGCATCAGCGGCAAGGGCTCGGTGCACAAGCCCAGCAACAGCGCCGAGTTCACGATGAAGGTCGACGACGGCTCCGGCTCGACCTTCGGCATGGAGATGATCTACATCGAGCCGGACAGCTGGGTGAAGCTGGAACTCGGCGACCTGGGGGCGATGATATCGGGCGCGGACAAGATGAAGGACAAGTACCAGCACCTCGACCAGTCCAAGGTCAAGGACGCCGGCGAGCTCGGCCTCAACATGAAGGACGTGGACCCGGCCGGCAGCGCGGCGCTCGCCAAGGGCATCACCGAGGTGCAGAAGACCGGCGAGGGCACCTACGCCGGCAAGCTGGACGCGTCCGCCGTGGGCGACGACTCGGCGGCCCTGGACTCCGACCTGGTCAAGGCGCTCGGCGCGCAGGCCAAGTCGCTGCCCTTCACCGCCAAGCTGGACGCCCAGGGCCGGCTCACCGAGCTGGTCATCTCGGTCCCGGCGGCCGGTGACACCAAGGCCCACGACATCACGGTCACCTACGCCGACTACGGCAACGCCACCACCCCGCAGAAGCCCTCCGCGGACAAGGTGGTCGAGGCCCCGGCCTCGACGTACGAGATGCTCAAGTAACGAGCGGCACGACGGGAAACGGGCGGCTCCGGCCGCCCGTTTTCGCGTTCCGGGTCAGCCGACCGGGGCAACCGGACAGAACGGTGATTGTGCGACGCGACGGCAGGGAACAACAGGGGGGCGGGCCCGGCCGGCCGCCCCGGCAACCGGGGCCCGTGCGACGCAGCCGGCGTGGTGCGTCGCCCGGTTTCCGGCCGCCGCCAGGTGCGTCGGGTGACCCACGTGGGAGACACGCATGACTGTTCGACGCCTGAGCGCCGGCCTGGTGGCCGCCGCGCTGTTCACTCCCGGTCTGGCCGCCTGCAACGCCACCGGGACCCCGGAGGCGGGATCGTCCGCCTCCCCGACCGTCTCGGCGTCCGGCACCGCGGCACCCTCCGGTGCCGCGACCCCGGTCCCCGGTGACGCCAAGCAGGCGTTGCTGGCCTCCACCCGCGAGATCAGCAACGGCAACTTCCGGTTCACCATGTCCGGCGCCGGCTCCACCGCCGAGGGGCAGGTGCACGAGCCCAGCCAGAGCGCCGAGATGCGGGTGACGGTCGGCAAGCCGACCGACGACCTGTTCATGAAGCTCGACCTCGTCCACTACAAGCCGGACAGCTGGGTGAAGGTGGACCTCGGCGGCACGACCGCCGGCAGCCTGCCGGGCGTGCAGAAGCTGAACCTCGGCAAGTACCAGCACCTGGACCAGACCCGGATCAAGGGCAACCGGAACCTGGGCTTCGACTTCGACAAGGTCGACCCGGCCGGCAGCGAGGTGCTGACCCAGGGCATCACGGAGGTACGGCAGACGGGCGAGGGCGCGTACGCCGGCACCATCGACGTGTCGAAGGCGGCGGAGGCGGGCTCGGTGGACCCGACGGTGATCACGGCCCTCGGGGCGCAGGCGAAGTCGGTGCCCTTCACCGCGAAGCTCGACCCGCAGGGGCGGCTGAGCGAGATGGTCATCCAGATCCCGGCCGCCGGCCAGACGAAGGCCCAGGACATCCGGATCACCTACTCGGACTACGGCAGCGCCACCGCGGCGCGGAAGCCGCCGGCGGACCAGGTGGTCGAGGCGCCGGCCGAGCTCTACAACCTGTTCAACTGACGCGGTCGACGCGGGCGCGGGGCGGCTCCGGCCGCCCCGTTCGGCGTCCCCGGCCCGCCCGGCGCGGACGTCAAGAAGCAGACTCCTGCCGGGCGGCGTCGATCCGGGCCCGGGCGCCGTCCAGCCAGCGCTGGCAGATCCCGGCCAGCTTCTCGCCGCGCTCCCAGAGCGCCAGCGACTCCTCCAGCGTCGTGCCGCCCGCCTCCAGCCGCTCGACCACCGACGCCAGCTCGGCGCGGGCCTGCTCGTAGCTGAGGCGCTCGTCCTTGTTCTCGTCAGTCATCGCTGCCATCCCACCACATCCGCTTGCGTACCCCGTTCACCCGTCGACCGTGGCGGCCAGCTCGCCGTCGGCGAGGCGGACCCGCAGCGCGTCGCCCTTGCCCACCTCGGACGCCGCGCGCACGACGTGGCCGTCGGCCCGCTGGACGATCGCGTAGCCCCGGTCGAGGGTGGCGGCGGGCGAGAGGGCCCGCAACCGGGCCAGGGTGTGCCGCAGGTCGTCGTCGGCGGCGGCGAGCCGGTGGTCCAGGCAGCGCCGGGCCCGCTGGCTGAGCGCCGTCAGGTCGGTGGCCCGCTGGTCGACCATCACCTGCGGCCGGGCCAGCACCGGCCGGGAGCGCAGCCCGTCGAGCCGGTGCGACTCGCGGTCGACGAGGTTGTGCACCGCGCGCTCCAGACGGTGCCGGGCCTGCCGGATGAGGCGCACCTCCTCGGTGAGGTCCGGGACCACCCGCTTCGCCGCGTCGGTCGGCGTGGAAGCGCGCAGGTCGGCGACGTAGTCGACCAGCGGCGCGTCCGTCTCGTGGCCGATCGCGCTGACCACCGGCGTGCGGCAGGCGAAGACCGCCCGGCAGAGCGCCTCGTCGGAGAAGGGGAGCAGGTCCTCGATGCCGCCGCCGCCCCGGGCGATGATGATCACGTCGATGGTCGGGTCGGCGTCCAGCACCTTGAGCGCGTCGACGATCTGCGGGACCGCGCTCGGCCCCTGCACGGCCACGTTGACCGTGCGGAACTCCACGGCCGGCCAGCGCCGGCGGGCGTTGGTCAGCACGTCCCGCTCGGCGGCCGACGCGCGGCCGGTGATCAGCCCGATCCGGTTGGGCAGGAACGGCGGCCGGCGCTTGCGGGCCCGGTCGAAGAGCCCCTCGGCGGCGAGCAGCTTCTTGAGCTTCTCCAGCCGGGCCAGCAGCTCGCCGAGGCCGACCTGGCGGATCTCGTCGGCGCGCAGGCTGAGCGTGCCCCGGGCCGCGTAGAACTCGGGCTTGGCGTGCAGCACCACCCGGGCGCCCTCGCGCAGCTCCGGCGCGCCGGCGTCGAGGACGTCCCGGTTGGTGGTGACGGTCAGGCTCAGGTCGGCCGACGGGTCCCGCAGGGTGAGGAAGACGGTGGTGGCGCCCGGCCGGCGGCTGATCTGCGCCACCTGCCCGTCCACCCACACCCAGCCGAGCCGGGCGATCCAGGCGCCGACCTTCTGGCTGACCACCCGGACCGGCCACGGCTCCTCGGACGTGCTCCGCCCCACCTCGCCTGTGCTCACCCGCCCACCCTACGGCCCGCCCCGGACACTCCCGGCGTCGCGGCGTCGGCGCGGCCGCGCGCAGATCTTGGTGTGAAACGGCCCTCCGAGGGCCCGTCCCTACCAAGATCTCGCCGCTCGGGGCGCCGAACGGGGTCGTCCGGAGGTCGCCGGCGGCCGTGCGCGCTGCCGGTGCGCTCGTCCGCCACGGCGCGGGCCCGCGCCGTGGCGGCGGTCGCAGCCGATGTCGCGATCCGGGGCGGCACGTACGATGGGCGGGTGACTCAGGCTGAAGCGACGTCCCGGACCGGCAAGCGTGTGCTCCTGGCCAAGCCCCGCGGCTACTGCGCGGGCGTGGACCGCGCGGTGCAGACCGTGGAGGAGGCGCTCACGCTCTACGGCGCGCCGATCTACGTGCGCAAGCAGATCGTGCACAACAAGCACGTCGTGCAGACCCTGGAGGCCAAGGGCGCGATCTTCGTGGAGGAGAACGAGGAGGTGCCGGAGGGCGCCACCGTCATCTTCTCCGCGCACGGGGTGGCGCCGGAGGTCTACGAGCAGGCCCGGGCGCGCTCGCTGAAGGCGATCGACGCGACCTGCCCGCTGGTCACCAAGGTGCACCAGGAGGCGAAGCGGTTCGCCGCCGAGGACTACGACATCCTGCTCATCGGCCACGAGGGGCACGAGGAGGTCATCGGCACCTCCGGCGAGGCCCCGGAGCACATCCAGCTCGTGGACGGCCCGGAGGACGCCGACAGGATCACCGTCCGCGATCCGAACAAGGTCGTCTGGCTCTCCCAGACCACCCTCTCGGTCGACGAGACGCTGGAGACGGTGGCCCGGCTCAAGAAGCGGCTGCCGATGCTCCAGTCGCCGCCCAGCGACGACATCTGCTACGCCACCTCCAACCGGCAGCACGTGGTCAAGGAGATCGCGCCCGAGTGCGACGTGGTGATCGTCGTCGGCTCGCGCAACTCCTCCAACTCGGTACGCCTCGTGGAGGTCGCCCTGGACGCCGGTGCGCGGGCCGGTCACCTGGTCGACTTCGCGCACGAGATCGACGACGCCTGGCTGGAGGGGGCGCGCACGGTCGGGCTGACCTCGGGCGCCAGCGTCCCGGACGAACTGGTGCAGGAGGTGCTCGCCCACCTGGCCGCACGCGGCTTCACCGACGTGGACGAGGTGGTGACCGCCAACGAGCGGCTGACCTTCTCGCTGCCGCAGGAGCTCAAGCGGGACATGAAGGCCGCCGCCGCGGCCCGTGGCTGACCGGCCTGGGGCACGGAGGACGGCGCGGGGATTCCGCGGCGGTCGACCGGTCCCAGTCGCGGGGGCCGCGCCGGGCTCCTGGCTGGTGCACCGGTCCCGGTCGGCGGGGGCTGCGTCGGGTTCCCGGCGGTTGACCGGCCCCGGTCGGGAACGGCAGCGGGCTTCGCTGCGTCCGATACGGGTATGAGGACGTTTCGGCTCGCCGTCTCCGCGCTGGCCGTCTGCGTGGCGCTGAGCGCCTGCGGCGGCGGTCAGGACGGCGGCGGCACCCCCAGCCCGACCCCGACAGGAGCGCACCCGGTGACCAGCCCGCCCAGCCCGGACGCGAGCACTCCGGGCGTACCGCCGCCCCCCGGCGACCCGGTCGACCCGACGGGCCCGGCCCTGCCGCCACCCACGAAGCGCCCCGGCGGGCCGACGAGGCCGCCGTCGGCGGGCGGCACCACGCTGACCGGGACCGTCACCCCCGGCGTGGAGCCCAACTGCCTGCTGATCGACAACTACCTGCTCATCGGCGGGCCGCGCGACGTGTTGAAGGCGGGCGCGAAGGTGACCGTCACCGGCCGGGCCCAGCCCGACATGTTCACCACCTGCCAGCAGGGCACCCCCTTCGTGGTGGAGACGGCCCGCCGCGGCTGACCGCCGGCACACCCGCCATACCGGACCGGAGACGGGCGGAGCCCGCCCCCGGCGGGGGCGGGCTCCGGTGTTCCGGTGCGGGACGGGTCAGTTCACGGCGCCGATGGAGACGGCGCCGCGGCCGACGACCGCGCCCTCGGTGGTCACCACGGACAGCTCACCGAAGAGCGCCCGGCCGGCGGCCGGGGTGGACTGGGCGGTCACCGTACCCGTGAGGGTGGCGGTGGCGCCGTTGGCCAGGGTGAGCGGGGTGGCCGGCGCCGAGAGGCTGCCCAGCGCCGCCGCGGAGAACGAGTCGCGGTAGTCGTAGGCGGTGCTGCCACCGGCTCCGTCCACCGCGTAGCCCTCGACGACCACCCGGTAGGTGCCCGCCGCCGGGTTGTTGATGGTCACGGCCTCCTCCGAGTCGCCGTCGGCGGCCCGGCCGACCTCCGTGGTCCCACGGAAGACGTAGAGGTCGAGGTCGGCGGCGGCGCTGGCCGGGTTGCCGATCCGGGCGGTGAAGCGGGTCGCGCCCGCCGGCACCTCCACGGTGAACTCCTGCGACGCGCCCTCGACGATGGTCGGCCGCTCGGCGTGCACGCTGGAGAGCGGGCCGCCCTGGCCGGTCACCGCGACCGGGCCGAAGGTGTTGGTCAGCGACCAGGTCACCGGGGTCGCCGCACCGGCGGCGACCGACGGCAGCTCGACCACGGCCGGCTCGACGGCGACACCCTGCACCCGCGCCGTGAGCTGGTACGGGTTGTTCAGCGACGGCGAGGTCCGGCGGGACTCCACCTCGATCTCCCAGACCCCGGCGATCGGGTTCTGGTAGTCGCGCTCCTGCGGCTTGCAGGCGTTGGCGTCGGAGAAGTTGGTGTAGCAGGCGAGGCTGGAGGTGCTCTCCACCGGGACGCCGTACGGGTTGAAGGCGATGAACCGGGTCTGCGAACCGGTGGCGATGCCGGAGAGGTTCACCTGGAGGGCACCGGCGCCCGGGGGCACCGTCACGAAGTACGAGGTGAAGCCGTTCCGGTCGACCGAGCCCTCGGCCGAGAAGGAGTAGTCCGGCTTCTTCACGTCGTTCGAGGCCACGACGACGGTGGAGACCTCGAAATCGATCACCGAGGTGCCCGGGTCGTCGATCGTCATGATCGCGCCGTGCGCGCCGGCGGTGGCGGGCTTGGCGGTGACCGCGACGGTGACGGTCGTGTTCAGCGGGAGCGAGACGGTCGTCGGCGCCGTGAAGGTGCCGTCGTTGCCGCGCAGGCCCACCACGTGCTTCACGGTGCCGGCCGGCCCGCTGGTACGGGTGATCTTGACCTGGTAGGTCTTCGACTGGCCGACCCGGTGCCCGCCGTCGGCGGAGCCGCAGCGGTTGTAGACGCCGGCGCCCCGGTTCGGGGTGCCGAGCTGCCCGGAGAGCACGGTGCAGACCGGGGCGTCGGAGGTGTAGGAGCGGGTCTCCACCCCCTTGCGCAGCAGCTTCCAGGCGCCCGGCACGTTGAACATGCCGAAGCCCTGGGCGTACGTCGGGACGTCCTTGATCGGCTTGGCCGACGAGTAGATCGCCCGGCGCAGCGCGGCCGGGGTGACGCCCTTGTCGGTCGCCTTGGCGGCCGACAGCAGCAGCGCGGCGGCGCCGGCGGCCTGCGGGGAGGCCATCGAGGTGCCGTTCAGCATCGCGTAGCCCGGGGGCAGCGGGTAGCCGGCCTCGGGTGCCGGGCTGCCGAGCTGCCAGGTCGGCGCGGTGGAGATGGCGGAGCCGGGTGCGGCGATGTTCGGCTTGACGCCGCCGTCCTCGCGCGGGCCGCGGGAGGAGAAGTTGAACAGCGCGTTCTTCCGCTTCACCACGGAGCCGTAGTTGGCCAGCCAGGTGTCCTTGCTGATGCTCGCGGCGACGCTGACCACGTTGGACGCCACCGACGGGTCGCCGATGGTGTTCAGGCCCGGGCCGGAGTTACCGGCCGAGATGAACATCTGCACGCCGTAGGTGGTGATCAGGTTGTTGTAGAGCTCGGCGCGGGCGTTGTTGCCGTCGTTCAGCGCCGGCAGGCCCCCGATCGACATGTTGATGACGTCGACCTTGCGGTTGATGACCAGGTCGGCCATGCCGGTGGTGAGGGCGGCGTAGGTGCAGCCGCCGCCCCACGAGCAGGCGCGGGCGGAGACCAGCTTGGCGCCGGGCGCGGCACCGTCGAAGGCGCCGTTGCCGAGCATGTCGTTGGCGGCGGTGATGCCGGCGACGTGCGTGCCGTGGGTGCTCTCGACGATGCCGATGTTGACGTAGTCGACCAGGCCGGGGCCGCCGACGGGGGAGGTGTCCACGTCCTCGCGGTACTCGACGACGAACGGCATCCGCTCGGCGACGGCGGTCGCCGGGTTGTCGGTGCCGAAGTGGCCGACGTCGAACTTCTCCTTGTAGGGCCGCATCAGGGCGTCGTCGGTGAAGTCGTTGTTCTGGTTGGTGTCGACCCAGATGTTGTGGGTGACCGGGTCGTAGAGGATGCCGAACGCGTCGGTCCGGTCCCCGTCGCGGTTGACGTCACCGGCCGGGTCGCTGTTCGCGGTCACCGACTCGGCGAAGCGGTTGAACCGGTAGGTGCCCGCCGGGGCCTTCCAGGTCGCGCCGGACGCGGTGAACGTCGGGCCGGTCACCTCGGTGATCATGGCGCGCCAGGTGGCGTCCTCGAACGGGTCGGTCGCGGTGACCCAGTCGACGATCTTCCGCTCGCCGGTGGTGGTCTTCTGGAGCGCCGGGTGGCCGAGGTCCACACCGGAGTCCATGATGCCGATCGTGACGCCGCGGCCGTCCCACTCCGGGTGCTCGCGGACGAAGTCGACCGCGCCGATCTCGTGGGTGGGCATGTACGGGTTCGCGGCCGGGGTGTCGGCGCCGGGGCCGGGCAGGGTCGCGGCCTGCTTCGCCGCCTTCTTGCCGCCGGGGGCCACCTCGGGCGTCGGGTCGGGGAGCTGGATGGTCTCGTCCAGGTCCACAGCGGAGACGCCGGGCAGCGTGGCCGCCTTCAGCACCTTCGAGGTGGGGACCTTGGCCAGAACGTATCCGATGCTGTCGTACCGCTCGGTGACGGCGGCGCCGAGCGCCTTGAGGTCGTCGGCGACGTCCTTCGCCTCGCCCTTGTCGGTGGCGACGATCAGCGTGACGGTCGGCGCCTTCTTCGCCTCCGCCTCGGCGAGCAGCTTGGCGTCGTGCGAGCCCAGCGCCTCGGCGGGGGTGGCCTGCGAGGTGTCGGGTGCGGCGGTCGGTGCGGCGCTCGCGGCACCGCCCGCGACGGTCACGGCGCTGGCCGCCACAACCGACGCGAAGAGCGCGGCGGAGGTACGCCGGCTCAGGTTTCGGGGTTTGCTCACGTTCTCTTTCCTCCAGAGAACAGGGCCCTCAGATGCAGGGCGCGCGTGACCGAATCCTTCGTGCTGCCGCTGGTCACTGTCACTACCGGCGAGTTCGTTGTGACCACTTCGTGACATGCGGGGATGCGCATTGTCACATCGGAGGTGGTAGGTATCGGCCGTCAGTCCAGTGTCGACCGACCGGTCGGCGCGTCCGCGTCGGCGGTTTCGAGCAGCTCCGGAGCCTGCGGCTGGCGGGGGGCCAACTCGATCTGCGCCGGCGCGGCCAGCTCCTGGTCGGAGACCCCCAGTTCGGCCAGCTTACGGGCGCTCACCAGGACGCGGGACTCCAGCGACCCGACCGCCCGGTTGTACGCGGTCACCGCGCCGCCGAGCGAGGAGCCCAGCTTGCCGACGTGGTCGCCCAGGGTGGACAGTCGCCCGTACAGCTCGCGGGCCAGCGAGTGCACCGCCACCGCGTTGCGCGCCAGCGCCTCCTGCCGCCACGAGTAGGCGACCGTGCGCAGCAGCGCGACCAGGGTGGCCGGGGTGGCCAGCACCACGTTGCGGGCGAACGCGTGCTCCAGCAGCGTCGGGTCGCGCTGCAACGCGACGTCGAGGAACGGGTCGGCCGGCACGAAGAGCACCACGAACTCCGGCGTGCTGTCGAAGGCGGCCCAGTAGGACTTGGCGGCCAGCGCGTCGACGTGCGCCCGCAGGTGTCGCGCGTGCGCGTCGAGGTGGGTGTCGCGGCCCCGTTCGTCGCGGGCCTCCATCGCCGTCAGGTAGGCGTCGAACGGCGCCTTGGCGTCCACCACCACCGACCGGCCGCCGTGCAGGCGCACCACCAGGTCGGGGCGGACGCCCTGGTGGTCGGTGGCGGCGGTGACCTGCTCGGAGAAGTCGCAGTGCTCCAGCATGCCGGCCGCCTCGACGATCCGGCGCAGCTGGTGCTCGCCCCAGCGGCCCCGCACCTGGGGCGCCCGCAGGGCCGCCACCAGCTGCTTGGTCTCGGTGCGCAGCTCACCGGAGACGCTGCTCATCGCGCGGACCTGCTCGCGCAGCTCGGCGTAGGCGTCGATCCGGTCCCGTTCCAGCTCGGCGACGCGCTGCTCGTAGCGGCGCAGCGTCTCGTGCAGCGGGGCCACCGCCCGGGCGACGGCCTCCTGGGACTGGGCGGTCGCCTCGTAGCTGAGCGCCCGCATGGACTGCTCCAGCCGGCCCTCGCCCTCCCGGGTGGCCCGCAGCGTGGCGTCCAGCCGCGCGATGTCGGTGGCCGAACGGGCGCGGGCGGCGAACCAGCCCACCGCCCCTCCCGCGGCGAGGCAGACGAGCACCACGGCCAGCGTCGAGAAGTCCACCACCGGAGCTTGCCAGACGAGTGCGGCGGGTGCCGCCGGGGACGCGGCCGGCGCGTGTCGCCGGGCCGGCGGGCCCGGGCCGCGCGGGGCACCGCCGGAGGCGTACGACGTGGTCGGCGCGGGTACCTTCGTGCCATGGAACTTCTGCTCGTGGCGGTGCTGGTGGTGGTGCTGCTGGTGGGGGCGTTCGTCTGGTTGCGGCGGGAGCGCGCCGCCCGCGAGGCGCGCAGCCTGGCCGACGTGCGGGCCGACGCCCAGCGCTGGTACGAGCGCCTGGGCGGACAGGTGATGAACCTGCACGGCGACCACCCGGCGGTGCGCCAGGCGCTGGTCGACGCGGGCGAGCGCTACAACGCGGCCGGCAGCCAGCTCGAACAGGCCCGGACCGTCCAGCAGTACCGCCTGGCCCGGGAGACCGCGCTGGAGGGGCTGACGTACGCCCGGGCCGCCCGGGTGGCGCTCGGCATCGACCCCGGCCCCGAGCTGCCCCCGCTGGCGGCGGCGCAGGGCGCCGGCGAGCTGACGAGGGAACGCCAGGTGGACGTGCAGGGCCAGACCTTCAAGGCCGGCCCGCGGCCCGGCCAGGACACGCCCTACTACTACCCCGGTGGGCGGTTCCAGGGCCGGCCGGTGCCGGCGGGCTGGTACTCCACCCCGTGGTGGAAGACCGCGCTGGGCGCCGGCGCGGGGGTGGTCGGCGGCCTGCTGATCGCCGACGCGCTCTTCTCGCCCGCCTTCGCCGACCCGGGCTACGGCTACGAGGCCGGCTACCAGGAGGGCTTCGGCGACGGCGCCGACCACGGCGACCAGGGCGGCGACGTCGGTGGCGGCGACCAGGGCGGTGACTTCGGTGGGGGCGACTTCGGTGGCGGTGACTTCGGTGGCGGTGACTTCGGTGGGGGCGACTTCGGCGGCGGCGACTTCTGACCGCGTCGACGGGTGACGGACGAGGGCCCCGGTCGGCGTGACCGGGGCCCTCGCGCGCGTGCGGGCGGGGCGGCGGGGTTGCGCACCCGTGCCCCGCCGCGGCCTCAGCCGGTGTTGCGCATGCCGGCGGCGATGCCGTTGACCGTGGTGAGCAGGGCCCGCTCCAGCGCGGTGCCGTCGTTCGGCGCGCGCCGGCCGCCCGGCGCGGTGGCCACCGCGCGGCCCGCCGCCCCGGACTCCCGGTACTGGCGCAGCAGGGCCACCTGGAGGTGGTGCAGCGGCTCCAGGTAGGTGTCGCGGACGGCCAGGGTGCGCTGGAGCACCGGAGAGCTGTCCAGCAGCGCCGGGGAGCCGGTCACCGCCAGCACCTCCTGCCTGGTCAGCTCGTACTCCTGCTCGATCTGGTGGAAGATCGGGTGCAGCTTCTTCGGCACCAGCGTCTCGACGTACCGGCGGGCGATGCTCAGGTCGGTCTTGGTGAGCATCATCTCCACGTTGGACAGGAACGTGCGGAAGAAGTGCCAGTTGCGGTGCATCTCGGCCAGCACGTCCTCCAGGCCGGCGGCGCGGGCCGCGGCCAGGCCGGAGCCCACCCCGAACCAGCCGGGCACGATCTGCCGGGTCTGGGTCCAGCCGAACACCCACGGGATGGCGCGCAGCCCGGCGAGCCCGGCCCCGGTGTTCGGCCGCTTCGCCGGCCGGGAGCCGATGTTCAGCGCGCCGAGCAGCTCCGTCGGCGTCGACGCCCAGAAGTACGCCGGCAGGTCCGGGTCCTCCACCAGCGACCGGTACGACCGGAACGCCGCGTCGGAGACCGTCTCCATCGTCGCGTCCCAGCGCTCCAGCATCTCGGCGGGCTGCCGGGGCGCGGTGTGCAGCAGCGTCGCCTGGAGCACCGCGGCCAGGGTCAGCTCGAGGTTCTCCCGGGCCAGCGACGGCAGCGAGTACTTGTCGGAGATGACCTCGCCCTGCTCGGTCACCTTGATCGCGCCGTCCAGGGTGCCGTACGGCTGGGCCAGGATCGCCTCGTGCGTCGGCCCGCCGCCGCGCCCCACCGTGCCGCCCCGACCGTGGAAGAGCCGCAGGTGCACGCCGTGCCGGGCGGCCACGTCGCGCAGCGCGCGCTGGGCCCGGTGGATCGACCACTGGCTGGTGGTGATGCCGGCCTCCTTGTTGGAGTCGGAGTAGCCCAGCATCACCTCCTGCACGTCACCGCGGGCCGCCACCAGCGCCCGGTACGCCGGCAGCGACAGCAGCTCGTCGAGGAGTTCGCCGCCGGCGTTCAGCTCGGCCGGGGTCTCCAGCAGCGGCACGAAGCCGATCCGGGCGCGGCCGCTGTGCACGTCGACCAGGCCGGCCTCGCGGGCCAGCACCACCGCCGCGAGCACGTCGTCGACCCCGAGGGTCATCGAGATGATGTACGACTCGATGACCTCGTTGCCGAACCGGTCCTGCGCCTCGCGGATGGTGCCGAACACGTCGAACGTCTTGCGTGCCGCCTCGGTCAGCGGGGTGTCGAGCGTGGAGAGCGGCCGACGCCCGGTCAGCTCGTCGGCCAGCAGCTTCGTGCGCTCGAGCCGGGTCAGCGACGGGTAGTCGGAGACCTCGCCGACGGCCGCGTAGAGCTGGGCCAGCACCGCGTGGTGCGCCTCGGCGTGCTCCCGCACGTCCATGGTCGCCAGGTGCAGCCCGAACGCGGAGACCGTACGGATGGTCGAGGCGAGCCGGCCCACGGCGGTGAGCTGGCCGGCGTTGCGGGCCAGCGAGGCGCGCAGCAGCTCCAGGTCGGCGATCAGCTCGGCCGAGCCGCGGTAGTCCCGGCCGGGCACGTGTGCGGTGCCCTGTCGCAGCCGCTGCCGGGTGTTGGCCAGCTTCGCCTTCACGCAGCGGGCCTTGAGCCGGTAGGGCTCCTCGGCGTTGACCCGGCGGAACCGGGGCGCCACCTCGGGCAGCGCGTCCAGGTCGGCGGCGAGGCTGGCGGAGAGGTCGAGCGACACCCCGCGCAGCCGCCGGGAGACGGACACCTCGTTGATCAGGTGGTCCATCGCCTTCTCGGTGGCCGCGATGCCGTGCTCGTGCTGGATGGTCAGCACCTCGCGGGTCACGGTCGGGGTGACGAACGGGTTGCCGTCGCGGTCGCCGCCGATCCAGGTGCCGAAGCTCAGCGGCCGGGCGGTGGGGGAGGTCTCCACGCCGAGGGTGCGCAGCGTGTCGGCGAGGTCGTCGAGCACCTGCGGGGCGGCCTCGGCGTACAGGTCGCGCAGGTAGTAGATGGCGTTGCGGGCCTCGTCGGTCGGGTCCGGCCGGTCGAGCCGCAGCTCGTCGGTCTGCCACATCAGGTCGAGCAGCTCGGCGAGGCGGCGGTTGGCCGGGCCCTCGTCGCTGGCGCCGTAGAGGATCGCGTTGGCGGTCTCGGCGTCCAGTTCGTCGGCGATCGCGCGCAACTTCGACAGGATCGACCGGCGGGCCGCCTCGGTCGGGTGCGCGGTGAAGACGGGCCGTACCGCCAGCCGGCGGGCCGCCGCGGCGATCTCCTCGGCCGGCACCCCGCGCTCCGCGATCATCTTGGCCGCCTGGTCCAGCCAGCCGCCCTGGATCGCCCGGCGGCGGCGCAGGTCCCGACCCCGGTGCACCTGCTCGGTGATGTTGGCCAGGTGGAAGTAGGTGGAGAAGGCGCGGGCCAGCTTGGTGCCGGTGGTGACGTCGAGGCCGGCGAGGCGCTGGGCCGCGGAGGGCGCGTCGGAGCGCACCAGCGCGCGGATCTCCTCGACCAGGTCGAGCAGCGGGCGGCCCTCCTGGCGGGCGAGGGTCTGCCCGAGCAGCGTGCCGAGGCGGCGGATGTCGGCCCGCAGCGCGGCGTCGGGGCCGTCGTGGTCGTGCTGGTCGGTCACGGTGCGCTCCTTACGTGAGTACGAAGGACAGCGCTGTCCGTTCAGGCTGATGGTATCCGCGCCCGGGCCGGGCGCGTGAGACGGCCCCCGCCCTTCCTGCTCGCCCACGCGGCCAGCTTATGGCGGAAATATCCTTACTGCCCGACAAGTCGGCTAGCGCCGATATTCGGCCCAAGGGCCCTGGCGGTGGTCGGACGACATGTCGTACCCGGACGAGATCATGCCGATCCTGTCGATACCTGCTCGTCCGGAAGGGCCGCATGTCCACCGATCTGTACGGCGTCCGCGTCCTCGACGTCGCCGCCGACGCGTCGCGCGCCAGGTTCCGCGTCTTCGTCGTGTACTACGACGCCGAAGGCCGGACCCACCCGCCACTCCCGGACGATCCGGGCTTCTTCCTGCACGAGTTGTGGGGCGCGATGCGCTTCGAGCCGATCACCGCGCTCCATCCACTGCGGATGATCAACGTGGACCAGATCCTGGACGAGGACTGGCTGGCCACGAACGCCCACCGGTACGTCCGGCGGGTCGACCGGGTGACGACCCGGAACCTCCCGGTAGCCGACGGCGACTGGGCACGTCTGCACGACTTCTACTACGAGCGTGACGGCGGTTGGCCCGACGAGGACCTGCTCGTGCAGGCCGACTACGACGTCGAGGTCACCGACCCGCGCTGGCTGGAGACGTTGACTCCGGGCCGCGGTTGGGCCACCGCCGGGTATCCGATCCTCAGCGACCAGGTGTTGGAGGCCGACGCGCCCACGGTGCTCGACCTGCGCGAGCCCGCGGTGACGCTGGACCCCTTCCGCGGCGGCCGCACCGACGACGGCACGCCCAGCGACCTGGCCTTCTCCGACGACGGCAAATACCTCGCGGTGACCAACCAGGGCTGCGAGCTGGTGGTGTTCCGCACCGACGACTGGAGCGAACACCTTCGCGTCAAGGAGAGCCCCCTGTGGGGCCAGGACATCCAGTGGGTGCCCGGCACCCACCGGATCACCGGGCGGATCATCGAGGGCGGCGGGGCAGCCGATGCGGACGCCCCGACCCGCGCCCACGACGTCGACACCGGCGCGGAGGTGGACGTCCCCCCGCAACCGCGGGAGGCCCGCTCGCGTACGGGCCGCCACCGCGCCGACACCGGCTTCGGTCGCCACCGTGCCGACGGCGGTTACGGCGGCTTCACCGGTTACGGCGCCTGGGTCGACGTGCTGTCCTCGTCCGGCGAAGCGCGACTGCTGCACCTTCCGAGGGGCAAGGCGTGGGCCGGAAGGGTCTCCTTCACCGCCGACGAGAACCGGATGTTCGTTCCGCAGGGGCAGGACGTGCACGTTCTGGATCTCGCGAACGGGGAGGTCCTGAAGACGATCACCGGCGCCGGGGGCCAGGCCGCGATCGTCCGGCCCGACGGCGCCTACCTGGCGGTCGGGCGCCGGAACCCGATTCGGAAAAGCTACGAGACCGAGCTGATCGACCTGTGGCGGGTCTCCGACGGTGCGCTGCTGATGCGCTGCCGGGCGCAGGGCACCGATGTCGGCGCCCTGGCCTGGTCGCCCGATGGCAGCATGCTCGCGGCCGTCGTGTTCACCGGCAGGCAGGGGTACGAGGGCGACATCCGGATCTACCGTGCCGGGCGGCCCGTCGAGCCGCCGGAGGAGGTGTCGCCCGGGTGACCGGGTCGCTCGGCGCTCCCTTCGTCGGCTGTCGGGCCCGTCGGCGCGGACAGCAGCACGTCGGTCCGGTCGCCTCCCCACGCCCAGGAGCCGGGGCCGCGCCGGACGCGCGACGGGTCCGGGCTGCTCAGTCCGATGCGGGCACGGGCCGGTCGGGCGGGCGGTCCGGCATCGCCCGACGGCCCCGGACCGCGCTGGCGGTGAGCAGCCCGACCGCGCCGAGGGCGCACCACAGCGCGAGCCCGGTGAGCGGCCAGCCGGTCGACCGCCGGTCGAAGTAGATGACGGACTTCAGCAGGTCGGTGGCCAGCCCCGGCACGTTCCACAGGTGCATGCCGCGCAGCCAGGTGGGCAGGAACTCGGGGGCGTAGATGCCGCCGGAGCCGGGGTTGCCGAGCACCACCAGCAGCAGGATCACCAGGCCGGTGCCGAGCAGCCCGAGCCAGCCCTGGACCGCGGCGGCGACCGCCGCCGCCGCGAACACCGCCAGCGCTCCGGCGGCGGCGACGCCCACCAGATCGTGGTCCCAGACGCCGAGGAGCGGTCCGACCACCACCGCGCCGAGGGCCCCGAGCACCAGGCTGTACGCCGCGAGCGCGGCGAGCCGCAGCGCGGCGCGGCGCGGCCCCCGTGGCGCGGTGCCGCCCGCGAGCCCGAGGACGGTGGAGGCGAGATACCCGCCGAGGACGTACCCGACGGCCAGGTAGAACGGGACGAGCCCGCGCGGGTCGGCCTCGGCCACCGGCACCTCGTCGGTGACCCGCAGCGGGAGTTCCGCCTGCCGGGCGGCGGTGCCGAGCACCTGCGCGACGACGTCGGTCGCGGCGGGTGCGGAGGCGCTGGCGGTGGTGAGGACCAGCCCGCCCTCCGGCGTGGTGGCGAGCACGCCGTACACCTCGCGGGTGGTCAGGCCGTCGTCGGCGGCGCCCGGATCGTCGTACTGGATCGGTTTGATCCTGTCGGTCTGGTTGCGCACGGCGGCGAGGAGGGCCTGGGCCTTCTGGTCGCCGAGCGCCACCCCGACCGGCACGTCACGGGGGGTCGGCTGGTGCAGCGCGCCCGCGTAGGCGGCGATGAACGCGGTGGCGAGCGCCAGGGTGCCGAGCAGCAGTGCCGCGGTGCGCAGCCGGCTGCGTGCTTCCTGGTCCACGCCGTCAGCCTAGGGCGGTTTGCGCGGTTTTCGCCGCAGTTATTCAGGGGGAAGTTGTTCGGCCGGCCCGATAGCGTCCGATCATGACGTCGCCGAACTACCCTCCCAAGCCCCGCCCGGGCGACCGGGTCGCGGTCGTCTCACCCTCCGCCGGCCTACCCGCGATCTTTCCCCACGTGTACGAGCTGGGGTTGCGTCGGCTGCGCGAGGAGTTCGGCCTGGAGCCGGTGGAGTATCCGACCACCCGGGTGATGGGCGCCGACCCGCGCGACCGGGCGCGGGACCTGACCGCCGCGTTCGCCGATCCGACGATCACCGCCGTGCTCGCCACGGTCGGCGGCGACGACCAGATCACGGTCACCCCGCACCTGGACGACGCCGTGCTGCGGGCGAACCCGAAGCCGTTCTTCGGCTACTCCGACAACACCAATCTGCTCAACCACCTGCACCGGCTGGGCATCGTGGGCTACCACGGCGGGTCGGTGCTGGTGCACCTGGGCCGGCCCGGCCGGCCGCACCCGCTGACCTTCGACTCGCTGCGCGCCGCCCTCTTCACCTCCGGCTGGTACGACCTCACGCCCGCGCCGGAGTGGGGCGACCGGCCCAACGACTGGCGCGACCCGGCGACGCTGGCCCACGAGCCGGAGATGCTGCCGGGGGAGGGCTGGCGCTGGCAGGGACCGTCGACCGTGGTCGAGGGGCGCACCTGGGGCGGCAACCTGGAGATCCTGCACGGGCTGATGGCCGCCGACCGGGTCCCGCCGGCCCGGGACCTGGCCGGGTCGGTGCTGATCGTCGAGACCTCGGAGGAACTGCCCTCGGCCACCGAGGTGTTCCGGATCATGCGCGACATGGGGGAGCGGGGGCTGCTCGCCGCGTTCCCGGCCGTGCTCGTGGGCCGGGCGAAGGCGTGGGACTTCGAGCGGCCGCACACCGTCGAGGAGCGGCGGGAGTGGGCCGACGCCCAGCGGGCGGCGATCACCCGGGCGCTCGCCGCCTACCACCCGGACGCCGTGGCGGTGTTCGACGTCGACCTCGGCCACACCGACCCGCAGCTGATCGTCCCGTACGGCGGGGAGGTCCGCGTCGACGCCGTCGCGCGCCGGATCTCCGTGCGGTACTGAACGGTCAGGCTGGGACGGGCGGTCAGGCCGGGGCGGGCGGTCAGGCCGGGATGGTGGCGAACGCGCGGACCGGGAAGGTGCCCATGCCGGCCACCAGCGGCGGGGCCGCCGTGAACCGGAAACCCTCCGGAGGCAGTGCGTCGAGACCGGTCAGGTGCTCCACGATCGGGACGCCGGCGGCCAGCAGCGTGCTGTGCGCCGGGCGCTCGCCGGCCGCCGCCGCGCTCATGTCGTCGATGTTGATCGAGTCGATGCCGACCAGGGCGGCGCCCGACTCGACGAGGGCGCGGGCGCCGTCCTCGGTGAGGTGTGGCGCCTCCGGGGCGCCGTACCGGTCCGTGCCGAAGTGCGCCGACCAGCCGGTGTGCAGCAGCACCGCCCGCCCGGCGACGTCGTACGGCGCGAGCAGCAGCCGGTCGACCGCGCGGGTGCCGGCCGGCACCCGTACCACGATCGCGGGGAGGTCGGCGAGGCGGTCCAGCGGCGTGCCCGCGAGGTCGGCGCCCTCGGCGTAGCGGTGCGCCGGAGTGTCCAGGTACGTGCCCGTGTTGGCGATCATGTCGATCCGCGCCACCTGGAACTCGGTGCCCGGGGCGTAGTTGGCCCGGGACGCCTCGCGGGTCAGCCACTCCGTGATCCGCGGAGCCGGCCAGCCCGGCAGGGTGGTCATCCCGTCGGCGATCACGTGGCTCAGCTCCACCAGCCGCCGTCCACCCGCACCGTGCGGGCCGGTGGCACCATCCGTGCCCACCGCGCCGGCCTCGGCGGCCGGGCTGGTCGCGGCGGCGGTGCCGGCCGAGGTGTCCAGGCCACGGCCGCCCTTGTGCGGCTCCTCGATGATCGTCTTGTTGCTGATCCGGACGTCGGCGACCATCAGCAGCCCGAGATGCCGGACGAACAGCGCCGCCAGCTCGTCGTCGGTGATCGTGCGGCCGGGAATGTCCAGCCGGAAACCGTCCGTCTGCAGCCCGCCGCCGTTGGCGAAGCTCACCTCCGCGTCGAACTGCGCCCGCCACTGCTGCGTCATGCCACAACCCGATCATGGTCGTCCCGTCCGGTCAAGATCCCCGCTCTGCGGGCTCGGCCACATGCACCACCAGCGTCAAGATCCGCAAGATCCGCGCTACTTCCCGGAAGTAGTCGCCTCTGCCCCACCGGAGGCCACTACTTCCCGCAAATTGCGTGATCTCGGTGCCGGGAGCGGGGCGCCGGGCGCGGGACCTGGGGCGCAGGGCGTGGGGCGCCGGGTGCCGGGGCGCGGGACGTGGGGTGCCGGGTGCGCGGCCTGGGGCGCCGGGCACTGGGCTGCCAGGTGCGGGTGCGGGTGCGGGTGCGCGGTGTGGTGCGGGTGCGGGAAGGGGCGGGGGCGGGGTGGGCGGGAAGGGGGTGGGTGTCGGGCGGCGGAGATAGGCTGGCAGTCGTGCACCCCCCGTCCTGTCGGGCGAGGGGGATCTGTCGTGTGCCCGTCCACGCGTGCCCCTGGAAGTGATGACATGCTCACCGGTCTGTTCTCCGCCGCCCTGGCCGACCCCGGGCTGGCCCGGGCACGTGACCTGGCGCGCTCCGGTGCCGCGCAGGTCGACGGCCTCGACATCACCGCGCCGCCCGCGCTGCGCCCGTTCGCGGTCGCCGCGGTCGCGGCCGACCCGGCCGGCGACGGTGGCCAGGCCGGCGACGAGCGGGCCGGTGGCGCCGGTGGCCGGGCCGGCCACCAGCGGGCCGGTGGCGACGCGCACGCCGGCGCCGGTGGGCGGGCCGGCGGGGCGGGGGGCGGCGCGGGCCGGCCCGTGCTCGCGGTGACCGCGACCACGCGGGAGGCCGACGACCTGGCCTCGGCGCTGGCCAGCCTGCTTCCGCCCGATCAGGTGGCGGTCTTCCCGTCCTGGGAGACGCTGCCGCACGAGCGCCTGTCGCCCCGCTCCGACACGGTCGGCCGACGGCTGGCCGTGCTGCGCCGGCTGGCGCATCCGGGGGCGGCCGACGCGCACGGCCGCACCGGCCCGCTGCGGGTGGTCGTGGCGCCCGTCCGGTCGCTGCTCCAGCCGCAGCTCAAGGGGCTCGGCGACCTGGAGCCGGTGCAGCTCGCCGCCGGGCAGGAGGCCGACCTGGAGGAGGTCGCCCGTCGGCTGACCGACATGGCGTACGCGCGGGTCGACCTGGTCACCAAGCGGGGCGAGTTCGCCGTGCGCGGCGGCATCCTCGACATCTTCCCGCCCACCGACGAGCACCCGTCGCGGGTCGAGTTCTGGGGCGACGAGGTGGAGGAGATCCGCACCTTCGCCGTCGCCGACCAGCGGACCATCGAGCAGGTGCCGCAGCTGTGGGCGCCGCCCTGCCGGGAGCTGCTGCTCACCCCCTCGGTGCGCAGGCGGGCCGCCGCGCTGGCGCAGGAGCACCCGGAGCTGGCCGAGATCCTCGACAAGCTGGCCGAGGGCATCCCCGTGGAGGGGATGGAGTCCCTCGCCCCGGCGCTGATCGGCGCCGACTCGATGGAGCTGTTGCTGGACTGCATGCCGGCCGGCACCCACGTGCTGCTCTGCGACCCGGAGCGGATCCGCACCCGGGCGCACGACCTGGTGCGTACCTCCGAGGAGTTCCTCCAGGCGAGCTGGGCCGCGGCCGCCGTCGGCGGCCAGGCCCCGGTCGACCTCGGCGCCGCCGCCTTCAAGACCCTGGCGGAGGTACGCGCCGCCGCGGCGAGGCTGCGCCGGCCCTGGTGGACGCTGTCGCCGTTCGGCCTGGCCGAGGTGGAGGCCGCGCCGGCACGGGAGCCCTGGGAGGACGAGCCGGCCGAGGTGGACGTCACCCCCGACGACGCGATCGCGGTGACCCTCGCCGCGCAGCCGGCCCCGCTCTACCACGGCGAGACCGCCCGGGTGGTCGACGACCTGAAGCGCTGGGCCGGCGAGGGCTGGTCGATCGCGCTGGTCTTCGAGGGGCACGGCCCCGCCCAGCGGGCGGTCGAGGTGCTCCGCGACGCCGGCCTCGGCGCGCGGCTGACCGAGGAGATCCCGGTCGCCCCCGCCCCCGGCGAGCTGCTGGTCACCTGCGGCAACCTGACCAGCGGGTTCGTCGACGAGGCGTCCCGGTTCGTGCTGCTCACCGGCAACGACGTCACCGGCGGGCGGGGCACCTCCACGCGGGACATGCGCAAGATGCCCAGCCGGCGGCGCAACACCATCGACCCGTTGGAGCTGAAGGCCGGCGACCACGTCGTGCACGAGCAGCACGGCATCGGCCGCTACGTCGAGCTGGTGCAGCGCACCGTCAACGGCGCCTCCCGGGAATACCTGGTCATCGAGTACGCCCCCAGCAAGCGCGGCCAGCCGGGCGACCGGCTCTTCGTCCCCACCGACCAGCTCGACCAGCTCAGCCGGTACGTCGGCGGCGAGCAGCCCACCCTGCACAAGATGGGCGGCTCGGACTGGCAGAAGTCGAAGGCCCGGGCCCGCAAGGCGGTCAGGGAGATCGCCGCGCAGCTCATCCAGCTCTACGCCGCCCGCAAGGCGTCCAAGGGGCACAACTTCGGCCCCGACACGCCGTGGCAGCGGGAGCTGGAGGACGCCTTCCCGTGGCAGGAGACGCCCGACCAGCTCGCCGCGATCGAAGAGGTCAAGCGGGACATGGAGCAGACCGTCCCGATGGACCGGCTGATCTGTGGCGACGTCGGCTACGGCAAGACGGAGATCGCCGTCCGGGCGGCGTTCAAGGCGGTGCAGGACGGCAAGCAGGTGGCGGTGCTGGTGCCCACCACCCTGCTCGTGCAGCAGCACTACAACACCTTCGCCGAGCGGATGAGCCAGTTCCCGGTGACCATCAAGCAGCTCTCCCGGTTCCAGACGCCGAAGGAGGCCGAGCAGACCCTGGCGATGGCCGCGGAGGGCACCGCCGACATCGTCATCGGCACCCACCGGCTGCTCCAGGCGGCCACCCGGTTCAAGTCGCTCGGCCTGGTCATCGTCGACGAGGAGCAGCGCTTCGGCGTCGAGCACAAGGAGCACCTGAAGACGATGCGCGCCTCGGTCGACGTGCTGAGCATGTCGGCCACCCCGATCCCGCGCACCCTGGAGATGGCGATCACCGGCATCCGGGAGATGTCCACCATCGCCACCCCGCCCGAGGAGCGGCACCCGGTGCTCACCTTCGTCGGGGCGTACGACGAGCGGCAGGTGGCCGCCTCCATCCACCGCGAGCTGCTCCGCGACGGGCAGGTCTTCTACCTGCACAACCGGGTCGAGTCGATCGACCGGGCGGCCCGGAAGATCCGCGAGCTGGTGCCCGAGGCGCGGGTGGCGGTGGCGCACGGCCAGATGGGCGAGGAGGCCCTGGAGAAGGTGATGGTCGGCTTCTGGGAGAAGGAGTTCGACGTCCTGGTCTGCACCACGATCGTGGAGTCCGGCATCGACATCCCGAACGCCAACACCCTGATCGTGGAGCGCGCCGACCTGCTCGGCCTGGCCCAGCTGCACCAGATCCGCGGTCGGGTCGGCCGGGGCCGGGAGCGGGCGTACGCGTACTTCCTGTACCCGCCGGACAAGCCGCTCACCGAGCACGCCCACGAGCGGCTCGCCACCATCGCCCAGCACACCGAGCTGGGCGCGGGCATGTACGTGGCGATGAAGGACCTGGAGATCCGCGGCGCCGGCAACCTGCTGGGCGGCGAGCAGTCCGGGCACATCGAGGGCGTCGGCTTCGACCTGTACGTGCGGATGGTCGGCGAGGCGGTGCAGGCGTTCAAGGGCGAGCGCCCGGAGGAGGAGACCGAGGTCAAGGTCGACCTGCCGGTCGACGCGCACCTGCCGCACGACTACGTCGGCGTGGAGCGGCTGCGCCTGGAGATGTACCGCAAGCTCGCCGAGGCGCGCGACGAGGAGCGGCTGCGCGAGGTGGTCGCCGAGATGACCGACCGCTACGGCGAGCCGCCCGCCCCGGTGCAGAACCTGGTCGCGGTGGCGCGGTTCCGGCTGCTGGCCCGCCGCTACGGGCTCACCGACGTCTCGATGCAGGGCAAGCACATCCGGTTCGGCCCGCTGCCGCTGCCGGACTCGAAGCAGCTGCGGCTCAAGCGCTACCACCCGGACTCGGTCTACAAGTCCGCGCTCGACCAGGTCAGCGTGCCCCGGCCGACCACCCGGCGGATCGGCGGCGAGCCGCTGCGCGACCAGGCGCTCCTGGAGTGGTGCGCCCAGCTCCTCTCCGACGTGCTGGGCGAGCCGGCCGCGGTCGGGGCCGCCGCCCGGTGAACGGGTCGACGGGTGGGCGGCGTCACACGGGCCGCGGGCGGCATGAGAGAGTGACCGTCATGCGTGCTCGCCGTCTTGTCGCCGTCGCCAGCGTGGCGATCGGCCTCGTCGCCCTCTCCGGTTGCCGTGCCGAGCCCGGTGTCGCCGCCTACGTCGGCGACCAGCGCATCACCGAGGATGCCGTCACCGCGGTCATGGCCGACCTGCGGGCGAAGAACCCGACCCCGGGCGGGGAGTCCGCCGCCCCCGACGCCCGGCCCCCGGCGCCCGCGCCGCAGCTGCCGGGGCGCAGCGAGGTCGTCAGCGTGCTGGTGCTGGCCGAGGTCTGCGAGCGGGTCTCGGCCGAGAAGAACCACCAGCCGCGGGGGCAGGTGGCTGCGGCGCAGCTCGCCCAGCAGTTCGGCCTGTCGCCCGACACCGACTACGTCCAGCGGGTGGCCGGCCTCTACACCTGCCTGTCGGGGGTGCCCACCGGCGCCCCGGCCGCGCCGACCGAGCAGGAGCTGGCGGACGTGGTGGCGGCGGGCCGCCAGGCGGGCGCCATCCCGGCCGACGTGACCGACGAGGCGGCCGCCGGCCAGCTCGACGGCGAGCAGTTCCGCACCGCGCTGGCCACCCGCAAGGCGCTGGCCGAGGTGGTCGCCGGGTACGACGTGACGGTCAACCCCCGCTACCGCCCGCTGGAGTTCCCGGTGCTGAGCTTCGCCGGCAACGCCCCGGCGGTGAGCGTGCCGCTGGGTGAGGCCGGCACGGGCGCGGTCACCGACGTCTCCACCCCGGACCCGCTGCCGCCCGCGGGGCCGGAGGCGGCCGGCCCGGCCGACAGCTGAGCATGCCGGCGCGGATCGTCCTGCTCGTCACCTCGCCCCGGCTGCCGGCCGGGCTGCTGACCGCCGCCGCCTGGGACGTCGTACGCCGGCATCCGGTGCTGGCGGGCGCGGAGAGCGAGCTGACCACGGCCGTCCGCACGGCGGGCGCCGAGGTCACCGTGGTCGACGGCCCGGCGACGCAGGCGTTGCTCGACACGGTGGCCGCGCACGGCGCCGTGGTGTGGCTGGCCGGCCCGGCCGGCGACGAGTCGCTGGCCCGGGAGCTGGGCCTGCGGCTGGCCCGCGAGCCGGGGCTGGCCGAGCTGGAGCTGATGTACGGCTCCTGGGACCCGCCGGGCGCCCGGCTGCTCGACGCGGTGGCGGTGATGGACCGCCTGGCCTCTCCGGGCGGCGACCCGTGGAAGCGGGCGCAGACCCACCGCAGCCTCGCGGGCTTCCTGCTGGAGGAGTGCTACGAGGCGTACGACGCGATCAGCGCCGGGGACACCGACGCGCTGCGCGAGGAGCTGGGTGACGTGCTGCTCCAGGTGGTGCTGCACGCCCGGCTCGCCGAGGAGCTGCCCGAGGGCGAGCGGTGGACCGTCGACGACGTGGCCGGTGGGCTGGTCGACAAGATGGTCCGGCGCAACCCGCACGTCTTCGCCGACGGTCACGCGGGCACGCTGGAGGAGATCGAGGCGAGTTGGGAGCGGATCAAGCGGGCCGAGAAGGCGCGTGACTCGGTGCTGGACGGCATCGCGCTGAGCCAGCCCGCGCTCGCCCTGGCCGCCAAGATCCTGGAGCGCGCCGGCCGGGTCGGCCTCGCCGTGCCGCCGCCCCTCGCGGAGTCCCAGGTGGACCCGGAGGCGCGGCTGGGCGCGAGCCTGCTCGCCACGGTGGCGGCGGCCCGCGAGGCCGGCCTGGACGCGGAGGCGGCCCTGCGCCGCGCCGCCCTCGCGTACGCGGACGCGGTCCGCGCCGCCGAGCGCGCGGCCGACGCGGGCTGACCACGACGCCGGTGGGGGTGATCCGCCGGGATCCCGCCCGCCACTGTCAGGGTCGACGCCGGCCCCGCCGCGCCTCGTGACGGCGAGAGGGGCGGGCAACGTCGGCACGGGCCGGTAGGGTCGGCGGGTGGAATCGTTTGTGCCGCTCGCAGAGCGGATCGTCGACGCGTTGCTGGAGAGCCGGCCCGGGCTCGCGACCTCCACCGGTGACCACCGGTACGACGACCGGCTGCCGGACCTGTCCGGGGCCGCGGCCGCGGCCGACCAGGCGATGCTGAAGGAGGCGGCGGACGCGCTCTCCGAGCTCGACCCGGACGCGCTGGACGTCGAGGAGCGGGTCGACCACGCCCTGCTCACCTCCTTCGTGGACCGGGCGCTGTTCGAGTGGACCGAGATCCGCGCGCACGAGTGGGACCCGCTGCTGCACAACCCGGGGCCGCTGCTGCACGCGCTGGTCGCCCGCCCGTTCGCCCCGGCCGAGGAGCGGCTGGCCAGCCTGACCGGGCGGCTCGCGGCGGTGCCGGACGCGCTGGCGACCGCCCGGGCGACGCTGCGCGACATGCCGCGCATCCACGCCGAGACGGCGGTCGGGCAGTTCACCGGCACGGCGGCGCTGATCCGCGACGAGGTGCCGGCGCTGCTCGCGCAGGCCCCCACCCACTACGACCGGGTCGAGCCGGCCGCCACCGCGGCGATCGCGGCGCTGGAGGAGTTCGTCGCGTGGCTGCGCGCGGGCCTCGCCGCCGACGCCGGCCCGGGGCGCGACCCGCGCCTGGGCCGCCGCCGCTGGGAGGCGCGGCTCTGGCACACCCTCGACACCGAGCTGGGCGCCGCCGAGATCCAGCGCCGGGCCTGGGCCAACCTGGACCGGGTCACCGAGGAGATCCGCGCGGCGGCCGTCGAGCTGGTCGGCGGCCCGGCCGACGACGGGACCGTGCGCCGCGCGCTGGACATGCTGGCCGCCGAGCACCCCGACGACGCCACCATCGTGGAGCTGGCCTCGGTCACCCTGGACGAGGCCGCCGACTTCGTCCGCGCGCACGACCTGGTCACCCTGGTGGACGACCCGTGCGTCATCCAGGAGATGCCCGAGTTCGCCCGGGGCGTGGCGGTCGCCTACTGCGACTCGCCCGGCCCGCTGGAGACGGCGAACGTGCCGACCTTCTACTGCATCGCGCCCACCCCGGCGGACTGGCCCGCGCACCGGGTCGAGTCGTTCTACCGGGAGTACAACGACCACATGATCCGCAACCTGACCGTGCACGAGGCGATGCCGGGGCACTTCCTCCAGCTCGCCCACGCCCGCCGGCACGTCGGCCCCACCCGGGTCCGGGCGCTGACCGAGTCCGGGCCGTTCATCGAGGGCTGGGCGGTCTACGCGGAGGAGCTGATGGCCGGCCTCGGTTTCGGCGGCCTGCCGGTGCGGTTGCAGCAGCTCAAGATGCAGCTCCGGATGACCATCAACGCGCTGCTGGACCAGCTCGTGCACTGCGAGGAGCTGCCCGAGGCCGAGGCGATGGCGTTGATGACCGGGCGCGGCTTCCAGGAGGAGGGCGAGGCGGCCGGCAAGTGGCGGCGCGCCCTGCTCACCTCCACCCAGCTCTCGACGTACTTCGTCGGCTACAGCGAGGTGGCCGGGATCGCCGCCGCCCGCCCGGCCGACGTGTCGGTGCGCGACTGGCACGACGCGATGCTCGCCCACGACTGCCCGCCCCCACGCCACCTGCGCACCCTGCTCGGCGTCTGAGGGCCCGGCCGGCCGCGGCGCGGGGTCAGCGCCCCGCGCCGGCCGCCGTCGCGTCGATCAGCCACCGCGAGATGGAGTACGCGGGCGGTAGTTCCGCCGGCAGCCCGTCGAGCGGGAACCAGCGCGCCTCGACCAGCTCCCGCCCGTCCACGACCGGCTCGGCGGCGGGGTCGGCGGCGGTGGCGGTGAAGCCGGTGAGCAGCACGTTCGGGCCGGACAGCGCCCACGGCTGGCTGCCGAAGTAGGCCAGCCCGGCCAGCGCCAGCCCGACCTCCTCGCCGACCTCGCGGTGGGCGGCCGCCTCCAGCGTCTCCCCGGCCTCGACGAACCCGGCGACCAGCGCCCACAGCCCGGTCGGCCCGTACGAGTGCCGCACCAGCAGCAGCTCGTCGGGGCGGCCGGCCGGGCCGGGGCGGGTGATCGCCACCAGCACGGCGGCGGAGAGCCGCATCGGCACGTACAGCCCGCAGTCGGGGCAGCGCCGGGCCGGCTCTCCGGGCACGTCGGCCAGCTCGGCCCGGCAGGCCCCGCACCACCTGTGGGTACGCCGCCAGGTGACCACCGTCAGCGCCCGGCCGGCGAGGGTGGCGAGCGGCTGGGGCGCCTCGGCGGCGAGCGAGGCCCAACCGCGCCAGCGGCCCGGCAGTTCGTCCGCCCCGGCCGGCTCGGCGGCCCACGCGGGGACGCCGTCCAGGGTGCCCAGCGGGGCCCACTCCGTGTCGGCCGGCAGGTCGGCGACCCGCAGGACGGAGCCGTCGGCGCCGGTCAGCAGCTTGTGCCCGGCCACCGGCAGGGCCAGGTCGGTGGGTGCCGGCGCGGTGCCGCGGTCGGCGCCGGGGACGAATCCGCCGGGCCGGCCGGTCACGAGGTGGCGGGCCGGCGGTCCACCACGCCGGCGCCGGTCGGCAGGTCGAACGCGGTGCCGTCGACCGCGTCGCGGTAGCGGGTCAGGGCCAGCTCGACCGGCTTGCCGTCGACCTGGCCGGTGAAGCTGCCCAGCACCCCCTGGGTGGTGACGCAGGCGGTGAAGTCGCCGGCGGACTGCTGCACGTCGACGCAGGTGGCGTGTTGGCCGGCGAGGGTGGTGCTGCTCTGCGCGATGACCGCGTCCGGGTCCAGCGCGGCGGTGGTCAGCAGCCCCACCACGATCGGCGGCGTGACGAGCCCTCGCCGTTTCGCCTCGGCGAACAGGGCCACCGAGGGCTTCGCGTTGGGGGCGGGCGGTGCCTCCAGGGTGCAGGTGGCCCGGCCGGCGGCGGTCTCGCAGCGGGTCGTGGCCTCCGGGGTGACGGTGAGCCTGCCGCCGGGCCAGGTGTAGGCGGAGCGGG
The DNA here is from genome assembly GCF_043204915.1 of Micromonospora sp. NPDC047670. Taxonomy (NCBI): domain Bacteria; kingdom Bacillati; phylum Actinomycetota; class Actinomycetes; order Micromonosporales; family Micromonosporaceae; genus Micromonospora; species Micromonospora sp. NPDC047670. The sequence continues at coordinate 788,259 of NZ_JBIDDA010000001.1, forward strand.
CCGGATCCTGCGCCTGGGCCATGGTGGCGGTCTGCCCACCGGGGAGCAGGTAGTCGGCGGAGTACGTCAGCTCCAGCGCCCGGTCCAGCCGGGATGCCATGTCGTTGACCACGTCGGCCCGCCCGAGCGCCCGGCCGGCGTCGTCCAGGGTCTGACAGCCGGTGACCGTGAGCGACGCGATGACCGACACGGCGAGCACGCGGAGGGTGGTCGAGGCGGCGGGCATGGGGAACAGCGTGGCCGATCGGGTCAACCGCGCGCAAACCAGTTGCCGGTTGAGGACCGGAAATCCGGGAATGTCCGGGTAAAGCGCCGCCGGAGGGCGGGTTTCGGATCGGGCCCGCATGCGACCGGACCGCCCGCGTCCGACGGCCGCCCGATACGCTGCGTTCAACACCTGCCTCAGCCGCACCGTCGCGGCCCACACCGGACCGGAACACACAAACGAGGAGCGACTCAGTGGCAACCATCGAGGGAATCGTCGCGCGGGAGATTCTGGACTCGCGGGGCAACCCGACCGTCGAGGTCGAGGTCGGGCTCGACGACGGCACGATCGCCCGAGCGGCGGTGCCCTCGGGCGCCTCCACGGGCGCCTTCGAGGCGATCGAGCTGCGCGACGGTGACGCCGACCGCTACCAGGGCAAGGGTGTCGAGAAGGCGGTCTCGAACATCGAGGACAAGATCGTCGACGAGCTCATCGGCTACGAGGCCAGCGAGCAGCGGCTGATCGACCAGAAGATGCTCGACATCGACGGCACCGACAGCAAGTCCGAGCTGGGCGCCAACGCCATCCTCGGCGTCTCGCTGGCGGTGGCCAAGGCGGCGGCCGGCAGCGCCGAGCTGAGCCTCTTCCGGTACCTGGGCGGCCCGAACGCGCACCTGCTGCCGGTGCCGATGATGAACATCCTCAACGGTGGCGCGCACGCGGACTCCAACGTCGACATCCAGGAGTTCATGATCGCGCCGATCGGCGCGCCCAGCTTCCGCGAGGCGCTGCGCTCCGGCGCGGAGGTCTACCACGCGCTCAAGTCGGTGCTGAAGAAGAAGGACCTCTCCACCGGCCTCGGCGACGAGGGCGGCTTCGCGCCGAACCTGCCCACCAACTCGGCCGCCCTGGACCTGATCGCCGAGGCGGTCGAGAAGGCCGGCTACCGGCTCGGCACCGACATCGTCTTCGCGCTGGACGTGGCCGCCACCGAGTTCTTCGACAACGGCACCTACACCTTCGAGGGCGCCGCGAAGACCGCCGAGGAGATGAGCAACTACTACACCAAGCTCATCGGCGACTACCCGATCGTGTCGATCGAGGACCCGCTGTCCGAGGACGACTGGTCCGGCTGGCAGACGCTGACCGCCTCCGTCGGCGACCGCATCCAGATCGTCGGTGACGACCTGTTCGTCACCAACCCGCAGCGGATCGCCCGCGGCATCGCCGAGAGCGCCGCCAACGCGGTGCTTGTCAAGGTCAACCAGATCGGTTCGCTGACCGAGACCCTCGACGCGGTGGACCTGGCCCACCGGGCCGGCTTCAAGTGCATGATGAGCCACCGCTCCGGCGAGACCGAGGACACGACCATCGCCGACCTGGCGGTGGCCACCGGCTGCGGCCAGATCAAGACCGGCGCCCCGGCCCGTTCGGACCGGGTCGCGAAGTACAACCAGCTCCTGCGGATCGAGGAGGAGCTGGCCGACGCGGCGCGGTACGCCGGGGCGGGCGCGTTCCCGCGCTACCGTTCCGCCTGAGACGCGCGAAGCCTCGGGGGAGGGGTGTGACGATGCAGCAGCGCCGCACACCGGGCGGTCAACGTCCCGCCCGCCGGCCGGGTCACTCCGGCCGGCCGGGCGGGGCCCGGGGCGCCCGGGCGTCGGTCCGCGACGGCGGTGTCCGCGCCGAGCCGCGCGCCACCGCCGGGCGCGCGCCGGGCGCGGCCCGGGGAGCCGACGGCGTACGCTCCGCGAACCGGCCCGCCGCCGCCCGTCGTACGGCGGCCGGCGGCACGGTCAAGCGGCTCACCGCACCCCACTCCCGAGGTCTCACCGGGCGGGCCACCGTGCTCTTCGCGGTGCTGATCGCGCTCGCCCTGGCCTACACCTACCCGGTGCGGGTCTACCTCGACCAGCAGGCCGACATCGAGCGGATGGAGGCGGCCCAGGCGGCCCAGCGGGCGACGATCGAGGAACTCTCCGCCGAGGCCGCCAAGTGGCAGGACCCGGCGTACATCGAGACGAAGGCCCGGGAGCGCTTCTTCATGGTCCGCCCCGACGAGACGCTGCTGGTCGTGCTCTCCGACCCGGAGGGCGCCGCGCGGGACGCCGGCCGGCCCGCGAACCCGGGCAAGCCCGCCACGCCCGACCCCTGGTACGACACCCTCTGGTCCAGCGTGCGGGCCGCCAACGGCGAGCAGCCCGACCAGTGAGCACCACCCGAGCAGCGAACGAGAGATGGGCACCGTGACTGTCGTACCACCGCAGGAGCCGGCGGCGGACTCCGTACCCCCGCCGAAGCGCGAACCGGCCACGGAGGCCGACCTGGCCGCGGTGGCCGCGCAGCTCGGCCGCCCGCCCCGGGGCACCCGGGCGGTCGCCCACCGCTGCCCCTGCGGCCTGCCCGACGTGGTGGAGACGACGCCGCGCCTGGCCGACGGCACGCCCTTCCCGACGTTGTTCTACCTGACCTGCCCGCGCGCGACGGCGGCGTGCAGCCGGCTGGAGTCGGCCGGGCTGATGAAGGAGATGGCCGACCGGCTGGCGACCGACCCGGAGCTGGCCGCCCGCTACCGCGCGGCGCACGAGGACTACCTGGCCCGCCGGGAGGCGATCGGCGAGGTCCCGGAGATCGCCGGCATCTCCGCCGGCGGCATGCCCGGCCGGGTGAAGTGCCTGCACGTGCACCTCGGGCACGCGCTCGGCGCGGGGCCGGGGGTCAACCCGTTCGGCGACGAGACGCTGGCGCTGGTGGAGAAGTGGTGGGCGGCCGGGCCGTGCGTGGACGTGCCGGCGGCCGAGTGACGATGGCGGGCGCGGACGGGGGCGTGGCGGGGGCCGACGACATCGTGGTGCGGCGGGCCCGCACCTCGGACGTGCGCGGCATCCGCCGCCTGGTCGACACCTACACCGACGACCGGCGGCTGCTGAGCAAGGCCACCGTCACCCTCTACGAGGACGTGCAGGAGTTCCGGGTCGCGGTCCGGTCGGACGACGGCGCGGTGGTCGGCTGCGGGGCGCTGCACGTGATGTGGGAGGACCTGGCCGAGATCCGGACGGTGGCGGTCGACCCGTCCTGCCGGGGCCGCAAGATCGGCCACCGGATCGTCGCGGAGTTGATCGACGCAGCCCGCGAGCTGGGGGTGTCCCGGATCTTCGTGCTGACCTTCGAGACGCGGTTCTTCGGCTCGTTCGGGTTCACCGAGATCGACGGCGCGCCGGTGCCGCAGCCGGTCTACGAGCAACTGCTGCGCTCCTACGACGAGGGTGTCGCCGAGTTCCTGGACCTGGAGCGGGTCAAGCCGAACACCCTCGGCAACACCCGGATGCTGCTGCGCCTCTGACCGGCCGGTACGCCTGCCGGCCCGGTGCCGGGTCAGGTCCGGCGGGGGTGGGCGGCGAAGAAGTCCCAGATCAGCTCGGTCGCGACGAGACCCGCGTCGGGGGCGGCGAGTTGGCCGGCCGGCGCCCCGGGCCACGAGTGCCCCATGTTCGGCAGGGTGTAGACGGTGACGTCGCTGCCGTCGGCGCACCGCGCGTCGGTGCGGGTGACGCCCGCCGCGCCCGCCGGCGGGGCGCCGGTCGCCGGTCGGCAGCCGAGCCGCCGCTGCCAGGTCCGGATGCCCGAGGTGAAGACCTCGGCGTAGCGGTCCTGCCCGCCGATGAACGTGATCACCGACACCGGGTGGTCGGGCACGTAGTCGTCGGGGGCCGTCCGGGGGCCGCTGTACCCGCCGCTGACCACGCCGATCGCCGCGAAGGTCTCGTCGAGTTCGACGGCGGCCCGGAAGCTCATGTCGCCGCCGTTGGAGATCCCGGTGAGGTAGATCCGGTCCGGGTCGGCCCGCCACGTCCGCACGAGGTGCCCGGTGAGTGCCTCGAGGAACCCGACGTCGTCGGCCGACCCGCAGCAGATCAGCGCGTTGAAGCCGCCGTTCTGCCCGTCCGGGTACGCGACCAGGAAGTTCTCCCGGTCGGCGACCGCGTCCAGCCCGGTCGTCTCGCGGATGCCGGCGCCGGTGCCGGGATAGAAGTGCAGCGCGACCACCAGCGCGGTGGGCCGGGCCGGGTCGTAGCCGGGCGGGGCGTGCAGCAGGTAGCCACGCTCGGCGCCGTCGTGCGGCAGGCTCAGCCGGTGGTTCCCGGCGGCGGGGCGTTCGACGGCCCCCGAAGGCGACGGGGCCCCCGAAGGCGACGGGGCCCCCGAAGGCGACGGGGCCGGCGCCGCGTGGGGCCGCTCCCGGTCCCCGCCGCCGCACGCCGCCGCGACGGCGACGACCACCAGCCCTGTCAGCACCGCTACCGTCCGTCGCACGCCCCGCCCCTCCCGTGACCCGGCGTCCACACTGGATTTCCAGCCGGGGCGGGTCAACCCTTTCGGTCCTGGCCGAAGGAGGGCAGGCTGCTGGCATGCTCCGCCTCCGCCTGGGACCGGCGGACCTGTGTCGGGTCCGCTTCGCCGACCGCCTGCATCCCGTCGGCACGGCTCTGCTGGCCTGTCAGGCGCTGCACGACCCGGACACCGCCCGGATGGCGCCCGGCCCCGCGGCGGGCGCGGCGGCGGCGGTGGGTCGGGTCCGGGCCGCCGCCTCCGTGCTGCGGCACCTGCTGCCCGCCCGCGGGCGCCTCCCGGACTTCCTCACCCCGTTCGACGGGCTGGAGTCGGTGGCCGCCGGTCTCGAGGCGATCCGGGCCACCCCGGCCCGGCGCGTGCGGGCCGAGGTCGCCGCCGCGTACGCCGACCTGGCGGTGTCGCCGTTGCGTCGGCGGTTCGCCGAGGCCGACGACGAGGCGATGGGGTTGTTCGGCCGGGCGCTGGGGACCTGGCACGACGGCGTGCTCGGGCCGCACTGGGCCGACCTGGCGGACGCGCACCGGCACCGGGTGGCGGAGGCGGCCGGGCACCTCGCGACGCACGGGCTGGACGGCCTGCTGAACGCGCTGCACCCGGCGATCCGCTGGGAGGCGCCGACGCTGACGGTGCGGACGTGGTGGAGCGCGACTGTCTCCGGCACCGGGCACGGCCTGATCCTGCTGCCCTCGCCGCTGGCCGGACCGCACCCCCGGGTGCTGGTGGAACCGGGCCGGCCGGTGCTGGTCGTGTATCCCGCGCCGATGCCGCGCCGGGTGGCCGCGAGCGCCGCCGACCCGCTCGGTCGTTTGCTCGGGACGACCCGGGCGGCGGTGCTGCGCCGGCTCGCCGGGCCCGGCCGGCACACCACCACCAGTCTCGGTAGGGCCCTCGGGATCAGCCTCTCCTCGGCGTCCGAGCACGCGGCGGCGTTGCGGGCGGCGGGCCTGGTCAGCAGCGTCCGCGAGGGTGGGGCGGTGTCGCACCGGTTGACGCCGCTCGGCGCCGGACTGCTCGGCCCGGACGACGTTCCGACGGCCGGCCGCGCCTGACCCGCTGCCGCGCGGTCGCCGCGAGGCTCGCATCCGGTGCCGGCCCGCCCGGCCGGGACGTCGACGCCCCCGCCGCCTCCGGCGTGCGGCCGGGCCGCTGCCGGGTAGCGCCGGCCCGTCGAGTGCGGCAGCCGGAAGGCGCGTGTCGCGGGTGGTCTCCGGGATTTCCGCACCGCCGCTGTAATCCGTGGCGCGGACGCCGACAAGTACCCGCGACAGGGCGATCTGCGGAGGTGCCATGCAAGGCCGTGAAGAGCGGGTGACCGAGCTGTTCCGCCGACATGCCGACGACATCCATGCGTACGCGACCTGGCGGGTCGGCAGGCAGGATGCGGCGGACGTGGTGGGCGAGGTGTTCCTGGTGGCCTGGCGGTCACTGGACAAGGTCCGGGCGGGCGAGGAGCGGGCCTGGTTGTTCGGGGTGGCGCGCCGGCTGGTGCTGGCCCGGCGCCGGCAGGACGCCGCCGCGACCGCGCTGGACGAGCGGATGGCCGCCTCGGGTGTCGCGGAGGCCGGGCCGGATCGGCTCGCCGACGACGTCGCGCTCCGCGACCAGGTGCGGCAGGCACTGGACGCGCTCGGCACGCGGGACCGCGAGGTGCTGGTCACCGCCGCCTGGTTCGACCTGACGGCGGGGGAGGCGGCGCGGGTGCTGGGCATCTCCCGGCCCACCTACGCGGTCCGGCTGCACCGGGCCCGCAGCCGGTTCCGTGCCGCCTACGAGCGGGTCGTCAAGAACGAGTACGAGGCCTCGTCGGCCATCCACAAGCCAGTGGCAGCGTGAAGGAGACAATGATGAACATCGACGACTTGGTGCGTCGGGGGCGGCCGGACTCGACCGGGTGGGCGCGCAGCGAGGCGGGACGGCGAGCACTGGACAGGGTCGTCACGGCCGCCTCGGCCGGCGACCCCGCCGGAGCCGGCCGGGCCAGGGCGTCCCGGCCGGCGCTGCGCTGGTCCTTCCTCGCCACCGGGCTGGCCGGGGCCGCCGCGGCCGGGGTGCTGGCGGTGTCGATCGTCGCGGCGCCGCAGGACGCGCGGACGGACGTGCCGCCGGTGGCCGGCGGGCAGCCGGGAGCGACGCACAGCGCCGGCCCGGGCACGACGCTGACGGCGCGCGACATCCTGCTCGCCGCGGCCAACCGGGCGGAGCGGGCGCCCGCCGAGACCGGCAGGTACTGGCACGTCAAGACGGTGGACGTGTACGGCCCGACGCGGATCGGCACCGGCGCCGGCGCGTACTCGCTGCTGCGCAGCAGGGTCAGCGAGAGCTGGGACGCCAGTGACCCGCGCGACGCGAGCTGGAGCGGCTTCCGGGAGCTCGGGGCACGACCGCGCGCCGCCGAGGACGAGCGGGCCTGGCGCGCGGCCGGCTCCCCGGCCACCTGGCGTCTCGACGTCGACGGCCCGTCGAAGCTGGTCCTGTCGACCCGGCCGGGCAAGGGTGACCTTTCCCGGGACCCCGAGCCGCCCCGCTACCTGGAGGACCTCGGGGAGCTCACCCTGGAGCAGGTCCGGCACCTGCCGACCGAGCCGGGCGCCCTGCGCGGGTGGGTGACCGACCGGATCCGGGCGAGCGAGGACATGGGGAACCCCGCCCGCGGCAGCGCCCTGAACGACCGCCTGCTCTTCGGCTTCCTGAACCGGCTGCTGCTCGACACGCCGGCCCCGCCGAAGGTGCGCGCCGCGGCGTTCCGGGTCCTCGCCGACATCCCCGGCGTGCGCAGCCTCGGCACCGTCCAGGACGAGCGCGGCCGGTCCGGCCAGGGCGTGGAGTTCCGCAGCGGCTCCGAGACCGAGTGGCTGATCGTCGACACGGCGACCCACCGGCTGCTCGCGAGCAGGATCGTGTCCACCCCGAAGGGCGCGCCGGCGTACGGCGGCAAGGAGCGCAGCACCCTGGTGCTGACCGCGGAGTGGTCCGACGCCGCGCCGCGGGTGCCGACCCTGCCGCAGCAGTAGCGACACCTGTCGCACACCGACGGCCGGCCGCGTTCGGGGGCGGCCGGCCGTCGCCGTCCCCACCGGCGTCCGACGGTGCGGACCGGTCGACCCGTCGGCCGGTCCGCACCGGGCGGAGCGCGTGCGGGCCTCGTCGAGCGTCGCCGCGGTCGCCGGCGTGGGCGGGCGACGTCGCCGGCGCGGAACCGGCGGCCGCGGCGACGACAACCCGCCGGGGACGCGAGGCGCTGACGTAGGGTTGCTGCCGTGACGACGCGTGTGGCCGCCATCGACTGCGGAACCAACTCGATCCGACTGCTGGTCGCCGACCTGCCCGATCCCTCGGCGGGGCCGGAGGCGCCGCTGGTCGACCTGAGCCGGCGGATGGAGATCGTCCGCCTCGGCCAGGGCGTCGACAGGACGGGCCGGCTGGCCCCGGAGGCGATCGAGCGCACCCGCGTCGCGCTGGCCTCCTACGCCGCCGAGATCGAGAAGCTCGGCGCGGAGCGGATCCGGATGTGCGCCACGTCGGCGTCGCGGGACGCCTCCAACGCCGCCGACTTCCGGGAGATGGTCGAGCGGACCCTCGGCGTGGGGCCCGAGGTGGTGACCGGCGACGAGGAGGCCCGGCTCTCCTTCACCGGGGCGGTACGCGGGCTGCCCGCCGACGCGCGCGAGCCCTACCTGGTCATCGACATCGGCGGCGGCTCGACCGAGTTCGTCGTGGGCACCCGCGCCGGCGGCGTCGAGGCGGCCATCTCGATGGACATCGGCTGTGTCCGGATGACCGAGCGGCACCTGCACGGCGACCCGCCGGGCCTGGACGAGGTCGCCGCCGCGCAGGCCGACATCGCCGTCGCGGTCGACCGGGCGTTGGAGGCGGTGCCGGGCCGGCAGGCCGCCACGCTGGTCGGGCTCGCCGGGTCGGTCACCACCGTGGTCGCCATCGCCCAGGGGCTCCAGGAGTACGACCCGGACCGCATCCACCACGCCCGGGTGTCGTACGGGGCGGTGGCCGACGTGACGGCCGACCTGCTCGGCAAGAGCCGGGAGCAGCGGCTCGCGATCCCGGTGATGCACCCCGGCCGGGCCGACGTGATCGGCGCCGGTGCGCTGGTGCTCCGGGTGATCATGGAACGGTCCGGCATGGACTCGGTCGTCGCCTCCGAGCACGACATCCTCGACGGCATCGCCTGGAGCCTCGCGCAGCCCGCCGGGCGGTGACGTCGGCGGGCCGCCGTGCTCGACGGCGGCCCGCGTCGGCCGTGCCGGGGTGGCGCCGGCGGTCAGAAGGTCGCCGACGCGAAGTGGGTGAGTGCGCCGACGGCCAGGGCGAGGAAGCACAGCGGGAACCCGATGTTGTGGAAGACCCGCGCCCGGAGGTGCGCCACCACCGCGCCGACGAAGAAGGCGACCAGGCCGACGCCGGCGGCCAACCCCAGCGCGGGGATCCCGGCGAGCCCGATCGCGAGGCCGACCGCGCCGGCGCCCTTGAGCGCGGCGAGGTAGGGAATCGCGGCCGGCCGCAGCCCCACCTCGGCCGAGTTCGCCAGGACGAACCGTGCCTTCGCCAGGTCGGCGACGACGATGAACGCGTTGGCGGCGATGCACAACGCGGTGACGATGGTCAGGGCGGTCAGTTGCGGGTCGGTGCGGGACAGGGCGGTCTGTACGCTCATGGGCGCCTCCTGTGGGCACGGGTTCGTCGGTTTCCGGTTGCTCGGCCGTCCTGACGCTCCGCCCGCACGAAAGGTGACCGACGACGTGGACCTGCTCGACGAGTTCGAAGCGGCCCGGCCCCGACTGCTCTCGCTCGCTCATCGCATCGTGGGCTCCGTCCACGACGCCGAAGACGCCGTCCAGACCGCCTGGCTCCGCACCCAGACCGCCCAGCCGGGCAGGCTGGACAACCCGCAGGGCTGGTTCACCACCGTGACCGCACGGCTGTGTCTCGACCAGCTGCGCGCGCGGGACCGTCGTGGCGAACTCCCACTGCTCGCCGAGGCCGTCCCGGCTGAGCAGATCGCCGCCGACGAGGACTTCCTCCGCCGCGAGGACGTCTCGCGTGCCCTGCTGGTGCTGCTGGGCCAGCTCACGCCCACCCAACGGGTGGCCTACGTGCTGCACGACCTGTTCGCCGTGCCGTTCGACCAGATCGCCGCTGTGCTGGGCGTTTCGCCGGCCGCCGCGAAGAAGCTGGCCAGCCGGGCGCGGATCCGCCTGCGGGAGAGGAACCCCGGTCCGGAGCCGTCGCTCGTCGACCACGCGCGGGTCGTGGACGCCTTCCTCGCCGCCGCTCGTGGCGGCGACATCGACCGCCTCGTCGCGCTGATGGCGCCCGACGTCGTGCGGACCGTCGACCTGGACGTGCTGCCCGAGGGCGCCGCGGCCGCGGCCCACGGGAACCGGGCCGTGGCGGAGGAGACCCGGCACTTCGCCGACCGGGTCCACGCGAGCGTCCCGATGGTCGTCGACGGCGGCCCCGGAGCCCTCATCGCGCCGGGAGGCCACCCGCTGGCGGTCATCCGGTTCGACATCCGCCAGGGCGCGATCGCCCGCATCTCGATCGCCCGCTACCGGCGGACCGACCACGTCTCGCCCTGTCCCGCACTCGCCTGACGGCGTGCGGCGGCCCCCGTCCGGCCAGGGCATGTCCCGGTCGGCACGCCCAGCGGGCAGGACAGCTCGGCGGAGAGGGACTTAGATGGCGGGTATGAGCAGAGCGCCCAAGGTGTTGGTCACGGCGGCGGGCGTGACGGGCGTCGTGGCGTACGGGCTTCCGCAGCCGTGGTCGTTCGTGGCGGCGGCAGCGGACCTGCTCCTGGTCGGGCTGGCCGGCGTGTTGTGGCTCCGCGCCGGCCGTGGCCCGGAACCGTTGTCGGCCCGCCGGGAAGTCGTGGCCGAGCTGCCCGAGTTCCCACGGTGGACCGTCGACGGCCCGGGCGGCGACGGCCGGGGCGGCGGATACCCCCAATCCGCGGAGCCGGGCGTACACGGCGCGCCGCCGCAGGCCACCCCACCGGCCTCGTCCGGCTCTCCGGTGCTGCCGCTGTCCAGGCGGCGGCGCCGTTGGCCCAGCTCCACCGTCGCCGATGCCGTCTCGTCCACCAGCAGGGTGCGGCGTCAGTTCCGGGCCCAGGCGGAGGCGCCTTCCAGCCCGCCCGCCGAGCCGGTCGACGTGCACCGGGGCCTGGCGAACCTGGAGACCCTGGTGCGGACGACCAACGAACGCGGACAGCGCGCCCAACTGTGGTTCTTCTTCGCCGGTGTCGCCGTGTCCATCCCGGCGGGCATCGTGGTCAACCTGCTCACCGACTAGCGCGGGTGACGCTCCGCGACGCCGGTGACGAAGCGGGACCAGGCAACCGGGTCGAAGGAGAGCGTCGGGCCCGAGCGGTCCTTGCTGTCGCGAACCAGCACCACGCCGGGCAGGTTGTCGGCGACCTCCACGCACGAGGCGCCGCCGTTGTCGCTGCGGGTGGACTTGCGCCACCGGGCACCGGTCAACTCCATGCCTTCGCCACTTCCTGCATCAGCACCAGCGACTGCCGTCGGGACAGCGCCTCTGAGCGGACACTTTCCCACCTGCGGTGCAGGCTGGCAATCTCCTCGGCGCGGTCCAGCACCTGGGCCCGCAGCGGGCTGTCGAGGTGCGCCACCCAGCCCCCGTCGGCGTACCCGGCCAGGATGAACGGCCCGGCAAGGCCCGGGTAGACACCGACCTCCGTCGGAACGACGTGCAGGTGGACGTGTGGGCGGGCCGCCAGTTCGATCAGGTGCTCAAGCTGTTCACGCATCACCCCGAACCGGTCGACCACCGGCCGACGCAGGATGCCCTCGTCGATGACCGCGACCAGTTGCGGCGGCTGTGCGCGATCGAGGATCTGTTGCCGCTGGAGCCGGGCGGACACCCGCTGCTCGATCTGCTCGGGAGGGTGAAGTCCACCGCCGCCGAGGACCGCGCGGGCGTACGCCTCGGTCTGGAGGAGGCCGGGCAGCACCGAGATCTCGAACCACCACAGCGTGGCCGCCTCCTGCTCGACGGCCACCCAGGGCCGGAACCAGGCCGGTGCGGTCTCCAGGCTGACCAGCGGCAGGATCCGCCCGAGCAGGCCGCCGCTGTCCAGTGCCTCGTCGGCGCGCCGGACGAAGTCGAGCGAGGGCGTGCGCCGGCCGATCTCCACCATGCCCACGAGCGAGCCGGAGTAGTTGATCCGCCGGGCCAGCTCCTCCTGGCTCAGCCCGCGCTCGGTGCGCAGCCTCCGCAGCTCACCGGCCAGGAGATCCAGCGTCGACAGTTGTGGTCTGGTCATCACACCTCGCTCACCGGGCCCCACACGGCGGGCCGACCGGGCCACCGTCGCCCGGTGCCCGTCGCATGACTTCCGAACGTAGCCGGGCGGTCACGATGATGGGAACGGCTGGGGGCCCACAGTGCCCTCACAACTCGACGAGGGGCGATGACGTGACGATCCGACGCGTCCACCCGGCGTGGTGCGCGCCCGAGAGCGGGTGCGCGACGAGCGCGTTGCACCTGTCCCGCCTGCGGTCGGTCGCGCCGCGCGGCGACGAGGTGATCCAGGTGCGGGCCGCGCTCTGGCAGATGGACGTCGGGCGGTTGGCGCCGGCCGGCGTACTGCTGGAGTTGTCCGCCGGCGACGACCCGGAGCGCTGGCCGGTCGACCTGGCGCAGGCTCGGGCGCTGGTGCACGTACTCCGTGAGCTGCTGCGGCTCGCGGACGGCGCGGCGCCCGGGGTGGCCTGATCCGCGCGGCGGCCGGCGCCGCCCCGAGTCTCGCGGCGCGTTCCGTTGGCGCTATTACGCAATACACACTAGTGTGCGAAGCGTGGACACCACACAGCTGTTGAAGGGCGTGCTCGACCTCGCGGTGCTCGCCGTCCTGCGCGAGGAGGACGGCTACGGCTACGACATCCTGCGGCGGCTGCGCGAGGCCGGGCTGGAGGAGGTCGGCGACGCCTCCGTCTACGGCACGCTGCGCCGCCTCTACGCCGCCGGCCTGCTGACCACCTACGTCGTGCCGAGCGAATCCGGCCCGCACCGCAAGTACTACTCCCTCAACGCCGCCGGCCGGGACCAGCTCACCCGCTACGGCAAGCTCTGGCGCTCGTTCGCCACCACCATGGACGCACTGCTCGACGATCGGGGGATGGCGGCATGACCGTCACGGGGCAGGAGATCGCGGACTACGTCGCACGGGTGCGGGCCGCTCTGGCCGACCTGCCGCCGGCGCACCGCGACGAGTTGACCGAGGACCTGCCGGAGCACCTCGCCGAGGTCGCCGCCGACACCGGCGGCACCCTGGTCGAGCGGCTCGGCGAGCCCGAGGCGTACGCGGCCGAGCTGCGCGCCGCCGCCGGGGTCGGCACCGCCGTCCGCGGGCGACGCCTCGACCGCCGCCTGGGCGCCGCCGTGGACCGGCTGCGGGCGCGGGCGCGGCGCTGGGACGTCCAACTCGGACCACCCCTGGGGTACGCCTCGGCCAGCGAGTTCCTCCGGCTGCTCCGGCCGGCCTGGTGGGTGCTGCGCGGCTACCTGGCCGCCATGCTCGTCACGGTGCTGACGTCCGGCGGCGCGTTCGGCCTGGTGCCCAGGCTCAACGGCAGCGAGCTGGCCGGCCTCGTGCTGCTCACCGGCAGCGTGCTCGCCTCGATCTGGCTCGGCCACCACACGCCCGGGCTGACCCGGCCCAAGCGGCGGCTGCTGCACGCCGGCACGGCCGTGCTGGTGGTCTTCGGGCTGGTCGGCCTGGCGGACGTGAACGGCCGCGTCGGCTCGGGGGACTTCGGCTACGAGCAGATCTCCGTCGACGACCGTTACTCGCACGTCCGGGACGTCTACGTCTACGACAGCGAGGGCCGGCTGGTGCAGAACGCCCGGCTCTTCGACCAGAACGGCGACCCGATCCGCCTCGGCTACCCGGACTGCCCCGACGGGCGGGACCCGAACGGGCTCGGCAACCCGCTGCTGCGCCCGTACCCGTACTGCCCCGAGCAGGCGCCGTTCGCGCCGCGCCCGCCGGCGGCCACCGCGCCCGCGCCCGGCCTGCCCCCGTTGCCGACACCCACCGCGTCGAGCGGCTCGCCCGACCCCACCCCGACGGCCGACCCGACCGCGCCGGTGGACCCGACCGCGAGCGCGACCACGGCTCCGACCCCGGTGCCGAGCCGGACGTGAACCGGGTCCCCGGTCGGGAAGCTGGGAAATAGCTGAACGGATGAGGCCGACGGGACAACGACCGTCGTACTTGATCGCTACGGTGTCGTCTGCTCATTCACCCCTCGGAAGGACAACCCGTGTCAGAGCAGGTCGCACCGCCCCCCGCGCCGGACGCCGCGCAGCCCCCGTCGGCCGTCCAGGCGCCGCCGCCGGCGGAGCCGGAGGCGAAGAAGTCCGGTTCCAAGAAGGCGCTCGGCATCGTGGGCGCGATCGTCGCGTTCCTGGTGATCGCGGGGCTCAAGTTCGGCGTCGGCTCGGCGATCGGCAACTTCCTCGACAAGGACGAGACCGCCGACGCCAAGGTCGGCGACTGCATCGCCGAGCTGCCCGAGGTGACCGGCACCAAGGAGGAGAAGGTCGACGGCGCGAAGGTCGTCGAGTGCACCTCCACCGACGCCGTGTACAACGTGGTCGGCCGGGTCGACGGGCAGACCGAGACGCAGGCCCGCTCCGGTGAGGCGTGCGAGCAGTACATCAAGGAGGACCAGGACGGTTACGTCTTCTACAGCATCGAGCCGGGCAAGAAGGGCTACCTGCTCTGCCTGACCAAGAAGGCCTGACCTCCCACAGCACCCTCGACGGCGGCGCGGACGACGTCCGCGCCGCCGTCGGCGTGTCCGGGTACGGCCGGCGAACAGGAGGTGAATGCCACTGTTCCGGCGTCTTCCCGGCACGGTCGCGGCGTGGCAGGCTACCGGCACGTAGGACCACTGGGCGACCAGCCAACGATGACTGACCGCTAGGAGGACGGGCCGATGGGCGAAATGGTGAGCTTCACCAGCAACGGGGGTACGCGCGAGGGGTATCTCGCGATACCGTCCGGCGGTGCGGCCAGCCCCGCGGTCATCGTCATCCAGGACTGGTGGGGGCTCGTGCCCCACATCACCTCCGTCGCCGACCGGTTCGCCGAGGCCGGGTTCGTCGCCCTCGCTCCGGACTTCCGCCACGGCGGCCCGGCCAGCAAGCCCGACGAGCCCCGCCAGATGCTGAACAGCCCGCAGATGGACGAGGCGGCGGCGGACATCGCCGCCGCGGCGGACTACCTCGCCGGCCGTCCCGAGGTGACCGGCAAGGTGGGCTGCGCGGGCTTCTGCGCCGGCGCGAGCCTGGCCCTCTGGGCGGCCAGCCGCACCGAGCGGATCGTCGCCACCGCCGCCTTCTACCCGCGGCTGCCGTGGGACGGGATGCGCTCCGAGTGGGCCGACTACGCGGGCAAGGCCGCCCTCATCCACTGCTCCGAGGCGGACGGCACCTCCGCCGCAGACGGCGTGCAGACCGTCCGCCGCGCCGTCGAGGCCGCCGGCGGCACCTGCCAGACCTACGACTACCCCGGCACCGCGCACGCCTTCTTCAACGAGGACCGGCCGGAGAACTTCGACCAGCGCGCCGCCGCCACCGCCTGGGCGCGCACCCTGGAACTCTTCCGGGCCAAGCTTGGCTGAGCCGCGTACGCCCGAGGAGGTGGTCGCCCGCGCCGCGCGGGCGACCGACCTGGCCGACCTCGACGCGGCCGTCAGCGACTGCTTCGCCTGCCCCCGGCTGGTCGAGTGGCGCGAGGAGGTGGCCCGGACGCGCCGCGCGGCCTTCCGTGACCAGGAGTACTGGGGCCGGCCGGTGCCCGGCTTCGGCGCCCCCGACGCGCGTATCGGCATCCTCGGTCTGGCGCCCGCCGCGCACGGCGGCAACCGCACCGGGCGCATCTTCACGGGCGACCGTTCCGGCGACGTCCTCTTCGCCGCGCTGCACCGCGCCGGCCTGGCCAACCAGCCGACCAGCGTCGCCGCCGACGACGGACTGTCCGTGCGGGACCTGCGCATCTTCGCCGCCGTGCGCTGCGCGCCGCCGGACAACAAGCCCACCCCCGGCGAGCGGGACACGTGCGCGCCGTGGCTGCACCGCGAGGTCGCGCTGATCCGGCCCACCCTGCGCGTCGTGGTCGCGCTGGGCGCCTTCGCCTGGTCCGCGTGGTGGCCGGTGCTGCGTGCGGTGTACGGCCAGCGTCCGCCCAGCCCGCGACCGGCGTTCGGTCATGGGGCACACTGGTCCGGCACGGCCGCGCCGGAGCTGCTGGGCTGCTACCACGTCAGCCAGCAGAACACCTTCACGGGGCGGCTGACACCAGGGATGCTGGACGACGTGTTCGCCCGGGCGAAGCAGTTGGCCGGGGTGGACTGAGGCGCGCGGGGGCGGTGGCGATGACGGACGGAACGCGTCGGCCGCGACGCACCCCCCGGCGGCCCGGAGGTAGCCCCGGATGGATCTGAGCGTGCTGCGCAGGTGGTGGCCGGTCGCCGCGGTGGGCGTCCTGCTCGCCGTCGCCGCGCTGGCGGCCGCCCACTCGTCGATCGGCGCGAGCCGGGTCCCGCCCGCCGCCGACAACATCCCCTACGTGCCGGAATACCCGACCGCCGCGCCCGCCCAGTCGATCCCGGTGGAGCCGCGCGACGCCGGCGAGGCCACCCAGGCGCGGATCCCGGAGTGGATCGGCACGGCCGCGATCGTGCTGCTGGGGCTGGCCCTGCTCGCCGCGTTCGGTTACCTCACCTGGACGCTGGTCCGGGGCGCGCTGCGCCGCACCACCCGGGCCCTGCCGGAGCAGCGGGCCCGCCGTACGCCCGAGGGCACCGCCCGCGAGGTGGCCGCCGCCCTCGACGCCGGCCTGGAGGAGCTGGACGACCGGGACACCGACCCCCGCACCGCGGTCATCGCCTGCTGGGTGCGTCTGGAGGAGGCCGCGGCCGGCGCGGGCGTGCCCCGGCTGGCCGGCGACACCCCCACCGACCTGGTCACCCGCCTGCTGCGCGGCGACCCGTCGGCGGGCGTGCCGGCGATCGCCAGCGCCGACGTGCTGGCCGAGTTCGCGCACGTCTACCGCGAGGCCCGGTACGCCACCCGCCCGGTCGACGAGCGCACCCGCGACCAGGCCCGCGCGGCGCTGCGCCGGCTGCGCGGCGAGCTGTCCGTCGTGGTCGCCGGCGACGCCGGGGTGCCGGCGTGACCGGGGCGCGGCCGGTCCCCGCCCGGCGTGGTGAGGTGACGCGGTGAGCAGCACCAGCATCGACGACCTGCTGACCTTCGAGGAGGACCGGCCGCCGCGCGCCGGCCGGTCCCGGGGCGGCCGGGCCGGCCAGGTGTTCCGCGCCCTGGCCGGCGTCGCGGCGGTCGTGGTCGTGCTGGTCGCCGGCCTGCGCGTGGTCGGGCTCCGGGTCTCCCTGCTGGTCCTGGTCGCCGGGGTGGTCGCGCTGTTCGTGGTGCGCCGGGTCGTCGCCGCCCTCGCGCCGCCGCCCCCGGCCCCGGCGGGCGCCCGGGTCCCGGCCGGCGACGACGACGGCACGTGGAACTGGGGCGCCCGGGACGCCCTGCGCGTCGCGATCAACGGTTGGGAACGGCCGCTGGACTGGTGCGGGAGCCACCGGGAACGGTTCAGCGAGCGGATCCTGCCCCGGCTCGGCGAGCTGGCCGACGAGCGGCTGCGCCAGCGTCATGGCCTGACCCGCGAGTCGGACCCGGCCCGGGCCCGTGCCCTGCTGGGCGACCGGCTCTGGACCTTCCTCAGCACGCCCTCCCGCCGCCCCCCGTCGCCGCGCGACCTCGCGGCGATCGTCGCCGAACTGGAGAAGATATGAACGACGTGGACCGCAGCATGCCCCCCGCGGAGGTCGGCCACCTCGCCCGGTCGGTGCTGGAGGCGGTCGGTCAGGTCGTGGTCGGCAAGCGGGACGCGCTGGAGCTGGTCCTCGCCGGGATCCTCGCCGGTGGGCACGTGCTGCTGGAGGACCTGCCCGGCCTGGGCAAGACGCTGACCGCGCGCTCCTTCGCGCAGGCGCTCGGGCTGGACTTCCGCCGGCTCCAGTTCACCCCGGACCTGCTGCCGGCCGACGTCACCGGCTCGTTCCTCTACGACCAGCGCAGCGGCGAATTCGCGTTCCGGGCCGGTCCGGTCTTCACCAACCTGCTTCTCGCCGACGAGATCAACCGGACCCCGCCGAAGACCCAGTCGGCCCTGCTGGAGGCGATGCAGGAGAAGCAGGTCTCCGTCGAGGGCGTCACCTACCGGCTGGACGAGCCGTTCCACGTGCTCGCCACCGCCAACCCGATCGAGTACGAGGGCACCTACCCGCTGCCCGAGGCGCAGCTCGACCGGTTCCTGCTCCGGGTCTCCTTCGGCTACCCGGAGCAGGAGGAGGAGTGGGAGGTGCTGCGCCGGCGGATGGCCCGCCGCCGCGAGGAGGCGGACATCAAGCCCGTGGTGGACGCGGCCACCCTGCGCGCCATGCAGGCCGCGCTGGAGGACGTGGTGGTCGAGGACTCCGTCGGGCGCTACATCGTCGCGCTGACCGCCGCGACCCGGGAGCACCCGTCGGTGCTGGTGGGCGCCTCGCCGCGCGGCTCGCTGGCGCTGCTGCTGCTGGCCCGGGTGCGGGCCGTGATGGCCGGCCGCGACTACGTGGTGCCGGAGGACGTCAAGGAGGTCGCGGTGCCCGCGCTGGCGCACCGGATCACGCTGCGCCCGGAGATGTGGCTGCGCCGCGTCGACCCGTCCTTCGTGGTGGGCGAGGTGCTGGAGGGGACGCCGGCGCCGGCCAGCGGGGCGCTGCCCAGCTACGCCGCCGGCCGGCCCGGGCACTGATGGTCGCGCCCGCCGTGTCGGCCCGGTACGAGCCCGCGGAGCAGGAGTCCCGAACCGCGACCGGCTGGGTGCCCACCTGGGCGCTCGGCCGGGCGGTGCTGCTCACCGGCCTGCTGCTGATCGCGGGGGTGCTGCTCGGGCGGGTGGACCTGATCGTGCTGGCGGCCCCGTTCGCGATCGGCACCGCGTACGCGCTGCGCCGCCGGCCGGCCGCCCTCCCGCAGGTCTGGATCGCCGCCGACGAGGGGCACCTGGTCGAGGGCGGCGAGCTGACCGGCGCGGTCACGGTCGGCAACCCCGACGTGGTCGACTACGACGTGGCCGTGGTCCGCAGCCGGGTCTCGCCCTGGCTGCGGGTGGAGCGGGCCACGATCGCCGGGGCGGCGGCGGCCGGCACGCCCTCGGCCGTCGTCCCGTCCGTCGCCGACCGGCCCTTCGTGACCGCCGTCCCGACCGCCGCGGCCGTCGACCTGGAGCTCTCCGGCACCGCGCTGCGCTGGGGGCGGCATCCGGTCGGCCCGGCCGGCGCCCGGGTCGCCGCCGCGCAGGGCCTGCTGGTCTCCCGCGCGGTGATCACCGAGCCGGCCCGTGTGA
The DNA here is from genome assembly GCF_043204915.1 of Micromonospora sp. NPDC047670. Lineage (NCBI taxonomy): Bacteria > Bacillati > Actinomycetota > Actinomycetes > Micromonosporales > Micromonosporaceae > Micromonospora > Micromonospora sp. NPDC047670. The sequence continues at coordinate 807,269 of NZ_JBIDDA010000001.1, forward strand.
AGGTCTACCCGAAGACCGAGCCGTTCGACGCGGTCGAGGCGATGCCCCGGGCCGCCGGCCTCGTCGGCGCGCACCACTCGCGCCGCCCCGGCGAGGGCGGCGAGCTGGCCGGCGTGCGAGTCTTCGCCCCGGGCGACCGGCTGCGCCGGATCGACTGGCGGGTCTCGCTGCGCGCCCGGCAACTGCACGTCGCGGCCACCCTCTCCGACCGGGACGCCGAGGTGGTGGTGCTGCTCGACGTGCTCGCCGAGGCGGGCCGCTCGGGCGGCGTGTCCGGCGCCGCCTCCGTGCTGGACACCACGGTCCGGGCCGCCGCCGCGATCGCCGAGCACTACCTGCACCGGGGCGACCGCGTGTCGATGCTGGAATACGGTCCGGCCGCCCGCCGGCTGCGCCCGGCCACCGGCCGCCGGCAGTACCTGACGGTCCTGGAGTGGCTGCTCGACGTGCGCGCCGAGTCCTCCCCGCACGAGCCGTACGACCAGGTCTTCGGGCCGCAGTTGCTCTCCGCCGACGCGTTGGTGGTGGTCCTCACCCCGCTGCTCGACGAGCGGTCGGCGCAGATGCTGGCGCGGCTGGCCCGCTCCGGGCGGTTCGTGGTCGCGGTGGACACCCTGCCGGCCGACCTCACCCCGCCGAAGGACCGGGGCTGGGCCGAGGTGGCGTACCGGCTGTGGCGGCTGGACCGGGACACCATGATCGGGCAGTTGCGGGAGCACGGCGTGCCGGTGGTGGGCTGGGCCGGCGCGGGCAGCCTCGACCAGGTGCTGCGGGACGTGGCGCGCCTGGCCACCGCCCCGAGGGTGGGTGCGCGGTGAGCGCGCGGAACGCGGCCGGGCGGGGCCCCGCGGACACGGACGGGAGGCGCGGCCGATGAACCCGGTCATCGAGCGGGTCCGGGCCGCGCGGTACGCCGCCGCCCGGGTCAGCCTGACGCCGCTGCTGGTCCGCGCCGGCATCTTCCTCACCACGCTGGTCGGGCTGGCGCTGGCGTACCCGTCGGAGATGCTCCTCGGCCGGCCGCTGCTCGCGCTCGTCGTGGTGGCGCTGCTGCCGGCGGTCGGGCCGCGCCGGGTCTGGCCGACCTTCGCCGCGCTGGTCACCGTCGGTGGCTGGCTGGTCGCCACCGACGGGTACGGCCGGCCGATCGCCCTCTGGCGGCTGCTCGCCGTGGCGGCCGTGCTCTACCTCACGCACACGCTCTGCGCCCTGGCCGCGGCCCTGCCGTACGACGCGGTGGTCGACCCGGACGTGATCGTGCGCTGGCTGGCGCGGGCGGGCGCGGTGCTGCTGGGGACCTTCGTGCTGGGCGTGCTCCTGGTGGAGTTGGCGGGCCTCGGCGGGGACGCCGGTTCGCAGGTGGCGACGGTGGCCGGGCTGCTCGTCGCGGTCGCGGTGACGGCGTTGCTGGGGTGGCTGCTGCGCCGTCGTTAACCAGCCGGTAACGACAGTTGCGCAGGTCACAGGGGTTGTGCTCCGTCACAGAAGAGGGGCGCGATCGGGATTAGCCGAGCCGCGCGGGGAAAGATAGATGACGTGAATCCGAAGCGGATCCTTGTGGTGGGTGCCGGGCACGTCGGTCTCTACGCGGCCCTGCGCCTGTCGAAGAAGCTCAGCTCCCGTGAGGCTGAGGTCGTCGTGGTGGACCCCCAGCCCCACATGACCTACCAGCCCTTCCTGCCCGAGGCGGCGGCCGGCAACATCTCGCCCCGGCACTCCGTGGTGCCGCTGCGACGCGAGTTGCGGCGGTGCAAGGTGCTGGCGGGCGCCGTGACGCGGATCGACCACGACCGCAAGACCGCCGTGGTGCAGCCGATCAGCGGCCCGCCCCGGGAGATCCCGTACGACCACGTGGTGGTCGCTCCCGGCTCGGTCTCCCGGACGCTGCCGATTCCCGGCCTGCACGAGCACGGCATCGGCTTCAAGACCATCGGTGAGGCCATCTACCTGCGCAACCACGTGCTGGACCGGCTCGACGTGGCGGCCGCCACGCCGGACCCGGAGGTCCGCCGCTCCGCGCTGACCTTCACCTTCGTCGGCGGTGGCTACGCCGGCATCGAGGCGCTCGCCGAGATGGAGGACATGGCGCGGGACGCCCTGAAGTACTACCCCGAGCTGAAGCCGGAGGACATGCGCTGGGTGCTGGTCGAGGCCACCCAGCGGGTGCTGCCCGAGGTCGACCGGGACATGGGCGCCTACACCGTGCAGCAGCTGCTCAAGCGGAACATGGACATCCGGCTCGACACCCGCCTGGAGTCCTGCGTCGACGGGGTGGTGAAGCTCTCCGACGGCGACACCTTCCGCTCCGACACCATCGTCTGGACGGCCGGCGTGAAGCCGTCGCCGATGCTGGACGCGACGGACTTCCCCCGCGACGAGCGGCGTCGGATCACCTGCCTGCCGACCCTCCAGGTCGTCGACGGCGACCGGGTCGTCGAGGGCGCCTGGAGCGCCGGTGACTGCGCGGCGGTGCCGGACCTGACCAAGGAGCCCGGCAACTACTGCTCGCCGAGCGCGCAGCACGCGGTCCGCCAGGCCGCCCGGATGGCCGACAACATCGTCAACGTCGTGCGCGGCCGGGAGCCGGTCGAGTACAAGCACAAGCACGCCGGCAGCGTCGCCAGCCTGGGCCTGCACAAGGGCGTCGCCCAGGTGTACGGGATCAAGATGACCGGCTGGCCGGCCTGGTTCATGCACCGGACGTACCACATGAGCCGGATCCCGTCGTTCAACCGGAAGGTCCGGGTCGTGGTCGACTGGTCGCTGGCGTTCTTCCTCAAGCGTGAGGTGGTCGCCCTGGGTCAGCTGCACGACCCGCGCGAGGAGTTCGCCGAGGCGTCCCAGCCCGTCGGCGCCGGCCGGGCCTGACCGAGCCACCGCGAAAGGCCCCTCCGTGGCAGCGGAGGGGCCTTCGTCGTGCGCGGGACCGGGTGCGTGCCCCGGCCGGCCGGTGGCGCCAGCCAGCACCGGCTCGCCACCCGCGCCGTCACGGCCGGCCCCCGCCGCTCAGACGCGCCAGATCCAGGCGTCGGCGATCCGGGTCGACGGCCCGTAGAGCTGCTCCAGCGTGCCGCGCAGGCTGTCGGCGTGCGGGGTGTCGACGGCCAGCGCGACGCAGGAGGCGCCCCAGAATTCGGCGTCCTTCGCCGCCTGCCGGCGCTGCTCGTCCCTGACCGCCGGCTGCCCGCCGCGCTTGGCGACCTCGGCCAGCAGCGCCGACGTGGGCAACTTCCAGGTGCCCATCGCCGCCGTGCCGTCCCGGCCGTACGGGCCGATGAAGAAGCCCTCCGGCATGCCGAACGCGGCGTCGGCGGCGGTGGCCCAGCGCATGGGCCACGGCTCCTGGGGCGTGGCCAGCGGCACCGGCACCAGCACCCCGCCCGGCTCGACGCACTGGCGCCAGTGTCCGCCGGTGATGAACTCCGGCACCGGCGGGCGCTCGGCGGTCGGCAACGGGGCGGGCAGCAGCGGCAGCAGCGCCGCGCCGACCGCCGCCGGGACCAGCCGGCGGGCCCGGCCCGTGCCGCGCAGGGCCCGGTCGGCCGCGAGCACCAGCAGCGTGGCGATCAGCGGGAGGGCGGCGAGGGCGAACCGCATCGGCAGCGCGCCGTCCACCACGGGCAGTCCCGACAGCAGCGTGTACGGCCCCGGCACCGCGGTGCGGTCGCCGTCGAGCACCACCCGGGGGCCGAGCGAGAGCGCCCCCATCACCAGCGTCCCGACCACGCACGCGACGGCCAGCGGGCGGCGGCCCAGCCAGACCGCGCAGGCGGCGGTGACCAGCAGCAGGGGCCAGCCGAGGAAGGTGTTGTACTCGGCGGGACCGGTGGTCAGCCGGGCGGCCTCGTCGCTGCCGACCACCGAGAGCGGCGACACCGTCCACCAGCTGCGCAGGTCCGCCGAGAAGTAGTGCGGGCTGAACATGCCGTCGGCGACGCCCTGCGGGCCGGCGAACTGGAACCACAGCGGCCAGGCCAGCACGAGCAGGGCCAGCCCGGCGGCGAGCATCATCCCGCCGGCGAAGCCGGGCAGGGCGCGGCGGGCCAGGCCGCGGTCCGTCACCGCGTACGTGACCGCCAACACCAGCAGCGTCAGCGCGCAGAGGAAGAGCACCTCCTCGCCGATGAAGACCTGCGCGGTGACCGCCGCCGCCAGGCCGACGGCGGAACTGACCATCCGCCGGCGGTCCGGCTCGGCGCGGGTCCGCCCGCGCCCGGCGCCGTCGCCGTCGACCGCGCGGGCCGCCGGGTCGGCGGCGCGCAGCAGTCGGACCACCAGCCAGACGATCACCGGGACCAGCCACTGCGCGGTCATGTGCAGGTGGCTGTTGGTCTGCGAGACCATTCCGGGGCCGAAGCCGCAGAGGCCGGCGCCCAGCGCGGCGGCGACCCGGTGGGCGCCCAGCGTCCGGGTGTAGAGCAGGTACCAGGCGACCGCGGTGCCGGCCAGGTTCGCCAGCGCCAGCAGCGCGAAGGTGACCGGCGCCCCGAGCAGCAGGGTGACCGGGGCGAGGGCGATCCCGAGCGCGATGACCGTGGTGTTGGTCATGAGGTTCACCCCGTCCGGCGCGTTGAGCCGGCGGGTGAGCAGGTCGAAGTCGCCGAGCAGCGCCCGCGCGTCGACGGCGAGGAACCACTCGTAGAGGGCCTGGTCCTCGGGGTTCAGCGCGAGGACGCGGGCCGCCGGGTCGGGCCAGAGCCCGTGGGTGAGCCAGCCGGCCAGCGCGACGAAGAGGAGCCCGACCGCCACGTCCGCCCGGTGCCGGGAGAGCGTGGCCAGCAGGCGGGCCGGCGAGAGCCGGCGCGGCAGCCGTTCGGCGGCGAGGACGGCCTGGTCAGGGGCGGCGTCGGGGGCCGTGGGGGCTGCGCTGCTCACGGTGTCGACCCTAGTGCGACGCGGGCATCGGGGTACGCCGGGTCGCCGCCGAACCGCTACCGTGACACTGCACCAGGCGTGTCCGCGCCCGGTGCCACCCGCCCGGGTGGTGGAACGGCAGACACGGCCGCCTTAAAAGCGGCTGCCGAAAGGCGTGCGGGTTCGACCCCCGCCCCGGGCACCCGGCACTCTCAGCATCCGCTCAGCTCGGCGATCTCCACGGGACTGCCCTGGGCGTTTACTCTTGAGAGTGCACGTTCACGTGCGACGACCCCCTGAGGGAGGCCTGACAGTGAAGACTTCGAACCCGGTGCTCGCCCGGCTCGGCCAGGCGGCCGAGCGGGAGCGCTCCGCCGGGTACGCCCCGACCGGGCCGTACGGACAGCCCGGCTACCCCCAGCAGTACCCGACGGAGGCCGGCTACCCGGCGGCTCCGCCGACCGTCAACACCATGTCGATCGACGACGTGGTGGTCAAGACCGTCACGCTCCTCGGCATCCTCGGCGTCTCCGCCGCGGCCGCCTGGGTGCTGGTGCCGGACGCCCTGCTCGGTGCCGCCTGGATCGGCGCCGCGGTGGTCGGCCTGGTGCTCGGCCTGATCATCTCGTTCTCCCGGATGGCGAACCCGGCGCTGGTGGTCGCGTACGCCGTCGTCGAGGGCGTCTTCGTCGGCATGGTGAGCAAGTTCTTCGACTCGCTCTACGACGGCATCGTGCTCCAGGCGGTGACCGCCACCTTCGGTGTCTTCTTCGTGATGGCCGCGCTCTACAAGGCGAAGGTCATCCGGGCGACCCCGAAGTTCGTCAAGGGCATGATCGCGGTCATGGCCGGCCTCTTCGCCGTCATGCTGATCAACTTCGTGCTCGCGCTCTTCGACATCAACACCGGCCTGCGCGACGGCAGCCCGCTGGCGATCGGCTTCAGCCTGGTCTGCATCGTGGTCGCCTCGCTGAGCTTCGTGCTCAGCTTCAAGGAGGTCGAGGACGGCGTGCGGATGGGTCTGCCGCAGCGCTACTCCTGGGTCGCCGCGTTCGGCATTCTGGTCAGCCTGGTCTGGCTCTACATCGAGATCCTGCGCCTGCTGAGCTACTTCCAGGGCGACGACTGACCCGTCGCTTACGATCGACCGGCGCCCGCCCCCGCACCCGCGGGGGCGGGCGCCGTCGTCCTCCGGCCCGCGCCGGTCCCGGCGTTTCCCGCCGCCGCGCGGTCGCCGGGGGCAGAGTGACTGCGTGGGGGTACGCCGACGGAGGAGGCGACGTGCGCAGCAGCAACCCGGTGCTCACGCGGCTGGACGAGACCAGCCGGGTGCAGAGCCGGGTGCTGGGCGTCGGCGGCGCGGAGGCGATGACGGTCGACGACGTGGTGGTCCGCACGGTCGGGCTGCTGCTGCTCACCGGCGCCACCGGCGCGGCTGCCTGGGTGCTCGTACCGCCGGCGGCGTGGTTGCCCGCCGCGCTGGCCGGCACCGCGCTGGCCGGGATCGCGCTGGTCGTGGTGATCTCCTGGCGCGGGATCACCAACCCCGTGCCGATGGTCGGCTACGCCCTGCTCCAGGGGCTGCTGCTCGGGGTGGCCAGCCGGGCGTTCGAGCTGGTGCATCCGGGCATCGTCGGGCAGGCGGTGACGGGCACCTTCGGGGTCTTCCTCGGCATGGCGCTGCTCTACCGCGCCCGCCTCGTGCGGGCCACGCCGCGGATGGCCCGGCTGGTCGCCGGCACGCTGCTCGGGATTCTCGTGCTCAGCGTGGTCAACCTGGTGACCTACCTGCTCACGGGCCGGCAGGGGCTGGAGGTCTACCGCCTGACCGGGGAGGTCGGCTGGCTGCCGTACGCCTTCTCGGCGGTCGCGATCGTCGCCGGCGCGCTCAGCTTCATCCTCGACTTCGATTTGGTCGAGCGCTCGGTACGCGACGGGCTGCCCCGCCGCTACGCCTGGCTCTGCGCGTTCGGCCTGCTGACCGGGCTGGTCTTCCTCTACTGGCAGCTCCTGCGGCTGCTCGCCTACCTCCGCCGCTGACCGGCCCCACCCGGGCGGCGGTGGGGGAGCCGGCGGGCGGGGCGGGTTCGTAGACTCGACGGCGATGAGCGCAGGGGAACTGGACCGGGCGGTGGAGCTGCTGGTCCGTCAGGTGGGGCACTGGCAGCAGCCGCGCTGGGCGGCCACGGCCGCCGGTGGCAACGTGTCGCGAGCCGACCTCGTGCACCGGCTGGTGCAGGAGGTCGCCAACCTCGCCGCCGACGCCGAGGGTGGGCCCCGGCGGGTGGTGCCCCGGCTCGACAACGACCTCGCGCTGCCCGACCAGCTCCGGGTGGTGGCCGCCGACCTGGTCGCCGCGGCCGCGCCGCCCGAGGTGCTGGCGCGGGCCGCCGCCGAGGTGACGGCGACCCGCGGCGCGCTCTAGTCCGCCGGTCCGGCGCGGCCCGTCCGCAGGCGCGGGGGCGGCCCGCCCCGTGCCCGTCCGCCGCTGCCGGCGGACGGGCTCCGGTGTCAGCTCAGGCGTTCGATCACCATGGCCATGCCCTGGCCGCCGCCGACGCACATGGTCTCCAGGCCGATCGTCTTGTCGTGCCAGTCGAGCGCGTTGAGCAGGGTGCCCGTGATCCGGGCGCCGGTCATGCCGAACGGGTGCCCGACGGCGATCGCCCCGCCCATCACGTTCAGCTTCTCCAGCGGGATGTCGAGCTGGCGGTACGAGGGGATCACCTGGGCGGCGAACGCCTCGTTGATCTCCACCAGGTCGACGTCGTCGATGGTCATGCCGGCCCGCCTGAGCGCCTGCCGGGTGGCCTCGACCGGGCCCAGGCCCATGATCTCCGGCGAGAGGGCGGTCACGCCGGTGGAGACGATCCGGGCCAGCGGGGTGATCCCGAGGTCCTTCGCCCGCTGGGCGCTCATGATCACCACGGCGGCCGCGCCGTCGTTGAGCGGGCAGCAGTTGCCGGCGGTGATCCGGCCGTCCGGACGGAACACCGGCTTCAGGCCGGAGACCGCCTCCAGGGTGACCCCGGGGCGGGGGCCGTCGTCGGCGCTGACCACCGTGCCGTCCGGTGTGGTGACCGGGGTGATCTCCCGGGCCCAGAAGCCGTCGGCGATCGCCTTCTCGGCGAGGTTCTGGCTGCGTACGCCGAACTCGTCCATGTCGGCGCGGGTCACGTCGTACACCTGGGCCAGGTTCTCGGCGGTCTGCCCCATGGTCAGGTAGATGTCCGGCAGCTCGCCGGCCTCGCGCGGGTCGGTCCAGACCGGGGCGCCGCCCTGGGCGCGGGCCTTCGAGCGCTCGGCCGCCGCCGCGAAGCGAGGGTTCTCCCAGCCGCCACCGACCAGCGCCTGCGCCTCGGGCGGGAGGCCGTCGGAGTTGCCGCGGGCGTACCGGGAGACGGTCTCCACGCCGGCGGAGACGAAGACGTCACCCTCGCCGGCCCGGATCGCGTGCATCGCCATCCGGGTGGTCTGCAGGGAGGACGCGCAGTAGCGGGTCAGGGTCGCGCCGGGCAGGGTGTCCAGGCCCATCAGGGTGGCGACCACCCGGGCCATGTTGAAGCCCTGCTCGCCGCCGGGCAGGCCGCAGCCCAGGTAGAGGTCGTCGATCTCGGTCGGGTCGAGCTGGGGGATCTTGTCCAGGGCGGCCCGCACGATGGTGGCGGCGAGGTCGTCCGGGCGGACGTCGCGCAGGGACCCCTTGTGCGCCCGGCCAATGGGGGAGCGGGCGGTGGCGACGATGACGGCGTCGCGGGACGACTCAGTCGGCATGAACCAACGTTAACCCGTCGGTAACTTCACGCGGAAGCTGCCCGCCGGCCGGGAAATGTCACGTCCGGCAGGGGGCGCGGCGGCCCGCGGAGCTGGCCGCGCACCCGGACGGGACGGCCGGCGCTAGTGGCGGGAGGCGACCGCGGCGGCCGCCGCTACGGCGGGCAGCAGGGCGTGCGCCCAGACCCGGTAGCCGTCAGCGGAGGGGTGGTAGCCGTCGTGGCACAGCGTGCCGGCGTCGGCCCGGAACACCGGGCCCGCCTCGGTGGCCAGGTCGACCACCGTGCCGCCGGCCTCGAGCACCGCCGCCGCCTGGGCGCGGGCGACCCGCCGCCCCGACCAGCCGACCACGTGCCGCAGCGGCGGCGCGATCGCGCGTACGGCGCCGAGGTCGGGGCAGGTGCCGACGACCACCTCGACCCGGGCCTCGCGGAGCCGGTGCACGGCCGCCCCGAGGTAGGCGGCGGCCTCCGCCGGCCGACGCAGGGTGGTGGCGTCGTTGGCCCCGATCAGGATCACCGCCACGTCGGGACGCTCGCCGAGCAGCGCCCGGGCCACCTGCGTGGCCAGGTCCGTCGAGCGGGAGCCGGAGACGCCGACGCTGGACAGGTGCACCCGCCGGCCGTTCGGACCCTCGGCGAGCAGGTTGGCCAGCTGGCCGCCGATGGTGTCGTCGAGGCGCTCGACCCCGACGCCCAGGGCGGACGAATCGCCGAGCAGCACCAGGCGCAGCGGCGGGGCGCCGGTGCGACCCACCGTGGCGCGCAGCGCCAGCCCCAGCTCCGGCTGGGCGTACTGGCGGTGCCGGGCGACGAAGGCCTGGCCGGCGAGGACGGCGGCGCCGCCGACCGTGCCGGCGATCAGGGAGAGCGTCGCGGCCCGACCCAGTCGACCGGCGAGCCCCGAGGGGATGAAGCGCTCGCTCATGCCAGTCCCTCCAGTGTGGCTGAGTCGGCGGCCGGACCGGGTTGCGGCACCGCGCCGACACCGAAGAACGCCCGTCGGCGCAGTTGCGCCCACCGGCCGGCGGGACCGCGTTCGCGCCCCCGTACCCGCGTGCCGCTGACCTCGGTGCCCGGCTGCCGGGCCGCCTCCTGCGCGGCTGCGGGCAGCGAGCGTACGCCCTCGCCCCGGGCCGGCGCCGGGCGCCGTTCCTGCCCGGTGCCGAGCGCGGAGAGCACCGTCGGCAGCAGCGCGGCGGCGGCCACCGCGTAGCCCTCCGCCGAGGGGTGGAAGCGGTCCCAGGCGAACATCCGCGTCGGCTCGGCGGCGAACCGGGGGCCGAGCAGGTCGCCGAGGGAGACCGTCCAGCCGCCGGCCTCGACCACGGCCACCGTCTGGGCGGCGGCGAGCTGCCGGCTCCAGCGCCGGGCCAGCCAGCGCAGCGGCGGCTGGATCGGCTGGATCGCGCCCAGGTCGGGGCAGGTGCCGACGACCACCTCGCAGCCGGCGGCGCGCAGCGTGCGGACCGCCTCGACGAGATAGCGCACCGCCAGGCCGAGCGGCGTGCGGTTGGTCACGTCGTTGCCGCCGATCAGGATCACCGCGACGTCGGGCCGGCACTCCAGCGCCGCCTCCACCTGGTGCTTCAGCCCGGAGGAGATGGCGCCGACCACGGCGAAGCGGTGCAGCCGGACGGGCCGCTGCAGGCGGCGGGACAGGCCGGTGGCCAGCAGCGCGCCCGGCGTCTCCCGGCGGCGGTGCACGCCGTAGCCGGCGGCCGACGAGTCGCCGAGCACGACCATGGTGACCGGCGGGCCGGGCAGCTTCGCGCCGTAGACCCCGTCGCAGCGGGGCGGCGGCGCCTCGGCCATCGGGATGGTGCGCCGCGCCTGCCGGGCCTGGCCGAGGAGCACGCCCCCGGTCGCGGCGGCGGCCGCCGCGGTCGCGCCCGTGCCGATCGCCGCGAGGCGGGCGATCTGCCGAGCGCGCTGCCAGCGCGAACCGACCGGGACGACGGAACCAGCGACCCCCATACAGCGACATTATCGCGCCGGCACGACACGCCGCCGTCGTCGTACCGGCCGGCGGGTGGCTGGAAGGCGACGGTCCTGGGTACCTGTTCGGATGCACGGGCGGCAGTTGCGCCGGCACGTCACGCTGGCACGCGGAGAGGGGCCGAACATGGGGAAGACACTGAAGCGGAGCGCGGCGTTCAGCGCGCTGGCGAGGGCGCTCGCGGCCGGGTCGCGGGGCGGCCCGTCGCTCGGGGCCCGGTTGGCGGCGCTGCCCCGGATGCTCCGGGCGACCGCCCGGGGGGAGTACGACGGCGGCCTGCGGCTGGCCCTGATGACGGCCGCGACGGCGTACATCGTCTCGCCGATCGACCTGCTGCCGGAGATCCCGCTGGCGGTCTTCGGGCTCGCCGACGACGCGGTCATGGTGACCTGGCTGGCCGGCAGCGTGCTCGCCGAGACCGAGCGGTTCCTGGAGTGGGAGGCTCGTCGCAGCTCCACCATCCCCGGGCACGTGGTCTCCTGAACCCACGTACGCTGGGGCGTCGAGAAGACGTCTGCCCGGCCGCCGCCGGCGGCGCCGGAGGAGAAGGGCACAACGAGGTGCGGTACTACGACAACGTCGTCGAGCTGATCGGCAACACCCCGCTGGTGCGGCTGCGCAACGTCACGGCCGGCATCCGGGCCACCGTGCTGGCGAAGGTGGAGTACCTCAACCCCGGCGGTTCGGTGAAGGACCGGATCGCGCTGCGGATGGTGGAGGACGCGGAGAAGGCCGGCATCCTCCAGCCCGGCGGCACGATCGTCGAGCCGACCAGCGGCAACACGGGCGTCGGCCTGGCCCTGGTGGCCCAGCTCAAGGGCTACCGGTGCGTCTTCGTCTGCCCCGACAAGGTCAGCCAGGACAAGCAGGACGTGCTGCGGGCGTACGGCGCGGAGGTGGTGGTCTGCCCGACCGCCGTGGCGCCGGAGGACCCGCGCTCCTACTACAACGTCTCCGACCGGCTGGCCCGGGAGATCCCCGGCGCCTGGAAGCCCAACCAGTACAGCAACCCGGCCAACCCGCGCTCGCACTACGAGACCACCGGCCCGGAGCTGTGGGAGCAGACTGGGGGCGGGCTCACCCACTTCGTGGCGGGCGTCGGCACCGGCGGCACCATCTCCGGCATCGGCCGCTACCTCAAGGAGGCCTCGGAGGGGCGGGTCAGGGTGATCGGCGCCGACCCGGAGGGCTCGGTCTACTCCGGCGGCACCGGCCGGCCCTACCTGGTCGAGGGCGTCGGCGAGGACTTCTGGCCGGAGACGTACGACCGGGGCGTCGCCGACGAGATCGTCGAGGTCTCCGACAAGGCGTCGTTCGAGATGACCCGGCGGCTGGCCCGCGAGGAGGGGCTGCTGGTCGGCGGCTCCTGCGGCATGGCCGTGGTGGCCGCCCTGGAAGTGGCCCGCAAGGCCGGCCCGGACGACGTGGTCGTGGTGCTCCTGCCGGACAGCGGCAAGGGCTACCTGTCGAAGATCTTCAACGACACCTGGATGGCCCGGTACGGCTTCCTGGACAACTCGGGCACCGAGCCGACCGTCGCCGACGCGCTGGCCAGCAAGCCGGGCGGCCTGCCCGAGCTGGTGCACGTGCACCCGACCGAGACGGTCCGCGACGCGATCGACTACATGCGCGAGTACGGCGTCTCGCAGCTGCCGGTGCTCAAGGCCGAGCCCCCGGTGGTCACCGGCGAGGTGGCCGGCTCGATCGCCGAGAAGGACCTGCTCGACGCGCTCTTCACCGGCCAGGCGCACCTGCACGACACCATCGAGCGGCACATGGCCGAGCCGCTGCCGATGATCGGCGGCGGGCAGCCGGTGAGCGAGGCGGTGGGCCTGCTGGAGAAGTCCGACGCCGCGCTGGTGCTGGTCGACGGCAAGCCGAAGGGCGTCCTCACCCGCCAGGACCTGCTGGCGCACCTAGGCGCCCGCTGACGGTGTGGTGAAGGAAGGGCCCCCGGCGACAGGGGGCCCTTCCTTCGTTCGTGATCGGTGTCGGACGCTCGTGACACACTCGCGCGAACCTTTGCACGGAAGACGCGAACCTTCGCACGGAGAGCGGTGACATGAGCGACCAGCCCCTGCTGGACCCCGAGGGATGGGCCCTTCCGCTTCCCCCCGATCCGCTGAGCCCGGTGCCGGCCGAGGTCGAGCACGCGCTGGCGGCGTACCGGGCGGGTGACGTGCCGCAGGCGCGGGCACTGCTGACCGCGATCGCCGGATCGGGACGCACCGCCGTGTCCGGGCACGCGGCCATGGCGCTGGCGGGGTGAGCTGGTCGCGGGCGAGCCGTGGCTGGACGTCGTCTGTCATCAGGTGGAGAACAGTGGCGTCAGCACGGGCGTCGTCGTGCGGGAGCCCTTCGAGGCCGTCCTCGACCGCACGGAGGTCAGCCGTCCCGCGCTCGTCGATGTCGGCTTCCATCTGTTCCCCGCCCCCGCGGAATTCGGGCCGGTGCACGCGGGGCTGGAGCGCCTGAAGACCTGGAGCGACGAACGGTACGAGCGTGGCCGCAGGCTCGTACTCGTGCTCCACAGCTTCGTCGAGGACCCGCGCGACGAGAAACGCACCCGCGGGTTGGCGGAGTTGTGGCAGAAGCTCGGCCTTCCCGTGCCCCGCTGAACGTCGGTGTCGACGCGGACGGGCCTGCGCGAGCAGCGCCGCCGCGCCCGCCACGTGCGGCACGCCGGCGGTCAGAGCCGTCGGGCGTAGCGGAGCTGGGCCACGACCGCAGGGCCGACGTGCTCGTCGCGGGAGACGCCGGTCGGGGCCCAGCCGCCGTGCTCGTAGAAGCGCCGGGCGTGATCGTTGGCCGCCAGCACCCAGAGCGCCGCCCGGGACCAGCCGCGCGCACGCATGGCGGCCAGCGCGTCGACCATCAGGGCGCGGCCGGTGCCCCGGCCGCGTTCGGCCGGGTCGAGGTGGATGGCGTTGAGCAGGCCCGTCGCCGGGTCGCCCTCGTCGTCGGGCCCCAGATAGCTGAAGCCGACCAGCCGGCCGTCGCGCTCGGCGACGGTCATCCGGTGGTCGTCGCGTTCCCAGCCCCACCGCTCGGCCCAGTAGCGTCCCATCGCCTCCGGCCCCGGCTCGGCCAGCGCCTCGGGCGGCAGGAACGACGCGTACGCCGCGACCCGCGACCGCTGGTGCAGGGCGCCGACCGGCATCAGGTCGGCCTCGGTGGCGGGGCGGAGGGTGACCGTCACCCGGCCGAGGCTACCCGCCGGGGCGGCACCTGCACGGTCGTCAGGTCCTCGGCGATCACCAGGTCGCCGTCGAAGTGCGCCCGGGCCTCCTCGGCGAAGCGGCTCGCGTCGGCGTACCGCTGGGAGAAGTGGGTGAGCACGAGCCGGCGTACGCCCGACTCGGCCGCCACCCGCGCGGCCTGGCCCGCCGTGAGGTGACCGACCTCGGCGGCGAGCGCGGCCTCCGAGTCGAGGAACGTCGACTCGATGACCAGCAGGTCGGCGTGCTCGGCGAGGGCGTACACCCCGTCGCAGAGGCCGGTGTCCATGACGAAGGCGAACCGCTGCCCCGGCCGGGGCACGCTCACCTCCTCGCGGGTGACGCGGCGTCCGTCCAGGTCGAGGTGGCCGACCCGGATCAGCTCCCCGACGGCCGGCCCGGCGATGCCGTACGCGGCCAGCTTCTCCGGCAGCATCCGGCAGCCGTCCGGCTCGACGAGCCGGTAGCCGTACGTCTCGATCGGGTGCTTCAGCCGGCGGGCCTCCAGCGTGCCGACGCCCAGGGCGATGCGCTGCCCGTCGGCCTCGATCGGCTCGACGCGCAGCTCGGCGGTCTCGTGGAAGGAGCTGGCGTGCCGCAGCCGGGCGAAGTATTCGGCGCCGCCGGCCGGGAAGTGCACCGCCACCGGGTGCGGCACCCGGTCTAGCGAGAGCCGCTGGATGGTGCCGGGCAGGCCGAGGCAGTGGTCGCCGTGGAAGTGGGTGACGCAGACGCGGGTCAGGTCGGTGGCGGTGACCGTGGTGTGCAGGAGCTGCCGCTGGCTGCCCTCGCCCGGGTCGAAGAGGATCACCTCGTCGTCCCAGCGCAGCACGTACCCGTTGTGGTTGCGCTGCCGGGTCGGCGCCTGGCTGGCCGTCCCGAGCACCACCAGCTCGCGCATCGACACGGTGACCTCCGGCTGCTCGCCCGGCACGAGGCGGAAAAGGGTCGACCCCCGGGGCTTCCGCGCTCGCGCGCGGGCCGGCTGGACTGGGCCGGCACCCCGGGGGTCGGGTGGCTGTCGTGGATTCGCCGCACCGCTGCCACACGGTCTCGACGATGGTGCCTGTGCCCGCCTCGCGGCGGACGGTTTACTGTCGAGGACAGCGGCTAGCGGACAGCCACCTCACGAGTCCGATTGCTATACAAGTCTGGACCACCTCCTTTCCCGTGTACGGCCACGCTATCGAGCCCTCACGCCGCCGGCAACGGATTTCGATCACAGAGCGGGCGGGAATAGTCCGGCGGTCCCGACCGGGCCGGCGCGGTGGTCAGGAGGTCTCGGCGACGCCGATCGGGCCCTCGCGGGGGCCCTCCTCGCTGGCCGGCTGCACCGCCAGCGACGGGAAGTCGGCCAGGTCGCCCTCCGGTTCGGCGTCCCACTCGGGAAAGACCAGGTCGCTCTGGAGGTAGAGGCAGAGCAGTTGGGTGAGCTGGCGCAGCCCGTCGAGGTGGGTGCGCTCGTGCCCGTGGGTGGCGTCCACGCCGAAACCGAGCAGCGCCACCCGGGCGTGCGCCCCGGCCTCCACCGCCGCCGCCACGTCCGAGCGGTAGTAGTCGAAGACGTCCCGGACCAGGCGCACCCCGTGCTCGGCGGCGATCGAGGCCAGGTTGCGGGTCAGGTGGTAGTCGAACGGCCCCACGCCGTCGCCCATCGCCAGGGTGGCCGCGTCCTCCCGGGACTGCTGGCCAGGAGCGACCACCGCCGCGTCCACCGAAACGATCTCGGCGACGTCCGGGTCCAGCCCGTGCGAGGCCCCGTGCCCGATTTCCTCCGTCACGGTGACCAGCAGGTGTGCGGTGACCGCCGGGCGTACGCCGGCGTCGACCATCGCCTTGAACGCGGTCAGCACCGCCGCCACGCCCGCCTTGTCGTCGAGGTGCCGGGACTTGACGTACCCGCTGGGGGTGACCGTCGGGTTCGGCAGGAACGCGACGAAGTCGCCGGCGTCGACGCCGAGCGCCCGCAGGCCGGCGATGTCGTCGACCGGCTCGTCGACGCGCACCTCGACCTGCTCCCAGCCGATGCCCTGGGAGTCGACGGCCTCGTTGTAGCGGTGGCCGCTGGCCTTGAGGGGGAGCACCTGGCCGGTGATCACCCGGTCGAGGTCGTCGGTGAAGATCCGCACGTGCGCGCCCTCGGCGAACCGGGCGCTGTGCGTGCCGATGGGCTTCAGCTCCAGCCGGCCGTTCTCCTTCAGCCGCTTGACCATGCCGCCGATGGTGTCGGTGTGCACCACGATGGCCCGGTCGGCCCCGGTCTGGCGGGGGCCGGGCAGGCAGGCGCTCAGCGCGCCGCGCCGGGTCAGCGTGGAGCCGATGCCGAGCGCGGAGAGCCGCTCGCCGACGTACTGCTGCACGTGGTCGGTGCGCCCCGACGGGCTCGGGATCTCCAGCAGCTCCACCAGCACCTGGTGCAGGTAGTCCAGGTCGATCTCCAGCAACCTCGGGCTCACGCGGCGCCTCCCGGGCCGACCGGGGACCAGAGCCGCTGCGGCGCGCGGGTGCCGGGGAAGAGCAGGTCGACGAAGCGTTCGGCGGTCGGCTGCGGCTCGTGGTTGGCCAGGCCGGGCCGCTCGTTGGCCTCGATGAAGACGTGCTCGGGCCCGTCCGGGGCGGGCACCAGCAGGTCCAGCCCGGTGACCGGGATGTCGAGCGCGCGGCTCGCCGTCACGCACGCCTCCGCGACGGCGGGGTGCAGCTCGCCGGTGACGTCGTGGATGGTGCCGCCGGTGTGCAGGTTGGCGGTCTTGCGTACGGCCAGCACCTGCCCCTCGGGCAGCACGTCGTGCAGCTCGTGGCCGGCCTCGGCGATGACGTCCCGGGTCATGTCGTCGAGCGGGATCGTGGACTCGCCGCCGGTGGCGGCGGCCCGGCGGCGGCTCTGCCGCTCGATCAGCTCGGCGATGTCGTGCACCCCGTCGCCGGTGATCGAGGCGGGGCGGCGGACCGCGGCGGCCACCACCTCGTGGTCGATGACCACCACCCGCAGGTCCTCGCCGGCGCGCATCTCCTCGATCAGCACGTCGGGGCAGAACCGGGCGGCCAGTTCGACGGCGGTGGCCAGCGCCTCGGGGGTCCGTACGCCCACCGTGATGCCGTTGCCCTGCTCGCCCCGTGCCGGCTTGACCACCACCCGGCCCACCTCCGCGAGGAAGGCGGCGTCGCCGTCGTCGCCGGTGGCCGTGCGCCCGCGCGGCACCGACAGCCCCGCCTCGGCGAGGATCCGGCGGGTCACCCGCTTGTCGTCGCAGCGGCTCATGGCCACCGCCGAGGTCAGCTCCGACAGCGACTCGCGGGTCAGGATCGTCCGCCCGCCGTTGCTCAGCCGCAGCTCACCCCAGGCCGGGTCGGTGACCTCCACCCGGATGCCGCGCCGCATCGCCTCGTCGGCGACGATCTTCGCGTACGGGTTGAGCTGGTCGTACCCCTCGGGCGTGGCGGGCAGGAAGAGCCGCTCGTTGATCGGGTTCTTCCGCTTCACGCAGAGCGTCGACGTCCGGTAGAAGCCGAGCCGCTCGTAGAGCCGGATCGCCCCGGCGTTCTCGGCGAGCACGGACAGGTCCACGTACGCCCGGCCGCGCGCGACCAGCCGGGCGGCCAGCGCCGTGATCAGGGCCTGCCCGGTGCCGGGCGGGGCGGTGTTGAAGTCGACGGTGAGGCACCACAGGCTGGCCCCGTTCTCCGGGTCGTCGAAGACCGCGACGTGGTCCACGCCGGTGATGGTGCCGACCACCTCGCCGGTCGCGTCCTCGGCCACGAGGTGCAGGAAGCGCTCGGTGCGGGCGTTGGCCACGAGCACGTCGACCGGGGCGGTGACCATGCCGTTGCGGGCGTAGATCCGGTTCACCGCGTCCGCGTCGGCCGGGTCCCGCAGCGGGCGGATCGTCAGCCCCGGCACGTCGTCGTCGGCCGGCCGGTCGCCGTCGAGCGGCAGCCGGTAGGTCAGCGATGGGTCGATGAACAGCTCGTCGGGCAGCCGGGAGACCAGGACGTGCGGGTCGCGCAGATAGATGCAGATGTCCCGGGAGCCGGCGGCCTCGGAGCGCAGCACGGCGGCGACGGCGGCCTGGTCGGTGAAGGTCTGCCCGAAGACGAGCCGGCCCCAGCCGCAGTCCAGCACCACGTCGGTGTCGCCCTCGCGGGTGGGGGGCTCCGGCGTGCCCGGGGCCATGGGGTCGCCGCCGGGCCCGACGGGCTCCCGCCGGCGGGGGTCGCGGAACCGGCTGGTCCGGGCGGAGCCGGTGGCCATGGTGTCGGTCACGGTCAGTCGATTCCGTGGCTCTGGAGCCACATTTCCAGGAGTCCGAGTTGCCACAGCTTGTTTCCGTTCAGCGGGGTCAGTTCGGCGTTCGGGTCGGCGAGCAGCGCGTCGACGTAGTCGGCGCGGAACAGGTCCCGGCGGCGGGCCTCCGGCGCGGAGAGCGCGTCGCGTACCCGGTCGAGGAGCTTGCCCTCCAGGTGGGTGAGGCCCGGGACCGGGAAGTAGCCCTTCGGCCGGTCGATGACCTCGTGCGGAAGCACCCGACGGCCGATCTCCTTGAGCACCCCCTTGCCGCCCTGCGCCAGCTTCAACTCCGGCGGGCAGCTCGCGGCCAGCTCGACGAACTCGTGGTCGAGGAACGGCACGCGGGCCTCCAGCCCGTGCGCCATGGTCATGTTGTCCACCCGCTTGACCGGGTCGTCGGTCAGCATGACCTGGGTGTCGATCCGCAGCCCGGCGTCGACCGCGGTCTCCGCGCCGGCCCGGCCGAGGTGCGCGGCCACGAACTCCCGCGCCGGGTCGCCGTCGGCCAGCCAGGCCGGGTTGAGCACCCGGGCCAGCCCGGCCGCGTCCCGGTCGAAGAAGGCCCGGGCGTACGTGTCGAGCGCCCCGTCCCGGCCGACCTCGGCGAGCGGCGGGTACCAGTGGTAGCCGCCGAGGATCTCGTCCGCGCCCTGGCCGGACTGCACCACCTTGACGTGTTGCGCGACCACCTCGCTGAGCAGGTAGAACGCGACGCAGTCGTGGCTGACCATCGGCTCGGACATGGCGGCGACGGCCGCCTCCAGCGGCGGCACCAGGTCGGCGGCGGCCACCCGGATCTGGTGGTGGTCGGTGTCGAACGTCTTCGCGACCAGGTCGGAGTAGCGGAACTCGTCGCCCTCCCGGCCGCCGACCGCGTCGAAGCCGATGGAGAAGGTGGACAGCCCGCGCTGGCCCTCGCCGGCGAGCAGCGCGACCACGAGGCTGGAGTCGAGCCCGCCGGAGAGCAGCACACCGACCGGCACGTCGGCGACCATCCGCCGGCGTACGGCGGTGGTGAGCGACTCCAGCAGGGCGTCCTGCCAGTCCCGCTCGGACCAGCCGGCCCGCTCGGCGGAGCGGGTGAAGGCCGGGTCCCAGTAGGTCCGCTCAAAGGTGCGGCCGTCCGGCTCGTAGATCCGTACGGTCGCCGGGGGCAGCTTGGCGACGCCGCGCAGGATGGTGCGCGGCGGCGGCACGATGCTGTGGAAACTCAGGTAGTGCGCCAGCGCGACCGGGTCGATGCCGGTGTCGATCCCGCCTCCGGCCAGCAGCGCGGGCAGGGTGCTGGCGAAGCGCACCACGCCCGGCGTCTCGGCCACGTAGAGCGGCTTGATGCCGAGCCGGTCCCGGGCCAGCACCAGCCGGCCGGTGTCCCGCTCGCTGATCGCCACGGCGAACATGCCGACCAGGTGGTCGACGAAGTCGAGCCCCCACTCGGCGTACGCCTTGAGCACGACCTCGCTGTCGCCGGTGGAGAAGAAGCGATGCCCCTTCGCCTGGAGTTCCGCGCGCAGTTCCCGGTAGTTGTAGATGCACCCGTTGAACACGCCGGTCAGTCCCGCGCCGGGGTCGACCAGGGGCTGGCCGCTCGCGGCGGAGAGGTCGATGATCTTCAGGCGTCGGTGTCCGAGGGCCGTCGGGCCCTGGGCCCAGACGCCGCTGTCGTCGGGCCCCCGGTCGCTCATCGTGGCCGCCATGCGCTCCACCGCCGACACGTCGGCGCGCGAGCCGTCACGGCGGAACTCTCCCGCAAGTCCGCACATGCGAGGCAATGCTGCCAGAGGTCGACCGGGTCCGCCCGTTGAGCTGATGCCGGCAAGGGTGTGCGGTTGCTAAAATGCCCGACCTCGCCCGCCCGGCGGGCGGTGGCGGGGGCGTTTCCGGCCTGGCCCCGCCCGGTGCCCGAATCGGAAACGGGCCCGCGGTGTGACAAACACCGCAGGCCCGTTCGCGGGTGCGTGCCGGCTCAGCCGGCGGTGCGGGCGATGCCCACCGGGCAGCTCAGCCCGTTCGGGCCGTGGTTGCAGTACCCGTTCGGGTTCTTCGTCGGCGCCAGGTACTGCTGGTGGTAGTCCTCGGCGAAGTAGTACTCGCCCAGCCGGTCGATCTCCGTGGTGATCTCGCCCTTGCCGGCGCGCGCCACGATCGGCGCGAACGCGTCCCGGGACGCCCGCGCGGTGGCGAGCTGCTCGTCGGTGGTCGCGTAGATCGTCGACCGGTACTGGGTGCCGACGTCGTTGCCCTGGCGCATGCCCTGGGTCGGGTCGTGGTTCTCCCAGAAGACCTTGAGCAGGTCCTCGTAGCTGATCCTGATGGGGTCGTAGACCACCTGGACCACCTCGGCGTGCCCCGTCATGCCCGAGCACACCTCCTCGTACGTCGGGTTCGGCGTGATGCCGCCCGCGTAGCCGGCGGACGTGGTGATCACGCCGGGCAGGGTCCAGAACAGCCGCTCGGCGCCCCAGAAGCAGCCCATGCCGAACACGGCCACCTGGGAGCCCTCCGGGAACGGGCCCTTGAGCGGGGTGCCCAGCACCTCGTGCCGGTCCGCGATGGGCATCGCGATGAGGCGACCGGGCAGGGCCTGGTCGGGGGTGGGCAACTCGGCCTTCATGCGGCGCAGGAACACGGTGGGACTCCTCTCGTACCTCTCCCAGCGTGCAACACCGCCGGACCCGCCTTCCTTACCCGCCCCGTCCGCACTCAGGCGGGCGCGATGTCCGGGCGGGAGTCCGCGGGCGTCAGGTCGGTCCGTGGCCCCGGTCGCTCCCCACGGCGCCGACGGGGTTCTCCCGACCCGCTGGACCGCCCCGTCAGAGTGCGGCGGTGATCCGGGCGGCGTACTCCTGCGCCTCCGCGTCGTCGGCGTAGCGGGTGCGGGGCCAGAAGAAGCCGCGCAGCCCGTCGCCCTTCGTCCGGGGCACCACGTGGGTGTGCAGGTGCGGGACGGACTGGGACACCTTGTTGTTCATCGCCACGAACGTCCCGCCGGCCCCCAGGCCGGTCTCCACCGCGACCGCCAGCCGCCGCACCAGGCCGAAGTAGCCGGTCAGCAGGTCGGCCGGCAGCTCCGCCAGGGTGACCAGGTGCGTGCGCGGCACCACCAGCACGTGCCCCCTGAAGACCGGCCGGGTGTCCAGGAACGCCGTCCCGTCCGGCTCGTCGGCCACCCGGAACGCCGGCACCTCGCCGGCCACGATCCCGCAGAACACGCACCCGCTCATCCGGGCAGGGTAACCGCGACCGCGAGCGCCGGCCGCACCGTGGCGCGCGCGGCGCGCGGCCGCACCGTGGCGCGCGGCGCCGCCGCGTCCGTCGCGGGGCGCGGGTTGTGCCGCCCCCCGTCCCCCGGGCGGCTAGCCTCACCGGCATGAGTCACGGCTTCGAGACGCTCGCCATCCACGCCGGTCAGGACCCGGAGGCCCGCACGGGCGCGGTGATCCCACCGATCTACCAGACCAGCACCTACGCCCAGGACGCCGTCGGCGCGCCCCGGCTGGGCTACGAGTACAGCCGCTCCGGCAACCCGACCCGCGACGCGCTCCAGGAGTGCCTCGCCGCGCTGGAGGGCGGGTCCGTCGGGCTCGCCTTCGCCAGCGGCCTGGCCGCCGAGGACACCCTGCTGCGCACCGTCTGCAAGCCGGGCGACCACGTGGTGATCCCCGACGACGCGTACGGCGGCACGTACCGGCTCTTCGCCCGGGTCGCCGAGCGCTGGAGGCTGGACTTCACCCCGGCGAAGGTCTCCGACACGGACGCGATCCGGGCCGCGATCCGCCCCGGCACCACGAAGATCGTCTGGGTGGAGACGCCCACCAACCCGCTGCTCGGCATCGCCGACATCGCCGCGCTTGCCGCCGTCGCGCACGACGCGGGCGCCCTGCTGGTGGTCGACAACACCTTCGCCTCGCCGTACCTGCAGCAGCCGATCGCGCACGGCGCGGACGTGGTGGTGCACTCCACCACCAAGTACGTCGGCGGTCACTCCGACGTGGTCGGCGGCGCGCTCGTCACGGCCGACGCCGGGCTCGGCGAGGAACTGCGCTACCACCAGAACGCGATGGGCGCGATCAACGGCCCCTTCGACGCGTGGCTCACCCTGCGCGGGATCAAGACCCTCGGCGTACGCATGGACCGGCACTGCGACAACGCCGAGCGGATCGCGGCCTACCTGGACGGGCACGCCAAGGTCGGCCAGGTCATCTATCCGGGCCTGCCCTCGCACCCCGGCCACGAGGTGGCCGCCAAGCAGATGCGCCGGTTCGGCGGGATGATCTCCTTCCGTGCGGCCGGCGGTGAGGAGCACGCCGTCGAGATCTGCAACCGGGCCAAGCTGTTCGTGCTCGCCGAGTCGCTCGGCGGCGTGGAATCCCTGATCGAGCACCCGGGCCGGATGACACACGCAAGTGCCGCCGGCTCGCCGCTTGAAGTTCCCGGCGATCTCGTGCGACTGTCTGTCGGCATCGAGACGGTCGACGACCTGCTCGCCGATCTGGAGCAGGCGCTGGGCTGACCGCTGGTGAGGGAGGGTGGCCGTGCAGGACATCATGCCGACCTGGGTGGGGGCGACCGCCAAGCAGATCGCCCGGGGCGTACGCCGGGGCGACGTCACGGCCACCCAGGTCGTCGCGGACCACCTGGACCACATCGCCCGGGTCGACGCCGAACTCGCCGCGTTCCGCGCGGTACGCGGCGGGGAGGCGATCACCGAGGCGGAGAAGGTCGACGAGCAGGAGGACCTGGCCAACCTGCCGCTGGCCGGGGTGCCGGTGGCGGTCAAGGAGAACACCGCCGTCGCCGGCCTGCCCACCTGGAACGGGTCGGCCGCCGCGCGTACGCCGGTGGCGGAGGCCGACCACGAGGTGGTCCGCCGGTTGCGCGGCGCCGGCGCGGTGATCCTCGGGGTGACCCGGATGCCCGAGCTCGGCCTGTGGGGCATCACCGACGACGAGAGCGCCGTCACCCGCAACCCCTGGGACACCGGGCGCACCCCGGGCGGCTCCTCCGGTGGCGCGGCCGCCGCGGTCGCCGCCGGGCTGGTGCCGATCGCCCACGGCACCGACGGCCTCGGCTCGATCCGCATCCCGGCGGCCTGCTGCGGCCTGCTCGGGCTCAAGCCGGGCCGGGGGGTGATTCCGTGCCAGCTCGGCGCGGACGACTGGTTCGGCCTCACCGAGCACGGCACGCTCACCAGCACGGTCGCCGACGCGGCCGTCGGCTTCTCGGTGCTGGCCGGCCGCCGCCCGGAGAAGCTGGTCCCGCCGCAGCGGCTGCGGGTTGGCGTCTCGCTCCGCTCGCCGGTGCGGGGCGTGCACCCCGACCAGCCCAACCGCGACGCGGTCGCCGCCGCGGGCCGGCTGCTGGCCGGCGCCGGCCACGACACCGTGCCGGCCGACCCGGTCTATCCGACGGCGCTGGGCCTGCAGGGCATCGCCACGTGGTTCGCCGCGGCGGCCGCCGACGTCCGCGCCGCCGGGCTGGACCGGCGCGGCCTCCAGCGGCGCAGCCGCCGGCACGTCGCCCTCGGCGAATGGGCGCAGCGGCGCGGGTACGTCCGGGAGACCGACCGGGCCGCCTGGCGCGAACGCTCGATCGGCTTCTTCGCCGACCACTCGATCGACCTGCTGCTCACCCCGGCCCTGGCCACCGTGCCACCGGCGGCCGAGGGCTGGTCCGGCCGGTCCTGGCGGGCCAACATGCTGGCCAGCATCCGGTACGCCCCGTTCGCCGCGCCGTGGAACATCGCCGGCCTGCCCGCCCTGGTGGTGCCGGTCGGCCGCCGCCCGGACGGGCTGCCGGTCGGCGTGCAGCTGATCGGCCCGCCCGGCAGCGAGCTGCTGCTGCTCGGCGTCGCCGGCCAGTTCGAGATGCAGGCCCCCTGGTCCCGCCACGCCCCCGGCTACCCCCGCATTCCCGCCGCCGTCTGACACGCGGGCGTGGGCGCGTCGGCGAGGGCGGCGGGTGGCACGATCAGGGCATGACGGAACTGGTCGGTCTCGCCGACGTACGGGCCGCGCGGGAACTGCTCGCGGGCGTCACCCGGACCACCCCGCTGGAGCCCTCCCGCCCGCTCAGCGCGGCGCTGGGCGGGCCGACGTGGCTCAAGTGCGAGAACCTGCAGCGCGCCGGCTCGTACAAGGTGCGCGGCGCGTACGTGCGGATCTCCCGGCTGTCGGCGGCGGAACGGGCCAACGGTGTGGTCGCGGCGAGCGCCGGCAACCACGCCCAGGGGGTGGCGCTCGCCGCCGGCCTCGTCGGCACGCACGCCACCGTCTTCATGCCGGTGAACGCGCCGCTGCCGAAGGTCGCCGCCACCAAGGGGTACGGCGCGGCGGTCGAACTGGTCGGCAACACGGTCGACGAGTCCCTGGTCGCGGCGCAGACCTTCGCCGAGCGGACCGGGGCGACGCTCATCCACCCCTTCGACCACCGGGACGTGATCGCCGGGCAGGGCACGGTGGCCCTGGAGATCCTCGAACAGTGCCCCGAGGTCAAGACGATCATCACCGGGGTGGGCGGCGGTGGCCTGGTCTCCGGCATGGCGGTGGCCGCCAAGGCGCTGCGGCCGGACGTGCGGATCGTCGGCGTGCAGGCGGCGAGCGCGGCCGCCTTTCCGCCCAGCCTGGTGGCTGGCGAGCCGGTACGCCTCCCGTCGTTCAGCACGATCGCGGACGGCATCGCCGTCGGCCGGCCGGGGGAGCTGACCTTCACCCACGTCCGCAAGCTGGTCGACGAGATCGTCACGGTCTCCGAGGAGGACATCTCCCGGGCGCTGCTGATGTTGCTGGAGCGCGGCAAACAGGTGGTGGAGCCGGCCGGCGCGGTGGGTGTGGCCGCGTTGCTGGCGGGCGCGGTCGAGGTGGAGCCGCCGGTCGTGGCGGTGCTCTCCGGCGGCAACATCGACCCGCTGCTGATGCTCCGGGTGATCGAGCACGGCCTCGCCGCGGCCGGGCGCTACCTGCGGGTGACCGTGCGCTGCTCGGACCGTCCGGGCCAGCTCGCCTCGCTGCTCAGCGAGATCGCCGAGCACCGGGCGAACGTGGTGGACGTGGAGCACCAGCGGGCCAACCCGCACCTGCGCCTGGGCGAGGTGGAGGTGGCGCTGTCGGTGGAGACGCGCGGCGTCGAGCACTCCGACACGCTGATCAGCGCGTTGCGGGCCAGCGGCTACCAGGTGGTCTTCGCGGCTGAGGCGTGACACCGGTGGGTGCCACGCCTCAGCGGGGTCGCGCGGATCGTCGCGCCGGGCTCGGCCCGGGCGGTGCGGATCAGCCGGAGAACGGCTCGAAGCTGACCACGGTCACCTTGATGTCGGCGCCGCTGGGGGCCGTGTAGGTGCAGGTCTGGCCGGCCCGACCACCCAGGATGGCCTTGCCCAGCGCCGACTCGGGGCTGTAGACCGTCAGCTCGGTCGTCGACGCGATCTCCCGGGAGCCGAGCAGGAACGTCTCGGTGTCGTCCTTGTCGTCGTCGAAGTAGATCGTGACGACCATGCCGGGGGACACCACGTCGGCGGTCGGCGCCTCGCCGACCTGCGCGGTGCGGAGCAACTCCTTCAGGTAGAGGATGCGCCCCTCCGCCTTGCCCTGCTCCTCGCGGGCGGCGTGGTAGCCACCGTTCTCCCGCAGGTCGCCCTCCTCGCGCCGGGCGTTGATCTCGGCGGCGATGACCGGCCGGTTGGCGATCAGCTCGTCGAGCTCGGCCTGGAGCCGGTCGTATGCGTCCTGGGACAGCCAGGTGGCGGGCGCCTCGTTGCCAGTGGACACAGGCGATCTCCTCAGATGTGCGTGCTGGCTGACAGGTGAAACTCCAAGTTACCAGTGCGGTACGACACGGGGGTGTCGACGATCACCGGCGGTGCCCGGTTCGGCGCCGCCGGCCCGTCGTGCCGGCGCGTCCGGCCCGCGTCGTGGCTGCTCAGGCCGGGGGCCGGCAGCGCACCACCTCGCCGATGAAGGGGCGGGCGCTGGTGACCAGCCGGTGTTGCGCGGTCACCTGCCGCTGGCCCGGGCGGGCGGTCACCGTGACCTCTTCCCTCGCCACCTCGGCGCCGTCGCGGTCCCGGGCGCGCAGCAGGCAGACCGCGGAGCCGCCGTCGGGCACGGTGACCCGGAAGTCGACCAGCACCTGGCTGTCGGTTATCCCGGTGTAGGTGATCACCTGGGCGTCGTAGTTCGGGTCGCCGTACTGCCGGTAGAGCCGGACCGTGACCAGGCTCAGGACCGCGACGAGGGCGATCACCAGCAGCGCCGCCAGCAGCGGTCGGCGGCGGCCGGGCTCCCGGCGGCGGCCGTACCGGCCGGGCGGGAAGGCCGGCGCGCCAGGGGTGAGTGTGGCGTGCGTCTCGGTCACCGGCGGGTATCTCCTGGCGTTGTTGTCGGCGGCATCGGCAAGAATGGCAGAGTTCCATCTTCCCAGCCCGTCCCGTCGTCAAGAATGACACGTCGGCACCGCCAGGTTCCGGCGCGGGGGGAGGATTCCGGCAGGTCAGCCGGGCGGTCCCGCGGGGGGTCCGCCCGGCGGCAGAGACGAGGAGCGCCGACGTTGGCAGAGCGACTGCGACTGATGGCCGTTCACGCGCACCCTGACGACGAGTCGAGCAAGGGTGCCGCGACCACCGCGAAGTACGTGGCCGAGGGCGTGGACGTCCTGGTGGTCACGTGCACCGGCGGCGAGCGCGGCAGCGTGTTGAACCCCAAGATGGACCGGCCGGACGTGTGGGCCAACATCGCCGAGATCCGCCGCGGCGAGATGGACGCCGCGCGGGCCATCCTCGGCGTCGAGCAGGCGTGGCTCGGCTTCGTCGACTCCGGCCTGCCCGAGGGCGACCCGCTGCCGCCGCTGCCGGAGGGCTGCTTCGCGCTGCAGGACGTCGAGGTGGCGGCCGGCCCGCTGGTGCGGCTGATGCGACAGTTCCGCCCGCACGTCGTCACCACGTACGACGAGGAGGGCGGCTACCCGCACCCCGACCACATCATGACCCACAAGATCAGCGTGGCCGCCTTCGACGCCGCCGGCGACCCGGAGCGCTACCCGGAGCTGGGCGAGCCGTGGCAGCCGCTCAAGCTCTACTACGACATCGGCTTCTCCAAGGGCAAGATCATGGCGCTGCACGAGGCGATGCTCGCCGCCGGCCTGGAGTCGCCCTACGAGGACTGGCTCAAGCGCTGGGACGACCGGCCCGACAAGGGCCCCCGGATCACCACCCGGGTGGAGTGCGCCGACTACTTCCCGGTCCGCGACGACGCCCTGCGCGCCCACGCCACCCAGATTGACCCGGACGGCTTCTGGTTCCACGTGCCGATGGAGGTGCAGCGGCGCGCGTGGCCCACGGAGGATTTCGAGCTCGTCCGCTCGCTGGTCGACAGCCCGCTGCCCGAGTCCGACCTCTTCGCCGGGGTGCGCGAGACGGTCCATGCCCGCTGATCCGGCTGCGGGCTACCCTGGTCACCAACCGCACACCGGAGGAACGCCATGCTGACCGCTGCACAGGTGCTCGCCCAGAACAACTTCGGGGACACCCGCTCGGGTGGCCTGGCCGGGCCGATGGGCCTCTTCCTCATCCTGATCCTGGCGACCGCCACCATCCTGTTGATCCGCAACATGAACGCCCGGCTGCGGCGGCTGCCCGACCGGTTCCCCGCGCAGGGGTCGGCCGTCGACCCGCACCGGGCCGACGCGGCAGTCGTCGATCCGACAGACGGGACCGGGCCGCAGGATTCATCCGCCGACGCTCCCAACGGGCGTCAGCAGCGCCGCAACGGCTAGTCCACGCATGATTCACGTCGAACCGGGTCGTCGCCCCCTGTTGCGGTCACCGGGTTTGCCTTAGCCTTCCGCCGGGGGGACCAAGAGTTCCCGAGCCGTGCGCGGGAGGGGGCGCCGATGACCACCACAGCAGCGGCCGCCCGGCGTACCTGCGACCGGCCCTCGGGCGGAGGGGATCGGTGACCTCCGGCAGGGCCGGCGAGTCGCCCGACCGGCTCGAAGACCGCGGCACCCCGCCGCGGCTGCTCCTGCTCACCGCCGCCGTCGCGCTGACCGCCCTGGTCGCAGCCGCGGTGGGGTGGACGCTGCCGACGCGCCTGCCCACCGACGATCCGCTCGGCGGGCCGGCCCGGTTCGGCGTCGCCGTCGTCGTGTTCGCCGTCGCCCAGCTCGCCCGGCTGCGGTTCCGCACCGCCGCCGGGATGGTGAGCATCACCTGGGGCGAGGCCGCGCTGATCATCTGTCTCTACCTCGCGCCCGCCGGCTGGCTGCCCTCCGCCGCGCTGCTCGGCGCCGGGCTCGCCTGGTCGGCGATGTCGCTGCTGGGCGACCGCCGGCCGGTGCTGGAGGTCGTCCGGATCACGGCCTCGCTGACCGCCGCCACCGCGCTGGCCGTCTCGGTCACCACCGCGCTCGGCCGGCCGCTGCTGGCCGCGCCGACGCCGGGGCTCGCCCTGGCCGTGGTCGCGGGGTCGGTCGCCTACCTGCTCGCCACCGCCTGGCTGGGCGGGGCCACCCTGGCGCTGCGGCACGGGATTCCGATCGCCCCGCCGCTGCTCGCCGCGCTCCGCGGCAAGCTGCTGATGTTCGTCGGCAACGTCGCCGTCGGGCTGGTCGTGGTGGCGCTGCTGGAACTCGACGCGCGGTGGCTGCTGCTGCTCCCGCCGCCGCTCTGGCTGCTCCAGCAGACCTACCGGCACCGGCTCCGCGCCGACCAGGAGCGGCGCACCTGGCGGGCCTTCGCCGAGGCCACCGCCGCGCTCAACCAGCTCGACGAGCGGGGGGTCGCCACCGCGGCGGTGACCGGCGCGCTGACGCTGTTCAACGCGGAACTCGTCCACGTCGACGTTGCCCGGGGCGACGGTCGGTGGCGGCGCTACCGGGGCGACCCGGGCGGCCACCTGGTCGACCGGGAGGTCGCGCCCCCCGGACGGACCGACCCCGAGGAGCACGAGCTGGTCCGCGGCCTCACCGTGGGCGCCGCCCGGGTGGGTGAGCTGCGGATCCGCTTCCCGCGCTCGGCGCCGCCGACCGCGCGGGAGCGCGACGCGGTGGCCGCGTTCGGCGACGCTCTCGCCGCCGCCCTGCACGACGCCGCCACCCACCGGGAGCTGCGGCTGGTCACCGCCCGTTCGTCGTACGAGGCGGTGCACGACCAGCTCACCGGGCTGGTGAACCGCTCGGCCATGCTCAGCAAGGGCGACCAGGCGCTGCGGCAGCTCGCCCACGACCACCCGGTGGCGCTGCTGCTGCTCGACATCAACCAGTTCAAGGAGGTCAACGACACCCTCGGGCACGCCGCCGGCGACCAGTTGCTGCGGTTGACCGCCAACCGGCTGGGCACCCTCGTCCGTCCCGGCGACCTGCTCGCGCGGCTCGGCGGCGACGAGTTCGCGCTGCTGCTGACGTCGGTCCCGGTGCTCGGCGACCGGACCGCCCCGATGGCGTACGCGCTGCGGCAGGCCCGCGAGATCGCCGAGCGGCTCGCCGCGCCGACCGAGGTGGCGGGGGTCCGGATGTCCGTCGAGGTCTCCGTCGGGGTGGTGGTCGCCGACGCCGGCACCGCCGACCTGACCGAGCTGCTGCGCCGGGCCGACATCGCGATGTACCAGGCCAAGGAGGGCGGCGGCAGCGTCGCCGCGTACGACTCGACCAGGGACGCCGCGAGCACCGACCAGCTGGCCCTGCTGGCGGAGTTGCGCGAGGCGCTCAAGGCGGACGACCAGCTGGTGCTGGCGTTGCAGCCGGCGGTCGACCTGGCCACCGGCGCGCCGACCGGGGTCGAGGCGCTGATCCGCTGGCGGCACCCGCGCCGGGGCTGGCTGGGCCCGCACGACTTCATCCGGCCGGTGGAGAACAGCGAGCAGCTCGGCGCCTTCACCCGCTACGTGCTGGACAAGGCGCTCGCCGTCGCCGCCGGCTGGGCCCGGGACGGGCTCGACGTGCCGATCTCGGTCAACCTCTCGGCGCGCAGCCTGCTCGACCCCCGCCTGCCCGCCGAGATCGCCGAGGCGCTGCGGCGGCACGAGGTGCCGCCGGACCGGCTGGTCCTGGAGATCACCGAGACCGTCGTGATGAGCGAGCTGGAGGTCATCGACGAGGTGCTCAGCACGCTGCGGTCGATGGGCGTGCAGCTCGCGGTGGACGACTTCGGCACCGGTTTCTCCTCGCTGACCTTCCTCACCCGGATCGCGGTCGACGAGCTCAAGGTGGACCGCTCCTTCGTGATCCGGATGGCCGACTCGCCGGAGGCGGCGGCGATCGTGCGGACCACCGTCGGGCTGGCCCACGAGCTGGGCCTGCGGGTCGTCGCCGAGGGCGTGGAGACCGCCGAGCAGCGCTCGGCCCTGGCCGAGCTGGGCTGCACCGCCGCCCAGGGTTACCACTTCTTCAAGCCGATGCCGGCCGACAAGATCGGCGCCGTCCTCGGCACCCTCCTCGACGAGGCCCGCCCCAACGTCTTCCCCCTCCGCGCCGACGGCGCCTCCTGACCGTCCGGCGGGTGCGCCCCGGGGTGGTTATGGTCGTCGGGTGAACCGACTCGCCGACGCCACGAGCCCGTACCTGCTTCAGCACGCCGACAACCCGGTCGACTGGTGGCCGTGGTGCGACGAGGCGTTCGCCGAGGCGAAGCGGCGCGACGTGCCCGTGATCATCTCGGTGGGTTACGCCGCCTGCCACTGGTGCCACGTCATGGCCCACGAGTCGTTCGAGAACGAGCAGGTCGGCGCCCTGATGAACGACGACTTCGTCTCGATCAAGGTGGACCGCGAGGAGCGTCCCGACGTGGACGCCGTCTACATGACCGCGACCCAGGCGATGACCGGTCAGGGCGGCTGGCCGATGACCGTCTTCGCCACCCCGGACGGCACCCCGTTCTTCTGCGGCACCTACTTTCCCCGGCCGAACTTCGTCCGGCTGCTCGAGTCGGTCGCCGCCGCCTGGCGGGACCAGCGGGACGCCGTGATCAAGCAGGGCGCCGCCGTGGTCGAGGCGATCGGCGGCGCCCAGGCCGTCGGCGGCCCCACCGCGCCGCTGGACGCCGCGCTGCTCGACGCCGCGGCCGAGCAGCTCGCCGGGGAGTACGACGCCGCGAACGGCGGCTTCGGCGGCGAGCCCAAGTTCCCGCCGCACATGAACCTGCTCTTCCTGCTCCGCCACCACCAGCGCACCGGCTCGGAGCGCAGCCTGGAGATCGCCCGGCACACCTGCGAGGCGATGGCCCGGGGCGGCATCTACGACCAGCTCGCCGGGGGCTTCGCCCGCTACTCCGTCGACGCGCACTGGACCGTGCCGCACTTCGAGAAGATGCTCTACGACAACGCGCTGCTGCTGCGGACGTACACCCAGCTCTGGCGGCTGACCGGCGACCCCCTGGCCGCGCGGGTCGCCGCCGAGACCGCCGCCTTCATGATCGACGACCTGGGCACGCCCGAGGGCGGCCTCGCCTCCGCCCTGGACGCGGACACCGAGGGCGTCGAGGGGCTCACCTACGCCTGGACGCCGACCCAGCTCGTCGAGGCGCTGGGGGAGGACGACGGCCGCTTCGCCGCCGACCTGTTCGCGGTCACCGAGACCGGCAACTTCGCCCTCCATCCCGTCGCCGCGCCGCAGGGCGGCGCCCCGGACGCGGGCGAGGGCGCCGAGCACCGCACCAGCGTGCTGCGGCTGGCCCGGGACGTCGACGACGCCGCCCCGGAGGTGGCCGCCCGCTGGGAGCGGGTCCGGGCGCGGCTGCGCGAGGTCCGCGACACCCGGCCCCAACCGGCCCGCGACGACAAGGTGGTCGCCTCCTGGAACGGGCTCGCGGTCACCGCGCTGGTCGAGCACAGCGCGCTCACCGGCGACCCGGTCACCGCCGCCGCGGCCGTCCGGATCGGCGAGGTGCTCGCCGACCGGCACATCGTCGACGGGCGGCTGCGCCGGGTCTCCCGGGCCGGCGTGGTCGGCGAGCCGGCCGGGGTGCTGGAGGACCACGGCTGCGTGGCCGAGGCGTTCTGCGCGCTGCACCAGCTCACCGGGGAGGGGCGCTGGCTGGAGCTGGCCGGCCAACTGCTCGACACCGCGCTGGAGCGGTTCGCCGCCCCGGGCGGCGCCTTCTACGACACCGCCGACGACGCCGAGCGGCTGGTCACCCGCCCCGCCGACCCCACCGACAACGCCACCCCGTCCGGGCGCTCGGCGATCGTCGCGGCGCTGGTCGCGTACGCGGCGCTGACCGGCGAGACCCGCTACCGGGAGGCCGCCGAGGCGGCGCTGTCGACCGTGGCGCCGATCGTCGGCCGGCACGCCCGGTTCACCGGCTACGCGGCGACCGTCGGCGAGGCGCTGCTCTCCGGGCCGTACGAGATCGCGGTGGTCACCGACGAGCCGACCGGCGACCCGCTGGTCGCGGCGGCGCACCGGCACGCCCCACCCGGCGCGGTGATCGTGGCGGGCCGGCCGGGCCAGCCCGGCGTGCCGCTGCTCGCCGACCGGCCGATGGTCGACGGGCGGCCCACCGCGTACGCCTGCCGGGGTTTCGTCTGCGAGCGCCCGGTGACGACGGTGGACGACCTCGTCGGCCAGCTCGGCCGGCGCTGAGGCTCACGGCCAGAGCAGCTCGCGTTCCCAGGCCGCGCCCGTGCGGCGGTAGCGCAGCCGCACGTGTCGGCGCTGCGCGTCGGCCTGCCAGAACTCGACGCTGTGCGGCGCGACCGCGTAGACGGTGTGCGTCCCGGCGACCAGGTCCGGCTCGGCGGCCAGCCGCTCCCGGACCCGGGCCAGCTCGCGGTCCAGCTCGGCGCGGTCGGCGAGCACGTCGCTCTGCCGGCCGGCCAGGCCGGCCATCCGTGACCCCTCGGGCCGGGCCAGGAAGTCGGCCCGGGAGACGGCGGGGTCCGCGGGGGCGGCGATCCCCCGCACCCGGACCTGACGGCCCTGCTCGCGCCAGTGGAAGCTGAGCGCGGTCCGGGGGTTCGCGGCGAGCTGGCGGCCCTTGGCGCTCGCCGAGCTGGTGGCGAAGTGCCAGCCGGCCTCGTCGAGGTCCTTGAGGATCAGCACCCGGGCGTCCGGCATGCCGTCGGCGTCGACGGTGCAGACGGTCATGGCGTGCGGCTCGTCGACGCCGGCGTCGACCGCGCCCGCCATCCACTCGACGAAGAGGGCCAGCGGGTCGGCCGGGGCCGCGGCCGGATCGAACGACGGCATGTCGTGCGCGAGCACCGGCAGGCCACGGAGCAGGGTACGCATCGTCATGCCATGATCCTTTCAGCAGGGGCGACCGGTGTTCGATGCGCCATCCGGCGGCGCGGGCGGCGGGTCGCCCCGATAGGCTGGCGCCGCTATGGATTCCCGTACCGGTCTGCCTGTTGTCGGCATGGTGGGTGGCGGCCAGTTGGCCCGGATGACCCACCAGTCCGCGATCGCCCTCGGCCAGTCGCTGCGCGTGCTCGCGCTGGCCCCCGACGACGGCGCCGCGCTGGTCGCCGCCGACGTCCAGTACGGCGACTACACCGACCTCGCCGCGCTGCGCACCTTCGCCAAGGGCTGCGACGTGGTCACCTTCGACCACGAGCACGTCCCCACCGAGCACATCCGGGCGCTGGCCGCCGAGGGGGTGAAGCTCTTCCCACCGGCCGACGCGCTGCTGCACGCTCAGGACAAGCGGGTCATGCGCGAGCGGCTCGGCGAGCTGGGCGCGCCGAACCCGGCGTGGCGACCCGTGGCCGAGCCCGCCGACCTGGTGGCCTTCGGCGACGAGGTCGGCTGGCCCGTCGTGCTCAAGGCGGCCCGCGGCGGGTACGACGGCCGGGGTGTCTGGATGGTGGGCGACGCCGCGCAGGCCGCCGAGCTGGCCGCCACACTGCTGGCCGGCGGCACCCGGCTGATCGTCGAGGAGCGGGTGCCGCTGCGCCGGGAGCTGGCCGTGCAGGTGGCCCGCTCGCCGTTCGGGCAGGTCGCCGTCTACCCGGTGGTCGAGACCGTGCAGCGCGACGGCATCTGCGTCGAGGTGCTCGCGCCCGCGCCGGACCTGCCCGAGGAGCTGGCGGTCGCGGCCCAGCAGCTCGCCATCGACCTGGCCACCGCGCTCGGCGTGGTCGGTCTGCTCGCGGTGGAGCTGTTCGAGGTGGCCGACCCGGCCGCGCCCGGCGGCAGCCGGATCGTGGTGAACGAGCTGGCGATGCGGCCGCACAACTCCGGCCACTGGACCATCGAGGGCGCGCGCACGTCGCAGTTCGAGCAGCACCTGCGAGCGGTGCTCGACTACCCGATGGGGGACACCTCGCTGACCGCGCCCGTCGTGGTGATGGCGAACGTGCTCGGCGGCGAGCCGGGCGGGATGTCGATCGACGAGCGGCTGCACCACCTCTTCGCGGCCGAGCCGGGCGCGAAGGTGCACCTCTACGGCAAGCAGGTGCGACCCGGCCGCAAGATCGGGCACGTCACGGTGCTCGGCGAGGACCTGGACGACGTACGGACGCGGGCCGCCCGGGCCGCCCGCTGGCTGCGGGAGGGGCACCAGTGAGTGAGCTTGCGAGCCCCGTGGTCGCGAACGAGAGGCAGGCGGGGTGAGCGCGAGGAGTGAGCTTGCGAGCCCCGCAGTCGCGAACGAGAGGCAGACCGGAGTGAGCACCGTCGGTTTGATCATGGGCAGTGACTCGGACTGGCCGACGATGAAGGCCGCCGCCGAGGTGCTGGACGAGTTCGAGGTGACGTACGAGGTCGAGGTGGTCTCGGCGCACCGCACCCCGGTCAAGATGATCGACTACGGCCGGGCCGCCGCCGACCGTGGTCTGAAGGTCATCATCGCCGGGGCGGGCGGCGCCGCCGCCCTGCCGGGCATGGTCGCCTCGGTCACCCCGCTGCCGGTGATCGGCGTGCCGGTGCCGCTGAAGCACCTCGACGGGATGGACTCGCTGCTCTCCATCGTGCAGATGCCGGCCGGCGTGCCGGTGGCCACGGTGTCGATCGGCAACGCCCGCAACGCCGGGCTGCTCGCCGTCCGCATCCTGGCCGCCGCCGACCGCACCCTGCTCGACCGCATGTCGGCCTACCAGGCGGACCTGGAGCAGCTGGTGGCCGAGAAGGACGCCGCCCTCCGCGCCTCCCTCGCCTGAGCGTCCCTCAGCGCCCCCTCGCCTGACCGCCCCCTCGCCCGACGGCCCTCCCCGGACGCGCCGCCGCCCGGCGGGCTCTGCTGTCCCGCGTCCCGCGTCCCGCGTCCCGCGCCCCGCGCCCCGCGCCCCGCGACGGGTACCGACGTGGCCGGTCGGCGGTGGCGGGGTGATCAGCCGGGCACCGACCACGCCGAGAGGTGTGGGCGACTCCCTGAGCGCGCATGGGGGTGTGGTTTTCCGTACCCGGCCGTTGGGGTCGGCCCGCTGAGGTCGGCGGTCGACCTCATGGTCCGACCCGAGGCGGGTCCATAGCGTTGTCGGCATGATCAGTTTGTGGCATGCGTCGATGGACGCTGGCTCGTTGACCCAGGAGTCCGACCCGCCGTCGGGTGGCCTGGTGGGCTTGGTGACCGACCTCGTGGAGCGGCTCGGTGCGCCCGGCGCCGGCCTGGCGGTCGCGTTGGAGAACCTGTTCCCGCCGATTCCGAGTGAGGTGATTCTGCCGCTGGCCGGTTTCACCGCCAGTCAGGGCAAGATGAGCCTGTTCGCCGCGATCATCTGGACCACGATCGGTTCGGTGGTGGGCGCGGTGGTGCTGTACTACGTCGGCGTCGCGCTCGGACGGGACCGGCTCCGCGCGATCGTCGCGCGGATGCCGCTGATCAAGCTGAGCGACCTCGACAAGACGGAGGCGTGGTTCGCCCGGCACGGGGTGAAGACGGTCTTCTTCGGGCGTATGATCCCGATCTTCCGCAGCCTCATCTCCATCCCGGCCGGCGTGGAACGCATGCCGATCGCCACGTTCCTGCTCTACACCACGTTGGGCAGTCTGATCTGGAACACCGTGTTCATCATGGCCGGCTACCAACTCGGGGAGCACTGGCACTCCGTCGAGTCGTACGTCGGGGCGTTCCAGAAGGTCGTCATCGCGGTCTGCGCGCTCGCCGTGGGGTACTTCGTCGTCTCCCGCCTGATCAAGATGCGTCGGAGCGGCTCGGAGACGCAGAACGAACCCGCACCGAACGCGCCGGAACCACACGGGTCGGGCACAAGCGTCGAGCCGTACGGCTACTCCGGGGTCCCCGCGTCGGTCAGAGCCGCACGCGGCAACGTGTACGGGACGCCCCGCCGGTCGGGGGAGGGCCGATGACGCCGGGTATCGAGGGTCACGCACCGGCGCGCCGCCGGCGGCATGCCGTCCGTACGCCCTTCACCACGCGGATGGGCCGGTGGAGCGCCAACCATCCCTGGCTCGCCATCACGGCCTGGCTGGTTTTCGTCCTGGCCAGCGTGGCCGGTGGCAGCCTGGTCGGCACGGTCGAGGCCACCACGCAGGACAGCCTGCACGGGGAACTGGCCCGTGCGGACCGCATCGAGCAGGCCGGGGCCTTCCCCGAATCCCCGGCGGCGGAGAGCGTCCTGATCACGGCGCGGGCCGGCGAACTCGATCTCGACCGTGCGCGGGCCGTGGCCACCGACCTGTCGGCGCGCATGCGCGCCCTGCCCGACGTGGCGAAGGTGGCGGACCCGATCACCTCCCCCAGCCGTCAGGCGGTGCTGGTCGAGGTGGAGATGGCCGGTTCGGCGGACGACGCCGACGCGCGGGTCGGGCCGCTGCTGGAGGCCACGTCGCAGACGCAGCAGCGGCACCCCGACCTCCGGGTGGAACAGGTGGGATCGGGTTCCCTGGGCAAGGCGCTGACCGAGACGCTGGCGGCGGACTTCGTCAAGGCGGAGCTGATCAGCGTGCCGGTGGCGCTGGTGATCCTGCTGTTCAGCTTCGGCGCGTTGATCGCCGCCGGTGTGCCCGTCGTGCTGGCGTTGTCGGCCGTGGCCGGCGCGATGGGCCTGGCCCAGTTCGCCTCGCACATCTTCCCGGCGGGGGAGATGGTCAACAGCATCATCCTGCTGATCGGCATGGCGGTCGGCGTCGACTACTCGCTGTTCTACCTGCGCCGCGAGCGGGAGGAACGGGCCCGCGGACGCGACCACCGCAGCGCGGTCGAGATCGCGGCCCGCACCTCGGGGCACGCCGTGCTGGTCTCCGGCGTGGCCGTCATGGTCGCCATGGCCAGCCTGTTCCTGGTCGGCGACAACACGTTCAGCTCGATGGCGACCGGCTCCATCCTGGTCGTCGGGGTAGCCATGATCGGATCCCTCACCGTCCTGCCCGCGATCCTGGTCGTCCTCGGGCGGTGGGTGGACCGGCCGCGCGTGCCCTTCCTGGGCCGGCGGATCCAGCGGGCGGAGCGCAGCCGCTTCTGGGCGGCGGTCCTGCGGCCGGCGCTGCGCGCGCCGCTGGCGACGTTCGTGATCTCCGTCGGAGTGCTGGTCGTCGTCGCCGTCCCGGCGCTGGGGATGAACCTCAAGCGGCCCACCCTCACCGACCTGCCCCGCTCGATCCCGATCCTGCACACCTACGACCGCCTGGCCCAGGCGTTCCCCGGCAACGAGCTCGGCACCAGCCACCTCGTCGCGATCCGCACCGGCGGCGCGGGCGGGCCGGCGGTGGAGCGGGAGATCACCGATCTCGCCGCGCGGATCAAGGGGGACAGCCGGTTCGCCCAGGACCGCCCCCCGACCGTGCGCAGGTCCGCCGACGGCACCGTCTTCCTGGCGACCGTCCGGGTGGCGGGCACCACTGACAGCCACGCGGCGGCCCAGTCGCTGCACCGGCTGCGTGCCGAGTTGCTGCCGCAGACGGTCGGCACGGTCCCGGGCACGGAGTGGGCGGTGGCCGGCCGTACCGCCAGCGACGCCGACTTCCGCGACCGCATGGCTGACGCGCTGCCGGCGGTCGTCGCGTTCGTGCTCGCCATGACCTTCCTGGTCATGCTCGTCACGTTCCGCTCGGTCGTGGTGGCGCTGACCTCGATCCTGCTCAACGCGATCTCCGTGGCCGCCTCGTACGGGCTGCTGGTGCTGGTCTTCCAGCACACCTGGGCGGAGGACCTGCTCGGGTTCACCTCCAACGGCGCGATCGTGTCCTGGCTGCCGCTGATGCTGTTCGTCATCCTCTTCGGGCTCTCCATGGACTACCACGTCTTCGTCGTGAGCCGCATCCGCGAGGCGGTCCAGCGGGGCGTGCCCACCCGGCAGGCGATCGAGCAGGGCATCGTCTCGTCGGCGTCCACGGTCAGCAGTGCCGCGATCATCATGGTCGCCGTGTTCGCCATCTTCGCCACCCTGTCGATCGTCGAGTTCAAACAACTCGGCGTGGGGCTCGCCGCCGCGATCCTGATCGACGCCACCGTCATCCGCGCGGTCGTCCTGCCGTCGCTCATGCGACTGCTCGGCGAGGCGAACTGGTGGGCCCCGCGGTTCCTTGCCGGCCGCCGTGCGACGACGGTCGTGGACGCCGACCGTGACGCCGACACGCAGGTCCTCATGGCGGCCGTCGACCGGTAGCCGGGGGGGGGGGGGGGGGGGGGGGCCGCCCCCCCCCCCCCCCCCCCCCCCCCCCCCCCCCCCCCCCCCCCCCGCGCCGACCGGTCAGAAGTGGTACGCGGTGTGGTACTCCGGCACGACCACCCGGCTGCGCGGGGAGACCCGCCGCACCGCGGCGATCAGCCCGTCCAACTTCTCCCGGTCCGTCGCCGCCACCGGCACCGGGTTGCGCAGCTCGGTCTCGAAGTTGTCGAAGTGCACCGGCACCACGACCTTCGGCCGGTCCAGCGCGTCGAGCAGCCGCTCGGCGTAGTCGGCCGTGACGGTGGTGCTCGGCAGCGCCACCATGGCCACGTCCGGGGCGAGGCCGGTCAGGTTCCGCTCGACGAAGTCGCTCGCCCCCATGAAGAACACCGACGGGCCGTCGGCCACCCGCACCTGGTAGGCGAGGGTGTCGCCCTCGGGCAGGTCGGCGACGGTCTCGGGCTTCGGCGGCGGGCTCACCCGGACGCCGGGGAAGGCCATCGAGTACGACTTGTTGCGGCTGTGCAGCGAGCTGACGACCTCCACGGTGTAGTCCCCGAAGTCCAGCACCTCCCCGCCCTTGACCGGGCTGAGCTGCCCCGACGGCACCTTGTACGCCAGCCCGAGGTGGTAGGCCGTCAGCGTGCCGACGACCCGGGCGCCGGTGCGGCCGGCGATGTACGGGACGTCCATGTAGTGGTCCCAGTGGGTGTGCGTGACGAGCACAGTCTCGGCCCGGTCCACCAGGGCGTCCACCACGTCGGTGCGGACCTCCAGCTTCGCGGCCTGGTTGAAGGCGCCCCTGAACAGCCCGGTGTCGATCCGGCTGACGAAGGGGTCGACCAGGACCGTCCGGTCGCCGATGTCGATGCGCCAGGCCGACGTACCCCACCAGCGGAAACTGACCGGGCCGCGACGGCGACCGGCCGGCACGGCGGCGACCGGGGCGGTGGCCGGCGGCGCGGCCTGCGCCGGGGTGGTCAGGGCGGCGCCGGCGAGTCCCCCGGCGGAGACCAGCGCGGTGCCGGCGGCGGCGTCGCGGAGGAAGCGGCGGCGGTCGAGGTTGGGCATGCGGAACTCTCCCCGTCGTGGTGCGGATCGGTCGGTGCCGAGCCAACCAGCACGACCGGGGCCCGGTCCAAGATCCACGGCCGGATCGGTCGATATCCGCCGGGATATCGGACCAGCTCAACGAGCCCGGAGCCGGGGTGTCAGGGCCGGGAATCAGCCGCCGCGCAGCGCCTCGACGGCGGCGTGGGCGGCCTGCCCCATCGCCAGGTCGACGTCGATGCGGCGGGTGGCGAGTTGCGCCGCGCGGGCGAAGACGGCGACGGCGTACCGGCCGCCGTCGGGGTATTCGGCCACGCCGGCCTCCAGGTGCAGGCCGGGCAGGGTGCCGGTCTTGCCGGCGACCCGCACGCCCGGCGGGAAGCCAGCGGCCAGCCGGGTCCAGAAGAGCTGCCGGGCCATCCAGCCCCGGACCATCGCGCACGCCTCGGGCGGGCCGGCCTCGTCCCGCCAGACCAGGCCGAGCAGCCGGGTGATCTCCCGGGCGGTGCTCGACGTGGTGTGCGCCGGGTCGAACACCCGCATCGCGCGGACCCGGTCGGCCGGCAGGGTCGGGAAGATCCGGGCGAAGTCGGCCTCCGTGCGCGCGCCGACGTCGGCGAGCATCATCTCGACCAGCTGCCGGGGCCCGCCGACGATCCGGGTACGCGGCAGCCCCAGCTCGGCGGCGAGCATCGGCAGCACGTCCGCCCCGACCCGGCGCAGCAGCAGGTCGGCGGCGGTGTTGTCGCTGACGGACATGGCGAGGTACGCCAGGTCCCGCAGCGACACCTCGGCGTCGTCGGCGCAGCCCGCGATCCCCCACCCGCCGAGCCGGTCGTCGGCGGTGACGAGCACCCGCTCCTGCGGGTCGAGCTGGCCGGCGACGACCTGCCGGGCGAACTCCAGCACCAGCAGGATCTTGAAGATCGAGGCGATCACCACCTGCTCGTCGGCCCGCACCGCCACCTCCCGCCGGCCGGCGGGCTCCCCCGGGCCGCCGTCGACCGCGTCGAGGTCGACGACGTGCAGGCAGCCGCTGACCCCGACCCGCGCGAAGATCTGCCCGATCCGCTCCGTCACCACCGTGGCACCGTAGCCGCCACCCGCGCCGCGGCGCTGGCGTAGGGTCCGGCCGTGGACCTGCTCCGGCACCTGCGGCACTTCGTGGTGGTCGCCCGCGAGCTGCACTTCGGTCGGGCCGCCGAACTGCTCGGCATGGCCCAGCCGCCGCTGAGCCAGTCGGTGCAGCGCCTGGAGCGGGAGCTGGCGGTCGAGCTGTTCGACCGGTCCCGCCGCCAGGTACGCCTGACCACCGCCGGTCAGCTGCTGCTCGGCGAGGCCGAGGAGCTGCTCGCCGGGGAGGGCCGGCTGCGCAACCTGATGCGCCAGGTACGCGAGGGGGTGTCCGGGGTGCTCCGGGCGGGAGTCCCGCCGGAGACGCCCGCGGTGACCCTGCGCGAGCTGCTCGACCGGCTGGCCGAGCGGGCGCCCGGGCTCGACGTGGACCTGCACGAGCTGACCAGCGGCGAGCAGGAGCGGATGCTGGCCGAGGGCAGGCTGGACGTCGGCCTGCTGCACCACCCCGTCACCGACGACGGGCTGCGCCTCGGCGCCGCCGTCGACGTACCGCTGGGGGTGCTGCTGCCGCGGGCCTCGCCGCTGGCCCGCCCGCGGGAGGTGGACCTCGCGGCGCTGGCCGGCCTGGACCTGGTGACCGCGCCCCGGGCGACCGCGCCCGGCTGGCACGACCACCTGCTCGACGTCTGCCGCCGGCACGGGTTCGCGCCGGGGCGGGTCCGCCCGGCGCGCAACCCGGAGTTCCTCTTCGGGCTGGTGCTGGCTGGCGGCGGGGTCGCCGTCGAGCCGGCGGCGACGGCCCGCCGGGAGCCTCGGATCGCCTGGCGGCCGATCGCCGGGTCGCCGCTGGTCAAACGCACCTCGGCGGCGTGGCCGCGCCGGGGCGCGCATCCCGCCGCGCCGATGTTCGGGCAGCTCGCGGCGGAGGTGCTGGCCGACGGGCCCACGCCCCCGGCGCCGCCGCCCGTGCCGGCGCCCCGGCCCTGGCCCGTGCTCTTCGACGAGCCGACCTGAGGCCGGGCTCACCGGTTGGGAGGGCGGCGATCAGGGGTACGCCAGGTAACGGCCCGCCGGGCGTGGAAGCGCTTCCGCGCACCCGGCCTCGTGAACGACCGGCGAAGGAGCCACGATGGCGAACGTGATCCCCGACATCTCCCTGAACGACGGCAACACCATCCCGCAGCTCGGCTTCGGGGTGTTCCAGATCGACCCGAAGGACACCGTCGCGGCGGTCCGCAAGGCCCTGGAGGTCGGCTACCGGCACATCGACACCGCCGAGATGTACGGCAACGAGGCCGAGGTGGGCCGCGCGATCCGCGAGTCGGGGCTGGGCCGCGACGAGGTCTTCGTGACCAGCAAGCTGAACAACGGCTTCCACCGGCCCGACGAAGCCCGCAAGGCGTTCGAGTCGACGCTGGCCGCGCTGAAGATGGATTACATCGACCTGTTCCTGATCCACTGGCCGTTGCCCACCCTGTACGACGGTGACTTCGTCTCCACGTGGAAGGCGCTGGAGGAGTTCCAGCACGACGGCCGGGCCCGCTCGATCGGGGTGTCGAACTTCCAGGTGGCGCACCTGGAGCGGCTGGCCGCCGAGTCGGAGGTGGCGCCGGCGGTCAACCAGATCGAGGTGCACCCGTACTTCGGCAACGAGGAGGTGCGCGCCTACGGCCGGGCGCACAACATCCTGACCGAGGCGTGGTCGCCGATCGCGCAGGGCAAGGTGCTCGACGACCCGACCGTCGTCGACGTCGCCGAGCAGGTCGGCCGGACCCCGGCCCAGGTGGTGCTGCGCTGGCACGTGCAGCGCGGCGACATCGTCTTCCCGAAGTCGACCACTCCGCAGCGGATCGAGGAGAACCTCCGGATCTTCGACTTCGAGCTGGACGACACGGCGATGGAGCGGATCACCGGGCTGGACCGGGGCGAGGCCGGCCGGCAGGGCCCGGATCCGGACACCTTCGACTACGTCCCCGCGTAACGCGGGGCGGCGGAACGGCGCAGGTAGGAGGGGGCCCGATGGACCCCCTCCCACCCGTACGAAAGGACAGCGCCGCCGCGATGATGCGCCGCACGCCCCTGGTCCTCCTGTCGGTGCTGGCCCTGGTCGGGCCGGCCGCCTGCGCTCCCAGCCGCGCCGCCGACACACCCCGCTGGTCCGCCGCCCCGACCGCCGCCCCGCCGACGGCGCAGCCCCCGCGCCCGGCCCCGACCTCCACCGCGGAGACACGCACCCGGGTCACCGCGGCGATGCTGAAGCTGGACACGCAGTTCCACCCGGAGACGGCGGAGCACACCGAGGAGAACAGCGAGGCGTGGAAGCTCATCTCCCTCTGCCGGGACAGCCTGCCCTCGGACCGCAGGCGCACCGCCCACCGGGAACGGGTCTGGGACGGTGAGACCGTGTGGATCCGGCAGTACGTGGTCGGCTACCTCAAGGTGCCCGGCCGCAAGCTCGCCGACGAACTGCGGTCCGTGCTCAAGAGCTGCGACAGGTACGAGGTGCCGAACGACGGACGCACGTCGGTGATCGTGCGACCCACGCCCCCGCCGGTGCCGAACGGGCCGGACGTGATCACCTTCTGTGAGAAGCTGATCGGCGAGGCGACCCGCCACCAGTGCACGCTGTTCATGACCCGGGGCAACTTCGTGCTCCAGGTGGACGTCTCGGCGGGCGACGGCGACCTGGCCGCCGGCACCGAACTGCTCGCCAAGGTGGCCCCGTTGGCGACCGCCGCCCTGGCGAAGGCCGCCTGAGCACACGCCGCGGGGCGGGCGCGGCCGCGGCCGCCCCGCCCCCCGCCGGCGGCCCCCCGGATCAGATCCGGCCCACCGAGTCCTGGTTCCGCAGCACCAGCCACCGGCCGCGCCGGCGGGGGCTACGGCGTGCTGCCCTGGTGACCCGCTGGCGGGCCATGTCCGGTGCACGGCCGGGCGGCCGGGGCGCC
Organism: Micromonospora sp. NPDC047670; assembly: GCF_043204915.1. Lineage (NCBI taxonomy): Bacteria > Bacillati > Actinomycetota > Actinomycetes > Micromonosporales > Micromonosporaceae > Micromonospora > Micromonospora sp. NPDC047670. The sequence continues at coordinate 850,974 of NZ_JBIDDA010000001.1, forward strand.
GGGCCCGCCCGGGTGGTCGACCGTCGCACCACCCGGGCGGGTCCGCCCGCTCACCGCGTCGCGTATGCGCGGATGACGGTCTGCCGCACACTGTTGCCGGCCGAGTCGGTCGCGCTGGTCCGCAGCGAGACGAAGCCGGGGCGGGCCGGATGCGCCAGGTGGGCGGTCCGGTTCAGGCCGCTCCCCGTCAGCGGCACCCGACGCCAGGTGGCGCCGTCGTCGTACGAGACCTGCACCGTGAGGTCGGTCATGGTGCCGTACTCCGCTCCCGCCTGCCGCTGGACGTAGACGGGCACGTCGAACAGCCGCCCGGCGGGTGCCTGGTTGCGGTCGTTCAACACGGGCGCGAACCGCACCGCCATCAGGGGGACCGGCGTCGCCGGGGCCTTCGGGTCGTCGGTGCCCGCCCGCTCGGACCGGAAGGTCCATGCCGAGTCGACGCGGGTGGACAGGTCGGACGTCGGGCGGGTCGACTCGATTTCGAGCCGGTACGTCCCCGGGTCGGCCGGGACGCCGAAGTAGCCGTAGGCGCCCTCGGACCCGCCGATCTGCCGACCGTCCCGCCACAGGCCGATCCGGGTGCTGCCGAGGCGGGAGCTGCCGCGGCGGTCGGGCGCCTGATCGGCGAAGAGCGGGGCGTCCACCTCGATCGCGTCGCCCCTGCGGCCCACCCAGGTCTCGCCCGCCGGGAGCGCGGGTCCGAACACCCCGACGTACCACCGCTCGACCACCGGCGGACCGAGCCGGTAGGTCCGGGGCGTACCGGTGGCGAGCCATGCCTCCGGCCAGTCCGGCTCGTCCGACCCGTACTGGCCCCAGTCGACCGACCACGGCACACCCGGAGTGAAGTATTCGGTGATCCTCGCCGGCGCCGGGAGCGAGACGAGCGGATTGTCCTTGCCCACCCGCTTGCCCGCGCCGAGCGCGGCCAGGCTCGTGTGGACGACGGCAAGGTCCTGGTCGCGCACCCGGGGCGTCAGGTCGGCCGGCACCTGCCCGTGAGCGGACCACCTGACGTGGTAGAGGTACGGATGGATCCCCCCGGCGCCGTCCGGTTCCGCGAGGGTCGCCCTGACCTGGAACTCGAACTGGTCAGCCGGCGCCCGGGTGGCGGAGGGGCGCACCCGCAGATGCGCCATGTCCCAGCCCGAGTAGCTTTCGCTGAATCCGCCCGGTCCGGCCTGGCGGGCGAACCCGACCCACGTCAGCACCCGTCGGGCCGGACGATCCACGATCGCGCCGAAGGGCTTGCCCTCCCGGGCGTCGAAGGTCAGCGTCCGGTCCCCGGCGACGGTGAGCGCCGGTTCGTGCACGAGGGTGTCGAGGAATCCCTCCTCACCGCGGCTGGCGGTCTGTATGGACGCGCCCAACTGGTACTCGCCCCGGGGCAGGCGCACGACCACCCTGCCGGACGGGTCGTAGGGCGCGTGCCAGCCGGGGCCCGCGACGTCGGCGAGCGAGAGCCAGTAGCTGGGTGTCGGCTTGCCGTCGTGGTCCAGAAACGTCATCGTGACGTCGTAGCTCTCGGCCTCGCGGACGACCCCCACCGGGGTGCGGACGACCTGCCCGTCCGGCCCCGTCGCGACCAGCGACCCGCTGTAGGTGCCGTCCGGGGCGGACACCGAGGTGTCGGTCACGAGCGTCACGGCGACGCTGCCCGCCGCCGGCACGGTGACCCGGGGTGGGCCGACCGCGAACATCCCGGCGGGCGCGGGTGCCCCGGACGGGTCGCGGACGTCTACCGTCAGGTCGAGAGTCACGGCGGCGTCGGTCGTGTTCCGGTACGTGACAGCCCGCTGGACCGGCGCGTCGTCGTGGTGCGGCCAGCGCGCGATCCCGTTGCTCACGCTCGCCGGCTCGGTGTGGACGCCCTGCCGGACGGCGCGCGACACATCCACCCGCCCCGCACCCTGCTCGTACACGGTCAGCCCGTCCGTGGGCACGGCCGTGCCCGTCAGGAGGGCCTTGAGGTCCTCGCCGGTCAGGTCCGGCCGCTGCCCGGCCAGGACCGCCGCCGCGCCCGCGACGTGTGGCGCCGCCATCGACGTGCCCGACATGGCCGTGTATCGGTCGTCGACGGGCGTACCGCGTTCCGTGCCCGCAGCACGGGCGGCGATGATCTCCGCGCCCGGCGCGGTGACGTCGGGCTTGATCGCGCTGTCGCCTGGCCTGGGCCCACGGCCGGACGACTCTGCCAGCTCGTCGTGCCGGGAGACCGCCCCGACGGTCAGCGCCGCGTCGGCGGTGCCGGGACTGCTGATCGACCCCTGTCGCGGCCCGGAGTTGCCGGCGGCGACCACGAAGAGCGCGTCGGACTCCGCGCTCAGCCGGTTGACGGCCTCGTCCAGCACCCCGGTCCCGTCGCCCGGGTACTGGCTGGAGAGGCTCATGTTCACCACGTCGGCGCCCGTCGCGACCGCCCACTCCATGCCGGCCAGCACCTCCGACTCGGAGCCGGCGCCGTTGTCGTCGAGGACCTTGCCGTTGAGCAGCCGGGCATCCGGGGCCACGCCGGTGTGCCGGCCGCCCGAGGCCGCGCCGCTGCCGGTGACGATGCCGGCGACGTGCGTACCGTGGCCGGCCCGGTCCGTCACGCCGCTCTCGCTTGCGGTGAAGTCCATCGACCCGACGACCGCGTCGGCGAGGTCGGGATGGGTCGTGTCGATCCCGGTGTCCAGCACCGCCACCGTCGCGCCCCGCCCGGTGTGCCCGGCCTGCCAGGCCGCCGATGCGCCGATCTGCGGCACGCTGTGCTCCAGGCTGGCCCGCACCGGTCCGTCCAGGGCGACCCCGGCGATGCCGGTCGCGAGGCCGCGCTCTCCGGGCCGGCCGCGCAGCCCGGACCAGAGCCGGCCGGCCACGGCCTTGTCCGCGCGGACCGCCTCGCCCCGCACGCTCGGCAGGTTCCGGCCCGCCGGTACGCCCGCGGCTGCCATCACGTCCAGGGCGGCGGTCCGGGATCCGGCCGTCCTGGTGACGATCAGGGGTATGTCCGTGCGGGTCCGGTCACCGTAGCCGAGCTCGACGAGCCTGGAGACGTTGAACAGCCTGCGGTCGACGGTGCCGGCGGCGACCAGCGGTCCCGCGTCGGACGGGATCACCATCAGGTCGCCCCGCTCCTCGAACTGGCGGAACGCCACCTTCTCGCGGCCCTCGGCCGGCTTCGTGGCGAGCACCCGCTCGCCGGCCGGCCCGTCGCCGAGAAGGATCCGATCCCCCGTGATCAGCGTGATCCAGTTCTGTGCCTGCCCCCCGGAGTCCGGTGGTCCGATCCCGGGTCTGCCGCCACCGGCCCCAGCCCCCGTGCCGGGTGCCGCGCCCGCCGGCCCCCCGATCGCCCCGGGAATGGTGACAGCGCCGACCGCCAGGGCGGCAAGCCAACGTCGTAGGTGCATGTCGCTCCTCTGCTGCCTGTACGGGAGGCAGCGCTGCCCGCGACCCGTCCGGTCGCGGACAGCCCTGCCTCGGAGCGGGGAACGGCCGCTGTGCCCGCTCCCCGGAGATGGACCTACTTCGCCATGACCACGTCGGCCGGGCGCTGCACCTTCACCTCGACGCCGTAGTCGAAGAGTTCGAGCGTGGCGGCGTACGTGCCGGTGTCGAGCCGGCCCTTCGCCGTCGACTGCCAGGTGCCGGTGAGCGCCACCTTGGCGACCCGGCCGTCGGCGCCACGCGTGACGTCGCCGGACGTGGTCGTCGAGCCGTCCTTGGACTGCGTGGCGTACTCGAAGTGCAGCGTGCCGTCCGGCCGCTGCGTGACGGTCGCGTTCGCGTCCTTCAGCGCCCCGAACAGCGCCGCCGGGTCGGGCGCCGTGGCGCCCAGCACCGTGTTCCCGTCGGAGTAGAGGGACAGCCGGTCGTGCTTGCCCGGGTACTGTCCGTAGCGCCCGTACGTCTCCCCCGGGCCCGCCTTGTCGGCCGGCGGCCGGCCCAGCGGCGGTTCGCCGCCGACGTACCTGGTGCCGTTGATCAGCAGTTCGGTCATGACCGAGTCGTCCTGCGGCTGACGGACGTACCCGGTGGCGGTCCTCGGGTCGAACGCGCCCTCGTACGTCAGCCCGGCGCTGGTCGTCAGGCGCATCCGGTAGCTGACGTTCTCGCTGGCCGTCACCGCGGCGACCAGCGCCATGCGGGGCGACTCGGCGGTGGCGGTGGCGGCCGGGGGCCGTGCCGTCGTCGGCCCCGGCTGCCCGCCCCCGCCGACCGTCAGGACCACGGCGGTCACCCCGGCCAGGCCCAGCACACCCGTGGCGTACGTCGCCCGCAGCAGCGCCGTCCGGCGGTGGTGGCGCCGGCTCGCCGCGCCGAGGATGTCCGCGGTCAGCGTGACGCCCGCGACCTCCCGCCGCATGCCGTCGATCAGCTTGTCTTCGATGTCGGTGTTCATCTTCCCGCTCCCTTCCAGGCCGGGGCGTCGTCGACCGCCCAGGCAGCCGTGACCTCGCGGAGGCGGGACAGCCCCCGGGAGGCGGTGGACTTGACGGTGCCGATCGAGCAGCCGAGCGTCTCGGCGGCCTCCGCCTCGCTCATCTGCTCCCAGTAGCGCAGCACCAGGACTGCCCGCTGGCGCGGCGGCAGCGTGGCCACCGCCTGGACGAGCGCCTGCCGCAGGTCCAGGGCGTCCGTGCCGTCGGAGCGGCCCGGCGGCTCCACGCTGGCCAGCACCTCCGGCCGTCGCTTGCGGCTGCGCCACTGGTCGATCGCGAGGTGGTACATCGTGCGGCGCAGGTATCCCTCCTTGTCGCCGCGCACCCGGTTCCAGTGCCGCATCAGCCGCTCCAGCGCCGCCTGCAGCAGATCCTCGGCGGCGGCGCGGCTGCCGGTCAGCAGCACCGCCGTGGCCAGCAGGGCTTCGCCCCGTTCAGCCACGAGGGTGTCCAAACCCTCGAAGCTCTTCCTCCAGCGCACGGGCTCTCCTTCCGTCGCCACCAAGGACGACGGGTCGGGGCGCCGGGTTGAGCGGTATCGAGGATCACCGCGAAAGATCCCGACGCGGCCCGCCGGGCGCCGCCGTGTGTCACCCGTCCGGCGGCCCTCTGGTCGGCCCGGCGGCCTCGTAGCGGGCCCGGTGGCCTCGTGGCCGGCCCGGTCGGTGCGGGCCGCGCCTGCCGGCCTACGCGGTCAGGTCGATCCGCCAGTCGTTGGAGCGCATGAGGTGCCCGGGCGGGAACTCGAACTCCGTCTCGCCGAGCAGGGTGAAGCCCGCCTTGCGGCAGACCGCGTTGGACGGGGCGTTGTGGACCGACGGGTAGGCGTGCGCGTAGCGGTGGGTCCGCCGGGCGCGGGCCACGGCCACCGCCGCGCGCACCGCCGCGGTCGCCAGGCCCCGGCCCTGCCACCCGGGCAGGATTGCCCAGCCCAGCTCGTAGACCCGCTGGTCGCGCCACTCTCGCTCCCAGTACCCGACGCTGCCCACCCGGACCCCGTCGGGCAGCGTCACCGCGTACATGCGGCCCTGGCCGGTGTCGCCGAAGCGCACATAGCGCCCGTGCCGGGCGACGACCTGCTCCTCGGTCTCCGGGCCGCCGGTGTGCGCCCGGATCTCCGGCGTGTTGAGCCGCCGCAGCAGGTCGAGGTCGTCTTCGCGCCACGGCTCGATGCGCACGTCGGTCATCGGGTCCCCCCTCTTCCTTCGGGTGCAGTCAAGCAGCCGCCACCGACACCCCGGCGCGCGCGGCGGCGCCTGGCGGGGCCGCCAGATCGGATCTCGCGGACCGCCGGGCGCCGTCTCGCGCCTGTCGGGTGGGACCGGAGCAGCCGGGAGGAGGAACCATGGAGGCACTGCGGCTCGCCGTGATCATCGGCAGCACGCGGGAGGGCCGGGCGGGCGACCGGGTCGCCCGCTGGTTCGTCGACCGGGCGGAGCGGCACGACGGGCTGGCGGTGACGGTGGTCGACCTCGCCGACTACGACTTCCCCGCCGGCTATCCGGCGGAGCCGACCCCGGCGATGCGGTCGTTCGCCGAAGAGGTGGGCCGGGCGGAGGCGTTCGTCGTGGTCACCCCGGAGTACAACCACAGCTTCCCCGCGTCGTTGAAACAGGCGATCGACTACGCGTACGACGAGTGGCAGGCCAAGCCGGTCGGTTTCGTGTCGTACGGCTGTGGTTCGTTCGGCCTGCACGCCGTCGACCAGCTCCGGACCGTCTTCACCGCCCTGCACGCCGTCACGATGCGCGACGTCGTCGGCGTGGACCTGCTCTGCGGCGAGCCGACGCCGCTGGCCACCGACCAGCTGCGCCGCGCCGCCCGCGTCCTGCTCGACCAGTTGTGCTGGTGGGGCCTGGCACTGCGCGACGGCCGCGCCGCGCGCCCGTACGTCTCCTGACAGTTTCGCGAAGGAAAGGGTAGGGATCATGAATAGACGCAGCACCGGCCCGGCCATCGAGGCCGAGGGCCTGGCCAAGTCGTTCGGGGACACCCGGGCGCTGGACGGCCTGGACCTCACGGTGCCCGCCGGCACCGTCTACGGGGTGCTCGGCCCCAACGGGGCCGGCAAGACCACGGCGGTACGGGTGCTGGCGACGCTGCTGCGCCCGGACGGCGGGCGGGCGCGGGTGTTCGGGCACGACGTGGTGGACGAGGCCGACGCCGTGCGGTCCCGGGTCAGCCTCACCGGCCAGTACGCATCCGTGGACGAGGACCTGACCGGGCTGGAGAACCTGATCCTGCTCGGCCGGCTGCTCGGGCACCGCAAGCCGGCCGCCCGGGAGCGGGCCGAGGGTCTGCTCGCCGCGTTCGGGCTGACCGACGCGGCCGAGCGGCAGGTCAAGAAGTACTCGGGCGGCATGCGGCGGCGCATCGACATCGCGGCGAGCATCCTCAACACCCCGGACCTGCTGTTCCTGGACGAGCCGACGACGGGTCTGGACCCGCGCAGCCGCAACCAGGTGTGGGAGATCGTCCGGGCGGTGGTGGCGCACGGCACCACGGTGCTGCTGACCACGCAGTACCTGGACGAGGCCGACCAGCTGGCCGGCCGGATCGCGGTGGTCGACCACGGCCGGGTGATCGCGGAGGGCACCCCGGGCGAGCTGAAGGCGTCCGTCGGGTCCGGCACCGTCCACCTGCGACTGCGCGACGCGCACCAGCGGCCCGACGCGGAGCGGCTGCTGCGTGCGGCGCTGGACGTGCCGGTGCAGCTCGAACCCGACCCGGTGGCGCTGACCGCCCGGGTCGGCGGCGAGGGCGGCGAGCTCGACGCCAGCGAGCAGGCCGCCCGGGTGCTCGGCGACCTGGCCCGCGCCGGCATCGTCGTGGACAACTTCTCCCTCGGCCAGCCCAGCCTGGACGAGGTCTTCCTGGCCCTGACCGACCACCCGGCGGTCGGCGCCGACGAGCGGGACGAGCAGCTGGAGGCAGCCCGATGAGCAGCAACGCCACCACCACGACCGGGCCGGCGCCGTCGGTCTACGTACCGTCGGCGGAGGCGCTGTCGACCGTCCTCGCGCCCGGCGCCCGGCCGGCCCGACCGAGCCCGCTGTCGGCGTCGCTGACGTTCGGCTGGCGCGCCATGCTGAAGATCAAGCACGTGCCGGAGCAGCTGTTCGACGTGACGGCGTTCCCGATCATCATGGTGCTGATGTTCACGTACCTGTTCGGCGGCGCCCTCGCCGACAGTCCGCGCGACTACCTGCAGTTCTTCCTGCCGGGGATCATGGTGACCAGCGTCGTGATGATCACCATGTACACCGGGGTCGGCCTGAACACCGACATCGAGAAGGGCGTCTTCGACCGGTTCCGGACGCTGCCGGTGTGGCGGCCCGCCGCGCTGGTCGGCATGATCTTCGGCGACGTGCTGCGCTACGTGCTGGCCGCCGTGGTCATCCTCGGCGTCGGGCTGGCGCTGGGCTTCCGCCCCGACGGCGGGCTGCTCGGGGTGCTGGGCGGCATCGGCCTGCTGGTGGTCTTCTCGTTCGCGTTCTCCTGGGTCTGGACGTTCTTCGGCCTGGTGCTGCGCAGCGAGAAGTCGGTGATGGGGGTGAGCATGATGGTGCTGTTCCCGCTGACCTTCCTGAGCAACGTCTTCGTCGAGCCGGCCACCATGCCCGGCTGGTTGCAGGCGTTCGTGAAGGTCAACCCGATCACCCAGCTCGTGGCGTCGGTGCGGGCGGTGATGTCGGGGGCGTCGGACGCGTCGAGCACGATGTGGACGCTGGCGTGGAGCGCCGCGTTCGTGGTCGTCTTCGGCACCCTCACCATGTACCGCTACAACCGCCGCTGATCCGCCCGGCGACGGGCACCGCCACGGATGTGGCGGTGCCCGCCGCCGATCCCGCTGGCCGGTTAGGAGTCGACCCGGACGGTGGTGGTCGTGGCGCCGGCGGTGGTGACGCGTACCTGGGGTGGCGTCGGCGGGTAGCAGCGCCGCGCCCGGCATCGTGCCACCGCCCGGCGCCGACCCGGTGGCTCAGCGCCGCGCCCTCGGCGACGACGAGGACACCCTGCCCGTCCGGCAGCCGCAGCCGCACCGGCAGCGGCGCCCTCCAGTCGACGAACCCGCTGCCGCCGGTTGGAATCGCGCTGACGTTCAGCGGCTCAAGGCGATCTCCCGATCGACACGCGACAGCTTCTCGGGATTACGCACGGCGTAGAGCCCCGTGACGAGGCCGTCGTCGACGCGCACCGCCACGACGGTGTCGATCTCGCCGTCACGCCGAAGGATGAGCGCCGGGTGACCGTTGACCTGTACCGGCCGCAGCGACAGCCTGTCGGCGATCCTGCCCGACCCGGCGGCGAGCAGTCGGGCCACCGTGTCTGCGCCCACGACGGGCGTCACCGCGGCCCGCACGATCCCACCACCGTCGGTCAGGAAGACGACGTCCGGCGCGAGGATGTCGAGCAGGTGTCGCAGGTCGCCGGTTTCGATCGCCCGCTGAAACGCGACGAGCGCGTCTCGGGCCTGGCCCGGCGAAACCGCCCCGCGAGGTCGCCGCGCGGCGACGTGTCCCCGTGCCCGGTGGGCGATCTGGCGGACCGCGGCAGGGCTCTTGTCGACGGCTGCCGCGATCTCGTCATATCCCAGATCGAAAACCTCGCGCAGCACGAACACCGCCCGTTCGGTCGGCGTGAGGATCTCCAGCACCAGCAGCATCGCCATCGAGACGCTGTCGGCCAACTCGACGTCCTCGGCCACGTCGGGCGCGGTCAGCAGCGGCTCGGGCAACCATGGACCGACGTAGTACTCCCTGCGGCGGCGCAGCGTCCGCAACCGGTCGAGCGCCTGGCGGGTGGTGATTCGGAACAGGTACGCACGGTGGTCCTGCACGGCGTCGAGGTCGACGCCGACCCACCGCAACCAGGTCTCCTGCAGGACGTCCTCCGCGTCGACGGCCGAGCCCAGCATCTCGTAGGCGACGGTGAAGAGCAGGTTGCGGTGGGCAAGGAACGCGTCGGTAGCCGACACCATGGGATCGCCACCGGCCGGCAACCCGCTGACGTCCGTTGCTCGCTCGCCCTGCTCGCTCATGGCTGGCTCCCGCCTGTCCGCTTCCGCCCGTGCCACCCACCAGACGCCGGTGTCCGCCATCCTGTGACACCCCTGACCGGTGACGTGCGTCTCGCCGTCGCGCTGTCACAAGAAGTGGAGCGCCGCCATCTCCATGTCCGTAGGGACGCCGCGCGAACGATCCGTGCGGCACGCAACTCCACGAAGAGGAGCTTGGCTGTGAACGAGCAGACCACACACCGGACGGTCGCGCTGATCACCGGGGCGAACAAGGGGATCGGCCGCGCGGCCGCCGAGCAGCTCGCCGCGCTGGGCATGACGGTCCTGATCGGCGCCAGAGACCCGCGGCGCGGCGAGGAGGCCGCCGCGGCGCTGCGCGCGGCAGGCGGCGACGCCCACGCGATCACCCTGGACGTCGCCGACGCGGCCACCGTTCGGGCGGCCGCGCGGCAGGTCGAGGAGCGCTTCGGCCACCTCGACGTGCTGATCAATAACGCCGGCATCACCGGCTCCGGGCAGGTCTCGCCCGCCGACGCCACCGACCAGGTTCCCAGCTCCGTCGACCTGGACATGGTCCGGGCGGTGTTCGAAACCAACGTGTTCGGGGTGCTCGCCGTGACCAACGCCATGCTCCCGCTGCTCCGGCGGTCGCCGGCGCCGCGCGTCGTCAACGTCAGCAGTCACGCCGCGTCGTTGACCCTCACCAGCGACCCGGACGGCCCGTTCGCGGCGCTGCTGCCGTCGGCCGCGTACACGCCCTCCAAGACCGCGCTGAACTCGCTGACCGTGCAGTACGCCAACGAACTGCGGAAGGACGGCATCCTCGTCAACGCCGCCGCCCCCGGCTACGTCGACACCGATATCAACAACCACACCGGGCACCTCACGCCCGCGCAGGGCGCCGCGGTGCTGGTGCGCCTGGCCACGCTCGGCGCGGACGGGCCGAGCGCCGGGTTCTTCAGCGAGGACGGCCCGCTGCCCTGGTGATGCCCGCCCCGGACACCGGCACAGGGACGGTATGGACGCCTCGGTGAGACCCCGGCAGGGTGCGCTCCTGCCGGTAACGCACCCTCGGACATCGTCGGGGCCCCGACGCCTCAGCGACGGTGGCGGTCGTCACAGGCGCCAGGGGGGCGGCTCGGTCGGGAGGTAGCGGCAGGTGCCGCCGGTGGAGACGGTGTCGCGCAGGTGGGCGGCGAGCGCCGGGTGCCGGTCGTCGAGCTTGCGCAGCACGTCGCGGATGCGGGCGGTCACGGTCTTGCGGGCGCGTTCCGCCTCGTCGCCGAGGCGGCGGCTGCGGCCGGCCAGCCCGGCGGCGGCGCGCAGCTCCGCGAGCAGGGCCGCCCGCTCGGCGTCGAGGGCGGCCACCTTCGCCTCGTCGTCGCGGCCGGCGGCGCGGTCGATCTCGGCGTCGAGCCGGGCCAGGTGGCGCCGGTAGCGGGCCTTCGCCTCGTCGTCGAGGACCGGGTCGCCGCCCATCCGGCGGGCGGCGACGAGTTCCGGGCCGGCGGCCGGGTCGAGCAGTTCGACGGCGGGCACGTCGACGCCGGGCCGGCCCAGCAGCAGGTGCAGGTCGTGCAGACCCTTGGCGTCGGGCAGGTGCACGACGGTGCCGGCGTAGCCGAGCTGCCAGACCGGGCCGTCGCGGCGGAACTCGTACGCCTCGACCGGCGGCTGCCCGACGACGGACCCGGCGGGCGGGAGCGACCCCCGCGGCCCCGACGCCACCGGCGCGGCCCCGGCGGCCGGCACCGGTGCGGGCGCGGCGGCCGGCACCGGTGCGGGCGCGGCGGCCGGCACCGGTGCGGCGGCCGGGACCGGCACGGCGGTTCCGTGCCGCCGCCCGTCCGTGGCGGCCGGGTGCCGTCCCGCCGACCGGTCGACCGGCGCGGGCGCCCCGACCGACCGGGCGGCCACCTGGCGCATGCCGAGCGCGGCGGCGTCCCGGACGGCGGCGGCGCGCAGCGCGGTGGCCGCCGCCACGTCGCCCGGGCGGTCGCGCCCGGTCAGCGCGTCGGCCAGCGCGACGCGGGCCAGCACCGACCAGGGCCGGGCACCCATCGCGTCGGCGGAGTCGCGGGCCGCGGCGAAGCCGGCCACCGCGTCGTCCCAGCGCCGCTCCGCCGCGTCGACAGCGGCCAGCCAGTGGTCGACGGGGCCGCTGACGTCGCAGCCGAACAACGCCGTCATCCACTGCCCGCGGTGCGGGCGCAGCGTCTCCCGCGCCTCGGCGCAGCGGCCGGGGTCGCGGGTCACGGCGGCGACCTGGGCACGCAGCCGCAGCCACAGGGGTGCCACCATCTGGCTGTACGTGGTGCCGTCGGCCTCGATCCCGGCGGTCAGCCGCAGCGCTGTCGCGCCGTCGCCGCGCTCGGCCGCGGTGATGGCCCGGACCACCGGCAGATAGGGATGGTCGCCGGGGTCCAGCCCGTCGAGCAGTGTGTCGGCCTCGTCGTGCCGGCCCTGCAGCAGCAGCCACGACCAGCGCAGGTGGTGCCCCATGAAGGCTGACTCGGACTGACCCCACTCCGACATCTCGTCCAGCTCGGCGAGCAGCTCGCCGGCGCGGGTGAAGTCGCCCCGGAAGCCGGCGATGATGCCGTCGTCGACGGTCGCGCCGATCCGGTGCCGCGCGTCGCCCTCGCGGGCTCCGGTCACGAACGTGGTGAGTTCGTCGTGGTACCGCGGATCGCCGAGTTCCAGCAGCGCCACCCAGCGCAGCGAGGTCGCCCAGAGCTGGGTCTCCCGGTCGCCGGTGCGTCGCGCCACCTCGCGGATCTCGGCGGTGATGGCGGCCCGGTCGGCGGCCGTGCCGAGCCCCCAGGTGGTGTCGTGGCGGGCCCACAGGCTGAAGGTGAGCGCCTCGTCGTCGTGGCCGCGCCGGGCGAGCGACTCGGTGGCGGTGATCAGGTCGGTGACCAGCGTGCCGACCCCGGCGGTGGCGTCCGGCTCGCCGATCAGCCGCCGGTACGCCTCCCGCAGCAGGCCGTCCGCGTCGGCGGTGCGCGCGGAGCCGGACTGGTGGCGGTGACGGTGGACGGTGAGGGCGGCGCGGGCCAGCACCACCGGATCGTCGACCGTCAGCGCCAGCGTGGCGGCCTCGGCGACGAGTCGCTGGGCCTCACCGTTCTCGCCGCAGTGGTACAGCAGTTGGCCCAGCTCGACCATGATCTTCACTCGCCGGGCCGGGTCCTCGGCGACCTCCAGCGCCCGGCGGAAGTGGACGATCGACTCGTCCACGGCCAGCCGGCCGCTCGCGTCCCGCGCGGCGGCGAGCAGCAGTTCGGTCGCGCGGGCCGGGTCGAGCGCGTCGCCGGCCAGGTGGGCGTGCCGGGCCAGGTCGGCCGGGATCAGTCGCTCGGCGAGCGCGGCCGACCCGTCGACCGCCCGGACCACGGCGGCGTGCCGGGACCGCCGGTCGTCGTCGGTGAGCCCGTCGTAGAGCGTCTCCCGGACCAGGTCGTGGGCGAAGGCGAAGCGGCCGCCGCCACGGGCCAGCACGAGCCGGGCGGTCACCGCGCGGTCGAGGAGCCGGTCGACCTGCGCCGCCGGGGCGCCCGCGCCGGCCGCGAGGACCTGGCGGTGGAACTCGCGGCCCAGCACGGCGGCCACGGTGAGCGCCTCGACCACCGGCGCGGGCAGCTGGGCGAGCCGCCGCCGCACCGCCTCGCGTACGCCGGGGGCGATCGTGCTCACCTGGCCGTCGGTGCGCCACAGCCGGGCGGTCTGCTCCACGAAGAACGGGTTGCCGCCGGTGCGCCGGTGCACCTCGTCGACGAGGTCGACGTCCGGCTCCCGGCCGGCCGTGCGGGCCATCAGCGCGCCCACCTCGTCGCGGGACAGGCCGGTGAGGGTGATGCTGGTCGCCTTGGCCACCAGCGGCATCAGCAGCGGGCGCAGCGGGTGGTCGGCGGCCTCCACCTCGGCGTCGCGGTAGGTGCCGACCAGCAGCAGCCGTTCGAACCAGGTGTGCTGGGCGGCGAACCGGAGCAGCCGCGTGGAGGCGGGGTCGGCCCAGTGCAGGTCGTCGAGGACGACCATGACCGGCCGGCGCTGGGAGACCGCGACCAGCGCGGTGGTCACCGCGTCGTAGAGGTCGAACTCCTCCCGGTCGGCCTGGTCGTCGCCGCTGCCGCCGGCCGGCCCGCCGATCGCCTCGCGGATCGCCTCGCGGATGTTCCGGTCGGCCGCCGCGCCGGTCGTCTCGCCGAGCAGGGCGGCCAGGCCCGGCTCGGCGGCCTCCCGGGCCACCGCCCAGTCGTCGGGCGAGCGGCGCAGCCCGCGCAGCACCTGCACCCAGGGCCAGTAGCCGGGCGCGCTGTCGGAGTCCCAGCAGGCCGCGCCGAGCACCAGCGCGCCGCGCTGGCGGGCCTCCCGGGCGGCGGCGGTGACGAGCGTGGTCTTGCCGATGCCGGGTTCGCCGGCGACCAGGACGAGGCCGCCGTGGCTGGCGGCCGCCCGGTCGACCTCGGCGCGCAGCAGACCCGCGGGGTGCTCCCGCCCGATGACCTCGCCGAACCGCGGCTCCATGACGCCCCCGACGGTAGCGGAACCGTCGGACATCCCGCCGCCTCCGACCCGCCACCCGGAAATTCCACGGCACGTCGAACGGTGCCGGCCGCCCGCCGGCCCGGCCGCTGACCCGCCGCGGCGGCAGCCGGGGACAGCGGGCGGGTGGGCGCGTTGGTCAGCGGGCGTCGGTGACTCGGTCGTGGTCCGCCTTTCCTGGACGGCCTTTGCCCGACACGCTGTCGATCGACATTGATCACAAGAACCGTCGTTCTGTCGGTAGGGCGACAGGGATGCCGGTGATCGACGGCGGCGCGGATCCGAATCTTGTGCCGTCGGTCGGCTTTCCGCCCGGAGCGGGTCGGCTGCCCGCTTTCCGCCGTCGGGCCTCCTCGCCGGTGCGACACGGGGCCCACCGCGCCCCGCCCAGGACGCCGGTCTCCTGCCAGCCCCGCAGTCCACAGGGCCGGCCCTGTGGTGACGACTAGCCGCTTACGGACCGGGTACGCGCGGCGCATGGGTAGCCACAAGGAGAACAAGCACGATCCCGGCGGCGAGTCGGCGCGCGGCCGCCGACATCCGGGCAGCGGCGCGCGGGGCCACCAGGGCTCGCCGGTCGAACACTCGCCGAAGGCCCGGCACCTGCGCACCGCGACCGGGTCGGCGGGATCGGAACGCGACCAGGGACGGGCGAAGGTCGAGGGCGGCGAGCGGGTCCAACGGCGGGGGACGAGCTGAGCCCCGGTACGCGGGCGACAGGTCCGCGGGAGGTGACGACGGCGTGGCGAAGTTCCTGTTGAAGTCGACCTACACGGTCGACGGGATCAGAGGGCTGAACACCGACGGCGGCAGCAGGCGCGTCGAGGTCGTCCGGAAGATGGTCGAGGGCGCCGGCGGGCGGATGGAGTCGATGTACTTCGGTTTCGGCGCGGACGACACCTACGTGGTGTGCGATCTGCCGGACCACAAGACCGCGGCGGCGCTGGCCATCGACATCCGGGCGGCGGGCGGGGTGGACACGCGGGTCACCCCGATCCTGACGGCGGAGGAGATCGACGAGGCGACCCGGGAGCGGCTCGAATACCGGCCTCCGGGCCGGTGACGCCGCCCTTCGACGGCCGGTCGCCGGAGTCGCTGGCGCGGGCCGGTTTCAGTCGGCTCTCGCGACCGGACCCCGGGCGTGCAGCAGCTCGGCGAGGCTGGCCATGGCGGCCTGGAAGTCGACGCGGTCGCTGGAGTGGTACCGCCGGAAGAACCAGTCGGGCACCCGCGCCTGCCCCTGTCTGCTGTGGAAGATGAGGTCCTGGACCTGCCGGGCCAGGACCAGCGAGTCGGCGGTCGTGGCGGCGGGGTCGTCCCGGGAAACCGCCGTGGCGATGTGCCGCTGCACGACGGACATCGCCCGGTCGCGCTCGGCGGCGACGTCCCGTTGACCCCGATAGATCTCCAGGCCGAGCAGCAGCGCGCCCAGCGACGGGACGAACCACCGCGACAGCAGGTCGGAGACCGTCAGCCCGGTCGCGACGCCGAACACGACGCCGGCGGCCGTCCACGCGCCGACGCCCGCCAGCACGGCGTACGCGTAGCGGCGGCGCAGCCGGGCGCCCCAGCCGAGGTTCTGCTGCTGGCAGGCCAGCACGTCGTACGGGTGGGGCAGGGGCGGGATCTCGTAGTAGTCGCGGAGGTACTGCTCGTCGCCCCGGAAGGCCCGCTCCAGCCGGCTCACCTCCGCCGCGCTGAGCCCGTCGGCCACGGCCACGGAGTTCCACTCCAGACCGAAGAGGCGTACGTCGAACATCTCCTGGAGGACGGCGGCGCGCCGGATCTGCCCGCGCGACCAGGAGGCGAGGCCCACCGCGTTGACGAGCGCCCAGAGCGCGCCGACCGCGGTGACGGCGGTCGCCGACACGCCGGTGAAGGCCACCACCGCACCGGCGACGCCGAGGGCGACCGAGAGCGCCATCCGCAGGTTGTCCAGCCGCTGGGCCCGGGTGTGGCAGACCGACATCGCCCGCAGCAAGGCCATCATCTCGGGTCGGGTCTGGCGCTTGAGCAGGGAATCAGTGCACTCCGTCATCGCGGCCTCCCACTCGGGTGCCCGATTCTATATCCAGGCCGCTAGATGTGACCGTTCGTGCCGGAATCGCAGCCGAAGGTGATCTAGTGGTTACTTTTGGGTAAGTACATGGGGGAGCGCCGACTAGTGCCCCGTTCGCCCGAAAGTTGAGGTAGCTTTGCCTCCGCGCTCACCAGCGCCGACCCCTTCGGACGATCCACCCCGCTCGTCCACCCCTCTTTCACTCCTCGTGGAAGGTCCAACGACGGACATGGGCGACGGTCTCGACGACCTCGAAAGCTACGCGCCGGATGCGACAGTCGCGGCGGCGCTGCGGGACTGGGCCGGTCACCTGGGCGGGATGGTGCACCGCCCCCGCCGGCCCCGCCGCGCCCGCGGATACACCCCGGCGCTGCTGTTCACGATCATCCTGAAGCTGCCCGGCGGTCCCGGGCGCTTCACCGGACGCAAGCTCCTGGTCAAGGTGCTGCCGGCCGCCGTCGCCGCCCGGCGCGAGCCCGGGCGGCACGAGCGCGCGGTGCGGTCCTCCCCCGGCTTCGCCGAGCGTCACCTCGTCCGCCAGCCATATCCCCCGCACCCGCTGGCCGACGGGCGCTTCCTGATGTTCCAGGAGGTCGCCAACGGCGCGGACGACATGGTGACGCTGCACGACCTCGACGACGAGGAGATCGTCCCCGTCATCCGCACCGTGTGCGACCGGGTGCTCAACGACTGGAACAGCGGCGGCCGGCAGACCGCCACGGCCACCGTCACCGAGTACGTCCGGCGGGAACTCGCCGCCCTCGACGCGCTGGACGACGTCCACGACGCGGTCCGCGCCCTCGGCCTGCCCGGCCCGGAGACGCCGTGGCTGGTGTGGGACGGCGCGCTGGTGCTGCCCAATCCGCTCCGGACGCTGCGGGCCGGGTCACCGTTCGGCGCCGACGAGCTCGACTACCTGTACGGCAACTCCCACGGGGACCTGCACGGCGGCAACGTCCTCGTGCTGCGCGACGCGGAGGAGCGGCTGGTGCCCGGCACCTTCCGCCTGGTGGACCTCAACACCTTCGAGGACGCCGCGCCGCTGACGCGGGACCTGGCCACCCTGGTCCTGACCACGGTGCTGCGGCACGTCGCGGACCTGCCGCCCGACCAGGCGGAGGCCCTGACCCGGCACCTCATCTTCCCGACCAGCCGGCGCCCGCGCCGGCTGCCCCCGGTGCTCGCCGAGTTGGTGGAGGCCGGCCGCCAGGTGGGCGACGCGTACGCCCGGACGGACAACTGGGTCTCCGAGTGGCGGGCGCAGTACCTGCTCTCCCTGCTGTGCCAGGCGCTGACCTGCTGCACCTACGACAACGTGGCACCCGCGGCGCGGCGGTGGTGCTTCGTGCTGGCGGCGTGGGCGCTGGAGGCGTACCGACGCGAGTTCCACCCGCTGGTCGAGCCGCCCCTGGCCGGGGTCACCCCGGCGAAGGACGCCGACGCGGGCCAGCCGGCGACGATCGTGGCGCTGGACAACGAGCACCCGTCCCGCTACGAGCGCTCGGGCCAGCCCAACAGTCGCGCCCCGCTGGCCCGTACGCAGGCGGACCTGTCGTGGCAGCCGCCGCACGCGGCGCTCTCCGTGGCGCCGCCGACGGTGGACGGCCCGGTGGGCTGGCACGGCGCCGGACCCGCCCCGGCGCCCCGGCTCGGCACGGATCCGGCCCTGCCGCTGTGGCCTGACGCGGGCGGTAACCAGCCGGCGTTCCGCTCCCGGCCGGGCGGCGAGAACGCCGCCGCGCCGCACCTGCGGGCACCGGCCGCCGGCCCCCGGCTGTTCCGCGGCAGACCGGCGCCGCGTCACCTCGTCGCACCCGGCGGCCGGCGCGTGCCCCGCTCCCGCCCCGCCCCGCGCGGCGAGCACCTCCCGGCCGCGCCGGCCCGCACGGCGGTCCGGCTGCCGGCGCGGGTCACCGTCCTGCTCGGGGTGGTGGCCGTGCTCGGCGGGGTGCTCGTACCGACCCTCACCCAGCACGCGCCGCAGGTGTTCGGCCGTCGGGAGTCGCCCACCCCGCCACCGAGGGAGGATCCGCCGACCTCGCCCGGCGGCACGGAGCACACGGGCGCGCGGCAGCCGCTGGCCGACCTGGCGCAGTCGGTCGCCCGGCTGGTGGAGCCGCGCGCCGACGGGGCGTACGCCTTCGTCTGCCTGCGGGTCTGGTCCCCGGAGGACGTGGGGCCCGGCGCCGACGACCTGCGGACGTACCGCGAGGAGCGGCTGTGGTGGAACTCCCGCCTGGCCGGCCGCCGGACCGTCACCGCGGTCACGGACGGGCGGCGGTCGCCGGACCCGTCGGTCGTACGCTACGGCGAGGGCGACCTGACCGAGGTGCCACCGCGCCCGCCGGCCGACCCGGCCGACCTGCGCGACCATCTGGCGCGGCAGTTGGGCGCCCTGCCCCCGGAGCAGCGCGACGCCGCCGGCGTCCTCCAGGTGATCGCGAGACTGAACCGCTACCACCCGCTCGACGCGGCGGAGAGATCGGCGCTGCTGCACCACCTCGCCGACACGCCCGGCATCGAGCGGCGGGGCGCCTACCCCGACCGCGCGGGCCGGCCGGGGCTGGCGTTCAGCGCCGACGACCGGCAGGGCCGCCGCGAGACGCTGCTGTTCGACCCCGGCAGCGGCGAGCTGCTCAGTCACGAGACGACCAGGGTGGTCGACGACTCCGTCCTGGGCCATCAGCTCTTCCTCAGGCGCGGCCACACCGACACGCTCTCCGGCCCGGGCTGCGGCTGAACCCGAGCCGAGCTGCGGAGCGGCGACTGAGCCCGGGCAGAGCTGCCGGCCGGGGCTGGTCCGAGCCGGTCCGAGCCCGGCCCGGCTGGTCCGCGCCGCGGCCGAGCGCGGCCGGGAGCCGGGACCGAGCGCGGCCGGGAGCCGGGACCGAGCGCGGCCGGGAGCCGGGACCGAGCGCGGCCGGGAGCCGGGGCCGAGCGCGGCCGGAGCCGTGGTGGTGCGGCGGCGCGGTCAGACGCAGCGGCGCTCGACGTAGTTGGCCCAGTTCCGGTAGGGGCTCGCGTCGCTGCGGACCCGGTTCGCCGCGCCGACGTCGAACAGGCGGGTGCCGTAGTAGTAGAACGAGACCGACCCGCTGCCGAGGTTGTAGTGGGCCGACTCGACGCGGTACTGCCACTGCCAGGTGAAGAGGCCCTGCCGGCCGCAGTCGGAGAGGCGGCCCCGGGGATAGCCGTAGTTGGGCCACTCGTAGAAGCAGAACCAGCCCAGGGGGCAGTCGGCCACGCCGTACGTCCCCACCGGGGCGCGGAGGGTGACGACGAGCGCGCCGCCGCCGTAGCTGATCTCGTTGTCGTTGATCGGCGTGCCGCCGGGATGGGCGGCCAGGTAGCGCCGCAGTTCCTCGCGGGCGGCGGCCCGGTCGCGCACGGCGGCCCAGGCCGATGCCGGCGTGGTCACCACGACCAGGGCGCAGGCGAGCACCGCCGCGAGGGCGGCGCGGAAACGGATTGCACTGACCATTCGACACCTCGCGATGTGGGCGCGCAGGAGACGAGCGAAGGGCCGCCGGCCGGGTGGCCGGCGGGCCGCGGGTCGAGCCGGGGCGGCGGTGACGCCCCGGTCAGGATAAGAACCGAGATCGACTGATCGCTATCAATGTCCTGACAGCGATCGCGCATCGTGTCGGGAACGGTAGACCGGAGAGCCGCCGCCCCTCCGGCACCCTGCCACCCGCAATTTCCCTCCCGTAAATTCCGGACCTGACCGCTGCCGGGACGTGACGGGGACGCGATACCTAACGATTGATAAGCATGGATCTGACCTTCTAGCATCCTCACCATGAGTGCCCGTCGCGTCACCACCGTCGCCGCCCTCGCCGGGTTGCTGAGCCTGCTCGCCGTCGGCGCCGCCCGGGCGGACGACACCCCGGCGCTCACCACCCCCGGCAGCCCCGTCGTCGTCGCCAACGAGCCGCACCGCCTCGCCCTCACCTGGACGCCCTCGGCCTGAGTCGGTGAGCCGGCCGGCGGAGAGCCGATCACGTACGAGGTGCGCGCACAGCTCGGCCCGCACGTCTACCGGGCCCTCGGCAGCACCACCGGCACCGCCCTGACGCTGACGAACCTGGCTCCGGGCAGCGAGTACCGCCTGGTCGTCAGCGCCTACACCCTCGGCGGCTACTCCGACCCCTCCCCCGTCACGCCGGTGCGCACCGCGTACGGGCGGGCGAAGGTCAGCTATCTCAACCAGGACTGGTCGCCGACGAACAACCAGATCCAGCACGCCCTCCAGGTCACCAACACCGGCGGCGAGCCGCTCGACCTGGCCACCGTGCGGGTGCGCTACCACCTGACCTTCGAGGGCGGCAACACCTCACTGGTGCCCAACTGCGACTGGGCGGCGCTGGGCTGCGACCGGATCCGGCACACCCTGACGTTCTTCCCGCCGCCGCTGCCACCGTCCCCGCCGCCCGGCGGCACGCCCACCCCCACGCCGACCCGCTACCCGCTGCCGGGCACGCCGGTCCCCGGCTGGGTGGAACTGACCTTCACCGACGGGATCCTCGCCCCCGGCGCGTCGACCGGCCCGATCCAGCTGCGCCACCACCGGCACGACTGGACCGCCATCGACGAGCGGGACGACCCGAGCTGGCGCGCCGCGACCGGCCAGTGGGCCGACAACAGCCGGATCACCCTCGACGTCGACGGCGTACGCGAGTTCGGCGACACCTACGCCTGACGCCCCAGGGCCTGGAGCACGACGTCGATCGTGGTGGCCAGACGTGCCGGGTCGTGGCCGGCGCGCTCCCGCACCCGCAGCCCGAGCACCGTGGTGAACAGCAGTTCCACGGCGGCGTCGATGTCGAGGTCGGCGGGCAGTTCACCGCTGTGACGGCCCTCCTCGAGCAGTGACCGCAGCGCCTGCCGGGTGACCTCGAAGGCGGCCTCGGTCCGCTGGCGGACCTGGGCGTCGGTGGTGCCGAGCTCGGTCGCCGTGTTGACCACGAAGCAGCCTCGACCGACCTCGCCGTCCAAGGGGCAGGAGACCAACCACAGCATCCAGTCCCGCAGCACCTGGCGGACCGGACGGCCGGCGGCGTCCAACCGCTGCTCGGCCTGGGCGGACTCGGTGGCCCGGTAGTGGTCGAGCGTGCGCAGGAACAGCGTGTGCTTGTCGGTGAACGTCCGGTACAGGCTGCTCGGCGTGAGCTTGAGTTCGGCGCCCAGGTCCCGCACCGAGGTGGCGTGGTAACCGCGACGCCAGAACAGGTCGGTCGCCCTGACGACCGCGTCCTGCTCGTCGAACTGTCGGGGGCGTGCCATGGCCGCCACTCTACCAAGCTTGTGGAGCGATCGTTCCCATACTAGGGTCCACCGACGTATGGGAACGATCGCTCCCATACGAGTGGAGGAGGGTATCGGTGACGACCACAGAACAGACGGCCGCTCGGGCGACCGACCAACAGGCCCCACGGAGGAACCACTGGCTGGCGGTCAGCGCGGTGGCCCTGGGAACGTTCCTGCTGGTGACCGCCGAGCAACTGCCGATCGGGCTGCT
This sequence comes from Micromonospora sp. NPDC047670, assembly GCF_043204915.1. NCBI lineage: Bacteria > Bacillati > Actinomycetota > Actinomycetes > Micromonosporales > Micromonosporaceae > Micromonospora > Micromonospora sp. NPDC047670. The sequence goes on from NZ_JBIDDA010000001.1 coordinate 872,546, forward strand.
GACCACCGTGGGATCGACCCTGTCGGTCTCCGAAGGGACGGCCGGGCTGATGGTCACGGTGCCCAGCCTGGTCGCCGCAGTCGCGGCCCCGCTGGTGCCGGTGCTCGTCGGCGGAATGAACCGGCGGCTGCTCCTGCTCGGCCTGATGGGGCTCATGACGCTCGCCAACGTGGCCTCGGCCCTGGCGCCGAACTTCGCCGTCCTGGTGTCCTCCCGGGTGCTCGTCGGGGTGGCGATCGGCGGCTTCTGGGCCGTCGCCAGCGGCCTGGCCGTCCGGCTCGTGGCCCCCGCGAACGTGCCACGGGCCACCGCGATCATCTTCGGCGGTGTCGGCGCCGCGAACGTCTTCGGCGTCCCGCTCGGCACGCTGCTCGGCGACTTCTCCGGCTGGCGCCTCGCCTTCGCGACGCTGAGCGCCCTGGCGCTGCTCGCGCTGCTCGCGCTGCTGGCCGTACTGCCGCCGTTGGCCGCGTCCCAGCCGGTCCGTCCGCGACTGTTGGCCGAGCAGTTCCGCAACCCCGGCGTACGCGTCGGCATCCTCGCGACGTTCCTCATCGTGACCGGCCACTTCTCGGCCTACACCTTCGTCAGCCCGGCACTACAGCAGCTGTCGGGGATCGACGAACGACTCGTCGGCCCGTTGCTGTTCGGATTCGGTCTGGCGGGCATGGTCGGCAACTTCGTCGCCGGCGCCGCGCTGGCGCGCAGTCCGCACCGGACCGTGCTGGCCATCACCGTGGCCCTGGCTGCCGCGATGCCGCTCTACCTGGTGCTCGGCCGGGGGCCGGTGGGCGGGGCCGCACTGTTGATCGCCTGGGGCCTGGCGTTCGGCGGCGTGTCGGTCGGCCTGCAGACCTGGATGATCAAGACCGCGCCCCACGCCGTGGAGGCGGCTTCCGCCCTGTGGGTGGCGGTGTTCAATCTGTCGATCGGCTTCGGCGCGCTGGTCGGCGGCGTCCTCGTCGACTCGCTCGCCCTCGAGGCTGTGCTGTGGCTCGGCGGCGCCTGCGCCCTGGCAGCCGCGCTGGCGGTCTGGAGCGCTCGCGCCAACGAGAACCTGCGGTGACCCACGGAGCGCACCTCCCCGTACGAGCGGCGAGCGCGGGTGACGCTCGCGGGGGCGCCCACCCCTATCCGTCCGACAGGGGTCCCGACGGCGTGTGGGGGCGGGAGACGACGGGTACCGGCGGCCGGCATGAGTGACCTTCCGCTGCACATCCTGACCGACGCAGGCTTCACCACCGACGAGGCGAACTCCATCGTCGATCACCTCATCAAGGGTGTCGACACCCACGACGGGAGGAGCGAGACCGACCGGATCGACGTCGAGGCGCTCCCGCCGGAGAAGAAGGCGGCCATCGACAGGTTCAACATGGCCGTGGCCGCCGACTTCTAGTCACCCGGGGCGCCGGTTCCGTCCCGGCCTGCCGTGACGGGCGGGCCGGGACGGCGTCACCGGGACCGGTCGCCGGCGAGCAGCGCGAGGATCGTCTGGTTCGCCTCCCAGCCGTCCGGGAACTTCACCGGCACGTCGAGGTGCACGATCTCGGTCGACGGGTGGGCGTCCAGCAGTTCGCCGATCCCGGCCCGCGCCACCACGATGCACGCGTGCCGGTGCCGGGACGTCAGCACGCAGAGCCGCCCCGACTCCAGGTGGAACGCGGTGGCGTCCCGCCGTCCGGACAGCGGGTGCAGCACGATCGTCACGTCGTACTCCCGACCCTGGAGCCGGTTGGCGGTGTCCACGGTGATGCCCGCCCCGGCCTCGCCAAGGTGCGCGCGGATCGCCGCGACCTGGTCGCGGTGCGCGGCCCCGACGGCGATCCGGTCGGCGGTGACGGGCGCGCCCGCCGGCGCGTGCTCGGAGACGGCGACCGCGCCGCGCCGCAACACGCGCAGCGCCAGCGCCGCGCACGCCGAGGCGGCCTCCGCATCGGTACGCGGGGTGTGCCGGGCCGGCAGCTCGTGCAGCGCCCAGCCGGTGGCCGCCGCCAGGTCCACCACCCGGTCCAGCGCGTCCCCCGGCCCGGGCTCGGTGAGGGACAGCGCCCGGTCCGAGGCGGACGTGCCGGCGCGGAACCCGGTGAACGGATAGAACGCCGCCGCGACCACCGGCGCCGCCGACGCGGGCAGCCGCCACGACACGGGAAGCCGGTGCACCGGCAGCTCCGGGTTGTGCCGCAGCAGCACCGCCACCGCCGACTGCATCGGGTCCCAGGTCAGGCCCGTCCAGCGCGACGTCTCGACGGTGGAGAACGGGTCGAGCTGGCCGGGATCACCGACGAACAGCGCCCGCTCGAACCTGCCGGCCACGCGCAGCAGGGCGTCCGACCGCATCTGGTACGCCTCGTCGACGATCGCCCACGGCCAGGAGCCGTCCGCGACCGTGGCCCACTTGGCGGCCGTACCGATGATGACGGCCGGGCCGCCGAGGTCGGCGACCTTCGCGGCGACCCGGACCGTCTCGTGACCCCTGACCCGCTCGGACGGCCTGTAGTCGGCGGCCGAGAGGCGGCCGACGCGCAGCTCGGGCGCCTTGCGGGCCAGGCGGTCGATGAGGTCGTCGACCTGCTCGTTGGTCTGCGCGATGATGATCAGCGGCTCGCCGGCGGCGGCCAACTCGACAGCGGCGCGCACCACCAACGTCGACTTGCCCGCCCCCGGCGGGGAGTCGACCACCACGCCGCGGTGGACACCGGAGCGCAGGTCGGCCAGCACGGCCGTGATGACCCGTTCCGCCTCGACCGCCGGCGGCATCTCCAGCCCAGCACGCATCGATTCCACCTCCCCGGAGGTCTACGGGACATTACCCCTGGTTAGGTCGCCCAGAAAGGCCAGCCCTCGGCGGCGGGACGTCGGAGCTGGACCCGCTGCGGAGCGTGGCGGCCGAAAGGTACTGCGGCGCTCGATCGCCCTCTCGTCCGGGATCCGACAATTGGCGTCGACGTGGTGGCACAAATGGGTCGCACCAGCACCAAGTGACGCATGGCCAAGACTACGAAGGGTGCCGGGGTCATCGCGCGCTGGCTATCGTGTCCGCTCTGCCATTCCTCACGACACATAGGACTGACGTGGGCATCCTTGTCACCACCAGCGGCTACGGACCTGCCTCATACGAGTCCGCCTCCGGCAAGCCGTTGGAGTTGGTCGACGGATCCAACCTGCTCCACCTGCTCGCCGAACATGCGCAGGCGCGGACTCGGATCGACCCAAGCGAATCGGACTGACATGATCGAGAAGCGCCCGCCCGAGCAGGCATTGATCATGCATTTCACCCACATCGACAACCTGCCGGCGATCCTGACTGCTGGGCGACTCGTCGCGGACAATGTCGTGGGCGAACGTCTGGTGACCGACGTGGGGTCGGCAGCCATCAAGGCGAGCCGCCGCACCCGGCGGGTGACGTGCCCGCCTGGCGGCGTCGTCGCCGACTACGTCCCCTTCTACTTCGCGCCCCGCTCGCCGATGATGTACCGCATCGCGCGGGAACACGAGGCCGGCAAGCCCGGCTGCTATCCCGGGGGAGACGACCCGCTGGTCTACCTCGTCAGTTCGGTCGACCGCGTGCACGCCGCGGGTCTTCCGTGGGTGGCCAGTGACGGCAACTGCGCGGCCTCACTCACCTGCTTCTCCCCGAGGCTGAGTGACTTGGCCCACCTCGTGGACTGGCCGTTGATGCGGGAGAAGGTCTGGAAGGACGTGCCGGAAGACCAGGACCGGATGCGGCGACGCATGGCCGAACTGCTCGTGCACCAGGAATTTCCGCTGGACCTGATCGCCGGCTACGTCGTTCGGACTCCACAGCGGGAGACGCAGCTGAGGCATGTTCTGCGGTCTGCTGGCATCATCGACGCGTACGTTGTTGTCAGGGCCGACTGGTACTACGGGTTCACTCGGAGGGAGGTGCGCGAATGATCGTCATCAGCCACGGCAACCTGCTCACGGCCGACGCGGATGCCCTGGTCAACACGGTCAACACGGTGGGCGTGATGGGTAAGGGCATCGCCCTCCAGTTCAAGCGCGCCTACCCCGCCAACTACGCAGCCTACCGAGCCGCGTGCGCGGCGAAAGAGGTCGAGCTGGGCCGCATGTTCGTATTCGACTCCGGTCGGCTCGGCTCCCGCCGCTACGTGATCAATTTTCCGACCAAGGGTCACTGGCGGGCCAACTCGAAGCTGTCCGACATTCGTGCCGGCCTCGCCGATCTCGTCCGGGTCGTTCGAGAGCGGCACATCGGCTCGGTCGCGATGCCGGCCCTCGGCTGCGGTAACGGCGGACTCGACTGGGGCGAGGTCCGCCCGGTGATCGAGCAGGCTTTCGCCGACCTGCCCGATGTCCGGGTGCTGCTGTTCCCGCCCGAAGGCGCCCCCGAACCATCGGACATGCCCGTCGCTACGCGAAAGCCAACGCTGACGCCGGGGCGCGCGACCCTGCTGCGCGCCATCGAACGGTATCTGGAACGGGCCCGGGAGCTGGAACCACGGGACGGCATCACGACCCTGGAGATCCAGAAGATCGCCTACTTCCTCCAGGTGTTGGGTGAGCCCCTGCGCCTTTCCTTCACCCGGGGACGCTACGGGCCTTACGCCGACAACCTCAATCATGTTCTCGACCGCCTCGAAGGGCACTATCTGGTCGGTTTCGGCGACCGTTCCTCCCGCGTCGAGGAGTTGCGTCCCATCCATCTGACCGATGGCACGAGCGAGGCGGTCTCCGCCTGGTTCGATTCCTCCGGTCGGATAATGCCCGAGGCACTGGTGCGTCTCGCTGAACTGGTTGACGGATTCGAGGCTCCGTACAGCCTCGAACTACTCGCCACCGTGCACTACGCCGCGCAGACGCAACCCCCGACCAGCGACATCGACGAGTTGATCGAGCGCGTCCAGGCGTGGAGCGGGCGTAAGGCCCGGCTCTTCACGCCAGCGCACATCACCACCGCGTGCGAGCGATTGCAGTCCGCCGGTTTGCTGCCCAACCTGGTCAGGGCATCGGCCTGACGGCTCAGCACCATCGGTGGGCGCGTACCGGCCCGCGCGGCATGGTCAGGGTCGGCAGGTCGCCGTCTCCCCGCCCTGCATCTCCGCGCGACAATCGCGCGATGCCGGCACCCCGCCCTAGCCTGCTGCGTCGCCGGGACGGCGCGACTTCGGCACCTGTCGGTTGAAGCGTGGCTTCAGTGTGACCTTTGAGTCCTCGATGACCACGTGCACGCCCGGCGACCGGGGCGCGGTCGCCGCAACCTCCGTGGTGTACGGCTGGGCGGGCGTGAAGTCGGCCAGCAGGTCGTCGTGGATGGCGTCAGGCATCCCCAGAAGGTACCGGCCGCGGCCTCTCCTCCCGCACGAACCGTCGGGGATCGACGCGCGAGCTCTCACCGCTCACCGGCCGGCATGCCATGCCTCGCGCCGCTCACCGGCTCGTTGAGTCTGCCAGGCGCGGAGGGCCTCCTTGATGCGGTGGTTCTCCGCCCGGGTGAGGTCGAGTTGGCGGGTACGGTCGCGCAGCTCGTGGGCGAGGCGGTGCAGCAAAGCGTCGACCTCTTCGACCCGGTAGCCGCGCCGGCAGAGCGACATGCGTGGCAGCGTGACGCCGAGGACCCGGTCCGGGGTGAGCGGGTCGGGCAGGACGTGCCGGCTGCGGTACACGGCCATCAGGGCACCATCGCGTACGGCAGGTGGATGCGCTCGGCGGGCACCCCGGCGGCGAGCAGCCGCAGCCGCGCGCCGGCCAGCATCGGCGGTGGGCCGCAGACGTACACGTCGTGGTCCGGGCGGTGGTGGTTGAGGGCGATGGTGAGGGCGTCGCCCTGCTCGGCCGACTCGGCGGCAGGATCGTGGCTGAGGGCGGGCACGACGGTCAGCCAGTCGTGGGCAGACTGGAGGCGGTCGAGGGCGATCGGGTCGTAGAGCTCCGCGAAGCTGCGTACCCCGACGACCAGGGTCACCCGCCGGCCGTCGGGCGCGGCGGCAACCTGCTCGACCAGGGCGCGCAGTGGCGCCAGCCCGGTGCCCCCGGCAACGAGCAGCAGGTCTCGGCGCGGGCGATGGTCCAGGCTGAGGCCGGCATCGCGCGGCGGGCCGAACCAGAGCAGTTCGCCGGGGCGTACGTCGTGGACGAGGGTGTGGCAGACGGTGCCGGCGGCGAGGGCGCGGACGTGCAGCTCGACGGTGCCGTCCGGGCGCGGAGCGTTGGCCGGGGAGAGCCAGCGCCAGCGGCCGGGCCGGCGCGGCGTGCAGACCGGGACCGCCTGGCCGGGCCGGTGGGGCAGGCGACGCCAGGGGCGTACGGTCAGGATCGCGATGGTGTCGGACGGCCGGTCGTGGCCGATCACCTCGGCGGGCGACCAGGCCGGGCCGTCGTCTGCCTGGTCGGCGGCGTGGCGCACGGCCTCAGCGACGCGGCGGCCGGCGCGCTCCCAGGCATCCGCGAGCGGCGGCGTCCACAGTGCGCGGGCCTGCCGGGCGACGGCGGCCCGCAGCGCCTCGCCGATGGCGGCCTCATGGGGCAGCAGTCCGTGCCGGCGGTACAAGCGGCCGAGCACCGTCAGCAGCGCCGCCCGCCCAGCGGGGTCGTCACCGCCGCTGGTCAGGCGGCCGAGCGCGGCGAAGAGCAGCGGGGCGTCCCGTTCGGGGAGCAGCCCGGGGCGGCCGTCCTCCAGCGTGCACCAGAAGTCGTCGGCGCCCCTGTCGACGCCCTTGTCGACGGCCGCCTCCCACGCGGCGACGATGGTCACGCGCCCGCCTCACAGGCGAGGCGATCCACGGCTGCGGCGGCGGCCTCGACGTCGGCTTCGGGCAGGCCGGCGGCTGCCAGGGTGGCCCGGCCCCAGCGGGCGAGACGGCAGGGGTAGGGGACGCGTTCGCTTCGGCACAGCTCGCCCTCCGGCCAGCTCTCCGGCACATGGGTGCGCACCGCCCGTACGGCGATGGCGAGGTCCTCGTCGGTGACGGGGGTGAGGACCGGGAAGTCGTCGATCAGGGTGGACACGTTCTGCTGCCCCTCGGGTCGCGGCCGGTGGATCGGCGCCGGGGCGGGCGGGAGCGGAGCTGTGTCGTTCGGGTCGACGCAGCTCCGGAGCCAGCACCCGCCCCGGGCCATGCGTCGACCTTCACCTCCGGCCAGAGGTGCCGGTATGCGGCGATGATCGTGGCGGAGATACGCGCTGCGTATACGGCTGATCACCCAGCCGGACATGCGCCTGAGCAAGCGATGGGCGGCGCTCGCCTCTCACGCCGCCGACGCTGTCGAGCTGCCCCGTCTGTACGGGCACGCCCGGTGAGCCGCCCAGCGGCGGGCGGCGTCGATGAGCGGACCGTGGTGGGATGCGGCGTTGCTCTCCTGCTTGCGTTGCCACAGCACGACCAGGGCGTCGGCGAAGGCGGTCAATGCGGCCTCGGGTGCGTTGGCGTACGCCGACACCTGCCGGCCCCACTCCTCGGCGGCGGCCGGATCGTGGCCGGCGCGGATCAGGCGCAGCAGCAGCAGAGCGGTGTCGATCCAGGCTGCACCGCGGGCGGGACCGGACCAGTCCACCAGCCAGACGGTCTGGCTCTCCCCCGCGTCACCGCCTGATCCGGGCTCGATCAGGAAGTTGCGGGGCGTCATGTCGGTGTGCAGGAGGGTGTCGCCGTCGACCAGCTCGGGGGCGATGAGTGTGCGCCAGCGATCGCCAAAGGACGGCACGGCGACGGGTGGGCACGGCGTGAGCCGCCGGCCCAGGTCACCGAGGAGGGCCGCCAGCGGGGCGAGGTCGGGTGAGCCCGGGGCCAGGTCGGGATGACGGCCGGCGGCGTGCTCGAAACCGAGGAGCAGCCACCCGCCGCGCTCGACGGTCCAGAGCAGACGGGGAGCCGCCGCAGGCAGCCACGGATTGAGGCGGGCCTCATTGCGGTAGAGCCATCCGAACAGGCCGTCGACCTCGCCGCCCTTGCAGAAGACGCGGCCGGCGTCGGTGTCGACGGTGACGGCGATGTCGCTGGCGGCGCCCGTCGGGACCGGGCTCACCGAACGGATCGAGCCGGTGTGCCGCTCGACGGCACGGCGTACCCCCTCGGGCAGCTCCTCCCAGCGGCGACGTGGCATGTGACGGGCCTTCCGGCGGCGGGCGGTCCCGGGCAGTCTATGCCCGGGACCGCTGGTCAGCCGGCCTATCCACGAGGGCTGTCGTGGCAGCCGGCGTGGCACTGGTGGCACTTCGAACCACAGTCGGCGGCCCGCGCCGCCCAGAGCGGCGTGTCGAGTGCGAAGCCGGCGGCGGTGATCGCGGCCACCGTCCGGGAGATCGGGGCGCCGACCGGCTCCGGGGCCGACGGTCGCCTGTCGTCCGGCACGGGCTCGGGCTCGTGATGGATGAACCGGCCGGCGACGCGGTCGCAGAACTCGGCGTAGTCGTGGGTGTGGAGGATGAACGCGTGCCAGCCGATGTCCACCAGACCGGTCGGCCCGATCGGCTCGGCGGTGACGGCGCACGCGCCGAGGAACGCCAGCGCCTGGTCCATGATCCTGGCCGGGAGGTCCGGGGCCAGCTCGGGGTGGTCGTGGGCGATGCGGGCGGTCAGCCGGTCGAACAGCTCATCCGGTACGAGGGTCCGGCCGGTCTTGTCGACGGTGAGCAGCATGGCGCTCCTTCCGTTGGGGGGTCTGCGCCCAGACTGCGGCCCTGCCGATCGGCAACCGATGACCGTGTGAGCATCGTCGATATGCGCGCCGCGTATACCGGACCGGCACGGAGCGGCTTCAATGGATAGGCTCGACAAGGCCAGCTGGACGGAGCCACCTGCGCATGGCGAGGTTGCCGGTGACACACGCGAACTGCCCCCGATGTGGCGCGCGCCTGGCCCGCGACAACGACAGCGGGCGCTGCGCGCCGTGCCAGGCCGCCGAACGGGACAGGCTGAGCACGCCACCGGTGGTGCCGGCGAGCTTCTGGGAACACGAGCCGGTGCGATGGGCCCTGGCCGAGCGGCACCTCGGGCGGGTCATCCGGGCGTACCGGTGCCATCCGTACCACGGACGGCAGCCGCTGCCGCAGACTGTGGTGGCGGGGTGGCTGGGGATCACGCAGGCACAGCTGAGTCGGGTGGAGAACGGACCACCGATCATGCACATGGACCGGCTCACGCAATGGGCACAGGTGCTTCGGGTTCCGCCCCGCTTCCTGTGGTTCAGCCTGCCCAGCCGGCCGGTGAAGATGGCACGGCACGATGCCGTATCGGTGGAACGTGCCGGGCTCACCGCGCTGCCGGCATTGGCCGATGCTGGCACTACGTCACCGAACCAGGGAGGTGGCACCACGGACCGCCGACAGTTCCATGCCTTCGCCGCACTCGCGGGCATCGCCGCGACCGGCTCCCTCGGCATGCTCACCGCGCCCGGCAACGCGGCCCGGACCATCGGCATGGAACAAGTGCGCGCCGTCGGCGCCTTGGTAGACGAGTTTCGTCGCGCCGACGCGGCAGTTGGCGCCAACCAGCTCTGCGACATCGCCATCCGGGTACACGCCCAGCTTGCGGAATGGGCGGCGAAGGCCACCTACAGCCGGGGCGTCGGCGAAGCCCTCCAGGCCACCCTTGCCGATCTGGCCATAGAAACCGCCTGGCTCACCGTCGACGCGAACCGCCGCGCGGAAGCCAGGGCGTACCTCAATGACGCGATCACCAGAGCCCGCTTCTGCGACGACCCACGGATGGAGGTACGCGCATTCGCTTACCTCGCGCTGCTGACCTGCCAGACCCGGCCAGGTGAGGCGCTGCACGCCGTCGAAGCGGCACTCCGGTCCTCCGCCGGATGGGGCACCCCACGACTGGCCACGCTGCTGCACCTACGTGCCGCGAGGACGTACGCCACCGTGCACGACATAAGCGGTTTCCACCGGGCCATGAGCAGGGTTCAACGCGAGTTCGAACGTGGCACCCGCGAAGAGGACATGCCGTTCCTGCACTTCGTCACCGCGCAGGAGGTCAAGGGCATCGAGGGCCTCGCCTATCTTGCGCTGGGCAGGCCCGATCACGCCGCCGACGCCTTCCGGGCCATTACGGAGAACCCCTCGGCCGTTCTTCGGCGCAATCAGATCTACTACTCGGTCCAGCTCGCCAGCGCCGCCTACAGGCAGGGCAACCTCGACGAGGCTGCGTACACGGCGATGAACCTGCTGCCTGAACTTGGTCAGGTGAGTTCGGGGCGGGTGACTCTCCAACTCGCGCAGCTCCGATCCGACCTGGGACAGCCGCAGCGGTCGACCGCTGCGGCTCGGAAGTTCGTTGAGGCATACGACCAGGCGGTGCGCGGATGATCGAAGGGTTGGAACTGCGGCACCACACCGCCGAAGAGGCAGCCGGACTCATCGACCGGCTCGTTGGGCTCTACCTGACCGTGTACGCGGACGGCGGCGAGTTCCACAGCGAGGACCGGTACCGCCGCCAGCTTGCCGGCCACATGCAGCGCGACGGCTGGGACCTCGTCACGGCCACGGTCGGCGGCGAGTTGGTCGGGTACATCTACGGCTTCCCGCTGCCGGCCGAGACCCGCTGGTGGGGTGGCATCCAGGAGCCCATCCCGGCCGGATTCACCGAAGAGGACGGTAAACGGACATTCGCCATCAGCGAGTTGATGGTGGCCCCTGGCTGGCGTCGCCGAGGGATCGCCAAGTCGCTGCACGACGAGCTACTCGCTGGGCGCACCGAGGATCGCGCCACGCTCCTGGCCGAGCCGGACAACACCGCAGCCCAGGCTGCGTATCGAAGCTGGGGCTGGCAGAAGATCACCATGCTCCGTCCTGGCTGGGACCACGCACCTACGTATGACGTCATGGTGAAGCAGGTCAGCCAAACCGTACGAGTTGATCCTCTCTGAGACAGGGCCAGACTGTCACCTAACCGACAACAGTTGAGCGCTGCGGGGCAGGGCCATCCAGTGCAAGGCCGGTTACCGTGCCCGGGTGACGGATCTTGAGCGAGGCGTCTACGAGCACCTGATTACTCGCGAGCTGGCCGCTGGCCTCCAGCACGTCGATCCCACCCTCATCCAGCACCACAGGCTCGACCCCGCCGACGCCCCCGACGCCCTCGCCCGTCACATCGCCGCCCTGGCCCACCGCGCCCTGCACGCCCTCCCCGGCGGTGACGACAAGCTCCAACGCCAGGTAGACCTGGCCAACCGAATCGCTGAGGCCATCGCCGCCGTAAGCCCTCAAGCGGCCACGGCACAGGACCAGGTCACCGACGCCAAACACCTCCTGCACGCCATCGCCGCCCCACCCACTCCACCCGCGCAGCCCGCCTTCCCGCAGCGCCCCACCACTCCGCTCTCCACGGGCGCCCTGCTGGTCAACGGCCGTCACCAGCCGCGTATCGGCCACGAGGTCACGCACGAGATGGCGTCGGCGGAGCAGGTCGACCTGCTCTGCGCGTTCATCAAGTGGTACGGCCTGCGCATCGTCGAGCCGGCCGTCCGCGACCTGATCGCCCGCGGCGGCAAGCTGCGGGTCATCACGACGACGTACCTCGGGGCGACCGATCAGCGCGCGCTCGACCGGCTCGCCGAGTTGGGTGCCGAGATCAAGGTGTCGTACGAGACCAGGACCACCCGGCTGCACGCCAAGGCGTGGCTGTTCCGCCGGGGCAACGGCATGACCACCGCGTACGTCGGCTCGTCCAACCTGTCGAAGGCCGCGCTGGTCGACGGCGTCGAGTGGAACGTGCGGATCTCGAACGTCGAGCAGCCGCACGTCATCGACACGTTCACCGCCACGTTCGAGGACTACTGGAACGACCCCGCCTTCGAGGACTACGACGCCAGCAGGGACGCCGACCGGCTCAGGCAGGCGCTCAGCGGGGAGCGCCCCGGCGAGACACCGATCCAGATCGCCAACCTTGACGTGCGGCCGTACCCGTACCAGGCGGAGATCCTGGCCGACCTGGACGCCGAGCGGCACGTGCACGGCCGCTGGCGCAACCTCGTCGTCATGGCCACCGGCACCGGCAAGACGGTGGTCGCCGCCCTCGACTACCGCCGGCTACAACGGGCCGGCAAGGCGGCTTCGCTGCTCTTCGTCGCCCATCAGGAGCAGATCCTGCGGCAGAGCCTGGCGACGTTCCGGCAGGTGATGGGCGACGGCAGCTTCGGCGAGATGCTCGTCGGGGGCAGGGAGCCGACCCACTGGCGGCACGTCTTCGCCTCCATCCAGTCGCTGAGCCGGCGCGAGATCGACCCCGAGGCGTACGACATGGTCATCGTCGACGAGTTCCACCACGCGGAGGCACCGACGTACGCCCGCCTGTTGGAGCGGCTACGGCCACGCGTACTGCTGGGGCTGACGGCGACCCCCGACCGGGCCGACGGCGGCGACGTGCGGCGGTGGTTCGACGGCCGCGCGGCCGTGGAGCTGCACCTGTGGGACGCCCTGGAGCGGCAGTTGCTGGCGCCGTTCCAGTATTTCGGGCTGCACGACGAGACCGACCTGTCGCAGCTGCGCTGGAAGCGCGGGCAGGGCTACGACCCGGCGGAGCTGGACGGCGTCTACACCGGCAACCACGCGCGGGCGCGGATGGTGCTGCGGGCGGTACAGGACAAGGTTGACGCCGTCCGGATGCGGGCGCTGGGCTTCTGCGTCAGCATCGGGCACGCCCGGTTCATGGCGGACTGGTTCACCAAGCACGGCGTACCGTCGGCGGCGGTGACCTCGCAGGTCGACACCCCGAGCCGGCACGCGCTGCTCGCGGAGTTTCGCAAGGGCACGCTGCGGGTGCTCTTCACCGTGGATCTTTTCAACGAGGGCGTCGACCTCCCGATGGTCGACACGATCCTGATGCTGCGCCCCACCGAGAGCGCGACAATCTTCCTCCAGCAGCTGGGCCGTGGTCTGCGCCTGGACGACGACAAGCCCTGCCTGACCGTGCTCGACTTCATCGGTGCGCAGCACGCCAACTTCCGATTCGACCTGCGCTGGCGGGCGCTGACCGGGGTGAGCCGGAAGTCCGTCTCAGACGCGGTCGAGCAGGACTTCCCGAGTTTGCCGAGCGGCTGCCACATCGAGCTGGACCGGGTGGCCAAGGACATCGTGCTCGGCAACCTGCGCTCGGCGTTGCCGACGTCGAAGCGCGGCCTGGTGGCGGAGCTGCGGTTGCTGGGTGACGTGAGCCTGGGCGAATTCCTGCGCGAGACGGGCGTGGAGATCGAGGACGTGTACCGGTCGGCGAGCGTCGGCGGGTGGACCGGGCTCCGCCGGCTCGCGGGGCTGGAGCCCTCGGTGCCGGGGCCAGACGACCGTGAGCTGGGCCGGGCCATCGGGCGGATGCTGCACCTCGACGACCCGGACCGGCTGGCGCTGTTGGGTCGGATGGCGGCGGGTGAGCGGCCCGACGCCGGGCGGCTGTGGGACATGCTGCACTTCGACCTGTGGGGGCCGAACGCGCCGCTGACCTCGCGGGAGGAGCGGCTGGCACGGCTCTGGGCGGAGCCGGCCCGCTGTGCCGAGCTGCGGCAGGTCGCCGAGGTGCTGCGGGACCGGATCCATCGGGTCACGCCGGAGCCGCTGTCGGCGGAGGTGCCGCTGCGGGTGCACGCCCGATACAGCCGCAACGAGGCGTGCGCCGCCTTCGGTATGCCGAACCCGGGCTCGCTGCGCGAGGGGGTGAAGTGGCTGCCGGACGCTAAGGCCGACCTCTTCTTCGTCACGCTGGTCAAGTCGGAGGCGCACTACTCCCCCACCACCATGTACGCCGACCGGGCCATCACCGACAGCCTCTTCCAGTGGGAGTCGCAGAGCACCACGTCGTCGGCATCGGCAACCGGCCAGCGCTACATCCACCACGCCTCGCGCGGATCGACGGTGCACCTGTTCGTGCGGGAGACCCGGGTCGCCGACCGCGACCTGGGCGCGCCGGCCTACCTCTACGCCGGCCCGATGACCTACCAGGAGCACACCGGCGACCGGCCCATGCGGATCATCTGGCGGCTGCACCACGCGCTGCCCGCCGACACGTACGCCGCCGCCCGGGCCATCGCCGCGTGAGCACCGGCCAGGAGGTGTTGGACCGGCTCACCTCGCTGCGTAGGAACGGGCCTCGAACCGCCCGTCGGGTTCGGGGGCGAATGCTCAGGCGGCGTCTGCGTTCGGAGCGAACCTGACATCCAGTCTCATGTTGAGAGCACTTGCGAGACGCTCCAGGACCGGCAGGGTCGGCACGGTGCCGCCCGCCTCGAACCGGGCCACGGCAGACTGGGTCATACCGGCAGACCTCGCCAACTGGCTCTGGCTCCACCCCTTGTGTTCCCGCAGATGCCGCACCTCCTGCCCGAGCTCGAAGGCGATGCGCGTCGCCTCGTACGCCTCGGCAGCTCCTGGCTCCGCCATCCGACGGTCGCGCAGGTCGTTCCAGTCGACGCGATCGCTCATCGCTCCGCCCCCTCGTTCACCGTGTGCCGCTCCGCCACGCACCGCTCAAGCGCCCGGCGGGCTCGTTCCACCTCCCGGTCCTCCCGCATACGCGTCTTGCGAAAGACGGTCAGCAGTACGATCCGCCGGTCGGAGGCTATCCAGTACGTCACCCGGACTGCATCGCGCTCCAGGTAGAAGCGCAGCTCCCGCAGCTTGCCGTCGAGCTGTCGAGAGTGCGGCTCACCGAGCAGCACTCCCCTACTCGCAAGCAGGTCGATATAGAACGCCGCTCGCGCGAAGTCGGCGCTCGGTAGCCCCTCCAGCCAGTCTCGAACCTCTGGTTCCAGCTCCACGCTACCCCAGGTCATAGCATCGGTGCTATGGCACTGCGGTAATCCCTCCCCGCTTTGCGACCCGCATGTCTTCGAAGGGTTCCGGCCGGTCCGCCATGTACGCCGGCTACAACCGGGCCTGACCACCGCGAGCCGCAGTCATCACAGCGCAGGCGCCGGGCCGAGCGCCTGCTTCAGGCAGGCGTCGACATCCGTCGCGTGGTACACCCGCTCACTCGCCTCGATCCCCTCGAGGAACATCGCGTACACCGCCGCCATCCGCAGCGCCGCCACCGGCCGCAGCAGTTCCACGGCCCGCTCCGGATCGCACCCCGGCACGTCGGCCCGCCACCGCGCGCACCACTCCTCAACCACCGACTGCGCAGAGGCCGCGTCGAGCCCTTCCGCCAGCCGCAGCACGTCGAACGCCGGATGCCCGACGAACGCGTCGCCCCAGTCGATGACGACATGCTTCCCGGCGCAGGCGCGAACGTTGCCGGGATGCAGGTCCCCGTGCACCAGCGTCTCCGGCAGCCCACACCGGGCCACCTCGTCGAGCCGCGCCTCCAGCCCCGCCAGCAGGCCCGCCACGGACGAGATGTCGTGACCGGTGAGCCGGTCCCGGATCCAGCCGGCGAGATGAGGAGCACGCAGGTCCGGCACGCCCGCCGCCACCAGCTCCGCCACGTCCGCAGCGGACCGCACCTGCACCGGGTGGAAGTCGGCGGCCATCGCCAGCCGCTCCTCGATGGGCGCCCCGTAGCGGTCCTCACCCGGCACGTGGTCGAGCAGCATCCGGCCGTCTCCGTCGTCGGCGAGCAGCGTCGAGGTCTTCCCCGGCGCCGCACGCCCGAGCCAGCGCAGCACGGCAGCCTCGTGCCGGAAGAACGCCGGCACCTGCTTCAGCCACGCCGTCCCGCCCGGTCCGTCGAGCCGCCAGACCGCCGACAGGTTCCAGGTCCGCTGCTGGTTGGCGGTCTCCGCCGGCCGGCCGAGCCGCCGCAGCTCCCCCTTGGCCCAGGCGAGGCTGCGCGCCGGCCCGCCGGGTTCGGCGAAGGGGGCGCGCAGCGGGTCCGCCGTCAGGTCCAGCTCCGCCGGGACGAGCGGCGCGGCCGGCCGTTCGCTGACCTGTCCGAGGTATGTGACCGCGCCGCCGACGGTGCCGGTGTCGTCCCCGCCGAGCAGGCGCAGGATGGCGACGTCGACGCCGTACCGCCGTTGGGCCTCGGCCACGACGGGGGCGACGTCCTGCCACCAGGGCGACGGCACGTCGAACGGCGGCAGGGCGCCCAGCGGCGCGCCGGCGGCGTCGAGCAGGGCGAGGGTCACGGTCCGGGACACGCCGGCACGCTACCGCCGGTCAGCGGCCCGCAGCCACCGGTTAACCCGACACTGCGCTGCCTCTGGGGTCCACCGCCCTCGGCGCGGGCGGCAAGGACCGGCGGACCCGCTGGCGGGAGCACCGCCGCTCAGCGCGACAGGATGGCGACGATCTCGGCGTACCCGCGCCGGCGGGCGTGTTCCCGCGCGTCGACGCCGTCCCGGTCGGGCACGTCCACGCGCGCCCCGGCGCCCACCAGGATCTCCGCGATCTGCTGGTACGGCCGGCTGCCGTCGCCGAGGATCACGCATTCCAACAGCGCGGTCCAGCCGAGGTCGTTGACGTGGTTCACGTCGATGCCGGTGCGTACGACGCGCCGGACGTACTCGACGTGGCCGCGTTCGCTGGCCGGGATGACGGAGATCCCGCCGAAGCGGTTCACGATCGTCAGGTCGGGGTCGGCGGGGAGCAGCACCTCGAGCATCGCCACGCTGCCGGTCACCCCGGTCACCAGCCACGGGGTGTCGTGCTGGTCGTCGAGCGCGTCCGGGTCGGCTCCCGCCTCGATGAGGATCCGGGCGGCCTCGACGTGGTCGTTCGCGGCCGCCAGCAGCAGCGGCGTACGCCGTCGGGCGTCGCGGGTCTCGATGTCGGCGCCGGCGGCCAGCGCGGCGCGTACCGCATCGGGGTTCCCGGCGTCGGCGGCGGCGAGCAGGTCCTGGTCGGCGGGGCGGGGCATGCGTTCCTCCCGGGGCGGTGTGGGGGCGGGCCGGGCGCAGCCGGCGGCCGTGGCGAGGGTGAGGGCGAGCAGGGCGCGGCGCTTCACCGCCGAATCAGCTTCCGCTCGACGGCGGCGTGCACCGCCGCGGTCCGCGAGTCGACGCCGAGCTTGGTGTAGATGCGGACCAGGTGGGTCTTGACCGTGGCCTCGCTGATGAACAGTTGGCGGCTGATCTCCTTGTTGGCGAGGCCCCGGGCCAGCAGCGTGAGGATCTCCACCTCGCGGGCGCTGAGCGTGGCCTGCGGGCCGCGCATCCGGCCCATCAGCCGGGCGGCGACCGGCGGGGACAGCACGGTCTCCCCCGCCGCGGCGGCGTGCACGGCCCGGAACAGCTCCTCGGGCGGGCAGTCCTTGAGCAGGTACCCGGTCGCGCCGGCCTCGACGGCCCGCATGATGTCCTCGTCGCTGTCGTAGGTGGTCAGTATCAGCACGCGCGGCGGCTCCGGCAGGGTGAGCAGGTTGGCGGTGGCCGCCGCGCCGTCGACGCCGTCGCCGAGTTGCAGGTCCATCAGCACCACGTCGGGGCGCAGCGCGGCGGCCTGCCGGAGCGCCTCGCCGGCCGTTGCCGCCTCGGCGACCACGGTCATGTCCGGCCGGCCGCCGACCAGCGCCCGCAACCCGGCGCGGACCACGGGGTGGTCGTCGACCAGGATCAGCCGCAGCGGCGTGCTCATCGGGCCTCCCGCAGCGGCAGGCTGACCGCGAGCGCGGTGCCCTCGCCGGGTGCGCTCTCGACGACGACGGTGCCGCCGAGGTGGGCGATCCGCTCCCGGATGCCGGTCAGCCCGTATCCGGTGACGGCGGCGGGGTCGAACCCGATTCCGTCGTCGTACACGTCGAGCGTCACCTCCTGGTCGCCGTAGGTCAGTGTCACGGCCGTCCGCCGCGCGTGGGCGTGCTGGCGCACGTTGGCCAGGGCGCCCTGCGCGACCCGCAGCAGGGCCACCTCGTTGTCGACGCCGAGCGGCGCGATCGGGCCCACCACGGCGAACCGGACCGGGATCCCGGTGTCGCGCTCGGTCGCCGCGCACAGCCGCGCCAGGGCGTCGGTCAGCGAGGCGCCGTCGAGCGCCGGGGAGGCCAGGCCGCGCACGAAGCGGCGCGCCTCGGCCAGGTTCTCCCGGGCCGTCGCCGCGGCCTGCCGCACGTGCCCGCGGGCCTGCGCGGGCTCGCTGTCCCACTCCTGGTCCGCCGCCTGGAGCAGCAGGTTCATGCTGGACAGGCCCTGGGCGAGGGTGTCGTGGATCTCCCGGGACAGCCGGGCCCGTTCCGCCAGCGCCCCGGCCTCGCGCTGGCTGCGGTCCAGCTTCTCGCGGGCGGCCAGCAGCTCGTCGAGGGCCCGCTGCCGGGCCCGGTTCTGCCGGTCCAGTTCGAGGAAGACCACGGTGGTGATGGCGGCGACGCCGGCCGGCCCGAGCACCAGGCTGGGGTCGAGCCGGTCGGCCAGCCGCACCTGCGCGACGACGACCGCGCCGGTCAGCAGCCCGGCCAGGGGCCAGACCGCGCGTCGCGGGAGCTGGCGCAGGCCGACGAAGAACAGCGGGATCGCCACCAGGGCGAAGCTCGGCGCGGCGAGCACCAGCGCGAGGAACGCGGCAATCACCGCCGCGAAGCGCGCGCCGGGCGCGGCCCGCCCCAGCTCGTTGGTCGCGTACGCGGCCAGCAACAGCACAGCCAGCGCCAGCACGACGCCGGTGTCGGCGCCCCAGCCGTGGCGTACGACGTAGCGGGAGGCGGCGGCGGCGAGCAGGAGCAGGAACCCCCACCGCATCGCCGGGCGCAGCCGGTCCCGCCGCTCCACCCACCCACCTCTCAATTGATCTTGACAATTGTCCAGCGTACGGCAGGTTCGCCGCCGCCGAATCAACCATCTGATGTATCGCGGTTGCATCCGGCGTGCCATGACCGCGCCGCGCACCGCGGCCAGGCTGATGGCTGTCACCCGCTACCGAAGACCTCAGGGAGCCCGCGATGATCCACAACTTCCGCCGCCGGCTGGCGCTCGGCCTGGGCGCCGGCGCCGTGGCCGTGGCCGCCGTCACCGGCGTCGCCGTCACCGCCTCCGCCGCCGAGCCGCTGGCGAAGCCGAAGACCGCGCCAGCCGCCCAGAGCCACGTCGTGGCGAACCCGTCGCTCAACCTCGACGCGGCGCTGCGCGCCGCCGAGGCGACCGTGAAGGCCGCCGAGAAGGGCGGCCACCGGGTCACCGTGGTCGTCCTCGACCGGTCAGGCACCGTGCAGGTGCAGCTCAAGGGCGACGGCGCCGGCCCCCAGACGGCCGAGTCCGCACACCGCAAGGCGTTCACCGCCGTCTCCTTCGGCCAGCCCACCTCCGCGCTGGCCGGCCGGGTGACCGGGGCGGGCGCCACCCTGCGCGACATCCCGGGAACGCTGTTCCTCGGCGGTGGCGTGCCGGTGAGCGTCGACGGACAGGTGGTCGGCGCCATCGGCGTCGGCGGCGCGCCCTCCGGCGACCTCGACGCGCAGTACGCCGACGCCGGCGCGGCCACCCTGCGCTGAGCGCGGCACCCCGTCGAGGGTGGGCCTTCGGGACGGCTGACCGGAGGCCCACCCCTGCGGCGTCGGATCCTCGGCCCCGATCAGCCGGCGCGGGTCACCGCTGCGCCGATGGACGCGGTCGTCGGACTGCCCGGTCAGACCAGCAGCACGCACCGGCCATCGGGACATCCACCACCTTGCATCGAAGCCATAGACTCTCACCGACGGTGCCGGTCACCTCACGGGGAGACATCATGGTCCAGGGCGCAGCGGCCGACGACGCGCAGCCAGAGCAGCAGCCGGCGCACTTTCCGCACACACCGGCGCTCCCGCCACCCGCGCACACCGGCCCACCGGCGATCCCACCACCTGCCCACACCGGCCCACCGGCGGGCCCACCACCTGCGCAGACCCGCCCACCGGCGATCCCACCACCTGCCCACACCGGCCCGCCACCGGGCCCGCCACTGCCGCCGCACCACGCCGTGCCGCCCGGGCCGCCGCCGCACCACGCCGCGCCGCCGCCGCACCAGCCGATGCCCGCGCCGGGACAGCCGTGGGCGGGCGCGCCGCTGCGCGCCACCGCGCCCCCGCCGTACCCGGGCTATCCGCCCCCGCCCCCGCGCCGCAACCACACGGCGCTCTTCGTCGGCCTCGGCGGCGGCGCCCTCGCGCTGCTGCTGGTCTGCGCCCTGCTCGGCGTGTTCCTGGTCCGCACCGTCGGCGACGACCCCGACGCGCCGCCCCTCGACCCGCACGTCGCACGGCAGGTCGCGGCGGCCGGCGACCTGGCCGCCGCGGCGGTGACGGTGGCGAGCGTGCCCGGCGCCCGCTACACCGGCTGGTTCACCGACGGCGACGGCGACCGGGTCACCGTCGACGCGCGCGTCACCGCCGAGGGCTCGACGCTGGCGCAGCTCGGCGTGAACGGCCACCGCCTCCAGGCGCTGGACACCGGGGAACGCACCTTCGTCAGGGCCCCCGCCGCCTACTGGCGGAGCACGGGCGTGCGCGCCGACGTCGTCGCGGAGTACGGCCGGCAGTGGGTGCAGGTCGCCGACGAGCACTTCGGCCTCGACCTCGGCGACTCCCTGGCCCCCTCGACCCTGGCCGAGGTGCTGGCGGGCGAGGGCGTCACCGACCTGCCGGTCCCCGGCGCCACCACGACGATCGACGGCGTGCCGGCGCAGGTCATCGACGCGGGCGGGCTGATGGTCCATGTGACCACGACCGAGCCGCGGCAGGTCGTCCGGGTGGCGGCCCGGGCGGGCACCGGCCCGACGGTCACCGGCACCCGCAACGACCACGGGTCGGCAGGCGTACGGCTGATCGCCCGGGGCGCGCGGGCCGACGACGAGTTCGAGTTCGACATCGCACGGCTCACCCCGGAGGAGATCGAGGAGTTCTTCCGCACCCTGGCCGCCCGCGTCCAGGAGCTGCGCAACTCGGTCGACTCCCAGGTGAGGTTCACCCTCAGCGGGGCGATCACGCTCTCCCCCTGCACCGTCAACGGATGCCGCGCCAACGTGACGGTGTCGAACCGGGTGGTGTCGAGTTCGCCGTACCTGTCGGTCAACCGGCCGGTCAACGCGTCCATCACGACCTCGATGACGCTGGACGGCCGCCCGATCGCCACCTGCACCACGACGAAGAGCATGCGGCCCAACGGCAGCGTCACCACGTCCTGCTTCGCCCGCTACCGCATCCCGCCGTCACGCAACCCCAGAGTCCACACGGTCCGCGCCCAGGCGTCGACGGTCGCGCGGGCGCTCGTCCAGGCCGACATCAAGGCGCTCGCCGATGACCTGGCCAAGGAACTCGCCCGCAACCGGCGGCATCGGGCCACGCCGACGCCCACCCCGGCCGGCACCGCGCCGAACGCCCCGACAGCCACCGCCCAGCCGCAGGCCACCCGCAGCGCGATGGTCTTCCCCACCGCGACGTCGCCGAGCCTGACGCCGGCCCAGCAGCAGGCGAAGGCCCGGGTGGAGCAGCTCGCGAGGCAGGCCTGCCGGGAGGTCGCCCGGCAGCCACACCACACGGCCGCCACCTGGGGCACGGCCGTGCACAAGCGGTTCGCCGAACTCATCGAGGCGGAGGGCGGCAACCTGCACAGCGAGGTCTCCTACCTGCGGGGCCGCATCGCGCCGATGCGCTACAACCCCTACTTCGGGCGCAAGGTCTGGCCCGCCGGCAGTGCGCGCGCCGACGTCGTGGTGGGTGCCGACCCGCTGCGGCCCGAGTTCTTCCTCGACCTCAAGACCGGCGACGAGGGACTCAAGCAGGACTGGTACGACAAGCTCCACCGCAACCTGCCGGCGCAGTACCGCAACCGTCAGCTACCGGTGTTCGAGGTACGGTGCTGACCGATGGACACTCGGGTGTGGATTGAGGCACTGAGACGCCACGTGATCCCGGCGCTGGGCGACGGGTGGGAGCTGGCCGGCGACTCGCTCGTGCGCGCACCGGTCGGCTGGACGGCCGCGCGCGTGGTGCCGCAGCCGTCGGCGTACGGGCCGGCGTTCTTCCTGCACGCGCAGGTGCAGCTGCTGGCCGAGCCGGAACCGGAGAGCTACACCTGCGGCTTCCGGCTGGGCCGCTGGGAGGCGCCCGCCACGCTGGCCGGATACTCGTCGATCGCCGCGCAGGTGGTCGACGCGGTCGTCTCCCGCGCCGTACCGTTCTTCGACCGGTACGCCACGCTCGACGGCTACCTGTCGCACCTGCGGGAACGGCTGGCCGAGCTCGACCCGGGACAGGAATGGATCGACGTCCTGCTCGACGAGGAGCTGGCGTACGCCAATCTGCTGCTGGGCGACCTGCCGGCCGCCGAGGTGGCCGCCGGGTACGCCGAGCGCGCCGCCGAGCAGAACCGTCGTGACCCGCAGCCCCTCGACTGGGTCGAGGAGGCCGCCGGGCGCGTCGCCAGAGTGGTCGCGGCGGCGCGCCGCGACCACGGTGAGGCACGGGAGATCCTCGCCGGTCACGCCCGCGCCAACGCCCGGCAGCTGCGGCTGACCGGCCCGACGGCACCGGATCTGGGCCGGTAGCCGCCCCACCTCGCCGCCGGCCCGACCGTCGGGTCGGCAGCCGGCGACTGCGGCCCGGGCAGCCACCCCTACCGCTGGTGCTGCCGCACGACAGTGCGCGAGCCTGTCGGTGTGCGGACGCCCTGCGCCGCCTGGGCGGAGGCTCAGGGGCGCGCGTCGAACTGGGCGCGGGCGTCGAAGACCCGGTCCATGTGCGTCTCCGCCCAGCTCTTGATCGCGACCAGGACCGGAAACAGTTCATGGCCGAGCGGAGTGAGTTCGTAGTCGACGCGGACCGGCACCGAGGCCGTGACCGTGCGGGCGACCAGGCCGTCGCGCTCCAGCGTGCGCAGGGTCTGCGTGAGCATCTTCTGGCTGACGCCGGCGATGCGGTCGGCGAGCTCGCTGTGCCGCTGCGGGCCGCCGGCGAGGGCCGGGATCACCAGTGCGACCCACTTGTCCGTGAGCCTGCTCAACAGCTCACGGGTCGGACACTGTTCCAGGAATGCGTCGTAGTCGCGTTTGGCCTGGTCGCGGCGTTGTGCCGCGGTCGTCGTCGCCATCCTGCCCTCCACCGGTGCCCTAGGCACTTCACGGTACCTACTTCCTGACGGTGCCCGCTGATTCCTACGGTCTTGGTGATCACGAAAACCCACCAGGGAGGCAGCGATGCGCGCAGTCAGCTATGCACAGTTCGGCGGGCCGGAGGTTCTGCACGTGGCCGACGTGCCGGTGCCCGTGCCGGGGCCGGGGCAGGTACGGGTGCGGGTCGCCGCGTCCGTCGTCCACCCGGTCGACCTGATGATCCGCTCCGGTCGGTTCCCGGCCCCGCTGCCGACCGGTCTGCCGTACACGCCCGGCTGGGATGTGGCCGGCACCGTCGACGCGGTCGACCCGGCGGTCAGGGACTTCACGATCGGCGACGAGGTCATCGGCTTCTCGCCATGGCTGCGAACCACGGTCGGCGCCCACGCGGAGTACGTGGTGCTCGACGCGGCCTGGCTGACCGCCGCACCCGCCGGCGTCCCCGCCACCGAGGCGGCGACCCTGCCGACCAACGGCCTCGCCGCCGCCCAGGCCCTCGACCTGCTCGCGCTCCCGGAGGGTTCGACCGTGCTCGTCACCGGCGCCGCCGGGCAGGTCGGCGGGTTCGTCCTGGCGCTGGCCCGCGCGACCGGCCTGCGCGCCACGGGACTCGCCGGAACCGACGACCGCGCGTTCGTGGAGTCGTTGGGCGCGGCGTTCCTGTCGCGCGCCGACGACCCGACCGGGACGTTCGACGCGGTCGTCGACCTGGCGGTGATCGGCCCCTCGCTGCTGGGCCTCGTCCGCGACGGCGGCGGCTACGTGGCCGCGTCGCCCCCGCTGCGCCCGGAACCGGTGCGGAACATCCGGACCGTCGCGTTGGAGGTGCAGCCGGACGGATCGCGGCTGGGTGAACTGGTCGAACTCGTCGCCAGCGGCGACATCCCGCTCCGGGTCGCCGGCGTGTACCCCTTCGCCGACGCCGCGGCCGCGCACGACCGGCTCGCCCGGGGCGGCGTCCGCGGCGGCGTGGTGATCGTCCCCTGACCCCCGGCCGAACCTCCGCCGTCACGATCGCCTGACGCGCCCCGCGCCGCGTACGCCGCTCGCGCCCCGACTGCGTCACCAGAGAAAGAAGCCGTCCATGCTCACCACCACCGCCAACGTGCTCGCCGGACTGATCGGCGCGGGCATCATCCTCATCGGCGTGAACGCCTTCCGGGCGCCACAGGCCGCGGCCGGCTTCGGCATCCCCGACACGCCGACCGAAGACCGCACCTTCCGGGCATGGCTGGCCGTCAAGGCCGTGCGCGACATCGCCTCGGGAATCTTCATCTTCATCCTGCTGGCCGGGGCCACACCGCACCTGCTGGGCTGGTTCATGCTGGCCGCCGCCGGCATGCCCGCCGGCGACGCACTGATCGTGTTGCGCAGCGACGGGCCCAAGGCGGTCGCCTACGGCGTCCACGCGGCCACCGCCGCGGTGATGGTGGCGATCAGCGTGGTCCTACTCGTCGCGTGACCACCACGTCGCTTCGGCCGCAGATCGCCTCCACTGAAGGGAACAGCGAGCCCCGCCCGTACCGCGGCCGCGCCGACCTCCCGCCCGTCGGCGTCTTCGCCGGCCGGGTTCCCCGCCGACCGAACCGCATCGGGGTGACGTGCTGCGCGATCGAGTCCGTGCGCGGTCGTGAACTGACGGTGCTCGGCCTCGACGCGGTGTCGGGCGCCCCCGTTCATCGACCTCAAGCCGACGATGGCCGAGTTCCTGCCGGTGAACGCCCAGCAGCCGCAATGGGTCAGCCACACGATGTCGGAGTACTTCCAGCCCTGAAGCTCCTGACTGGATGGCGTTGGGGCGCGTCCTTCCAGACGTGCGGATCGCCGGATCTACGCCGACGCGGCTACGACTTCGACACGTACCACCGGGAGCCGCGGACGCGCGGCATCCACCACCGCCGGCGGCTCGGCGCACGGTCCCGGCGGGTCGGCGGCCCTCAGGAGGCGGTCGCCCGACGGGGGTACGCCTCGGTCTCCCGCGCCCACTGCTCCGCCGCCACCGCGAGGGCGTCGGCGGAGACGGTGAGCGTCAGCGGGTAGACCGCGCTGAGCGGCTGCCGCCGCATCCACGGGGGCAGCGACTCGTACGAGAACTCGACGGTCAACGCCAGCCGGCGGCGCCGCAGCACACGGGCGCGGAAGGCCAGGTTCGGCTCGGTGAAGCGCGCCACCGCCAGGGCCTCCGCCGGATCGCCGGTCGTCTCGGCCTGCTGTCGCAGCCAGCCCGCCAGCGCGTACGCCTCGGACACGGTCAGGCAGGGCGTGAAGTGCGACCACGCCTGGCCGTCGGCGGTGCGGGCGTCGGTCTCGATGAGCAGCCAGTCGTCCCAGTCCGACGCCTCGGCCGGGTCGTCGGGCGGCTCGACCCCGGGCTGGTAGCCCACCGGCCGGATCCTCACCCGGGCGCCGTCGTCGGAGCGGATCTCCATGACCTCATCATGGCCGAAGTGGCAGCGTGGGCGGGTGGGATACTCCGCAGGTCAGGGGCAACCCTGATCAGCGCACCGGGTCGTGGGTGCCGCGCGGCACATCGGCGCGGCAGCGGCGCACCCGGTCGGCGGCCAGCTTCCCGCCGACGGCCAGCCCGTAGCGTTCCACCGCTTCGAGGCCGTACGCGCTGCACGTCGGGGTGTAGCGGCACTGTCCCGGCCAGCGGTGCGACAGCCAGCGCCGGTAGCCGAGAATGGCGGCCCGCCCGGCGCGGTCCACCAGCGGCGCCCGCCCGGCGGGAGCGGTCGCCGGGGCCGACATCCGGGAGGGCGCCACGAGCCGGGCGAGCAGCGCGCCGAGGGTGAGCAGGAAGGAGAAGAGCCCCAGGTCGCAGCAGGGCACGTCGCAGTTGGGCGTGTCGCAGTTGCACCCGTCGCAGTAGTCGCGCTTCTTCTTGCGGCGCCCGTCGTGCTTCAGCTTGATCACGGGAACATGATGCGACGGCCGCGCCACCCACCCTCAGCCCGGCACTCGGGGTGGTCGGTCGGGGGCCGGTGCGGGAAGTCCCGGATGGAACGCGGCCGGCCGGACGACGACGCTGGACGAATGACTGACACCGATACGCGGACCACGCCGAGACTCGTGCCGGCGGCCGCCGTCGGCGGCCCGGCGCTCCTGCTGCTCTACGGCCTGCTCCGCCTGGTCGACGGCCTCGACGGCGACCGGGGCGACGGCTGGGCCTGGGACGTCGGCCACACCTTCTTCCTCGTCGGGATCGTGCTGTTCGGCGCGCTGGTCGTCGGACTGCGTCGGCTGCTGCTCGCCGTGTCGCCCCGGCGGCGGGCGCTCACCGAGGCCGCGACGGTGCTGGGGCTGGTCGGGGTGGCCGGCTTCGTCTGGGTGATCCTCGGCGACCTCTTCCCGAGTCTCGCCGACGCCGCGCCGCTGCCCGATCCGGCCATGGCGCTGGGGCCGCTGCTGTTCCAGGCCGGCATCCTCACCCTGCTGGTGCTGGCGGGGACCACCCGGCCCCGGCTGCTGCCGGCGTGGGTGCCCGTGCCGGTGCTGCTCGGCTTCCTGGGGATCGCGGTGGACCTGGACCTGCTGCCGCTGGCCGCCGCGGTGATCCTCGTCGGCCTGCTCCCCCTGCAACGCCTCCGCTGAGCGGACCGGCCGCGACACACCCCGCCGAGCGGGCCGCCCGCGACGCAGCCCGCCGAGGGGTCAGCTCCAGACCGTGCGGCGCACCCCGTCGTGCTCGGCGCAGGCGTCGCGCCGTCCGCCGGTGAGGCTGACCGCGCCGTCGCGGCACTGCACGAGGTAGCCCCGGCCGGCCCAGAAGTCGGGCGCGCAGTCGAACCAGTCGCAGATCTCGGCGGCCGGCTTGCGGACGCGGTTGCCGCCGCAGAAGTCGTACCCCATCGGGTTGGCGGGGGCGCCGCACCGCCGCTCCCGCTCGGGCGTCGGCGCGGGCGAGGCGGTGGCGCGGCGCGGCCCGGACGCGGCCGGCACCCTGGGCCCGGCGGGCGGCGGGGCCGGCGGGGTGGCGGTGGCGCTCGGCGCCGCGGTGGCCGCGACGGCGACCTCGGCGCCGGTCGGGTCGGCGGGGTCGGTGTCGAGCAGCGCGGCGGGCACCAGCAGGGCGATGCCGGCGGCGACGGCCACGGTGCGCCGGCCGCCGGGCACGAGGGCGAAGGCGCGGGCCTGGCCCGGGGTGGCGATCACCGGCCGGAACGGCTTGAGCTGCGCGTGCTCGGCGATCGCCTCGTCGAGCTGGTCGAGCACCGCGCCGCGCTGCTCGATGGCGTCGGCGAAGGCCAGCGTGAGCTTGAACCGGAAGTCGGCGGCGACGTCGACGGGGAGCATCAGCCCCGAGGTCCGCCGCCGGTCCAGCACCTGCATCAGGGTGACCGGCGCGTGCGGGTCGTGGGCCAGGCCGGTCATCTTCCCGTACGCCCAGTCGCGCCGGCCGCGCCCGCCGAGCAGCACCAGCCGGCGGTTGGTGATCACCGCCATGCCGGCGTCGGTGACGCGGACACCGTCGGGTCTGCGGGGCCGAAGCGTGGCGGCCTCCGGGGCGATCGTCAGGTCCGGCGCGGGCAGCACGGTGGTGTGCCGGACCTCCACCAGCTGCGCGGCCGGCAGCACCCAGAAGACCACCTCGTCGGGTGCCAGCTCCAGGGGCAGCCCCACGCCCGCGGCGGCCGAGCCCTGGAACTCCTCGGCGAGGGTACGCAGGCGGCGCAGTTCGTCGTCGCGTCTTCGCCAGGCATTTTCGGCGCCGCGGAACACCCGCCGCCG
The DNA here is from genome assembly GCF_043204915.1 of Micromonospora sp. NPDC047670. Classification (NCBI taxonomy): domain Bacteria; kingdom Bacillati; phylum Actinomycetota; class Actinomycetes; order Micromonosporales; family Micromonosporaceae; genus Micromonospora; species Micromonospora sp. NPDC047670. The sequence goes on from NZ_JBIDDA010000001.1 coordinate 900,201, forward strand.
CCGTTCGTTCTGCCGGTGCGCCCACCGGTACCGCCACGTGGAACCCGTCGAATCAGTCCTTGCCATGCCGACTCCTTCGCCGCGCAGGCCACCAACCGGGGTGTCACCAGCGTCAACTGTGACAACGGCGGGCAGGGACACGACGTAACGGGGCAAAAGGGCCGATCGTCGGAGCAAATCGGACGAGAGGCGGATTTCGCCGGCTTGACCGGCACCCGTCGGGCGTGTCGTGGCGCGGGGCGACCGCGAGGCGGCACGCGCCCGCCGGATCCGGGGATCCGACGGGCGCGACGCGTGGTGCGGGAGGCGGGTCAGTGGCGGGGGCGGCCCTCCCCCACCCGGTAGGTGCGCAGGTTCGGGTCGGCCCTGAGCTGCGCCTCCGTGTACTTGACCGTGTCCCAACCCTTGCCGGAGTAGAGCCGGGTCTGGTCGGCGTACCAGGGGGAGTTCGGGTTGCTCGACTGCGAGTAGGTGAGGATCTGCCGCCCCGACGGGCCGTTCGGGCCCAACTCGACCGCCATCACGAACGACGAGCCGTGCACCACCTTCGGATAGCCGACGCCGGGCGCCAGCGGGCCGATGATCATGTTGAAGACGCCGGCCTCGGCGCGCCCGCCGTGGATTGGGATGCGCCGCTCGCCGCGCGGCTCGGTCTGGATGTCGCCCAGCCGCGCGTCGAGCGGGATGCCGGCGAGCTTGCGGACCGCGTCGGCGAGCGCGGTGCGTACGCGCGGGTCGGCGGTGTTGAGCCGGCTCGGGGTGCGCACCGGATCGCCCGCGTCGAACGCGTCGGCGAAGCGGATGCCGCCGGCCAGGGCGAACTCGGTGAACAGGTGGGCGCCCCGGCTGTCCAGGTCGACGCGCAGGTCCCAGCCCTTCAGGGCCGCGCAGGCGGCGCGCAGGTCGACGGTCGTCCCGTCCGAGGCGGTCGCGGTGGGGTGCGCGGTGCAGACGGCCACGAGGTCGTCGCGGACGAGTTCCCCGCCGTACGCGCGGTTGCCGAAGACGGTCTGCCAGAGCCGGGCCGTGGTGAACCCCCGCCCCGGCAGCCCGTCGGTGCCGGCGAGGCGCCCCTGCACCTGCTCCAGCCCGAGCCGCGTGCGCAGGCTGCGTTCGGTGCGCTCGTTGCCGATGATGCGCGGGTAGCCCTCCAGCGGCGCCTCCGGGTTGGCCAGCCAGTGGCTGTCGTTGGAGTTGGTCACGTAGTCGGCGCGGAACCGGGTCGGCAGGTTCGCCGGGCCGAGGATGCCGGGCACCGCCGCGTCGGGGTCCCGGCCGAGCGCGCAGGCCGACCGGGAGCCGTCGAGGACGGCCTGGCCGCTGGCGGCGTAGAGCGGCTGGAACGGCGCGGGAATGCAGGCGGCGGCCAGTTCGTGGGTGACCCGGGGCACCACCGAGTGGTCGGCGTAGAGGGCCTCACCGCGGGCGTCGGAGGCGATCACGTTCACCCAGGGCAGGAACTGGTGCCGGTCGAGGACCTGCTTCAGCTCGCGGACCGTCCTCGCCCGGCCCATCTGGAGCCAGCCGTCGAACGCACGGTTGTTGGTGGCGTTGACGTCGGTGATCGCGTACGCGGCGGTGGCGCTCCAGTCGAACGTGCCGGGGACGACGACGACCGGGCCGAAGTGGGTGTCGTGGAAGGTGCGGCTGACCGGCACCGTCGTGCCGCCCGGGCCGGGCACCCGCACGGTGACGGTGCGGGTGGTCATCCGCACGGGTCGACCGTCCAGGTAGTACGCGGTGGGGTCGCCGGGGACCAGCGCGAGCCGGTGCCACACGAAGCGGCGGGCGGTGGAGACCGTGTGGCTCCAGGCGAGGGTGCGGTTGTGCCCGATCTCGATGATCGGGTCGCCGATCAGCGCCGCGCCCTCCACGTCGTAGCGGCCGGGGACCTTCAGGTGCATCCGGTAGAAGCGCTCCGCGCCCTCCCACGGGAAGTGCGGGTTGGCCAGCAGCATCCCGCCGCCGTGGGTGGTCGCCCGCGCGCCCAGCCCGTACGCGTTGCTGCCCACCCCGGCGGGCGCGCCGTCGCGGGCGGCGACCACCGCCGCGGCGCCGGGCGCGTCCAGGGCGGCGGCCGGGCCGGTGGCCGTGGGCGGCGCGGCGGCGACGATCCCGTCGAGCACCGCCCGCGAGCCCGCCCGGACCATGCTGGCCCAGCTCGCGCGCCACATGTCCAGCTCGGTCAGCGGGCGCACCCACGGCTTCGCCCGGCACGCGGGGTCGGTGAGGTTCGCCGCGCCGGTGCGGCGCAGGTAGTTGTTGTAGCCGGCGACGAAGCCGCGGATCTGGTCGCGGACCTCGTCCGACGGGGAGTGCACGCCGTCGCGGGGCCCCTGGAGCAGTCGCTCGGCCGTGCGCTCGTCGATCGCCTTGCGGTAGAACAGGTCGCTGCGCACGTTCGCGTCGGTCGGGCCGGTCGCCCCGAAGTGGCGGGACCGCTCGGCGCTGACCGTGACCACCTTCTCCGCGATGACGCAGATGTTGTCCTCGGCCTGGGCGTAGCCGACGCCGAAGCCGAGGGAGGCGAAGTCGCGGGCGGTGATGTGCGGGACGCCGTACGACGCCCGGCGGATCTCCGCCGAGTAGCCGCCGTCGCGGTGCTGGGCGGCGGCCGGCGGGACGCCGGTGACCACCGTGGTGACGACCGTGGCGAGTGCGGTGGCCACCGCGCCGGCCGGCTTCAGCCTCATCCTGTCTTCCTCCCCGTCGTGGTGAACGTGCGGGACATTCACGCTGATGGGCATTCTCGTGCCGCCGGGAGCGGCGGGGAAGACCCGACCGGGAAACGGGTTGTTCCCCCTACGGGCCGACCGCCCGCTGGGTAACGTCGGCGGCACCCGGGGCCAGCGAGGGGGTGGAGCCGGTGAGCGACCCGCTCCGTGCCGTCGTGATCGGCGTCGACATCGGCACCACCAGCACCAAGGCCGTCGCGTACGACATCGGCGGCAGGCAGCTCGCGCACCACTCGGTCGGCTACCCGCTCGACGAGCCCCACCCCGGTTACGCGGAGCAGGATCCGCACCTCATCCACGCGGCGGTGCGGGAGTCGCTCCGCACGGTCGTGGCGGAGCTGGGTCGGCCGGTCGCCGGGCTGGCGTTCGGCACCGCCATGCACAGCCTGATCGGGCTGGACGCCGACGGCAACCCGCTCACCCGGTCGCTCACCTGGGCCGACTCGCGGGCCAGCCGGCAGGCCGAGCGGCTGCGCGCGATCCCCTCCGGGCTGGCGCTGCACCGCCGCACCGGCACCCCGGTCCACCCGATGGCGCCGCTGTCCAAGCTGCTCTGGTTCGCCGAGCAGGACCCGACGCTGTTCGGGCGGGTCGCGTACTGGGTGGGCATCAAGGACTGGATCATGCTGCGGCTGTGCGACGCGCTGGTCACCGACCACTCGGTCGCCTCCGCGACCGGCCTCATGGACATCCACCAGCTCTCCTGGGACGAGGAGGCGCTCGGCATCGCCGGGATCACCGAGGAGCAACTGCCCGAGCTGGTGCCCACCACCACCGTGCTGGACGGCCTCACCGCCGAGGCGGCCGCGGCGACCGGGCTGCCGCCGGGCACGAAGGTGGTCGTCGGCGCGGGCGACGGGCCGCTGGCCAATCTCGGGCTCGGCGCGGTCGCCCCCGGCGTGATGGCCTGCTCGATCGGCACCAGCGGCGCGATGCGGGTCATGGTGGAACGCCCCGGCGTCGACCCGCTCGGCGGGGTGTTCTGCTACGCGCTGACCGAGCGGCGCTGGGCGGTGGGCGGCGCGATCAACAACGGCGGCATCGTGCTGGACTGGCTCGGCGACGCGCTCGCCCCGGAGCTGGGCGAGCACGCCGAGGAGGAGCTGCTGGCCCTGGCCGCCGAGGCCCCGGTCGGCTCCGGCGGGTTGATCATGCTGCCGTACCTGCTCAACGAGCGGGCCCCGCACTGGAGCGCGCTGCCGCGCGGCGCGTACGTGGGGCTGACCCACGGGCACCGCCGCGCGCACCTGGTGCGGGCCGGGCTGGAGGGGGTCTGCCAGCAGTTGGCGCTGGTGCTGGCCTCGGTGCGGGCCGCCGGCAACGAGGTGCGGGAGATCCGGGCCAGCGGCGGATTCGCCCGCAGCCCGCTGTGGCGGCAGATGCTCGCCGACGTGCTCGGCATGCCGGTGGGCTTCCCCGCCGGCCGCGAGGGCTCCAGTTTCGGGGCGGCGCTGCTCGGCATGGAGGCGCTGGGGTTGGTCGCCTCGATCGACGTCGCCGCCGACCTGGTGCACATCGAGCAGACCGCCCGTCCCGCGCCGGCCGCCGCCGCCACGTACGCCGGCCTGCTGCCGCTCTTCTCCGAGTTGTACGCCGCGCTGGTCCCCACGTTCACCTCGCTGCGCCGGCTCGCCCCGGGCCTGCCGCCGGAACCGCCGCCGGCGTAGTCGCCGCCCGGCGTCGCGGATCGTGTGTGATCACAGTGGCCCCTGGCGCCGCCGGTGCCGGCCTTCGACTGAGGGTCGCTGCTCGGTGCGCCGCCCGGACGGGACGTCGCCGGGCAGAGCGGCCGGTGAGCCGGCTCAGGCCGGCGGCTCCGGGGTGCCCGCCGACGCGGCCGGGGAGCGCGGAGCGGTGTCCGCTTCGAGCAGGCGGCGCGCGGCGGCGCGCGCCTCGCGGGCCGGCTCGACGCTGCCGGTGATGGCGGCGGTGACCATCGCGCCGTTGGCCAGCAGGGCGAGCTGCGCGGCGAGCGCCGGCGGCCGGCCGGCTTCCGCGACGAGCGCCGAGAGGTGGTCGGCGAAGGCCCGCTTGTGGGTACGCACGATGTCGACCACGCCGGGCGAGGAGCCGCCCAGCTCGGCGAACGAGTTGATGAAGGCGCACCCCCGGTAGGCGGGCTGGTCGAACCAGTCGTGCAGGTAGTCGAAGACCGCCAGGACGCGCTCCGTCGGGGTCGGCCGCGCCGAGGTGTACGCCGCCAGCGCGTCCCGGATCGCGAGGTCGCGCCGGCGCAGCACCGCCTCGACCAGGTGCTCCTTCGAGGGGAAGAGCTGGTAGGTGCGCTTGAGCGAGACGCCGGAGGCGGACCGGATCGCGTCCATCCCGACCGCCTGGATGCCGCGCTCGTAGAAGAGCGTGTCGGCCGCGTCGAGCAGTCGCGCCTCGGCCGTGGTGTGGTCCATGTCAAAGCCCCTTGCCCGGAGAACCTTCGTTCTCCTACAGTACCAACCAGCCGGAGAACGATCGTTCTCCCGAGATCGAGGAGTACCCGTGGCCCCCTTCGCCACCCGTCACCACACCGTCACCGTCGCCGGTCAGGAGGTCTTCTACCGCGAGGCCGGCGACCCGTCCCGCCCCACCCTCGTGCTGCTGCACGGCTTCCCCACCAGCTCGCACATGTTCCGCAACCTGATCCCCGCGCTGGCCGACGAGTACCACCTCGTCGCCCCCGACCACGTCGGCTTCGGCAACTCCTCCGCCCCGCCGGTCGGCGACTTCGACTACAGCTTCGAGCGACTCACCGAGATCACCCTCGGCCTGCTCGACACCCTCGGCATCGACCGGTTCGCCCTCTACGTGCACGACTACGGCGCCCCGATCGGCCTGCGCATCGCCAGCCGGCACCCGGAGCGGGTCACCGCGCTCGTCACCCAGAGCGGAAACGCGTACACCGAGGGGTTCACCCCGTTCTGGGAGGTGCTCTTCGCGCACGCCAAGGACCGGGCCACCCACGAGCCCGAGGTCCGCAAGCTGCTGGAGGTCGAGGCCACCCGCTGGCAGTACACCCACGGCGTGCCGGCGGACCGGCTCGACCGCGTAGCCCCGGAGACGTGGCGCCTCGACCAGGCGGGCCTCGACCGGCCCGGCAACAAGGAGATCCAGCTCCAGCTCTTCTGGGACTACCAGTTCAACCTCGACGTCTACCCCGACTTCCAGCGCTACTTCCGCGAGCACCGGCCGCCGACCCTGGTCACCTGGGGCCGCCACGACGAGATCTTCGGCGCCGCCGGAGCCGAGGCGTACGCCCGGGACCTCCCCGACGCCGAGATCCACCTGCTGGACACCGGCCACTTCGCGCTGGAGACCCACGGCGACGAGATCGCCGGGCTGATCCGCGACTTCCTGCGCCGGGTCCGGTAGGCATGGCCTCGACCACCCTCGGCCCGCCGGCGCTCGACCGGCGGGCCGCGCGGGCCGGCGCGCTCGCCGCCGGGACGGTGCTGCTCGGCGCGATGAGCCTGCTGGCCGCCGTCGAGGCGCTGAGCGGGCGGGACGTGTTCGCGCTGCCCTTCGTCGCCTCGGCGGCCGTGGTCGCCATGGCGCCCCGGGCGCCGCTGGCCCGACCGGCGGCGGTGCTCCCCGGCTACGCGGCCAGCACCCTCGTCGCGGTGGCGGTCACCGCCGCCGCCGGGCCGTCGGTATGGACGGCGACCGCCGCGGCGGTGGGCTCGCTCGTCGCCATGCTGCTGCTGGCGGCGCCGCACGCGCCGGCCGTCGTCTGCGCCGCCTTCATCGGCCTGACCGGCCCCGGTCTCCTGCACCCGCTGCACACGGTGGTGCCGGCCGTGCTGGTCGTGCTCGGCACGGCGCTGCTCGCCGGGCGGCTGCTGCCCCACTACGGCTACCCGCCGTCCTGGCGCTGACCCGCCCCGCCGGCCCGGCGGCGGTCCGGTCCGCCGGCCCGGCGCCGGTCCGGCGCGAAGGTGTCCGGCCGGCGGGTCAGGGCGCCTCGACGCCCGAGATGCGGTACCTGTGCATCTCGGGCGTCGCGGATCGTGACCGCCTGCCCCTCGCCGGTCGCCAGCCCGGTCGGTCCTTACCGGTTACGGCGATCGGACGTGGCTACTGCCGAGCGGCGGTCACGGCTGCGGGCGGCCACGAAGCGCGAAGCGGGTGGCGAGGAGTGTCGTGGCCAGGGTGAGTGCGGTCGCGGTCCCGCACACCGTGGCCAGGATCCAGATGGAACCGGCCGGTAGCAGGGTGCCCAGGACGCTCAGGCTCAGCGGCATCAACGTCAGGGCGGCGACCAGTTGGCCCAGGATCAGGCCGACCGCGGCAATCAGCAGTGCTTCGACGGTCATCATCGCCAGGACCTGCCGGTGCGTGGTCCCGACGAGTCGTTGGAGCATGAACTCCCGTCGGCGCTCTCCGGTCGCCAGGACCTGGGTGTTGACCAGCGCCAGAACCGAATAGCCGACGACCACGCAGAGCACGAGGTAGGCCATGGACGCCTGGGTGTTGTCCTGGTCGTGAACCGCCGCGGTGAAGGCGGCTCGGTCGACGACGCGCACGCCGGGATGATGGCCGGCGAGATCGGCGAGCCTGCTGGCCAGGACGGCGGTGTCGTTGCCGGTGGCGGCGCTGACCATGATCTGCGGCACCGATTCGGCGGTGGTGTGACCGAGGAGCAGCGACGCCGGCATCAGGGTCGTCTCGTATCCGGGTCGCCCCTGCAGGGTGGCGACCAGTTTGAGGCGCACCGGGGTGCCGTCGCCCAAGCGCATCGCAATCAGATCGCCCAGCTCGTGGCCGACGGCGTATTTCGCCGGCAGCGCGACGGTGTCGCCGTGCAGGGCGTCGAAGGTTCCGGTGGCGGCTCGGAAGGCGGTGGTCAGGGTCAGCCCTTCGGGTGTGACACCCCGCACCGACAGCTCGGACGGTTGGGCCGAGTCAGACTCCTCCTCGTCGGCCGCGGCAGCCACCGGCGGTGTCGCGGGTTCGAGATATGCCCGGGTGGGGATCTGGGCGGTCGCCGCCGCGACCGCGGGCTCCTTGCGGATGGTGTCCAGCAGGCCGGGCGGGATGCCTCCGGCGTCCGAGACCACCAGGAAGTCGGCCGTCATGGTCTCGGCGGCGGCTTGGCGAGCGCCACTGGATTGGGTGACCTGCATGTAGATCAGGCCGGTGGCCAGTCCGGTCGCGAGCATCACCGGCATCACCGCGGCCGCCAGCCGTGCGATGCCCACCTGCGCGTTGCTGGTGGCGAGGTGGCCCGCGAGGCCGGTCAGGGACCGCAGCGGCCGCCGCAGCGACCGGGTGACGGCCCGGGCCAGTACCGGGCCCAGCAGACCGAATCCCACCGTCCAGACCAGTGCGGCCGGGGTTGCCACGCTGCCCGCGTCCGGGCCGTCTGCGGCCGCCGTGCCCACGGCCAGCGCGGCACCGCCGGCCAGACAGAGAAGTCCGGTGATCGTCCGGACACCGCTGAACCAGCGGCGCTGCAGCGACACCTCGGCGAGCGCTTCGGTCGGCCGGGTGTGAGCTGCCCGGTGCACGGCGATCAGGGCGGCGACGAACGCGGCGACGAGCGCGGTGCCGATTCCGACGATCGCCGGGACCGGACCGGACCGGAAGGCGATCATGTCGGGTACGACGTCCGCGCTGGCGAAGGCGCGCAGCAACCATGCGCCGAGCCAGGGCCCGGCGAACCAGGCCGGCGCGGCGGCGACGATCGCCAGCATCGCGGTCTCGCCAAGGATCATCCGGCGCACCTGCCCGGGTGCGGCGCCGACGGCCCGCAGCAGTGCCATCTCGCGCTGCCGGCGGCGCATCGACAGGCCCAGGGTGCCGGCGACCACGAACACCGTGACCATCACCGAGAGACCACCGAAGGCCGCGGCGAGCGGGATGAGATCAGCACCCTCCGCGATGACGGCGGGATTCTCCGCCCGGCCGCGCTCGTCGCCGGTCATCACCGCAACGGGCTGCGCACTCCCCCGGACCGCGTCCCGCAGGCGCCGGGCGACCTGGTCCGTGTCGCTGCCGGCAGTGGTGAACACGCCGATGGAGGCGATCGATCCGACCCGCTCCGCCTCGGCGTCGGCGAGGAAGACGGTGTTCTCGTCGCCGGCGCCGGTGGCCAGTCCGGCGATGTCGAATCGCTGGGCACCACCCTTGATCATCAGGTCGACCGGTTGCCCGGGCCGCAGCCCGGCCCGTTGGGCGAGCCTGCTGCCCAGGACGATCTGACCCGGGCCGTCCGGCGCGACTCCCTCGGCGAGCCGGTAGGGGGTGAGCTGAGCGGAGGACCAGCCGTGCCCGGTGACCGACGCAGAGGCCGTGGTGCCTTCGAAGGACAGATCCTCCACCGTACGGGCGACGCCCGGAATCTTGGCCAGCGCGTCGGCGAGGTCGTCGTCGAGGTGGATCCGCTCGGGGAACACGAGATCCCGTTTCGTGCCGAGGTACCGCTGGTCGGCGGTGACCACGATCGGCGCGGCGGCCAGTCGCTCGGGCGGGGCCGCGTTGCGGACCCCTGTCTCCAGCAGCGCGCCGCAGCCCACCACGATCGTGGCGCCGAGGAACATCGCGATGAAGCAGGCGACGAAGCCGCCCTTGTGGAAGCGCAGCATGCGCAGTGCCAGCCCGATCATCACCGCACCCCCTGAACGGCCACGCTGTGGCCCCACGCGCCGAGCTGGGTCATCCGGTCGGCGACCAGGTCCGCCGTCGGCCCCTCCAGCGAGCCCACCAGCCGACCGTCGGCGAGGAACAGCACGCGATCGGCGAACGCGGCCGCGACCGGGTCGTGGGTCACCATCACGATCGTCTGCCCACCGTGCTCGACCGCGTCCCGCAGCAACGTCAGCACCTCCCGCGCGGTGAACGTGTCGAGGGCGCCCGTCGGCTCGTCACCGAAGATCACCGCCGGCTGGGCGATGAGCGCCCGGGCGATGGCGACGCGCTGTTGCTGACCGCCGGACAGCTCACCGGGGCGACGTTCCCGGCGGCCCGCGAGGCCGACCCGGTCGAGTATGTCGTCGACCGCGTGCCGCTGCGGCTTGCGGCCCGCGAGGCGCAGCGGCAGCGCGACGTTGTCCGCCACGGTCAGCGCGGGGAGCAGGTTGAAGGACTGGAAGATGAAGCCGATCCGGTCTCGGCGCAGCCGGGTCCGCTCACGCTCGCCGAGCGGGGCGAGGTCCACACCGTCGAGCCGGACCGTTCCCGACGTCGGCCGGTCCAACCCCGCCGCGCAGTGCAGGAACGTGCTCTTGCCCGATCCGGAGGGTCCCATCACGGCGGTGAAGCTGCCGCGGTTCAGGCCGACCGTCACCTGGTCGAGAGCGACGGTGGCGTTCCTGGTCCCGCCGTAGACCTTGCGTACCGATTCCAGCTGGAGAACATGCCCGCGATGCGCGTCCGGCGCCCTGTTGTTCATGGTGTTTATGCTGGTCGAGACGCTGTGGCCGGCGACAGCCTCGACCGATGGGACCTGTCGTCCACCGACCGGTGGACAACGCCGTCAGCTGACGGTCACGAGCGCCGGTTCCAGGGACGCTGATCGCCCGGCCCGGGCCGGGCCAGCAGGCCACGTTCGAGTGCGGTGACCACCGCATGCGTACGGTCGCTGACGTCGAGCTTCGCGAAGATCCGCAGCAGGTGCGTCTTGACGGTGGCCTCCGCGATCACCAGACGCCTACCGATGTCGGCATTCGACAACCCGTCCGCCACCCCGTTGAGCACGTCCACCTCCCGCGAGGTCAGCACGACCGGGGCCGGCTGGCGCATCCGCGCGACGATGCGTTCGGCGACCCGTGGGGCGAGAACGGTCTGGCCTCGGGCGGCGGAGCGAATGGCGTCGGCCAGCTGCTCTCGGCTGGTGTCCTTGAGCAGGTAGCCGATGGCGCCGGCCTCGACGGCGCGTTCGATCTCGCTGTCGGTGTCGTAGGTGGTGAGGATCAGCACGCGGGTCCCGGAGGGACCGCCGAGGATCGCGGTGGTGGCCTCGACACCGTCCATGATCGGCATCCGCAGGTCGAGCAGGGCCACGTCCGGCGTCAGACGCTCGATGAGTTCGACGGCCTCGCGGCCGTTGCCGGCCTCGCCGACCACCTCGATGGCCGGGTCGGTGGCGAGCAGCGCCACCACGCCGGCGCGCATCACCGCATGGTCGTCGGCCACCACGATCCGGATCTGGTCGTCTGTCATGTCACCCCTGACTGTTCACCGGCAGCGCAGCGAGAACCCGGGTCCCGTTGCCCGGAGAGCTGGTGACGGTGAGCTCACCGCCGAGTTCGGCCAATCGTCTGCGCATGCCGACGAGTCCGAAGCCCTCCGCCGTGTCGACCGCGAAGCCGCGGCCGTCGTCGGTGATTTCGAGCTCGATGACATCCTCGCCGCGGGTGAGCACGATCCCCACGGTGGAGGCGTTCGCATGCTTGCCCACGTTGGCCAGCGATTCCTGCGTACAGCGCAGCAGCGCGATCCGGGTGGTCTGGTCGCCGTCCACGTCGTCGAGCTCGGTGCTGACCGTTATCCCGGTGTTCTCGCCGAAGCGCTCCGCGGTGCGGCGCAGGGTCTGTGCGATCGAGCCCTGAGAGAGGCCGCTCTGCGGCGCCGAACCGACGAGGACACGCGCCTCGGCGAAGTTCTCGCGGGCGGTGCGCTCGATCGACAGCAGCTGCTGAGCGCTCGTGGCGGGATGGGTGTCGAGGCCGGCGCGAGCCGCCTCGGCGAGCACGATGATGGACGCGAATCCCTGGGCGAGCGTGTCGTGGATCTCCCGGGCCAGTCGCTCGCGTTCCTCCGTCGCCCCCTGCCGCTGGTGTGCCTCGGCCAGACTGCGCCGAGCCGCCTCCAACTCGGCACTCAGTAGCCGGGCGCGTTCCTCGCCGCGTTCCAGCAGCCGGTGCACGAACAGGCCGAGCGCGACCGACGCCGCGTACCCGACCACGGTGATGACGAAGTTGCCGTCGTTGATGTCGGGCTGCCAGCCCAGCGCGGCGATGCCGCCGAGCACGGTCGCCGCCGCGGCGACCCCGCTGTGTGCGATCGCCGATCGTGGGCTCCGCGTGAAGAGCCAGAAGTGGGGGATCGACACAACGAACAGGGCCGCACCGCCGCGAAGGTACGACATCACGCCGAGCACCACGGTCAGCATCGCCAGATAGGCGGACGGGTGCAGGAGGCGCCGGTCCGGGAACATGGTCACGCACGCGTACGCGAGTCCGAGCGCGACGGGCAGTGCCGCCGACCACCACCTCCCCGCTCCGGAGTCGTCGAGGACCGTGATGATCGGCGGGCACAACCCGAGGAGCACCCAGACCACGGCGTACCACCGGGCGATGCGGCCGATCTCGAATCCGCGCGCCGACGGCGGCCCATGATCCATGCTCGCAGCCTATGGCGACGGATGCCTCAGCCCCTAACCGGTTACCGGATCCGGGGCGTGCGGGTCACTGTGGCCTCCGGAGGACGGACGAGCCGCACGTTCAGGCGCGGCTGATCGCGTTGGCGTGGATGGCCTCGCTCAGGTACGCGGCCATCCCCGGCCTGATCTTCTCGAAGTACGCGGTGAACCGCTCGTCCGCCACGTACATGTCGGCCAGCCCGGTGTGGATCTCGTACGAGCACTCGTAGAACCAGCGGCTGATGATCTGCCGGTGCTCCTCGGCGAGGTCCATCGCCGCCGGGCTGTCCGCCGGCGCGCCGGAGGACATCACCTCGACGAGCCGCCGCCCCCAGTCCTCGTTCTCCGCCTTGTTCCGCAGCCAGTCGTCCCTGGTGTAGCGGGACACGCGCCGGTTCGACTCCCGGTACGCCTCGCTGCCGCCCCACCGCTGCTCGGCCTCCTCGGCGTGCGCCTCCGGGTCGAAGTCGCCGAAGACCTCGAACCGCTCCTGCGGGGTCAGTGGGATGTTCAACTTGCTCGCCTCCATCGCGAACTCGATCGCCGTGACCATCTCCTGGAGCCTCTTGATCCGTACGGTCAGCAGCTCGTGCTGGCGGCGCAGGTGCGCCACCGGGTCACTCGCCGGGTCGTCGAGGATCGCGGCGATCTCCTCCAGCGGGAACCCCAGCTCCCGGTAGTAGCGGATGTGCTGCAACCGCTCCAGGTCGGCGTCGTCGTAGCGCCGGTAGCCCGTGCTGCTGCGGCCATTGGGCGAGAGCAACCCGATCTCGTCGTAGTGGTGCAGCGTCCGCACGGTCACCCCGGCCGCTCTCGCCACCTGTCCCACCGTGTACGCCATGGTTCCCTCCCTTCCGCCCACCAGGCTTCCGCCTGCCGTTACGTGAGGGTCAAGGCCGATTCTGGACCCGCCGACGCCGGCTGGCCGGCGGGTCGCGTCGTCAGGCCGGCGGGTCGCCGGCCTGTCGCCGTCGGGCCGGCGGTGGCGGCGCCTGCCGGTAGAGGCTGACCAGCACGCCGTGGCGGGGCTCGCCCTCGCCGGCGTCCTCGGCGCCGTCGACCAGCTCACTGAGCGCGGCGGCGAGCCGTTCGGCCTGGGCCGTGGTGAGACGCAGGTGGCGCAGGTGCAGCAGCGGCTCGCCGGGCGCCGCGGAGATCTCCTCGGCGACCGCGCCGAGCATCGCGGCGGTCGCGGCCGCGTGCCCGGGCGCGGCGCGCATCCGCCGGGCGCTGCGCTGGTAGTACTGCTCGGTGCCGCCGCGGACCTGACGGGTGTGGGCGACGCGGACCAGGTCGGCGTCGCGCAGCACCCTGAGGTGGTGGGCCACGTTGCCCTTGGCAGCGCCGAGCGCCGCCGCGAGCTGGCTGATGGTGGCGGGACGCTGCCCCAGCGCGAAGAGCAGCCGCTGGCGCAGCGGATGCCCGAGCGCCTTGAACTGTGCCGGGGTCGTGACCTCCAGCAGGTCGTCGGGCGGATGGTCGGCGGGCGTCGGCGTCATGCCGAAAGCGTCTACGTCTCTTGACTCTTTGTCAACGGGGCTGCTCTACTGCGGACATGACAACCCTCGACACCCGAGAACAGCCGGTATCGCAGGTCGAGATCGCCGAGGTCGTCGCACGCACGGCCGAGCTGGTCGACGAGCACTACGTCTTCCCCGACGTCGCGGCCCGCCTCGGCGGGCTGCTGCGGGCCGAGGTCGACCGGCACCAGCGGGCGCCGTCCTGGGCGGCGCTCGCCGACACGCTCACCCGCACGCTCCAGTCCGTCAACGGCGACCGCCACCTGGGCGTACGGTTCCACGACCGGCCGCTGCCGGAGGACGGCGGGGATCCACTCGCCGACGACCTGCCCCGGATGGCCCGGGCCAGCCTCGGCGGCATCCACCGGGTGGAGCGACTGCCCGACAACGTCGGCCTGCTCCGGATCGAGCCCGCGCTGTTCTCGCCGACGCTCGCCGGGGAGGCGATGACCGCCGCACTGCGGCTGGTCGCCGACGCCGACGCCCTGATCATCGACCTGCGCGAGACGATCGGCGGCGACCCGGAGATGGAGGTGCTGGTCTGCGGGCACCTCTTCGACCGGCCGACGCACCTGTACACGATGCGCCAACGCCACCAGGCGGACCGCCAGTTCTGGAGCCCCGCGCCGCCGACCGGGGCGCGGTTCGGGGGTGACCGGCCGTTGGCAGTCCTGACCAGCGCGACGACCTTCTCCGGCGGGGAGTCGCTGGCCTACGCGCTCCAGCAGCACGGCCGGGCCACGGTCGTCGGGGAGCGGACCGGCGGCGGCGCCCATCCCCGGACGGGGTTCCCGGTCCATGCGCACCTGCACCTCTCCGTGCCGGTCGCCAGCCCGGTCAACCCGGTCACCGGCACCAACTGGGAGGGCACCGGCGTCGTTCCCGACGTCGAGGTGCCCGCAGCCGAGGCGCTCGAGGCCGCGGCGGCGGTGGTCACCGACCCGGCACGCCGGGGAAAGGGCCGGACGGCGCTGTCGAGCTGAGTCGTCTGTGACATCAGGCGGCGCCCGGGCCGCGCGCCACCCCAGCCGGCCTGCGGTGAATCGTCTACGACATCAGCTCGACAGTGCGGCGCGGGGATCGCCGGCACGGCCAGCGCCACCAGCTCCGGCCGGGGCCGCCGGCCGGGGGCAGTGCCGACCGCGGCCGGGGGCGGTGGTGGCGGCGAGCGTGGACGCCAGCCGGTCAGGCCCACTCCTCGGCGGGATCCCCGTCAGACGCAGGGGCCGGGACCACCTGGTCGCCCGCGCCCACCCCGAGGCTGGCGGGCGCGGGCGTCGGGCCGGAGCCGGGGGCAGCCGGGACCGGTGGGCCCCCGTGGGTCCACGGGGTCTCCTCGACCGCCGGGAAGGCCCCCGCCGGCATGAACGCGTCCGACAGGGTGGTGTAGCAGAGCCGCTCCCCCACCTCGGGCACGCTGCCCGGCGGGGCGGTCAACCCCCGGCCCATCCCGCCGGAGAGCTCCAGCACCACCTCGGTCTTGCCGTCCGCGGCCGGGGTCACGAAGACCACCTTGGCCTTCTGCGCCGGCCGCGTCGGCGAGTACAGCGTGGCGCCGACCGGCACCAGCACCGGCTCGGTGGTGACGACCTGGACGCGCGGGCGCAGCACCGGCCGCTTGCCGGTGTCGTCCACCCGCGTCGGATCCGCCAGGGTCACCTCGCCGACGAACGCCTCACCGGTCAGCCGGTGCTCCGCCATCACCAGCGGGTCGTCGTAGGCGCGCTGGACGGCGTACGAGGTTAGGGCCCGTTCCAGCCGGTGCAGCCGCTGGGCGGCGGCCACCGCACCGTCGCGGCGGGGCTGCGGCGCGCCGCCCGCGTCGACATGCTCGGCGTAGCCGGTGAAGGCGTCCTTGTCGCCGTCCCACCGGCCGGGTGCCCGGGCACCCGGCGGCAGGGCGCGCAGCAACCCGACGCCGCGCCACATCAGCTCCCAGGTGGGCGCGAGCTGGTCGCGCAGCAGCCGTTCCAGCTCCGCGTACGCCCCGGCGCGCGCGACCGGGTCGTCCTCGGCGGCGGCGTACGCGGCGATGGCGGGGGCGAGCAGGTGGTTGTCGAAGTCCGGGTCGGTGGCCGGACCGGCGGGCGGGCAGACGGCGGGGTCCTCGGCCCGGGCCGCCGCCTCGGCGCCGGTGAGCCCGGCCGGCGGGTCGATCCAGCCCAGCAGCGCCGGCAGGTGCTGGTCCTCCAGCACGCTCTGCCCGGTGGCCCAGTGCAGCGTCAACGCGTCGGTCATCGCCACCAGCGCCGACGACCCGGGGTACTCGGCCCGCTCGGCGAAGAAGGTCAGCCAGCGCCCGAGCACCGGCACCGACGGATGCACCGGGTACTCGCCGTCGGGACGGCGGAAGCGGGTGGAGCGGCCCAGCAGCCGCAGGAAGCTCACCCCGGCCGGGTTCGGCACCAGCAGCTGCGGGGCGTCGGCGTAGCGGTACCGCACATCCTTGCCCCGGTCGACCGGCACCGCCTCGGAGACGCCCCGGAACCCGTCCAGGTAGGGCAGCACGATCGCGGCCAGCTCGGCCGCGAAGGCGAATCGCTGGTCGCGGTTGCGGGGCTGCGGCACGATCAGCAGCCGCGCCGTGTCCGGCGCGTCGCCGACCAGCGCCGCCAACGGGGCGTTCGCCTCGCCGGCCATCGCCAGCGGCACGAGCACCAGCGGGCGCTCGGCCAGGTGCAGGTGCCGGACGGTCGCCACCGGCTGGGCCACCCCGGCGTCCAGCGCCTGGGCCCGGGCGAGCGCGCGGAGCGTACTCATGCGGGGGTCCCGGTGAGGGCGTCGGCGCGCAACCGGGCGGCGGTCCGCAGCAGCGCGGCGGCCTCCTCCTGCCCCGGCTCCGGCGCGCGCTCGCCGGCGGCCAGCGCCAGCACCTCGCCGACGTCCGCGATCCCGCCCAGCGCCTCCCGGACCGGCCGGCCCAGCGCGCCGGTGTGGCCGCGCGCCTCGTGCCGGCAGAAGTACGCCAGCTCGCAGGCCGCCAGGCACTCGGGCGCGTAGCGGGCCTCGACCCCCGAGAGCGCGGCGAGCAGCGCCGCGGGCTCGGCGGCCAGGTCGGCGGTGAAGTCCTCGGGCACGGCGGCCAGCAGCGCGTCGACCCGGGCCATCCGGTCGAGCTGACGGCGCAGCACCAGCAACTGCTTGCGCACGTCGACCAGGCTGGCCAGCGGCTGGTTGGCGAAGTCCCGCGGGCAGACCAGCACCACGTCGTGCGACACCAGTTCCGGGTCGTGGCCGGCGGCGGCGAGCAGCTCGCGCAGGGCCAGCACGTAGACGGCGGACTGGGTCGCGGCGGCCGACACCTTGGCCGGGTCGGCCTGGCCGTCGATCACCGGGAACGACTTGACCTCCACCACGTGGAACCGGCCGGCGAGCCGGGCGGCGACCAAATCCGGCTCCAGGTGCACCCGGCGGCCGGCGACGTCCAGGCCGAGCAGCGGGTGGTCGAACAGCGCGGCGGCGTCGTCGGCCCCGCCGCCCGGCGCGGCGCCGGCCAGCAGCTCGGCGGAGCGCCGGTGCCGGGCCGCCGTGTCGTCCTCGACGCCGTCGCCGAGATCCGTCCAGGTCGCCGCCGCCGGCACCGGTACGCCCAGCCGCTCGGCCACCAGCCGCAGCAGCTCCGCCCCGCCGTCGGCCTTGACCTGCGCCTCGAACGCGTTGCCGCGGGTGATGGCGAACCGGGACTGCCCGAACCGGGCGGGGAACCCGATCCGCTCGGCCAGGTTCGGCTTGTCCACCCCGGCGCCGTCCAGCACGGCCCGCCGGGTGCAAGCCGGGTTGCCGGTCAGGGCGGCGATGGTGCGGGCGTTGTGCCGCCTGGGCGGCACGCCACCACGGATCGCGGCCAGTCGCTCCTCGGTGCTCGTCACGATCCGCCACGATAGGCGGTCCCCACGACGGGTGCCGGACGCCGCCCCGGCGAGGCGCTCCGCGACGCCCGGCCCGGCCGCCGGGTCCACCAGCGTCTCGCCGGTCGGGCACCGGCTGACCGGGCCGACGTCAGAGCGCGCCGAGGACGGGAACGAGGAGACCGCAGCAGATCAGCCCGACAACGGCGAACGTGACCAACATGATGCTGTAGTTCGACCAGAGCCCGAACTTCGTCACGTCGGTGCCGTGCCCGTCGTGGACCCGGTTGCGCCACCCGCCGAAGCGGAACGACAGGTGGTGCACCGCGCCGGGATGGGCGACCAGCGCGGTGGTGATCAGCGGGATGCCCATGAAGTCGGTGTAGCGGACGTCGTGCTGCCCGGGCGCGACCGCCATGTACCAGGTGCCCTCGCCGGGGATCGGCACCGACTGGCCGTCGATCTTGAACTTGCTGGTGGCCGGGGCGGGGACGATGTACGGGCCGCGGTTCACCGCGACGGCGAGCACCGCGTACCCCGGCGGGGGCGCGATCGGGTGGGGATACACCAGCGGCGCCACCGCGCCGGGCACCGGCGGGTACGGCGGATGAGGGGGATACGACACCGCCACATCCTCACACGGGCCCGCACCCCGATCGAGGGGCCGACGACGGAGGCAGTCACCGCTCGGCGGAACGGTTCCAGGGCGAGCGGGGCAGGGCGGTGCCGGCCAGCGGCCGGCGGGCACGGCGGCGACGCCGACGGCCGGGGGTGCACGGCGGCCGGGACACGGTGTGCACAGGCGCCGGTGCGGGCACGGCGGGCTGCCGGCCGATCAGCCAGCAGAGGAAACGGGCCACCGGTGGCTCAGCCGACCGCGAGGCGCTCGGCCTCGGACCGGGAGATGTCGTACTGGGCGCCGCAGAAGGTGCACTGCTGCACGTAGCTGGTGCGGACGGGGATGATCGGGACGAAGAACAGGCTGAACTTCGTCGACCGTCGGGTGATGACCTGTGCGGCGTGGTTGCCGCAGTTGCGGCAGACCTGCTGCACCACGCCCGACCGGGTGACCTTGGTGCGGAGCCCGAAGATGAAGAACATCGCCCGGCAGTACCCACTGCGGGCCCCTCAATCACCACCCCACCCGCGTCAGGTGCGGGAAATCCCGGCGCGCGGGGCCGACAACTCCCTCAGGAAGGCCAGCCCCTCGACGGCGAGCGCGTCGGGACCGGTGGCGAGGGGCCGCCACACGGACATCGGCACGGCCAGGGCCGGCGCGGTGAACGACTCGATGCTCAGCTGGCCGGAATAGCCGATGTCGGCCAGGGCGCCCAGCATCGCCGGCCAGTCGAGGTGGTCCCCGCCGGGCGCGCCGCGGTCGTTGCCGCAGACCTGCACGTGTGCCAGGCGGTCACCGGCGGCGCGGATGGCGGCCGGCAGGTCGCGCTCCTCGATGTTCATGTGGAAGGTGTCCAGCGCGATGCCCAGCCCGGCGATCCCGTCGACGACCTCCAGCGCCTGCTCGACGGTGTTGACCAGGCTGGTCTCGAACCGGTTGAGCGGTTCGAGGGCGATCGTCACGCCCCGCCCGGCGGCCTCGCCGGCCAGCGGGCGGAGCCGGTCGCGGAGGCGGGCGACGGTGGCGCCTCGCGCGTCCGCGTCGAGCAGCCACCTGCGACCGGCCGGGGCATAGAGCGGACCCGCCACCACGGCGGCCCCCACCCGGCCGGCGACCCGCAGGCAGTGCCGCACGAAGTCGACCGTACGCCGCACGACCTCGTCGTCGTCGGCGAGCAGGTCGTGCTCGGGCAGCAGGCCGGCGCAGATCGCGGGGGCCAGCCCCAGCCCGGCGAGCAGTTCCGCGGCCGACGCGGGATCCCAGTCCCCCGGCGCCTGGACGGGCAGCTCGACCGCGTCGAAGCCCCACGCGCTGATCCGTGGGGCGAGCCGGGCGAGCGCGTCGTCGGTCAGCGGCGCGACCCACGCCCACGTGTTGATGCCGATCCTCATCGCCAGCCACGCCTCCACGTCGACGAGATCCGTCGACTGTAGAGGATCTTGCCCGGATCGCGCGGCCACCCCGATCGCAGACGGACCGCCCGGCCGTCGGAACGGCCGGGCGGGTCGTGCGCCGCTGCGGTCAGCTCGTCGCCTCCGCGGCCTGCGGCTCCAGGCCGGGCACCTCCGCCGGGAGCCAGATCGGCTGCCAGTCCTTCATCTCGTGGAAGCGGCGCAGCTCGAACAGCCCCGACACCGCCCCGGCCCAGGCCCCGTACGGGGGGTTCTGCTCGTCGAAGCCGGACTGCACGAAGGTCAGCCGGGTCTTGCCCTGCGACTCCGCCAGCTCCCAGGTGCTGACGCCGGTCGGTCCCCAGTCGACCGACAGCTTGCGGCCCGGCTCCAGGTCGACGACCTTGGCGGCGAAGCCGGCATCGAAGCCACCCATGGCGTAGCGGCCGCCGACCCAGGGCTCGATGCCGATCGGGTAGCCGAACCAGGCGCTGGCCTGCTCGGAGTCGGTCAGCGACTCGAAGACCTTCGCCACCGGCGCGTCGATAAGCATCTCGCCGCGCATCTCGGCGGAGGTGAAGTCGACCTTCGGCAGCAGCGGGTCGCCCTCGAGGTGGGCGGCCAGGTTGGCGAGCGACAGGCTCCAGTAGGTCTGGAGCACGCCGCGGATGCTGCTGCCGCTCATCGCCTCGGCGAAGTCGAAGTGGCTCTGGGTCAGCGTCAGGACCGTGGTGTCGGGGCCCTCGGCGCGCAGGGCGAACTCGGTGGTGGTCTCGACCCCGTCGAGCAGCCAGGCGAAGCTCAGGGTGTGCTCGTCGACGTGCAGCAGCCGCTGGTGCGGCGCGTCGCCCTCCGGGGTGTGCCGGCCCCAGAACTCGTACCGGTGCGGCAGCTCCACCTCGGCGTGCTCGGCCAGCCAGACGCGCAGCTCGGCCGGGTCGGTCAGGGCGCGGCGGACGGTAGCGACCGGCGCGGCGAGACGGACGGGCAGCTTCATCGGTTCACTCACGGTCTTTCCCCTTCGGATAGCAGGCCACGGCGAGCTTGAAGGCGTCGCCCTCGGCGCCCCCGTAGCGCGTGAACAGGTCCTGCAGAGTCGTCTGCAGGTCGTGCAGGAACTGCCGGCGTTGCTCCGCCGGCACCCGGATCTCGCCGGCGACCCCGATCGAGGGGAGCTCGGGGGCGGCGCGGTCCAGCCCGGCGATGTCGGCCTGGACCTCCTCCATCAGGTCCAGCAGGTAGCCGAGGCTCAGCTCGTCGCGGGCCCGGCGCAGGCCGATCCGGCCGACCAGCCGGGGCGAGAGCCAGTAGGACCGGGCGGCGGCCTGGTAGATGCCCTCGCTGATGCCCCGGACCTTGCGCTCGCTGACCTGCTCGACCAGCCCGGCGGCGACGAGCTGCTTGACGTGGTAGTAGACGCGCTGCGGCGTCTGCTCCAGCCGGGTCGCGACCTCGGTGCAGGTGCGCGGCTCGGCCAGTTGCCGCAGCACCTCGATGCGCTGCGGCTTGAGCAGGACTTCTGCCTGCTCCATCTGCTCCAGGTACAGGACGTCTCTCATGGCAAAATCAGTTTGTACGTAAAAAATTTGTTTGTCAATAGCCCCGAGGACAGCCGCGCCGGGGGCGGCGCGGCTGTCGGACGCGGGTCAGGGCAGCCAGTCGGGGCGCAGCGGGTAGCCGGACGCCCCCTCCGGGCCGTTGCGGGTGGCGAGCACCTGGTGCAGCTGGATGCCGTTGCGCTCGAAGGCCAGCCGGGAGCCGGCCATGTAGAGGCCCCACACCCGCGCGGTGCCCGGCCCCACCTCGGCGACGCAGGCGTCCCAGTGCTCCACGAGGTTGCGGCACCAGCCGGCCAGCGTCAGCGCGTAGTGCAGGCGCAGGTTCTCCTCGTGCTGCACCTCCAGCCCGACGTCGTGGATCTCGCTGATCACCCGCCCCGGACCGGCCAGCTCGCCGTCCGGGAAGACGTAGCGGTCGATGAACGCGCCCGAGCGGTGCGGCGCGTGGTTGTCGGCCCGCGTGATGCAGTGGTTGAGCAGCCGGCCGTCCGGCCGCAGCCGGTCCCGCAACGCCGAGAAGTAGGCCGGGTAGTTGCGCACCCCGATGTGCTCGGTCAGCCCGATCGACGAGATCGCGTCGAACTGCTCGCGCGGCGCGTCCCGGTAGTCGAGGTGGCGCACCTCGGCCAGGCCGGTCAGCCCCTCGCGCTCGATCGCCGCCCGGGCCCACTCGGCCTGCGCCCGGGACAGGGTCACCCCGAGCGCCTTCACGCCGTACTCGCGGGCCGCGTGCCGGACCATGCCGCCCCACCCGCAGCCCACGTCGAGCAGCCGCATCCCGGCCTTGAGCGCCAGCTTCTGCGCCACCAGGTCGTACTTCGCCGCCTGGGCCTGCTCCAGCGTGTCGTCCGGCGAGCGGAAGACCGCGCAGGTGTACGTCATCGAGGGGCCGAGCACCTTCTCGTAGAAGGCGTTCGAGACGTCGTAGTGGTGCGAGATCGCCGTGCTGTCCCGGGCCCGGGAGTGCCGCAGCCCGTTCACCAGCCGCTTCCAGCGCGGCAGTGCCTCCTGCGGCGGGGGCGGCGGCGGCATCAGCCGCTCCCAGCCCAGCGCGCGGACCAGGGCCAGCGCCTCGGCCAGCGGCGGCGTACGCAGCCGCAGCTCGTCCTTGAGCACCCGCAGCGCCTCGTACGGGTCGCCCGGGTGCACGCCCTGCAACGCCAGGTCGCCGCTGACGTACGCCCGGGCCATGCCCAGGTCGCCCGGGGCGGTGAGCAGGTAGGTCAGGCCCCGCTCGGAACGGATCGACAGGGTGATCCCGGCGTCGGCCGGGCCCACGGCGCTGCCGTCGTACCCGGTGACCCGCACCGGCAGGTCCCCGGTCGTCAACGCGCGGACGACGTCCGCCACGGTCGGACCCGGGCGCCGGCCCCCCGCCGGCGGGGTGGCGGGAGCGCTCGCCGCCCCCTGGTCGCGATCGGTCAGGCTCATGCTCGTGCTACCGCCTTCTCGTACAGTCCCGTGAGCCGGTGGTCCGGGTCGTAGCGGTCCTTCACCGCGCGCCACGTCACGCCGCCGTAGAGCCGGTCGAAGGATTCCCGGTCGTAGTACGCGTCCGAGTAGAGCGACTTGTGCCCGCCCGACTCCGACACCGTGCGCTCGATCATCCGGTTGACGTCGCCGTCGGCAGCCCCGTCGGCGATCGGCACGCTCCCCCAGAAGCCGATGTTCACATAGTCCTGCCCCGGCCGGAGCGGATACAGCGGCCAGGCCCGGGCCGATCCCGGGCCGGACGGCTCGCGCAGCCGCAGGGGGCAGAGCCAGACCGGGGTCATCCCCACGGTCCGGGCGAACCAGCGCAGAAACTCCGCCGTCCGGTCCAGCGGGATCTCCACGTCCTGCACCACCCGCTCGCGCGCCGGTTGGCCGCGCAGGCGGTCGATCCGGGCGGCCACGCCGTGCCGGTGCTCCAGCCGGACGAGCCGGTGGTAGACGTCGCTGCGCCGCCACCGCGCCGGCCAGATCCGCCGGACCACGGGGTGCTGCACGCCGAACGCCGCCGAGCACCAGAACCAGTCCGTGTCCCAGCGCCAGAGATAGTCGTACGTGGTGAGGGCGTCGTGCGTGCGCCGGCGCAGCGACCGGTAGTAGATGTCCTGACCGGTGTAGTCGCTGACCCTCGGGGCGTCGTCGGTGAAGGCGCCGAGCGTCAGGTACGCCTCGCCGGGGCTGAACATCACCCCGTCCATCGCGTCCACGGCCTCGCCCGCCCAGGAACGGGTCGCGGTGACCTCGGCGACCGCGTCGGTCAGGGCCTCCAGCCGGGTGAAGCGGACGTTGCGCAGGGCCACGAAGCGGCGTACCGGCTGGAGCTCGATGCGCAGCCGGGTGGCGTAGCCCAGGCTGCCGAGCGAGTTGGGGAAGGCCGCGAAGAGGTCGGCGTGCTCGCCCTCCGGCCGGGCGGTGACGATCTCGCCGGCCCCGGTGAGCACGTCCAGCTCCACCACCGACTCGTGCGGCAGCCCGTTGCGGAACGAGGTCGACTCGATGCCGAGCCCGGTGACCGCCCCGCCGAGGGTGATGGTGCGCAGCTGCGGCACCACCAGCGGCATCAGCCCGTGCGGGAGGGTGGCGTCGACCAGGTCCTCGTAGGTGCACATGCCCTGCACGTCGGCGGTGCGGGCGACCGGGTCCACATCGAGCACACCGGTGAGGCCGCTGACGTCCAGCCCCGGCGCCCGGGGGGCGTTCCTGGGGCGGAACAGGTTGGAGGTGCGTTTGGCGAGCCGCACCGGTTCGCCCGCGGGCACCGCCGCGTACGACCGGCGCAGCCGCGCCACCGCGCCGTCGTGGTCGACCGAGTGATGATCCACACGCACCGCGCACATGAGATCACTGTACGCCGCACCAGGTCGATGGCGTGGGATGTCCACGGTGGCCGTTTCGCATCCCGGAACACCGGCCGCGGACCGACGGCGGGCGGTGGCCGCGCGGCTCGCGGCGGCATAGCGTGGGAGCCATGCCGAAAGCTGTGTGGAACGACGTGGTCGTGGCCGAGAGCGACGACACCGTGCTGGTGGAGGGTAACCACTACTTCCCGCGTGCCGCCCTGCGCGACGACCTGGTCCGCGAGTCCGACACGCACACCGTCTGCCCGTGGAAGGGCACGGCCTCCTACTACACGCTCGCCCACGACGGGCGGACCAGCCCCGACGCGGTCTGGTACTACCCCGACCCGAAGCCGGAGGCGGAGATGGTCCGCGACCGGGTCGCGTTCTGGAAGGACGTCCGGGTCGTCGATTGAGCCGCCCGGCCGGCCCGGAGCCACCCGGCCGCGCACCGGCGGCCGGGAGCGGCGGGGGACGCCCGGCCGGCCTCAGCCCCGGTAGCTCCACGCCCGCCGGGGCCCGGCGACCACCGGGACCGGCGCCGGTCGCGCCTCGCGGCGGCGCAGCAGCAGCGACAGCAGGGCCGCCCCGATCGACAGCGCCCCGGCCGCGTACCAGGCCGGCGCGTAGTCGCCGAGCCGGTCCCGGACCAGCCCGGCCCCGGTGGCGGCGAGGGCCGCCCCGACCTGGTGCGCGGCGAAGACCCAGCCGAACACCACCGCGCCGGAGGCGCCGAAGTACTCCCGGCACAGCGCCACCGTGGGCGGCACCGTGGCGACCCAGTCCAGCCCGTAGAAGACGATGAAGACCAGCATGCTCGGCTCGGCCGTGGCCGCGAAGAGCCCCGGCAGCACCAGCAGCGAGCCGCCGCGCAGCGCGTAGTAGGCGCCCAGCAGCAACCGGCCGTCCACCCGGTCGGTCAGCCAGCCGGAGGCGACCGTGCCCACGATGTCGAAGAGCCCGACGAGCGCCAGCAGCCCGGCGGCCGTGGTCTGCGGCATCCCGTGGTCGTGCGCGGCCGGCACGAAGTGCGTGCCGACCAGCCCGTTGGTGGTCGCGCCGCAGATCGCGAAGCCGCCGGCCAACAGCCAGAACGGCCGCGTCCGGGCCGCCTGCGCCAGCGCGCCCAGCGCCCGCGCCGCCGCCCCGCCGGCCGGCGGCGTCGGGGGCACGACCTCGGTCGCGCCGTAGGCGGGCAGGCCGAGATCCGCCGGGTGCTCGCGCAGCAGCCACACCACCAGCGGTACGACCGCCAGCGCCGCCGCGGCGACCACGAGCGCCGCCGCCCGCCAGCCGTGCGCGGCGACGAGCATGGCGACCAGCGGGAGGAAGACGAGCTGGCCGGTCGCGCCCCCGGCGGTGAGCACGCCGGTGACCAGGCCCCGGCGGTGGACGAACCAGCGCCCGGTGACGGTGGCCACGAAGGCCAGCGCCATCGACCCGGTGCCGAGCCCGACCAGCACGCCCCAGCAGAGCACCAGTTGCCAGCTCGCGGTCATGAAGACGGTGAGCCCGCTGCCCGCGGCGACCAGCAGCAGCGCGCCGGAGACCACCCGCCGGATGCCGAACCGGTCCATCAGCGCGGCGGCGAACGGCGCGGTGAGCCCGTAGAGCAGCAGGTTGACCGAGACCGCGGCGGAGATGGTGGCCAGCGGCCAGCGGAACTCGGCGTGCAGCGGGTGCAGCAGCACCGAGGGGGTGGCGCGGAAGCCGGCCGCGCCGACCAGCGCGACGAAGGCGACGACGGCGACGGTCCAGGCCGGGTGCAGGCGACGAGGTCGGGTCACGGGTCGAGTCTGCGATCGGGCCGCGCCGGCGACGAGTGGCCGGAAAGCCATCATGCGCAATAATCGGGCCATGCCCACCCGCCCGCACCGGATCGCGGTGCTCGCCAGCGACAAGGTCGTCGGCCTCGACCTCGGCACCCCCGCCCAGGTCTTCGGCACCGCGCGCGACGCCGACCACGTGCCGCTGTACCGGGTGGACGCCTGCACCGCCGGCGCCCGTCCGGTGCGCAGCACCGCCGGCTACCAGGTGCTCCCCGACCACGGGCTGGAGCTGCTGGAGGCCGCCGACACGGTGGTCGTCCCCGGCATCCACGGCGGCCCGCCGATGCACGACGGAACCCTCGACCCGGCGGTCGCGGACGCGCTGCGCGGGGCGTACGACCGGGGCGCGCGGATCATGTCCATCTGCACCGGGGCGTTCGTACTGGCCGCCGCCGGCCTGCTCGACGGCCGCCGAGCCACCACCCACTGGGGGTACGCCGAGCGGTTCCGGCGGCTGCACCCGGCCGTGGACCTCGACCCGGACGTGCTCTTCATCGCGGGCGACCGGGTGCTCACCTCGGCCGGGGTGGCCGCCGGGATCGACCTCTGCCTGCACGTCATCCGCACCGACCACGGCAGCGAGGTGGCCAACCGGGCGGCCCGGCGGTGCGTCGTCCCGCCGTGGCGCGACGGCGGGCAGGCCCAGTACATCGAGCGCCCGGTGCCGAAGACGGCGGACGCGGGCACCGCCGGTGCGCGGGAGTGGGCCCGGCAGCGGTTGCACGAGCCGGTCAGCCTGCGCGACCTGGCCGAGCAGGCCCGGATGAGCGTACGCACCTTCACCCGGCGCTTCCGCGCGGAGACCGGGATGAGCCCGGCGCAGTGGCTGCTCCAGCAGCGCACCGACCACGCCCGGCTGCTGCTGGAGACGACGGACCTCACCGTCGACCAGGTCGCCCGCCGTTCCGGCTTCGGCACCGCCGCGGCGCTCCGCCAGCAACTGCACCAACGCATCGGCGTGCCCCCGTCGACCTACCGCCGCACCTTCCGCCACCCCTGACCCGGCCCCCCACCCCCGCCCACCCAGCGATCTTGCACTTTCGGCCCCGCGTTCGCCCTTTCGCGCGCTTCGCCGGGGCAGCAGGTGCAAGATCGCCGGGATGGGGACGGGTCAGTGGGCGCGGA
The DNA here is from genome assembly GCF_043204915.1 of Micromonospora sp. NPDC047670. Classification (NCBI taxonomy): domain Bacteria; kingdom Bacillati; phylum Actinomycetota; class Actinomycetes; order Micromonosporales; family Micromonosporaceae; genus Micromonospora; species Micromonospora sp. NPDC047670. The sequence continues at coordinate 927,007 of NZ_JBIDDA010000001.1, forward strand.
GCATGCGGAGCTGGGCCAGGTGCTTCGGCAGGTGGACGCGGGTGTGCAGGTCGAGGGTGCGACCCCAGGGCAGGGTGTCGTCGACGACCAGATCGAAGCCCTCGCGCAGGTGGGTGTCGACCGGGGTCTCCGCCGCCGGGCCGAGCCGCTCGGCCAGCGCGCAGAGCTTCTGGCTGGTGGCCCGCAGCAGGGTGGCCAACCCGTCCAGCCCGCCATGCTCGGCGACCAGCGCGTCCACCTGCGGGCGGTGGATGGTCTCCAGGTCGTAGTACGCGAACGGCGAACCGGCGATGACCGCCTCGGTCGCCTCCGTCATCAGCTCGTCGTTGGCGGCGAGGTGGGCGACGATCTGCTCGGCGCTGAGCTGCCCGGCCGGCGGCGGCCCGAACCCGCCCGCGTCGACCTCGGCGAGCACCTCCTCGTACGCCCGCCGCAGCCTGTCGACCTCCATCCGCCCAGGCTAGCTGCGATCCGGCGCCCGGCGGGCCGGACCGGGCAGGTGCGCGGCGGTCAGGCCGGCAGCACGCCCCGGGTGACCATGCGGCTGATCCGGGCCATCAGCCTGCGGGGGCGGCGCGGCTGGAGGTGCGCGCCGGCGAAGGTCCCCGGCCCGGACACGACGTACCCCCGGTTGCGGGCCAACGCCCGCAGCGCCCCGGCCACCACCCGCTGCGGGGTCTCGAACCGTCCCCCGATCGCGGCCCGGCGGGTGCCGATCGCCTCGAAGAACCCGGTCTCGACGGGGCCCGGGCACAGCGCCAGCACGTGGAGGCCCCGGTCCCGGTACTCGCTCCACAGCGCGAGGCTGAAGTTGAGCACGAACGCCTTGGCCGCGCTGTAGACCGCGAAGTACGCCGCGGGCTGGAATCCGGCGGTCGAGCCGACGTTGATCACCCCGCCACGGCCCCGGGCCAGCATGGCGGGCACGAGCGCGTGCGTCAGGTCGGTCAGCGCCACCACGTTGACCATGAGCTGGTCGTGGTCGCGGTCAGCGGGGATCTCCTCGAACCGGCCGCAGGTGCCGAAGCCCGCGTTGTTGACCAGGAGGGTCACCTCGAGGCCACGGGCCCCTAGTTCGGCGACCACCCGGGCGGTGGCGTCGGGTGCCGCGAGGTCCTGCCCGATGACCTCGACGCGGACGCGGTGGGCCTGCCGGAGGGTCGCGGCCAGTTCGTCCATCCGGTCGACCGAGCGGGCGACCAGGGCCAGGTCCCGCCCTTCTGCCGCGAGCTGCCGGGCGAATTCGGCGCCGATCCCGGAGGAGGCGCCGGTGATGAGTGCAACGTCAGTCATGCATCGAACCGTAGCGCTTGAGAGCCGTAACTGCAACATCGTGTCTCGGATAACGGCGGAGCTGGGTCTTGATGTATTGTTTCCCTGTAATCAGCGGGAAGGAGACGGAATGGCCGAGGGCCAGCGGCGCCTGCGAGCGGACGCCGAACGCAGCATCCGGACCATCACGGAGGCCGCCGAGCGGCTGCTGGCGGCGAACCCGGCCGCCACCATCGAACAGATCGCCGAGGCGGCCGGGGTCGCCCGCACCACGGTGCACCGGCGCTTCGCCAGCCGCGACGCGCTGATCACCAGCATGACCCGGGACGCCTGGGCGCAGATCGGTGCGGCGGTGGCCGCCGCCCGGCCTGCCACCGCCCCACCCCTGGTCGCCCTCCACCAGGCCACCACCAACATCCTGGAGATCAAGTCAAGGTGGACGTTCGCCCTCGGCCAGCCCAGTGACGATCCGTCGACGGTGCGGACCCAACAGGAGGTCCACGCCGCCTGCGAACTGGTGCTACGCCGGGCGCAGGAAGCCGGGCTCCTCCGCCCGGACGTCGACCTGGACTGGACAGGGCGTGTCTACCTGGCGCTGATCGACGAGACAATCCACGGTGCCACGGCGTCGCCGGGCGACCCCGACGCCCAGGCCGCCCGCATCCTGGACACCCTCCTGCACGGGGCCGCCCCGAGGCCCTGACCCTCGCCGGCGGGCAAGCCCGCTGGTCCCAAGCGGGCGCGCCCGCGCGGCCCCGAGCGGGCGCGGCAGGCCCGGAACCGACCGGTGCGGACCATCCACCGGGGGATCAGCGGCGGCGGGGCTGGCGGGCGCGCAGGTAGTCGGAGACGACGTACTCGCCGAGGTCCTCCAGGTCGGGGGTGAACATCCGGCCCTTCGAACGGCGGGCCACGGCGTCGACGAAGCGGCGCAGGCCCGGGTCGTCGCCGAGCATGAAGAGGTTGAGCGTGGCGCCGTAGCGGGTCAGCCGGTCCACCTCGCGGACGGTCGCCTCGATCGTCTCCGGCAGCGGCGGCCAGTGGAACAGCGCCTCGCCGCCGTCCGGGTCCAGGTGGGCGGTCGGCTCCCCGTCGGTCACCACCAGCACCACCGGCTCGGCGTCCGGGTGCCGCCGCAGGTGCCGGGCGGCCAGCCGCAACGCGTGCTGAAGGTTCGTGCCCTGCTGCATGTCCGGCTCGACGGCGGCCAACTCCTGCTGGGTCAGCGGCAGCGCCTCCCGGCCGAAGCCGACGATCTGCAACGCGTCCTGCGGGAACCGGGTGGCCATCAGGTGCGCCAGCGCCAGCGCCGTCTGCTTCATCGGGCCCCACCGGCCCTGCGAGATCATCGAGTAGGAGAGGTCGACGCAGAGCGCCACCGCCGCCGACGCCCGCCGCTCGGTCTCCACCACCTCGAAGTCCTCGACGGCGAGCCGCACCGGCACGCCCGTCCCCGTACGGCGGACCGCCCGGGTCAGCGTCCGCACCACGTCCAGGGGCCGCTCGTCCCCGTACTCCCAGGGGCGCGAACCGCCGCTGACCTCGCCGGCGGCGCCCGCCGAGCGCAGGTCGTGCTGGCCGCGCGGCCCGGCGGTCAGGTCGGCGAAGACCCGTCGCAGCGCGGTGCCGCCGAGCCGGCGCAGCGCCTTCGGGCTCAGGGTCAACCCGTCGGCGTCCCGGCTGACCCACCCCTGCCGGCGCAGTTCCCGCTCCAGGTCCCGCAGCCGGCGTACGTCGTCGGCGGCCTCCCGGCCCAGCGTCCGGGCCACCGCCTCGACGTCGACGTCGTCCAGGGTGGCGCCCGGGTGTTCCTGGTCGAGCTGGTCGAGCAGCTCGTCGAGGTCAGCGATCTCGCCGAGCGCGCCCGCGGCCTCGCCGTAGCCGAGCGGACGCTCGCCGCGCACCCGCTCGCCGCCACCCCGGTGCAGGTCCGGCCGGAGCGCGCGGAGGTTGGCGTCCAGCGCGGCCAGTTCCCCGGCGAGCCGGTCGCCGAGCGACTGCCGCATCAGGCCGGCCAGTTCCTCCCGCTGCCGCTCGGACAGCGAGCGCATCAGCCGCTCCCCGGCGGCCGACCTGCGGGCCAGCACGTCGACCAGCTCGTCGACGTCGGCCGGCTGCTCCGGGAAGAACTCGCCGTGCCGGCGCATGAACTCGGCGAACGCGTCGGTGGTGTCCTCCGACCGGGCGTGCCGGGCCAGCAGGTCGTTCAGGTCGCGCATCATCTCGGCCAGCCGCCGCTGCGCGGCCGGGTCCGCCGACGCGCGCACCGCGTCGCGCAGCCCGGCGAAACGCTGGCCCAGCACGTCGTCGCGGAGACCGTCCAGGATCCGCTGGTACGTCCCGCGCGCCTCGTCGCTGGCCCACTCGTAGCCGGCCAGCTCCTCCACCGCCCGAGCCGTCGAGCGGGGCAGGTTGTCCAGCACCGCCTCGGCGAACCGGGCGGCGTCGTCGGCGCGCCCGCGCAGCTCGTCCCGCTCGGCGGCGAGCGCCTGGTCGAGCAGGGCCCGGGCGCGGGTGACCGCCCCGTCCAGGTCGCCCCGGCGCAGCGCCTCGCGGCGCAGCCGCCGGGCCCGGGCGGCCAGGTCGTCCAGGCCGCCGCGCCCCTGCGGGCCCCGGCGCAGCAGATCGCGCAGCGCCTCCCGGAGGCTGCCGCCGGCCAGCACCTCCGCGCCGACGGCGTCCACCGCGCCCCGCACGTCGTACGGGGGCGCGAGCGGGTCCGGGCCGCCCCGCCACTGCCCGTACCGGAACCGGTTGCCGGCCATGCTCAGGCCCGGCCGCCGTAGCGGGTCCGGCCGGAGTCGGTGACGTCCTTGCCGAGCCGGCGGGTCAGGTGCAGCCCCTCCAGCACGAACTCGACGCCGGCGGCGGCCTGCTCGGGGGTGGGCGCGTCACCCAGGCCGAGCCGGTCCAGCACCTTGGCCAGCCCGGGGACGGTGCCCACCTGGCGCAGCAGTTCCGCGGAGCTGACCAGCTCACCGGTCTCGATCACCGCGTCCTCGTCGACCAGGGCGGTGAACCCGGACAGGTCCAGCCCCGCCAGCCGGGCCCGGAACGTCTCGGCGGTCGCGGTCCGCAGCAGGTGACCGAGGACCTCGGCCTCCCGCCCCTCCTCGCCGCTCTCGAACTCGACCTTGCCCCGCAGGGTCGACGTCACAGACACCGCGTCGCCGACCCGGGCGACCGGCGCCTCCGGACGCATCCCCTCGGCCGGCTCCGCGGCGGCGAGCAGCCCGGCGCGGCGCAGCGCGGCGGCGGCGACCGTCTCGGCGGCGGCGATCGCGAACCGGGCGGAGACCCCGGAGCGCGGGTCCACCGACGGCGACTCGCGTACCGCGCGGGCGAACCGCGCGAGCACCTCCAACACGTGCTCCGGCACCTCGGCGACCAGGTCGGCCTCCTGCCGGATCAGGGCCAGCTCCAGGTCGAGGTCGACCGGGTAGTGGGTGCGCACCTCGGCGCCGAAGCGGTCCTTCAGCGGGGTGATGATCCGGCCCCGGTTGGTGTAGTCCTCCGGGTTGGCGCTGGCCACCAGGAACAGGTCCAGCGGCAGCCGCAGCTGGTAGCCGCGGACCTGGATGTCCCGCTCCTCCAGCACGTTGAGCAGCGCCACCTGGATCCGCTCGGCCAGGTCGGGCAGCTCGTTGACGGCGAAGACGCCCCGGTTGGTGCGCGGCACCAGACCGAAGTGGATGGTCTCCGGGTCGCCCAGCGTGCGCCCCTGCGCGATCCGGATCGGGTCGACGTCGCCGATCAGGTCGCCGACGCTGGTGTCCGGGGTGGCCAGCTTCTCGCCGTAGCGCATCGAGCGGTGCAGCCACGCGACCGGCAGGTCGTCGCCGGCCTCGGCGACCAGCGCCCGCGAGGCGGGGGTGAGCGGGTGCAGCGGGTGCTCGTTGAGCACCGAGCCGGCGATCACCGGGGTCCACTCGTCGAGCAGCCCGACCAGCGAGCGGATGAGCCGGGTCTTGCCCTGGCCCCGCTCGCCGAGCAGCACCATGTCGTGCCCGGCGAGCAGCGCCCGCTCGACCTCGGGCAGCACCGTGTCGTCGTAGCCGACGATGCCGGGGAAGCGGTCCGCGCCGGAGCGCATCCGGGCCAGGAGGTTGTCGCGGAGTTCCTGCTTGACCGTGCGGTACGCGTGGCCGGCCGCCCGCAGCGCGCCGAGCGTGCCGGGCAGGTCGGCCGGTGGGACCGGGGTAACCGGGGAAGGCGCAGTCACCCGACCCACGCTAGCTCACGTCGGCGGGGACGCCCGGTCCGTCGACCGGGCGTCCCCGCCGTCGGGACGGCTCAGTCGCGGCCGCAGCGCCGGCACGCGCCCCGGCGGCGCAGGTGGTACGCGTACGTGGCGGCGCCGAGCGCGACACCCCAGAACGGCCAGAGCAGCATCGGCGCGGTGGCCAGGCTGGCCCCGCCGAAGTCCCAGAAGTCCGGGGTAGCGAGCAGGCCGAGGGTCGCCGCGGTGACCGCCACCGCGACCAGGGTGGCCGGGACCACGGCCAGCCTCACCGGCACCGGCCGCCCGGCCAGGCCGACCATCCAACGCGGGAACCGCTCGCCCCAGCGCTGCACCAGCCCCAGCGTGAGGATCGCCCCCACCAGCGCGAACCCGCCCAGCCCGGCGCCCGCCCACACCAGCCCGGAGTCCCGCATCTCGTCGAGGAACGACTGCTCGATGCCGAGCGGGATGCCGACCGCCCAGGCGAGGCGGGTGACCGCGTACAGGGCGGGGATGATGGCCGCGACCCAGGCCACCCAGCGACCCCAGCGGGCGGCCGAGGCGGGCGAGGTCCAGCCCTGGTCGGTGCCGTCGCGTCCACACGCCGGGCAGGCGCCGGCGGTGCGCCGCCGCCAGTTGAGCACGGCCCCGGCCAGCAGCACCCCGCCGACGACGGCGGCGAACCGGGCGAACAGCGCCCAGGTGAAGACCTCCGCGTAGTCCACCGGGGGCCAGCCGAACGGCGCGCCGATGATCAGGATCGGGGCGTACCCGAGGATGGTCAGCACCCCGACGTCCGGCACCACGACGGCCAGCAGGACCGCGACCGTCCAGGCGTACGCCGGCAGCAGCGCCCGCAGCGCCCGGCCCGGACGCCGCGTCGAGCCGGTCATGGCGAGCGCGGCGACCGCGGCGCCGAGCAGCAGCGCGGCGAACAGCGGCGGCCCGACGGTGGTCGGGACCAGCCGCAGCAGGTTGATCTCTCCGCCGGTGTCGTTCGCCCCGAACGGGTAGCCGGCGCCGGTGACGGTGCAGAGGAGGGCGAGCACGCCCCACAGGCCGAGCCAGGCGGCGGCGAGCGGGGCGAGCCGGTCCGACCGGCGCGCCGTCGGGCGGCGGGTGGGCGGGAGGGTCGTCGTCATGCCTCAAGCCTCGGCCGGCGGGCCCCGCGCTCCCTCCCGTGCGGCGGTGAACCGGCTCCCCCTCGGGAGGGAACGGCCTCAGCCGGACGGGGTGACGAAGCCCGACTCGTACGCGGCGATCACCGCCTGGGTGCGGTCGCGTACGCCGAGCTTGGCCAGCACGTTGCCGACGTGGGTCTTCACCGTCTCCACGCCGACCACCAGGTGCGCGGCGATCTCCGGGTTGGACAGGCCGGTGGTCATCAGCCGGAGCACCTCGGCCTCCCGTTCGGTGAGCCGGGCGGCCTCCAGCCGGTCGGCACCCCGCCCCCCGTACGCCCCGGCGAGGCGGCGGATGGCGGCCGGGAACAGCAGGGACTCGCCCCGCGCGACCACCCGGACCGCCTCCACCACCTCGGCCGGCCGGGCCCGCTTGAGCAGGAACCCGCTGGCCCCGGCGCGGAGCGCGTCGTAGACGTACTCGTCGTTCTCGAACGTGGTCACCACCAGCACCCGGGGCGGGTCGGCGGAGGTGGCGAGCAGCCGCCGGGTGGCCTGGATGCCGTCGATGCCGGGCATCCGCACGTCCATCAGCACCACCCGGGGGCGCAGCCGGGCGACCAGCGGCGGCACCTCCGCGCCGTCGGTGGCCTCGCCGAGCACCCGCAGGTCGGGCTGGGCGTCGAGGATCGCCCGCAGGCCCACCCGGATCAGTTCGTCGTCGTCGACGATCAGCACGCCGGTCGGTGTCATGGGGTCCCCTCGAACGGCAGCCGTACCCGGATCCGCCAGCGGTCGCCGTCCGCCCCGACGGTGAGCCGGCCGCCGAGCAGCAGCACCCGCTCCCGCATCCCGTCCAGGCCCCGGCCGCCCCGGCCGGGGTCGGCGCGACGAGGGCGGCTGAGCGCGTTGTCCAACTCCAACTCCAGCGCGTCGGCGTGCGCGTCCAGGCGCAGCGTGACCGGCCCCCGACCATAGCGGGCGGCGTTGGTCAGTCCCTCCTGGACGATCCGGTAACCCTCGCGGGAGACCGCCGCCGGCAGGTCGGCGAGGTCGCCGGCGCACCGGGCGTCGACCGGCAGGCCGGCCGCGCGGGTGTCGGCCACCAGCCGGTCCAGGTCGGCCAGCGTACGCTGCGGCGCCACCCCTCCGCCCCCGGGCTCGCGCAGCAGCCCGAGCACGTGGTCCAGGTCGTCCATGGCGGCGCGCCCGGCCTCCTCGATCGCGGTCAGCGCGCGCCGGGCGAACTCGGGGTCCCGGTCGAGCAGCTCGCGGGCCGCGCCCGCCTGGAGGGTCGCCACGGTGAGCGCGTGCCCCACCGAGTCGTGCAGCTCGCGGGCCAGCCGGTTGCGTTCGGCCAGCCGGGCGGCCCGGGCCTCCAGGGCCGCGATCCGCTCCGCCTGCGCCGGGCCGAGCAGCACCGGGGCCATCGACACGGCCAGCGCGCCCAGCCCGGCGACGGCGTAGCCGAGCGCCACCAGCACGACGATCGCGCTGAGCGTCAGCCAGCCGGTGTCCCGCCCGTCGAAGGGCCCGAACCGGTCCCCGCTGGTCATCCCGGTGTCGAGGCCGAACTGCTGCCCGATGAAGGCCAGCGCCATCGGCACCGCGCTGAACAGCGCGGCCACCACCAGCCCGCCGCTGAGCAGGTGCAGCCCGATCCACAGCGCGGAACGCAGCCGGGTCTCCCGGTCGGCGGCGTGCCCGGGAGCCGGGTCCGGCAGGTCGACGCCGAGCAGGGCCCGCGCGGCCGCGATCTCCAGCGCCCGGGGGCCGTCGAGGAAGATCGGGACCGCCGCGATCGTCGCCGCGACGACGAGCAGCCCCAGCACCAGCGGCCGGGGGACGTCCGGCTGGGTCAGCATCTGCGCGAACGCCAACGCCAGCAGCACGTACGGCAGCACGAGCACCCCGCCGAGCAGCAGGAACACGCCGCGCCGCCACGTGCTGCCGGCCACCAGCGGGGCGAGGAGCTTGGGGTGCTTCACCCGCCCATTCTGCCGCCGGCCCGCCCCGGCCCGACTCCCCCGCGTCGGGGAGATCGGCGGCCCGGCCCGCCGGGGGGCGGTGCGCGGCGGAGCCGGTCCGGCCCGGACGCTCTCCTGCCGCCCTGTCGAGCTGAGTCGTTCGCGACATCAGCCCGACAGGGCCCGTGGGCGAGCAGGCCGAGGCCGGCGCGCGGCCGGCGGCCGACAGCGACCGGCGGACGGCAGGGACCGGCGGACGGCCGGCAGGGACCGGCGGACGGCGAGGCGGCAGGCAGAGGCCGGCGGGCGGTGGCAGACCGGCGCCGGCCGGGCGTCAGCGGTGCTCGTCGACGTAGCGCTGCGGGTCCTTGTCGGTGAAGGGCAGGTCGCGGCCGTTCTTGTGCTCGCCGTAGAAGGTCAGCCAGCGCCGGCCCAGCTCGGCCCGCAGCTCGACGCTCGCGTGCCGGCGGAAGTCCGGCAGCGCCTCGTCCTCCTCCTCGGCGAGGTGCTCGCTGTTCTCCCGGCGGGCCTGCCACACCGCCGCCCACCATTCCTCGGAGCCCACCGGGTGCAGCTTGGACTCGGCGACCGCGTCACGGATCTTGTTGTGGTCGCCGACCGCGTCGACGGTCTCGGCCACGCCGTCGTCGCCGTGGCGTACGAGGTGCGGGTAGAGGATCGCCTCCTCCGCCTCGGCGTGGATGTCGAGGTGCAGCGCGAGCGCGTCCCAGATCGCCAGCAGCTCGTGTTCGTCGCGGGCGTCGTCGAGGCGGGCGAAGCCTCGCCGAAAGGCGGCGTGGTCGTCGAGGATCAGCGCGGTGATGTCGTCCATCGGGCTCACCTTCCGGTTCTGGCCCGGAGCAGGCGGGGCATCGCCGCCAGCCCCGTGATCGGGCGGAACTCCTTCGCCGCGCGGGCCAGCGCGGCGTACTCGTCGTCGGCCAGGTCGATCTCGGCGGCGGCCGCGTTGCGCTCCACCTGCTCGACGCCGGAGGCGCCGGGGATGGCCACCACACAGGGGTGGCGCAGCAGGTAGGCCAGGGCGATCTGGCTGGGGGTGGCGTCGTGCGCGTCGGCCACCTGCCGCAGGGTGTCGATCAGCGTCGCGCCGCGTTCCAGGTTCTCCGGCAGGAAGTACGGGTTGGCCCGGCGCACCGCCCCGCTCGGCGGGTTCCTCGCGTCGTACCGGCCGGACAGGAAGCCCTGGGCCAGCGGGCTGTACGCGATGACGACCCGGCCGGCCTGCCGCGCGTACGGCAGCAGGTCGTGCTCGGGCCCGCGGTCGACCATGCTGTACCGGACCTGGTTGCTCAGCACCCGCCGGCCGAGCGCGGCCTCGGCGACCTGCCAGCGGCGCAGGCCGTAGTTGCTGACCCCGACCTCGCCGACGAGCCCGACGTCCTGCAACGCGCGCATGCCGCGCATGGTGGTGTGGTCGGCGACCAGCGGGTGCGGCTGGTGCACCTGGTAGAGATCGAGGTGGCTGACGCCGAGCCGGGCGGCGGAGGCGACCGCCCGCTGCTGCACGACCGGGGCGACCGGCAGGACCGGGAAGATCTTGGTGGCGAGCACGACCTTGTGCCGGTCGTCGCCGAGCGCCTCCCCGAGGATCCGCTCGCTGCGGCCGAAGCCGTACAGCTCGGCGGTGTCGAAGAGGGTGATGCCGAGTTCGACGGCCCGTCGGACGATGTCCACCGCCCGGCGCTCGTACTCGGGGCCGTAGCCCCACTCCCGGGACCCGAACTGCCAGGTGCCGAGGCCGATCTTGGACAGGGGCTTCGGGGTGTCGAGCGTGACGAAACGCATGGTCCCGAAACTACCCCGGTGTCCGTTGCGCCAGGCCCGTTCGCGGTGGCCGGCACCGGCCGGAACCGGCGGGGATAGGGTCTCGGTCGTGACCTACCTCGCCGCGGATGAGCGCTACGACAAGATGACCTACCGGCGCAGCGGGCGCAGCGGGCTGCGGCTGCCCGCGATCTCGCTCGGGCTGTGGCACAACTTCGGCCCGGACCGGCCGTACGAGCGGCAGCGCGACATCGTCCGCCGCGCCTTCGACCTCGGCGTGACCCACTTCGACCTGGCCAACAACTACGGGCCGCCGCCGGGCGCCGCCGAGGAGAACTTCGGCCGGATGCTCGCCACCGACCTGAAGGCGTACCGGGACGAGCTGGTCGTCTCCAGCAAGGCCGGCTACCTGATGTGGCCGGGCCCGTACGGCGAATGGGGCTCCCGCAAGTACCTGGTCTCCTCGCTGGACCAGTCGCTGCGGCGCCTCGGGCTGGACTACGTCGACGTCTTCTACTCGCACCGCTTCGACCCGGACACGCCGCTGGAGGAGACGATGGGCGCGCTCGACGCCATCGTCCGCTCCGGCAAGGCGCTCTACGTCGGGGTCTCCAACTACGACTCGGAGCAGACCGAGCGGGCCGCCGCCATCCTGCGTGACCTGGGCACGCCGTTGCTGATCAACCAGCCGTCGTACTCGATGCTCAACCGCTGGACCGAGGACGACGGCCTGCTGGACACACTGGAGCGGGTCGGCGCGGGCTGCATCGCCTACAGTCCGCTCGCCCAGGGCCTGCTGACCGACCGCTACCTGGGCGGCATCCCCGAGGATTCCCGGGTACGCACCAGCGTCTTCCTCAACGAGAGCGACCTCGGCGAGGAGAAGATGGCCACCATCCGGGCGCTCGGCGCGATCGCCCAACGGCGCGGCCAGTCGCTGGCGCAGCTCGCGCTCGCCTGGGCGCTGCGCGACCCGCGGATGACCAGCCTGATCATCGGGGCGAGCAGCGTGCCCCAACTGGAGGCGAACATCGCCGCGCTGGACAACCTCGACTTCACCGCCGAGGAACTGGCCGAGATCGAGCGGCACCTCGGCTGACACGCGTCGCTTCCGGGCGGAATCCGAAGCGCCGCCGGACGCGATCCGGGCGGACCGGTGAAATCGGATCACCGGCCCGCCCGTCTCCGTTTCCGCGCCCCGTCGGTCAGAAACAGGTCACGATTCCACCGACGGCCGGGTTGGCCCGCTGGTGGTACCAGACCGTGCCCGACGAGTCCGCCATGAGGGCGCCCCAGAGCACGCAGTTCGGGCCCGCGTACGTCTTCGCCGGGCCGGCGAAGTAGAACTTCAGCCCCTCGTCCGCGACCTCCGGCGCGTGGTCCGTGTCGACGTAGGCCAGGGCCCGGGTCGCCACCCCGACGTACGCCGACTTGAGCGTGACCACGCAGGCGTACCCGGTCATGTGGTTGCGCAGCAGGTGAACGCTGCCCAGCAGCTCGCCGGTGTCCCTGCGGATCGGATCCTGGTCGACCCGCGTGTACCCGAAGCCGCACACCGCCTCCGGCGTGTACGGGTTGGCCGCCGCCTGCGCCGGGGCGCCCGCCACCCCGACCACTGCCACCGCCGCCGTCAGCGCGACCGCGGTTCTCCGCATGATCCGGAACATCCGTTCTCCCCCCTCACCGAACGACCTGCCTGCCGGAACAGATTGGCGATTCGAGCGCGGGGCGGTGTATGGCGCGGGTCGACACCACGACACCGCCGACGTGTGCCCGACGACTATCCCGGCCATTTCCACCAGGGGTGGCATCGAGATATGCATTGCCGACCTTCGACTATGACGAGCAGCACACAGTTCCGCTGCCGGAAAGGGGCGCTTCACAGTCGCGGGTGTAGGGCGTGGCGCGGGCATTGGCGGTTCACGCTGGATCTGGCAGGTCGATGAGCGCGAGCTTGGCTGGGTCGATCACAGCGGTGATCTCGGTGATGCGGCCGTCGGCGACGGTGAAGGCGAGCACGGACAGCGGGGTACCGTTCTCGTTCCAGGAGATGACGCCGGGGCGGCCGTTGACGGTGGCCGCGTGTCCTCGTGCTGCGCTGCCGGCCACTCGGGCGCGGGTGGCGACTTCGGTGGCTCCGAGCGTGACGAACTGACCGTCCGGGGTGTGGACGGTGAATCTCACTTCGGGGTGAAGAACTTCCAACAGACGCTCGAACCGGCCTTCGCGGGCCGCGGCCAAGAACGCCGCGACCACCTCGCGGTGCCGCCGTCGGTCGCTTGCCGACTGCCGGGCGGCCTGCACCTTCCGGCGGGCGCGGCTGGTGAGCATCTTGGTCGCGTCGGCGGTCCTGCCGAGGATAGTGCCGATCTCTCCGTGGGAGACGGCGAACACGTCGTGCAGCACGAACGCCAGGCGCTCGTCGGGGCGCAGCGAGTCCAGGACCGTCAACAGCGCCAGGCCCACCGAGTCGCCCAGCGCCACAAGCTCTTCCGCAGCCGGGGCATCGTCGAGCGTCACGGTGAGGTCGGGCAACTGGTCGTCCAGTGGGACTGTGGGGCGCGTGCGGCCCGAGCGTAGGAGATCGAGGCTGATGCGGCCGACCACGGTGGTCAGCCAGCCGCCGAGATTGTCGATGGTGTCGGTGCCCTGGCGGGCCAGACGCAGCCACGCCTCCTGGACCGCGTCGTCCGCGTCGGCGTGCGAGCCGAGCATGCGGTAGGCGACGGCGGTGAGCCGGTCGCGGTGCGCCTCGAACGCTGCGGCGATCGCGTCGGCTGGATGAGTGCCGGACATGCTGTTACCTCCCTGGAAGCTGCTGCGTCATAGGGGTGACGGGCACCAGCCCCGCAAGGTAACCGCGGCCAAGGAGAGCACCCTGCCATGCAGAACCGACTGAAGAACAAGAACACCAACAACCCCGACGTGTGGAAGGCGGTCGGACACCTGCAGAAGGCGATCGCCGCTGGGGGCGTCGACCCGAAGCTGCTCGCGCTGGTCCATCTGCGCGCCAGCCAGATCAACAGCTGCTCGGCGTGCGTCTACGCCAGTGTCGCCGGGGGGAAGAAGGCCGGTGACACCGACGAGCGCTGCACAACGTAGCGGCGTGGCGTGAGGCGCCTTTCTACACCGATGCGGAGCGCGCGGCACTGGCGCTGACCGAGGCCGCCACCCGGCTGCAGGACGGCGCGGAGGGAGTCACCGACGAGATCTGGGAAGGGGTCAACGCCCACTTCACCGAGGAGCAGATCGGCGCGATCAACCTGGAGATCGCACTGACCAACTTCTTCAACCGGATCAACCGCACCATCAAGGAACCGGCCGGCCAGACCTGGGGATGAGCCTCGGCGACAGGGCCCGTCGAAGGATCCCGGCGATCCCTCGACGGGCCTGCTGCGGGGGCGCCGCACTTCTCAGGAGTGCGTTCGCGGGCTGCGGTGGGTGCTGGCAGCCATCGTGGTCCAGCACCCTGACCGTCAACGGCCGGCTCGCGCACCTCCGCGGATCTGCCCTCGGGTTCGCAACCTGACCAACTACATCGCCGGATCCCTGCTCAAGACCAGCGGCTTCAGACCGGCCCGACATCCTCGATCGTGAAGAGCCCGGAGAGGTGCGCTGCGGTTGCCGGCGGTGCGACGGGCGTCGGGGCGCCACGTGCGGGTTGTGTCCGTCCGCTGTCGTCCGCGACCGACCGGACGCGGACTCCCTCGCCCTGACCGCCGGGCGGGGCCGCTCAGAAAGATGCCGACAGGGCGCTATCATCGCCCCGTGGCGATTGATTGCACTCCCGGGCTCGCGCCCGCCGTGGCCTTGTTCCGCTCGCTCGGTGACCCGACGCGGCTGGCCATCCTGAGCCGGCTCGCGGCCGGGGAGGCGCGGGTGGTCGACCTGACCGGCGAGTTGGGGCTGGCGCAGTCGACGGTGTCGAAGCACCTGGCGTGCCTGCGGGACTGCGCCCTGGTCGACTACCGGGCCGAGGGCCGCCAGTCGTTCTACACGCTGACCCGGCCGGAACTGCTGGACCTGCTCCGCTCGGCGGAGCAGGTCCTCGCCGCCACGGGCGAGGCGGTCGCGCTCTGCCCGGTCTACGGAACGCCGGCCGCGTCCCCGGCCGGGGTGGGCGCGTGAGCGCGCCGCTGCTGGCTCCGGAGCGGCGGGCGGTGTTGTCGCGGCGCAGCCTGTGGCTGGCATACGCGACGGCCGGCTACAACCTCCTGGAGGGCCTGGTCGCCATCGCCGCCGGCGCCGCCGCCTCCTCCACGGCGCTGATCGGCTTCGGCCTGGACTCGTTCGTCGAGGTGTCCAGCGCCGCCGTGGTGATCTGGCAGTTCCGCTCCCGGGTGCCCGAGGAACGGGAGCGGCTAGCGCTGCGGCTGATCGGCCTGTCGTTCTTCGCCCTGGCCGCCTGGGTGACGTTCGACGCCGCCCGCTCGCTGCTCGGCGGGGGCGACGCCGACGCCAGCCCGGTGGGCATCGGCCTCGCCGTCGCGTCGCTGATCGTGATGCCGCTGCTCGTACGGGCCAAGCGGCGCACCGGCCGGGAGCTCGGCTCGGCCACCGTCATGGCCGACTCGACGCAGACCATGCTGTGCACGTACCTCTCCGCGGTGCTGCTCGTCGGCCTGGTCCTCAACGCCGCCTGGGGCTGGTCGTGGGCCGACCCGATCGCCGCGCTCGTCATCGCCGGGGTCGCGGTCAAGGAAGGCGTCGAGGCCTGGCGCGGTGAGCACTGCGACGACTGTGCGCCCCGACCCGTCGCGGCCGACCAGGGCCCGGCCTGCGCCGACGGCTGCTGCTCGGAAGGAAAGGCGTAACCCGTGGCCTGGCTCGCACTCGCGCTCTACCTGCTGGGCCTGCTGATCGCCTTCGGCTGGCGCACCCTGGCCCAGTGGCGCAGCACCGGCGACACCGGCCTGCGCCTCGACGCCGGCCCGGCCGGCACCCTGCGTTGGTGGGCCAAGCTGCTGTTCGTCGCCGCCCTCGCGCTCGGCCTCGGCGGACCGGTCGCCGCGCTCGCCGGCCTGTCGTCACCGGCCGGGCTCGACCACCGCGCCCCGCACGTCGTCGGCCTGGCCCTCACCGTCGCCGGCATCGCCGCCACGCTCGCCGCCCAGCTGGCCATGGGGGCCTCCTGGCGCATCGGGGTCGACCCGACCGAACGCACCGGCCTGGTGACCAGCGGCCCGTTCGCGCTCGCCCGCAACCCCATCTTCACCGCCATGGCCACCACCAGCCTGGGCCTGACCCTCATGGTGCCCAACATCGTCTCGGTCACCGCCTGGCTGGTCCTGGTCGCCGCGCTGCAACTGCAGGTCCGCGCCGTCGAGGAGCCATACCTGATCACCACCCACGGCGACGCCTACCGGCACTACGCGGCCGGCGTCGGACGCTTCCTCCCCGGGCTCGGCCGGCTACGTCGGACATGACCGGGCGACCGGACGTCGCGGCGGATCCGCCGCTCAGAACGCGAGTTTCTCGGCACCCGCCGGCAGGTTCTCCGACGACCCGACATGGACCTGCTGGGCGGTGGCCGCCCCCGCCGCGAACGGTACCGTCCGCTTCACCTTTCCGGTCAGGTCGACCACGTTGAGGAACGGCTGCCCGGCGGATGCACGATCGCCATGGGTCCTGACGATCAGATGCTCGCTGTCGTACCAACCCAGCACTACGGCGGTCGGCACGGAGAACTCCTGCCGGACGGCACCGGTAGCCGCGTCCACGATCCGGATCTTGCCACTGGCGGGCTCGTGCAGAGCGACCCGACTGCCGTCGGCGGAGAACGCGCCGTTCACGCCCGCGGTTCCACCCGTGACGGGGACGGTGCGGGTCGATCTTCCGGCGAGGTCGTAGAAGCCGATGGCGGTCGCCTGCGCCGGCTCGCTCTCGCTCCGGTTGACGGAGTGGGTGAGCGCCACCCCCTTTCCGTCCGGCGTCCAGACGAAGGTCGCCCCACCGGCGTTCCGCGTCCTGACGTCGGGCACCTCGACCTCGCGAGCGGTCAGGGTCGCCACGTCCACGATCAGGAAGCCGGCGCCCGGACCGGCCTTCGGCTGGTTGGTGATCAGGAGCTGCCGGCCGTCGGGCGACCACGTCGCGCCGGAGGTGTATCCGGCATCACCGGGCAGCCACCGAACCTTCCCGCTCTTTCGATCCAGCAGGCCCCTCCTCGACGGATGCGCCCTGCTGTTGTCCCCCTGGTGCACCAGCACCTGGCCGCCGTCCGGAGACGGCACGGCCTGGTTGTACGGGATCTTCTCGTAGCTGCCGGTCGCGGGGTCGAGCAGCAGCGAGTAGTCGTCCGCCGGGCCCAGGTCCGCCGCACCGTTGACGCCACCGTAGGCCGTCACGACGAAGGGCTTGGTGACCGGCAACTGGCCGGCGACGTCGGGTGCCGGGGCGCGATCCGTCCCGGCCGCGCCACCGAGAGCCAACGGTACGGCGACGAACACCGCCGTCACCGCGGCGACTCCGGCAACGGCGAACCGCGCCACCCGCTGCCGGTTGGCCCTGCGGATCGCACCCTGGGCCAGGTGGGGTGGCGGAGCGGCGTCGGCGAGTTCGTCGAGCGCGTCGCGAACAGCGGTTTCCAGCCGGGTACTCACTGGTGAACCTCCTGACGGTGGTCTAGTTCCGGGCAGAGCGCGCGGAGTCGGTCGAGGGCTCGGGCGGCCTGGCTGCGTACCGTCGACGGCCGGCAGCGCAGGATTTCGGCGATCTTCTCGTCGGGCAGGTCGTCCAGGTACCGCATGACGAGCACTGCCCGCTGCTTCGGCGCCAGCCTCTTCATGGATTCCCGCAACGCCAGGCTGAGGTCGACCTGCTCGGTCGGGTCGGCGCCGGGCGGGTCGGGCAGCCGCCCGGTGGTCACCTCGCGACCCCGCATCGGCCGACGCCACCAGCTCACCTGCTGGCGGTACAGGGCCCTGCGCAGATACGCCTCGGGGTGCCCGTGACGGACGTCCCCCCAGTGGCGGTACGCCTTGGCCAGCACCGTCTGCAACAGGTCCTCGGCCTGCTGTCGGTGACCGGTCAGGGCCAACGCGATACGAAACAGCGCATGCGACCGTGCTTCCACGAAGGCGGTGAAGTCCTGCCGGCTCTCAGGATCCATGAGATCTCCCGCGGTTCATGCCCATAAGAACGCGGAACCAGCGCAGTCTGCTGCATCCGTCTCCTCGGTACAGTCGCGGTCGTGGAGAGCAACGGCGCGACCGCCGACACGCACCGCGGCATCGACTGGCCCGCGCACGGCGGCAACCCCTTCGACAGCGCGCTGCCCTGGCCCGGCCTGCTGTACTGGGCGCACGAGCAGCCGTCGCGGGTGTTCCCGGCCGATCGCGTACCGTCCGCCGACGAGCTCCACCGCGCGATACCGATGGGTTACACCACCCTGAGCCTGATGGCCCGGATCGCGCTCTGTCACGGCGGGCAGCAGCGGCGGCTGTGGCCTGAGGAGAATCGGCCGACTCCACGCGGGCCGCTACAGCCGTACCAGTTGCTCCTGCCGGCCACGGACACGAGACGCCACCTGAGGCTCGGCGCGAGCTGGCCGGTCCGGTTCGCGCTGCGCGACGCCGAGGAACTCTCGGCCCGCACCGGCGGAGCCGTCCTGGTCTGCCAGGTGCTCGAGTTCCACAACTGGCACTGACGACGCCTGACGTGCCGAGCACCCCTCGACGACCGGGCGGGCCGAGGGCAACGGGAACGAAAGACGCCCTGGTGGGGATCGTGTCCCGCACCAGGGCGTTTCGCAAGGGTGGAGCCGAGGGGACTCGAACCCCTGACCCCCACACTGCCAGTGTGGTGCGCTACCAGCTGCGCCACGGCCCCTTGCCTCGTCCCGGTCGCCCGGGCACGAGAGAACTATACACAGCCCCCGTCGCATGGTCATCTCGCGGGGTCCTGACCCGCCGGCGGCTCAGTTGAGCGCCACGTCCGGCGGGAAGTGCGCGACCGCCGCCATCATGCCGCCCTGCCGGCGCAGCACCATCGGCCACAGGTCGTCGGGCCGGTCGACGAAGGCGTCGCCGGGAAGCGCGTCCAGCACGAACCAGGAGCCGTCCTCGATCTCCTGCTCAAGCTGGCCGGAGCCCCAGCCGGAGTAGCCGGCGAAGACCCGGATGCCGCTGATGCCCTCCCGCAGCCGCTCCGGGTCCACCGACAGGTCGAGGGTGCCGACCGCGCCGGAGACCTGGTGGAAGCCCTTGAGCCGCTGCACCGGGTGGCGCATCCGGGCCAGGCAGATCGCCGAGTCGGGCTGCACGGGCCCGCCCTCGAAGAGCACCGCCGGATCGCGGGCCAGGTCGCTCCAGTCGCCGAGCACGTCGGCGACCGGCACCTCGGTGGCCCGGTTGAGCACCACGCCGAGGGCGCCGCCGGGCTCGTGCGCGACCAGCAGCACGACCGTACGGTCGAAGTTCGGGTCCTTGAGCGCCGGCGTCGCGACCAGCAGCCGCCCGGTCATCGACCCCGTAGCCCGCCCGCCGATCGCCTGCCCCTCTCCCTGCATGCCGGACACCCGTCAGACCGACCGCACCGGGACGCCCGGGGGCACCGGTGCCATCCGCGCTGTCAACGCCATGCCTGGCACCATAGCCTGCCCTCGGGGCGGTGGCTAAGGTCTGACGGTCGGGTGATCGACAGACCTGAGGGAGGACCGATGGGTGTCACGGCGGAAGTCGCGGTGATCGGGGGCTCGGGGCTCTACGCGCTGCTCGACGGCGCGACCGAGCACGAGGTGGACACGCCGTACGGGCCGCCGTCCGACGCGGTCACCGTCGCGGAGGTGGGCGGCCGGCGGGTGGCCTTCCTGCCCCGCCACGGCCGTGACCACCGCCACCCGCCGCACCTGATCCCCTACCGGGCCAACCTCTGGGCGCTGCGCTCCCTCGGCGTACGCCAGGTGCTCGCCCCCTGCGCGGTGGGCGGGCTGCGGCCGGAACTCGGGCCGGGCACCTTCGTGGTGCCGGACCAGCTCATCGACCGCACCAGCGGGCGGGCGCAGACCTACTTCGACCGGGGCGCGGTGCACGTCTCGTTCGCCGACCCGTACTGCCCGGCCGGTCGGCGCACGCTGCTCGCGGCGGCGGCCCGGCGGGACGTCCCGGCGGTGGACGGCGGCACGGTGGTGGTGGTCGAGGGCCCGCGCTTCTCCACCCGCGCCGAGTCGCGCTGGTACGCCTCGATGGGCGGGACGGTGGTCAACATGACCGGGCACCCGGAGGCGGTCCTCGCCCGCGAGCTCGCCCTCTGCTACTCCTCCATCGCCCTGGTCACCGACCACGACGCGGGCGTGGAGGGCGGCGAAGCGGTGACGCACGAGGAGGTGTTCCGGGTCTTCGGCGAGAACACCGACCGGCTGCGGGGCCTGCTGTTGGAGGCGATCGCCGCGCTGCCCGCCGAGCGGGACTGCGACTGCGGCCGGGCCCTGGAGGGCATCACGCTCCCCATCACCCTGCCCTGAGGGACGGGCAGCGGCGAAAAGCCCGAGCTGCCCGAGCCGCCCCGATACATTCAGGGACGATGGCAACGGTCCGCGACACCACGTACGACCTGCTGCGTGCCCTCGGCCTGACCACCGTCTTCGGCAACCCGGGCTCCACCGAGGAGCCGTTCCTGCGGGACTTCCCGGACGACTTCCACTACGTGCTCGCCCTGCACGAGGCGTCGGCGGTCGGGATGGCGGACGGCTACGCCCAGGCCACCGGCCGGCCGGCGCACGTCAACCTGCACACCGCGCCCGGCACGGGCAACGGCATGGGCAACCTGGTCACCGCGTGGCACAACCGGACCCCGCTGATCGTCACCGCCGGCCAACAGACCCGGGACATGCTGCTGCTCGAGCCCCGGCTGACCAGCCGGCGGGCCACCGAGCTGCCCCAGCCGTACGTGAAGTGGAGCCACGAGCCCGTCCGGGCGCAGGACGTTCCGGCGGCGCTGATGCGGGCGTACGCGACCGCCGTGCAGCCGCCCGCCGGGCCGGTCTTCCTCTCCCTCCCCCTCGACGACTGGGCGCAGCCCGCCGGCCCGCCCCCGCCGGTGCGTACGGTGGCCACCCGGTTCGCGCCCGACCCGCAGCGGCTGCGGGAGTTCGCCGCCGTGCTGGCCGCCAGCCAGGCGCCCGCGCTGGTGCTCGGCGCGGCCGTGGACCGGGCCGGCGGGTGGCCGGCCGCGGTGGCGCTGGCGGAGCGGCTCGCGGCGCCCGTCTGGTCGGCTCCCGCCCCGGAACGGGCCGCCTTCCCCGAGGACCACCCGCACTTCCGCGGGGTGCTCCCCTTCGCGATGCGACCGCTGGCGGAGGCCCTGGACGGGCACGACACCGTGCTGGTGGTGGGCGCGCCGGTGTTCCGCTACTACCCGCACGTGCCGGGCGACCACCTCCCCGTCGGCGCCCGCCTGCTGCACGTCACCGACGACCCGGACGAGGCCGCCCGCGCCCCGGTCGGCGACAGCCTGCTCGGTGACGCGGGGCTGGCCCTGGCCGCCCTGGTGGACCTGCTGCCGGCGGCGGACCGGTCGGCGCCGCCGCCGCGCCCCGCCCCGCCCCCGCCGCCGGACGGGCTGCCGCTGGCCCCGGACGCGCTCTTCGCGGCCCTGGCCCGGCACTGGCCCGCCGACGGGGTGCTGGTCCAGGAGTCGCCCTCGAACCTGCCCGCGCTGCGCCGGCGGCTGCGCAGCACCCGGCCGGGGTCGTACGTCACGATGGCCAGCGGGGGCCTCGGGTTCGGCCTGCCGGCGGCGGTCGGCATCGCGCTCGCGCAGCGCGACACCGGCCGGGGCCGCCCGGTGGTCGCGGTCATCGGGGACGGCTCGTTCCACTACTCCGTGCAGGCCCTCTGGACCGCCGCGCGGCTGCGGCTGCCGCTGGTCGTCGTGGTGCCGGTCAACCAGCAGTACGCCATCCTGAAGGCCTTCGCCGACTTCAAGCAGACGCCCGGGGTGCCCGGGCTGGACCTGCCGGGGCTGGACATCACCGCCATCGCCCGCGGCTACGGCTGCACGACGGCGGTGGTGGAGACCCCGGACCAGCTCGGCGACGCGCTGGCCGCCGGACTGCGGGCGGACGGTCCGACGGTGCTGCCGGTGCCGGTCAGCACGGAGGTGCCCCGGCTCCTGTGACCCGCCGCCCCGCCCGCACCGACCCGCTCCGCGCGGCGATCCGAGCGGTGGGCCGCCGGCGTCAGCTCACGGTGAGGCGCAGTGGCGCGCCGGTGAGCACGTCGAGCACCGGCCGGTCGCCGAGCGGCGCCTTCAGCGTGGCGGTGACCGGTTCGAGCTTCATCATCGCGTTGCACGGGCCGGTGGCGGTGGTGACGCCGCCGCCGACCACCACCACGTCGTCGCGCTCCTGCACCAGCGGGGTGATCGCGGTGTCGCAGCTACCCACCCCGAGCCGCCAGGTCAGCGTGGCGCCGTCGACGGACCTGAGGTCCTGGGCGCCGACCACGCCCTGCGGGGCGGGGTTCGCCGGCGCGGTCGGCTCGGGCGCGGCGGCGACGGCCGACGGCGCCACGGCGATCCGGGCCACCGGCGCGGAGAGCCCCTCGACGGTGAACAGCCACGCCGGCACCTGCGCCTCGCCGCGGCTGGTGCGCACGGGCGCGGCGCCCAGCTGCACGGCGGTGACCGTCAGCGGGACGCAGGCGGTGAACGGGGTGCTGCTGACCGGGCCGTCCGGCCCCGGCTCGACGGTGGGGCCGCCGGCGCCGGGCCGGCCGGGGAACTTCGGCCCGGCGGGGCCCTTCGGCCGGCCGCCGCACGGCGGCGGATCGCCCTGGTCGAGCTGCCCGTAGGCCTCTGCCGCGCTGATCAGCGGAACGGTGAGGGAGCCGTCCGGGAACCGGACGGTGCCGTCGGCGGGCTTCGCGGCGGACAGGTCGACCTGGTCGCGGTACCAGCCGTTGCGGAAGGCGGCCTCGGTGTCCGGGGTGAAGCCCGGATCGCCCACCAGGACCGTCGGGTCCTGCAACGGCAGGTATCCGGTCGTCCACGCCGGGCCCGGTCGCCACGCCGAGGCCACCTCGGTGGCCCTGGACGTGAACGCGTCCCGGCGGGGCTCCGAGTCGGTCAGCGTCGGCTCGGAACCGGCCGGGGCGCAACCGGCGACGATCATCAGCAGAGGCAGGCCCAGCAGGGCGGCGGTACGGCGCATGTCGGTTGGACGCCGGGGCGTCGCCGCCGGTTCCCACGCCCTCAGGTCTCTCCGCCCAGATCCGTCTCGTACGCCTGCCAGAGGAGGTCCGCGCCGCGCTGCCGGTGTCGCGCGAGGGCGCGCACCAGGTGCCCGGCCCGGCCGAGCAGGTCGTCGGCCGACGCCTCCGGCAGCTCCGCCGCCCGGTGCAGGGCGGCCAGCGCGGCGGCGATCGCGAGGTGCTCCCGGGCCAGCAGCCGCACCCCGCGTTCCAGCCGGGGCGCCTGCCCGAGCAGTTCGGCGTAGAGGCCGGCGGGTCCCTCGGTGAGCCGGACGTGCTCCGCGAAGCCCTGCCGCACGGGGCCCAGCCGGAGCAGGACCCGTGCCCGCCAGCGCGGGTCGGCCGGCGGGGCCGCCAGGGCCCGGATGAGGGCGCGCAGGTCACCCAGTGGGGTGCCGGAGGGCCGGCGCGCGGTGGGCGGCCCGGTGACGGTGGACGGCTGCTGGATCGGACCGGTGACCATGGGCACCTCCCGCGTCGCGTCTGAGCGCGTACAGCGATGGTGGACCCTCGCGTCTGCCCTGTCCAGGGGCGGTGCCGCCACATCCGCCCCGGTGGCAACAGGCGGCCCCGGCGCCCCATCGGCCCCGCCTGCCGGGCCCGGACATGACGATGCGCCCCGGTCCGGTGGACCGGGGCGCATCGACTGGTGGTGGAGGTGCCGGGAATCGAACCCGGGTCCTTCGCCGCCTTGTCAGGGCTTCTCCGAGCGCAGCTCGCTGTGCCTCTACTCGGCCCCTCCGATCACGCGAGCGAGTCGGTGTGACGGGCCCAGTCGCTGATTGATCTCGCCGCACGGACCCCGCGACCGGGTCCGATTGGCCAGCCTTCTAGCTGATGCCGGCTAACTGGGTCGAAGGCGCTCCCAGGCCGACAGACTTGCTACTCGCCTCAGGCGGCGAGAGCGAAGTCAGCGCGATTGTTCTTGGCGCTTATTGGTTTCCGACGAACGATTCTCGAGACGACGTCGGCTTCCTCGGCTCGCTTCCCCTGCCGCAACGTACGAAGTCGAAACCAGTCACCCCCTCGATGGGCCGCCCCTGTCGGCGGCTCCACCAAGCCTAACGCCTGCCGCAACGGGTTTCATCCCGAGGCCCGGCTCGGCGCGCCGAGCCGGACAAGGCGGACAGATCAGTCATCCATTCCCTTGCCGCGCCGGCCGGCGACCCGGGCGATCTCCCGGTCCGCGTCCCGCTTGGCGAGGTCCTGCCGCTTGTCGTACGACTTCTTGCCCTTGGCCAGGGCGATCTCCACCTTCGCCCAGCCGTCGGAGAAGTAGACCTGCAACGGCACCATGGTCAGGCCGCCCTCGCGGGTCTTGCCGATCAGCCGGTCGATCTCCAGCCGCTTGAGCAGCAGCTTGCGGGTCCGCCGGGGCTCGTGGTTGGTCCACGTGCCCTGCGTGTACTCCGGGATGTGCATCCCGTGCAGGTAGAGCTCGCCGTTGCGTTCCTGCGCGAACGCGTCGACCAGCGACGCGCGCCCGGCCCGCAGCGACTTGACCTCGGTGCCGGTCAGCGCCATGCCCGCCTCGTAGGTGTCGAGGATCGAGTAGTCGTGCCGGGCCTTCTTGTTGGAGGCGACGACCTTGCGTCCCTTTTCCCGTGGCATCGGCGCCACCCCCTTTCCGTGTGAACCCGCGCCCGGAGCGACCGGCCGCGGGGCGGAGATCATGCTACCCGAACGACAAGGACCCTCCCGCGCCGTTTATTCCTGGCGCGGAAGGGCCCGTCGAGCCGTACGGAGGCTAGACCCGCAGGTAGAAGCGGAGGGTGACCCAGGCGGTGACCGCGCTGACCAGGCCGCCGACGCCGGCCATCAGCGGGAACATCACCAGGATGTCGCCCCAGCTCACCGGGGACAGCAGGCCCTGCAGCGCCTGGAGTGACCCGTCGAAGAGGAGGTACTTCGCCGCGATCAGGGCCACCAGGCCGAGCAGCGAGCCGATCAGGCCGGCGACCACGGCCTCCAGCACGAACGGCGCCTGGATGAACCAGTTCGACGCGCCGACCAGCTTCATGACCGCGACCTCACGCCGCTTGCTGTACGCGGCGACCTGGATCGTGTTGGCGACCAGGAGCAGCGCGGCGACGGCCATCACGATGGCGGCGGCCAGGGCGATGTTCTGGATCGAGGTGAGGATGTCGAAGATCTTGTCCAGCAGCCGGCTCTGGTCGACGATCTCGTCGACCCCCTCGGCGTCCTTGTACTGGTCGTAGATGCTCTTGTACTGCTCAGGGTTGTTCAGCGTGAGCCGGAACGACTCGGGCAGGCTGTCCGCCTTGACGGCGCTGAGCAGGTCCGGAGCGTCCTGGAACATCTCCTGGAAGCGCTTGTACGCCTCGTCCTTGTTGACGTAGATGACCTCCTTGACCAGCGGGTCGCCCTTCAGCTTGGCGTCCAGCGCGTCACGCTGCTCGGGGCTCACCTCCTGGTCGAGGAAGATCGAGACCTGGATGTTCTTGTAGTAGAGGTCCTTCATGTCGTCGACCTGGCGGTACATGAGACCGCTGGCGCCGAGCATGGTCAGCGAGACCGCCATCGTGATGATCATCGCGATGGTCATGGTCACGTTGCGCCACAGTCCGACCAGTACCTCGGACAGGACGTATTTCACGCGCATCGGGATTTCCTCCGGGTCTCCGGCATGAGGTGTTCGTCGTCAGGCTGCGCAGGGGTGGCGTCGGCTCAGCCGTAGACGCCGCGGGCCTGGTCGCGCACGATGCGGCCGCTCTCGATCTCGATGACCCGACGGCGCATCTGGTTCACGATGTTGGAGTCGTGCGTGACCATCACGACGGTCGTGCCGGTGCGGTTGATCCGGTCCAGCAGGCGCATGATCTCGATCGAGGTGTCCGGGTCCAGGTTTCCGGTCGGCTCGTC
This sequence comes from Micromonospora sp. NPDC047670, assembly GCF_043204915.1. Lineage (NCBI taxonomy): Bacteria > Bacillati > Actinomycetota > Actinomycetes > Micromonosporales > Micromonosporaceae > Micromonospora > Micromonospora sp. NPDC047670. The sequence goes on from NZ_JBIDDA010000001.1 coordinate 952,448, forward strand.
CGCGAGCAGGATCAGCGGACGGTTGACGAACGCCCGGGCGACGGCGACCCGCTGCTGCTCACCACCGGAGAGCTCGTGCGGGTAGCGGTGCTCCTTGCCACCGAGCCCCACCAGCTCCAGCACCTCCGGCACGACCCGGCGGGCGACCGCCTTGGTCTTGCCGATCACCTCGAGGGCGAATGCCACGTTCTCGTAGGCGGTGCGGTTCGGCAGCAGCCGGAAGTCCTGGAACACGCAGCCGATGGAACGCCGGAAGTGGGGTCGCTTCCACGAGCGCATCGACGTGACGTCCTTGCTGTTGACGATGACCCGGCCCTTGTTGGGCGAGACCTCGTGCAGCAGCAGCTTGATGATGGTGGACTTGCCGGAGCCGGATGGACCGATGAAGAAGACGAACTCGCCCTTCTCGATCGAGACGGACACGTTGTCGAGCGAAGGCCGGGACGCCTTCGGGTACGTCTTCGTCACTTGCTCAAGCTGAATCACGGGTGGTGAGTCTACGCGGTGTAACCGAAGAGCCAAGCCCCACGCCCCGCCGTTGCGAGTCGCGTCATCTATTTGCCACGGATCGCGAAGATCGACGACGCGCTCCGCCCGCGCATGATCACGCTGAGTCGCCGGCCATCTGCTGCTGCTTGCGCCACCGGATGCCGGCCTCGATGAAGGCGTCCAGATCGCCGTCGAAGACCGAGGACGGGTTGCCCGTCTCCTGCTCCGTCCGCAGATCCTTCACCATCTGGTACGGGTGCAGGACGTACGAACGCATCTGGTCGCCCCACGAGCCGGCGGCGTCGGTCTTGAGGCCCTGGAGCTTGGCCTGCTCCTCCTGGCGCTTGCGCTCCAGCAGCCGGGCCTGGAGCACCCGCAGCGCGGACGCCTTGTTCTGCAACTGCGACTTCTCGTTCTGACAGGTGACCACGATGCCCGTCGGGATGTGGGTGATCCGGACCGCGGAGTCGGTGGTGTTGACGCTCTGCCCGCCCGGGCCCGAGGAGCGGTAGACGTCGATCCGCATCTCGTTCTCGGGGATCTCGATGCTGTCGGTCTGCTCCACCACCGGCAGCACCTCGACGCCGGCGAAGCTGGTCTGCCGGCGGCCCTGGTTGTCGAACGGGCTGATCCGGACCAGCCGGTGGGTGCCCGACTCCACGCTGAGCGTGCCGTAGGCGTAGGGCACCTTCACCGTGAAGGTGGCGGACTTCAGGCCCGCCTCCTCGGCGTACGAGGTCTCGTAGACCTCCGTCGGGTAGCCGTGCCGCTCGGCCCAGCGCAGGTACATCCGCAGCAGCATCTCCGCGAAGTCCGCCGCGTCCACGCCGCCGGCGCCGGCCCGGATGGCGACCAGCGCCTCCCGGGAGTCGTACTCGCCGGAGAGCAGGGTGCGGACCTCCATCTCCTGGATGGCCTTGGTCAGCCCGGCGATCTCCGCCTCGACCTCGGTGAGCACCCCGGGGTCGGACTCGGCCTCGGCCAGCTCCAGCAGCACCCCGGCGTCGTCGAGCCGGGAGCGGAGGCTGCCCAGCTTGCTGATCTCGCCGTTGACGTACGACAGCTGCGAGGTCACCTGCTGCGCCTTGGCCTGGTCGTCCCACAGGTCGGGCGCGGAGGCCTCCTGCTCCAGGCGGGCCTTGTCCTCCCGCAGCCGGTCGATGTCGAGCACCGACTCGATGTTGCGCAGGGTGGCGTCGAGGTCCTTGAGCTGTTCGGCGTAATCGGCAGCGGTCACGACAGACAAGGGTACTGCGCGTGCGAGGGGTGGGCGTGCGAGCCCCGCGGTCACGAGCGGAAAGATGTCACCGCGCCCGGGCGCGGGGGTGGGCGTGCGCGTCCCGTCGTCACGAGCCGGAAGGGTGTCGTGCGGCCTGCGGCGGACCGGGCCGGGCGGCGCGGGCGGTCAGCCGACCGGGGCGCTCTTCAGCCAGGACAGGGCCGCCTTGTGGTAGGCGACGGCGAACTCCAGCGCGCTGGCGTCGTACGTCTCGCCTTCCTTCTTGGCGTTCTTGACCTGCTCGCGGACCTTGGCGAGCGCCTCGGTGTGGTATTCGTTGGCCGCGGCCTGGAGGTTCTTGAGCTGGCTGGCCGAGTGCAGGTTGCCGAAGGCGATCCGCAGGGCGATCGGGTTGCGGATGGTGTCCCGCCCCGGGTCCTCCGCCAGCCAGCGGGAGAACGTCCGTTTCCCGGCTGCGGTGATCGCGTACGGCTGGCTGGAGCGCGGCCCGGGCTTGCCCATCCGGACGAGGCCCCGCTCGGCCAGCACCGGCAACTCCCGGTAGACCTGACTACGGGTCATCGACCAGTACGGCGCCAGCCGACGCTCGGCGGCGGCCATCAACTGGCCACCTGTCATGGGGCCCTCATGGAGCAGCCCGAGCAGGGCCGCCGCCGTGGGGTTGACTCCGGAATCCGCCATGCCCCTCACGCTGCCACTTTGCCGTCGTGGCGTCCAGGATTTCACGGTTTCGCCACCCGGTAGGGCTTCCTATGTGCACTGTCGGCGCGAGACAGTCCGCGCCGCAGTCGCGCTGCCTCAGAGCCGGCTGCGCAGCTCCCACAACTCGGGGTAGAACCGGGTCTCCACCCGGGAGCGCAGGTACGCCCCGCCGGCCGAGCCCCCGGTGCCCGGTTTGGTGCCGATCTGCCGCTCGGCCATCAGCACGTGCCGGGCCCGCCACAGCGAGAACGCCTGGTCGTGCGCGACGAGGGCCTCGGCGAGGTCCCACAGCGGCCCGAACCGCTCCCGGTCCGCGGCGATCGCGGCGTACGCCGAGAAGCGGGCCTCCGCCTCGGAGACGTCGAAGCCGGACCGGCCGAGCACCGCCAGGAAGCCGTCCCAGAGACTCGGCTCGGCCAGCCGCCGCTCCAGCCGCTCCCGCTCCGCGTCGGGCAGCCCCCGGAACCGGCGCAGGTAGTCCGGGTCCTTCAGGCCGGAGAGGAACTCGATCTCCCGGAACTGGGCGGACTGGAAGCCCGACGCCGGGGCGAGCTTGGTGCGGAAGGCCAGGAAGTCCTGCGGGGTCATCGTGTCGATCACGTCGACCTGGCCGATCAGCACCCGCTCCACGACGTGGCAGCGTTCCAGCCGCACCCGGGGCAGGTAGGTCTCGCCCGCCAGCATCCGGTCCCGGGCGTCGCTCAGCTCGGAGAGCAGCAGCTTGAACCACAGCTCGTAGACCTGGTGGATGGTGATGAAGAGCAACTCGTCGTGGGAGGCCGGGTCGGACTCCGGCACCTGCGCCGCCAGCAGGTCGGCCAGCCGCAGGTAGTCGCTGTAGGTGAGCAGGCCACCCTGCTCGCCGAAGCGGGGGTCGTGCGTGGGGGTGGGGTGGGTCACAGCGGCCACGGTACCGCCGGGCGCGTGCCCCCGCCGCCCGGGCGAGGGCCGGGCCGGCCGCCGGCGACGCGGGTCGCGCCGCCGACGGCCGTCGCCGGTTCAGCCCATGTGGGGGTACGTGTGGTCGGTGGGGGCGACGAAGGTCTCCTTGATCGTCCGGGGCGACATCCACCGGACGAGGTTGTGCCAGGAGCCCGCCTTGTCGTTGGTGCCGCTGGCCCGGGCGCCGCCGAAGGGCTGCTGCCCGACCACCGCGCCGGTCGGCTTGTCGTTGATGTAGAAGTTGCCGGCCGCGTACCGCATCTTCTCGGCCACCGCGTCCACCACCCGGCGGTCGGTCGCGAAGATCGACCCGGTCAGCGCGTACGGCGCGATCGACTCGGCCTGCGCGACCACGTCGTCGAAGCGGGCGTCGTCGAAGACGTGCACGCCCAGGATCGGCCCGAAGTACTCGGTGGTGAACGTCTCGTGCGCCGCGTCGGTGCACTCGAACAACGTCGGCCGGACGAAGTAGCCGACGGAGTCGTCGGCGGTGCCCCCGGCGATGATCCGGCAGGCGTCGTCGCCGGAGATCAGCTCCAGCGCGGCGCTGTGCCGGTCGAACGCCTTGGCGTCGATCACCGCGCCGCCGAAGTTCGCGAAGTCGGCGACGTCGCCGTAGGTGAGCGACTCGGTGGTGGCGGCCAGCCGGTCGCGCAGCCCGCCCTCCCAGAGCGACCGCGGCACGTACGCCCGGGACGCCGCCGAGCACTTCTGGCCCTGGTATTCGAAGGCGCCCCGGATCAGCGCGGTGTGCAGGGCGTCGACGTCCGCGCTGGTGTGCGCGACGACGAAGTCCTTGCCGCCGGTCTCGCCGACCAGGCGCGGGTAGCCCCGGTAGCGGGAGATGTTCTCGCCGACGGTCCTCCACAGGTGCTGGAAGACCTTGGTGGATCCGGTGAAGTGGATGCCGGCCAGGTCGGGGTCGGCGAGCACGACGTCGGAGACCTCCTCGCCGCGCCCGGTGACCATGTTGATCACGCCGGGGGGCAGGCCGGCCGCCTCGAACAGCCGCATGGTGAAGTGCGCGGCGAACTGCTGGGTCGGGCCCGGCTTCCAGACCACCGTGTTGCCCAGCAGGGCCGGCGCCGAGGGCAGGTTGCCGGCGATCGCCGTGAAGTTGAACGGGGTGATCGCGTAGACGAAGCCCTCCAGCGGGCGGTGGTCGAAGCGGTTCCACACGCCCGGCGACGACATCGGCTGCTCCTCCAGCAGCCGGCGCGCGAAGTGCACGTTGAACCGGAGGAAGTCGACGAACTCGCAGGCCGAGTCGATCTCGGCCTGGATGGCGGTCTTCGACTGGCCCAGCATGGTGGCCGCGTTCAGCGTGTCCCGCCAGGGACCGGCGAGCAGCTCGGCGGCGCGCAGGAAGATCGCGGCGCGCTCGGGGAACGGCAGGGCCCGCCACATGGGGGCGGCGTCCTTGGCGGCCTTGACCGCCGCGCGGGCGTCGTCGTGGGTGGCGTGCGCGGTGACGCCGAGCACGTGCGCGTGCTTGTGCGGCTGCACCACGTCGATCGACTCGCCGGCGGCCATCCGCTGCTCACCGGCGATGGTCATCGGCAGGTCGATCCGCTCGGCGGCCAGCTCGGCCAGCCGCCGCTGGAGCCGTTCCCGGTCGACACTGCCCGGCTCGTAGTTGCGCACCGGCTCGTTGCGCGGCTCGGGTACGGAGAACACGGCGTCCATCAGGGCTCCTGGCGATCTCGACAGCGGTGGCGAAATCGGACCCGCGGGCACCGGCCGGACGACCGGGGCCGGACGCCGCGGGGTGACCGGTCGCGGCGGCGGGACCTCGCCCGATTGTTTCACGGCTCGCCGCCCACCCCGCCCCCACCACCGCCGACCGGCGGAGGAGCCCTCCCACGGGCCGAGCAGGAGCTTCGTGTACCCGGCCGACGCGCTGGCGGGCGGAGCCGTGGCGGCGGGCGGAGCCGTGGCCGGGAGTGCGTGCGGGGCGCGGCCGTGGGCGGGAGGGCGGACCCGACGGGCGCGTACGCTGGGTGGCCGGTGAACTGCCGGCCCCGCCGCGGGCCGGGCGTCCGTCGGAGGGAAGAGGATGACCAAGCAGCCCGGCAGCTCCGCCGCCGCGGAGTCCGACCAGCCGGTTCCGGCGGCCGACGCGACCGCCGTCGAGCCGGAGCGGCAGCCGGGCCCGGCCGACGCCGTCGGGTCAAACCGGCCGGCCGCCGGGGAGGACGGGACCGCTCCGTCGCTCGCGCCCGGCGCACCGGCGCTCGCGCTGCTGGCCCTCGGCTGGCTGGCCGCGATGCTCTGGTCGACCCGCGAGGCGATCGACTCGGCGGCCGCCGGGGTCACCGCGATCAGCCTCTCCGCGTTCGCGCTGCCGGGGGTCATCTCGGCCGCGCTGGTCGCCGGCGCCGCCTTCGCCCTCTTCGGCGTCGACCTGCTCGCGCGCCGGGGCAGCGACCGGGTCACCCTGCGCTTCGTGGCCGCGATCGGCACCGGCCTGCTGGTTGCGCTCGCCGCCGCGTTCGCGATCAACCTGACGTACGCCGACAACGCGACCACCAACGTGATCGCCGGCACCACCGCCGCCGCGGCGACCATCGGCGGGGCCATCGCCGGCGCCCGCACGGCGCCCGTCGTCGGGGCCGTGGTCGCCGCCGCCCTCGGCACGCTGATCTTCGTGGTGGCCTTCAGCCGGGCCCGCGACCCCCTCTTCGACCTCTTCGGGGCCGGCGACACCCAGGAGTCGCTGCTCACCGCCGCCAAGTGGGTGTCGCGCACCGAGTCGCTGCTCGCCGGCCTGGTGGCGGGGCTGCTCGCCTTCGGCTACCTGACCTGGGCCCGGCGCCGGGCCGCCCGGCGGGACCCGGCGACGCCCGCCCCGCGCTGGCCCGCGTACCTGCTGGCCGGGGCCGGCCCGGGCCTGCTCCTGCTCCTCGCCGAGGTGGTCATCCGGGTCGGCGGCCGCTCCCTGCTCGACCTGGCCGGCGCGCTGAGCGAGGCGGACGCGGTGGCGCAGACCTCGCTGGGCACGTCGCGGGTCGACAACGCCATCTGGGTGCTCTTCGTCGGCGCGCTGACCGCGATGATCGCCTTCGGCCGCACCCTGGGCCCGGCCCGGTCCGACGACGAGCCGGACGAGGCCGCCCCCGCCCGCTGACGGCCGCCCCCGCCCGCTGACGTCCCGTCGCGGTCGGCGACGGGACGGCTCAGGAGGTGGCGCGGAGCAGCAGGTCCAGCTCGGAGACGTCGTACCACTCCAGCTCGTGGTCCTCGGCCCCGTCGACCGTGAACTGCGCGTCCGGGTCGCCCGCGAGGGCCTCGGTGACCACCTCCGCCGCCGCGGCGACGTCCTCGGCCGCGTCGACGCCGTCCACGTGGATCGCGGCCACGGCGGCGACGGGCACGGGCGCGCTCAGGTCGACCGCGCTGGAGCCGAGCTCCCCGTCACCCCGGCCGACCGCCGAGGCGGGCAGGTCCACCGAGACGACCACGCGGCGGCGCGGCGCGGCGGCGTCGGCCCGGAGCAGCTGGAGCGCGTCCTGGGCGGCGCGGGTGAACGCGACGTACTCCAGCTCCTCCTCGTCGCCCTCGGCGTACCACTCCCGCAGGGTGGGGGTCACCGCGTGCGCGGCGGCCACGGGCAGGCCGGGCCCGCGCAGGAGGGTCAGCATCGGGACGGTCGCCGGCACGTACACCCGGACAAGCTCCTCGGTCACCGGTCGTCTCCCCCGCTCAGGTCCTCCGCCGGCCTCCGCCGGTCCGGCGCCGATCATGCCGTACGCCGTGACCGTCATACACCTCGCACCTGCCCGGCGGAAGCTCCCGGCCGGTGTGTCCCCCGGACACGTCGGTGCGGGTACCCGTCCGCCGGCTGGGCCCTGTCGGCTGTCGGTGGCAAACTGAACCAAACGACGCCGACCCCGGGGGTTTCCGTGGAACCGAGGTTCCTGCTGCTCTCCGACGTGGCCACCGAGCTGAACGTGTCGGACTCGCAGGTCTACCACATGGTGCGCAGCGGAGAACTGCCCGCGATCAAGATCGGCGGCCGGGGCCAGTGGCGCGTCGAGCGCGCCCGGCTGGAGGAGTACATCGAGCGCAAGTACGCCGAGACGGCCGAGTGGGTGCGGAGCAACCCGCTGGCGGAGCGCGACCCGGAGTAACCGCGCCGATCCCCACAGGCATTGACCGGCGGCTCTGCCGTGCCCGAGAATGGGACGTGTTCGAAGGCAAACGCAGGCAAACGCAAGATCATGGGAGGGTCAGGATGACCGACTCGCGCCGCCCCGGTCCGACGCGGCCTCCCGTCCGACTGCGCCCCGCGCCCTCGTTCGAGCCGCCGTTCGCCGACGAGGACGCCGCCCACTGGCCCGCCCCGGCGCACGCCCAGCTCGCCCTCGACCTGTTCGAGCCCGCGCGCCGCGAGGCCGACCGGCCACCCGGCCGCCGGGCGCGGGTGTCGCCCGCCCCGGCGGGACCGGGGCGCGGACCGGCCACCCCGCTGCCTTCCGGGGCGCTGGTGACCGCGACCGCCGAGGCCACCCGGGCCGCCCACCGCTTCGTCAGCACCTGCCTGGAGGTGCTCAACGGCTACCGCCCGCCCGGGCAGCTCCGACCGCTGCTCGACCCGGCCCGCGCGGCCGGGCTGCTGCCCGAGCTCGCCCGCGCCACCGCCCGGTCCGGCCCGGTGCGTCGCCGTTCCACCCGGCCCGTCACCCGGCTGCGTCGGCTGCGGGTCTGCGAGCCGCGCGCCGCGGCCGTGGAGGCCGCCGCGGTGCTCGCCGGCGCGGGCGGGCGCACCTGGGCGATGGCGCTGCGCCTGGAGCACCGCCGCGGCACCTGGCTCTGCACCGCCCTCCAGGTCCTCTGAAACGCGATCGAGCCGCGGTCGGCGAGGACCGCGGCTCGATTGCTCCGGCGGGGCGCACGCCCCGCCCGCCTGCTGGTCAGGCGCCGCCGTTGGGCGCGCCGTGGCAGCGCTTGTACTTGCGGCCGGACCCGCACGGGCACGGCGCGTTGCGGGACGGACCGTTGCCGGCCTCCGCCTGCCCCGGCGCCGAGCGGCGGCCGGCGTTCGCGGCGACGGCCGGGCCACGCAGGCCCGTCGCCGGGCGCTGCGGCGCGGCCGGGGCGGTCGTCCCCGGCGCCGCCGGCGCGGCCGGGGCCGGCCGGCCGACGCCGAGCGCCGGCGCCTGCTCCTCGGCGCGCTCGACGGCCACCGCGCCCGCGCCGGCCTCGCCGTCGATGGTCGGCGCCGAATACTGCAGGCCCTGCTGCTGCGGCGTCCGGCCCAGGCCCTTGGCCCGGATCTCGACCGGCTTGTCGAGCAGCGTGACCTCCTCGGCCTCGGGCTCCGGCTCGTTGACCTGGACCTCGAGGTTGTAGAGGAAGCCGACCGTCTCCTCCTTGATGCCGTCCATCATGGTGGCGAACATGTCGAAGCCCTCGCGCTGGTATTCCACCACCGGGTCGCGCTGGGCGTACGCCCGCAGGCTGATGCCCTCCTGGAGGTAGTCCATCTCGTAGAGGTGCTCGCGCCACTTGCGGTCGATCACCTGGAGCAGGACCATCCGCTCCAGCTCGCGGGTGCCCTCCGTGCCGAGCTGCTCCTCGCGCCGGTCGTACGCGGCGTGCGCGTCCTCCTTGAGGCGGGAGAGCAGGAAGTCCGCGTCGATGCCGGCCCGGGAGCCGCCGGCCTCCTCCTCCAGCTCCTCGATCGTGACGCCGACCGGGTAGAGCTGCTTCAGGCTGGACCAGAGCTGCTCCAGGTCCCAGTCCTCGCCGTAGCCCTCGGAGGTGGCGCCCCGCACGTACGCCTCGACGACGTCGTCGATCATGTTGCGGACCTGGTCGGAGAGGTCCTCACCGTTGAGCACCCGCAGGCGCTCGGCGTAGATCACCTGGCGCTGCTTGTTGAGCACCTCGTCGTACTTGAGGACGTTCTTGCGGATCTCGGCGTTCTGGCCCTCGATCTGGGCCTGCGCGCTCTTGATCTGGCGGGTGACCATCTTCGACTCGATGGGCACGTCCTCCGGGATGTTGAAGCGGTCCATGACCGCCTCGACGGCACCGGAACGGAAGCGCTTCATCAGCTCGTCCTGCAGCGACAGGTAGAACCGGGACTCGCCCGGGTCACCCTGCCGGCCGGAGCGGCCGCGCAGCTGGTTGTCGATCCGGCGCGACTCGTGCCGCTCGGTGCCCAGCACGTAGAGGCCGCCGACGGCGGCGACCTCCTCCGCCTCGGCGTCGCAGGCCTGCTTCCACTTGGGCAGGACCTCCTCCATCGCCTTGGCGTACTCCTCCTCGTGCTCGATCGGGTCGAGGCCACGCTGGCGGAGCTCGTTGGCGGCGAGGAACTCGGCGTTGCCGCCGAGCAGGATGTCGGTGCCCCGGCCGGCCATGTTCGTCGCGACCGTGACCGCGCCCTTGCGACCGGCCTGGGCGACGATCTCGGCCTCGCGGGCGTGGAACTTGGCGTTCAGCACGGAGTGCGGGATGCCGCGGCGACGCAGGAGCTGGGAGAGGATCTCGGAATTCTCCACCGAGACCGTGCCGACGAGCACCGGCTGGCCCACGGCGTGCCGCTCGGCGATGTCCTCCACCACGGCGTTGAACTTGGCCTTCTCGGTCTTGTAGATCACGTCCGGCCGGTCCTGCCGGACCATCGGCCGGTGGGTCGGGATGGTCACCACGCCGACCTTGTAGACCTTGTTGAACTCGCCCGCCTCGGTCTGGGCCGTGCCGGTCATGCCGGAGAGCTTCTCGTAGAGGCGGAAGTAGTTCTGGAGGGTGATGGTGGCCAGGGTCTGGTTCTCCTGCTTGATCTCCACCCCCTCCTTGGCCTCGATCGCCTGGTGCATGCCCTCGTTGTAGCGGCGGCCGTGCAGGATGCGGCCGGTGAACTCGTCGACGATCAGGACCTCGCCGTCGCTGACGATGTAGTCCTTGTCGCGCTTGAAGAGCTCCTTGGCCTTGATGGCGTTGTTGAGGTAGCCCACCAGCGGGGTGTTCACCGACTCGTAGAGGTTGTCGATGCCCAGCCGGTCCTCGACCTTCGCCACGCCGCGCTCGGTGACGGCGATGGTCCGCTTGGCGTAGTCGACCTCGTAGTCGCCCTCGCCGTCCTTGCCGGGCTGGAGCCGGGCCACCACGCCCGCGAACTCGGAGTACCAGCGGGCGGAGTGCTCGGCCGGGCCGGAGATGATCAGCGGGGTGCGGGCCTCGTCGATCAGGATCGAGTCGACCTCGTCGACCACGGCGAAGTTGTGGCCGCGCTGGACCAGCTCGTCCCGCGACCAGGCCATGTTGTCGCGCAGGTAGTCGAAGCCGAACTCGTTGTTCGTGCCGTAGGTGATGTCGCACTCGTACGCGGCCCGGTGCTCGGCGGCCGGCCGGTTGGGCAGGACCACGCCGACGGTGAGGCCGAGGAACTCGTGCACCCGGCCCATCCAGGCGGCGTCGCGCTGGGCCAGGTAGTCGTTGACCGTGATGACGTGCACGCCCTTGCCGGAGAGGGCGTTGAGGTAGACCGGCATGACCGAGGTCAGGGTCTTGCCCTCACCGGTCTTCATCTCGGCGATGTTGCCGAAGTGCAGCGCCGCGCCGCCCATCACCTGGACGTCGTAGGGGCGCTGGCCGAGCACCCGGGCGGCCGCCTCCCGGCACACCGCGAAGGCCTCCGGCAGCAGGTCGTCGAGGGTCTCGCCGTCAGCGAGCCGCTCCTTGAACTGCTCGGTCATGCCGCGCAGCTCGTCGTCGGTGAGGTTGACGTAGTCGTCCTCGATCGAGTTGACGGCGGCGGCGATGGCCTTGAGCCGGCGCACCATACGGCCCTCGCCCGCGCGGAGGACCTTTTCCAGAATCGACACGGATCAACGCTCCCCTAGACAGTCTCGAACCATCGTAGGCGCTCCATCGGCGTGATGGTCACTGGTGGCGGCCCTCCGACCCGGCGAAACCGACATAACTCGCTCGGCGCCCGCCGTCCCGCCGATATCCGGTTACGCCGTCCGCGAACGATCCGGCACGATGGCTCGGGTGGAACCCGTGGAGATCACCGAGGACGGCCTGTTGCTACGACCCTGGCGGGCGACCGACGCCGACGTGGTGCACCGGGCATGCCAGGACCCGGACATCCAGCGCTGGACCACCGTACCTCGCCCGTACCTGCCCGAACACGCCCACAGGTTCGTCACCGAGGTCGCTCCGGGGGACTGGGCGGCCGGCACCGGGGCCCCGTTCGCGGTCTGCGACCCCGCCACCGGCGAGGTGCTGGGCTCCTGCGGACTGGTGTCGATCGACGCCGGGCACGGCACGGGCGAGATCGGCTACTGGACCGCACCCTGGGCCCGCGGCGGCGGCGTCACCGTCCGGGCCGCCCGGGCCGTCGCCCGGTGGGCCTTCGAGACCCGCAAGCTGCGCCGGCTGATCTGGCAGGCCGAGGTCGGCAACCACGCCTCCCGCCTCGTCGCGCTCCGGACGGGCTTCCGCGTCGAGGGCCGGCTGCGGCTGGCCGACCCCGCGCCCGACGGCGGGCCGGAGGGCTGGATCGGCTCGCTGCTCCCCGGGGAGGTGCCCGCCCCCGGCGAGACCGGGCCGGCCGGGCCCGGCACCCTGGAGGCCCGCCGGGCCGCCGTCTTCGGCCGGCCCCAGCCCGTCCTCTTCGCCGGCGCCGGCGGCGGCGAGGTGCGGCTGCGCCCGATGGAGGAGCGCGACTTCGCGGCGATCGTGCAGACCTGCCGGGACCCGGAGACCATCCGGTGGACCAGCGTGCCCGACCCGTACGAGCCGGCCGACGCCGAGTCCTACCTGACCTACTCGCGCGGCGCCTGGGCGGGCGGCACCAGCGCCTGCTTCGTGGTCGCCGACGCCGAGGACCGGTACGCCGGCTCGATCGACCTGCGGCTCTGTCCCACCGATCCCCTGCTGGCCGACGTCGGCTTCATGACCGCGCCGGCGAGCCGGGGCCGGGGCGTCATGCCGGCCGCGCTGACCGCCCTCGCCACCTGGGGCTTCACCACGCTGGGACTGGCCCGCGTCGAGTGGCGGGCCAACGTCGGCAACACCGCCTCGCGCCGGGTCGCCGAGAAGGCCGGCTTCACGGTCGAGGGCACCGCCCGGGGCGGGCTCACGCACCGGGGCGAGCGGGTGGACACCTGGGTCGGCGCGCTGCTCGCCGGGGACCTGACGTGACGCCCGAGGTGATCGAGTCCGACGGGGTGCGGCTGCGGCCGTTCCGCCCCGACGACGTCGCGGACGTGGCCGCCGGCTGCGCCGACCCGGTGAACCTGCGGTTCAACCCGGGCATGCCGCAGCCGTACACCGAGGCCGACGCCCGCTGGTGGATCACCGAGGGCGCCCCGGCGGCCCGGGCCACCGGCGGGGCTGCGTACGCCATCGCCGACCGCGCCACCGACCGGCTGGTCGGCGGGGCGGGCCTCAGCCAGGTCGTGACGCCGCGCCGGCAGGCGGAGGTGGGCTACTGGGTCGCGCCGTGGGCGCGGCGGCGCGGCGTCGCGACCGCCGCCACGCGGGCCCTGGCCGACTCCGCGTTGCGGTGCGGGTTCGACCGGCTGGAGCTGCTGACCCACGCGGAGAACCCGGCCAGCCAGCGGGTGGCGCTCGCCGCCGGATTCCGCCACGAGGGGGTACGCCGGGCGGCCGGCCAGCTCCGCGGCGGCGGCCGGACGGACCTGACGGCCTGGGTGCGCCTCGCCGACGACCCGCCCGGCCCCGCTCCCCGGCTGCTGCCCGACCTGCCCGACGGCCGGCTCACCGACGGCGCGGTGACGCTGCGCCCGCTCGGCCCGGACGACGTCGACCTGATGTACCGCCTGCACACGCTGCCGGAGGTGGTGGCGAACCAGGCCCCGCCGGTGCCGCCCGCCCGGTCGGCGATCGAGGGGCGCTGCCGGTCGTCGGAGAGCGCATGGCTGACCGGCAGCATCGCCCGGCTGCTGATCCTCGACGCGGGCACCGACGAACCGGTCGGCAGTTGCGGGCTGTCCCACACCGACGCGACCGCCGGGGAGGCGAGCGTCGGCTACGCGCTGCTGCCCGCCGCGCGGGGTCGCGGGCTCGCCACCCGGACGGTGCGGCTCCTCGCCGGCTGGGCGTTCGGGCCGGCGGGGATCGCCCGGCTGGTCGCCGCCACCCTGCCCGACAACGTCGCCTCGCAGCGGGTGCTGGAGAAGGTCGGCTTCCGCCGGGAGGGGCTGCTGCGCGGCCGGCTGCCGGGGCTGGCGGGCACCCGGATCGACGACCTGGTCTTCGGGCTGCTCCCCGACGAACTCCGCTGACGGTCCCGGTGGCCGGGGGGGGGGGGGGGGGGGGGCCCCCCCCCCCCCCGGGGGGGGGGGGGGGGGGGGGGGGGGGGGGGGGGGGGGGGGGGGGGGGGGGGGGGGGGGGGGGGCCCACCGGGGGTGGGTGTCGGGCGGCGGAGATAGGCTGGCAGTCGTGCACCCCCCGTCCTGTCGGGCGAGGGGGATCTGTCGTGTGCCCGTCCACGCGT
>NZ_JBIDDA010000002.1:0-8573 GCF_043204915.1 Micromonospora sp. NPDC047670
GGGGGGGGGGGGGGCGGGGGGGGGGGGGGGGGGGGGCCGCCCCGGGGGGGGGGGGGGGGGGGGGGGGGGGGGGGGGGGGGGGGGGGGGGCCCCCCCCCCCCCCCCCCCCCCACCGACGGTCAGCTCGCGCCGAGGTCCTGCAACGCCTTGGCCGCGCCGCGGTGCAGCGGCACGGGGTCGGTCTTGCGGGCGGTGTCCAGGCTGATGCCCTTGGCCGCCGGGTTGGCCTGGGCCAGGGCGTCCTTCTTGTCGAACACCGTCCGGGTGATCGCGCAGGCCACGTCGGCGTTGAGGTCCTTGCGGACCAGCAGCACGTTCGGCACCACGATGGTCGGGGTGTCCGCCGACGTCTTGTAGACGTCCGCCCTGATCGTGCCCGCCTGGTACGCCGGGTTGAGTTCGGCCATCTTGGGCAGCAGCGGGGTGATGTCGATGAACTTCACCTTGTCGCCGGCCGTGGTGAACAGGTCCGTCACGCCGCCCGTGGGCACCCCGCCCGACCAGAAGAAGCCGTCGATGCTGCCGTCCTTGACGCCCTCGACGGTCTTGGTCAGGTCGAGCCGCTGCGCCTGGATGTCCTTCGCCGGGTCGAGGCCGGCGGCCTCCAGCAGGCGGTTGGCGATGACCTCGGTGCCGGACTTCGGGGAGCCCGTGGAGATCTTCTTGCCCTTCATGTCGGCGACCGAGTTGATCCCCGCGTCGGCCCGGACGACGACCTGCGTGTAGTTGTCGTAGATCCGGGCGAGCGCCTCGACCGGCTGCGGGGCGGTGAAGGTGCCCTTGCCCTGCACCGCGTTGACCGCCGTGTCGAACAGCGAGAAGGCCACGTCGTACTGGCCGCCGACGAGCTGCTCGATGTTCTGCACCGAGGCGCCGGTCTCGGCGGCGGTGCCGCTCAGCTTGCCGTCGGTCGCCCCGGAGAGCTGGCCGGCGAGGGCGTTGCCGACCACGTAGTAGACGCCCGTGGCGTTGCCGGTGGCGATGCCGACGCGGGTGCTCTCGGTGACCTTGCAGGTGATCTCACTGGCGGCGTCGTCCTTCGTGGCGCCGTCCTGACGGCCCCCGCAACCGGCGGTGCCCGCCGCGACGAGCGCCAGCGCACCCACCCCCGCGGCGATCCGCACGTTGATCCGTCTCACTGTTTCTCCTCCCCATGGTTCACCGGTTGACCTGCTGGCGGCACGCCGGTCGGGCCGGCGGTGCCGCGTCTGACGAGCACACCCGCCACCATGACGGCAGCCAGGACGGCGCCGACCGCGACGGGTACGGGTTCGAGCCAGAGCAGCGTCAGCCCGGCGAGGGCGCCGAGGACGCGCTCCGGCGTGCCGGCCGGGCCGACGCCGGGCAGCCAGCCGCCCGCCGCCACCGCCAGCACGGCGACGCTGAGGGCGGCGACCACCCCGGCCACGGCGATCCGCCGCGCGCCCCCGATGCCGAGCAGCCCCAGGCCGGTCGGCGTGACCACGAAGGCGAGCGGGATGAGGTACGCCGGCAGGGCGTACCGCAGGGTCTGCCACATGGTCGGCACCAGCCGGCCGCCGGTCACGGCGGCGGCCGCCACCGCGGCGAGCGCGGTCGGCGGGGACGCCTCGGACAGGACCGCGAAGTAGAAGACGAACATGGCCGCGGCCGGCGCGGTGACGCCCAGGTCCAGCAGGGCCGGCCCGATGATCACCCAGCCGATCACGAACGACGCGGTGACCGGCACGGCCAGCCCGAGCAGCGTCAGGGCGACGGCGGCGAGCAGCGCGGTGAGCGCCAGCACCACGGCCGGGTCCGAGCTGACGGCCTGCGCCCCGCTGACCAGCAGCGCGGCGGCCTGCGGGCCGAGGCCGGTCTTGGTGGTGGTGGCCGTGATGATGCCCGCCGCGGCGCAGACCGCGCTCACGGCGAGCACCCCGCGCACGCCGGCGCTCAGGGCGGCGAGCAGCCGGGCGGGGGTGAGCCGGTGCCGCCGGTCCAGGAAGGACAGCGCGGCGGCCAGGACGGTGGCCACCACCACGGCACGGGTCGCGGAGAAGCCCACGGCGAGCAGCACGACGATCGCGAGCAGCGAGAGGAAGTGGTAGCCGAACCGGCCCAGCAGCCGCCAGGGCGAGGCGGTGTCGAGCACCACCGGGCGCACCCCCGAGCGCCGGGCGTCGATCTCCACCGCCAGCAGGATGCCGAGGTAGTACAGCACCGTCGGGACGGTCGCCCAGCCGAGCACCTGGAGGTAGGACACGCCCAGGTATTCGGCGATGATGAAGGCCGCCGCGCCGAGGGTGGGCGGGGACAGGATCGCCCCGACGCCGGCCGCGGCGAGCATGCCGCCCGCCCGCTCCGGCGGGTAGCCGGCCCGGCGCAGGACGGGCCAGGTGACCGCGCCGATGCTGACCGTCGTCGCCGCGCCCGAGCCGGAGACGGTGCCGAGCAGGAACCCGGAGGCGACGGCGGTGCGCCCGGCGGCCGTCCGGGAGCGCCGGAAGGCGGCGGCGGACAGCTCCACGAAGAACCGCCCGGCCCCGGAGAGGTCGAGCACCGCGCCGTAGATGGTGAACAGCACGATGTACGTCGCCGCGACGTCGAGCGGGGTGCCGAAGAAGCCACTGTCGGAGTTGTAGAAGGCGTCGACGAGCTGACCGAAGTCGAGGCCGGCGTGCGCCACCGGCCAGGACTGGGGCAGCAGACCGCCGTAGTAGCCGTAGCCGAGGAAGACCAGGCAGACGGCCGGCAGGATCCACCCGGTGGTGCGCCGGCACGCCTCCAGCAGCAACAGGAGCAGCACGGTGCCCATGGCCACGTCGACCCCGACCAGCAGGCCCTGCCGGTCGAGGAAGGCGTCGTACCCGCCGCCACCGGCGCCCAGGGGGACCGGCAGCACCGGGTAGAGGCAGCTGACCAGCGCCGCCGCGGCCAGCACCCAGTCCGCCACGCTCGGGCCGCCGCCCTCGACGCGGTTCCCGACGTCGGGCGGGCCCTCCCCGTCCGGCTGTCGTGCCCCGCGCCGCGGTCGCCGGGGCAGTCGCAGGTTCGCCGGGTACGCCAGGAAGACGATCGGCAGGACGCCGGCCAGGAAGATGATCAGGTAGAACTTGCTGCCCTGCGGGAGCGGCCGGAACACCTGCCAGAGGGCGAGCAGCGCGACCGCCAGCGTCGCGCCGGTGACGAGGACGCCGACCGGCCCGGAGAGCACCCGTCCCGGCTTCTCGTCCTCGAACTGGGCGGCCAGGTCCCGCGGATCGGGCGTATCGCCGTCGGGATCCGTCCGATTCGCCGGCTCTGACGGCAGCGGCACCGGGCCGTCGTCCATTGTGGATCCTGAGGTCACGGAAGGCGGCTGCGGGGCGGAATCGCCGGAGGAACGTACTGGTGACACGGTGGGGCACGATACGCGAATTGCACACCCCAGGGAATATTGCTGATCATGATTGCGGTCAGTAATGGTGTGCAGTGGACAATTACCCAGAGGTACCTGGTCGAGGTCGCTATTGGCCGAAATGTGAATGAGATTCGGCGGAAATGCGGATTGTTGTAAGCCGTTTGAATCCGTGTTGTCCACTATGGGTCCGCCGCTTGCGGCGGGTCGTCCGACCGACCGCCGACCACGCGGACACGCTCCGCCGCCGACGGCGCGTGACGCAGGGTGATCTCGTTGCTCTCCGTGCAGACCTGCTGGTCCAGCCGGGTCGCGTCGGGGCGCTGCCGCACCTCAACCGGCGGCGCGCCGCGGTGGCGGGCTCGGGCGTCACGCCCCGGCGAATCCGGTGGGAGGTGTCGGACCGGGCGGTTAGGGTCGGACGGTGACCACGGCTCAGCCACTCATCCGGGCGAGAGGGCTCGTGAAGCGGTTCGGCGACTTCACCGCCGTCGACGGCATCGACGTCGAGGTGCGCGCCGGTGAGGCGTTCGGCTTCCTCGGCCCCAACGGCGCCGGCAAGTCCTCCACCATGCGGATGGTCGGGTGCGTCTCGCCGCCCAGCGGCGGGGAGCTGCGCATCCTCGGCCTGGATCCGGTCCGCGACGGGCCCGCCATCCGCGCCCGGCTCGGCGTCTGCCCCCAGCTCGACAACCTCGACCCCGAGCTGACCGTCCGGGAGAACCTCACGACCTACGCGCGCTACTTCGGCATCCCCCGCCGGGTGGCCCGGGCGCGCGCCGCCGAGCTGCTCGACTTCGTCCAGCTCAGCGAGCGGGCCGACAGCAAGGTCGAGCCGCTCTCCGGGGGCATGAAACGGCGGCTCACCATCGCCCGCGCGCTG
Organism: Micromonospora sp. NPDC047670; assembly: GCF_043204915.1. Lineage (NCBI taxonomy): Bacteria > Bacillati > Actinomycetota > Actinomycetes > Micromonosporales > Micromonosporaceae > Micromonospora > Micromonospora sp. NPDC047670. The sequence goes on from NZ_JBIDDA010000002.1 coordinate 4,242, forward strand.
GTCAACGAGCCCGAGATCGTGCTGCTCGACGAGCCGACGACCGGGCTCGACCCGCAGGCCCGGCACCTGGTGTGGGAGCGGCTGTTCCGGCTCAAGCAGCAGGGCGTCACGCTGGTGCTCACCACGCACTACATGGACGAGGCGGAGCAGCTCTGCGACCGCCTGGTCGTGATGGACGGCGGGCGGATCGTCGCCGAGGGCTCGCCCCGCGCGCTGATCGAGCGGCACGCCACCCGCGAGGTGGTGGAGCTGCGGTTCGCCGCCGAGTCGCAGGAGGCGTTCGCCGGCAAGCTCGCCGGTCTGGGGGAGCGGGTCGAGGTGCTGCCGGACCGGGTCCTGCTCTACGTCTCCGACGGCGACGCGGCGGTGGCCGAGGTCGGCGCGCTGGGGCTGCAGCCCGCCAACGTGCTGATCCGGCGCAGCAGCTTGGAGGACGTCTTCCTCCACCTGACCGGCCGCACCCTGGTCGACTGACCGGGCGGAGCGCTCCCGCCCGCGACCGGGCCGGCCCGCCCGGCGGGATGCGGCAGCGGTGACGGCTCCGTAGCATCGGCGGGCCGGTGGCACCCGCCTGTCCGGTGACGAGCGCGGGGGTGTCATGTCGAGGTTGCAGTTCCAGTCCCGGCACCAGGCCGGGTTGGGCGCGCTCTACCTGGGCGTCACCGCCACCATCTGGTTCAGGGTGCCGGCCGCCGACCCCCCGCTGCGGGCTCTGCTCGTCGTCGGCAGCGGCGCGGCGCTGCTCACGGCGGTGGCCGGCGCGGTCGTCGTGGCCCGCAGCCGGAAGGCCACCGTCGCCGCCCGGGACCGCGCCGCCGACCGGCGTCACCTCCTGATCGTCGCCGCCGAGTTCGCCGCCGCCGCGATCGGCGCCGCCATGCTCGGCCTCGTCGGCTGGTCGGAGTTCATCCCCGTGCTGGTGTGCGCCGTGGTGGGGCTGCACTTCTTCCCGCTCGTGCCGGTGCTGCGCGACCCGCTGCTGCGCCCGCTCGGCGCCGCCATGTGTGCCGTCGCGCTGGCGGGGCTGGTCACCGCGCTCGCCTCCGGGGTGTCGGCGGGCCTGGTCGTCGGCACCGGCGCCGGGCTGCTGCTGCTCGGCCACGCGGTGCTGTCCCTGCTGCGCGCCCTCCGCACCCGCTGACCACCCCGACCGGCGGCACGCGCTGATCGCGGGCGGCGCGTGTTGACCCGCCGGGCTGGCGCGCGCCGGCTGCCCGGCGAGGGCGGGCGCTTCGGTCGCGACGTCTTTCTCCTGTCCGCCCTTCGCCCTCCGCCTTTCTCCTGCCCGCCCTTCTCCGTCCGCGTTCTTCCTGTCCGTGTCGACAGTGTTCGGTGCGAAACGGGGCGACAGGGCGCGCGGTCCGCCGTAGGGTGGCCCCCGGTCTGTCGTACCTCCCGGGTAGGAAGGCCGTGGTGGACGCGGAGCGAGGCGAGGTGGTCACGTGAGCGTGGCGCAGCAGGCCCGGCCGCCGCTGCCCCGGGTGCCGGCGCTGGCGGTGCTGGCGCACCACCTGGTCGGCTACCGGCGCACCTGGCGGGCCGGGCTCTTCTCGTCCTTCCTGCTGCCGGTGCTGACCGTGCTCGGGTTCGGGGTCGGCGTCGGGGCCTACATCGACCAGGGCGTCGGCGGGGTGCGCTACCTGGACTGGATCGTGCCCGGCCTGATCGCGTCGACCGCGGTGCAGACGGCGATCGGCGAGTCGACGTGGCCGGTGTTCAGCAACTTCCAGTGGATCAAGACCTACTTCGCGCAGAGCGCGGCGCCGTTGCGGGTGGGCGACATCCTCGGCGGCCACCTGGCCTTCGTGCTGTTCCGGGTGCTCACCACCATCGCGGCGTTCCTGCTGGTGACGGGGCTGTTCGGGGCGCTGCGTTCGCCGTGGGCGGTGGCCACGCTGCCGGTGGTGGCGCTGCTCGGCCTCGCCGTCGCCGCGCCGACCTTCGCGTACGCGGCGGTGGTGTCCAGCGACAGTTGGCTGGCGATGCTGCTCCGCTTCGCGGTGATCCCCATGACGCTGTTCGCCGGGGTGTTCTTCCCGGTCGAGTCGCTGCCCACGGCGCTGCGCTGGCTGGCGTACGCGACGCCGTTGTGGCACGGCGTCGACCTGTGCCGGGCGGCGACGCTCGGCACCGCTCCGCAGTGGTCGGTCGCCGGCCACCTGCTCTACCTCGCGGCCTGGGCGGTCGCCGGCTGGCTGTTGGCCCGCCGCGCGTTCCGTCGCCGGCTCGTCGTCTAGGAGGGGTCCTGTGGTCAGTCTCGTCCTGCCCCGACTGGTCGACGTCTCCGCCGCGTCCCGCCGGTCGGCGTCGGTGGCCGAGCGCAACGTCGCGGCCCTGAGGTCCGTCTACTGGCTGCTGCTCCTCTCCGGCTTCGTGGAACCGCTGTTCTACCTGCTCTCCATCGGCGTCGGCGTGGGCGCGCTGGTCGGCGACCTCACGCTGCCCGGCGGGGAGGTGGTCACGTACGCGGCGTTCGTCGCGCCGGCCATGCTCGCCTCGTCGGCGATGACGGGCGCGCTGTCGGAAACCACGTTCAACTTCTTCGGCAAGATGAAGTACATGAAGCTGTACGACGGGGTGATCGCCACCCCGGTGCAGCCGTTCGAGATCGCCCTCGGGGAGCTGGGCTGGGCGATGCTGCGGGGCGGGGCCTACTCGGCCGCGTTCCTGGTGGTGATGGTGGCGATGGACCTGACCACCGCGGCCCGGGCCCTGCTCGCCTTCCCCGCGGCGGTGCTGGTCGGCTTCGCCTTCGGCGCGCTCGGCATGACGGTCTCCACCGTCATGCGCAGTTGGCAGGACTTCGACCTGATGGGCTCGGCCCAGTTCACCCTCTTCCTCTTCTCCGGCACGTTCGTCCCCGCCGAGGCCTACCCGTCCCTGCTGCGCTGGGTGGTCGAGGTGACCCCGCTCTACCGCGCGGTGCACCTGATCCGTGGCGTGTCCGTGGGCACGGCCGGCTGGGCGTGGGTGCTCGACGTGCTCTACCTGCTCGCGGTGCTGGCCGTCGGTCTGCTGGTGGCTTCGCGCCGGATGGGCAGGTTGCTCTACAGGTAGGTGGTTAACCGTCGCCGCTGGCGGGGCATGTCGAGGGGACACAAGCCGACCAGAGGGAGGGGCGATGGCCTCCGACGAGTCTTCCGCCCGCAGCGGGCGCGACCGTGACGATTCCGGGGCCGTGGCCGCCGGCCGGGTGGGCGGTGACCGCAACGACCGAGGTGCCGGCACCGAGCGGCACCGCTCCGGGCGTGGCCCGGTCGGGCCCGACGAGGGCCCCGACAGCCCGGCCGAACTGCCGGGCGCCGGGTGGAAGGCGGCGCTGCGGCGCACGTTCCGTGAGTTCCAGGACGACAGCCTTACCGACTGGGCGGCGGCCCTGACCTACTACGGCGTGCTCTCCATCTTCCCCGGCATGCTGGTGCTGGTCTCGATCCTCGGCCTGCTCGGCCCGCGCGCGACGCAGGGCGTCAAGGACACCGTCAACGAGGCCGTTCCCCAGGAGAACATCCGGCAGATCGTCGAGGGGGCGATCAACCAGGCGCAGCAGAGCGGCGGTTTCGCCGGGCTCGCCGCGATCCTCGGTCTGTTGGCCGCGTTCTGGTCGGCGTCCGGCTACATCGCCGCGTTCATGCGCGCCTCCAACACGATCTACGACGTCCCGGAGGGGCGGCCGATCTGGAAGACGTTGCCGATCCGCATCGGGGTCACCGCGGTGATCGGCGTGATGCTGCTGGCCAGCGCGGTGATCGTGGTCTTCACGGGTGGCTTCGCCGAGCAGGTGGGCGAGGCGATCGGGCTGGGCTCCACCGCGGTGACCGTGTGGAACATCGCCAAGTGGCCGGTGCTGCTGCTCCTGGTCAGCCTGATGTTCGCGATCCTCTACTGGGCCTCACCGAACGCGCGGCACGGCGGGTTCCGCTGGGTCAGCCCGGGGGGCGTGCTGGCCGTGGTGATCTGGCTGGTGATCTCCGGCCTCTTCGCCCTCTACGTCACCAACTTCGGCTCGTACAACAGGACGTACGGGGCGCTCGCGGGTGTGATCATCTTCCTGATCTGGCTCTGGCTGAGCAACATAGCGATCCTCCTCGGCGCGGAGTTCGACGCCGAGTTGGAGCGCAGCCGCGCCATCGAGGCGGGCCACTCGCCGGACGAGGAGCCGTACGTCGAACTGCGCGACGACCGCAAGCTCAGGAAGAAGCGCAACGCGGCCGGCCGCCGCTGACCCCGCCGCCCCGTAAACCGCCGCGCCCCCCGGGCCCCCCCCGGCGCGGGGGGGCCCCCCGGGCCCCCCCCCCCCCCCCCCCGCCCGCCGCCGGCGCCCCCCCCCCCCCC
>NZ_JBIDDA010000002.1:8583-414285 GCF_043204915.1 Micromonospora sp. NPDC047670
GCCGGGGCGGGGGGGGGGGGGGGGGGGCGCCCGGCGGGGGGGGGGGGGCCCCCCCCCCCCCCCCCCCCCCCCCCCCCCCCCCGCCGCCGCCCCCGGGGGCCCGCCCCCGCCCCCCCCCCCCCCCCCCCCCGGCCGCCCCCCCCCCCCCCCGGGGGGGGGGGGCGCGCCCCTCTGCCCCCACCCCACCCGCCCCGCCCCCACCCCACCCGCCCCCGCCCCCGTACCCCACCCCGGTCCCGCCCCTCGCCCGGCCGCCCCCGCCCGACCCGGCCCCGCGATCTTGCACTTTCGGCCCTGGAGATGACCGGTCCTGGCGTCGGTCGTCACCTTTGTCCCGGGCAGGAACTGCAAGATCGCGGGCGGGTGTGCGAGGCGAAGCGCCCCGCAGCGCGCGAGGGCTTTTGCTGGATCTGACAAAAGTTGGCGTTGGATCTGCCGAAGGTATGGACAGGCGGCGCAGAAGGCTCCTACTGTGTCGGACACAACACATCGGCGATACGTCGATGTGAACGAGCCCCGTGAAGAGGTGAGTCCGGTGCGGACGGTCGATCCCCTGCACCTCCAGCTGTTGCGGTTGCTCCGCGACGAGGGGGCGGCGTCCCGGGCCGAGCTGGGCGACCGGTTGCAGATGCCCCGCCCCCGGCTGCTGGCCGAGCTGGAGCGGCTCGTCGGCCTCGGCTACGTCGCCGAGGCGGGGCTGGCCGCCTCCCGGGGCGGCCGCCGCTCCACCCTCGTGGAGCTGAGCCCCCGCCTGCGGTTCGCCGCCGTCGACCTCGGCGCCAGCTCGATCGACGTCGAGGTGGTCAACGGCCGCCTGGAGCCGGTCGCCGCGTACGCCGAGGCGGCCGACATCCGCACCGGCCCGAAGGTGACCCTCCAGCGGGTCAACGAGCTGCTGCACAAGGCCAGGGTCGACGGCGCCTACGAGCGGCTCGACGCCGTCGGCATCGGCGTGCCCGGCCCGGTCAGCTTCCGCGACGGCGTCCCGGTCTCCCCGCCGATCATGCCGGGCTGGGACCGGTTCCCGGTGCGCGAGCTGCTCACCCGCGAGCACGGCTGCCCGGCGGTGGTCGACAACGACGTCAACATCATGGCGATCGGCGAGCGGCACGGCGGCGTCGCCCACTCGGTGGACGACTTCCTCTTCGTCAAGATCGGCACCGGAATAGGGTGCGGGATCTACCTCAGCGGCGAGGTCTACCGGGGCACCGACGGCTGCGCCGGGGACATCGGCCACATCCAGGTCGACTCGCACGGCCCGATGTGCTCGTGCGGCAACGTCGGCTGCCTGGAGGCGCTGTTCAGCGGAGCCGCGCTGGCGAAGGAGGCGACCGCCGCGGCGCGCAGCGGCGCCTCGCCCGCACTGGCCGAGCGGCTCACCGCCCGGGGCGCGGTGACCGCCCGGGACGTCGCCGAGGGTGCCGGCGAGGGGGACGTCACCTGCATCCAGCTCATCCGCGACGGGGGTCGGCGGGTCGGCGGGGTCCTGGCCGGGCTGGTCAGCTTCACCAACCCGTCGATGATCGTGATCGGCGGCGGGCTGGCCCAGCTCGGGCACATCCTGCTGGCCGAGATCCGCAGCGTGGTCTACCGCCGGTCGCTGCCCCTGGCCACCGGCAACCTTCCGGTCGTCCTGTCCGAGCTGGGGCCCCGCGCCGGCGTCGCCGGCGCCGCCGTCCTGGCCAGCGACGTTGCCTTCGCGGAGGCGTCATGAGCGAGTGTCAGCGAGCGAGTCGTCGGCGTGGTGCCGTGGTGCCTCATGGCGGCGCGAAGCGGAGCGCCGTCATGAGCGAGTGTCAGCGAGCGAGTCATCGGCGTGGTGCCGTGGTGCCTCATGGCGGCGCGGAGCGAAGCGGAGCGCCGGCATGAGCAACCAACCCGAGGAGGCCGCCGTGGCACCCGCTCCGCTGGTCGAGGCCCCCGCCGACGCCGTCGCCGGCGAGGTGGTCCTGCGCCTCACCGACGTGGTCAAGACCTTCCCCGGCGTACGCGCCCTGGACGGCGTGCAGCTCGAGGTGCGCGCCGGCGAGGTGCACTGCCTGCTCGGGCAGAACGGCGCCGGCAAGTCCACCCTGATCAAGGTGCTGGCCGGGGTGCACCGCCCCGACTCCGGGCTGGTGCAGTGGCGCGGCGAGCCGGCGTCCTTCGCCAACCCGCAGGCCGCCATGCGCGCCGGCATCGCCACGATCTACCAGGAACTCGACCTGGTCGAGGACCTGTCGGTCGCGGAGAACACCTTCCTCGGCCACGAGCCGCGTCGGTTCGGCTTCGTCCGCCGGGGTCACATGGCCCGGCGTACCCGGCAGATCCTCGGGCGGCTGGGGCACGCCGAGATCCCGCCCGGGCGGATGGTCCGCGCCCTGCCGGCCGCCGGCAAGCAGGTGGTCAGCATGGCCCGCGCGCTCTCCCACGAGGCACGGTTGATCATCATGGACGAGCCGAGCGCCGTGCTGGCCCACGACGAGGTGGGCAACCTGTTCCGGATCATCCGCGAGCTGACCGCCCAGGGCATCGCCGTCATCTACATCTCGCACCGGCTGGAGGAGATCCGCGAGATCGGCGACCGGGTCACCGTACTCAAGGACGGCCGCACCACGGCGGCGAACCTGCCGGCCCGCGACACCCCGACCCGCGAGCTGGTCAGCCGGATGACCGGCCGCACCATAGAGTACGTCTTCCCGGACCGCCCGGCCGGCGCGGCCGGCGGCGCGGAGCTGCTCACGGTCGAGGGGCTGACCCGGGCCGGGGAGTTCGCCGACGTGTCGCTCAGCGTCCGCGCCGGCGAGATCGTGGGCATCGCCGGGCTGGTCGGCTCGGGCCGCTCGGAGCTGCTGGAGACCATCTACGGCGCGCGCCGCCCCGAGGCCGGCTCGGTGCGGATGGCCGGCAGGGCGCTGCGCCCCGGCAGCGTCGGCGCGGCCGTGAAGGCCGGCATGGGGATGGCCCCCGAGGAGCGCAAGAGTCAGGCGCTGCTGCTCGGCGAGCCGATCTACCGCAACGTCACCCTGGCCACCTTCGGCCGCTACGCCCGCGCCGGCTTCACCGACGTCGGCCGCGAGCGGGCCGAGGCGGACCGGATCGCCGAGAGCCTGGAGCTGCGCCCCCGCGACGTCCGCCGGCCGGTGCGCACCCTCTCCGGCGGCAACCAGCAGAAGGTGGTGGTCGGGCGCTGGCTGCTCGGCGACACGAAGCTGCTGCTGCTCGACGAGCCCACCCGGGGTGTCGACGTCGGCGCCAGGGCAGAGCTCTACCAGGTCATCCGAGGGCTGGCCGCCCGCGGCGTCGGGGTCCTGCTGGTCTCCAGCGAGGTCCCCGAGGTGCTCGGCCTGGCCGACCGGGTGCTGGTCATGCGGGAGGGGCGGGTCGTCCGCGAGGCCCCGGCCGGCGAACTCGACGAGAACACCGTGCTCGACCTCGTCATGGCGGGGTCCCTGATGGAAGGCGCACCGGCATGAGCGAGCTTCCTACGTCCACCGCGGCGCCGCACCGGGCGGCGCAACTGCCGGCGCAGTCTCCGCCGGTGGACCCGGCGGAGACCGCGGCCGTCGCGAAGGTCTCCACCGCCGGCCGACTCTCCTGGTGGCGGGGCGACGGCGGCGAGGGCGCCCGCCGCAACCTCGGCCTGATCGGCGTGCTGGTGGCGCTCGTCGTCATCGGCGCGCTCACCCGCTCCGACCTGTACTCCGACCCGGACTGGGTGTGGGACAACGTCCTCAGCATCCTGAAGCTCGCCGCCGTGGTCGGCGTGGTCACCGTCGGGATGACCTTCGTGATCATCGGTGGCGGCATCGACCTCTCCGTCGGCGCGATCGTCGCGTTGGCCGGGGTCTGGTGCACCACGGTGGCCACCCAGAGCTACGGTGCCGGCGGCATGATCTTCAGCGCCCTCACCGTCGGGCTGGCGGTCGGCCTGGTCAACGGGCTGCTCATCTCGTACGGCCGGCTGGTGCCCTTCATCGCCACCCTGGCGATGCTGGTGGCCGCCCGGGGCCTGGCCGCCGAGATCTCCGACAAGCAGACCCAGGTGTCGGACAACACGTTCATCAACGGCCTGGCCAGCAACAGCGTGTTCGGCATCCCGCTGCTGGTCTACATCCTCGCCGCCGTGGTCGCCGCCGGGTGGGTGCTGCTCAACCGCACCACCTTCGGCCGCCGGACGGTCGCCGTCGGCGGCAACCCGGAGGCGGCCCGGCTCGCCGGCATCAACGTCAAGCGGCACACCGTGCTGCTCTACGCGCTCTCCGGCCTCTGCTGCGGCATCGCCGCCATCATGCTCACCGCCCAGGCCAACTCGGCCCAGGCGGCGATGGCGAACCTCTACGAGCTGGACGCGATCGCCGCCGCGATCATCGGCGGCACGCTGCTCAGCGGCGGGCGGGGCACCATCATCGGTTCCCTGCTCGGGGTGGTCATCTTCGCCACCATCACCAACCTCTTCGCCATCAACGGCCTCTCCACCGAGGCCCAGAACATGGTCAAGGGCGGCATCATCGTCGCCGCCGTCCTGGTCCAGCAGGTCCAGTTCCGCAGCCTCACGCAGTTCCTGGGCCGCAACCGGCTCACCACCACCTGACCCGCACCGCACCGACCAGCACCCGAAGCGCGCAGCACCCGCACCGACCTGCGACCGAACCGCGCAGCACCCGCACCGACCAGCACCCGCACCGCGCGGCGTCCGGGCCACCCGAGCGACGGTGGCCGGACCCCGCACGCCCTCTTCCCGCCCTCGCACCGCGAATTCCCTCCACCACCGCGAACCCAGGAGGTCGTCATGACCCAGCACAGTCGCGACGTGTCGCGCCGCCGGCTGCTCTTCGGCGGGGCCGCCGTCGGCGCCGGCGTGCTCCTCGCCGGCTGCACCAGCAACGAGGCCCAGCCGACCGAGGCGCAGACCAAGGCGGCGGGCGCGCCCGGCGGCAACAGCGAGCCCGGCAAGCGGGTGACGATCGGCTTCTCCGCGCCGGCCGCCGACCACGGCTGGATCGCCGCCATCACCAACAACGCCAAGGCGCAGGCCGGCGCGTACTCCGACGTGGACTTCAAGACGGTCGAGGCCGGCGCCGACGCGGCAGCCCAGCGGGCCGCGCTGTCCACGCTGATCTCGCAGAAGCCGGACGTGATCGTGCTGCTGCCGCACGACGGCAAGGAGCTCAACGCGTTCGGCCTGGAGGCGATGAAGGCCGGCATCCCGGTGGTCAACCTGGACCGGGCCTTCCCCGACGCACGGGCGTACCGGCTCCAGATCAAGGGCGACAACTACGGCATGGGCGTGGCCGCCGCCACCTACATGGTCGCGCAGTTCAAGGCCAAGGGCATCAGCAACCCGATCATCGGCGAGATCGCCGGCATGGACGAGCTGGAGCTGACCCAGGAGCGATCGAAGGGCTTCGTCGACACCCTCACGGCGAACGGCTTCAAGGTCGCGAACCGCCGGGCGGCCCGGTTCACGGCCGACTCCGGGCAGCAGGAGGCGGCGCAGCTGCTCCAGGCCCTGCCGAAGATCGACGCGGTCTGGAACCACGACGACGACCAGGGCATCGGCGTGCTGGCCGCGGTGAGCCAGGCCAACCGCAAGGAGTTCTTCATGGTCGGCGGCGCCGGCTCGAAGAAGGCGATGGAGGACATCCAGGCCGACAACACGGTGCTGAAGGCGACCGTGACCTACAGCCCGTCGATGGCCTCCTCGGCCATCTCCCTGGCCCGGCTGATCGCCCAGGGCAAGGGCATGTCCGACCTGGTGGAACTCCAGGTGCCCAAGGAGATCATCCTCGCCTCCGAGACGATCACCAAGGAGAACGCGGGCAACTACCTCAAGCTCGGGTTCTGACACACGGGGGGAGACCCACCTTGTCCACGAAAGACAGGCAACTGCGGGTCGGCATGGTCGGCTACGCGTTCATGGGAGCCGCGCACTCGCAGGCGTGGCGCACCGTGAACCGGGTGTACGACCTGCCGGCGCGGGCCCGGATGGCGCTGATCTGCGGCCGGGACGCCGGGAAGGTGGCCGACGCCGCCGACCGGCTCGGCTGGGAGGCGTACACGACCGACTGGCGCGACCTGGTCGCCCGGGACGACATCGACGTGGTCGACGTCTGCACACCCGGGGACAGCCACGCCGAGATCGCCCTCGCCGCGTTGGCCGCCGGCAAGCACGTGCTGTGCGAGAAGCCGTTGGCCAACACGGTCGACGAGGCCCGGGCGATGGCCGCCGCGGCGGCCACCGCGCAGGCCGCGGGGGTGCGGTCGATGTGCGGGTTCAACTACCGGCGGGTGCCCGCGGTCACGATGATGCGGCAGCTCGTCGCCGACGGGCGGCTCGGGGTGATCCGGCACGTCCGGGCGACGTACCTGCAGGACTGGATCGTGGATCCGCAGTTCCCGCTGGTCTGGCGGTTGCAGCGGGACAGGGCGGGCTCCGGCGCGCTCGGCGACATCGGCGCGCACATCATCGACCTGACCCAGTACGTCACCGGCCGGCGGATCACCGGGGTCAGCGCGGTCACCGAGACGTTCGTCAAGGAGCGGCCGCTGCCGGCCGGGTCGAGCGGGCTGGCGGCCACGGCGGACGGTGCCGCGGTCGACGGCCACGGCGCCGACGGCCACCGCCCCGCCACCGGCGCGGTCACCGTCGACGACGCGGCGGTCTTCGTGGCCCGGCTCGACGGCGGCGTGCTGGCCACGTACGAGGCGAGCCGGTTCGCCACCGGACGCAAGAACTCCCTGCGGGTGGAGATCAACGGTTCGCTCGGCACCGTCGTCTTCGACCTGGAGCGCCTCAACGAGCTGGAGTTCTACGACGCGACGCGGCCGACCGCCGAGCAGGGCTTCAGCCGCATCCTGGTGACCGAGGGCGAGCACCCGTACATGTCGGCCTGGTGGCCGCCCGGGCACATCATCGGCTACGAGCACTCCTTCACCCACCAGATGCGGGACTTCGTCGAGGCGGTCGCCACCGGCACCGACCCGGCCCCCTCCTTCGCCGACGCGTTGCAGGTCCAGTTGGTGCTGGACGCGGTGACCCGGTCGGCGGAACTCGGTTCCTCGTGGACCGAGGTGGAACCGGCGCTGGTCACGGTCGCCGCCTGAGCCACCTCCGGCGCCGACCGGCGAGGGACCGGCCGCGGTTGCGCCCCGCGGTCGGGACGAGGCCGGTGCCGGAGGACGTGCAGCCGGGCCGCGGCCCGGTGGCGCACGAGCAGGACGGTCGTCCGGTGCGGCCGGACCGGGATTCCCCGGTCGCACCGGAGGACCGCCACCACCCGGCGACCTGCCGGGCGCGTGTCCACCACGACCTCCGGTCGGGGCGCGCCGTCGTCCCGACCGGCGGATGCGGGGGAGGCAGGGGCGAGACGCCGACCGACCCTGCCTGCCAGCCCCGTCCGTCCGTAACCGCACCGGGAACCGGGCCGGCGTCGTCGCCGCCGACTTCGTCGCCGGTCCGGTCGGCTCCCCCGGGGCGGCCGGCGGACGGGGCCCATCCGCACAGATCCATATCATTCCGAACAAACTTCTGATATCTATGTAACTCAATGCACGGCTGGTTCCTCCTGACGGGAAGGAGCACCATGCGTACGGGTGTCTGGCTGGTGGGGGCGCGCGGCTCGGTCGCGACCACCAGCGTCGTCGGGGCGCTCGCCCTGCGGGCCGGGCTCGCCGGCCCGACCGGATGCGTCACCGAGCTGCCCGACCTGCGCGGGCCCGCCCTGCCGGCCTTCACCGACCTGGTCTTCGGCGGCCACGACGTCGCGACCACCCCGCTGGCCAAGCGCGCCGAGGCTCTCGCCGACGCCGGAGTGCTGCCCGCCCGGCTGGTCGCCGCCCTCACCGACGAGCTGGCCGCCGTCGAGCGAGCGCTCCGCCCGGCCCCCGCCGGTGGCACCCAGGCCGACCGGGCCGCCGCGACCGTACGCGACCTCACCGAGTTCCGGAGCCGGCACGGGCTGGACCGGGTGGTCGTGGTCAACGTCTCGGCCACCGAACCGGCCGCCCGCCCGCACCCGGCGCACGTCGACCCGGACGCGTTGCCCACCGCGCTCGCCGGACCCGACGAGGTGCTGCCGCCCAGCTCGCTCTACGCGTACGCGGCGGTGCGGGCGGGCTGCCCGTACGTCGACTTCACCCCGTCCACCGGGCTGCGGCTGCCCGCCCTGGCCGCGCTGGCCGTCCGGCGCGGAATCCCGTACGCCGGGCACGACGGCAAGACCGGCGAGACCCTGGTCAAGTCGGTGCTCGCGCCGATGTTCGCGATGCGGCACCTGGCGGTGCGCTCCTGGTCGGGGGTCAACCTGCTCGGCGGCGGCGACGGCGCCACGCTGGCCGACCCGGCCGCCAACGCGGCCAAGGTGGAGAGCAAGCAGCGGGTGCTCGGCGAGACGCTCGGCTACCTGCCGCAGGGCGGCACCCGGATCGAGTACGTCGAGGCGCTGGGCGACTTCAAGACCGCCTGGGACCTGGTCACCTTCGCCGGCTTCCTCGGCACCGGGATGCGGATGGAGTTCACCTGGCACGGCTGCGACTCCGCGCTCGCCGCGCCCCTGGTGCTGGACCTGGCCCGGCTCACCGCCGCCGCGCACGCCGCCGGGCACGCCGGCCCCCTGGCCGACCTCGCCTTCTTCTTCAAGGATCCGCTCGACACGGCGACCCACTCGCTGTCCGAGCAGTGGAACCGGCTCTGCGGCTTCGCCCGCCGGCTGCACGCCGGGGGAGGTGCCGATGCCCCGCGTCACTGACCTCGCGGAACTGGTCCGGGCGCCGGCCGCGCTCTCGGTGCCCGGGGACGTCGTCGCCGGGGCCGCCGCGGCCGGGGCGCTGGACCGGCGCACGCCCGCCCTGGCCGGCGCGTCCGTGCTGCTCTACTGGGCGGGGATGGCCGCCAACGACTGGGCCGACCGGCGACTGGACGCCGTCGAGCGCCCCGAGCGGCCCATCCCCAGCGGCCGGATCGCCCCCGGCACCGCGCTCGGCCTCGCCGCCGGCCTCACCGCCGCCGGGGTCGCGGTGGCCGCCGCCGCCGGGGGCCGGCGCGCCGCCACGGTCGCGGTTCCGCTCGCCGCCGCCGTCTGGGGGTACGACCTGGCGGCGAAGAACACCGTCGCCGGACCGGCCGTGATGGCCGCCTGCCGAGGGCTGGACGTCCTCCTCGGCGCCACCGGCGGACGGGTGCCGCGGGCGCTGCCGGCGGCGGTCACCGTGGCCGCGCACACGTGGACGGTCACCGCGCTGTCCCGCCGGGAGGTCACCGGCGCCGACGCCGCGCTGCCGCTGGGTACCCTCGCCGGCACCGCCCTGGTCGCCGCGAGCGCCGCCACCGCTGCGGCACGCCCGGCCCCGGCGGGTCCACACCGCCACCCCCGCTCCACCACCCGCGCGACGCTCGGCCGCGCCTGCCGGCCGACGGCCGCCGCGCTGCCGGCGCTGCTGGCCGGCTGGTACGCGGCCCGCTACGGGGCCGCCCAGGCCCGGGTGGTGGCCGAGCCCTCCGCCGGCCGGGTGCGGGCGGCGGTGGGGGCCGGGATCACCGGGCTGCCCGCGTTGCAGGGCGCCCTGGCCGCGCGCGCCGGGGCCGGGCTGCTCGGGCTGGCGGTGGCGGCGGCCGCGCCCCTGGGCGCCCGCCTGGCCCGGAGGGTCTCCCCGACATGACCACGCCGCCGCCCTCTGTCGAGCCGGCGCGCGCGGACCCGCCGCACCCCACGACGCCGCGGTTCGGCTACGGGACGAACGGGTTCGCCAACCACCGGCTCGACGACGCGCTCGCGGTCGTCGCCGACCTGGGCTACCAGGGCGTCGCGCTCACCCTGGACCACGACCACCTCGACCCGTTCGCGCCCGGGCTGGCCGGGCGGGTGGCCGCCGTCGCCCGCCGCCTCGGGGCGCTCGGCCTCGCCGTGGTCGTCGAGACCGGCGCGCGGTACCTGCTCGACCCCTGGCACAAGCACGCCCCGACGCTGCTGCACGACGACCCGGCGCGGCGCGTCGAGTTCCTCCGCCGGGCCGTGCGCGTCGGCGCCGACCTGGGCGCGGAGGCCGTCTCCTTCTGGGCCGGCGTACGCCCCGCCACCGTCGCGCCGGGGACCGCCTGGGACCGGCTGGTCGCCGGCTGTGCCACGGTGGTCGACGCCGCCGACGCGGCGGGGGTGACCCTGGGCTTCGAGCCGGAGCCGGGCATGCTGGTCGAGGACATCGCCGGCTGGCGGCGGCTGCGCGGCGCGCTCGGCGACCCGGCCCGCTTCGGCATCACCCTCGACATCGGACACTGCCGCTGCCTGGAGCCGCGGCCGGTCCCCGAGTGCGTGCACGAGGTGGCCCCGCACCTGGTCAACGTGCAGATCGACGACATGCGCCGGGGCGTGCACGAGCACCTGGAGTTCGGTGCGGGGGAGATCGACTTCCCGCCGGTGCTGCGCGCCCTCACCGACGCCGGCTACCGGGGACTGGTCGCCGTGGAGCTGCCCCGGCACTCGCACGCCGCCCCCGCCGTCGCCGCCCGCTCACTCGCCTTCCTGCGCGCCGCCGCGAAGGAGGCAGCGCGACGACGACGGTGACGGCAGCCACCGGGCAGCAGCACGAGAGAGGAGACGGGATGACACCGGATTCACTGCGGGCCGCCCTGCGGGGCGTGCCCGATCCCGAATGGCTCGACGCGGCGGTGCGGGCGGTGGCGGCGGAACCGGCGGCGATCGGCCGGTTCTTCCCGGCCGCCGGCCGGCGCTGTGGCCGCCACGACCTGCCCGGGCTGCCCGGCTGGAGCGCCGACGAGGCGGCCCGGGCGCTGCTGCTGACCGCGCTGCCCACCGACCACGCCGCGCACGCCGAGGCCCGCTACCGGCACGGCGACGCCGCCGAGAAGCGGGCCGTGCTCAAGGCCCTGCCGCTGCTGCCCATCGGCACGGCCGGCGCGCCGCTGCTGCACGACGCGATCCGCACCAACGACACCCGGCTGCTCGCCGCCGCCCTCGGCCCGTACGCCCGGCACCTCGACCCCGCCGCCTGGCGGCAGGCGGTGCTCAAGTGCGTGTTCACGGGCGTGCCGCTGGCCGTGGTGCACGACCTCGACGCCCGTGCCGACGGCGAACTCGCCGCGATGCTCGCCGGGCTGGCCGCGGAACGGCAGGCCGCCGGCCGCGCCATGCCCGCCGACGCCGCCGCGCTGCTCGACCGGCTCACCTCCGGCTCCGCACCGATCACCGCCAGGGAGGCGTGATGCGCATCTTCGACCCGCACATCCACATGACCTCGCGGACCACGGACGACTACGAGCGGATGGCCGCCGCCGGTGTCCGCGCGGTGGTGGAGCCGGCGTTCTGGCTGGGCCAGCCCCGCACCAGCGCCGCCTCGTTCGCCGACTACTTCGACTCCCTGATCGGCTGGGAGCCGTTCCGGGCCGGGCAGTTCGGGATCCGCCACCACGCCACGGTGGCGCTCAACCCGAAGGAGGCCAACGACCCGCGCTGCCGCCCGGTGCTCGACCTGCTGCCGCGCTACCTGGACAAGGACGGTGTGGTGGCGGTCGGCGAGATCGGCTACGACTCGATGACGCCCGAGGAGGACGAGGCGTTCGCCGCCCAGCTCGCCCTGGCCGTCGCGCACGACCTGCCGGCCCTGGTGCACACCCCGCACCGGGACAAGGCCCGGGGCGTCGAGCGGAGCCTCGCCGTGGTCGCGGAGTCCGGCATCGAACCGGGCCGGGTGGTGCTCGACCACCTCAACGAGGTGACGGTAGAGCTGGTCCGGGACACCGGTTGCTGGCTGGGCTTCTCGATCTATCCGGACACGAAGATGTCCCCGCCGCGGATGGTGGAGCTGCTGCGGGCGTACGGGACCGAGCGGATGCTGGTCAACTCGGCGGCCGACTGGGGGCGCTCCGACCCGCTGCTCACCCGGGCCACCGGGGAGGCCATGCTGCTCGCCGGCTTCTCCGACGACGACGTCGACCGGGTGCTCTGGCGCAACCCGGTCGAGTTCTACGGCCAGTCGGGACGGCTCGACCTGGCCGACCTGGACCTCGCCGAGCTGGACCCGCCGACCGGCAGCTACGCCGGCAACTCGATCCTGCGGGGCGGCAGCTGATGCGGCTGCGACACGCCGGCGGGGACACGGTCCACCTCGGCTACTGCACCAACGTGCATCCGGCCGACGACCTCGCCGGCGTCCTCCGCCAGTTGGACACGTACGCCGTGCCCGTCCGCGAGGAGCTCGGCGCGGACCTGCTCGGCCTCGGACTGTGGCTGGCCGCTCCGGTGGCCGCCGCGCTGGCCGCCGACCCCGGCACCCGTCGCCGGCTGCGCGCCGAGCTGACCGCGCGAGGGCTGGAGGTGGTCACCCTCAACGGCTTCCCGTACGCGGCCTTCCAGGCCCCGGTGGTCAAGGGCGACGTCTACCACCCGGACTGGACCACCGGCGAGCGGCTCGCGTACACGCTGGACCTGGCCCGGGTGCTGGCCGACCTGCTGCCCGACGACGCGGCCCGGGGCTCGGTCTCCACCCTGCCGCTGGCCTGGCGGCGGCCCTGGGACGCCGGCCGCGCCGACGCCGCCCGCCGCCGGCTCGACCAGCTCGCGGCCGGTCTCGCGGCCGTCGAGCGGGACACCGGCCGGCCGGTCCGGGTCGGCTTTGAGCCGGAGCCGGGCTGCGTGGTGGAGAGCACCCGGCAGGCCACCGCGCTCTTGCGCGGCGTGGACACCGGGCGGCTCGGGATCTGCCTCGACCTGGCGCACCTCGCCTGTGCCTGGGAGGAGCCGGCCGACGCGCTGCGCCGGCTGCGGGCGGCCGGCCTGCCGGTGGTGAAGGTGCAGGTGTCGGCCGCCATCGAGGCGCCGCCCGGGGCGACGACGGCGCTGCGCCCGTGGGTCGAGCCGCGCTTCCTGCACCAGACCCGCGCCGCCGGCTGTGCCGACGCGGCCGACCCGGCCGACCCGGCCCACGCCGCCGACGACCTGGACGTCGCGCTGGACGCCCGGCTGCCCGGGCCGTGGCGGGTGCACTACCACGTGCCGCTGCACGCCCCGCCCGAACCACCGCTCGGCTCCACCCTGCCGGTGCTGCGCGCCGCGCTGGCGGCGCTCTACGCCGGGCCCGAGGCGGGCTGTGACCACCTCGACGTGGAGACGTACACCTGGGGGGTGTTGCCGGCCGCGCGGCGCCCGCGCACCGACGCGGAGCTGGCCGCCGGCATCGCCGCCGAACTGGCCTTCGCCCGCGCCGAGCTGGTCGCCCTCGGCCTGGCGCCGGCGGGCCGTCCGAGCCCGGCGGCGACGGGGGTACGGCGATGAGCGGGCGGGCGCGAGTGGGTCATCGATCCGGCGCCGGGCGGAGCGAGGTGCGGGCATGAGCCGGCGGCTGGTGGTGCTGGACGTGGTGGGGCTGACCCCGCGCCTGCTGGCGCACATGCCGAGGCTGCGCGCGGTCGCCGACGCCGGGTTCCGGGCGGAGCTGGGCACGGTGCTGCCCGCGGTGACCTGCTCGGTGCAGTCGACCTTCCTCACCGGGGCGCTCCCGGCCGGGCACGGCATCGTCGGCAACGGCTGGTACTTCCGCGACCTCGGCGAGGTGCTGCTCTGGCGGCAGCACCACGCCCTGGTCGGCGGCGAGCGGCTCTGGCAGGCGGCCCGCCGGGCCGAGCCGGGCTACACCGTCGCCAACGTCTGCTGGTGGTACGCGATGGGCGCGGATGTGGACTGGACGGTCACCCCGCGCCCCGTCTACCACGCCGACGGGCGCAAGGAGCCGGACTGCTACACCGACCCACCGGCGCTGCACGACGCGCTCACCGACCGGCTGGGCACCTTCCCGCTGTTCAGCTACTGGGGGCCGGGCGCCGGGTTGGCGTCGTCGGCGTGGATCTGCCGGGCCGCGGAGCGGATCCTCGCCGAGCAGTCCCCGGACCTGACCCTCGTCTACGTCCCGCACCTCGACTACGACCTGCAACGCTTCGGCGCCTCGTCGCCGCGGGCCGCCGCGGCGGCGGCCGAGCTGGACGGGGTGCTCGGGCCGCTGTTGGACGCCGCCCGGGCGCGGGACGCGACCGTGGTGGTCCTCTCCGAGTACGGCATCACCGACGTCTCCCGCCCGGTCGACGTCAACCGGCTGCTGCGCGCCGAGGGGCTGCTGCGGGTGCACACCCAGGCCGGGATGGAGTACCTCGACCCGTGGACCTCGCGGGCCTTCGCGGTCGCCGACCACCAGGTCGCGCACGTCTACGTGCGCGACCCGGCCGACGTGCCGGCGGTGGCGAAGCTCTGCGCCGGGCTGCCCGGGGTGGCCGAGGTGCTCGACGGCGACGGCAAGGCCGCGCACGGGCTGGACCACCCGCGCGCCGGTGAGCTGGTGCTGGTGGCCGAGCCGGATGCCTGGTTCACCTACTACTACTGGCTCGACGACGCCCGCGCGCCGGACTTCGCCCGGCTCGTGGAGATCCATCGCAAGCCGGGCTACGACCCGGCCGAGCTGTTCTTCGACCCGGCCGCCCCGGGCGCGGCGAAGCGGCGGGCCGCCGTGGCGCTGGCCCGCAAGAAGCTCGGGATGCGCTACCTGATGAGCGTGGTCGGGCTGGACGCCGGCGCCCGGGCGGTGCGCGGGTCGCACGGGCGCCTGCCGGCCGACCCGGCCGACGGGCCGGTGCTGCTCTGCTCCGACCCGTCCGCCGTCCGGGACCGGGTCGCCGCGACGGAGGTGAAGGCCCTGCTGCTGGAGCTGGCGGGGCTGGCCCCGCCGCCGGCGGCCGGGCGGCCGGGGGTGGCGTCGTGACCGTCACCGTCGCGCCGACCGACGTGAGCGGGTTGCGGGCCCGCATCGACGCCGAGTTGGCGGCCTTCCTCGACCGGCAGGACCCGCAGTGGCCGGACGGCGCGCCCCGGGGCGTCTTCACCGCGCTGCACCGCTTCGTGCTGGCCGGCGGCAAGCGGCTGCGCCCGCTCTTCTGCTACTGGGGGTGGCGCGCCGCCGGCGGCGTCGACGGCACCCCGATCGTGGTCGCCGCCGCCGCGCTGGAGCTGTTCCACGCGTTCGCGCTGATCCACGACGACATCCTCGACCGCAGCGACCGCCGCCGGGGCGAGCCGTCGGTGCACCGGCTCTTCGCCGACCTGCACGCCCGCTCGTCCTGGCGCGGCGACCCGGAGGCGTACGGGCGCAACACCGCGCTGCTCTGCGGCGACCTCTGCGCGGCCTGGTCGGACCAGATGTTCCACGAGTGCGGGCTGAGCGCCGAGCGGGTGCACCGGGGGTACGCCGTCTTCGCCCTGATGCGCACCGAGGTGATCGCGGGGGAGTACCTGGACCTGGTCTCCGGGGTGGGCGACGGCTCGGTGGCCAGCGCGCTGACCGTGATCCGGATGAAGGCGGCCCGCTACACGGTCACCCGGCCGTTGCAGATCGGGGCGACGCTGGCCGGGGCGGGCTCGGGGCTCGTCGACGCGCTGGCCGAGTTCGGCGACCCGCTGGGCGACGCGTTCCAGCTCCGCGACGACGTGCTGGGGGTCTTCGGCGATCCGGCGGTCACCGGCAAGTCGGTCCTGGACGACCTGCGGGAGGGCAAGCCGACGGTGATGATGGCGCTGACCCGCGCCGCCGCCGACCGGGCGCAGGCCGCCAGGCTGCGGGAGCTGTTCGGCAACCCGGCGCTGGACGCCGACGGGGCGGCCGAGCTGCGGGGCATCATCGAGCGCACCGGTGCCCGCGCGCGGATCGAACAGATGATCCGGGTACGCGCCGACGCCGCCCTGACGGCCCTGGCGGACGCCCCCGTGACGCCCGAGGCCCGGGCCGCCCTCGCCGCCCTCGCCGCCCAGGCCGTCGACCGTCCGCTCTGAGCGGCGCCCACGAGGGACTTTTGGCGGGATCGACGAAAGTTCGGGCCACGTAGGCGGAAGGTGTAGACACATCGATGAACGCCATTTAATGTCGTGCCATCGAAGTTGTTTCGTCGAGGTGAACCGGCGGCGCGGGAACCCATCGACTGGTGACCTCCGAGCGATGGCCTCCATCCCTCGCGGGTCGCGGCCGGCCGGGGACGGCACCCGGCGGGCCGATCGCATCCCCGCTACGGCACCCGGCGCGACGGCGCGCGCCCGCCCTGGCAGTCACTCGTCAGGAAGGGACGGCACAACGATGTCCACCAAGGACGCCTCCACCCACCGGACCAGACGGCGGTTCTCCGCCGGCTCGGCGCTGCTGCTGGTCGCCACCGCCGGCACGGTCGCCCTCGGCGCCGGCCCGGCCGGGCTCGGCGGCCCCACACCCGCCCAGGCCCACCCCATCGTCGGCACCGACTTCCAGCAGGTCACCCTCGCCAAGGGCGTCGCCGAGGTCGGCGAACCCATGACGATCGCGGTGCTGCCGGACCGGTCGGTGCTGCACACCGCCCGCAACGGCACCGTCCGGCGTACGGACTCCGCCGGCACCACCTCCGTGATCGGCACGCTGCCGGTCTACACCCACGACGAGGAGGGCTTGCAGGGCGTCGGGGTCGACCCCAACTTCGCCACCAACCGGCACGTCTACCTCTACTACGCGCCGCCGCTCTCCACCCCGGCGGGCGACGCGCCGGCGACCGGCAGCGACTTCTCGGCCTGGCAGGGCGTCAACCGGCTCTCCCGGTTCACCCTCAACGCCGACTTCACCCTGAACACCGGCAGCAGGGTCGACATCCTCGACGTGCCCGCCGACCGGGGCATGTGCTGCCACGTCGGCGGCGACATCGACTTCGACGCCGCCGGCAACCTCTACCTCTCCACCGGCGACGACACCAACCCGTTCGACTCGGCCGGGTACGCCCCGATCGACGAGCGCACCAACCGCAACCCCGCGTACGACGCGCAGCGCAGCGCGGCCAACACCAACGACCTGCGCGGGAAGATCCTGCGGATCAAGGTGAACGCCAACGGCACGTACTCGATCCCGGCCGGGAACATGTTCGTCGACTCGGACCCGAAGACCCGCCCCGAGATCTACGCGATGGGCTTCCGCAACCCGTTCCGGATGAGCGTCGACCGGGCCACCGGCATCGTCTACGTCGGCGACTACGGCCCGGACGCCGGCACCACCAGCGCCCGCGGCCCCAGCGGCCAGGTCGAGTTCAACCGGGTCACCGGCCCCGGCAACTACGGCTGGCCGTACTGCACCGGCACCAACACCGCCACCGAGACGTACGCCGAGTGGGACTTCGCCGCCGGCACCGCCGGTGCGAAGTACAACTGCGCCGGCGGGCCGACCAACAACTCGTTCCGCAACACCGGCCTGACCACCCTGCCGGGGGCGAAGCCGGCCTGGATCCGGTACGCCGGCGACGCCGGCAGCCCGCCCGAGTTCGGCGGCGGCTCCGAGTCGCCGATGGCCGGCCCCGTCTACCGCTACGACGCCGCGCTGAACTCCACCACCAAGTTCCCGCAGTCCTTCGACGGGCAGTTCTTCGCCGGGGAACTCGGCCGGGGCTGGGTCAAGCCGATCCACCTCACCGCCGACGGCTCGCCGGGTGGCATCGACACGTTCCCGTGGAACGGCAAGCAGGTCATGGACATGGCGTTCGGGCCGGAGGGGGCGCTCTACGTCCTCGACTACGGCACCGGCTACTTCAACGGCGACGCCAACTCAGCGCTCTACCGCTACGACCACATCGCCGGCGGCAACCGCGCGCCGACCGCCGTCGCCGCGGCCGACAGGACCTCCGGCGCGGCCCCGTTGACCGTGAACTTCTCCTCGGCCGGGTCGACGGACCCGGAGGGCGGCGCGCTGACGTACTCCTGGAACTTCGGCGACGGCACCACCTCGACGGCGGCGAACCCCAGCAAGACGTACACCGCCAACGGCACCTACCAGGTGACGCTGACCGTCCGCGACCCGCAGGGCGCCACCGGCACGGCGAACGTGCAGATCGGGGTCGGCAACACCGCCCCCACGGTCACCATCACCAGCCCGGCCAACGGCCAGCTGTTCAGCTACGGCGACACCGTGCCGTTCAGCATCACGGTGACCGACCCGGAGGACGGCGCCATCGACTGCACCAAGGTCAAGATGACCTACGTGCTGGGCCACGACAGCCACGGCCACCAGATCACCTCGAAGACCGGCTGCTCGGGCTCGATCACCATTCCCGTCGACGGCGAGCACGACGACGCGGCGAACATCTTCGCCATCTTCGACGCCGAGTACACCGACGCGGGCGGGCTGACCACCCACAAGCAGCACACCCTCCAGCCGCGCAAGCGGCAGGCGGAGCACTTCAAGACCTCCTCCGGCGTCGGGACCTTCGACAAGGCCACCGCCGAGGGCGGCAGGACGGTCGGCGACATCAACAACGGCGACTGGATCGCGTTCGAGCCGTACCGGCTCACCGACGCGACCTCGTTCAGCGCGCGGGTCTCCTCGGCCGGCTCCGGCGGCACCCTGCAGGTGCGGGCCGGCTCGGCCACCGGCACCGTGCTCGGCTCCGCGACGGTCCCGGTCACCGGCGCCTGGGACACGTTCACCACGGTCAGCGGCAGCATCGCCGGGGCGCCGGCCGGCACCACCACGCTCTACCTGACCTTCGCCGGCTCCGGCACCGGCGCGCTCTACGACGTGGACTCGTTCACTTTCGCCACCAGCGCGGTGCGGACCGGCCCGGTCGTCGGGCTGGGCGGTAAGTGCCTGGACGTGCGCAACGCCGCCACGGCCGACGGCACCCAGATCCAGATCTACGGCTGCAACGGCAGCGCGGCGCAGACCTGGACGGTGACGCCGAACTCGACGGTCAGGGCGTTGGGCAAGTGTCTGGACGTCTCCGGTGGTGGCTCGGCCGACGGTACGAAGATCCAGTTGTGGACGTGCAACGGCACGGGCGCGCAGAACTGGTCGGCGCAGCCGGACGGGACGGTGAAGAACCCCCAGTCGGGCAAGTGCCTGGACGTCTCGGGCAACAACCCGGCCGACGGCCAGGCCGTGCACCTGTGGACCTGCCACACCGGCGCCAACCAGAAGTGGACCCTGCCCTGACCCGACGGGGAGGGGCCGAGGCGCCCCTCTCCACCCCGGCATTGGAGAGCGACATGCGCAGACTCCTCCGACCCGTCCTCGGCGCGGCCACCGCCGTCCTCGCCGTCCTCGCCTGCACCACCCCGGCCACCCCGGCCAGCGCCGCCGACGCCCCGTACGACGTGCTGGTCTTCTCGAAGACCGCCGGCTTCCGGCACGACTCCATCGCGGTCGGCACCCAGGCCATCCGCGACCTCGGCGCGGCGAACAACTTCACCGTCACCGCCACCGAGGACGCCGCCCAGTTCACCACCGCCAACCTGGCCCGGTACGAGGCGGTCGTCTTCCTGAACACCACCGGCGACGTGCTCGACGCCGCCCAGCAGGGCGCCTTCGAGTCGTACATCGGCTCCGGCGGCGGCTTCGTGGGCGTGCACGCCGCGGCCGACACCGAGTACGGCTGGTCCTTCTACGGCAACCTGGTCGGGGCGTACTTCGCCTCGCACCCGCACATCCAGCAGGCCAACGTGAAGGTGGAGCACCGGGGGCACGCGGCCACCGCGCACCTGCCGCAGACCTGGACCCGCACCGACGAGTGGTACAACTACCAGACCAACGCCCGCTCCACCGCCCGGGTGCTGGCCACCCTCGACGAGTCCTCCTACTCGGGCGGCTCGATGGGCGCCGACCACCCGCACTCGTGGTGCAAGACCCACAGCGGCGGCCGGGCCTTCTACACCGGCGGCGGGCACACCCAGGCGTCGTACGCCGAGCCGGCCTTCCGGGCGCACCTGCTCGGCGGCATCCGCTACGCGGCCGGCCGCAGCAAGGCCGACTGCCGGCCGGAGACGGGCTACACCACCCTCTACAACGGCTCGACCACGGGCTGGTCGCAGGCCGGCCCGGGCAGCTTCACCAACGCCGACGCCACCCTGACCTCGGTCGGCGGGATGGGCCTGTACTGGTACAGCGCCAAGCAGTTCACCAACTACTCGCTCAAGCTGGACTGGCGGCTCGCCGGCGACGACAACTCCGGGGTCTTCATCGGCTTCCCGGCCTCCAGCGACCCCTGGTCGGCGGTGAACAACGGCTACGAGGTGCAGATCGACGCCACCGACGCGGCCGACCGCACCACCGGCGCGGTCTACACCTTCAAGTCCGCCGACCTCGCCGCCCGCGACGCCGCGCTCAACCCGCCGGGGGAGTGGAACACCTACGAACTGCTCGTCGAGGGCGAGCGGCTCCAGGTCTTCCTGAACGGGGTGAAGATCAACGACTTCACCAACACCGACCCGGCGCGTTCGCTCGCCGGACACGTCGGACTCCAGAACCACGGCACCGGCGACGACGCGTCGTTCCGCAACATCCGGATCAAGGAACTCGGCGTCACCCCGCCGGGCGGGAACACCACCGTCCAGGCGGAGGCGTTCAGCTCGGGCAGCGGGGTCACCCCGTTCGCCAAGGCGGGCGCGAACGGCGGCCAGACCCTCGGCTACATCGACCCGGGCGACTGGGCCGCGTACGACGGGGTGGACCTGACCGGCGTGACGTCGTTCCGGGCGCGGGTCGTCTCCGGCGGCTCCGGCGGCACCATCCAGGTCCGTACCGGCTCCACCACCGGCGCCGTGCTCGGCTCCGTCGCGGTGCCGAACACCGGGAGCTGGACCACCTTCGCCGACGTCACCACCACCCTCTCCGGGGTGCCGACCGGCACCCGCAACCTCTACCTGACCTTCACCGGGTCGGGCTCGGGGCTCTTCGACGTGGACGACTTCACCCTGGTGAGGTCCGGTGGCGGCGGCACCGGCACCGGCCCGATCAAGGGTCTGGGCGGCAAGTGCCTGGACGTGCGCAACGCCGCCACGGCCGACGGCACCCAGATCCAGATCAACACCTGCAACGGCAGCGCGGCGCAGACCTGGACGGTGACGCCGAACTCGACGGTCAGGGCGTTGGGCAAGTGTCTGGACGTCTCCGGTGGCGGCTCGGCCGACGGTACGAAGATCCAGTTGTGGACGTGCAACGGCACGGGCGCGCAGAACTGGTCGGCGCAGCCGGACGGGACGGTGAAGAACCCCCAGTCGGGCAAGTGCCTGGACGTCTCGGGCAACAACCCGGCCGACGGCCAGGCCGTGCACCTGTGGACCTGCCACACCGGCGCCAACCAGAAGTGGACCCTGCCCTAACCCCGGCCCCACCCTCCCGATCCTCCCCGCGATCCTGAAGTTCGTGCCCCGGCATCCCGGACGAAGGCCGTGAACCGGGGGCGGAAAGTGCAAGATCGCGGGGAGCGGGGCGGAGGGGTTTCGTGGGGGGCCCGACGGTTTTAGAGTGGGGGCGGCGACCGTGGCGGTTGCCGGTGACCGGCGGGAGGCGCAACCCGGCGGTTCCAGGTGCGCGCGCACCCGCCGGTGTCCCGCCGTGGCCCGCCGCGCACCGGCCCGCCCGGTCACCCTCGCCCCGGCCCCGCACATCCACCGGAATCCCCATCACCACAGGGGAGAAGCACCATGGCGCGACCCATCACGCTCTTCACCGGCCAGTGGGCCGACCTTCCGTTCGACGAGGTCTGCCGGCTCGCCTCCGAGTGGGGCTACGACGGGCTGGAGATCGCCTGCTGGGGCGACCACTTCGAGGTCGACAAGGCCCTCGCCGACGACTCGTACGTCGACCGCAAGCGGGAGACCCTGGCCAAGCACAACCTGAAGGTCTACGCGATCTCCAACCACCTGGTCGGCCAGGCCGTCTGCGACCACCCGATCGACGAGCGGCACCAGGGCATCCTGCCCGCCCGGATCTGGGGCGACGGCGAGCCCGAGGGGGTACGCCGCCGGGCCGCCGAGGAGATCAAGGACACCGCCCGGGCGGCGGCGAAGCTGGGCGTCGACACCGTCGTCGGCTTCACCGGGTCCTCGATCTGGCACACCCTGGCGATGTTCCCGCCGGTGCCGCCGTCGATGATCGAGCGGGGCTACCAGGACTTCGCCGACCGGTGGAACCCGATCCTCGACGTCTTCGACGAGGTGGGGGTGCGCTTCGCGCACGAGGTGCACCCGAGCGAGATCGCGTACGACTACTGGACGACGAAGCGGACGCTGGAGGCGGTCGGGCACCGGCCCGCGTTCGGGCTGAACTGGGACCCGTCGCACTTCGTCTGGCAGGAACTGGACCCGGTGAACTTCATCTTCGACTTCGCCGACCGCATCTACCACGTCGACTGCAAGGACGCGAAGGTACGCACCGGGGACGGGCGGCGCGGCCGGCTCGCCTCGCACCTGCCCTGGGCGGACATGCGGCGCGGCTGGGACTTCGTCTCCACCGGCCACGGCGACGTCCCCTGGGAGGACTGCTTCCGCGCGCTGAACGCGATCGGTTACGCCGGCCCGATCTCGATCGAGTGGGAGGACGCCGGCATGGACCGCCTCGTCGGTGCCCCGGAGGCGTTGCAGTTCGTCCGCCGGCTCGCCTTCGACGCTCCGGCCGCGGCCTTCGACGCCGCGTTCAGCAGCAAGGACTGAGCCCGCACCGGGGGCCGGCCGCCGGTCGGCCCCCGTCAGTCGGCCGAGAAGACGTGCTCGCTGACCAGCCGCGCCGCCCCCACCGCGCCGGCGCGGCCGTCGAGGTCCGACAGCACGATCGGCATGGTGCCGGTGGCCAGCGGCGCGGATCGGCGGTAGACCACACCGCGGATCTCCGCCAGCAGCGTGTGGCCCAGCCCGGCCGGGGCGCCCCCGATGATGACGATGCCCGGGTTGAAGAAGCTCACCAGGCCGACCAGCACCTGACCCAGGCGGCGGGCCGCCTCCCGGGCCAGGGCCTGCACGGCGGCGTCGCCCGCGCCCGCCGCCGCGGCGACGTCGGCCACGGTGAGGGCGCCGGCCTCGGCCAGCCGGCCCGCCAGCGCCGTCGACCGGCCCGCGCGCGCCGCGGCGAGCGCCGCGCCGACCAGCCCGCTGTCGCCGCAGTGCGCCTCCAGGCAGCCGGTCTCGCCGCAGACGCAGCTCGGCCCGTCCTCGGTGAGCGGCAGGTGGGCGATGTCGCCGGCGCTGCTCGTCGCGCCCCGGTAGGGCGCGCCGCCGAGCACCAGCCCGCAGCCGATCGCGCTGCCGAGCTTGACGTAGAGGAAGTCGTCGAAGGTGCGTCCGATCCCGGCGTGCTTCTCGCCGAGCGCCATCACGTTCGCGTCGTTGTCGACCAGGGTGGGGCAGCCCAGCTCGGCGGCGAACGCCTCGCGCACCGGGTACCGGTGCCAGCCCGGCATGGCAGCCGGCGAGACCGGGATGCCCTCGGGAAAGTCGACCGGCCCCGGCAGGCCCACGCCGACCCCGGTGAGCTGGGCCAGGCCCAGCTCGGCCTGGAGCTTCCCGACCAGTTCGACGGCCCGGCCGAGCACCGGCTCCGGCCCGACCCGGACGTCGGTCGGCTCGTGGACCTCGGCGAGCACGCTCAACTCGCCGTCGGTCACCGTGACGGTGATCCGGTCCGTGCCGACGACGACGCCGGCGAAGCGCAGGCCGCCGGCGACGCGCAGCAGCGAGGACCGCCGGCCCCCGCGCGACGCCGCCGGACCGGCGTTCTCGACCAGGCCCCGCTCGACCAGCCGGTCCACCTCCGCGGTGAGCTTCGACCGGGACAGACCCACCGCGTCGCCCAGTTCCACGCGCGAGCGGGGGCCGTCGTCACGCAGCAGCCGGACGAGCCGCGCCTGGTACGCGTTCTCAGGCCGGACGAGGACCATCGCCACCACCTCCCGGCCCGAGTCTTCCACGGCGCTGTTACCGCCGTGTGGCGCGAGGGGGCCGCGCCGGTCGTCCCGGCGCGGCCCCCGGCGCGTGCCGGGTCCGTCAGCCCCGCAGACCCGACATGTGCTGGAAACTGATCTCCGCGTACCGCAGGGAGCGGCCGGGGTCGGCGGCGCCGCCCGGCGCGTTGTCCTGCTCCCACATCGGGTTGTGGTAGCCCTTCGCGCCCATGTTGGCGAAGAACCCGCCGTAGTCGATGTCGCCCTGGCCGAGCGGCACCATCTCGTACCCCGCGCTGTTGGCCGGGTTGAAGGCGCCGTCCTTGGCGTGGAACAGCGGGAAGCGGATCGGCTGGGCCGCCACCGTCGCCAGCGGGTCGAAGACGTCGGTCCGCGTCACGCCGTCCGGGTCGGTGTAGCTGCGGAACCGGTGCTGGGCCACGTGCGCCCAGTAGATGTCCATCTCGAACCACACGTACGCCGGGTCGGTGAGCCCGATGAAGTACTCCAGCTTCCGGACGCCGGAGGACCGGGTCGGCCGGCCCAGGGCGTCCAGCGGGCCGCTGTCGAGCAGGAAGTTGTACGCCGCGTCGTGGTTGTGCGTGTACAGCTTCAGCCCGCGGGCGGCGGCCAGCTCGCCCAGGGTGTTCCACCGCTCGGCGGCGGCGTCCCAGTCGGCCTTGTAGTTGCTGCCGGTCGGGTCGCTGCCGGTGCCGATGTGTGTCATGCCCAGCGTCTCGGCGACGTCGAGCTGCTGCTCGAACGCGGCCAGGGTGGTGGGGTTGAGGACGCTCGGGACGGAGGTGTGCGAGCCGTTGGCCCGCAGCCCGTTGTCGTCCAGGATCTTGCGGATCTCCGCGGCGGTGATCTGCCGGCCGAGGATCGAGGTGTGCTGGTTGTAGCCGGCGAACTCCACCTCCTTGTAGCCGATCTCGGCGAGCCGCGCGAGCACCCGCTCGAAGCCGTACGGCACTCCGCTGGTGTCCGGGGCGGCGCCGATCCGGTCCCGGACGCTGTAGAGGATGATGCCGCGCTTGCCGGCGGGGACGAGCAGGCCGTTGCCGTTGGCGCCGGCGGCGGTCGCGAGTCCGGTGGCGCCGACGGCCGCCGCGCCGGCGACGCCGGCGAGGGCGCCGAGCATGCGGCGACGGCTCATTGCGTGCTGACTGTCGTTCATGTGCTGCTGCCTCTCGGTGCGGTGGGTGGTGGAGCCGGTGCCGGGCCACCGGCGGTGGTCCGGCACCGGCGGCGGCTAGGGCGCGACGCCGATGCCCTGGCCGGCGAACTCGATCCAGTTGAGGTTGCCGAAGCCGCTGGCCGGACCGCCGGGAACGGTGGCGAAGACCAGGTAGAGCCGGTGGCTGCCGCCCGGGTCGGTGATCGGCACGGTGGTGCTGGTGAAGGCGTTGTTGCCGCTGGTCGCGTTGACCGTCGCGGTGGTCAGCAGCGGGCCGGTGGGCGAGTCCAGCCGCAACTGGACGGCGAAGCGGGGCTGCCCGGCGGTCGCCGCGCTGCCGCCGGAGGTGCGCAGGGTGACCGACTGCATGTTCCGCAGGTTCACCGTGTTGTTCACCGCGATCCAGTCGCCCGGGTCGAGGCTGCCGCGCTGCTGCCCGCCCCCGGTGTCGGCGCTGGTGCCCACGGTGGTGCCGGACTGGTCGGCGGCGAACTCGACCTCCTGCCGCTTGGCCTGGATGATCTGCTGGTCCACCGTGGTCAGCGCCGGTTGCCCGTTCGCGCCGCGGTCGGTGTAGGAGGCGCTGACCACCCCGTAGATGTAGCCGCCGTGGGAGGCGTCGTCGGCCTCCGTGGGCAGCACGCCGGAGCAGCCGAACTGGTTGGCCTCGCCGTGGCCGTGCTGGTCGTGACCGAGCACGAAGGTCACCTCGACCTTGGCGCAGTCCACCGGCCCGTCCTCGGGGTCGGTGACGGTCACCGACCACGGGATGCCGTCGCCCCAGTCGAAGAAGCCGCCCTCGATCGGTGTCTGGACGGTGACGGTCGGGGCGGTGTTGCCCACCGTGATCGTGGTGTTGGCCGAGGCGCTCTTGCCGCTGGAGTCGGTCACCGTCAGGCGCGCGGTGTACACGCCGTTGACGGTGTACGTGTGCGTCGGGTTCGGGTCGACGGAGTCGGTCGTGCCGTTGCCGTCGAAGTCCCAGGCGAACGAGATGGAGTCCGCCGGGTCGGGGTCCTTCGAACCCTCGCTAGAGAACGCGACGGTCAGCGGCGCCGTCCCGTTGGTCGGGGTCGCCGTCAGCACCGCGTTCGGCGCCCGCAGGCCCTTGACGTAGCTGAACCTGAGCATCGCCGCGTCCGGGTTGACGTTGAAGAACCCGTCGCCGTACGTCAGCAGGTAGAAGTTGCCGTCGGGGCCCCACTTCATGTCCATCGGGTTGTCGCAGAGGAACGGCTTCGCGGGCGTGGTCGGCGCCTGCCCGCAGTTCAGCACGTTGTTGATCTTCAGGATGTCGCCCTGGCCGTCGAGCCGGACCTCCTTGAGCGTGTCCCGGGTGAACTCGCCGAAGAAGATCGCGTCGTCGAAGTACGCGGGGAACTTCGTCTCCGACCTCAGCTCCGGGTCGAAGTCGTACTTCGCCGCGCCGTGCGGCCCGACGCCGCCGGTGCCGAGTTCGGGGAAGAGCACCGGGCAGGTCTGCGTCGGGGTGGACAGGTAGGACTCCGGGCACGGCGTCGGCGCCTGGAACGAGTACCAGAGCTCGGACTTCTCCACCGCCGGCAGCTCGGTCAGGCCGGTGTTGTGCCGCGAGGTGTTCCGCGGCGCGGCGCAGTCGAAGGGCGCGACCGGGGAGATCGGACTGGTGGTCCAGTTCATCTCGATGTACGGCAGGTTCGGCTGCACGCACATCGGCCAGCCGTAGTTCGCCGGCTTGTCGACCACCATCATCCGGCCGGTGCCCGCCGGCCCCCGGCCGACCGCCGCGGTCGAGGAGTCGGGGGAGTAGTCGGTGACGTAGGCGACGTCGTCGGCGTCGAGGGTGATCCGGAACGGGTTCCGCAGGCCCATCGCGTAGATTTCCGGCCGGGTCCGGTCGCCGGTGTCCTGCGCCTCCGGGAAGAGGTTGCCCTCCGGCACCGTGTAGCTGCCGTCCGGTCGCACCGAGATGCGCAGCACCTTGCCGCGCAGGTCGTTGGTGTTGGCGGAGCTGCGCCGGGCGTCCACGAAGGGCGCCTGGTACACGCCGGTGGCGCTCACCGAGTCGTTGTGCGGCGAGAAGCCGCCGGACCCGCCGCCGCCGGCCGGGGTGTCGTCGCCGGTGACCAACCAGAGGTTGTTCTTCGAGTCGAAGGCGATGTCGCCGGCCACGTGGCAGCAGGCGCCCCGGTCGACCGGCACCTGGAGGATCTTCTGCTCCGAGGCCAGGTCCAGCGAGGGCGTCTCGCCGTCGACGAACTTGTACCGGGAGAGCTGGAAGTACCCCTTCCACCGGTCCCAGGCCGCCGGATCGGTGCTGGTGGTCGGCGCGCCTCCGGTGGGGGTGTCCAGCGGGGGCGCGTAGAAGAGGTAGACCCACCGGTTGGTGGCGAACTCCCGGTCGATCGCGGGGCCGTACATGCCGTCCTCGCTGTGGGTGTAGACCGGGATCTGGGCCAGCACGGTGGTCTCGTTGCTCTCCGGGTCGTGCAGGCGTACGCCGCCGCGACGGTCGGTCTGGATCACCCGGCCGTCGGGCAGCACGTCGAAGCCGATCGGCTCGTTGACGTTGGGCTGCGCCCCGATGACCTCCATCTGGTAGTTGGCCAGCACGGTGGCGCCGCAGTCGCCGGTGGTCACGCCGGCCGCCCACTGGATGGCGCCGCCGAGGTGCGCCCGCAGGTCGGTGCTGCCGTAGCTCTCCGGTGTCGCGCCGAGTCCGGTGTAGAAGGACCGGCCGCCCTGGTGGTCCTTGCACCAGGTGACCGGGTGGTCGAAGCCCATCGACCCGCCGACGTACGTCTTCTCGTCGACGGTGGCCAGGACGTGCGAGACGCCCCGGACGTTGGCCGCGAAGTTGTACCACCGGTCGGTGTGCGTCCAGCGCTCCGGCAGCGTCGCCGAGGCCGGGTGCACCCGGTCGGCGACGGTGACCGTGGCCTGGGCCGGCGCCGACGCGGCGCCCACGGCGCGGGTGCCGAGCACGTTGTCCAGGAAGGACCAGCCGGGCTCCGCCTCGATCGCGGAGTGGACGCCGACGAAGCCGCCGCCGTCGCGGTAGTACCGCTCGAACGCGGTCTGCTGGCCGTCCGTGAGGACGTCGCCGGAGGTGTTCAGGAACACCACGGCGCGGAACTGCTTGAGGTGCGCCTCGTCGAACTTGCGGGCGTCGTCGGTGACCTCGACGGTGAAGCGTCGGTCGTTGCCGAGCTGCCGGATCGCGTCGACGCCCGCGGCGGTGGCGGTGTGGCTGCCACCGGCGGACCGGGTGAAGACGAGGACCTTGTACTCGATGCCGTTGCTGGTCGGTGCCGGTGCGGCGAGCGCCGGTGCCGGCTGTTGTTGGGCCGTCGCGACGAGCGTCGCGCCGACGAGGGTGAGAAGGCTGAGGTAGGTGGCGGCCCTTCGGCCGATCGGTCTGCGCATCGAACCTCGCTCTGGTCGGGCGGGTCCGCCTCAGCGCCGGGACGTCGCTGAGGAGGTCGCGGGGAGTACCAAGAGCCTGGCCAGGTTCTACGCGAGACGATATTTGCGCCTCGGAGCAAAGAGAAGAGGTTGGCGGCAGAAGTTTTGGCTGGATCGGGCGAACTTTCGTTCCAGCGTGGCGAAAGTGGCGACGGGGCGGGCCGCGGTGTGGGCGTGATGCCCTGCGGACGCACGCAGACGGGCCGGCCGCCAGGTGGCGACCGGCCCGCTCGAAGGTGCGATCAGAGGGTGCTGGCGTTCGTGCCCGAGCTGGACGGCTTGTTGCGGGGCGTGGTGGTGGCCGACGACGACCCGGTGCTCGTCTTCGCCCCCACCGTGGCCGGGGTGCCGGCGAACGCGTCGTCGGCGGCGGTCAGCTCCTGCTTGTTGCCGTTGGTGCCCAGCTTCTCGCCCAGCTTCGACTGGCCGAGCTTGTCCTTGCCCTCGCTGTAGATGCGGGTCGCCTGGGCCTGCGCGACACCGGCCGCCTCCTGGACGGTCGGGTGGTCGAGCACCTTGCGGCCCCGGATCACCAGCTCCTCGTACTTCTCCCGACCGGCACGGGCGCCCAGGACGAATCCCGCAGCCAGCCCGCCAAGAAACATGATCTTTCCGCGCATGGCGGCTCCTTCCGTACCTGACGCGCCGTCGTCCAGCGGCTTACCCCGCCGGAGGCGACCAAATCGCGCCTGTGTCCTCTGTCCGCAGCTAACTACCCATCCTGCTCTCCGCTCATGCCTCCTTGTGCCGTGATGACGATTTGTCTGGTTTATTGTCGTGTCGACGGGGCACGGGTCGCAGGGGTAACCCCCTGGACCACGACCCCCCTGGGTCCTGTACTCTTGTCCCCGTCGCACGGCGCGGAGAGATCCGCACCGGACGACACAGCGGTCCCCCGTAGCTCAATTGGCAGAGCAGCCGGCTGTTAACCGGCAGGTTTTTGGTTCGAGTCCAAACGGGGGAGCTTCCACAACTGACGCCCGTCGGCCCCGCCGGCGGGCGTTCGCCGTCGTACCCGCCCCGGACGGTCGAGGGCGCGGGCGGTTCCGTTTCGGCCACCGCGGGCGCTCCCGGCCGGCAGGATGGACGGGGTCGGCCTGAGCTCCCCCTCTGCGTCGATCGACGCGTCGATTCTTGGGGTGGGTGCGGATGCCCGGAAGAGGTGGCCACGGCAGGATCACGCTCGCCGCCGTGGCGCTCGTGCTCGCGTGGCTGCTCGTCGGGGCGGTCGCCGGGCCGTTCTCCGGCAGGCTCGGTGAGGTCGCGACGAACGACAACGCCTCGTTCCTGCCCACCGACGCGGAGGCGACCCGGGCGCAGGAGCTGGCCGGACGGTTCGTCGATCGGCAGACCACCCCGGCCCTGGTGGTCTACGAACGCGCCAGCGGCATCACCGGAGCCGACACGAAGCGGGCGGTCGCCGACGCCGCCAGGTTCGCCCGGGTGCCCGGGGTCGTCGGGCCGCTGCCGCCGCCGATCCCCAGCGAGGACGGGCAGGCCCTGCAGGTGGTGGTGCCGATCGACGAATCCGACGGCGAACGGATCGGCACGGTCGTCGGGGAACTGCGCGACCTCGCCGGCGGCGACCGCGACGGGCTCACCGTGGACGTGGCCGGCCCCGCCGGCCTGCTCGCCGACCTGATCGAGGTCTTCTCCGCCATCGACGGCACCCTGCTGATCGTCACGCTCTGCGTGGTGCTGGTCATCCTGCTCGTCGTCTACCGCAGCCCGGTCCTGTGGATCTTCCCGCTGCTCGCGGCCGGGATGTCCTTCGCGCTCGCCGCCGTCTTCGTGTACCTGCTCGCCGACGCCGACGTCATCAAGCTCAACGGGCAGGCGCAGGGCATCCTCACCGTGCTCGTCTTCGGCGCCGGCACCGACTACGCGCTGCTGCTGGTCGCCCGCTACCGCGAGGAACTGCACCGGCACGAGCGCCCCTGGGACGCGATGCGGGCGGCGTGGAAGGGCGCCGCGCCGGCGATCATCGCCTCCGGCGGCACGGCGACCCTCAGCCTGCTCTGCCTGCTGCTGTCCAGCCTGAACTCCAACCGCGCGCTCGGCCCCGTCGCCGCCATCGGCATCGCCGCGACCCTGCTGGTCATGCTCACCTTCCTGCCCGCCCTGCTGGTGCTCGGCGGGCGGTGGGCGTTCTGGCCGCGCCGGCCCCGGCTCGACCGGGCCGACCCGCGCACCGAGCACGGCATCTGGAGCCGGATCGCCGGCTTCGTCGCCCGGCGGGCCCGGCCCGTCTGGGTGCTCACCACCCTCGCCCTGGCCGCGCTCGCGCTGGGCCTGACCCAGCTCGGCGCGACCACGCTCGGCCAGTCCGACCTGTTCACCGAGCGCACCGACTCGGTCGCCGGCCAGGAGGTGATCGCCCGGCACTACCCGGCCGGCACCGGCAGCCCGGCCACCATCTTTATCACCCAGCAGACCGCGCGGCAGGTCGCCGAGGTCGCCCGGGGCGTGCCGGGGGTGGCCGCCGTGCGGCCGGTCACCGGCGCGCGGACCGGCCCGCCCGACCCGAATGCCGCACCGAAGGTCGTCGACGGCACGGTGCAACTGGAGGCGACGCTCGCCGACCCGCCGGACAGCGACGGGGCCGAGCGGACCGTCCGCGAGCTGCGGCGGGCGGTGCACGCGGTGCCCGGCTCGGGCTCCGTGGTCGGCGGCTTCACCGCGATCAACGTGGACACGTCCGACGCCTCGACGCGGGACCGGAACGTGATCATCCCCGTCGTGCTGGTGGTGATCGCGATCATCCTGGCCCTGCTGCTGCGAGCGCTGCTGGCGCCGCTCCTGCTGATCGCGACCGTGCTGCTCAGCTTCGCCGCCACCCTCGGCCTCTGCGCGCTGATCTTCCGGTACGTCTTCGACTTCCCCGGCGTGGACGCCTCGTTCCCGCTCTTCGCCTTCGTCTTCCTGGTCGCCCTGGGCATCGACTACAACATCTTCCTGATGAGCCGGGTCCGCGAGGAGTCGGCCAGGCGGGGCGCCCGCGCCGGCGTGCTGACCGGCCTCGCCGTCACCGGCGGCGTGATCACCTCCGCCGGGGTCGTGCTCGCCGCGACCTTCTCCGCGCTCGCCGTACTGCCGCTGGTGGTGCTTGTCGAGCTGGGCGTGGCGGTCGCGGTCGGGGTGCTGCTCGACACCGTGGTCGTCCGCTCGCTGCTGGTGCCCGCCCTGTCGTACGACATCGGCCCGAAGATCTGGTGGCCAGGCCGGCTGTCCCGGACGAACGGTGAGCGGGAGGCGCGACATGCGCGCTGAGACCGACGTGGTCGTGGTCGGCGGCGGCCTGGCCGGCCTGGCGGCGGCCCGGCGGCTGCACCGCGCCGGCGTGCCGTGGCGGCTGCTGGAGGCCGGCGCCCGGCTCGGCGGCCGGGTCGCCACCGACGCGGTCGACGGCTACCTGCTGGACCGGGGTTTCCAGGTGCTCAACACCGCCTACCCCCGGCTCGGCACCCTGCTCGACGTCGACCGGCTGCGGCTGGGCCACTTCACCGCCGGCGTGCTGGTGCGCAGGGGCGACCGCCTCGCCCGCCTGGTCAACCCGCTGCGCGAGCCCACCGGCGCGCCCGGCACCGCGCTGGCCGGCGTCGGCTCGCTGCTCGACCGGCTGCGCTTCGCCGCGCTCGCCACCGGCTGCGCCGCCCTGCCGAAGGGACGGCTGCTCGCCGCGCCGGAGAGCACCACCGAGACGGCGCTGCGCCGCGCCGGTCTCTCCGACGGGATCATCGAGGAGCTGCTGCGGCCGTTTCTCTCCGGCGTCTTCGTCGAACGGGAGCTGGAGACCTCCAGCCACGTGCTGGCGATGGTGCTGCGGTCGTTCGCGCGCGGCCGGATCGGCCTGCCCGCCGAGGGGATGGCCGCGCTGCCCCGCGCCGTCGCCGACCCGCTCCCGGCCGAGCTGATCGACCTGGACACCCCGGTCTCGGCGGTGGCGCCCGGCCGGGTCCGCACCCAGGCCGGCGACATCCGCTGCCGCGCCGTCGTGGTCGCCGTCGACCCGCCGGCGGCGACCACCCTGCTGCCGACCCTGCCGGCGGTACGCACCCACAGCTACACGACGTACTACCACAGCGCCCCGGAGGCGCCGCTGGACGAACCGATCCTGCTGGTCGACGGCGACCGGCGGGAGATCCTCGCCAACACCGTGGTGGTCAGCCGGGCCGCGCCCACGTACGCGCCGGCCGGGCGGCACCTGGTCGCCACCTCCGTCGTCGGCCCGTCGCCCCCGCCCGAGCCCACGGTGCGGGCGGAGCTGACCCGGCTCTACGGGCGGTCCACGGCGGACTGGACCCACCTGACCACGGTGTCGATCCCCGACGCGCTGCCCGCCGCGCCGCCGCCGCAGGGACGGCTGCGCAAGCCGGTGTCGCTGGGGGAGGGCCTCTTCGTGGCCGGCGACCACCGCGACAGCCCTTCCATCCAGGGCGCGCTGGCCAGCGGCTGGCGCGCCGCCGGGGCCGTCCTGTCGGAGTTGCGCGCCGGTTGAGCCGCCCTCGCCGCAACCCGCCGCCGCAGGCGCCCGACTCGACGGCCGACGCCGACGGCCGGGCGGGCGCGGGGCGCGTCGGGTCGACTCCTCACTGTTATCCTCGCGTTGCCCATCGTGCCGCCGCGCCGACGACGCCGATGAGCGGAGCGTCGGTTCGTGCTGGCCGGTGATCGACCGGGCGGGATAAGATCCGGCGCGGTGCCGGGGCGGTAGCTCAGCCGGTTAGAGCAGGGGACTCATAATCCCTCGGTCGCGGGTTCGAGTCCCGCCCGCCCCACCAGCACAAACACTTGGCCAGCCTGGCTGCCCTGGCCACGGCACTGCGCGCGTCTGGGCGTCAACGCTCCGACGACTCCCGCAACCCCCGGAAGTCCTGCTGCTCAGTGCGCTTGGGTGACAAGGTCCCAGACCCTGACCGTCCGATCGTCGCCGGCGCTCACGGCAACGGGTCGGCCGCGTAGGGTGCCGGTCACCACCTTGCGTACCGAACCACGATGACCGGTCAGCGGAGCGCCGATCGCCCGCCCGTCGGACAGGTCCCAGACTCGTACGGTTCCGTCGGTGCCGCCGGTGACGACGACTGGACGGTCGTCGACGACGCCGGTCGCCAACGTGGTTATGGAGCCCTCGTGCCCGTCGAACGGGTCCCGGATCGGCTCGATCTCCTCGTCCGGCTCGTCGAGATCGTCACGCAGGCCCGCCCGAACCTGCTTCAGCCGCTCGCGGGCAAGCTCGCGAGCCGACCCGGCCTGGCGGGGCGACGGGAGCGTCCAGGCCAGGACGCTTCCGGTATCCGTCAACGCCACGACCGCCAAGCCACCGCCTTGCTGGACGAGGGTGACGGCGTGGATTCGCTCGTCGTCGGTGTCCTCGTCGTAGTCGTCAATCTCCTCGTCCTCGTCCTCGCCGTCGGTGTACAGCGAGGCCCACCGCTCGCGCGAGTCCACGTCCCACAACGTGACGCCCTCACGAGTGCCAGCCACGACCAGCGAACGGCCCTCGAAACTGCCCGTGCCGAGCGCATCCACGGTGGACTCTGGCAGCTCGACCGGAGACAACCCCCCGAGCGGTTCCCACATCGTGATGCCGTCCCAGTGCACTCCGCTACACGTCGCGAACCGCGCCAGACCGTCCCCACCGTCCAGGGCCGCGACCGCCGCGATGTACGGGGCGTCGAAGGAGGTCCCGCTGATCAACTCGCCGGTGCCGACATCCCAGAACGCGACACCCTGTTCATCGCCACCGGCCGCCAACACCACCCGTCCGCCAGAGACGGCCAAAGCCACCGAGTCCAACTCGTTTCCGGCGTCCGGATATTGCGCCGCCTGCGGATCCGCGGCGCAGGCGAACGGCAACACCAGGTTTCGCCAGACGTTCTGTGCCGACTCCCAGACCCACACCCCGTCACGGCCCCAGCGGGACACGCCCACCACGGTCAGCGCGCCGTCCACCTCGACCGCCGCGATGTCCCCGATCCCGCCGCCTGGCATCTCGTCACTGACGAACAGAGCATTGATCATCGGGAGAATCTAGCGCGTCGAGCGCGTCTCCCTCTGCCCCGAATACATCCCCGAGCCCTGGTGACCGGTGCGACGCCGTGCCCCCGCCCGGACGGGGGCACCGGGTCCGTCACCGGCGGCTCTTGGGCAGGTCGAACTGGTCGGCGGCCTTGCAGTCGCGCCGGCCGCCGACCGCGCCCGGACCGGCCCGGTCGAGCGCCTCGCGGGCCCGCACCCGGCCCAGGTTCCAGGCGTACCAGGGGTCCGGCTCGTCGAGGTCGTCGGCGATCCAGCTCAGCGTGCAGCGGCGCACCGGGTCGGGCAGGCCGGCCAGGGCCGGCGTCGCGTCGGCCGAGAGCGCCCGCAGGTACCAGGCGTCGATCTTGCCCGTCTGCTCGTAGCGGGCGATGTTGCGGCGGGCCGCGTAGTCCTCGGGGTTGAGCACGGCCAGGCTCAGCAGCATCGCCACGGCGAGCGCCACGGTCAGCCGGGGGATCCACTCTCCCCGCCACCGGATCCCGGCCACC
Organism: Micromonospora sp. NPDC047670; assembly: GCF_043204915.1. NCBI lineage: Bacteria > Bacillati > Actinomycetota > Actinomycetes > Micromonosporales > Micromonosporaceae > Micromonospora > Micromonospora sp. NPDC047670. The sequence goes on from NZ_JBIDDA010000002.1 coordinate 43,418, forward strand.
AGGATCATCAGGAAGACGGTGCCGAGCAGCAGCTCGAACGCCATCACGAAGAGCCGCTCCCCGGTGAAGCTGTAGGCCTTCTGGTACGTGTACATCCGCGACAGCGCCGACACCACGATGACGAAGCCGAACGCGCTGAGCAGGCCGAGCAGGACCCGGAGCAGGTGGCGCTCGACCGGTCGCTCCCGCCGCGCCCACCGGGCCACCCCGGCGAGCACCGCCAGCGTCAGCATCGTGACGACGACGAGCTGCCAGAACCCGCTGCGCGCGTACTCGGCGTAGCTGAGGCCGGCGGTGCGCAGCACGTGCCGTTCCCCGCCGAACAGGACGGTGAACTGCACCGCCACGAAACCGCCGAACAGCAGGGTCAGCGCGCTGATGACCGGTGCCCACTCCAGGACGCCGAGACGGCGCGTGCCGGGCCGGTCCACGGTCGACAGGTCGGGAGGCGCGGCCAGCGTGTAGACGGCGGCGACCGCGCTCAGCCCACCGATGCCGGCGAGGAAGAGCCAGGCGAACCCCGCGCCGGCGTTGACCTCCGGGATGAGCCCGCCGAGCACCGCGGAGAAGGCGCCGTCGGCCGACGAGAGGAGCGCGCCGAAGACGGCCAGCGCGGCCACCGTGACCGCGGCCGACCCGACGACGCGGCGGGCCAGGCCCGGCTTCGCGGGGGCCTGGAGGTGCCCGCCCACCCACGGCAGCCCCCGCAGCGCCGCGAACGGCGCCGCCACCAGGCTGAACAGGATCGAGCGTACGAGCCGCCCGCCCACGATCGCGAGGGTCGCGCAGCCGAGCGCGCCGAGGACGCAGAACGTCACCAGCCACCAGGCGTTGCGGAAGGCCAGGACCGAGAGCAGCGCCAGCGCGGCCACCGCCCAGCCGGCGCGGACCCACCGTTCGGCGCGCGGCAGGTCGGCGCCGGTGCGGCGGACCGCGACGGCCACCGCGACGGTCAGGGTGAGCCAGCCCAGGAACCAGCCGATGCCGGTGCGGGTGAGCGGCACGAAGCACGCCAGCCCCAGCGCTCCGGTGAGGACGGCGGCCGGCACGGACCGGTCGCGGGCCGCCTTCGGTCCCGGCCACCGCGTCTGGAGGAACGAGGGCCGGACCGGTGGCGGCTGGTAGCCGCGGTACGGCATGGGCGACGTGACCGGCGTGCCCGTCAGGTGCGGCGCCGGGTACGGACCGACGCCCGGCGGCGGCGCGGCGACGGTTGCCGGCGCGGCGACGGTTCGCGGGGCGGCGGGTGCCGCCGCGGTGGCCGGTGGTGGCGACGTGCCCGGGTCGGGCGGCGCGGCGGCGGACGGCGGCGCGGCGTCGGTGGGGGAGGGCGCCGGGGCTCCGGCCGGGGACGGCTGCGCCGACCGCGCGTCGGGTGGCGCCTCGGCGGGCGGCGGTGCCTGCCCGGTCACCGCGTCCGCCGTGGCCGTCGGGCCCGGGCTGGCCTTCCCGTCCGCCTGCCTCGGCACGGCCGCCGGGCGGGCGCCCGCACCCGCCGGCGCCGGTACGGCCGTCACGTCGGTGGCCAGGCCCGGCGGCGTCGGTACGGCCGTCACGCCGGTGGCCGGGCCCGGCGGCGTCGGCGCGGCGGTTGCCGGGTCGGTGGCGGCGTCCGGCGGTGCCGGCGCGGCGGACGGGAGCAACGGGATGAACACGGCGTACCCGCGTGTGCCCGCCGGGATGCTGACCGGGATCGCCCAGGCGGGCGCGCCCTCCGGGCCGGGCCACACCATGGGGGACGGCGCCCCGTCGGTCGGCGGCATGACGAGCAGGTACGGCGTCGCGGTGCCGGGGCTCTCGCCGCCGGGGCTCGCGGGCGCGCCGGTCGTCTCCGGGGATCCCGGCACCGGTGGCGGTTGGGTCACGGACCCTCCTCGATCGAATGGCCCGCACACTGTACGACCGATCCTGATCCCGTCGCCGCCCGGTTGACGCTCCGTGAGCCGCCCCGCACGAGGCGTCGCCGGCGGGATCGGCCGCTCAGGTCCGGTGCCGCTCGGTCCAGCGGTCGTCGGGCCAGGCGGCCGTGGGCAGGGTGGCGCAGGCGCCGCCGCAGACGTGGGGGTAGGCCACGTCCGTGGTCAGCTCCCCGGTGGCGGGACCCCGGGCACCGGGGTACGAGATCTTCCGGGCCGGCCCGCTCAGGGGCGACCCGTTGCGCTGCAACCAGCTTGAGACGGCGTCGTGGGCGGCGAGGACGGCGGGGTACGTGGCAAGGGCGGAGGGTAGCGACACGAAGACCTCCGCGCGGGCCGGCTCGAGCCGGACACCGATCCGTCCGTGGGGCTCCACGCTGCCCTCGGTGGGTGCGCACACCTCCACCGCTCCCTCCGAGTCCTCGGACACCAGGCTGAGGCAAGTGACGATCGCGGGTCCGTTCGTCCGGGTGGCCGGTGGCGGGGCGTCGCCGGGCCGGCACGCGACCAGCTCGACGCGACGGTGTCGGGTAGCCGACAGGACGCCGGCCGCCTCCGCGACGCACTGTTGTAGCAGGTGAGAGGCGTAAGGATGGCGGGCCACATCCCATTCCTCGGGCCCGGTGGGGACAGCACCGTCCCCGCCGACGCCGCCATCACCGAGCCCGGCCCCGCGACGGCCCCGGCGTAGCGCAGCGCCGGCCGGCCGCGCACCGCGAGGCCGCGCTCCGCCAGCCCACCGATCCGGGCGCCGGGCCGGTGCGCCGCACCGACACCGACGTCACACCTGGCAGCCGTCGAGCCGCGCAACCCCGAGACGAGCGCGATCGACGAGCCGTACCTCGGAACCGGTCCCCGGCCGCGCCGTCGCGTGCCGGCGGACCGGTCGTCGCCAGACCCATCCTCCCCGCCGGGCCCGACCGTGGCCACGAGTCGCCGGTCCGGCAACCGAGCACGAGAGGAGCCGGCCATGGCCGCTCCCACCGCGACCGCGTCCCTGAACGCCTCGACCTACTCACCCGGCGACCAGATGACCCTCACGGTCACCTACGGCGACACCGACACGAAGCCGGTGACCGTCACGATCGTGGTCACCGACGCGCAGGGCAACAGCAGCGCCCCGGTCAAGGTCACCGCCGTCATCGACCCGCTCACCGTCACCGTCACCGACAGCTCCGGCCGCACCTGGACCAGGTTGTCGGACAACGGCTCGGTCGCCGTCTACCGGGCGGTGGCGTGATGCCCCGGGTCACCGTCACCGTGCGCGACAACGGCGGGCGCACCGCCACCGCCACCGCCGACTACACGATCGCCCCGCCCGTGCTGGGCGGCTACTACCTCTCCGGCGGCGCGGACCCGACGGCGGACATGGCCGGCGGGAACTTCCGCTCGCTGACCCAGTACCGCAGCTTCGCCGACGGCTACACCTTCCCCGGCTACCAGCGACCATGGCTGGTCACCCTGGGCCGGGCGGGGGTGCGGATGAACATGGTGCTGGAGCTGAAGCACTACGGCGCGCCCAACGCCGGGCCGCAGACCTTCACCGTGGACGGCGTCACCCACACCGTCCCGGCGCCCGCGATGACCATCCAGCAGCGACCGGGCACGAGCTGGCCCCGGGCGTACGGCTACAGCCAGGTCCTGGCCGGGCACTGCGACGGGCTGTTCGCCCGCGCCCTGTCCCAGTACCGCACCCTCGGGTTCGGGGTGAACATCCAGCTCGCCTCCGAGCTGGACACCGACCACGAGTTCGGCACCACCGAGTCCGGCGTCGCCTACACGTGGGCGCAGTCGGACGCCCGCGCGGTGCAGGCGATGACGTACATCGTGAACTGGTTCCGGGCCCGCCAGTTGCCCGCCGACACCACCTTCTCCGTGGGGGTGGGCGGCTTCGACCGGGCCTGCTTCCAGCGCACCCATCCGGAGGCCCTGATGGCCAGGCTCGACTTCCTGCAGTGGAACGCGTACGCGACCAGCCCCACCCACACGGCGCTGGCCCGGTTCCGCCGGACGAAGGACTGGGCGGTGGCCGACCTCGGGCCGGTCGCGCTCTCCCGACCGGTGATCATCGCCGAGTGGGGCGTACGGGTGGCCGAGGTGCCGGACCAGGCGGCGTGGATCGCCACCGTGCCGGCCGCCGTCGCCCAGCTCAACGCCGAGCGGGGGCCCCGGATCGCGCGGACCAACTACTTCAACTCCGGCTGGGGCACGCTGTCGCCGAAGTCGGCCGGGCTGGCCGCGTTGCGGACCGCGTACGCCACCCGGCCGTACGTCTGACCGCTCCGGCGGCGTCGGGGCCCGACCCGGCGCCGCCGGCACGCTCGACCGTGGCTCGCACCTCTCGTGCGGGTCCCCGGCGTCAGTAGGCCAGCTCCACCGGCCGGCCGAGCACCCGGGCGCCGTTGTTGCCGAGCCAGCCCTCGGCCGCCGCCGCGTGCTGGCTGAAGGTGTGGATGTCCCGGAAGCGCCGCTGGAGCGGGGACGAGTCCCGGGCCGCCCCGCCGCCGGCCGCCCGGTAGCAGGTGTCGACCGCGGCGGCGGCCCGCTCGGTCACCCAGGGCAGGGCGGCGGAGATGCGCGGGTGCAGCCCGGGAACGGCCGCCGGGTCGGTGGCGCAGGCCGCCCAGAGGTCGTCGGCCAGGTCCCGCAGCAGCGCCCGTGCCGCGCGTACGTCGAGGTCGGCGCGGCCGAGCTGGAGGCGGAAGGCGGGCGAGTCGGCCAGCGACTGCCGGGCGTAGAGCCGCTGCCGGCCGCCGTCGAGCAGCGCGACCATGTCGTCCAGCGCGCCCTGCGCGATGCCGACCGCCACCGCGCCCAGGTGCAGGACGAAGTGGACCAGCGGCGCCACGAAGCCCGGCCCCGGCACGCAGGGCGCGCCGGTGAACAGGTCGAAGCTCTCCTCCGCCGGGCAGAAGGCGGACGCCACCTCCACGTCGTGGCTGCCGGTGCCGCGCAGGCCCAGCGCGTGCCAGGTGTCGTGCACGGTGAACCGGGAGGCCGGGAAGAGCATCGAGCGCACCTCCGGCGGCGTCCCCGCCGGCCCGGGCAGCGGCTCGCCGTCGCCGGTCAGCACGCAGTTGCCGAAGATCCAGTCGGCGTGCCGGGCGCCGCTCGCGTACGCCCACCGGCCGGTGACCTGGAAGCCGCCGTCGGCCAGCTCGGCCCGCCCCTGCGGGGCGAACCCGCCCGCGACCACCACGTCCGGCCCGTCGGCGTAGAGCTTGTCGAACCGGTCGCGGGGCAGCATCGCCAGCAGGTGCGGCGTCTCCGCGCCGATCATCACCGTCCACCCGGTCGAGCCGTCCGCCCGGGCCAGCGACTCCAGCAACCGCAGCCCGGTGCGCAGGTCCGCCTCGTACCCGCCGTGGCTGCGGGGGACGAACATCCGGAAGCAGCCGGCCGCCCGGAGCCCGTCGAGCAGGTCGGCGGGGAGCCCGCGCGCCGCCTCGATCTCCCCGGCCCGGCGGGACACCTCCGGGAGCAGCGCGTCCACCGCCCCGATCAGCCGGTCCCGGTGCTGGTCCTCCATGGGTTCCTCCTCGCGTCGTCGCTCACCTCCACGGTGGACCGGCCGGCGACCCGGGGGCCAGGGACACCGGCACCGGATGCCCGGGACATCCGCCCGGCGCGCGGGGAGCCCGGCCGGCCGCCCTCCGGGCGACTGTCGCCGGACCGACATTCGCACTGGAACGTCGGGGGATCACCAACTGCCCCCGCGGCTGCCAGGATTCTCGGCATGTCGGTCCAACCCCCAGCGACGGCGATCCTCGGCGACCGCCGGCACCCGGTCGCGGCCTGGGTCGTCCTCGTCGGGTGCGCGCTGCTGTTCGTCGCGACCGCCGCCTGCTGGGTGCTCGCCCGCCGGCCGTGGGGGCTGTCCCAGCTCTACTTCCTGGTCGACTTCACCGACTGCGCCGTCTACGGCGTGGTCGCCTGGCTGATCCTGCTGCGCCGGGGGCACCCGGTCGCCTGGCTGCTCGCCGCGACCGGGCTCGGCGGCGGGTTCAGCGCGCTCAGCGCCCAGTACGTCGACCTGCTCCGGGTGCGCCCCGGGCTGCCGGACCCGGTGCTGCTCACCTCCGCCCTGCACTGGGCCTGGGCGCCGGGGATGCTCTCGCTGATCGTGGTGCTGCCCTGGCTGGTCCGGGAGGGGCGGCTGCCGCGGGCCGCCCGGGTGGCGGTGCTGGCCGGCGCGGTGGTCGTCGCCGGCTACGTGCTGTTCCAGCTCACCTGGCCAGGGCCGGGCGCGAGCGGGTCGGGCGCGCCGCTGCGGATCGCCAGCGCGGGGTGGGCGGGGTTCATCGAGCGGGTGCAGCCGGCTCTGCTGGTGGCCGTCCCCGTGCTCGGGCTGCTGACCGCCGCCGGGGTCGCCGCCCGCCGCCGCGGGGGCGGGCCCGTCGAGCGGGTCGGGCTGGGCTGGCTGGCCGTCGGCACGCTGCTGCTCGCCCTGAGCTTCGCCCCGGTGGCCATGCCGGAGGGCTGGGCCCGGCCGGTGCCCGAGGAGGCGGCTCCCCTGGCGATGCTCGCCTCGCAGGCGTTCTTCCCGGCGGCCGTGCTGGCGGTGGTGCTCCGGCAGCGGCTGTGGGGCATCGAGATCGCGGTCCGCCGCACCCTGGTCTGGTTCCTGATGACGTTCCTGCTGGTCGCCGCGTACGTGCTGGGGGTGTCGGTGCTGGACGCGCTGCTGCCGGCCACCCCGGCGGTGCCCGGGGTGCTGGTCACGGCGCTGGTCGCGATCGGCGTGCAGCCGGGCCGGCTCCGGGTGCAGCGCTGGGTGGACCGGCTGATCCACGGCGCGGCGGCCGAGCCGCTGCGCGTGGTGCGCCGCGTCGGGCACCGGATCAGCGCGACCGAGGACGCGGCCGACGTGCTCACCGGCGTGGCGGGCAGTCTGACCGACCTGCTGCGCCTCGGCGCCTGCGTCATCGAGGTGGACGGGCCGGAGGGCTGCTCCGCGCGCGCCGAGTCGGCCGGTCCGCCCGGCGCGCCGCTGGTGCTGCCGCTGCGCCGGGGCGAGCGCGAGGTGGGCCGCCTCACCGCGTGGGCCCGGGCGGGGGAGCGGCTGGACGGGCGTACCCGGGCCGCGCTGCTGGACCTGGTGCCGCTGGTCTCCTCCGCGGCGAGCCTCGCCGCGACCAGCGGTGCGCTGGCCGCCTCCCGGGCCCGGCTGGCCGAGGCCCGCGACTCCGAGCGCCGCAAGCTGCGCCGGGACCTGCACGACGGCCTCGGGCCGGCGCTGGCCGGGGTGGCGCTCGGCGTGCAGGCCGCCCGGAACCTGCTCACCGTCGACCCGGACGCGGCCGGCCGGCTGCTGGACCGGCTGCGTGAGGAGATGGACCAGAGCGTCGAGCAGGTCCGCGACCTGGCCCGGGGCCTGCTGCCGCCGGTGCTGGGCGAGCGGGGCCTGGTGCCGGCCGTGCACGAGCTGGCCCGGCGGTACGAGGGCGGGCCGCTCCTGGTCGAGGTCGAGGCGGCCCCGCTGCCGCTGCCCGAGCCGGTGGCCACCGCCGTGTACGGCATCGTGGCCGAGGCGCTGCGCAACGCCCACCGGCACGCCGCCGCCCGGACCTGCCGCATCGCGCTGACCCGGGACGACGCGGGTCTGACGGTCACCGTCGCCGACGACGGGGCCGGCATCCCGCCGGGGGCGTCACCCGGTGTCGGCATGCTGTCGATGCGCGAGCGGGCCGAGGGGGTCGACGGGGCGTGCACGGTCGGCCCGGGGCCGGCCGGCGGCACCCTGGTCACCGTCCGGGTGCCGGCCGACCGGTGCGCCCTGCCAGCCCCGGCGGGGCCGCCCCCGGAGCACACCCCGTGGCCACCGGAGGCCGTGTCACCGGCGCCGGGGTGCGCGCCGTCGCCGCCGGCGGGGACGGCACCCGTCCGGGCGGGCGACGACGTGGGCGTCGGGGACGACCGGCGCGGGGGAGACCTCCAGGTCGGGGCCGCGCGTCGGGCGGCGGGGGTCGCGTCGTGACCGGGACGGACGACGGGGCGATCCGGGTCGCGGTGGTTGACGACCACCCGGTGTTCCGCCTCGGCATGACCGCCCTGCTCGCGAGCACCGCCGGCCTGCGGGTGGTCGGCGAGGCCGCCGACGCCGACGCGGCCCTGCGGGTGGCCGACACGCTGCGCCCGGACGTGATGATCATGGATCTGCACCTGGGCGGCCGGTCCGGGGTGGAGGCCACCCGGGAGATCGTCGGCCGGCACCCCGGGATCGGGGTGCTCGTGGTGACGATGCTGGACGACGACGACTCGGTCTTCGCGGCGCTGCGCGCCGGGGCCCGCGGCTACCTGCTCAAGGGGGCCGCGCCGGGGGAGGTGGAACGGGCCGTCCGGGCGGTGGCCAACGGCGAGGTGCTGCTCGGTCCGGCGGTCGCCGCCCGGGCGGTGGGTTTCCTGGCCGGGGCGCGCGCCGCCGGCCCGGTGCCCTTCCCCGAGCTGACCGACCGGGAGCGCGAGGTGCTCGACCTGGTCGCGCAGGGGCTGAGCAACGTGGTGATCGCGCGGCGGTTGACGCTCAGCCCGAAGACCGTCCGCAACCACCTGTCCAACGTGCTCACCAAGCTCCAGGTCGCCGACCGCGGCCAGGCCATCCAGCGTGCCCGGCAGGCCGGCCTCGGCCAGTTGTGAGGCCGGCTCCGCCGAGGCGGGGTCGCCGGCGCCCCCGCCTCGGCCGACCGGGCGCGGGCGGGGCGAGCCGCGGCGGCGGCCGGGCCGCCTCCCTATGCTCGGTGGCATGGAACTGCGGATCTTCACCGAACCCCAGCAGGGCGCGACCTACGACGACCTGCTCGCCGTGGCCCGCTGCGCGGAGGACGCCGGCTACGGCGCCTTCTTCCGCTCCGACCACTACCTGAAGATGGGCTCGGTGAGCGGCGACCCCGGCCCGACGGACGCCTGGACCACCCTCGCCGGCCTGGCGCGGGACACCCGGCGGATCCGGCTGGGCACGCTGATGACCGCCGCCACCTTCCGGCTGCCCGGCCCGCTCGCCATCACCTTGGCGCAGGTCGACCAGATGAGCGGCGGCCGGGTGGAGCTGGGCATCGGCACCGGCTGGTACGCCGAGGAGCACACCGCGTACGGGATTCCCTTCCCGTCGCTGGGGGAGCGCTTCGACCGGCTGGAGGAGCAGCTCGCGGTCATCACCGGGCTCTGGGCGACGCCGCCGGGCAAAACCTTCGACTTCGCCGGGACGTACTACCCGGTCAGCGACTCGCCGGCCCTGCCGAAGCCGGTGCAGGACCCGCGCCCGCCGATCCTGCTCGGCGGCATGGGCCCGAAGCGCACGCCCCGCCTGGCCGCCCGCTACGCCGACGAGTTCAACCTGCCGTTCGCCTCGGTCGAGGACTCGGCCGCCCAGTTCGGGCGGGTGCGGGCCGCCTGCGCCCAGGCCGGCCGGGACCCGGGCGAGCTGTGCTGGTCCAACGCCCTGGTGCTCTGCTGCGGCCGGGACGACGCCGAGGTGGCCCGGCGGGCGGCGGCCATCGGCCGGGAGCCCGACGAGCTGCGCGCCAACGGCCTCGCCGGCACCCCCGCCGAGGTGGTCGACAAGATCGGCCGGTACGCGGAGATCGGCAGCGAGCGGCTCTACCTCCAGGTGCTCGACCTGGCCGACCTGGACCACCTGGAACTGGTCGCGGCCGAGGTGATGCCGCAGCTCTGAGCCGCGGCGGCCGGTCCGCGCGGGACGTCAGGCGCGGCCCGGGCCGCCGGCGCGGGGCGCCGGCCCGGGGTGGGGCACCGGGTGCGGCGCGGGCGGGGGCGCGGGCGTCGGCCGGGGCCCGGGCGTCGTGCCCACCGGGTACGCCCCGGCCGGCGGCGCGCTCGACGGCGCCAGCCCGGTGCCGGTCGGGTCGATCTCCTCCTCGGAGGGGAACACGTCGCCCCGCGGGGCGGGATCGCGGTAGGTGCTCATCGGCGTAGGGTTCCCCGACGACGACGGTGGTAACCGCCGCCGACCGACCGGTGGTCGACCCCGACGACCACCGTCAGGGGACAGAGGGGGATCGACGTGGAACTGGACGCCGGCGCGGCGGACCGGACGGACGGCCCGCCGCGCCCCCGGGGCGGGGCCACGCCGCCCGGCGACGGCACCGACCGGGCGGTGCCCGGACGCAACTGGGCGGGCAACGTCCGCTACGCCGCCCGCCGGCGGCACCGGCCGTCCTCGCTGGACGAGGTGCGCCGGCTGGTCGCGGGCAGCGACCGCGTCCGGGCCGTCGGCACCGGGCACTCGTTCAACCGGCTCGGCGACACCGCCGGCGACCTGGTCTCGCTGGCGGGGCTGCCCGCGACCGTCACGCTCGACCCGGACCGGGGGACCGTCTCCGTGCCGGCCGCCATGCGGTACGGGGACCTCGCCGCCCGCCTGCACGAGCGGGGGTACGCCCTGGCCAACCTCGCCTCCCTGCCGCACATCTCGGTCGCCGGGGCGGTCGCCACCGGCACCCACGGCTCGGGCGAGACCGTCGGCAACCTGGCCACGGCGGTCGCCGGGCTGGAACTGGTGACGGCCGACGGCGACCTGCTGACCGTGGACCGGGCGGCGGACGGGGACACGTTCGCCGGGATGGTGGTCTCGCTCGGCGCGCTGGGCGTGGTCACCCGGCTCACCCTCGACGTGGTGCCCGCCTACCACCTGCGCCAGCACGTCCGCCTCGGCCTGCCCCGCGAGGCGCTGGACGCGGCGTTCGCCTCGGCGTACAGCGTCAGCGTCTTCACCGACTTCCGCGGTCCCCAGCTGCGGGAGGTGTGGCTGAAGCAGCACGCGGACGCCGCCCCGCTCCCGGCGGACTGGCTGGGCACGACGGCGGCCGACGGGCCGCGGCACCCGGTGCCCGGCCTGCCGGCGGAGAACTGCACCGCGCAGCTCGGCGCGCCCGGGCCGTGGCACGAGCGGCTGCCGCACTTCCGGCTCGGCTTCACCCCGAGCAGCGGCGACGAGCTCCAGTCGGAGTACCACGTGCCGCGCGGCTCGGGGGCGGCCGCGCTGGCCGCGCTGGACCCGGTCGCGCACCTGATCGCGCCGGTGCTCCAGGTCTGCGAGCTGCGGGCGGTGGCGGCCGACCGGCTCTGGCTCAGCCCGAACCACGGGCGGGACAGCCTCGCCCTCCACTTCACCTGGGTCGCCGATCCGGCGGCGGTGCTGCCGGTGGTGGCGGCGGTGGAGGAGCAGCTCGCCCCGTTCGTGCCGCGCCCGCACTGGGGGAAGGTCTTCGGTCTCGCCCCGGCGGCGGTCGCCTCGGCCTGGCCCCGGTACGCCGACTTCCTGGATCTGACGACCCGGCTCGACCCGGCCGGGAAGTTCCGCACCGACCTGCTGGACCGCTACTTCCCCCGCAGCTGACGGCCGGGCCGGCGCCTTGCCCATGCGCTGGCGGCCGGGTCGGCGCCCTACGCGCAGCGGCTAGCGGCCGGGCCGGCCCGCGAGCTGCTCGCGCAGGCTGCCGCGCTGCACGGCCCGGCTGATGTCGCTCGGCGAGACGATTCCGACCAGCCGGCCGTCGGTCACCACCAGGGCCCGCCCGTCGGCGCACTCGCTGAGCCGGGGCAGCAGGTCGTTCAGCGACTCCTCCGGCCGCGCCAGCACCAGCTCGTCGGCGCGGCAGGCCACCTCGCCCAGCGTGGTGGCGGCCCGCCGGTCCGCCGGGATGCCGCGCACCCGGTCGAGGGTGACCAGGCCGACGGGCCGGTCGTCCTCGGTCAGCGGCAGCGCCGAGTGCCGGTACGCGAAGAGGTAGTGGTCGACGAAGTCGGCCACCGTCATCTGCCCGGACGCGGTCTGCGGCTGCGGCGTCATCACGTCGGCGACCCGCACGCCGCGCAGCGCGCTGCCCATCCGGGCCTGCCGTTCCTCCATGCCGGCGGCGCCGATCAGGAACCAGCCGATCAGGGCGAGCCACAGCCCGCCGAAGCCGACCCCCGCCAGGAACTGCCACAGCCCCAGGCCGATCAGCAGCGCGCCGAGCACCCAGCCGGCCCGGGCGGCGACGACCGACGCCCTCGTCCGGTCGCCGGTCGCCTTCCAGACCGCCGCGCGCAGCAGCCGCCCGCCGTCCAGCGGGGCGGCGGGGAGCACGTTGAAGACCGCGAGCAGCACGTTGATGCCGGCCAGCCAGGACACCGAGCCGAGCAGCAGCCCGTCCGCCCCGGCCAGGGCGAGCACCACGGCGATCGCGCCGAAGAAGAACCCGATCAGCAGGCTCACCAGCGGGCCGACCCCGGAGATGCGCAGCTCCGCGCCGGGGTCGGGCGCCTCGCCGCGCAGCTCGGCCACCCCGCCGAAGAGCCACAGGGTGATGCCGCCGACCTCCAGCCCGTTGCGCTTGGCGACGACCGCGTGCGAGACCTCGTGGGCGAGCAGCCCGAGGAAGAAGACGACGGCCGCGGCGAGCCCGGCGAGGGCGTACGCGACCACCGGCCGGTCCGGGTAGGCCCGGGGGAACTGGTTGACCGACAGCCCCCAGGCGATCAGCGCGAAGATGACCAGGACGCTCCAGTTGACCCCGACCGGAACCCCCGCGATCCGGCCGAGCCGGAAACTCGCCCTCATGCCTGCGTACTACCCGGGACGGTCACACCCATGCGCCAGGACGGTGCCGGGGCCCGGCGCGACCCGTCAGGCCGTCGGGGGCGGGGCGGGCAGCTCGTCGACCACCACCACCTCGGTGCCGGGGCGGACCTCGGCCAGCAGCTCCCGCTGCCCGCTCTTCGTCAACCGGATGCAGCCGTTGGTGGTGTTCTCGCCCAGCTCGCCGTCGTGGTACCAGCTGTGCACGCCGATGTGCGCGCCGCGCAGGCCGGGTGGCACCGAGTCCGGGTCGTCGGGCACGGAGCCGAGGGCGAAGATGTCCACGCCGCCGTACACGCTCTCCGGCGGCGGGGTGCGGCCGAGGATGAAGGTGCGGCCCAGCGGGGTCTCCTGGCCGCGCTGGCCGAGGCTGACCTCCCAGGAGCGGACGGCCCGGCCGGCGCGGTACCAGGTCAGCCGGTGCGGTTTGCGCTCGACCACGATCTGGTCGCGCAGCGGCACGGTGGTGAAGCCGCCGGGCGGCAGCCAGGCGAGGGTGCGATTGGCCGAGGGAAGCAGCACCGCGGTCCAGCCGGCGCGCCGCTGGGCGATCGGCATGGTCAGCTCGACGCCGCTGATGGTGGGGTCGAGGAAGGCCAACGGCTTGCCGCCGGGGGCGGTGTAGGCGGCGATCCGGCGGGTCGGGTGCAGGCCCTCGGTCAGCGGCGTGGTGTCCAGCGCGCCCGGGTCGGCCGGGAAGCCCTTGGGCGCCGGGTCGTAGTCGACCACCGGCAGGTCGTCCGGCGCGGGCGCGGCCACCGGCACCCGCTCCGGGGCCGTGGCGGTCGGCGCCGCGCGGGTCGGCGCGGGCGGACCGACGGCCGGCGGGGCGGGGGGCGCGTCGCCGGGCGTCAGCGCCCAGCCCGTGGCCCCGGCAGCCAGCAGGAGCAGGGGTACGCCCACGGCGGCGGCCAGCCGGCCGGCCTGCCGCCGGGTGATTCGGTCAAAACGCACAAAGACACTGTAACGGGTAAAGAGGGTCGGAACCCCCGTCCCGGCCGGAATGTCGGCCGGGACGGGGGCGTCGGTTGCGGCGTCAGCTCAGGCGTGCGCCGGCGTGGATGGCGATCGCGTCGTGGGCGGGCACGTCGGCCGCGAACCAGCCGTTGCCGTCCACGGTGATCACCGGCCCGCTGCACGTGCCGTTGCCGAAGGTGCCGTGGATGACGTCGCAGTAGCGGCCGGCCGGCAGCCCGGTGTGGTAGGACCGGCCGGTGATCGCGTGGTCCTCGTCGTTGACGGTCAGGTAGCCCCGGCCGGTCCGGCTGAAGGCGATGTGGTTGTTGCCGTTGTCGTACCAGTTGGCGACCCCGGCGCCCTCGGTGGCGTTGCGGAAGCCGACCATGTTGGCGATCACCGGCCAGCGGTGCTCGCACTCCCAGCCCGAGTAGCAGGTGGTGTCGAGGGTCCGGCCCGAGCCGTCCGAGGGTGGGCCCTGGTCGCGCTGACTGAACGTGTAGCTCGACATGACCGTCGGGGAGCCGTACGGCCAGCCGAGCATGAACGCGTTGGCCAGCGCGTAGATGCCCCGGTCGCGGTAGGTCAGCACGCCGCCGACGTCCCGCTGGGTGTCGTGGTTGTCCACGAAGACCGCCGCCGAGGCGCTGGGCAGATGCCCCCAGCCCTCGCCGAAGTTGCGCAGGTAGGCGAGCCGCTCGGAGCGGAAGACCCGGGCCAGGTCCTTGCCGTAGCGGAACTCGTGCACGTCGCCGTTGCCGGTGTACTCGCCCGGCTGGATCGGCTCGCCCGCGCCGTGGATGACCTCCTGCACGATGTACGCCGAGCGGGACAGCTTGCCCTTGATGGCGGCGATGTCGGCGGCCGGCATGTGCTTGCTGGCGTCCATCCGGAAGCCGTCGACGCCGAGCGAGAGCAGGTCGTTGAGGTAGCCGGCGATCTTCGTCCGGACGTAGTCGGACTCCGTCTTCAGGTCGGCGAGGTTGACCAGCTCGCAGTTCTGCACCTCCCACCGGTCGCCGTAGTTGGCGATGTCGTCGCCGCCGTTGCGGCCGCAGTGGTGGAAGTCCTGCGTCTGGTAGATGCCCGGGTAGTCGTAGTGGCCGTACGACGAGCCGGCCCAGCCGGTGCCGCCGTTGTCCTGCCCGGACATGTGGTTGACGACCGCGTCGACGACGACCTTCACGCCGGCGGCGTGGCAGGCGTCGACCATGGACTTGAACTGGGCGCGAGTGCCCTTGCGGGACTCGATCCGGTAGCTGACCGGCTGGTACGCCAGCCACCACTGCGAGCCCCGGACGTGTTCCTGGGGCGGGGAGACCTGGACCCAGCCGTAGCCCTTCGGGCCGAGGGTGGTCCGGCACTCGGTCGCCACCGAGGCCCAGTTCCACTCGAAGAGGTTGGCGATGACCTTCTTGCTGCCGGCCGGCGCCGCGGCGGCCGGGGGTGCCGTCGCGGTGACGGGGACGATCAGGCTCGCGATCACGCCGAGGGCGACGATCGCCGACAGACGCCGACGTCTCTGCATCGAGGACTCCTGACGGGGGTGCGGGGGACGGGTGGCGGTGCGGGCCGGAACCGGGTGGCGGTGCGGGCCGGGGGAAGCCCGCTGCCGGTGTCTTGCATGCCGGCCTGAAAATTTCTGAAAGATTACAAGCGCGTTGCGATGACTGTCAACGCATGGATATGTGTCACTGCACAGGACGCCACGACGGGCGGCTGGCCCCGCCGTACACGCGCGCCGCGGCCCGACGGTTCGACGCCCGTGCGGAGAATTTCGCCGTGCCGCTGATCCGCCCGCCGCGCGGGTCCGTACTCGATGAGGGAGGCCGGCGGTGCGCCGCCGCGAGACGATCGAGGAGCAGATGGCCCGGGCACAGCAGAACCAGAAGGCGGCGACCGTCCGGACCACCAGCACCAGCCGGGGCGTCCGCACCCGGTCCCGGCCCGCGGTGGTCCTGTTGACCGTCTCCGCGCTCGCCGCCGCGTGGGCCGTCACGATGCTCACCGGCGTCGGCTCCGCAACGTACGCGTACGGCTTCTTCTTCACCGAGTTCTTCGCCGGGGTGATCACCCTGGTGGCGCTGAGCCTCACCGTGATGCTGGGGTTGCTCGCCACCGACCGGCTGGTCCTGCTGATCCGGCACCGGGTGCTGCTGCAGTCCGCGCACCGGGCCACCGGCATCCTCGGCGTCGCCGGGCTGGTCTGCCACGTGCTCACCAAGGTCGCCACCGGCCGGGCGGCGAGCACCGACGCGGTGGTGCCCTTCGTCGGCGGGCGGGGCCTCTACGTCGGGCTCGGCACCGTGGCCGCGCTGCTGATGGTGAGCGTGCTCTGGACCGGCGTCGTCCGGGCCCGCTTCGCCGGCGTCGGTCCGACGTGGCTCTGGCGGACGCTGCACTCCGCCGCGTACCTCTCCTGGCCGTTCGCCATCCTGCACGGCCTCAGCGCCGGGCGACCGGCCGGTTCGTGGGTGGTGCTGAGCTACCTCGCCTGCGTCCTGCTGGTCGTGCTGGCGCTGCTGGTCCGGCTCTCGGTGAGCCTCGGCCGGCGCAGCAGGGAACGGCACCAGGCCGCCGCGATGAACGCGGCGCTGGCCGGCCGGCCGGCCGAGGACGCCCCGGGCCGGTCGCTGCTCGGAAGCCGGCGCCGTCGTGGGGCGACGAAGCAGGACATCCCGGACTGGGCGCAGGCCACGGTCGCCGGGACGTGGACCGCGTCCGCCGCGCGACGGCCCGACCCGGAGCGGTTCGCCGTGCCCGTCGTCCCGGAGCCCGGAACGCTGCGCGAGCCGGTACGCCAAGGTCGCCGCCGGGAGGAGGAGCCGGCGATCCGGGGGGAGGAAGGCCGGTCCCGCCGCCGCGCCCCGGAGCCGGCGACCGGACGGCGCCGCGACGAGGAGCGGGAGGCCGTGGTCGGGCGCCGGTCCCGGCGCGAGGAGGACGTTCGGGAGCCCGTCGTCGCGCGGCGGTCCCGGCGCGAGGAGGAGGATCGGGAGCCCGCCGTCGCACGGCGGCCCCGGAGCAGCGGGGAGGAGACCGCCCCGACCGGCCGGCGCCGCCGGTACGCCGAGGACGGTCCCCGCCGGGCCGAGGTGGCGGCGGGCGGCCGCTACTCCGCGCCGCCCCGGCGGGCGGAGCCCGAGGCGCCCTGGGACAGCCCGCTCCGCTGGGCGAGCAGCCCGCCAGTCTCGGGCGGCTCCGTCTGGGCCGGCCCCGTCTCGGCCGGCTCCGTCTCGGCCGGGCCGGTCGCCGGTGGGCCAATCTCCGGCGGACCGGTCTCCGCCGCACCGCGCAGCGGCGGGGGCCGGCACAGCGCCGAGGACGACCTGGACGTCGAGCCGGACTACTGGCGCCCCCCGGCCCGGTACGTCCCGGAGGACGTCCCGCTGCCCGCCGACGACACCCCGACCCTGGTCGACCTCGCCTCCCGGCGGGCGCGCCGGGCCGCCGGCGAGGGCCGGTCCGGGCGCCGCCGCCGCGCCACCGCCGACGCCGTCGACGGGGCGTACTGGGCCGGGCTGCGGGGAGAGGCGAAGTGACGCGCACGACCGTGCCCCCGGTGGCCTGCGTCGGCGAGGCCCGGCTCACCGCCGGCTTCGCCGAGTTCGGCCGGCTCGACCTGCCCGCACACGAGGAGGTGCACGGGCCGCTCGGACCGATGGAGCCGGCCGACCTGCTCCGGCTCGCCGAGGGCGCCCAGCTCAGGGGCAGGGGCGGGGCGGGTTTCCCGTTCGCGCGCAAGCTCCGCGCGGTACTGGAGTCCGGCGAGCGGCAGGACCTGTCGGCGGTGGTGGTGGTCAACGCCACCGAGGGGGAGCCGGCGAGTTGGAAGGACAAGGTGCTGCTCACCCGGGCCCCGCACCTGATCCTCGACGGCGCGGCGCTGGCCGCGTACGCGCTCGACGCCGACGAGATCATCGTCGGGGTGGCGGACGACGGGGTGGGCCGCGACTCCCTGACCGAGGCGCTCCAGGAACGCCGGATGCCGGTGCCCACCAGCATCGTCACCGTGCCGCACCGGTTCATCTCCGGCGAGGGCGGTGCGCTGGTCAACGGCATCAACGGACTGCCGCACATCCCGCCGGGCACCAAGCGGCGCTCCAGCGACTCCGGCGTCGGCGGGCTGCCCACCCTGCTCTCCAACGCCGAGACGTACGCCCAACTCGCGGTCGCCGCCCGGCTCGGCCCGTACGAGTACGCGGCGCTCGGCACCGACGACGAGCCCGGCACGGTGCTGCTCACCGTCACCGGCGCGGCGCGGCGGGCGGCGGTGGTGGAGTGTGCCGCCGGCACGCCGCTGCGGGAGATCCTCGACCTCTGCGAGGCGCCGGACGGGCCGGGCGTCCTGACGGGCGGTTACCACGGCAAGTGGATCACCCAGGAGGCGGCGGACCGGGCCGGGATCTCCCGCGCCGGGCTGGCCGCGGTCGGCGGCACCCTCGGCGCCGGCATCATCGTCCCGCTGGGCGCGGACACCTGCCCGCTCGGCGAGACCGCCCAGGTGGTGCGCTACCTGGCCGGTGAGTCGGCCGGGCAGTGCGGGCCCTGCCGGATGGGCCTGCCCGACCTGGCCCGCGCGGTCGACCTGGCGGTCTCCGGCAGCGCCCCGGTGGAGGTGGTCCGCGCCGCCGCCGGCGACGTGAAGGGCCGGGGCGCGTGCAGCCACCCCGACGGCACGGCCCGGTTCGCGCTCTCCGCGATGGAGGTCTTCGCCGAGGATCTGCGGCTGCACACCACCGGGGAAGGCTGCGGCCGGCGGGTCGGCGGCGTGCTGGGTCTGCCCGGCGCGCCCGACCCGAACCCGCAGAGGCTCACCCTCGACTGGTCCCGCTGCGACGGGCACGGGCTCTGCGCGCACGTCGTGCCGGACTTCATCCGGCTCGACGCGAACGGTTACCCCGCCTTCCCGCCCACCCCGGTGCCGACGTGGCTGCGGGACGGCGCGCTGAAGGCGGTCAAGGTCTGCCCGGCGCTGGCCCTGCGGCTGACCAGGGCCGAATAGCCCGCCACGCCCCCGCGCCGCCGCCGCCCACTCGTCCCCGCGGCGCCGCCGCCCACTCGTCCCCGCGGCGCCGCCGCCCACTCGTCCCCGCGGCGCCGCCGCCCACTCGTCCCCGCGCCGCCGCCGCCCACTCGTCCCCGCGCCGCCGCCCCTCGTCCCCGCGATCTTGCACTTGGTGCCCCGACGAAAGCCGCATTCCACGCGACTCGGGGGCCGAAAGTGCAAGATCGCCCCCGCCCCCGCCCCCGTCGCCGGGGGCGCCGGGGACGAGGACGAGGACGAGGACGAGGCGGGGCGGGTTAGCGGAGCGGGGTGAGGCGGTCGGTGCCGAGGCGGTCGCGGAGCACCTCGGGCACCAGCACCGAGCCGTCCGGCTGCTGGAACTGCTCCAGGATCGCCGGGAGGAGCCGGCTGGTGGCCAGCGCCGACCCGTTGAGGGTGTGCACGAAGCGGGTCTGCTTGCCGCCCGGCTCCCGGTAGCGGATGGCCGCCCGGCGGGCCTGGTAGTCGCCGCCCCAGGAGACCGAGGAGACCTCCTTGTACTTGCCGGTGCTCGGCATCCAGACCTCGATGTCGAGGGTCTTCCGCATCGCGGCGCTGGCGTCGCCGGCCGAGAGCAGGCTGCGCTGGTAGTGCAGGCCCAGCCCCTCGACCAGGCTCTCCGCGTGGCCGACCATCTGCGCCAGGGCGGCGTCGGCCTGCTCCGGCAGGGTGAACTGGAAGATCTCCACCTTGTTGAACTGGTGGCCGCGCACGGTGCCGCGCTCGTCGGAGTGCGAGCCGGCCGCCTCGCGCCGGTAGCAGGGGGTGTACGCGAAGACCTTCAGCGGCAGCTTCGTGGTGTCCAGGATCTCGTCCTGGTAGGCGCCGAGGATGGCCGTCTCCGCGGTGGGCAGCAGGAACTGCCCGCGCGGCGCGGACTGCCTGTCCAGGTGGTAGACGTCGTCGTAGAACTTCGGGAACTGCCCGGCGGCGAAGCCGGCGCTGTCCAGCAGCAGGTGCGGCGGGAGCAGGAACTCGTAGCCGGCCTCGATGTTCCGCTCGATCAGCCAGTTCACCAGCGCCCACTCCAGCCGGGCACCCATGCCGGTGTACATCCAGAAGCCGGAGCCGCCGAGCTTGACCCCGCGCTCGTGGTCGACCAGGCCGAGCGCGCGGCTCAGCTCCACGTGGTCGCGGACCTTCTCGATGACTGGGGGCTCGCCGAAGGTCTTGACGACCCGGTTGGCCTCCTTGCCGCCAGGCACGACGTCGTCGGCGGGCAGGTTGGGCAGCTCGCTCATCCGGCCGCGCAGCCGGGCCTGCACCTCGTCGAGCTGACTCTCCAGCTCGGCGAGCTGCTTGCGCTCGGCCTCCGGGGCGCTCACCTGCGGCTCGGTGCCGGCCCGCTTCGCCTGCGCGTACGCGCGCGCCTCGGCCTTGCGGCGCTGCCGCTCGGCATCGATCTCGCTGATCAGGGCGCGGCGTTCCTGGTCGAGCCGCTGGATCTCGTCCAGGGCCCGGGTGACCTCGGCGGGATCCAGTCGCTTCGCCAGCGCGGTCGCCACCGCCTCGCGATCCTTCCGGATCAACTCCATGTCGAGCATGCTGCTCCGTACGCCTCCGTCCGGACGTCTGGTGGACCCCCAGATGCTACCGTCGCCGCCCGGTGCGACCCGGAGCGCCCGCCGACCCGGCCCGGCCGGCGCGCCTCACCGCCCCCGAACCGTCCCGGCCGCTGGTGCCCCACCGGCGGACTCACAGGCGGATCGGCATCAGGATCGAGAAGGCGTCGGCGTCGTCGGGGCGGCGCACGGCCAGCGGCGCGATCGGGCCGTCCAGCTCCAGCAGCAACTGCCCGCGGCCGGCGGCGTCGAGGGCCTCCAGCAGGTACCCGCCGTTGACGCCGACCCGGACCGCGTCCTCCTCCCCGGCCAGCTCGTCCGCCCGGAACAGCCGCACCCCGCCCCGGCCGTCGGGCCCCAGCACGGTCACCGCGAGCGGGGCGCCGTCGTGCCGCCGGGTGACGACGGGGGCGTCCGCGCTGGTCAGGGCCGACCGCAGGGCGGCGGCGTCGACCGTGAGCCGGTGCGTCGGCGCGTCGTCGGGCGCCGCGCGCAGCAGGCGGCGATAGTCCGGGAAGTCGTACGGCAGGGCGGCGGCGTCGACCCTCCGGCCGGCCACGGAGACCGAGATCGACCCGTCGGTGACGGTCAGGTGCGCCTCGGGGGTGGTCCCCGCGCCCGCGTCGAGCAGGGCCCGCACCTCGTCGACGAAGGCGACCGGGGCGAGCACGCGCGCCGCCGGCCCGTCGACCCGGCCCGCCGCCCGACCCAGGGCCATCCGGTGCCGGTCGGTCGCCACCAGCCGTACGCCGTCGCCGTCCACGTCGAGCAGCACGCCGGTCAGCACCGGCAGGTCGGGGTCGGTGCCGACCGCGAAGCGGACCGCGTCCACGGCGGCGGCCAGGTCGGCGCGGGACAGGACGACACGGGTGGTCACGGGGCGCTCCTCGGGATCGATCAGCGTACGGATCCGGGAGAGCTCGCGGCGGGCGTCGGCGAGGCCGTCCTCCAGCCGGCGCAGGTGCGCGTCCAGCAGGCGGTGCACCTCGGCCGGCTCGGCCCGCAGCGCGGCGGCGATCTCGGCCACCGGCATGCCGACCCGGCGCAGCCCGGCGACCAGCCGGGCGGGCGCCACCTGGTCGCCGGTGTACCAGCGGTAGCCGGTGACCGGGTCGACCAGGGCCGGGGTCAGCACCCCGGCCGAGTCGTAGAACCGCAGGGCGCTCACGGTGAGCCCGCTGGCCCGGGCCAGCTCGCCGATGCTGCGCAGGTCGCTCTCCACGGCGGTGATCCTGTCGTCTCAACCTGGTCGAGGGTCAAGCCGGGCGGCCGGGGCGGTCCGCTCGGCGCGGCCGGCGGCGGTGGCACGCCCGGCCGTCGGCGTCAGGCGCCGCCGGCACGGCCACGGTCAGCGGGGCGGGTCCAGCACCCGGAAGGTCATCCCGGCCTTGACCAGCCGGTCCAGCAGCGCGTCGCCCATCGCGGTGACCGGGGTGACCTGACCCGAGGTGGCCGGCAGGTCGTCGGTGGCCAGGCAGAGCGCCGACTCGGCGAGCATCTTCGCGGTCTCGTCGTAGCCGGGGTCGCCGCCGGCCACCTCGGTCAGCACCCGCCGGCCGCCGCCGGTGCCGAGGAACCGCACCCGGAACCACGACTTCGCCCGCTGCTGCGGCGTCGGCCCCTGCCCGGAGGCGAGCCGGCCGAGCAGCCAGCGCCGGGTCGGCGGCAGCCGCACCAGGGCCACCAGGCCGCCCAGCCCGGCCCCGGCGGCCAGCACCGTGGGCAGCCGCTTGACGGCGGCGAAGTGCCGGTAGCGGAAGTCCGGCCCGTACTCCGGGCGGGCGGCGGCCGAGCGGCGGACCACCTGCGGGTCGATGGTCGGCAGCGGCACCGTCCACATGCCCAGCTCCGTCGAGCGGGCGACCCGGCCGGGCACCGCGCGGACCCGCCGCCCGGTCGGTCGCGGCTCGACCTGCCGCCGTTCGCGGGCGGCCCGGGACGCCTGCGCCGTGCGGGAGAACGCGGTGAGCGCCGAGTGGTACGTGCCGGCGGAGAACCGCCCGCCCGCCCGGACGAAGCCGTCGACGGTGATCGGCACGCCGTCCGGCAGGTGCTTCAGCGTGAACCAGACGCCCAGGTCGTGCGGGATCGAGTCGAAGCCGCAGGCGTGCACCAGCCGCGCCCCGGTGCGCTCCGCCTCGGCGTGGTGGCGCACGTACATCAGGTCGACGAACTCGGGCTCGCCGGTGATGTCCAGGTAGTCGGTGCCGGCGCGGGCGCAGGCGGCGACCAGCGGCTCGCCGTGGTGGACGTACGGGCCGACGGTGGTGGCCACGACGCGGGCGCTCCCGGCCACCGCCCGCAGCGACTCCGGGTCCGTGACGTCGGCGGTGAGCAGGGGTAGCCCGGCCAGTGCCGGGTCGATCCCGGCCAGCCGCTCCCGGACGGCGGCCAGCTTGCCGGGGTTGCGCCCGGCGAGGGCCCAGCGCAGCCCGGGCGGGGCGTTGCGGGCCAGGTACTCGGCGGTCAGCCCGCCGGTGAAGCCGGTGGCCCCGAACAGGACGACGTCGTACGCCCGCTGCTCACGCATCCGCCGAGTCTGCCACCCGACCCGGCGGGTCGCAGCGTTCCGCCTCAGCCGCCGGCGGGCGGAGGGTCGGGGTTGAGCACCACGCGGACGCAGCCGTCGGCACGGTCCCGGAACAGCGCGTACCCCTCCGCGCCCCGCTCCAGCGGCAACCGGTGGGTGGCCAGATGCTCGGTGCACAGCTCGCCGCGGGCCATCCGCTCCAGCAGCATCGGGATGTAGCGCTGCCCGTGCTGCCGCGCGCCCCGCACGGTGAGCCCCTTGTTGGTCACCGCCCCGAGCGGGAAGGTGTCGACGAAGCCCGTGAACTCGCCGAGCACGAAGACCGAGCCGCCCTTGCGGCAGGCGTGCACCGCCTCGCGGATCGCGGCCGGCCGTTCCGCGCCGCCGGCGAACCGGTCCGCCAGCGACCGGGGGCCGGGCCCGTCCCAGGCCGCGCCGACCGCCTCGACGCAGACGTCCGGGCCCCGCCCGCCGGTGCGCTCGCGCAGCTCGGCGGGGACGTCGGTGAGCCGGTAGTCGATCGTCTCCGCGCCGGCGTGCCGCTCGGCCATCCGCAGCCGGTCGTCCTCGGCGTCGATGACGATCACCCGTTCCGCGCCGAGCAGCGCCGCGGCCCGCGCGGTGAGCTGGCCGACCGCGCCCGCGCCCCAGACCGCCACCACGTCGCCGGGGCGCACCCCGCCGAGGTCCGCGCCCATCCAGCCGGCCGGCGCGGCGTCCGAGGCGAACAGGGCCCGGTCGTCGCTGACCGGCTCCGGCACGGGGAACGCGCCGACGTCCGCGTACGGGACCCGGACGTACTCGGCGTGGCTGCCGGCGAAGCCGCCCATCGCCCGGGGCTGGCCGAACGCGCCCGCGGTGGGGTGGCCCCACGCCGCCTCGGCGACGGCCGGGTCCGCGCTGCCGTTGTCGCAGCAGGAGGGCAGGTCCCGCCGGCAGTACCAGCAGGAGCCGCAGGCCACCGAGGAGCAGACCACCACCCGGTCGCCGACCCGGTGCCGGCGTACCTCCGGGCCGACCTCGACCACCTCGCCGAGGAACTCGTGGCCGAGCACGTCCCCGGCGGCCAGGTAGGGCACCCGCCCGGCGAGCAGCGGCAGGTCGCCGCCGCAGGTGGCGCTCTGCCGGACCCGGACGACGACGTCGTGGCCGTTGCGCAGCTCCGGGTCGGGCACCTGCCGTACGGCCAGCTCGTCGGCGCCCACCCAGCACAGCGCCCTCACCGCGACGGCCCCGCCGGTCGGTCGACGGCGGAGCGGTCCGCGCGGAGCACCTCGCCGGTCTCGGCGAGCTGTTTGACCTGCCGCAGCGCCCGGCGGATCAGCAGCCCCGGATCGTCGCCGACGAGGTGCGCGGCGAGCCCGGCCGGGGACGCGCCGGTCAACGGCCGGGCGGCAAGTTCGGTGCCCCGGCAGCCGGGCGCCGGGCGCAGTTGCACCTGCACCGCGCCGCCGAGCCGGCGCAGGGGCTCCGGCCAGCGTCCGCCCGGCAGCACCTCGCCGGGTGCGCGGTCGACGGTCACCACCTGCCAGCGCGCGGGCCGCGGGTCGGCACCGGCCGCACGGGGCCAGCCGGACCGGCGTACGGCCAGCGCCCGGAGCGCCGCCGCCCCGGCCGCCGCGGCGAGGGCGAGCCCGGCCCCGGCCATCCCCACGATGCGTCCCACCGGTCCCTCCGTCCCCGCGCGTCCATCCCGGTCCTCCGTCCCGCGCGGCCCCGGGGCGCGCCGTCGCGCGCGGCCGGTCGCCGCGTGCCACCAGGGTCGCCGGGGCCGGGGTGAAGCGGGCTCCCCCCGAAGGGGTGAACCGGCCCCGGCCGGGTAACCGCCCGCCGCGGGGCCTGGGGGAGTGGACGCGTCCGTGGGGGTGGGGCCGGATGCCGGAGCACGTACGGGAAACGGAAGTCGTCGCGGTCGCGGGCGGGCCGGCGGGCGCGCCGCTGCTGGCGTCCCGGCTGAGCCCGGCCGCGCCGCCGGAGCCGCTGCTGCTGCGGCCCCGGCTGCTGCGGGCGCTGGACGCGGGGACGGCCGGCCCGGTCACCCTGGTCCGCGCCCCGGCGGGCTGGGGCAAGACGACGCTGCTCGCCGCCTGGTTCCGGGCCGCCGGGGAGGCCGGCGCGCACCGGGGCCGGGTGGGGGAGGGACCGGTGACCGCGGCGGCGGAGGGCGCCCGGGAGACCGGGTCGCCCGGCGCGAGCCCGGGCGACTTCGGCGCGACGGACGGCCCGGCGGACCCCGCCGGGCCGCGGGCGGCCTGGGTGTCCGTGGAGGCCGCCGACGACGGGGACCGGCTCTGGTCCTACCTGGCCGCGGCGCTGCGGTCGGCCGCCGATCCCGCCGACGACGTGCCGGGACCGCCCGTGCCCGACCGCTCACCCCGCCCCGACCAGCTGGAGGTGCTGGCCGCGGCGCTCGCCGCCCGGGAACGGCCGGTGCTGCTGGTCCTGGACGACCTGCACCGGATCACCGACCCGGCCGCGCTTACCGGGCTGGACTTCCTGCTGCGCCACGCCGAGCAGCGGCTGCGGCTGGTGGTCGGCGCGCGGGCCGGGCTGCCGCTGGCCGTGCACCGGCTGCGGCTGGCCGGCGAGCTGACCGAGATCGGCCCGGAGGAGTTGGCCTTCACCGGCGACGAGATCGCCGACCTGTTGACCGCGCACGGGGTGACGCTGCCGGCGGCCGGGGTGCGCCGGCTGCGGGAGCGCACCGGCGGCTGGCCGGCGGCCCTCCGGTTCGCGGCGCTGGCGCTGCGGGGTCAGCCCGACCCGGCCCGCTGGGCCGAGCAGTTCGGCGGCGACCAGCCGGAGGTCGCCGGCTACCTGCGCGAGGAGGTGCTCGCCGGGCTGGACCCGCGGGCCCGGGACGTGCTGCGGCGCTCCGCCGTCGCCGACGCGGTCTGCGCCGGGCTCGTCGACGCGCTCACCGGGCGCGCCGACGGCGAGCAGGCGCTGGCCGGCCTGGCCGGCGACAGTGGGCTGCTCCGCCGCGACGACAGCCGCCCGCCGTGGTACCGCTGCCAGCCGCTGCTGGCCGACCTGCTGCACGCCGAGCTGGGTCGGTTGCCCGCCGACGAGCTGCGCGACCTGCACCTGCGGGCGGCCGGCTGGTACGCCGACAACGGGCGGCCCGCCGACGGGTTGCGCCACGCGCTGGCCGGCGGGGACTGGGACCGGGTCACCGAACTCTTCGTCGCCCGGTGGCCGGAGCTGGTCCCGTACGACCGGGACGCGCCCGCGGGGCCGGCGCCGGCGCCCCCGCCGCCGGAGGCCGTGCGGCGCGACCCGGAGCTCGCACTCGCCTGCGCTGCCGAACGCGCCCGGGCCGGGGACGCCACCGCCGCCGCCGGGCACCTGCACGCCGCCGTGGCCGCCGCCCGGTCGCTGCCGGCGCCGCGCCGCGACCGGTTCCGGCGGCTGGTCGCCGCGCTGGAGGTCACCCTGGCCCGGCTGGCCGGCGACGCCGGGGCGGTACGCGCCGCCGCCGGCCGGCTGCTCGCCGGCCACCCCACGCCGGGCCCGACCGGTCCGACCTCGCCACCCGCGGCCGGCCCGGCGGAGCCGGGGGCCGCCGGGCTGCTCGCCCCCGGTCCCGTCGTGCCGGCCGAGCCGCGCGGCGGCGCCGCCGAGGACGCCGACGTGCGGGCGGTGGCCGGCACCGCGCTCGGGCTGGCCGACCTGGCCGACGGCGACCTGCCCGCCGCCGGGCTCGCCTTCGCCCGGGCGCTGGCGGCGGCCCGCGACGCCGGGCGGCCGCGTACGGAGCTGGTCTGCGCCAGCCGGGCGGCCCTGCTGCACGCCGTGCGGGGCGAGCTGCGGGCCGCCGAGACGCTGGCCCGGGACGCCCTGGCCATGCCGCCCGGTCAGGGCTGGTCGTGCCGGGAGGACTGCGCGCACGCGTACCTGGCGCTGGCCGTGGTCGCGCTGCACCGGGACCAGCCCGAGGAGGCGCAGGCGCACCTGGCGTTGGTCGCGCCGGCCACGGACGAGCCGACCGTGGCGGCGGTGGCGGCGCTGTGCCGGGCGTACCTGCTGCGGGACGCTGGTGACCTGCCCGGCGGACACCGGGCGCTGACCGAGG
The DNA here is from genome assembly GCF_043204915.1 of Micromonospora sp. NPDC047670. Taxonomy (NCBI): domain Bacteria; kingdom Bacillati; phylum Actinomycetota; class Actinomycetes; order Micromonosporales; family Micromonosporaceae; genus Micromonospora; species Micromonospora sp. NPDC047670. The sequence goes on from NZ_JBIDDA010000002.1 coordinate 70,084, forward strand.
CGCGGGAGCGGCTGGCCGATCGGCCCCGGGCCGCCGAGCTGGCGTCCTGGCTGCTGGCCGCCGAGGCGGACCTGCGCGGGGCGCGCGGCGACCTGGACAACGCCCGGCGCCTGCTCGCCGACCGGGTACGCGACGCCGCCGCCCCGCCGCTGGCCGTCGCGCTGGCCCGGGTGGAGCTGCGCGCGGGCGACCCCCGTGCCGCCGGGTACGCGCTGCCGGACTGGGAGGCATCGGAGGCGGCCGACTGGCCGTTGCCCGTACGCCTGGACGCCGCCGTGCTGGACGCGGTGCTGGCCCGGCGGGCGGGCGACGACCGGCGGGCCGGACGGGTGCTGGAGCGGGCCCTCGACCTGGCCGGGCCGGAGGGGTTCCGGCGGGTCTTCACCCGCGCCGAGGCCGGGGTCCGGGACCTGCTCGCCGCCCACCTCGACGCGGGCACCGCGCACTGGCCGACGGTCAGTGACCTGGTCCGGGGCGCGGACGCGCCGGCCGAGGGAGCGCCGGCGGAACAGGGTGCGCCGGCGCTGGCCGAGCCGCTGACCGAGCGTGAGCTGACCATCCTGCGCTACCTGCAGAGCATCCTGTCGAATGTGGAGATCGCCGCCGAGCTGTCCCTGTCGGTCAACACGGTCAAGACCCACGTGCGCAACATCTACCGCAAGCTCGACGCCACCCGCCGGCGCGAAGCCGTCCGCCGCGCCCGCGACCTGCACCTGATCTGAACCGCCACCCGCACGGGCGCGGGTGGCGGCGGGCAGGCGGGTCAGGGGGTGGCGGCGTCGACCGCGGCCAGGAGGTCCGCCAGGTCGTAGCCGGCGTCGTGGCGGACCCCGTTGACGAAGAGGGTGGGGGCGGCGGCGACACCGCTGCGGATGCCGCCGACGAAGTCGCGCCGCACCCGGTCGCCGTGCGCCTGCCGTTCCACCTCCGCGGCGACCTCGTCGGCGGGCAGCCCGAGCTGCGCGATGCCGAGCGACAGGTGCACCGGGTCGAGCTGGTCCTGGTGCTCGTAGAGCCAGTCGTGCATCGCCCAGAACCGCCCCCGCCGCCCGGCCGCCTCGCTCGCCTCGGCGGCGTGCTCGGCGTACGGGTGCATGTTGACGATCGGGAAGTGCCGGTACGCCAGCCGCACCGTGTCGGCCCGCTGCCGCAGCAGCTCCCGCAGGTTCTGGTACGCGGCCCCGCAGAACCGGCACTGGAAGTCGCCGTACTCGACGATCGTCACCGGCGCGTCCACCGGCCCCCGGACGTGGTCGTCATCGGCCAGCGGGGTCCGCAGGCGGGCGGTGACCTGGAGTGGGGTGGTCATCCGGTCGTCACCCGCCGATCCGTGTCGAGGCGCTGCGGCGCGGCGCCGGGCACCGCGGCCGGCGGGCGGGACCCGGGCGCGGCGCGTCCGGGTCGGGTCGACCCCTTCGGATCAGTCATGTCTCCCAGGCTGGCCCGGGGCGGGGTGAGGGCGGCTCACCCCGCCCGGGTGGTTCCGCCTGCGGCGCGGCCACCCGGCCCGCCGGGGCGGGCGACGCGGCCGGGCGCGGCGGCTCAGCGCAGCACCGGGGCGACCGCGATGTGGTTCTGCACCTCGCGGATGCCCGGCGCGCACCAGGCGGTGCGTTCCACCTCGGCCCGCTCCGGCATCGAGTGGACGAGCCCGCCTAGCACCACCGTGTCGCCGTGCACCCGGACGGTGATCCGCTCCGCCTCGGTGGCCCGGTTGCGGGCGAGCGCGTCGACGATCCGCTCGGCCAGGACGTGCCCGTCCGGCCGGGTCTCGGGGCGGACGGTGATGCCGTTGCTGACCCCGCGTACGCCGGTCAGCCGGGCGACCGCCCGTTCGGCGGCGCGGCGCTGGTACTCCCAGTCGACCTCGCCGTGCAGCGTCACCCAGCCGTGCGAGACGGTCACGTCGAGCTGCTCCAGCGGGACGAACGCGTCCCACTCCAGCGCGTGCCCGGCCGCGGCGGCGATGTCCGGGTCGGCGCGTTCGGCGCCGGTGCCGAGTCGCACCGCCAGGTCGTTGGCGACCGCCCGGACACGGGCGACCCGGTGCGCCGCCCGTTCGGCGGCCCACTTCTTGGCATAGCTGTCGACCCGACCGGTCAGCGTGACCACGCCCTCGGAGACGGTCACGCCGATCTCGTGCGGCCGCACCCGGGGTTCCCAGGTCAGCTCGTCGAGGACGGCGGACTGGATGTCCTGGTCGGTACGGCTGATCGTCGCGATGGCCATCTGTCACTCCTCACGGGATAGCTGCCCGGTGCGCACGGGCCCGCCGGAGCCGATCCTGACGCGGTCGGGGGTGAGGGGTCCTCACCCGACCGGGGTGGCGTCGCTATGGGAGCGCTTCCATAAGCGCGCCGGATCGGCTAGGGTAAGCGCGTTCCTCGGGTGCGGGAGCCATCGCGCCGATGCCGGGGCCTGGGCAGCTCCGGTGCGTTCCGCACGTCCCCGTTGCCGGGCGTGGCCGTCCCACGTCCGCTCCCGGCGTCTCCACCCGGAAGGAACCGCAGATGCGGACAAGATCCGTCGGCGCGGTGGTGTCCGCGCTGGTCGTCGCCGCGGCCGTCGTGGCGGCACCGTTCACCGCGGCCGGCTCGCCCACCGCCGCCGCGGCCGCCGCCGAGGCGTACACCTGGAAGAACGTCCGGATCGACGGCGGCGGCTTCGTCCCCGGCATCGTCTTCAACCCCACCGAGAAGAACCTCGTCTACGCCCGCACCGACATCGGCGGGATGTACCGGTGGGAGCAGGCCAGCCAGTCCTGGAAGCCGCTGCTGGACTGGGTCGGCGCGGACAGGTGGGGCTGGAACGGCGTGGTCAGCGTCGCCACGGACCCGGTGCAGACCAACCGGGTGTACGCGGCGGTCGGCATGTACACCAACGACTGGGACCCGAACAACGGGGCCATCCTGCGCTCGGCCGACAAGGGCACCACCTGGCAGGTCACCGAGCTGCCGTTCAAGAACGGCGGGAACATGCCCGGTCGGGGCATGGGGGAGCGGCTCGCCGTCGACCCGAACAAGAACAGCGTCCTCTACTACGGCGCCGAGGGCGGCAACGGCCTGTGGCGCAGCACCGACTTCGGGGCGACCTGGGCGAAGGTGGCGAACTTCCCCAACGTCGGCAACTACCGGGCCGACCCCAGCGACCCGAACGGCTACAACGGCCAGAACCAGGGCCTGACCTGGGTCAGCTTCGACAAGAGCACGGGTACGCCGGGCAACGCCACGCAGACCGTCTACGTGGGCGTGGCCGACAAGGAGAATCCGGTCTACCGCACCACGAACGGCGGCGCCACCTGGGAGCGGATCGCCGGGCAGCCGACCGGCTACCTGGCGCACAAGGGCGTGGTGGACCCGGTGGGCGGCTTCCTCTACATCGCCACCAGCGACACCGGCGGCCCGTACGACGGGGGCAAGGGCGACGTCTGGAAGTTCCACCGCGCCACCGGCGCGTGGACGCGGATCAGCCCGATCCCCTCGACCAGCACCGACGCGTACTTCGGCTACAGCGGCCTCACCATCGACCGGCAGCGGCCGGACACCCTGATGGTGGCCACCCAGGTCTCGTGGTGGCCGGACGCGATCTTCTGGCGCAGCACCGACGGCGGCGCCACCTGGACCCGGATCTGGGAGTTCAGCAGCTACCCGAACAAGACCAGGCGCTACACCATGGACGTCAGCTCGGTGCCGTGGCTGACCTTCGGCGGCAACCCCGCCCCGCCGGAGGAGACCCCGAAGCTCGGCTGGATGAACGAGTCGGTCGAGATCGACCCGCACGACAGCAACCGGTTCATGTACGGCACCGGCGCCACCATCTACGGCAGCACCGACCTCACCAAGTGGGACACCGGCGGCCAGTTCACCATCAGGCCGATGGTGAAGGGCCTGGAGGAGACCGCGGTGCTCGACCTGGTCAGCCCGCCGTCGGGGGCTCCGCTGGTCAGCGCGCTCGGCGACATCGGCGGCTTCCGGCACACCGACCTGGACGCCGTGCCGCCGATGATGTTCACCCAGCCGAGCTTCACCAGCACGACCAGCCTGGACTACGCCGAGGCGAAGCCGAGCGTGCTGGTGCGGGCCGGCAACTTCGCCGACGCGGACCGCCCCGACGACAGCCACGTCGCGTTCTCCACCGACGGCGGGGCCAACTGGTTCCAGGGCAGCGAGCCGTCCGGCGTCAACAGCGGCGGTACGGTCGCCGCGTCGGCCGACGGCAGCCGGTTCGTCTGGGCGCCGGGCGACGCCGGCCAGCGGGTGGTGCACTCGGTCGGCTTCGGCGCCTCGTGGGCCCCGTCGAGCGGCGTACCGGCCAACGCGACGATCGAGTCCGACCGCGTGAACCCGAACAAGTTCTACGCCTTCGCGGGCGGCAGGCTCTACGTCAGCACCAACGGCGGGGCCGGCTTCACCGCCTCGGCGGCCACGGGCCTGCCCGCCACCGGCAACGTCAGGTTCAAGGCGCTGCCCGGCCGGGAGGGCGAGCTGTGGCTGGCCGGCGAGGGCGGGCTGTGGCGCTCCACCGACTCCGGGGCCACCTTCACCAAGCTGGGCAGGGTGAGCGCCGCCGGCAACGTCGGCTTCGGCAAGGCCGCGCCCGGCCGGACGTACCCGGCGCTGTACCTGTTCGGCACCGTCGACGGTCAGCCCGGCGTGCACCGCTCGGACGACACGGGCGCGACCTGGGTGCGGATCAACGACGACCAGCACCAGTACGGCAACGCGGGGGAGGCCCTGACCGGCGACCCCCGGGTCTACGGCCGGGTCTACCTCGGCACCAACGGCCGGGGCATCCTGGTGGCGGACCGGCTCGGCGGCACGCCCGACCCGACGCCGACCGGCTCCACCCCGCCGCCGACCACGCCCCCGCCGACCACCCCGCCCCCGACCACCCCGCCGCCCACCGGCGGTTGTGCCGCGACCTACCGGGTGACCGGCTCCTGGCAGGGCGGCTTCCAGGGCGAACTGGTGGTGCGGAACGCCGGCAGCTCGGCGATCGCCGGCTGGACGGTGGGCTGGACCTTCCCCGACGGCCAGCAGATCACCCAGCTCTGGGGCGGCACCCACACCCAGACCGGGGCGGCCGTCTCCGTCCGCGACGCCGGCTGGAACGGCGCCCTCGGCGCCGGCGCCAGCACCACCGTCGGCTTCCTCGGGAGCTGGACCGGCACCAACGGTGCACCGGCGACGGTCACCTGCACCAGCCGCTGACTCCGGCGCGGGCGGCCCGCACCCGGGCCGCCCGCGCGGGGCGCGGCGCGGACTCCGGTCCGCCGGGGCGGCCTGAGGGGTCCGGCGCCCCGGCGGACCGGGCCCTAGGCTCGGTGGCCTCAGCCGAGGGAAAGGGATTCACCCGTGAGTTCGATCAGGACGGCCTACCTGACCGCCGCGCGTTCGGCGCTCGACCTGCTCGCCGACCCGGCCGTGGCGGCCCGGTGGGACGAGCCGAGCGCGTTGCCGGAGTTCGGCGTCGGTGGCCTGGCCGGCCACCTCGCCAGCCAACTGTTCCAGGTCGCCACGGTGCTCGCCGAGCCGGTGCCCGCCGGCGAGCCGGTCGGTCTGCTCGACCACTACGCGCCGGCGAGGTGGATCGGGACCGCGCCGGACGACGAGGTGAACGTCGGCATCCGCCGGGCCGGCGAGGCCGTCGCGGCGGACGGGCCGGCGGCGCTGGTCGACCGGGCCACCGCCACGCTGGGCGAACTGGCCGCGGCGCTGTCGGCGCAGCCGGCCGACCGGGTGGTGCACCTGGCCAGGGGGCCCTGGTCGCTGACCCTGGACGACTACCTCACCACCCGGCTGATGGAGATCGCGGTGCACTCCGACGACCTCGCGGTCAGCGTCGGCGTACCGACCCCGGAGCTGCCCGCGGAGGTGCTCGATCCGGTGCTCTCCCTGCTGGCCCGCCTCGCCGTACGCCGGCACGGCCAGCCGGCGGTGCTGCGCGCGCTGACCCGGGCCGAGCGGGCGCCGGCCGACGTCACCGCCTTCTGACCCTCGACGCGGGATCCGTTCGATCCGCGGCAGGCCGGGCTGCCCGCCGAACCGGGCGCCCCGGCGGCCGTACCGGGCCGTGCGCGACGCCGGCTCGGCATCCGACACGGTGAGCCCCGGTCGACCGGGTGGTCGACCGGGGCCGGTGGAGTGCCCGTCCCGCGGGCGGTCAGCCGTCGAGGCCGACGGGGGAGTTGGGGCGGTCCACGTCGACGAACTCGATGTCGTCCATCGCCCGGTCGCCGCGACTGCCGGCGGCCCGCGCGGCGGTGCCGGCGGCCCAGCCGATCGCCGCGCCGACCAGCGCGGCACCGACCAGCAGCGTCCAGGGCAGCGCGGGCCGGCGACCGGCGAGCGCGTCGAAGGCCAGGGTGGCCCGGCGGCGGGCCTCGTCCGCCGCGGAGCCCATCAGGTCGCCGGCCTCGTCGGCGAAGCCGGAACCGCCCCGGCGGGCCGACCGGGCGGTGTCGCGGACGCTGTCGCCGGCGGAGCTGACCGCCGAGACCAGGTGCTGCCACGCCTGGTCCGCGATCCGCTCGGGCTTGCTGCGGCGGTCCAGCAGGTTGGTTCCGAACATGGTGGTTACCTCCTCGGGGTGCCGAAGCCGACGGCCACTTCGGACTTCGACGTCGCACCGGCGGTCACGGTTCGCTCGTCCCGCCTGTGCCCGGTCGGGCGGCTCCGCAAACCCCGGCGGGAACCGGCCGGCCGTGCGGCCGGGCCGGGTGCGGGAGCGCCGGTGTGGGCGTGACCACCCGGCGCCGGGCCCCGAAGGGCGTCAGCGGAGCGTGACCACCGCGGTCGCGCCGCCGGCGAAGTCGTCATCGTCGTCATCGTCGCCGCCGCCGAAGCCGCAGGCCAGCACGAGGGCCAGCAGCGCGCCGACACCGGCCAGCGCGGCAAGTCTCCTGATCATCGATCTTCCTTCCGTCGAGGTCCCCACTCTCGGAGCCGATGCTAGGCAGGACGGGCAACCCGCGGGGCGGAAGCGGTGCAGGCCACGCCCGGGAGGTCGGGTGCCGGGCGCTGCCGGCGGGGGACCGCTACCCTGGGTCGGCGACGCGTCAGCGCCAGCTGATCGTTGGGTGAATAAGAAGTAAAAAGTCCGGATAAGGGCGACTTGGTGCGCCCTCGTCCGCGAATTGCTCATCCCGAGGGGTGGCGACCGAGGCCGTTGGAGGAATACTCTCGGTCGCGGCCCGCGTACTGATGAGGCGCCCGTCGGACGGGCGAGTGGAGGTGCTCGCGTGAGCCTGTCGATCGTGAAGTCGGTTCTGCCCGGTGGTGTCATCGAGATCGCCCCCCGGGGCGAGATCGACGTCGACACCGCGTACGAGGTGCGCGAGGCGATCGCCGAGGTGCTGACCAAGGGGCGCCCCAGCCGGATCGAGCTCAACATGAGGCTTGTCACCTTCATCGACTCGGTCGGCATCAGCGCGATGGTCGCCGGCTTCCAGACCGCCGAGGTGAGCGGGGTCAAGCTCGTCGTCACCGAGCCGAGCCGGTTCGTGCACCGGCAGCTCTGGGTGACCGGCCTGCTCGGCCTCTTCGGCGCCCCCGAGCCCTACTACGCCGGCGCGCCCACCCCCGAGGTGCTCCCCGGCGCCTGACCGGCCGGTGACCGGCGGTCTCAGTCGCCGCCCAGCCCCGACAGGTCGACGTCTGCCGCCTCCGTGACCGCACGGATCGCGGTCACGGAGGCGTACCCGTCGGCCAGCAGGGCCAGGTCGGTGCCCGGCTGCACCGCCTGCCCGGGCTCCTCCAGGGACGTGCGCACGAAGCCGTGCCCCGACTCCGCCACCGTCATCTGCACCTGGCCGAAGCTGGCCAGCGTGCCCCGGCGCACCCCCCGCAGCCGGCCGTGCGGCAGGTCCGGCGCGTTGACGTTGAGCACGCTCTCCACCGGCCCTGCGGTGAGCCGGGGCAGGAGGTCCAGGGCGACCCGGGCGGCGGTCGACCAGTGCCGCTCGGAGTCGCGTACCCGGGCGGCGGCGGCCACCGCGGCGCCCCCGCTGGCGGCCGTCGCCTCCCCGGCCGAGAGCACGTCGAGGGAGACGGCCATCGCCCGGCAGCCGTTCGCGGCGGCCGTGAAGGCGGCGCCCACGGTGCCGGAGTGCAGCACCGCGCGGCCGGCGTTCGCGCCCCGGTTGATGCCGGAGAGCACCACGGCCGGCGGCGGCCCGAACGCGCCGTGCACCGCGATCAGCGCGATGAAGCCGGGTGAGCCGCCCACCCCGAACGCCGGCACCCCCGGCAGCTCCGGCAGCGGGTGCTCGCGGACGACCACGTGCCCGTTCTGCTCGACGGCGGTCATCGCGGCGCTGGTGCCGCTCGCCTCCTCCAGCGGGGCGGCCACGACCACGTCGAGGCCCCGGTCCGCCGCCGCCCGGGCCAGCGCCTGGATGCCCGGCGCGGCTATCCCGTCGTCGTTGGTGACCAGCACGCGCAGCGTCATCGCTCGGCCGCCCGGCCGGCCAGTTCGTCGGGGGTGGTCCGCTCCTGCGGCCGGCTGCCGGCCGGCACGAGACGCACCCGGTCGACGAGGCCGGTGATGGAGTCGAGCCGGCCGGTGCCGAGGCCGTGCCGCGTCACGTTGAGCGCCCCCGCGGCCGCCCCGGTCCGGATCGCGGTGCGCACGTCACCGCCCCGGGCGACCACGGCGGCCACCCCGGCGGTCATCGAGTCGCCCGCGCCGCGCGGGTCGGCGGCCTGCAACCGGGGCATCTCCACCTCGAACACCTCGCCGTCGACCAGGGCCAGGGCCGGCTTGTCGGCCCGGCTCACCACGACGTTCTCGGCGCCGCCGGCGTGCAGGTCGTACATCGCCCGGGTGAGCTGCTCCTCGTCCTCGCCCTCGGCCCGGCCGTCGGCGATGAGCTCCTCGTGGCTGACCTTGAGGAAGAAGACCCCGCTCTCCAGCACCGCGGTGAGGTGCTCGCCGGCCAGGTCGACCACCACCCGACTGCCGTTGGCGCCGAGGTCGGCGGCGAAGCGCCGGTAGAGGTCGGCCGGCACCAACGCGGGCTCGTTCGGCCCGCTCAGCACGCTGACCGGGGCGCGCAGCCCCTCGCCGAGCGCCAGGTTGTAGAGCTCGTCCAGCTCGTGCCGGCTGAGCGGCTGGCCGGGCACGTCCACGATCTCCTGCCGGGATCCCTCGCGGCGGTCGTGCACGTATCCGCCGCTGCCGGAGTCACGCAGCACCACCTTGAGGTCGACCCCCTCGCTGACCAGCAGCGGCTCCAGGACCTGGCCGATCTCGCCGCCGAGCGCGGTGCACAGCACCACGTCGACGCCGAGCGACAGCACCATCCGGGCCTGCCAGACGCCCTGGCCGCCGGGGTGCAGATGCAGCTCCGGAGCGTCGCTGGGCTGGTCGACGGTCACCGTCAGCCGGGGCGTGGGCGCGAAGACCATCACGTGCCCGCTCATCCGTCGTACCCGTTCATGCTCCCGCCTCCGCCGACGCTCGGTGACCCTTCAACAGCCGACGGTAGTCGGGCCGGAGGGCGGTTGGCCGGCATCCGCGCCGGTACGGGCGCGCCGTTGCCACCGCGCCGCGCGTGCGCGACGATCGGTCGACGGCAACGTGGGGAGACAGCGTGCTCAGGCGGGATTCCTTCAGCTACACCGTCCAGGCGCGCTGCTCCCTGGCCGAGGCCGCCGGGTTGCTCGCGGACCCGGCCCGGCAGGAGGACCTGCATCCGCTGATCGTCCGGGTCCGCCGGGTGGTGCCGCCCCGGCCCGGCGCGCGGGCCAGTTACCTCATCACCGACCGGTTGGCCGCCGGGCCGCTGCGGCTGCCGATCACCTACCAGGCCGATGTCCTGGTGGCCGGGCCGGAAGAGATCGTCACCGTGGCGCGGCAGCGGCCGGCCACCACCGTGCGCAACCGGACCCGGCTGCGGGCCGAGCCGGACGGCGTCGTCCGGATCGAGGTCGAGATCACCCTCGCCGCGCCCGCGCCGCTCTTCGGCTACGCCTTCCGTCAGGCGCGCGCGGCCCACCTGGGGCTGGCCGCCCGGCTGGGCGCCGTGCTGGACCGCGACTCCGGGCCGCCGGCCGGCTGAGCGCGGACGCCGACGACGCCCGACAGGCCCGCCCGGGCCGACGGGCGTACGCGTGGCACGGCCCCGGCGACCCGACGGGCGGGTCACCGGGGCCGGGGCGTCAGTAGACCGACAGGTGCACGTGGTTGGTGTGGTCGCTGGACGGGTCGCCGTTGGCGCCGCTGTACGACTTCCACCCGCTGCTGGGCAGCCAGATCTGCCTGTACCAGATCACGTAGAGCACGGCCAGCCGGTCGGCGTTCCTGACGAAGTACGCCGCCAGGTTGTTGCCGTACGTCCGGTCGCCGCCGGTGGCGTCGCCGCCGAACCCGCCCTTCTGCGCCGCGAAGTCGCAGGCCCGGCCCTTCGGGTGCTCGCCGGAGCCGCCGGGGCGGTAGCAGGAGACGTAGCGGGTGAAGCCGGCCGCCTTGGCCTGGTTGAGCGCGTGCAGGGTGCGCGGGGTGATGCAGCCGTTGGCGGGGGTGGGGTCGTTGACGCTGCACGACTCGGACGGCCAGGAGCCGTCGGAGTTGCGCGGCGCCGGCTTCGCCGTCGCGGTCGAGGTGCCGCGCGGCGCGCTGCCCCCGCCCGCGGCCTGCTGCTTCCGGTTGGCCACCGTCAGCGCCCGCTCGGCCTGCTCCTTGCGCTTGGCCATCAGCGTGACCTGCTTGCGCTGCTCCCGGATCTCGCCGTCCAGGGCGAGCTTGGTGCGGGTGGCCGCGTCGCGGGTCTCCTGAAGCTCGCGCAGGGCCCGGTCCTCGTTGGCGGCCACCGCGTCGAGGGCGGCGGCCCGGTCCATGAAGCCGTCCGGTGAGTTGCTGTTGAGCAGCGCGGACGCGACGCCGAGCCGGCCGCTGCGGTAGGCCACCCCGGCGATCTCGCCGACCTTCTCCGTCCGCTCGGTCAGCTGGGTCTCGGTCGTCTTGAGCTGCGCGGCGAGCTGCTGCTGCCGCCTGACCGACGTGTCGAGGGCCCGCTTGGCGTCGAGGTAGCCCTTGCTGGCGGCCTCCAGTTGGGCCCGCAGGGCGGGCGTGCCGCCCTCCTCGTCCTGCCCCGGCGCCGCGGCGAGCAGTCCGGCGCGGGGAGTGGCCGCCGCCGGGGCGGCGGTGACCGGGGCGACCGCGGCGCCGAGGGCGAGCGTCGCGGCGATCAGGGCCGCCATCCGGGCGGCGCGTCGTCGTACAGGTGCCATCACTGGCATACACGTGTCCTTCCGTCAGCCGCCGACCGGGTTAGCTGACGGGTTCGGGACGGAAGATCCCTACCGCTGACGCGGATGCACCCCACGAACATGGTTCCCCGGTTCGCCCCACCGGGCGATTAGGCGGCGGCCATCGCCGGCACCGGTGGGTGCCGCCTGGCGAAGGCCGGAACCGAGCCTACCGGTGCCGGTGTGACTGGTGCAGCGGGAGTGACTGCGGGTGACTGTCCGCTTACCGTCAAATCCGACATAAGTTGACAATACTCGCCCAGATTTAAGGTTGTGCTCATTACCACTCAACCGACCCGCAGGCCCCGGGGGACGTTCCGGGCTCGATCTGGAGCGTGGCGTGCTCGATCCGGAAGTCCTCGTGCAGCGCCGACCGGGCCGCGGTGAGGACCGCGCCGACCTCCGCGCCCGGTGCCATCGTCAGGTGCGCCGAGGCTACCTCCATGCCGGAGGTCAGCGTCCAGACGTGCAGGTCGTGCACCTCGGCGACGCCCGGCACGGCGGCCAGCCGGTCGTGCACCTTGGTGACCTCGAGGTGCTCCGGCGCGGCCTGCACCAGGATGCGCAGCGCGGCGCGCCCGAGCCGCCAGGTGCGGGGCAGGATGAACAGCCCGATCGCCACCGCCACCAGCGGGTCGGCCCACCACCAGTCGGTGACGGTGATCAGCAGCGCCGCGCCGATCACGCCGAGTGAGCCCAGCAGGTCGCCCAGCACCTCCAGGTAGGCGCCCTGCAGGTTGATGCTCTCCTTGGCCCCGGAGCGCAGCAGGGCGAAGGCGCCCACGTTGGCGAGCAGGCCGAGCAGGGCCACCGCGAGCATCGGGCCGGCAAGCACCTCCGGCGGGTCGCCGAACCGGCGGACCGCCTCGACGACCACGTAGACCGCGACGCCGGAGAGCAGCACGGCGTTGGCGAGGGCGGCCAGCACCTCCAACCGGTAGAGGCCGAAGGTGCGCTGCGGGTCCGCCCCGGCCCGCCGGGTGGCGGTGATCGCGGCGAGCGCCATGCCGATGCCGAGCACGTCGGTGAACATGTGCCCCGCGTCGCTGAGCAGGGCCAGCGAGCCGGTGCGGAAGGCGGTCACCGCCTCCGCCACCATCAGGGCGCCGAGCAGCGCGAACGCGGCCCAGAGCCGACCCCGGTGGCGGTGCGCGGCGTTCGCGACCGACCCGTGGTGGTGGTCATGACCTGCGCCCACGCGCCCACCCTCCGTCACCCGTCCGGATCCGCGTCCAAACTATGCTCACATCGCAATATATGCAAGTGGCCGCGGGGCGGGCCGGCGGCTCAGCCGACCGGGTCGACGGTGGTCAGCCGCTGGGTGGCCCGGGAGAGCGCGACGTAGAGCGTGCGTACGCCCGAGCCCGGGTCCGCCCGGATCTCGCCCGGGGCGACCAGGACCACCCCGTCGTACTCCATGCCCTTGGCCTCCAGGCTGGTCACCACCTGCAGGCGCGGCGCGGCCAGCCCGCCCAGCCACCCGGCCACCTCGTCCCGGCGGGGCACCGGGGTGATCACGCCGACGGTGCCCTCCACCTCGGCGAGCAGGGCCGTGGCCGCCTCCACCACGGCGGTCTCCAGCTCCGCCGGCGGCACCACCAGCTCGACCGGGTCGACGCCGGTGGAGCGCACCGCCGTGGGCAGCGGGAGGTCGGGGTGGAGCCGGCGGATCTCGGCCGCCGCGACCGCGAAGATCTCCGCCGAGTTGCGGTAGTTCGTGGTGAGGGTGAAGTGGTGCCGCTTGCGCCGGCCCAGCGCCTGGTCGCGGGCCCGGGACAGCTCGTCCGGGTCCCCGGTCCAGGCCGTCTGCGCCGGGTCGCCCACCACCGTCCACGAGGCCAGCCGCCCGCGCCGGCCGATCATGCGCCACTGCATCGGCGAGACGTCCTGCGACTCGTCGACCACCACGTGCGCGTACTCCCGGTAGTCCTCCGGGCGCTGGCGGGCCGCCTCGCGGGCGGCGCGCTGCCGGTCGGCGAACGTGCTCAGCTCGCGCACCCCGCCGGCCAACTGGTACGGGTCCCGCTTCGGCCGGGCCGGCTTCATCGGCTTGCCGAGCAGCGCGTCCAGCTCGTCCAGCAGCGCGATGTCGGCGATCGTCAGCCCGGCGCGGTCCAGGCTCCGGTACGCCTCCGCCAACAGCCGGATCTCGGCCCCGGAGAGGATCCCGCCGGCGTACCGGCGCAGCCGGTCGGGGCGGGCCAGCCAGCCCAGCACGTGTCGCGGGTGCAGTCGCGGCCACCACGCCTTGAGGAACTCCCGGAACTCCGGCCGCTCGACGATCTCGTCCTCGAACGCGCGCTGCTCGGGCAGCCGGCCGATGCCCAGCCGGCGGGCCTGGGCCCAGAGCGCGGCGAGGACGCCGTCGAAGCCGGCGCGGCGCACCTCGTTGCGGCGGGCGCCCCGGGGCATCGCCCGGTCCCGGACGGCGTCCAGCTCGCGGCGGTCCAGCCGGAGCAGCTCGCCCCGGTAGAGCAGGCGCAGCTCGGTGGGCCCCTCCGGCACCGCGTCCCGGGCGGCCCGCTCCAGCACCCGGCGCATCCGCAGCGAGCCCTTGACGGCCGCCACGGCCGGCGGGTCGGTGCGGGTGGCGCTCATGCCCGGGAAGAGGGTGCCCAGCGAGTGCAGCGTGGCGGTGTCCTCACCGAGCGAGGGCAGCACCGAGGCGATGTACTCGACGAAGACCGAGGACGGGCCGACCACCAGGATGCCGCCGCCGGCGTACCGGCTGCGGTCCGAGTAGAGCAGGTACGCCGCCCGGTGCAGGGCGACCGCCGTCTTGCCGGTGCCCGGGCCGCCGGACACGATCGTCACGCCCGACCCGGGGGAGCGGATCGCCTCGTCCTGCTCCCGCTGGATCGTGGCGACGATGTCCCGCATGCCCCGGCCGGTGGCCTTCGAGAGCGTGGCGAGCAGCGCGCCGTCGCCGACCACGGCCATGTCGGCGGGCGCGGCGGCCGGGTCGAGCAGGTCGTCCTCGATCCGGGTGACCCGCTCGCCGGATGACTGGATCATGCGTCGCCGCACCACGCCCAGCGGCTGCGCCGGGGTGGCCTGGTAGAAGGCGGCGGCGGCCGGGGCCCGCCAGTCGACCACCAGTGTCGTCGCGTCCTCGTCCCGGATGCCCAGCCGCCCGACGTGCAGCACCTGCCGGTCGCGCAGGTCCAGCCGCCCGAAGACCAGCCCCTCGTGCTCGGCGTCCAGCACGTGCCGTCGCTGCGCGGCGTGGAACACCATCGCGTCCCGCTCGACCAGGGCTCCGAAGTTGCCCACCCGCGCGAGCCGGTAGCCCTCCTTCTCGGCGCGGACCGCCGCCCGGCGCAGCTCGGCCAGCCGGGCGTACACCCGGTCGAGGTGCCGCTGCTCGACGGCGGTCTCCTGCGCCAGGGTGGTCTGGTCGGTCAACGGTCGCTCCTCCTGACGTCGGCGGCGGGCGGCGCGAACCGCGCGAACCGCGCCAGGCCAACCGCAAGAGGGTACGGCCCGCGCGCAACCAGCCGCGCCTGAGGTGCGGTAAAGGATCCCGCGTCACGTCGCCGGTCGCGCCGCGCCGGCCTCCCCGGCCGTCCGCGCCGGCGCTGCGGGTCGCGCCGCGCCGGCCCTCTCGGCCACCCGCACGGGCGCTGCGGGCCGCGCCGCCTCAGCCCTTCCGGGCGGTGGCGGGCGCGGCGGCCCCGGCGTCGGCGAGCACCTGGCGGAGCACCCCGCCCAGCGCCGCGTTGACCTCGGTGGGGCGTTCCATCATGAGCATGTGCCCGGCGCCCGGGCAGACGGTCAGCTCGGTCGCCGGGAGCGCGGCGGCGATCGACTCGGCGCACGGCGGCGGGGTGAGCCGGTCCCGGTCACCGACCAGCGCGGCCGCCGGCAGGTGGGCGAGCCTGGCGAGGGTGTCCAGCCGGTGTTGCGCCCCGATGGAGGCGCGGAACCCGCCGATCGAGCGGAGCGAGGCGCGTGCCACCGCCGAGGTCACCAGCCGGATGTCGGGCGGGTCGCAGCGGTCGCCGAAGAGCATCCAGCGGATGCTGGGGCGCAGGGCGCGCAGCAACGCCCGGGGCGGCCGCCAGGACCCGCACCGGGCCAGTACGCCGGCCCCGGTGGTCTCGGCCAGCCGGATCAATCGGGCGATCCGGGGCGAGAGGCCGTAGGCGGTGTGCGTGTGCCCCTCGGCCGTCGTCGAGACGAAGACCAGGCCCGCGGCCCGGGCGGCGAAGTGCTCGGGGTGCCGGTGCGCGTACTCCATGATCGTCATGCCGCCCATCGAGTGGCCGACGAGCACCACCCGGCCGGTCGGGGCCACCCGGTCGAGCACCGCCGCGAGGTCGTCGCCGAGCTGGGCGAGGGTGGCGGTGGGCAGCGCCATGCAGCTCGACCGGCCGTGCCCGCGGGCGTCGTAGGCCACCACCCGCACCGCGCCGTCGAAGCGTTCCCGCAGGTCGGAGAGCTGCTTGTGCCAGGCCCGCCCGTCCAGGGTCCAGCCGTGCAGCAGCACCACGGTGACCTCGGCGTCCGCCGGCCCGGTCGCCTCGACGTGCAGGCGTACGTCGTCGGGAAGACGTACCTCGACGTGCTCCGGCATCGCCACCTCCCCGGGCCGCGCTGGTCCGCAACACCGGGGGTACCCGGTGGTAACACCGGCTACCCCCCATGACACCACGCCAACCGTGCCGGTGAGAAGATTCGCAACCGGCGTCCGGGCGCGGCCCGGGCCCGCCAAGCTGGGGGCATGGGGTCGCCGCAGGCACCGCCGCCCGGACCCGCGCCGGCCGGGCGCGCGCCCGGCGGTACGCCCCGGGCCGCGCTGGCGGAGCTGCTCGCCGGCAACCGCCGGTTCGTCAGCGGCCAGCCGATCCACGGCCACGACGTCACCGCCGCCGCGGCGGCCGCCTCCGGCGACCAGCAGCCGTACGCGGTGCTGCTGGGCTGCATCGACTCGCGGGTGCCCCTGGAGGCGATCTTCGACCAGACGTTCGGCTCGATCTGCGTGATCCGCACCGGCGGGCACGTGCTCGACCGGGCGGTGCTCGGCTCCATCGAGTACGTGGTCGGCGAGCTGGGCGTACCGCTGGTGATGGTGCTGGGGCACGAGCGGTGCGGCGCGGTCGCCTCGGCGGTGGACGCGCTGCGCCGCGGGCGGCCACCGGGTGGTGCGCTGGCGCACCTGGTCGGGCAGATCGCCCCGGCGGTGGTCGAGGTGGGCGTCGACGACCCCCGGGTGCACCCGATGGCGATCCGGCGACACGTGTCGCGGACGGTGGCCGTGCTGCGTGCCGACGACCTGCTCGCCGGCCCGGTCGCCGCCGGCCGGCTGGCCGTGGTGGGCGCCCTCTACGACCTGGCCACCGGCGAGGTCACGCTCCTGCGGGAGTGAGTCCGCCGGGTGACGGCGACGGGTCGCACCGGTCGGCGCCGGTCGGGTGCGGACGCGGAACCGCCCGCCGGGGTGATCCCCGACGGGCGGTCCAGGTGTCGCGTGGGAAGGGCTCAGCCCTCGAAGACGCCGGCCTCGACGAGGCGCTTCTCGGTGGCGTCCCAGCCGTCGCCCGGGTGGGCGGCGTTCAGGGTGTTGATCTCGGCCCGGATCTTGGCGGCGTGGCCCGCGGCGGCCAGCGCCCGGATCTCCTCGACGAACGCCTCGGAGTCGGTGCGCAGGTGCGCGGTCTTGCCGTTGGTCAGGTTCCGCACGTAGGCGTGCTTGCCGCCGTTGAGCGGGATGAGGTACTTGAACTCGCCCAGCACGCTGAGGGCGCCACCCTGGCCAGCCTGGCCGGCCCGGACTGACGCGCGCGCGGTCTTAGAGGTGTTGCTCGCCACGGAGGTACTCCTTGCAAGACGTACGGGAGGACGGAACGTCCGGGGGCTGTGCGGACGGCACCTGGTGGAGTGGGTCCGCGGAAGATGTGCGCGGCACAGGCCGCCGATGGAACTGTACACGACCGCGATCCCTGGCTGGTCATCGCGTCTGGAGGGGTCAACCGCGCTCACCCGTCCGACTATTCCGCCGGCCAATTTTCCGATTCCCTGGCGCACCATCCGTCACACGAGTCATCATGTGTTCCAGAAGCCACTCGGGCGGATCGAGGTCGTAGGGGAAGACGCACCTCGCTCTCCGGGAGGTCACCGTGCCAACGCGTGGCGTCGTATACGTCCACTCGACCCCGCTCGCCGTGTGCTCACACGTCGAGTGGGCGATCGCGCGCGTCCTCGCCGCGCCGGTCAACCTGCAGTGGACGGCTCAGCCCGTCGACCCCGGCGCCCGCCGGGCCGAGTGCGGGTGGACCGGTCGTCCGGGGACGGGCGCCGAGCTGGCTGCTGCCCTCCGGCAGTGGCCCATGATCCGTTTCGAGGTCACCGAGGAGCCGAGCCCCGGCGCCGACGGCGAGCGCTTCATGTACGTCCCCGGTCGCGGCCTGTTCCGGGCGACCGTGGGCGCGGCCGGCGACATCCAGCTCGGCGAGGACCGGCTGCGCAGCCTGATGGCGGGCGCGCGGGCGCCGGAGGCCCTCGCGCACGCCCTCGACAAGGCGCTGGGCACCGCCTGGGACGCCGAGCTGGAGCCCTACCGCTACGCCGGCGACGGCGCGCCGGTGACGCTGCTCACCCGCGTCGGCTGACACCCCACGTCCGGCCGCGCCCGGCGCGAAGGTCAAGTTGCCCCGATAAGGGGTGAACTGGTGGGATGGGCCGCGTGTCGACTACCCCGCGACGTGCCGGCGTCGCGCTCGCCGCTCTGACCGCGCTGCTCGTCTCCGGGTGCTCCGGGGCGGCGGAGCGCCGCCCCGACCCGGCGCCGACGAGCGCCACCGCACCGGCCAGTCCGACGCCCGGCGCGAGCGCGTCCGCCGCCGACCCGGCGGCCCGCGCCGCCGCCCTGGTCGCCACGCTCGCCGACGAGGACCTCGTCGGCCAGGTGCTGATGCCCTACGCCTACGGCGACGCGGCCACCCGGGTCTCGCCCGGCTCCAGGGCCGGCAACCAGACGCTGGGCGGGGTGGACACCCCCGCCGAGATGATCGCGAAGTACCGGCTCGGCGGGTTGATCCTGGTCGGCTTCAGCGCCGACGACCCCACCAAGGGCAACCAGGAGACCACCAACGTCGACAACCCGAAGCAGGTCCGCGAGCTCAC
Source organism: Micromonospora sp. NPDC047670 (assembly GCF_043204915.1). Classification (NCBI taxonomy): domain Bacteria; kingdom Bacillati; phylum Actinomycetota; class Actinomycetes; order Micromonosporales; family Micromonosporaceae; genus Micromonospora; species Micromonospora sp. NPDC047670. The sequence continues at coordinate 88,458 of NZ_JBIDDA010000002.1, forward strand.
CACCGGCCTGCGCGAGGCCGCCGGCCGGCTCCCCGCCGGGCAGGCGCCCTTCCTGATCGGCACCGACCAGGAGTACGGCGTGGTCACCCGGATCACCGACGGGGTGACCCTGCTGCCCAGCGCCCTCGCCGCCGGCGCGGCCGGCAAGCCGGAGCTGACCGAGGCCGCCTGGCGGGCGGCCGGCGACGAACTGGCCGCGATGGGGATCAATCTCGACTTCGCCCCGGTCGCCGACGTGCTCGCCACCCGCAGCACCGTGATCGGCTCCCGGTCGTACGGCGCGGACCCGAAGGCGACGGCGGCGCAGGTCGCCGGGGCGGTCCGGGGTTTGCAGGCCGCGGGCGTCGCGGCCACCGTCAAGCACTTCCCCGGCCACGGCCACAGCGCCGCCGACTCGCACGAGGGCCTGCCGGTGCTCGACCAGTCCCGCAAGGCGCTGGAGGCCGGGGCGTGGCCGCCCTTCTCCGCCGGCATCGACGCCGGCGCGATGGCCGTCATGTCCGCCCACCTCGACACCCGGTCGGTCGACCCGGGCACCGCGGCGACCTTCTCGCACAAGCTGCTCACCGACGTGCTCCGCGGCCAGCTCGGCTTCCAGGGTGTGGTGATCACCGACGGGATGAACATGCCGCCGGCGAAGCGCTGGTCGCCGGGGGAGGCGGCGGTGCGCGCGCTGAAGGCCGGCAACGACCTGGTCCTGATGCCGCCGCACGTCGGCCAGGCGTACGACGGGCTGCTCGCCGCGCTCCGCGACGGGTCGCTGCCCCGGCCGCGACTCGTCGAGGCGGCGACCCGGGTGCTGACGATGAAGTTCAAGCTCGCCGACCGGCCCGTGCCCGAGCTGTCCACGCTGGGCGGCCCGGCGCACCGCAAGGCCGCGGAGGACCTGGCGGCGGCGGCCGTGACCGTGCTGCGGGGCGCCTGCGGCGGCGGGGTACGGGGCCCGGTGACCGTCACCTCCTCCGGCGGGCGGGACCACACCCGGGCGGCGCTGACCGAGGCGCTCACCGCGGCCGGGGTGAAGGTGGTGGCCGGCGGCGGCACGGTGGTGCACCTGGTCGGGTACGGCGACGGCGCCGGCGACCTGCGCGCCGACGCCGCCGTCACGGTCGCCATGGACACCCCGTACGTGCTGGCGAAGGCGAAGTCGCCCACCCTGCTGGCGACGTACTCGTCGAGCCGGGCGTCGATGACCGCCCTCGCCGGGGTGCTGGCCGGCAAGACGCGGCCGGGCGGCCGGTCCCCGGTGCCGGTGACCGGCCTGCCCGCCACGACCTGCGACGGCTGACCGGGGTCAGGCGCGGTTGATCCGGGCCGACTGCTTCACCAGCTGGTACGCCGGCAGCAGGTCCTTCGGGTCGGGGGAGTCCAGGCTCAGCAGGACCGGGCCGTAGCGGGAGGACAGCGCGACGGCCCGGTCGGTGTCGCCGTCCTGGGTGTAGCTCACCTCGACGGCGTCCAGCGTGCCGGCCCGCAGCCGCCGGTACTGCGCGCCCGTCGCCTTCGGCGCGTACGCGTCGACGAAGTGCTTCAGGTGTTCCTCGGCGCCGCCGGCGACCCCGTCGACCCGCCACACCCGGAGGAACCCCAGGTCGCCGGTCGGCCGGGCGTCGAGTTCGCACAGCAGGGTGGCCTTGCCGACGGCCGGCTCGCCGTACTCCGCCGACCCCTCGACCGCCTCGACCTTCCACCTGGGCGGCAGGGAGAAGGTGACCGGCAGCTCGCAGGGTGTTCCCTTGCCGCCGACCGTGGTGCCGGCGGGCGCGGCCGCGACCTCGTCGTGCCACGGCGGGCCGGGCGTGACCGGCGAGGCCGTGGTGCTCGGCGAGGCCGACGGCGCGCCGCCGACCGACGGCGCGCCGCCGACCGACGGCGTCTCCGCCGCGTCGGCGCAGCCGCCGGCCAGCGTGATGGTCAGCGCCGCGAGCACGGCGGCGCGGGTGCGTCGTTGCATGTGTCCATTCCCCGTTGACGATGAAGAGCCGGCCCATCAAAACGGGGCGGAGAGCCCGCGTCAACCTGGTTCACCTAGGGGGCCGCGCGCAGGGCGGCGATCAGCCACTCTGCGGCGGGCACCGCGGGCGGGAAGGGCGGCCGCCGGTTGAGCACCCCGATCAGCTGCCAGTACCGCTCCACCCGCCGGTCGGTGAACGCCTCGATGTCGTCCGCGAGCGCCAGCCGTTCGTTCCGGGACAGCCCGGGATCGACCATCTCGTCGAGTACCGCCCGCGCCTCTGCCGAGTCCGGTGCGATGCCGGCCGCGAGCGCGGCGCGCGCCGACTCGATCGAGGACATCGGCTGCGGGGGCGGCGTCGCGGTGCCCCCGGCCCCGGCCACCGCCATCGCGCGGACCCGCTGGCGGAAGTCCGGGTCGGCGACCAGCTCGGCCAGCTCGACCCAGGCGTCCACCTCCTCGTCGGTGGGCTCGTCGGGCAGGTCGGCGGGGAGCGCCCGCATCGCCCGGGCCAGCCCGTCGCCGCCGGGGCCGGGCTCCACGCCGACGAACACCTCGGCGACGAAGTCGTCGATGATCTGCTGCCGCTCCCGGGCGGAGAGGCGGGCCAGGTCGTTCATCAGTCTCAACTCCTCGTTCGTGCTGCCACGTCGGGCGACCGACCGCAGCACCGCCCGGCGCAGCCGCAGCGCCCGGATCTCCGCGTCCAGGGCGCGGGCGTGCGCCTGCGCCACCTCCCGGACGCTGGTCCGCCGCTGCAGGATCCGGCGGACGTCGTCCAGGCCGATCCCCAGCTCCCGCAGGCTGCGGACGAGGTCCAGCCGGGCCACGGCCGCCGCGTCGTAGAGCCGGTACCCGCCGGCCGAGCGGGCGGTGGGCGGCAGCAGGTCGAGGTCGGACCAGAAGCGGATGGTCCGGATCGACAGGCCGGTCCGGCGGGCGAGCTGCCCGATGGTGAACAGGTCGGTGCGGTCGTCCACGTCGAAGAGCCTCCTGTCTCCAGCCGCTGGAGAGTCAACCCGGAAACGGGCTCGCGGTCGCCCGCCGCGGCTGGCATCCTCTGCGCCATGGGAACGGCACAGGGATTCGCGTACGTCGAGCGGCCGGACGGCACCGTGGTGATCACCCATCACGGGCGGGCGGCGGGCACGCTGCGCGGCGGTCGGGCGGCGGAGTTCCTCGCCGAGGTCGGCGACGACCCGCAGCTCGTGATGGCCCGGTGGACCGGCAACTACCGCCGGGGCAACGAGCGGGCCGCCCGGCAGCACCCCCGCAACCGTGGCTGAGTGACGCGAGGGGCCCGCGCGCGGCGAGCGCGGGCCCCTCGACGGTACGTGCGACTACAGCGGGATGTTGCCGTGCGCGCCCCGGGCCGCCGGGGCGGCGGCGAGCGCCTCGGCGATCCGCCGGCGGGTCTCGGCGGGCTTGATGACGTCGTCGACCACGCCGATCTCGAGGGCACGGTTGACGCCGCCGGCGACGCGGGTCTGTTCCTCGATCAGCTGGGCGCGCAGCGCCTCCCGCTCCTCGGCCGGGACGGCAGCCAGCTTCTTGCGGTGCAGGATGTTCACCGCCGCGCTGGCGCCCATCACCGCGACCTCCGCGTTCGGCCAGGCGAACACGGCGGTCGCGCCGAGGGAGCGGGAGTTCATCGCGATGTACGCCCCGCCGTACGCCTTGCGGGTCACCAGGGTCACCCGCGGCACCACGGCCTCGGCGAAGGCGTGCAGCAGCTTCGCGCCGCGGCGCACCACGCCGTCCCACTCCTGGCCCAGGCCGGGTAGGTAGCCGGGCACGTCGACCAGCACGATCAGCGGCACGCCGAGCGAGTCGCACATCCGCACGAACCGGGCCGCCTTCTCGGCGCTGGAGGCGTCCAGGCAGCCACCCAGGCGCAGCGGGTTGTTCGCGATCACCCCGACCGTGCGGCCGGCGAAGCGGCCCAGGGTGGTCACCACGTTCGGGGCCCACTTGGCGTGCAACTCCACCCCGGGGGCGTCCAGCAGCGCCTTGACCACCGGCTTGACGTCGTAGGCGCGGTTGGTCTCGGCGGGCATCTTCGCGGCCAGGTCGTGCCCGTCGTCGCCGGTCACGTCGTCCGGCGACAGGCGGCCCTGCCGGCCCAGCAGCGCGGCGAGCTTACGTGCCTCGCCCAGGGCCGACTCGTCGTCCTTGCAGGTCACGTGGACGACACCGGAACGGCGGCCGTGCGGCTCCGGCCCGCCCAGGCGCTCCATGTCGACCTGTTCGCCGGTGACGCTGCGCACCACCTCGGGGCCGGTGACGAAGATCCGCCCCGCGCCGCTCATCACCACGATGTCGGTCAGCGCCGGCCCGTACGCGGCGCCGCCGGCCGCCGGGCCGAGCACCACCGAAATCTGCGGCACCCGCCCCGAGGCGCGCACCATCGCGGCGAACACCTGGCCGACGGCGTCGAGCGCGACCACGCCCTCGGCCAGCCGCGCCCCACCGGAGTGCCACAGGCCGAGCACCGGCACCCGCTCCCGCACGGCGGCGTCGATCGCGTCGACGACGTGCCGGCACCCCTCCGCGCCCATCGCGCCGCCCATCTTCGTGGCGTCGGTGGCGTACGCGATCACCGGGGCGCCCTCGATCTCGCCCCGCGCCCAGAGCACGCCGGACGTGTCCCGCGGCGACGCCAGCCGCAGCGAACCGGCGTCGAACAGGGCCCGCAGCCGCAACTCCGGATCCCGATGGTCCACGACGGATGATGTGTCCGCGCCAACGGCGGTGGTGGTCACGTGCGCCTCCAAGGCTGTGGTCTCAGGCCCGCGTGAAGACGAGAGCCACATTGTGGCCGCCGAAGCCGAACGAGTTGTTCAGCGCGGCGGGGATGTCCATGTGGCGCGCCTTGTGGGCGGCCACGTCCAGGGTGAGGCCGTCGTCCGGGTCGTCGAGGTTGATCGTCGGGGGGACGACACCGTCGCGGATCGCCAGGACGGTGGCGATCGACTCCAGCGCCCCCGCCGCGCCCAGCAGGTGCCCGGTCATCGACTTCGTCGCGCTCAGCACCGGGTGGTCGCCCAGCGCGGCCCGCAGCGCGGTGATCTCGGCGATGTCGCCGACCGGGGTCGACGTGGCGTGCGCGTTGACGTGCACGATGTCCTGCTTCGCCACGCCCGCGTCCGCGATCGCCTTCGCGATCGCCCGGATCGCGCCCTCCCCCTCCGGGTGCGGCTGGACGATGTCGTAGCCGTCGGAGGTGATCCCGGCGCCGGCCAGCCGGGCGTAGACCCGGGCGCCCCGGGCGGCGGCGTGCTCCGCGCGCTCCAGCACCACGATGCCGGCGCCCTCGCCGAGCACGAAGCCGTCGCGGCCCTTGTCCCACGGCCGGGAGGCCCGCTCCGGCTCGTCGTTGCGGGTCGACATCGCCCGCATCGAGCTGAAGCCGGCGATCGGCAGCTGGTGGATGACCGCCTCGGTGCCGCCGGCCACCACCACGTCGGCGCGGCCGGCGCGGATCATGTCCAGGCCGAGCGCGATCGCCTCGGCGCCGGTCGCGCAGGCGCTGGCCACGGAGTGCACCCCCGCCCTCGCGCCGAGCTCCAGCCCCACCCAGGCGGCGGGGCCGTTGGGCATCAGCATCGGGATGGTGTGCGGGGAGACCCGCCGCGGCCCCGACGCCTCCAGGATGTCGTCCTGGGCGAGCAGCGTCAGCGCGCCGCCGATGCCCGAACCGACGCTGACACCCAGCCGGTCCGGGTCCAGCCCGGAGTCGGCCAGGCCGGCGTCGGCCCAGGCCTGCTGCGCCGCGATGATCGCGATCGCCTCGGAACGGTCCAGCCGGCGCAGCTTGACCCGGTCGAGCAGACCGGTGGGCTCCACCGCGAGCTGGGCGGCGATCCGGACCGGCAGTTGCTCGGCCCACTCCGAGGTGAGCGCACCCACCCCGGAGCGGCCGGCGAGCATGGCGTCCCAGGTCGACGCGACGTCCCCGCCCAGCGGGGTGGTCGCGCCGAGCCCGGTGACGACGACGTCGGTGTGCGCCATGATCAGGACTGCGCCTCGATGTAGCTGACGGCGTCCCCGACGGTCTTCAGGTTCTGCACCTCGTTGTCCGGGATCTTGACGCCGAACTTCTCCTCGGCCGCCACCACGACCTCCACCATGGAGAGCGAGTCGACGTCCAGGTCGTCGGTGAAGGACTTCCCCTCGGCCACGTCGTCCGGGTTCACCCCGGCAACCTCTTCGAGGATCTCGGCGAGGCCGGCGGTGATCTCGTCACGGGTCATTTGCGGTTGGTTCCTCTCATCGGTTTCACTCGACGGCCGACGACGCCGGCCGTCACTCCCCGGCGCTGGCGCGCCGAAGGGGCTTCAGGGGCAGCGGACGACCTGACCGGCGTAGGTCAGGCCACCGCCGAAGCCGAAGAGCAGCACCGGGGCGCCCGAGGGCACCTCCCGCCGCTCGACCAGCTTGGACAGGGCCAGCGGCACGCTCGCCGCCGAGGTGTTGCCGGACTCGACGATGTCCTTGGCGATGATCGCGTCCGGGATGCCGAGCCGCTTGACGATGCCGTCGATGATCCGGGCGTTGGCCTGGTGCGGCACGAAGGCGGCCAGCTCGGACGGGTCCACCCCGGCGCGTTCGCACGCCTGCCGGGCCAGCGGCGCCAGCTCGGTGGTGGCCCAGCGGAAGACCGACTGCCCCTCCTGCTGGATGTAGGGCCGCCAGCCCTCGATGCGTACCGCGTCGCTCTTCTCCGGGGCCGAGCCCCAGACCACCGGGCCGATGCCGGCGGGCTCGTCCTCGGCGGTGGCCGTCACCACGGCGGCGCCGGCGCCGTCGGCGAAGATGATGCAGGTCGAGCGGTCCGTCCAGTCGGTGATGTCGGAGAGCTTCTCCGCGCCGATGACGAGCGCGTTGCGCGAGGCGCCGGCCCGGATGGCGTGGTCCACCGTGCCGAGCGCGTAGGCGAAGCCGGAGCAGGCGGTGTTGATGTCGTACGCCCCGGGCGCGGTGATGCCGAGCCGGGCGGCGACCCGGCAGGCCACGTTCGGGCTGCGGTCGACGGCGCTGCAGGTGGCCACCACGACCAGGTCGATGTCGGCGGCGGTGAGGCCGGCGTTGGCCAGCGCCTTGCCGGCCGCGGCGGCGGCCATGTCGGTGACCGACTCACCGTCGGCGATCCGCCGGGTGACGATGCCGACCCGGTCGCGGATCCACTCGTCGCTGGTCTCCACCAGCTGCGCGATCTCGTCGTTGGTGACCACCCGGGAGGGCTGGTAGTGCCCCATGGCGAGGATCCGACTGCCGGTCATGCGTGACCTCCGATGCGAACGAGCGGCTGGCCCGGCGCGACCGGGTCGTCGTGGTGGGCGAGCCACTCCGTGAGCACCCCGCTGGCGTGCGCGGTCACCTCGACCGGGCCCTGCCGGGTGACGATGTGACCGACGACCTGCCCCGCGTCGAGCGTCTCGCCCTCGGCGAGGCCCTCCGCCGGCTCGAAGGTGCCGGCCGACGGGGCCACCACCACGCGGAACTGCATGGTCGGCTCGTGGCTCGGCGCCATGCCGTGCCGGGCGATCAGGTCCCGCGCGGCGGGCAGGTCGTCCGGGGTGTTCAGGGTGACGATCTCCGGGAGGCCGACGTCCTTGAGCTCCCGCTTGACAAGGCCCGCGAGGGTGCCGGCCGGGGGCAGCTCGATCACGCCGGTCACCCCGAGATCGGCCAGCGTGCGCATGCAGAGGTCCCAGCGCACCGGCGCGGTGACCTGCCGGACCAGTCGCTGCACCATCTCGCGCCCGTGGTTGACCGCGGCGCCGTCGAGGTTGGACAGCAGGATCCGGGCCGGGTCGGCGGGGGTGATCCCCGCCGCGACGGCGGCGAGCGCGGCCTCGGCGGGGGCCATGTACGGGGTGTGGAAGGCGCCGGCCACCTTGAGGCGGATCACCCGGGCCCTGGCCGGCGGCTCGGCGGCGAGCTTCTCCAGCCCCGCGACCGCGCCGGCGGCGACGAACTGGCCGGCGCCGTTGCGGTTGGCCGGGTGCAGCCCGTGCGCGGCGATGGTGGCGAGCACCTCGTCCGGGTCCCCGCCCAGCACGGCGGCCATCCCGGTCGGCTCCAGCGCGCAGGCGGCGGCCATCTCGCGGCCGCGTACGCCGGCGAGGGTGATCGCGGCCTCTGCCGGGAGCACCCCGGCGAGCGCCGCCGCGCCCAGCTCGCCGACGCTGTGGCCGGCGGTGAGCGTGACGTCGTGCATCGGCAGGTGCTCGGCGGCGAGCAGCGCCGCCGCGACCAGCAGCGGCTGGGTGCGGGCGGTGTCCTTGATCTCGTCGGCGTCGGCCGCGGTGCCGAGGTGCACCAGGTCGACTCCGGCCAGCGCCGACCACCAGCGCAGCCGCGCCTCGGCGCCGGTCAGGTCGAGCCAGGGAGTCAGGAAGCCGGGTTTCTGGGAACCCTGGCCGGGAGAGAGTACGGCGAGCACGTCTATGACTCTCCCGGATACGCGTGGGTAGCGCTGTGCCGCGCTCAACCAAACCGCACTAGAACCTTTGGAGGGATCCTACAAAAATCGGCGGTGATCGTCACCTGACTGTGATGTTTTCCGGACTGCTGGGGCCAATGTCTGGGTTGGGACCACCGGGACCACCGGGTCGAGCCGGCCGACGGTGAGCGCCACCTGGAGCGCGAACGCGTCGCGCGCGGCGAGCGGCGAGAAGCCGGTCACGTCCGCGACCCGCCGCAGCCGGTAGCGCACCGTGTTCGGGTGCACGAAGAGGGAGCGCGCGGCGCTCTCCAGCGTGCCGCCGGCCGCGAAGAACGCGTCCAGGGTCTCCAGCAGCTCCCCGCCGGCCCGCACGAGCGCCGCGTAGACGTCGTGCCGCAGCCGCCGGCGCGCCTCCGCGTCACCGGCCAGCGCCCGCTCCGGCAGCAGCTCGCCCGCCGGCACCGGCCGGGGCGCGGTCGGCCAGGCGGGCGCGGCCCGGAAACCGGCCAGCGCGGCCCGCGCCGACTCGGTCGCCTCGTCCAGGCTCGGCACGGCCGGGCCGACCACCACCGGCCCGTCCCCGAACGCGCTGAGCAGCTTGCCGGTGGCCGCGACGGGATCGGCCGCGCCCCCGAGCACGATGACCAGCCGGTCGCCGTGCACCCCGCCGATCACCTCCGTACCGATGCGCCGGGCCTGCCGGTGCACCGTGTGCAGCACGGCGGACACCTCGCCGCCGGGGGAGCGGCCCACCGCCACCGCCACCGGCGGGGCGTCCGCCCAGCCGAGCGCCGCCGCCCGGCTGGCCAGCACGTCCGGCGAGTCGCCCCGCAGCAGCGCGTCCACCAGCAACGCCTGCAACCGGGCGTCCCACGAGCCGCGGGACTCGGCGGCCCGCGCGTACACCCGCGCGGCGGCGAAGGCGATCTCCCGGGAGAACCGCAGCACCGCCTCGCGCAGCTGCTGCTCCTCGCCGGGCGCGGCCAGGTGGGCGACCTGCTCCTCGACGACGTCGATCATCACCTTGATCAGCGCCACCGTCTGCTGGAGGCTGATCGAGCGGGCCAGCGCCTGCGGCGCGGTGGCGAAGACCTCGTCGGAGACCTCCTGGGTGCTGTCCGCCGTGCCGCCGCCGTCGCGCAGCCACTGCACCAGCGACCGGGCGCCGGCCTGGGCCACCAGCATCACCCAGGAGCGGTGGTCGGCCGGCAGGTCGCGGAACCAGGGCAGGGTCTCGTCCATCCGGGCCACGCTGGCGGTGGCCAGCGCCCCCGCCGCCCGCTCGATCCGGCGCAGCGTGGCCGACAGCTCCGTACCGCCCGGCTCGCTCACCGCTCCAGCCTGACACGCCCCGACCTGGACCTTCACGCCGGGCGGGGGTCGGATCAGGCGGGCGGGGGAGCGGGCAGCCCCAGCTCCTGGGCCAGGATGGCGGCCTGCACCCGGCTGCGCAGGTCGAGCTTGGCGAGGATCCGGCTGACGTGCGTCTTGGTGGTGCTCTCCGCCATCGCCAGCCGGTCGGCGATCTGCTGGTTGGACAGCCCGAGCCCGAGACAGGCCAGCACGTCGCGCTCGCGGGGGGTCAGCGCCGCCACCGCCGCCCGGGTCGCCCCGGAGGCGGCCGGCGCGGTCGCCGCGAACGCGGTGATCAGGCGGCGGGTCACCGCCGGGGCGATGAACCCCTCGCCCCGGGCCACCGTCCGCACCGCCGCCACCAGCCCCTCGGCGTCGGTGTCCTTCAGCACGAAGCCGGCCGCGCCGGCGCGCAGCGCGCCGAAGACGTACTCGTCGAGGTCGAAGGTGGTGAGCACCAGCACGTCGGCGAGCCGGTCGGCGACGATCTCCCGGGTGGCCGAGATGCCGTCCAGCCGGGGCATCCGCACGTCCATGACCGCCACGTCCGGCCGCAGCTCGCGGCAGAGCCGGACGGCCTCCGCGCCGTCGTCGGCCTCGCCCACCACGGCCACGCCGGGCGCGCCGGCCAGGATCAGCGCCAGCCCCGCCCGCACCGCCGGCTGGTCGTCGGCGAGCAGCACCCGGATCACCTCGGCCATGACACGTCCCGTCGCCTCACGTCGCCTGCCCCGTCGGCAGCTCCACCCGTACCCGCCAGCGGCCCTGTGTCCGGCCGGCGGAGAACCGGCCGTCGAGCAGCACCGCCCGCTCCCGCATCCCGATCAGGCCGGCGCCCGCGCCGGTCGGCGCGCCACCGCCGGCGCCCACCGGGTTCTCCACGCCCACCACCACCCCCGCCGGCTCGTACGCGACCAGCAGGTCGGCCTCGCCGGCGCCGTGCTTGAGCGCGTTGGTCAGCGACTCCTGCACGATGCGGTACGCGGCCAGGTCCACCCCCACCGGCAGGGAGCGGGGCTCGCCGCGGCGGGTCACCCGGACCGCCAGCCCGGCGGCGCGGGCCCGGTCGATGAGCCCGTCCACCTCGCTCAACCGCGCCCGGGTCGACTCGTCCGTCGCGTCGACGACCTCCCCGCCCTCCGCCGGCTCCCGCAGCAGGCCGATCATCTGCCGCATCTCGGCCAGGCCCTGCACGCTGTTCTCCCGGATCACCCGCAGCGCCGACTGGACCTGGGCCCGGTCGAGGCCCGGCACGGAGAGCGCGGCCGTGGCGTGGATGGCCACCGCGCTCAGGTGGTTGGCGATCACGTCGTGCAGCTCCCGGGCCATGCGGGCCCGCTCCGCGCTCACCGCCTGCCGCCGGTCCAGCTCCGCCAGCCGCGCGGTCTGCTCGGCCCGGGCCCGCTCGGCCGCCGCCTGGTCCCGGTACTGCCGCACGCTGATCCCCGTCAGCACCGGCAGCACCCCGGCCAGCACCACCGGCGCCCCGAAACCCACGCCCCGCCAGTCACCGGTCAGCAGCATCCCCGCCGCCGTGCCGAGCACGCTCAGCCCGACCATGACCCGCAGCAGCCACCGCCAGGTCCGCGCCGAACCGAACACGCACGCGTCGTAGAGCACCTGCGTGTAGACGAGCACGGTGGCCAGCGAGCCGCCCATCGCGAGGTCGGCGACCACCGCCACCGTGCCGAGCGCCAGGCTGGTCCGGGTGGCCACCCGGCGCAGGCCCACCGCCACGCAGGTCGCCGCGAGCGGCAGCAGGAACAGCGGCTCGGGCGCCCCCGGCTGCCAGGACAGCTGCGGCTGCGTGCCCAGGCCGTACATCACCACGCCGCCGGCCAGGGACGCGGCGGCGAGCAGCAGGTCGCGGCCGGCGGTGCCGGGCCCGAGCCACGTCGGCGCTCGCATGGCCCCGATCCCACCACACCCGCCGGCGGCCGGGCTCCGACCCGTGGAGGACCCCGGCCCGCCCCACCCCCGCCGAAAGATGTACGCCGCCCCGCTCCGCCGGCCCGGCCGCCGGAACCGCGCCAGTCCCGGAAGACGATCTCGTCGCGCCGGGCGTGGCGCCGACCCGGGTCCGGCTGCACGGCCCGTCGGCGCCGGCCAGTACGGTGACAGGGCACGTCGGGGCGACCCCGGCGGGCGTGGCGAGCGTGAGGAGACCGGATGGCGCACGGGGAGGCCGAGCACGGCTGCGCCCAGGGTGAGCCCTGCCGGACGGGCCACCACGAGCAGCAGGCGGCCGCCAAGCACCACCGCCGACTGCCCGGCGGGTTCCCGGCGCACGCGCCGGAGCCCTCCGGTCGTGTGCCGGAGGGCGTCGACAAGGACGTCCCGGTGCCGCGGCAGCGCGCCGCCGAGGAGGCCCTGCCCGGCGAGGCCGAGCCGGCGGAGGCGCAGAGTTGCCGCAGCGACCTGCCCGGCTGGGCCGGCGCGCACCGGCACGGCCCGGTCCGCCCCCGGCAGCGTGCCGTCCGCCGGGAGCGACCGCCACGCCGCTGGTGCTGACCACGGGCGCGCCGTCGGGCCGCTAGCGTGGTCGGTGTGAAGGCGATCGCGATCGACGCGTACGGCCCGGCCGACCTGCTGACTCTCCGGGATCTTCCGACCCCGCCCGTCGGCCCGGACACGGTCCTTGTGCGGGTCCGGGCAGCCGGGGTCAACCCGGTCGACTGGAAGGTGCGCGAGGGGCACCTGGCCGGCGCCTTCCCGAGCCACTTCCCGCTCGTACCCGGCTGGGACGCCGCCGGGGTGGTGGCGGCGGTCGGCCCGGCGGTCAGCGGGTTCGTGGTGGGCGACGAGGTCATCGGCTACGTCCGGCGCGACCACATCCAGCACGGCACGTACGCCGAGTTCGTGCCGGCGCCGGAGCGGGCGCTGGCGGACAAGCCGGTGCAGGCGTCCTGGGCGGAGGCGGGTGGCCTGCCGCTGGCCGGGCTCACCGCGTACCAGGCGCTCCAGTTGGCCCGCACGGGCGCCGGCGACACGGTGCTGGTGCACGGCGCGTCCGGCGGGGTGGGCCACCTCGCCGTCCAGATCGCCCGCGCGCTCGGCGCCGACCGCGTGATCGGCACCGCCGGCCCGGACAACCACGACTTCGTCCGCTCCCTGGGCGCCGAGCCGGTCGCGTACGGCGACGGCCTGGCCGACCGCGTCCGCGCGCTCGCGCCGCACGGGATCGACGTCGCGCTCGACCTCTTCGGCGGCGAGTCGCTCGACGTCTCGGCCGAGCTGCTCACCCGGCCCGCCCGGCTGATCTCCACAGCCGACCCCGAGCACGTTGCCCGGCTGGGCGGCAGCTACATGTTCGTCAAACCGTCGACGGCGGACCTGAGCGTGCTCGGCGGGCTGGTCGACGCCGGGCGGCTGACCGTCCACGTGGAACGGAGGTTCCCGCTGGCGCAGGCCGCCGACGCGCACCGCCTGGTGGCGGCGGGGCACGTGCGCGGCAAGGTCGTCCTGGAGATCTGACCGGGCGGGCCCGGACGGCCCGTCAGCGGGTGCGGCGGCGGACCAGCAGCGCGATCCCGGCGAGACCGGACGTGATCACCAGCACCACCGCCACGTTGAGCAGCAGCAGCCGCTGCAACTCGCCGAGGGCCTCGTCGATGTCCTTCGCCGGGTTGAGCGCGTCCTCCGGGATGACCCGCTCGCCGCCGCCGACGCCGCCGCTGACCGTGTCGAACTGCCGCTCCAGCGGCACGCCCGCGGTGCGGAGCGTCTCGGACATGGTGAGCCGGCCGAGGAACCACCCGGCCGCGGTCCTGCGGGCGTCCGGCTGCTTGGCCGGCCGGTAGACCCGCGGCCCGCCGACCGCCTTCGGGTAGAGGTCGTACGTCTGCTTCGGGACGTCCCCGGCGAACACCACGACCGTGTACTTCGGACCGAGGTCGGCCGCCTTCGGGCCGCTGGCCTGCCCGGTGCGGCCGAGGAAGTTGACCTGGTCGATGATCGCCAGCACGTGGGCCGGATGGGCGTCGGCGCGCAACCGCAGCGGCTCGGCCAGCCCCTCGCCGGTGATCTCCACACCGGCCGGCGGCGGCTTCGGCGCCGCCTTCGCCGCTGTCGCGAGACCGAGCGACAGGACCGTCGCCGCGAGCCCGCCCGTCAGCACCGCGACCAGTCGCCGCATCGTCCGGACCATCGCCGCCTCCTCGCCCCGTTCGATGGATGGCTTTGCTGCAGGTCACGCGTTGATTGGCCGACGGAGTGACCGAACCCGCACACCGGGTGCCACTCTCAAGACTCCGCAGAACGTCGATCGGTTGCAGCTCGTGGAACAGTAATTGGAACTATCTGCGATCCCGGCCCGACTAATGAGCGGCAGCCGTTGATCAGCGGGCGGATCGTACCTTTACGGAGGGGTTCATGGGGGGCAGGGTCCCACGCGTGGCGCGTACCTGGCCAGTGGTGGTCGGCGTGGCGCTCGGTGTGTCGTTGGTGCTGCCGGCCGCGCCGGCCGCCGCGCACAACTCGCTGACCGGCAGCGATCCGCGCAACGGCGCCCGGGTGGCGCAGGCGCCGGCCCGGATCGAGCTCCGGTTCCTGGCGAAGCCGGACCCGGGCACGACGAAGATCACAGTCACCGGGCCGGACAACGTGGTCGCGCTCGGCGGCGCGCCGACCTTCTCCGGCTCCCGGGTGAGCGTCCCGTTCAAGCCGGGCCGGGCGGGGCTGTACGTCGTCGGCTACCGGTTGGCGTCCAGCGACGGGCACCCGGTCTCCGGCGAGGTGCGGTTCACGCTGACCACCGGCACCCCCGCCGAACCGCCCCCGTCGACCGGTCCGACCACCCCGCCGCCGTCGCCGTCGCCGTCCGGCTCCGCCGGGCCCACCTCCGCCGTGCCCGCACCGACGGGCGGTGGTACGACGGTGGCCGCGGTCCCGGCGGCCGGGCGGAGCGAGGGCTCGGCCGGACGGGGCTGGCTGTGGGCGCTCGGTGGCGTGGTGGCCGTGGCCGCCCTCGCGGCGGGCCTGCTGCTCCGTCGCCGCTCCGCCCGGCGCTGACCGCCGCTGACCGGCGCGCCCGCCCCGACCGGGGGCGGGCGGCCGAGCCCGGCCCGCGCCGGCCCGGCTCGGTCCGCGACGGGCGAGCCCGGCCGGTCAAGCCGGCGGGGTCGACGCGGGCTCGGTCAAGCCGGCGGGGCCCATGCGCCCGGCCCGGTCAAGCCGGCGGGGTCGGGCGCCCGGACCGGCCGGGCCGATCCGGACGCGGCCGGATCGCCCCACCCGATCCTGCTCAGACCAGCCGGACCCGGGCGGCGCGCAGCCGGCTGAGCGTGCGCTCGCGACCGAGCACCTCCAGCGACTCGAACAGCGGCAGGCCGACGGTGCGGCCGGTGACCGCGACGCGGACCGGCGCCTGGGCCTTGCCGAGCTTGAGGCCGCGCTCGGCGCCGACCGCCTCCAGCGTCGACTTCAGCGTCTCCGCGTCCCAGGACTCCAGTGCCTCGAACGCCGCCGTGGCGGCGTCCAGCAGTTCCGCCGAGCCCTCCTTCATCGCCTTGGCCCAGGCGGCCTCGTCGATCAGCGGCGAGGCGAGGAAGAGGAAGTCGACGTTCGGCACGATCTCGCTGAGCACCGCGATGCGGGTCTGCGCCAGCGGAGCCACGGCCGCGAAGGCGTCCGCGTCGAACTCCTCCGGCTGCCACGGCGGCGGGGCGATCGTGCCGGTGCCGGTCAGCCACGGCCGGCAGGCCTCGACGAACTCCTCCACCGGCAGCGCCCGGATGTACTCGCCGTTGAACGCGCGCAGCTTCTTCTCGTCGAAGAACGCCGGCGAGGGGTTGACCTCCGCCAGCCGGAACTCCTCCTCGATCACCGACCACGGCACGATCTCCCGGTCGCCCGAGGGCGCCCAGCCGAGCAGTATCAGGTAGTTGCGCATCGCCGCGGCGAGGTAGCCCTCGTCCCGGTACGCCTCCAGGGCGACCTTGTCGCGGCGCTTGGAGAGCTTCTGCCGCTTCTCGTTGACCACCACCGGCACGTGGGCCCAGACGGGCGGCTTGACCCCGAGGGCGTCCCACAGCAGCTGCTGCTTGGGGGTGTTGGGCAGGTGCTCCTCGGCCCGGATCACGTGGGTGATCCCCATGGTCATGTCGTCGACCACGTTGGCCAGCAGGAAGACCGGCGAGCCGTCGCCCCGGGCGATGACGAAGTCCTCGATCAGCTTGTTCTCGAAGGTCGGCTCGCCGCGGATCAGGTCGACCACCACGGTCTCGCCCTCGTCCGGCGTGCGGAAGCGCAGGGCGCGGCCCTCGCCGGGCGTCAGGCCCCGGTCCCGGCAGAAGCCGTCGTAGCCCTGGTACTGCGAGCCGGTGCGGGCCTGCACGGCCTCCCGGGTGCAGTCGCAGTAGTACGCCCGGCCGGACTCGTGCAGCCGCGCGGCGGCGGCGCGGTGCTCGCCGGCGTACTGCGACTGGAAGTACGGGCCCTCGTAGCTGCCGCGTTCGATGCCGATCCAGTCGAGCGCAGAGAGGATGCCCTCGGTCCACTCCGGCTTGTTGCGGGCCGCGTCGGTGTCCTCGATGCGGAGCACGAACACCCCGCCCTGCTGCTTGGCGTAGATCCAGTTCTGCAGCGCGGAGCGGGCACCGCCGACGTGGAACATACCGGTCGGGGAAGGGGCGAAGCGTACACGTACCGTCACGCCTCCAGCCTACGGCCGCCCGCGACCGGATTCCGCCAGGGGTGCGGCTCAGGGCACCGAGCGGATCTTCAGCACCAGGACGCTGCCGAGTACGGTGACCGCCGCGGTGACCGCGTAGAGCGCGGGATAGCCGCCCAGGTGCACCACGAGCGGGGCGGAGAGGGCCGGCCCGAGCACCTGCGGGGCGGAGTTGGCGATGTTGATGACGCCGAGGTCCTTCGCCCGGTCCGCCGCGGCCGGCAGCACCTGGGTGATCAGCGCGGCGTCGACCGACAGGTAGACCCCGTAGCCGGCGCCGAGCAGGAGCGCGGCGGCCACGGCCACCGGCCAGAGCGGCGCGACGGCGAGCAACAGCGCGGCGACCGCCATGATCCCGCCAGCGGTGATCACGAAGACCTTCCGCCGGCCGGTGCGGTCCGACAGCCGCCCGGACACCACGGCGGTGCCCGCCAGGCCGGCCGTGTAGAGCAGGATCAGCACCAGCAGGCCGCCCTCGGGGTCGGCGTGGCGCACCTCGTCGGTGAGGAAGTAGAGCAGGTAGAGCGTGCCGAGCGCGTTGCCGAGCTGGACCAGGAACCGGGTGATCCAGGCCCAGCCGAAGTCGGGGTGGCGGCGCGGCGACACCCACATCGAGGCGAGCAGGGCGCGCGGCCGCAGCGCCGGCCGGTGCGCCCGGGGCAGCGGGTCGTCGGCGGTGAGCAGCGCGAACGGCAGGGCCAGCAGCAGCACCGCCACCGCCACCGTGGCGTAGCCGGCGGCGGTGCCGCGCACCACGGCGGTCACCAGCACCACCCCGAGCACGAGCGCCAGCGCCTGGGGGATGCCGACCCAGCCGGAGACGCCGCCCCGCTGGGCGACCGGCACCCGGTCCGGCACGGCGGCGGTGAGGCTGGCCAGCATCGCGTTGAAGCAGACCTGTGCGGCGACCCAGCCGAGCGCGATCCCGGCGACGCTCCGCTGCTGCGCCAGCAGCACCAGGGCCGCCGCGCCGAGCACCGCCCCGCCCGCGGTCCAGACGTGCCGCCGGCCGAACTCCCGCCCGCCCAGCCGCGGGCAGGTCCGGTCCGACAGCGCCCCGGCCAGGGGATTGGCGAGCACCGCGGCGAGCGCGCCGAGGCCGGTGACCACGGCGAGCATGGCCTCCTTGTCGGCCGGCGCGATCCGCTCCACCTGCTGCGGCAGCAGCACCTGGATCGGCGTGAAGAACGCCATCCACACCCCGAGGTTCGCGGCGAAGACCAGCGCGATCCAGCTCCGCCGGACCGGCACGGTCGGTTCGGCGAGCGCCGCCGGCAGCGACGCGGGCGTCGGGTCGACGGTGGTCACGACCGGTTGGTCAGGTCACGGAACCAGGCGTACGAGGACTTGGGGGTACGGGCCTGCGTGTCGAAGTCGACGTGCACCAGGCCGAAGCGCTTGGTGAAGCCCTCCGCCCACTCCCAGTTGTCCAGCAGCGACCAGACGAAGTAGCCGGTCACGTCCACCCCGTCGTCGATGGCGGCGCGCACGGCGCGCAGGTGCCCGTCGAGGTAGGCGACGCGCTCCGGGTCGTGCACCCGGCCGTCGGCGTCGGGCACGTCGTCGTACGCGCAGCCGCTCTCGGTGACCTGGATCGGCGGCAGGTCGTCGCCGTACGTGCGGCGCAGCCAGCCGAGCAGCTCCCGCAGTCCGTCCGGGGCGACCGGCCAGTCGAAGGCGGTGCGCGGGTACCCCTCCAGCGGCACCAGCTCGAACGGCAGGGGCGAGCCCGCCGCCGGGGCGCGTACGCCGGTCGGGTTGTAGTAGTTGACCCCCAGCACGTCGATCGGGGCGGCGACGAGGTCCAGGTCGCCGGCGCGCACCACGGCCTCGTCGAAGCCGAGCCCGGCGGGGTAGCCCCGGCCGAGCAGCGGATCGGTGAAGAGCCGGTTGTGCAGCGCCTCGTACGCCGCGCCCGCCGCCCGGTCGGCGTCGGTGTCCCCCGCGAGCCGCACGGGCGAGTAGTTGTTCGCGATCGCGACCGGGCTCGTGCCGCGCGCCCGCAGCGCGGCGACGGCGAGGCCGTGGCCGAGGAGCTGGTGGTGGGCGACCGGGAAGGCGTCGAAGAGCAGCGTCCGGCCGGGGGCGTGCTCGCCCGTGGCGTGGCCGAGGCTCATGTGGATGAACGGCTCGTTCAGGGTGATCCAGAGCTTGACCCGGTCGCCGAGGCGGGCCGCGGTGGCGTCGGCGTACTCGGCGAAGCGGTGGGCGGTGTCGCGGTTCAGCCAGCCGCCGGCGTCCTCGAGGGGCTGCGGCAGGTCCCAGTGGAAGAGGGTGGCGACCGGGTCGACGCCGTGGGCGAGCAGGTCGTCGACCAGCCGGTCGTAGAAGTCCAGCCCGGCGGCGTTGACCGGACCGTCGCCGGTGGGCCGCACCCGGGGCCAGGCGATCGAGAAGCGGTACGCCGAGACGCCCAGCCCGGCCAGCAGCGCGACGTCCTCGGCGTGCCGGTGGTAGTGGTCGCAGGCCACGTCGCCGGTGCTGCCGTCGGCGATCCGGCCGGGGGCGTGGGCGAAGGTGTCCCAGATGGACGGTCCGCGCCCGTCGGCGTCGGTGCCGCCCTCGATCTGGTAGGCGGAGGTGGACACTCCCCAGCGGAATCCGGCGGGGAACTCGGGCATCGCTGCGGTCGACATGCGCCCTCCCGGCATACGCGAATCGTGCTCGCGACTCTAGGGGTCGGTGGGGCGATGCGCCATAGGCCGTACGACGCCGCAGCGCAATGGATTTCGGCGTGTCTTTTCCAAACCCGTCCTAGTACGTCCGAATTTGCGCATAGAGTGCCGATATCGTGGGATGTCCTCACTGGAGGAAAGACGGAAATGATCCTCGTGGAACGCAGTGCGCACGTGATGGCGCCGGTGGAAGCGGTCTGGGACGTCGTGCAGCGGGCCGAGCAGTTGCCGGCCTGGCTGGCGGGGGTCCGTGCGGCCGAGGTGCTATCGGGAGAGGGCTTCGGGCGCCGACAACTGGTCCAGGCCGGACGTGGCGCGGCGCATGAGGCCGAGGTGATCGCCTACCAGGAGCCGACCCTGATCGGCTGGCGCGAACGCGCGAAGGGCGCCGGTGCCCGGGCGGAGGCGCGCACCGAGATCTACGTCCAGCTCACCGCGGACGAGGAGGAGGGCGGGACGATCGTGCGGCTCATCGTCGTGCGCTGGCCCGCCGGTCCGGTGAAGGCCGCCCTGCTCCGCCTCGGCCTGCGCAGGGTCGGCGCCGACCTGGAGGACTCGCTCGCCCGGCTGACCGACCTGGCCGCCGTCGGCTGACCGGGCCGGTCCTGGCGCCGCCCGCGCGACGATGGTGGCCCGGTGTCCCCGCCAGGGACTCCGGGCCACCACCGACTCGGCGGGGCACGCCGGCTCGCCGCCGAGGTGCCAGCGTTCTGCCGTCGGCAGACGATCGTCGAGGTGGCGTTCCGTGTTCCCTACGCTGCTTCGATGAGCACTGAACGACTCCGTCGCCGCCTGAACCGACTCATGCTCGGCCGCTACCAGGCGTACCTCTGGACCGGCGAGGACGGCGTGACCCTGGTCGATGCCGGCCCCGCCGGGTCCGGGCCGGCGATCGAGGCGGCCCTGCGCGGCCTCGGCCTCGCCCCGACCGACCTGCGCCGCCTGGTCCTCACCCACTTCCACGACGACCACGCCGGCGCGGCAGCGGAGGTGGCCGCGTGGGGTGACGTGGAGGTCGTCGCGCACAGCCAGGACGCGCCGGTGCTGCGCGGCGAGCGGCCCGGCCCGCCGCCGAACTTCACCGAATTCGAACGCGGCCTGCACGCTCAGGTCGCCGCCGGACTCCCGCCGGCCCCGCCGGTGCGGGTGGACCGGGAGGTCTCCGACGGTGACGTACTGGACTTCGGCGACGGCGCGCAGGTGCTCGCCGTGCCCGGGCACACCGATGGCAGCATCGCGTTGTACCTGCCCCGCCACCGCGTCCTGTTCACCGGCGACGTGGCCGCCGAGTACGGCGGTGAGGTCATCTTCGGGGTGTTCCACCTCGACCGGGCCCGCACCGCCGCGGCGTTTCGTCGGCTCGCCGCGCTCGACTCCGACGTGGCCTGCTTCGGGCACGGCGAGCCGGTGCTGTCCGGCGCCGGGGACCGGCTACGGGCCACCGCCGACACCCTCGCCGAGGGCTGACCGCCCGGACGACGAGGGGCCCGGCACGGTGACACCGTGCCGGGCCCCTCGCCGTCGCGTCCCGGACGCGACCTAGCTGTCGCCGCCGGTCTCGCCGACCGGGGCGGCGTTGACGTCCTCGATGGCGTACTTCTTGGCCGCCTCGGCGGGGACGTTCGCCGGCACCGCGCCGCGCAGGGCGAGCTGCCGCAGCGTCGCGACCACCACCGACTCGGCGTCGACGTGGAAGTGCCGGCGCAGGGCGTGCCGGGTGTCGGACATGCCGAACCCGTCCGTGCCGAGCGAGGTGTAGTCCCCGGGCACCCAGCGGGCGATCAGGTCCGGCACCGCGCGCATCCAGTCGCTGACCGCGACCTTCGGCCCGTCGGCGTCGGCCAGCTTCCGCTGGATGTACGGCACCCGCTGCTCCGCGCCCGGGTTGAGCAGGTTGTGCTCCTCGCACTCCACCGCGTCGCGGCGCAGCTCGGTCCAGGAGGTCACCGACCAGACGTCGGCCGCCACGCCCCAGTCCTGGGCCAGCAACTGCTGGGCCTTGAGCGCCCACTGCATGCCGGTGCCCGAGGCGAGCACGTTGGCCTTCGGTGCGTCGCCGCCCACCGACGGAGCGGGGGAGTAACGGTAGATGCCCTTGAGCAGCCCCTCGACGTCCACGCCCTCCGGCTCGGCCGGCTGCAGGATCGGCTCGTTGTAGACGGTCAGGTAGTAGAAGACGTTCTCCTGCTTGTCGCCGTACATCCGGTGCAGGCCGTCCTCGAGGATGTGCGCGATCTCGAAGGCGAACGCCGGGTCGTACGCGACCACCGCCGGGTTGGTGGCGGCGATCAGGTGCGAGTGGCCGTCCTCGTGCTGGAGCCCCTCGCCGTTGAGCGTGGTCCGGCCGGCGGTGGCGCCGAGCAGGAAGCCCCGCGCCATCTGGTCGGCGGCGGCCCACAGCCCGTCGGCGGTGCGCTGGAACCCGAACATCGAATAGAAGATGTACATCGGGATCATCGGCTCGTCGTGCGTGGCGTACGAGGAGCCGGCCGCGGTGAACGAGGCGACCGAGCCGGCCTCGTTGATGCCCTCGTGCAGGATCTGCCCGCCGATGGCCTCCTTGTACGACAGGAACAGCTCCCGGTCGACGGCGGTGTAGCGCTGGCCGTGCGGCGAGTAGATCTTCTGCGTCGGGAAGAGCGAGTCCATGCCGAAGGTGCGGGCCTCGTCCGGGATGATCGGCACCCAGCGCTTGCCGAACTCCTTGTCCTTCATCACGTCCTTGAGCAGGCGGACGAAGGCCATGGTGGTGGCCACCTTCTGCTTGCCCGAGCCGCGCTTGACGTCGGCGAAGCGCTCCGGGCCCGGGATGGTCAGCCGCTTGCTCCCCGGCCGGCGCGACGGCAGGTAGCCGCCGAGCTGCTGACGCCGCTCCTTGAGGTAGGCGATCTCGTCGGACTTCTCGCCCGGCGTGTAGTACGGCGGCAGGTAGGGGTTGTCCTCCAGCACCTTGTCCGGGATGTCCAGGAAGAGCCGGTCGCGGAAGGTCTTCAGGTCCTCCAGCGTCAGCTTCTTCATCTGGTGCGTGGCGTTGCGGCCCTCGAAGTGCGAGCCCAGCGTCCAGCCCTTGATCGTCTTGGCCAGGATCACGGTCGGCTGGCCGGTGTGCTCCATCGCCGCCTTGTAGGCCGCGTAGAGCTTGCGGTAGTCGTGCCCGCCCCGCTTGAGGTTCCAGATCTCGTCGTCGCTGAGGTGCTCGACCATCTTGCGGGTCCGCGGGTCGCGGCCGAAGAAGTGCTCCCGGACGTACGCCCCGGACTCCGCCTTGTAGGTCTGGTAGTCGCCGTCGGGCGTGGTGTTCATCAGGTTGACCAGCGCGCCGTCGGTGTCCGCCGCCAGCAGCGGGTCCCACTCACGGCCCCAGACCACCTTGATGACGTTCCAGCCGGCGCCCCGGAAGAACGCCTCCAGCTCCTGCATGACCTTGCCGTTGCCGCGCACCGGCCCGTCGAGCCGCTGGAGGTTGCAGTTGATCACGAAGGTGAGGTTGTCCAGCTCCTCGCGGGCGGCCACGCCGATCGCGCCGAGCGTCTCCGGCTCGTCCATCTCGCCGTCGCCGAGGTACGCCCACACGTGCTGGTCCGAGGTGTCCTTGATGCCCCGGTGGTGCAGGTAGCGGTTGAACCGCGCCTGGTAGATCGCGTTGAGCCCGCCCAGACCCATCGAGACGGTGGGGAACTCCCAGAAGTCCGGCATCAGCCGCGGGTGCGGGTACGACGGCAGGCCGCCGCCCGGGTGGGACAGCTCCTGGCGGAACCCGTCGAGCTGGTGCTCGGTCAGCCGACCCTCGAGGAACGCCCGCGCGTACATGCCGGGGGAGGCGTGGCCCTGGTAGAAGATGTGGTCGCCGCCGCCCGGGTGGTCCTTGCCCCGGAAGAAGTGGTTGAAGCCCACCTCGTAGAGGGAGGCCGAGCTGGCGAAGGTGGAGATGTGCCCGCCGACGCCGATCTCGGGGCGCTGCGCCCGGTGCACCAGCATGGCCGCGTTCCACCGGACGTACGCCCGGATCCGCCGCTCCACGTGCTCGTCACCGGGGAACCACGGCTCGCGCTCCGGCGGGATGGTGTTGATGTAGTCGGTGGTGGTCAGGGACGGCACCCCGACCTGGCGCTCGCGGGCCCGCTCCAGCAGGCGCAGCATGACGTAGCGGGCGCGCTTGTTCCCGCGCTCGTCGATGACACCGTCGAGCGACTCGACCCATTCGCTGGTCTCTTCAGGGTCGATGTCCGGAAGCTGGCTCGGCAGACCAGCGGTGATCACCGGGCGCTTGCGTTCCGTAGCCACAGGCGTTCCCTCGGTTCTGTGTGGGATAGGTCTCTAGCGCCATCCTGCCTCCTGGTGGCACCCCCCGTCACGCCCACCGTCCCGAGACGCGACGCTGAACACAGGTACCCGTCAGTAACTTTCTGCGACCGGCGATCCGGCCCGTCCCCGGCGGGCCGGACGGCGGGCGGACACCCCCTTGCCCGGCCCTTCTAGGCTGCCGCCATGAACAGGCGGATGGCGCTGGTCGGCGCGGCCATGGTGGTGGCCGGATTCGCCGGGATGGCCGGCGGCGGGCTCGGAATGCGCGAGGGGCGTGCCGCCCTCCTCACGATCGTTCTGTCCGGGGCTCTGCTGGCCGTGCTCGGCGGTGCGGTGCTGCGCGGGGCCCGGCGGGCGTCGGCCCGCGACCGGTCACGGAGAGCGGGCGTCGGGTCCGCGCGGGCGGAGGCGGCGACGGCGGGAGTCACCGGGGACGTGGGTGCCGGCTACGGCGGCCGCGACCACGACTCGGACACCGAGCGTTCCGGCTCCCGCTGGTGGAGCGGCGGGGACTCCGATGGCGGCTGGTCCGGTGGCGGGGACTCCGGCGGTGGCGGCGGGGACTCCGGCGGCTGCTGACCCGCTCGGGCAGAATGCGTCGTATGCGCAGTGAGCTGATCACGGTCCAGACCGGCTCCCGGCCGACCGTCCGGGACATCACGGCCGAGGCCGAGCGGTTCGTCGCCGGGCAGGGCGACGGCCTGCTGCACGTCTTCGTCCCCCACGCCACGGCCGGGCTCGCGCTCATCGAGACCGGCTCCGGCTCCGACGACGACCTGCTCGCCGCGCTGGACGACCTGCTGCCCACCGACGACCGCTGGCGGCACCGGCACGGTTCGCGCGGGCACGGGCGCGACCACGTGCTGCCGGCGTTCGTGCCCCCGTACGCGACGCTGCCCGTGATCGACGGGCGGCTGGCGCTGGGCACCTGGCAGTCGCTCTGCCTGGTCGACCCCAACGGCGACAACCCCACCCGCAGGGTCCGCCTCTCGTTCCTGCCCGGCTGACCGCCCCCGCCCGGGTCGGGGCGGGGGCGGTCGGGGCGGGGTCAGGGGCGGACGGTCTCCGCCTCGACCGTCCGACGGCCCGGGTCGGTCCCCGGGGCGGCGCTTCGCGCGGCGGCCGCCGGCAGCGGATTGTCCGCCGTCAGGTGCAGGCCGGGCACCCGGTCCTCGATCACGAAGGTGGCCCGGGTGTGCGCCGGTGCGCCCGGCCGGCTGACGTACGGCAGCACGTCGAAGTCGGCGGTGAGCCGGCTCGGGGTGATCGTGGTGCGGACGTAGCCGCGCAGGTTGTTCTGGAACCGCAGGTGCGGGTTGAACGCCAGCCAGGGGTGCGAGCCGGTCGCCGAGTCCGCGCCGTCCCCGCCGGACGTGATCGAGGAGCACACCAGTTCGCTGCCGACCGTCCGGGAGGTCGGGTCGGCGTAGTCCAGCTTCAGGTCGCTGGCCCAGTGCGCGTGCACGTCGCCGGTGAGCACCACCGGGTTGCGTACCCCGGCGGCCAGCCAGCCCCGGGTGATCCGGTCCCGGGAGGCGACGTACCCGTCCCAGGCGTCCATGCTGGTGACGGTCAGCGGCCCGGAGTTGTTGTCGCGCTGGGCGAAGAACACCTGCTGGCCGAGGATGTCCCAGCGGGCGTCGGAGCGGCGGAAGCCGTCCAGCAGCCACGCCTCCTGCTCCGCCCCGGTGATCGACCGGGCCGGGTCGGCGGCCGCCGCGCAGTTGCGGTAGCCGTCGCCGCAGGCCTGGTCGTCGCGGTACTGCCGGGTGTCGAGCATGTGGAAGGTGGCCAGCCGGCCCCAGCGCACCCGCCGGTAGAGCTGCATGTCGATGCCGCGCGGGACCGAGGTCCGGCGCAGCGGCATGTTCTCGTAGTACGCCTGGAACGCCGCCGCCCGCCGCGCGGCGAAGTCCGGGTCCGGCGCCTCGGGCGTCTCGTCGGCCCAGTTGTTCTCCACCTCGTGGTCGTCGAAGACCACCACCCACGGCGCGACGGCGTGCGCGGCCTGCAGGTCCGCGTCGGTCTTGTACTGCGCGTGCCGCTGCCGGTAGTTGGCCAGCGTCCGGGTCTCCGGGCCCTCGTGGTCGCGGGGGTTGCCGCCCGGGACGTTGTACGTGTCCTTCGCGTACTCGTACTGGTAGTCGCCGAGGTGCAGGATCAGCTCCGGCTCGGTCTCGGCCAACCGCCGGTAGGCGGTGAACCAACCGTGTTCGTACTGGGAGCAGGAGGCGAAGCCCATGGCCAGGGTGGCCGGCAGGCTCCACGGCGCGGGCGCGGTGCGGGTGCGGCCCACCGGCGACAGGTGACCCTCGGCGCGGAAGCGGTAGAAGTACTCCCGGCCGGGCAGCAGCCCGTCCAGCTCGACGTGCACGCTGTGCGCCGACCCCGGCCGGGCCCACGCCACGCCCCGTCGGACGACGTGCCGGAACCGTTCGTCGGCGGCGAGCTGCCACTGCACCGGGACGACCCGGTCGGGCATCCCGCCGAGGCCGTCCTCGGCCAGCGGCTGCGGCGCCAGTCGGGTCCAGAGCACGAAGCCGTCGTGGTCCGGGTCGCCGGAGGCCACCCCGAGGGTGAACGGGTACGGCAGCCGCCGGGTGCCGGCGGACGACGTCGGCGCCGGGCCGAGGGGCTCGGCGCCGGCCGCCGCCGGCAGCGCGGCGACGGCACCGGCGGCGCCGACGGCCGCGCCGGTGAACAGGATGGTGCGTCGGGACAGTGCCACGAAATCCTCCCCAGAGTCCGGTTATCGCCGACCTGGGGAGCGTCCCGAGCGTGGGTGACCGCCAGATGACGGGAAGGGCCCCTCGTCGCCGCCAACAGCCGAACAAGGGGCCCTTCCGCACCGCTCAGACGGCGAGATCCCGCCGGGTGAACGCGGTGGTGCCGACCGCGACGAGCAGGGCGGTGACGCCGAGCAGCAGCAGCGCGCCGACCGGCTGCACGCCGTCGACCAGCGGCGAGCCCCCCAGGTACCAGTGGAACGGGGAGAGCTCCCGCGCCCAGGTGAGCCCCTCGACCTGCGGGAAGACCGAGTTGGCCAGGTAGCCGAGGACGGCGACGCCGGCCCCGGCGCCGAGCGCGGCGGCCCGGCGGCCGGTGGCCGCCCCGACCGCGAAGGCGAGTGCGGCGAAGGCCAGCCCGAAGAGGGCGAGGTGCAGGGTCATCGCGGCGAATCCGTCGGCGCCGATCCCGTCGAACTCGGCGGGTCCGCTCAGCCCCACCATGGCCAGGCCGAGCAGGACGGCGATCGCGACGATGCCGGCCGCCACCGCGGCGAAGCGCAGCAGGGCGAGCCGTGCCCGGCCGACCGGGTGGGCGAGCACCAGGTCCAGCGTGCCGGCCTCCTCGTCGCCGGCCACCGCACGGGCTCCCGCCGCGATGGCGAAGACGGCGACCAGCAGCGGCACCAGCAGCCCGTAGACGGCGCTGCCGAGGTAGCCGGCGGCGCTGGTCAGGTCGCTGTAGTTGAACGCCTCCAGCACCCCCTCCGGATACGCCTCCAGCGCCTTGGTCATCTCGGGGGTCTGCATCGTCGGCCAGAACGAGGCGTACATCGCGCCGACGGCGACGATCGCCACGGTCCAGCCGATCAGCGACCGGCGCGCGTCGTGCAGCGCCTTGGTGAACGGGTCACGCAGCAGCACGGACGGACTCCTCCCGCGAGTAGTAGCCGAAGAACAACTCCTCCAGGTCGGGCTCCTCGGAGAGCAGCCCGACCACGGTGTGCCCGGCGGCGGCCTTGACCAGCGCGTCGGCCCGCCCGTCCAGCCGGCACCGCAGCGTGGTCCCGGTGACGGCGACCTCGCTGACGCCGGGCAGGGCGGCGAACTCCGCCGCCGTGACCGGGTCCGCGAAGCTGATCTCGACCCGGCGGACGGCCTGTTCGCGCAGCTCCTCGACCCGGGCCACGGTGACCAGCCGGCCCTCGCGGATGATGCCGACCCGGTCGGCGGTCTGCTGCACCTCGCTCATCACGTGCGAGGACATGAAGACCGTCCGCCCGTCGGCCCGCGCCTCCCGGACCATGGCGAGAAACTCCTGCTGGAGGAACGGGTCCAGGCCGCTGGTCGGCTCGTCGAGGACGAGCAGTTCCGGATCGTGCATGAACGCCTGCACGACGCCGACCTTCTGCCGGTTGCCCTTGCTGAGCCCCTTGATCCGCCGGCCGAGGTCCAGGTCGAGCCGGGCGGCCAGCTCGTCGATCCGGGCCCGCGGCACCCCGCCGCGCAGGTTGCCCAGGTAGGTGAGCAGTTCGCCGGCGGTCTGCCGGCCGTCGACCACGAAGTCGCCGGCCAGGTAGCCGACCCGGCGGCGCAGCGCGACCCCGTCGCGGCGGGGGTCGGCGCCGAGCACGCTGATCCGGCCGCTGGTCGGGCGGATCAGGTCGAGCAGCAGCCGGATCGTGGTGGACTTGCCGGCCCCGTTGGGGCCGAGGAACCCGTACACCTCGCCGCGCTCGACCCGCAGGTCCAGCCCGGTCAGGCCCCGGTTGCGGCCGTACGTCTTGACCAGGTCCGCCGTCTCGATGGCAGCGTCAGCCATCGCCCTCTCCCTTCCCCGTGTACTCGGACTCGAAGCGTTCGACGAGCTTGGGCACCTCGCGTTCGATGAACGCGTAGAAGTCGCGCATCACCCGCAGCCGCTCGCTGCCGGGCGCTTCCTCGCCGCCGATGACGGCGAGCCCCTGCTCCATCAGTTCGCGGAACACCCGGAACTTGGCGGCGTCGGCGGCGATCCGGATGATCGCGTCGGGCCTGACCTCGTACGCGTGGCCCCGGCGGCCCGGCGCCGGCACCCGCCGGGCCAGGCCGCTGCTCTCCAGCAGCCGCATGCCGGTGCTGACCGAGCCCTTGGACAGCCCGAGCCCCTCGGCGAGCTGGCTGCTGGTCTGGCCCGGCGGGTCGCAGATCAGCAGCCAGCCGAGCAGCTTCCCGTACGCGGGCGGCAGGCCGATCCCGCTCAGCGCGACGGCGGCGTCCTCGGCGTAGCGGCGCTGGGCGGAGAGGTCCGTCATCAGCTCCTCGTTTCAAACGTTCAATAAGTTCTGAACGAAGAGTACGCGCGGCGACGGCGGATGGAAAGCCCGGGGAGCGACATCCGCGTTGGCCGGTGGTGCTCGGGGCCGCGATCTCCCCGGCCCTGGTCGGTGGTGCCGTGGGCTGGTGCGGAGGTGGGTCCTCGGCGATCGTGGGGTGGGCGGCGCCGGTCGCGCCGGTGCCCCCGGCGGGGCGTCGCGCCGCCCGACCCCACGATCGCCCGGTCGGCCGAGGTCAGGGGGTGGCGAGGGCGAGCTGGGTCACCCGAACCTTGGTGGCCAGGGCGTCGAGCAGGCCGCGCAGCAGCGTCTCCGTGGTCTCGTCCCGGACGGTGCCGTCGAGGGCGAGCTTCTCGTGCGCGTTCGTCACGATGACCTCCGGCTTGCTGAGCACGGCCGAGTCGGTCCAGAGGAAGAGCTGCCGGAGCTGGAGCTGGGCCCGTACGGTGCCCATGCCGGTCGGCGCCGCCCCCATGATGGCCACCGGCTTGTGCGCCAGCGGCGACACCCACGAGGTGATCGGGAAGCTGGGCCGGGACGCCCAGTCGAGGGCGTTCTTCAGCACGCCCGGCACGCCGTAGTTGTACTCGGGGGTGGCGATCAGCAGCGCGTCCACCGCCGCGATCCGCTCGCGCAGGTCGACCACGGCCGCCGGCGGCTCGGCCTCGATGTCCTCGCTGAACGGCGGGATGGCGCCGAGGCCGTCGTACTGCTCGATGGTCAGCCCTTCGGGGGCGAGGCGCTGTGCGGCCCGGATCAGCGCCGTGTTGAACGATGCGTCGCGCAGGCTGCCCGAGATGGCGAGGACCGAAAGGTCGGACATGTGGATCTCCTCCGTCGGATGCCCACCGCTATTTGCGTGAGCTGCTCAACAGTAGAGCCTATCAACTATTGAACCGCAAGTAGGATGTACGTCATGGCGCAGCACACCGTTTCCTCCGCCCGGCTCGACCCGGGCGACCGCTCCGGGCTGGCGGGCGACGTGGTGCGCCGGATCACGCACATCGCCTCGGCGATGCGGCACCACCAGGGCGTGGAGATCGGCCAGTTGGGGCTCACCCCCGCGGCCGCCCGGGCCCTGCACGAGCTGGACCCGGACCGACCGCTGCCGGCCCGGGATCTCGCCGAGGTGCTGAACTGCGACCGGTCCAACGTGACCGCCCTGGTCGACAAGCTGGAGCACGCCGGGCTGGTGGAGCGGCGCACCGACCCGGCGGACCGGCGGCAGAAGACGCTGGTGGTGACCGAGGAGGGCCGGCGGGTGCGGGCCCGGGTCCGCGAGGTCATGTCGGACTCCCGACTGCTCGCCGGGCTCACCGACGAGGAGTTGGGCACCCTGCGCGAGCTGGTGTGGAAGGTCTCCGACGGCGGCTGCCCCGAGTCGTGCGGCGAGGACTGACCCGCCCCGCGTCGTTCGTGTCCGAGTGGGCGAGCCGGGCGCTCGTCGGTAATGCTGTCCGACGTGACCACCCCGCAAGATCTCGACGACCGGTTCCGGGAGGCGCTGGCCGCGCTGCCCGCCCCGCAGCAGCGGCGTGACCCGGCGCGGCCGGTCACCGACGACGCGACGCTCACCGGCGCGCGGGTACTGGACCTCTTCGACGCCCAGCTGACCAGCCGCCAGCTGGACCTCGCCGGGCGCTGGCTGCGCAGCTTCGGCGAGGGGTTCTACACGATCGGCTCCGCCGGCCACGAGGGCAACGCCGCGGTCGCCGCCGCCCTGCACGCCGGCGACCCGGCCCTGCTGCACTACCGCTCGGGCGCCTTCTACTGCGTCCGGGCCGGTCAGGCCGCCGAGGCGACCGGGCCGGAGCCGGCCGGCCAGGCCGCCACGTCCGTCCCCGCCGACCAGGCCGACCACCCCGTCGACGCCGGGCCCGCCGCCGGCCCACCCGCTCCCGGCGACGCCGTCCGGGCGGACGAGCCGGGCGGCCCCGCCGCGGACCGGCCGCTCCCGCCGGGGTACGCCGAGGCGGCCCGCGACGTGCTGCGGGGGATGGTCGCGTCCAGCCGGGAGCCGATCGCCGGCGGGCGGCACAAGGTCTTCGGCCGGGCCGACCTGGCGGTCGTCCCGACCACGTCCACCATCGCCTCGCACCTGCCCCGCGCCGTCGGGATGGGGCTGGCGGTGGAACGGCTGCGCCGGTTGGACACCACCGGCCGGCGGGCCGGCGACGGCGTGCGCGCCGGCAGCGGTGGGGGCGCGGCGCACGCGTCCTGGCCGCCGGACGCCATCGTGGTCTGCTCGTTCGGCGACGCCTCCGTCAACCACGCCAGCGCCACCGCGGCGTTCAACACCGCCGGCTGGTACGACCACACCGGCCTGCGCATACCGGTGCTCTTCGTCTGCGAGGACAACGGCCTGGGCATCAGCGTCCGCTCCCCGCAGGGGTGGGTGGAGACCACGCTGCGGGCGAAGCCGGGGATCCGCTACTTCGCCGCCGACGGCGGCGACCTGGTGCGGGCGTACGAGGTGGCGGTTGAGGCGGCGGCCTGGGTGCGCCGGCACCGGCGCCCCGCCGTGCTGCACCTGTCGACGGTGCGGCTGATGGGGCACGCCGGCGCGGACGCCGAGACCGCGTACCGCGCCGCCGGGGAGATCGCCGCCGACCTGGACCGGGACCCGTTGGTCGGCACCGCGCGGCTGCTGGTCGGGGCGGGCGTCGCCACCGGCGAGGAGCTGCTGGCCCGCTACGACGAGGTCGGCTGGCAGGTGCGCCGGATCGCCGAGGAGGTGCTGGACGAGCCGAAGCTGGCCGCCCCGGCCGAGGTGGTGGCGCCGCTGGCCCCGCGGCGGCCGGTGCGGGTCGCCCGGGCGGTGGCCGACGCGGCGGCCCGGGCCAGCGGCCCCGGAGCCGGCGCCCGGGCGGAGGCGTTCGGCGGGAAGCCGCCCGAGCTGACCGGCCCGCTGACCCTGGCGCAGAGCATCAACGCCGCGCTCGCCGACGGGATGCTCGACCACCCGCAGATGGCCGTGTTCGGCGAGGACGTCGGGGTGAAGGGTGGCGTGTACGGGGTGACCAAGGGGCTGCGGGACCGGTTCGGCGCCGCCCGGGTCTTCGACACCCTGCTCGACGAGACCTCGATCCTCGGGCTCGGGCTCGGTGCCGGGCTGGCCGGGATGCTGCCGGTGCCGGAGATCCAGTACCTGGCGTACCTGCACAACGCCGAGGACCAGGTGCGTGGCGAGGCGGCCACCATGCAGTTCTTCTCGCAGGGGGCGTTCCGCAACCCGATGGTGGTGCGGGTGGCCGGGCTGGCGTACCAGGAGGGCTTCGGCGGGCACTTCCACAACGACAACTCGGTGGCCGTGCTCCGGGACGTGCCCGGCCTGGTGATCGCGGTGCCGGCACGGCCGGACGACGCGGCGCCCATGCTGCGCACCTGCCTGGCGAGCGCGGCGGTGGACGGCAGCGTCTGCGTCTTCCTGGAGCCGATCGCGCTCTACCACACCCGCGACCTCTACGCCGATGGTGACGGCGAGTGGCTGGCCCCCTACGCCGAGCCCGGCGCGTGGACCGGCGGGCACGTGCCGATCGGCCGCGCCCGGGTCTACGGGGTCGGCTCCGCCGAGGACGTCACGATCATCACGTTCGGTAACGGGGTGCGGATGTCCCTCCGCGCGGCGGCGACCCTCGCCGACGAGGGGGTCGGCACCCGGGTGGTGGACCTGCGCTGGCTCGCCCCGCTGCCGGTGGCCGACATCATCCGGGAGGCCGCGGCGACCGGCCGGGTGCTGGTGGTGGACGAGACCCGCAGGTCGGGCGGGGTCGGCGAGGGCGTGATCGCCGCCCTGGTCGACGCCGGATATGTCGGCGCCGCGCGGCGAGTGGCCGGAGTTGACTCGTTTGTACCATTAGGTCCGGCGGCGCGTCAGGTTCTGGTCTCCGAGGAAGCAATTACCCAGGGTGCCCGTACGCTCCTGGCACGGTAAATTCCGTTCCACCCGGTGCGCCACTTGCGCGGGGAGCCACAACTGTGTGGACTTGCCTGACGGCGTCGCACGACGCCGCCAGCAGGGATGAGATGAGGAGGCACGCGACAGTGAGCGCGACCGCTGGTCAGGCCGCCGACGGGGTACGCAGCCTGGCGGACCGGTTCGGGATCGAGCCGGGGATGGTCGTCATGGAGATGGGGTACGACGACGACGTCGACCAGGATCTCCGGGACGCCCTGACCGACCGCTGTGGAGAGCTGGTCGACGAGGACACCGACGAGGTGGTCGACGCGGTGCTGGTCTGGTACCGCGACGGCGACGGTGATCTCTTCGAGCTCCTCGTCGACGCCCTCGGCCCGCTGGCCGACAACGGTGTCGTGTGGCTACTCACGCCCAAGGCCGGGCGCGAGGGGCACGTCGAGCCGAGCGACATCGCCGAGTCCGCGCCCACCGCGGGCCTCCAGCAGACCTCGACCGTCAACGCCGGCCGGGACTGGAGCGGCGCCCGCCTCGTCCTGCGTCGCGGGGCCAAGGGCAAGAAGTAGGCCGTCCGGCGGCACCTGGCGGCGCCCGCCGCCGGGTGTGGCAGGCTGATGCCCACCTGATCCCATTCCTGAGGAGCTCGCATGCCGATCGAGGTTGGCGCCGAGGCGCCGGACTTCGTACTCAAGGACCAGAACAACCAGGAGGTCCGGCTCTCGGACTTCCGTGGCAAGCGCACCGTGCTGCTGGTCTTCTACCCGCTGGCCTTCACCGGCATCTGTCAGGGTGAGCTGTGCGAGGTGCGGGACAACCTCAACGAGTACGTCAACGACGACGTCCAGGTGCTCACCGTCAGCGTCGACTCGGTCTACGTCCACAAGATCTGGGCCGACCGGGAGGGCTACCAGTTCCCGCTGCTGGCCGACTTCTGGCCGCACGGCGCGGTCGCCCAGGCGTACGGGGTCTTCAACGACGTCGCCGGCATCGCCAACCGGGGCACCTTCGTCATCGACAAGGCGGGCGTGGTGCGCTTCGCCGAGATGAACATGCCGGGGGAGGCCCGCGACCAGCAGGGCTGGCGCAAGGCGCTGGCCGAGGCCGTCGCGGCCTGACCAACCGGGCACGCCGTACGACCGGGCCGGTGGATGGCAGGGTAAGCTAGCCAGCCTCCGGCCCGCCGTACGGGCGTTCCGGGCGCGTAGCTCAGTGGGAGAGCACTCGCCTTACAAGCGAGGGGTCGCAGGTTCGAAACCTGCCGCGCCCACCACCACCTGAACAGCCAGATCCGCTGGTCGGGATTGCGCTTAGTTGCTCACGGATCGAGTGGTTCGACGACCTGTTTCCGGACGTGTTGATAGATCACCGAGCTGCGGAAGCCGACGATCTCGCGGCGTCCGCTGAACTTGTCCATGAGGAAGGTGTGCAGGCTGTCCACGCCGGGCACGGCGACGTGGACGAGGAAGTCGTCGCCGCCCGCGACCACGAACACCGACAGCACCTCGGGCAGCCCCATCGCGTACTTCTTGAAGCCGTCGATGACGGTGCGGCTCAGCGGCCGGACCTGCACGTGCAGTAGTGCCTGAACGCCTCGGTTGAGGGCGGTCAGGCTGATCTCGGCGTGGTAGCCGGTGATCACGCCTCGATCCCTCAGCGCCCGCACACGCTCGAGGCAGGTCGACGGCGCGATGCCGACGGCGCGGGCCAGTTCGCGGTTGGTCTGCCGTGCATGTGTCTGCAGATGCTGGATGATCGCCGCATCAAGTTCGTCTATGACCAGGATCTTGCCATTTTCCCCGAACGACGTTCGGTGAGAGCCAGTCGCTGCCGTTCAGGTGCCTAATCTCGGTCCCGATCTGACGGGCGGGCGAAGGGGAAGCCATCATGGTCGCGACCAACATCGACACCGAGTCCATGCACGAACACGTCGTCGTCAGGCGGGGCGCACGATCCGGCCTGCCGATCGTCGTCGCGGTGCACTCCACCGCG
Organism: Micromonospora sp. NPDC047670; assembly: GCF_043204915.1. Taxonomy (NCBI): domain Bacteria; kingdom Bacillati; phylum Actinomycetota; class Actinomycetes; order Micromonosporales; family Micromonosporaceae; genus Micromonospora; species Micromonospora sp. NPDC047670. Next base: position 122,812 of record NZ_JBIDDA010000002.1, read on the forward strand.
CTCGGCCAGGCCATCGGCGGATGCCGGCTGGCGCACTACCCACACTGGCGCGACGGCCTGGACGACGCGCTACGGCTCTCGGCCGCGATGTCGGACAAGTGCGCGCTGGCCGGGCTGCCCAACGGTGGCGGTAAGACCGTCGTCGCACTGCCCCCCGGCGTGACACTGGACGGCGCCGCCCGTCGGGCGGTACTGCACGATGTGGGCGACGTCATCGCTGGCCTGACCGGCACCTACGCGACGGGCCCGGACGTGGGCACCGGCCCGGACGACATGGTGACGATCGCCGAGCGGACGCCGTACGCGTTCTGCCGACCGGTTGGCGCCGGTGGCAGCGGCGACTCCTCCGAGCACACCGCCGTCGGCGTCCTCGCCGCACTGCACGCGCTGTGCGCCGAGCGGTTCGGATCGCCCGACCTGTCCACGCGCAGCTTCGCCGTGCTCGGCCTTGGCCGCGTCGGCGGCCACGTGCTGCGGATGCTCGCCGACGCCCGCGCGACGCTGGTGGCAAGCGACGTCGACGACAGTCGACGTGCGCTCGCCGGCGCCGCCGGCGCGGCCTGGGCCAGCCCGCAGGACTGCCTGACCGCCGACGTGGATGTGCTCGTCCCCGCCGCCCTCGGCGGCCTGCTCACGCCGCACACGGTGTCGGAACTGCGCTGCGCCGCGATCGCCGGACCGGCCAACAACCAACTCGACACCCCGGCCACCGCTGACCTGCTGCACCAACGTGGCATCCTCTGGGCCCCGGACATCATCGTGAGTGCCGGCGGCATCATCCACGCCACCGCCGTCGAGCTGCATCACGAGACCTCCACCCAGGCCACCGTCCGGGTCCACGGCATCGCCGACACCCTCACCGACATCCTGCGCACCGCCCGCGCCACCGGCTCGACCCCGGCCGCCGCCGCCCGTTCCCACGCCCGCCGACGCATCCGAAGTGCTCACCGCTGACCACAACCACCACCAACCCCCTAACCACTCAGGAGCACCTCCACATGACCCCGGCGACCAAACTCGTGATCGTCCTGCGTGCCGAGCTGCCAGCCGCACAGGCGGCCAACGCCGCGGCAGTGCTCGCGTTGAGCCTCGGCGGCCGGCTGCCCCATCCCCCGGGGGCCGACCTCAGAGATGGCTCCGGCGAGCCGCACGCCGGGCTGAACCCCCACCCGGTGCCCGTTCTGAGCGCCACCGCCGATCAGCTCCGCGACCTGCATCGAAGGGCGCGCGCCGACGGCGACCTGACAACCGTGGCCTTCAACGAGGTCGCCCGACAGGCCCGCACGTACGGCGACTACGTGGCCGCGCTCGCCGCCACACCCGCGGACGAAATCCACTACGTCGCCGTCGCGGTGTACGGCCCACGCAACCGGATCACCGCCCTGACGAAGCGATTCCCCCTCTACGCCGCCGACGCGCCGGTCACCGCCCGGTCCGACGCCGCCCGCAGGAGAGCCGGGCTGTTCCCCACCGCCGATGACCGCCGGTTCAGCGCACCCGCCAACGGCAGTGAACGGCAACTGCTGCACGACATGCTGCGAGCCCAGCGCAATACGCTGGAGTTGAAGTGCTCGGACGTCGAGGATGACCTGGCTCGCCGAACGGTGCCACAATCGACGCTGTCGCTGCTGGGTCTGATCCGCCACCTCGCCGACGTGGAGCGCCGCTGGTTCCGCCAGGTCCTGGCCGGGCAGCACGCACCCCCGCTGTTCTCGTCCCCAACCCAGCCCGACGGCGACTTCGACAACGCCGTAGCCGATCCCGCCGTCGTCGCGGCGGCCCGTCGGGCCTGGCACGACGAGATCACATTCGCCGACACGTTCATCGCCAACGCCGACAGTCTCGACGTCGAGGGCCACGACAGCTGGCGCGGTACCGTCTCGCTGCGCTGGGTCCTCGTCCACCTGATCGAGGAGTACGCCCGCCACAACGGACACGCCGCTCGACAACCAGTCGAACAGCGGTCGGGCTGGACTGCCCGGAATCGTGGCGCAGGACGCATTCGAGCAGGCCGAGACGAGCCCCGCTGGACGGTGATGCGCAGCTCTCGCTCGACGGCGTCCGCGTGGTCGTCGAGACATGTGGACAGGACGGTCGCGTCGCCGAGATCGACGGCCCTCTCAAGATCCATACGCGGGGGCTACGGCAGCCTCGGCAGCAGAGCCGCCCCCTGAGGATGGTCGCCGATCACCGCGTCGACCGGGTGGCGAGAGGTGTCGGGGCGCCCGGAATGTCGGAGAACGATCCCACCAAGGTCGCGCGGGGACGGCGGTCATCCGTCAGGTCGGGCTGTTCAGTTGGCGGGCCAGGGAGCGCAGCCAGGGCTCGGCCAGCGCGGGCTCGCCGTCGAGCGCCCGGCCGAGAGCGCGACGTCCGAGAGGGCTGCGGCCGTACCTCACCAGGGCGACCGCCTCGGCAAGTGCCTGGCGCGTCTCGGCGGCACGGTCCGGGCCGTCGTCGGACAGGTGCCAGCGGTCGGGCCGGAAGGATCGGGTGAGCTTCGTCTGGTGGTCACCGAGATACGACCACACGATGCGGTCGAGGGAGACGTTCACCACCGCCCTGGCCGGGAGGCGACGGGTCCATCCGGCGTGCTGCTGCCATCGCCAGGTCCTGGGGCTCGTGTGGAGACGCTGGGTGACACCGATGAAGCGGAGCTTGCGCCGGACGACGTCCCAGGGCTCGCGCGCCTCGGTGATCCATTCGTGCAGCAGGTTGAACAACTCCGTGAATGTCGATCCTTCCCAGACCACGTCCACGAAGACCACGGGTCGGGTGCGACGGGCCAGGGCCTGCGGCGTCACACCCAGCTCCGTCAGGACACGACGTGCCGCCGCTCGCTGCCCGGCTGTCAGAGCCGGCAGCCGCCACCTGTGCCGTCCTGTCCCGATCGGCCGCCGCGCGAACGAGAAAGGTAGCCGCGCCAGGCGCTGCTCGGTGGAGACGCCCGCCACCGCGCCGCTGAGAAGGTCGAACATCGAGTCCAGAGACCTGCCGACGAACAACAGGTCGCCGTTGCCGCTGCGGGCCAGCGTCTTGCCGCCGCACTCCACCAGGTCATCGACGAACCACAGGTTCGGCTCGGCCGTCCCCGCCAGCATCGAGCCGAGCTGGTCGGGCGTCGCCAGGTCCCAGCGGAACGGCAGGTTGACCTCGACCCGCTCGCGCACGGCCACGATTCTGCCAACCAGCGCGACGACAGGCGAGAGCGATTCGACGACGACCACCGTACGCACGGTCAGGCGGCGACGCCGCCTGGACGGACGGCACCCGCTTCGGCCGCCATCGGCACCAACGTGGCGGGTACGCGAGCGGGCCGCCGGATGACCGGCGGCCCGCTATGTCCCGGGGTGTCGTCGTCGCACAGGATCGTGGCCTGGAGCTGCCGCGTGAGGGTGGCACGAACCGGCAGGCGAACCGATCGCCTCGCCCGTCGGCGCGCGGACCCGTGCGGTCAGAACCGCACGTTCGTCATCGTGTACCAGGTCGGCGCGAACACCGTGACGGCCAGCACGCCCAGGACCGCCGCCGACCCGAGGACCCCCGAGGTGGTGACGGGCGCGGGTGCGACGGGCCTGCGGTTCCACCGCCCGACCGCGATGAACGCCGCGACCCCGCCCAGCACGAGATTGGCGGGCACCAGCGGGTACTCGTCGCGCGTGAGGTGGAAGCCGGCTGCGAGGACCATCGTCAACGTCAGGCCGGCGGCGGCGAGCGGCGTCAGCTTCGGCTTGACCCGCGTCATCGTCGGCAGGATCAGGCCGACGCCGCCGAGGACCTCACAGGCTCCGACGAGGACGATGAGCACCTGCGGCACCGCCGCGTACCAGGCCACGGCCTGGGGAGCCGCCGCGTACAGGGCCTCGTCGTACATCAGCACCTTGCCGAAACCGCTGCCGGCGAAGAAGAAGCCGGCAAGCACCTGCAGCAGCCAGAGGATGCCGTTGAGGGTGAACCTCGCTCCACGAGCCCGCGCCCGCCGCTCCCTGTGCTCGACCGGGTTCACCTCGGCGTGAGAGTTCATGTCCTGCGACTGCCTTTCTTCCGTCCTGCGGTGGATCCTGCTGCGGGAGTCAGTCGACCATCGGGGCGTGGAGGCGTGCGCCGTCCCTGGGACACCGCGGGACACGGGAGACGCGGCACACCTGCGCAAACGTGCTTCTATCCCGTTGTCGCGGGCTGGGACAGGTCATGGGGGCACCCCTGCCGCGAACACCCCCACCCGAGGACACCAGCGGCCCACACCGCCGCGGAGCGGAGCCGAACCAGCACGCGCCGGCGGGCGCCGGTCGATGGGCGCCCGCCGCGTCCGCGTTCGTCGTGCCGTTGGCCGGGGTGGGTCAGCTCGCGCAGACGGCGTACGCGCGCACCTTCCAGTTGCTGCTGAAGCCGTCCTCGTCCTCAGCGGCGGAGACGGTGACGGTGGTGGACGTGGTGGCCCGCATCTGGGTCAGGCGCACCTGCCCGTCGCCGCCGAGGATCTCGCCGCCCACGCCGTGCACGCGCGTGCCGGTCGGGCAGGTGGCCGTGATCGAGCGGGTGGCGGCGGAGCTGTAGACGCTGTCGTCGATCACGCGCTGCTCACCGGGGAGCGGGTCGGCGCAGATCGCGGTGGCGTCCAGCCACCACGTGTCGTCGAAGCCGGTGCCGTCCTCGGCACCCGCCACCACGACGCTGTTCTGGTGGATGCGCAGGTCCTCCAGGACGACCTCGCTGTTCGGCGCCCCGACGACCGCGCCGCCGACCCCGATGGCGTGCTTGCCCACCGGGCAGGACTTCTCGAACCAGTTCGAGGTGCCGAAGCTCGGTGCCGAGCTGCCGGACACCATCACCAGGCCGGCCGGCGGCGTCGCGCAGATCGCGTTCGCCGTGACCGCCCAGTTGCCGGCGACGCCGGTCTCGTCCTCGCGGCCGGTCACCGAGTACGCGTCCCCGCCGATCAGCGGCCGCATGATGTCCATGCCGACCTGCCCGAGGCCGGAACCGGTGATCGCGCCGCCGCCGCCGATGACCTTGGTGCCGGCCGGGCAGGTCGCGTTCTGCGACTTCGCGCTGCTGTTGCTGGGGCCGGTCGTGGTCTTGATGCTCAGGCCGGGCACCGCCGCCACCGGCCCGGCGAGGGCCAACTGGCCGAGCACGAGCGCGCTCAGCGTGGCCCCGCCCACGGCGGCCGTCCGACGCGACCACCGGGTGCCCTTCGATCCCTCTCGCATGGTGTCTTCCCTTCCTCGGGTTGTTCGTTGCGATGACACCGGTAGGAGCGCGGTCGGGTCGGGATGCCAACAGAAAGCCCGAAGAAAAAAATTCCGCCGTTTTACTGGACCGGTCGACGAGCAGCGAGGGACGCGGATGGACACGGCGGGACAGGACGACACCACACTGGTCGAGGCGCTGCGTCGCGGCGAGCGGGTCGGGTTGGAGGGCATGTACCGGCGGTACGCCGACCGGCTGTACACGTACGCCCGGACCATGCTGCGCGAGCCGGACGCCGCCGCGGACGCCGTCCACGACGCGTTCCTCACCGCCGGTCGGCGCATCCACCAGCTCCGGGAGCCCGATCGGCTGCGCCCCTGGTTGTACGCCATCGTGCGCAACGAATGCCTCCGTCAGCTCCGCGAGCGGTCCCGCTCCCTGCCGCTGGAGGAGGCCGGCGAGCCGGTGGCCGACACCGCCGACCCGGCCACGGCCGTCAACGCCGAGCAGGTACGCGACCTGGTGCACGCGGCGGTCGCCGCGCTGAACCCGGGCGACCGTGAGGTGGTCCACCTGGCCATCCGCCACGACCTGTCGTCCGCCGACATCGGCGCGGCCCTCGGGGTGCCCACGAACCACGCGCACGCCCGGCTGTCGCGCGCGCGTTCGCAGCTCGAACGGGCGCTGGGGGCGCTGCTGGTGGCCCGCACCGGGGCCCGGGACTGCCCCACCCTCGCCGGCCTGGTCGACGGCTGGCAGGGCCGGCTCACCCCGACCCTGCGCAAGCGGGTCTCGCGGCACATCGAGAGTTGCGCGGTGTGTGGGCTGCTCCGGCGGGAACAGCTCAACCCGTCCGCGCTGCTGTCGGCGTACCCGGCGCCGGCCTTCCTGGTCGTCGCCGACACGGTGTGGCCGAGACTGGCCGAGGTCTGGGCGACCGACGTCCCGGCCGATCCGGCGGGCGCGGTCACGGCCGGCCCGGCGGCCGATCCGGCGGGCGCGGTCACGGCCGGCCCTGTGGCAGCGGCCGACGAATCCCCAGGGCCGGCGGATGCCAGCCCGCCGGACAACCCGGCCGGCGGGTCCACCGCGGCCGGCGAATCGGTGCCCCCGGACGGCGCGGCGGCCCCGAACGAATCGGCGGCCCCGGTCGAATCAGCGGCCCCGGCCGGGGCGGCGGCCCCGGGCGGCGCGGCGATGCGGCGTGGGGCGGCGATGCGGGGCGGTGCGGCGGTGGCATCGGTCCGTGCGCCGCACGGCGTGCGGACCACCTCGGCGGTGGCCCGCGACCGGCGGCGTCGGCGGATGGGCGCGACCGCGGCTCTGCTGGTCCTTCTCGCCGTGCTCGGCACCTGGGCACTGGCCCCCAGCCGCCAGCCCGCCGCGCGGGACGGCTCCGGCCGACCGGTGTCCGAGACGCGCGGAGCACCGGCCGGTGATCCGGCGGCACCCGCCGCCGCGCCGCTGCCGTTCGTCACCGCCACGGAAGCCGGCTCCCGAACCACCACCGCGCCGGTGCCGCCCGGCGCCACCGACCCGACGTCCGGGACCGCAGCCGTCCCGGCGGGCGGCGACGGGGTCGCCCGGACCGGTGCGCCGGCCGCGCCGGAGGCATCCGGTGCTGTGCCGGGAGGTGCCGCGCCGACGACCTCCAGGCCACCGACCGTTCCCCGGCCGACCGCCACACCGCAGGTCGCCGCGCCGTTCACGGTCTCCGCCACGGCACGGGTCCGGTGCGGCGCGGAGACGTACAGCCTCGTGGTGCGGGCCACCGGCAGTGCCACGCTCCGTGCCGCCGAGATCCGCTGGACACCCACCGGGGCCAGGACGTCGGTCCGGGCCATGACGGCGGACGGATCGGCGGCCCGGGCGACCCTCGGGCGGCTGCGTGCGCCGGCGCTGACCTGGTCGGTACGGGCGACCGCGGCGGACGGCCGCACGGCGCAGAGCGCGACCTACACGATCACCGACCCGTGCGTGCGGCCGGGATAGCGAGACGGAGCGCGCTCCGAGCCACCCCGGGCGGTGACAGCGCGCCTCGTCCCCTGAGAAAGCGGCGAAGGCCGTGCCGCCGGGGTTGGCTGAGAGGGTGAGCTACGCGGAGGTCAACGGGCTGCGCCTGTGGTACGAGGAGCACGGCGCGGGCCGTCCCCTGGTGCTGCTGCACGGTGGCTTCGGCGCGGTGGAGATGTTCGGGGCCATCCTGCCGGCGCTGGCCGCGCGGCGGCGGGTGGTCGCGGTCGACCTCCAGGGGCACGGGCGCACGGCCGACGTCGACCGGCCGCTGCGCTACGAGTCGATGGCCGACGACGTCGCGGCGCTGATCACCCGGCTCGGCCTGGTGGAGGCCGACGTGCTGGGCTATTCGCTCGGCGGCGGCGTGGCGCTGCGTACCGCCATCCAACATCCGGCGCTGGTGCGCCGGCTGGTCGTGGTCTCCGCGCCGTGCCGGCGGCGGGGCTGGTATCCCGAGGTGCTGGCGGGGATGCCGGAGCCCGACGAGGAGGCGGGGGAGCGGATGCGTGGCACCCCGCCGTACGAGCTCTACGCCCGCGTCGCGCCCAGGCCCGAGGACTGGCCGACGCTCTGGGCGAAGACGGGCGAGTTGCTGCGGCGCGACTACGACTGGTCGGCCGAGGTGGCCGCCCTCGCGACACCCACCCTGCTCGCCTTCGCCGACGGTGACTCGGTCACCACCGCGCACATGGTGGAGTTCTTCGGGCTGCTCGGTGGCGGCCACCGGGACGCCGGCTGGGACGGCGCCGACCGCCCGGCCTCCCGACTGGCCGTGCTGCCGGGGCTCACCCACTACGACATCGTGGCGTCGCCGGCGCTGCCGGCCGCGGTCCTGCCGTTCCTGACCCACCCGGCGCGGGCGCCCGGCTGACGCGGGACGGCGGACCGGGGCGCGTCCGGGTGCCGGGCGGGGCCAGGCGCGGCGGGGCGCGGCAGGGCCCTGCCGCCCCCCACCCGCGCGACGCCCTCCGACGATCGGAGACGAGGCCCCGGCAGCGACGGTGACGTCGTCCGTCAGAGGATGGCGTACGCCTCTGCGCTGGCCTCCTCGGTCTGGCCGGCGGGCGGCGCGGTCACCGACACCGGCTCACCGAAGCCGCTCATCCGCAGCTCGGTGACGAGATCACCCAGGTTCTTCGTGGCGATGGTGTAGGACAGCGCGGTGACCCGGCCGTCGGCGTCGACCGTCGCCTCGAACGGGATGGCCTTCGGGTCCTTCGCCAGCTTGGCGGACGACTCGATGCCGTCGCGCATCCCGCTCTCGGCGCTGGCGGCCTGGGCCGCCTTCTCCAGGTCGGTGATGCCCCGGTAACGGCCGTCGCCCACCTGCTCGGCGGAGACGATGCCACCGACGACGCCGGTCTGCGACTTGAAGTCGAAGGACTGGCGCAGCGAGCTGCCCGGCCTCAGCTTGGTGAGGTCGATCTTCATCCATGGCTTGCCGCCGTCCTGGTTGCCGGACTTGATGTAGGCGGCGTCGCCGATCAGCCGGGCCTCCATCGGCTCGGGGGCGTTGCCGGTGATGTGCAGCGCGCGGGCGACAGGGTCGACCTGGCCGCGGAGCTTGATCGACGTGGGGCCGGCCTTCACCGATGCCTCCATGGTCAGCGTGCCGGAGAGGCTCCGGTCCATGCCCTGCCGGATGACGGCGACCGGATCGGTCGCGGTCGCGGCGGGGGCCGGGGCGTTCGTGGTGGAGCGGCTGGAGTCCGTGCCGCAGCCGGCCACGAGCACGGCGAGGGCGACCACGAGAGCGGGGATCAGTCGACGCATGGTTGGACCCTAACGGGTGGCACCATCCGGTTTCGGCCGCCCTCGAACGTCCGGGGCGTCAGCGCCCGTGTTGCTTAGTCTGTCCAACGATGCCGATTTTGTTCCCGGTGAGGTTGTCGTGGCCTCTGACCCGTTGGTCGGCGGGCCGACGGCGGTGGCCCCGCAGAGGTCGCCCCCGACGCCGGCGACGAGGCGCCTCGCCCCGTCCGGGTGAGCCGAGGCCAGGAGTGTTCCCCGGCGCAGCGGGAAACCGGCCCGGAACGCACCTGGGGAGGAGCGACGGATGACGCATGGCGGCGGACTGACGATCGGCGTGCTCGGCTCGTACGGGGGGCGCAACCTCGGCGACGAGGCGATCCTGACCGGCCTCCTGGCCGACCTGCGGGAGCAGGAGCCGAACGGGCGGATCATCGTCTTCTCCCGCAACCCGGAACACACCCGACTCGCCCACCCGGACGTGGAGGCCGTGCCCTGGGAGGGCATCAGCCGCACCGACTCCGCGCTGGTCCTGGCCCAGCTCGACGTGCTGATCCTGGGCGGCGGCGGCATCCTCTACGACCGGGAGGCCCGCCGCTACCTGCGGGTGGTCCGGGTCGCCCAGGAGCGTGGGCTGCCGCTGCTGACGTACGCGGTGGGGGTCGGGCCGCTCAGCGAGAGCGTCGACACCGGCATGGTGCGGGAGACCCTGGCCAGCGCGGCCCAGGTGACCGTGCGGGACCAGGAGTCCCGGATGCTGCTGGAGGAGGCGGGGCTGCTGAACCCCATCACGGTCACCGCGGACCCGGCGTTCCTGCTCGAACCCGAGGACTTCCCGGCGGAACTGCTCCGCGAGGAGGGGGTGCCGGCCGGGAAGCGGCTGGTCGGGATGAGCGTACGGGAGCCGGGCCGGGCCGCCGAGCGGCTCGACGTCGACGGCTACCACCGCCTGCTGGCCCAGATCGGCGACTTCCTGGTGCACCGGATCGACGCGTACGTGCTCTTCGTCCCGATGGAGCGCGACGACATCCGGCACTCGCACGGCGTGCTGTCGCACATGATCGCCGCCGAGCGGGGCCGGATCCTGCACGGCACCTACTCGCCCCAGCAGGTGCTCGGGCTGATGCGCCACTTCGACCTGGCCGTCGGCATGCGGCTGCACTTCCTGATCTTCGCCGCGATGGTCGGCACGCCGTTCCTGCCGCTGCCGTACGCCGGCAAGGTCTTCGACCTGGCCCAGCGCCTCGGCGTGCCGGCGCTGCGCGGCGTGGAACGGGAGGTCGAGGGCCCCCTGCTGGCCGAGGTCGACCGGCTCTGGGACGAGCGGGAGAAGCGGGCCGAGGCCACCGCCCGGCGGGTCGCCGACGTGTGCGAACAGGCCAGGGGGACCTCGCAGGTCACCCGCGCGGTGCTGGAGAGCCTCCGCGCCCGCAGCCTGAGCCGGGTGGGCTGAGCACGCTCAGACCGCCGGCCCGCGCCAGCAGTAGCGCCACCGGTCGGCGCCGGCATCCACGGACTCCAGCTCGTAGATCTCCGCCCCGGCCAGCCCTCCCGGGCCGACGTGGTGGTGAGTCAGCGGCGGGCGGCCGTTCGGGTCCAGCTCGACGGTGACGGTCTCGCCGTCGGCCGCGCCACCCACCAGCGGGATTTCTGCCGTTGATGCCATGCGCCCCATCCTGCCCCGCCCGGCCCGACGCCGCAGCGGATAGCGGGGCAGCGGGCGGGGCGTCCGGAGGACTGGGTTCCGCGGATGGCGGAGATACCGATCGACCCCACGCTCGGCCCGGTGCTGGCTCGTGCGGCTGACGAGCGGGCCGTGCTCGAATCGTTCCTCGACTTTCACCGGGGCGTGCTGCTGCGCAAGCTGCGCGGCCTGTCCGACGCCGACGCGGCGCGCCGGCTGCTGCCCACGGCCACGACCCTGGCCGGTCTCGTCAAGCACCTGACCCTGGTGGAGCGGAACCGGTTCCCGTGCCTGCTGGCCCCCGGCCCCGGCGACGTCCACCTCACCTCGGAGGAGGACGCGGTGGCCAGCTTCGCGCTCACCGCGGAGGACACCGTCGAGCGGCTCGCGGGGGCGTACGAGCGGGCCTGCGCCCGGTCCCGGGAGGTCGCCGGGCGGTTCGACCTCGACCACGTCGTCCCGCACCCGCAGCTCGGCGAGGTGTCGCTGCGCTGGATCCTGGTGCACATGATCGAGGAGACCGCCCGGCACGTCGGGCACGCCGACATCCTCCGCGAGTTGACCGACGGGGCCACCGGCGCCGTCTGACCGGCGCCCCGGGCCGTCGACCGCGTCGCTTGGCGCACGGAGGCCGGTCGTGCTCGCCCCGTCGCGTCAGGCGCGCGGCAGCAGGCCGGGCGGGTACTCCATGCCGTCGTGGGTGCAGGCCGCCGCGGCGACCCGGGCCGCGTACGCCGCCGAATCGGCCAGCGGCGCGCCGCGCAGCCGGGCGGCGATCACGCCCGCCGCGAACGCGTCCCCGGCGCCGTTGGTGTCGACGACCGGCGCGGGCGCCTCGGCGGCGGGCACCCGGGTCGGACCGCCCTCGCCGGTGTGCAGGTCGGCGCCGTCCGCCCCGTGGGTCACCAGCACCGTGCGGGGCGCCAGCGCGGCGGCGAGCGCGTCCGCGCCCCCGCCCAGCCGGACCCCGCTGACGAAGACCAGATCGGCCGCCTCGGCGAAGGGGCGGTGGTACGGGTTCTCACCGTCCCAGTCGTGCAGGTCGGTGGAGAGGGCGGCGCCGTCGGCGAGCCCGGCCCGCAGGGCGGGCAGCAGGGGAGGCACCCAGTCCATGATCGACAGATGCACGTGCGCCGCCTGGCGGACCAGCGCGGCCAGCTCGGCCGCCGCGAACGGGGCCGGCCCCCGCCAGGGACGCGGGTCGTAGAGCGACATCCGCCGGCCGGCCGGGTCGACCATGTTCACCGATCGTCGGGTGCCGGCCGGGGCGTCGCCCAGCACGCTGTGCACACCGGTGCGGGCCAGCGCCGCCCGGACCACGTCCCCGGCCGGGTCCGCGCCGAGGACGTCGACCACCGCGACCCGCAGCCCGAGCGCGTGCCCGGCGAGCGCGATCCCGGAGCCGGTGTTGCCGATCCGCAGCTCGATCGGGTCGACGGTGACGGAGTCGGCGGCCGGCAGCGGAATCGCGGGCACCCGCACCCGCACGTCGACGCCGAGGCCGCCAATCACGAGGAGGTCGTACACGCGTCGACCCTAGCCGGTGCGGGTCGGCCCCGGCGCCGCCGCCGATGTGCGACGGCGGTCACTCCAGCGGCTGCGGTTCGAGTTGCTCGGGCGCGGGGGCGGTGCGCTGCCGCGGCGCCGTCGTCCGGCGGACCGCCGGGCCGTCGGCCAACGCGAGGTCGAAGACGTTGCGGAACAGCCGGGACATCGCCGCGTCGGTCGCCAGCGCCCCGGCGAAGCTGATCGAGGACGCGCTGAAGACGAAGCCGCCGTTGGGCTTCTCCACCAGCACCATGGCCGCGCCACCGCCGGTGTTCTGCCCCCGGGCGATGATCTCGGTCTGCTCGGCTTCGCCGTCCAGGCCCAGCATGGCGTCGGTCTCCCAGCCGCTGGCCGCGCCGTTGTAGCCGGTGAGGCCGAAGCGGCTGCCCACTGTCAGGCCGGTGCCGGCCAGCAGCTTGTGGTCGCGCAGGACGGCGTACGGTGCGAAGGTGAACCAGCTCGCGCTGGTGTAGTTGACCCCGACCAGTTGCGAGGCCGGCAGGCCCAGCGAGTTGTAGGTGTCCCGTCGCCCCTCGGGGGTGCGGAACGTGACGGCGCTGCGGTCCTCGCTGAACCGCACCCGCTCGTAGAGCCCGTTGCCGCCCGCGTAGATGACCCGGCCGCCGCCGGCGAGGTAGTCGGCGAGGTGCTGGCGCATCTCCTCCGAGAAGTACTCGGGGTGGCTGCCGAGCACCAGCACCCGGTACCGGGTCAGCCAGTTGCCGGAGACGTGCAGGTCGGTGTCGTCGTAGCAGTCGAACTCCAGCCCCTGCCGCGTCATCCAGCGCATCAGCAGCACGTCGGACCAGAGGGTGTGCTCCAGGTTGCCGGTCGCCTCGACGTTCAGCTCGGTCGACGGCCGGCGCAGCGAGAAGGTGCGCGACCCCGCCATGTCGCCGCAGTACTGGTAGTGCCCGCCCCACGTGTTGTACGCGTGGTACGTGTTCGTGGGCAGCACCATCGCGATGTCGTGCCGGGGCACCGCCGGCTTCACCACGAACGGCACGTGCCGGCGCAGCTTCTGCGGGCCCTCCAGCCGGGCGGCGTACAGGCCCGACGGCCAGCTCACCGGGATCGACAGCGTCAGGGTGTCCGACCAGTCGCAGCCCGACTGCAGGTAGCCGCTCGGCAGCACCTGGAGCCTGCCGGTCACGCTGGTCGGGGCCTGCACGACCTCCGGCGCGCCCTCGCTGGGCGCCACCCGGACGACCGAGGCGGTGAAAGTCGGGAAGGTGGTGGAGACGGCGATCCGCGCGGTCGAGCCGGCGGTCACGGTCGGCGTCCGCGCGTACCCCTGGAGGGCGGCCTGGCTCTGCAGCGTGAAGCCACCGCCGACCGAGCGGCCGGCGCCGCCGTTGGCCCAACTCGCCCGCTTGTCGGTGCCCGCCGCGGCCCAGTTGATGATCCGGTAGGTGACCAGGTTGCCGGTGGCGCGCCGGGTCGGGTCGCTCGGCTGCACGCCGTAGAGGGTGCCCTGCCCGGTGCAGACCAACCCGTTGATGGTCAGCTCGCCGAAGCCGCCGCCGATCCGCAGGCCGGAGCCGGTCGCCCACCTTCCGGCGCCCAGGTGCCGGTACCAGTAGATGTTCCCGTGCCGGTACGCGTAGATCACCCCGGAGCCGTCGGCCACGCCCTGGAAGCTCTTGAAGCCTCGGGTGATCCGGCTGCCGCCGGTCCACTTCCCCGTCGACGGGGTGTACTGGTAGCCGTACAGGTCGCCCTCGGCGTCGACCCCGTAGACCGTGCCGCCGAAGCCGAAGATGCGGGGGAACTTCTGGAAGCCGCTGCCGATCTGCCTGCTGCCGCTCCAGTAGCCGGCCCCGGTCGTGTAGTTGGTGCAGACGTAGCGGTAGTAGTGGATCGTGCCGTCCGCGCGCACCCCGTAGAGCGAGCCGTCCGCGCTGCCGAGCACCGTGCGGAACTGGTGCCAGCCCGACCCGATCTTGCGGCCGGAGCCGCTGGCCCACCCCGTCACGCCGGTCTGCCATCCCCAGTGCCGGTACCAGAGCAGTGCCCCGTCGGCCTGGACGGCGAAGATGACCCCGTTGCCGCCGCCCACGAGCTGGATGAAGCGCTGCTCCGGGTCGTAGCCGGGGCCCGCGGCCCGCGCGGGCGGGGCGGGGGACGTCAGGACCGCGGGCACGGTGGCGGCCGCCGCCAGCGCACCGCCCGAGGCCAGGACACGACGCCGGGTGACCCGACGGGCGACGCGCAGCGACATTGTGAAGAACCTTCCCGGTGATCGAGCCAGCGAAATCTAGCCGCCGGGGAGGATTCCCGAGGACCCGGGCCGGGGAGGGAGGCGAAAGTCGTTCGCGCAGCGGCGAAGACCGACCGATCGGATGACCTCCGTCCGACGCGCCGTCCGGTCGGGCGCGGTGTGCTCGTCGGGGGCGGCGTGTCCGGCCGGATATCCTCGCCGGGTCGTCGCGAGGAGGGGGACGCGTGCTGGTCGTCCACGGGGTGTGGCGGTGGGGCGTCGGGCTCGCCGTCTGGGCCGAGGACAGCACGCTGCCGGCCCGCGCGCCGCGCCGTCCCGGCCGGGCGCCCCGGGAGCGGCCGCACCCGTTCGCCGCCGACCACGCGACGCTGGCCGCCGCGCTGGCCGGGGCCGCCGAGCCGGCCGACCTCGGCACGGCGCTGCTCACCCTCCCCACCCGGGCCGGCTCGCCGCTGGACTCCCCGGAGCTGGTCCGCACCGCCGTCGCCGAGCCGGTCCGCGGGCCCGTCACCCTCGCCGGGTGGCGCGTTCCCGTCCTCCGGTACGCCCCGGACGCCGCCCTGCCCCTGCTGCGCGGCCTCGACGGGTCGGCCGTCGTGCCGGGCGCGACCCTGCGCCACCTCGCCGAGCTGGCCGACTTCGCGGTCGACCTGGCGGCGCGGGGTCGGGTTCTGCCCGGCCTCGCCGCCCCGACGTCAACGAGCCCTTCCGCCGCCGGGACGCCGCGTCCCGCGGCGCGGGACGGCGATTGGTCCACCGTGGACGACCGGCGGGCGCGGGTCGCCGCCCGGGCGGTGTGGCGGCCCCTGCTGACCGGCACGGACGCCGCCTGGGCGCGGGCGCTCGCGCTGGCCCTGCCGCCGGCCGCGCGCGCCACCGCCACCGAGCCGCGCCACCCACGCGCCACCGCCACCGGGCCGGGCGTGCTGGTCGCCGACGCGCTCGACGCGCTCACCGACGCCGCGGTCCGGGCGGCCCTGGGGGAGACCGCGCTGGCCCGGGGCGTACGCCCGAACGGCGCCGTGCCGGCGTGGCTGGCCGCGCTCACCGGACCGGTCCGGGACTTCACCGCGGAGCCGGCCGCGCTCGGCACCCTCCGCGCCGAGCTAAACGCCTGGCAGCGCGACGCGGCCGGCGGCGCGGTGCGGGCGAGCTTCCGCCTGGTCGAGCCGCCCGCCGACGAGATCGTCGAGCCGGTCGTCGTGGTGCCGACCGACCCGGCGGCGACGGTCGCGACGAGCGGTCCGTGGCGGGTCGAGTTCGGGCTCCAGGCCGCCGACGAGCCGAGTCTGCACGTGGACGCCGCGCAGGTGTGGCGGGCACCGGAGACCGTCGCCGGGCTGGCCGGCCGGGGAACCGGCCCGCAGGAGACCCTCCTCGCCGAGCTGGGCCGCGCCAGCCGGCTCTGGCCCGAGCTGGACACCGCCCTGCGCACCGCGACGCCGGAGGCGTTGGAGCTGGACGTCGAGGGCGCGCACCGGTTCCTCCGCGAGGGCGCTCCGGTGCTGCACGCCGCCGGGTTCGCCGTGCTGTTGCCGTCCTGGTGGCGGCGCCCGTCGTCGCGGCTGGGCGCCCGGTTGCAGGCCCGCAGCCGGACCGCGCCCGGCACCGTCGCCGCCGACGGCGGGGTCGGGCTGGACGCCCTGGTCGACTACCGCTGGGAGGTGGCCCTCGGTGACCAGCCGCTGACCGCCGAGGAACTGGCGTCGCTGGCCGCGCTGAAGACCCCGCTGGTGCGGCTGCGCGGGCGGTGGGTGGAGCTGGACCCGAAGCGACTCGCGGCGGGCCTGCGGCTGCTCCGCTCCTCCGGCGAGCTGACCGTCGCGGACCTGCTCCGGCTCGGCCTGGCCGACGGTGGGCAGCCGGACGCCCTGCCCGTGCTGGAGGTGAGCGCCGACGGCGCGCTGGGCGACCTGCTCGCCGGGGCGGTGGAGCGGCGGCTCACCCCACTCGACCCGCCGCCGGCGTTCCGCGGCACGCTGCGGCCGTACCAGCGGCGGGGGCTGGCCTGGCTGGCGTTCCTGCAGTCCCTCGGGCTGGGCGGGGTGCTCGCCGACGACATGGGGCTCGGCAAGACGGTGCAACTGCTCGCCCTGCTCGCCGGGGACCCGCCGGACGCCGGCCCGACGCTGCTGGTCTGCCCGATGTCGCTGGTGGGCAACTGGCAACGGGAGGCGGCCCGGTTCGCGCCGGAGCTGCGCGTACACGTGCACCACGGGGCGGAACGGGCGCGGGGGGCGGCGTTCACCACGGCCGTGCACGACGCGGACCTCGTCCTCACCACCTACTCGGTGGCCGCCCGGGACGCGGTCGACCTGGCCGGCATCGACTGGCACCGGGTCGTCGTCGACGAGGCCCAGGCGATCAAGAACGCCGCCACCCGCCAGGCCGAGGCGGTCCGCGCGCTGCCCGCCCGGCACCGGATCGCGGTCACCGGCACGCCGGTGGAGAACCGGCTGGCCGACCTCTGGTCGATCATGCAGTTCGCCAACCCGGGCCTGCTGGGTCCGGCGGCGACGTTCAAGAAGAGGTACGCCGAGCCGATCGAGCGGCACGGCGACGCCGAGGCGGCCGAGCGGCTGCGCCGGATCACCGGCCCGTTCGTGCTGCGCCGACTCAAGACCGACTCCTCGATCATCTCCGACCTGCCGGAGAAGCTGGAGATGGAGGTGCTCTGCAACCTCACCGCCGAGCAGGCCTCGCTCTACCGGGCGGTGGTCGACGACATGCTGGCCCGGATCGAGTCCAGCGACGGGATCGAGCGGCGCGGGCTGGTGCTGGCCACCATGACCCGGCTCAAGCAGGTCTGCAACCACCCGGCCCAGCTGCTGCGCGACGGCTCGGCGCTGGACGGCCGCTCCGGCAAGCTGGCCCGGCTGGAGGAGATCCTGGACGAGGTCCTGGCGGCGGGGGAGCGGGCCCTGCTGTTCACCCAGTACGCCGAGTTCGGCGGCATGCTGCGCGGTCACCTGTCGGCCCGGTTCGGCCGGGAGGTGCTCTTCCTGCACGGCGGCGTCGGCAAGGCCGACCGGGACGCGATGGTCACCCGGTTCCAGTCCCCCGGGGGGCCGGCGATCTTCGTGTTGTCGCTCAAGGCCGGCGGCACCGGGCTCACCCTCACCGAGGCCAACCACGTGGTGCACGTCGACCGGTGGTGGAACCCGGCCGTGGAGGACCAGGCCACCGACCGGGCGTTCCGGATCGGTCAGCGGCGCCGGGTGCAGGTACGCAAGTTCGTCTGCGCCGGCACCGTGGAGGAGAAGGTGGCGGCGCTGATCGCCGACAAGCGCAGCCTGGCCGCCTCGGTCGTCGGCACCGGCGAACAGTGGGTCACCGAGCTGTCCACCGCCCAACTGCGGGAGCTGTTCACCCTGGAGGCCGGGGCGGTGGTGGAGTGAGCGGGCGGGTGGAGGGCGGCGGCGGGGCGGACGGCCGGTTCGCCGACTACGGCCGGCCGCGTCGGGTCGACGGCGGGCTGAAGGCGCGCAGCACCCGGGGCGCGATCGGGCGGTCCTGGTGGTCGCGGCGCTTCCTGGAGGTGCTGGAGTCCTTCGCCCTCGGCACCCGGCTCACCCGTGGCCGGTCGTACGCGCGGGCCGGCCAGGTGATCAGCCTGGACGTCGCCCCCGGCGCCGTCACCGCCGTGGTGCAGGGCTCGCGCGCGCAGCCCTACGAGGTGAGCATCGCGCTGCCCCCGTTCCCGCCGGAACTCTGGTCCCGCGTCGAGGCGGAGCTGGCGGCGCAGGCGTTCTTCAGCGCCCGGCTGCTCGCCGGCGACCTGCCCCCGGAACTGGAGGAGCTGTTCGCGGCGGCCGGCGCGCCGCTCTTCCCCGGCGGGGTGGCGGAACTGCGCCAGCGGTGCAGCTGCCCCGACTTCGCCGTCCCGTGCAAGCACCTGGCGGCCACCTTCTACCTGCTGGCCGAGGCGTTCGACGCCGACCCGTTCCAGCTGCTGCACTGGCGGGGCCGGGGCCGCGCCGAGCTGCTCGACCGGCTGCGCGCCCTGCGGGCCGGCGAGCCGACCGGCCCGGCCGCGGTGCGGGCGGGCGGCCCCGGCGGCGGCGTGTCCCCAGTCGGGCACCGCGACGCCGGCGACACACCGTCCACCGTGGAGCGCGACGGCCGCGACGGTGTGGACGTCCCGCCGGTCGGGGCCGCGCGGGCGCTCGCCGGCCTGCCACCGGCACCCCTGGCCGACGCGGTCGACCGTTTCTGGCTGCCGCCCGTCCCACTGCCCGACCGGCCACCCAGCCTCGAGACCGGACCGGACCTGCTGCTGCGACAGCTCGGCGCGCCGGCCCCCGCCATCGGCGGGCCCGGTCTGGTCGAACGGCTGCGGCGGGCGTACCGGCTCCTCGGCCGGTGAGGGCAGCCGGCGCGGCGGGCCGGTCGGCGCCCGGTCACAGCCAGCGGCGGCGGAACCGCCACATGAGTGCGGCGTTGGCCACCAGGACCACCGCGCAGACGGCCCCGGCCAGTCGCCCGGCAAGCACCGTCATCGCCGGGAGCGAGGCCCACAGCACGATGGTCAACAGCATCAGCCACCGGCCGCGGCGGGCCCGGGCCCGGTGGTCGAGTCGGGCGAAGAACGCCGGGTCGCTCTCCCGGAGCTGACGGGTGATCTGCTCGAACCTGCGCTGATCCTCTTTGCTGAGCATGTGCCTTCCCCTCACGTGTTCAGCGGTTCGGCGGCATACCCGCTGCGGCGGCGGCTCACGCTCCCGGCCTGCTGCTACTTTGCGGTGCGCCGGGGACGGCGTACCCGGCCCGGGGAACGGGCGCCTCAGCGCAGGCTTATCCGGACCTTAAATTTGCCTGTGCCGCCGAACGCGGTGGAAAGCGTCGGGTGGCCGGAAAACGTTACGTCCGGCCCCCTGCGTGTCGCGTACGCCCTGCTCGGGAGGTCCGTGCCGCGGCGGGCGGAAATCGGCGCCCGCCGACCCGCGCTGAGGGCCGTCTTAAGTGCCCTGGTGGCCGCCTTCGACGCTGCTTGATGGCACCTGGGGCCTTGGCTACCTTCCCGTAAACCCCCTCAGGCACGAGTCGCCGCACCTGCACCCCCTTGCCCGGTCGCAGTCGTCGCGGCGCGTCAGAAACGGATTTGGTACATGGCCGACCAGAATGTGCCACCACGTCGACCGCGGGACGACCGCGGCTGGGACGGGCGCCCACACCCCGCCGCCGACGGGTACCGCGACACCTTTCCCCCCGCGCCGTACGGCTACGACGCCCCCGCCCAGCGCCCGGTCGACCCGCGGACGCCGCCGTACGCCCACGCCGGCCACCCCGCCCCGCGCGGCCCGCAGTGGGTCGGCCCCGACGGCTTCGCCCGCCAGCCCGCCGTGCCGTCGGCCGGCGCCGGACTGCCCAACCTGGACGATGACGACGAGCCGGGCCGCGGGGTCGGCCGGCGCAGGGCCCTCGCGGCGCTCGGCGGCACCGCCGCCGTGGTCGCCGGCGGCGCGGCCCTGGCCATGACCCCGCAGATCCGGGGCCTCTTCGGCGACGACGTGGTGGCCGGCGACGCCACCGGCACCACGGTCACCGACGGCACCCCCGCCCGCCCGAGTGGGCAGCAGCCGAGCACGGTGCGCACCTACACCGAGCAGAACGAGAGCTACATGGGCTCCCGGGCCGGCGAGGCGCTGAAGAAGAACAACCCGGCCGGTGGCCGCACCTTCTCCGGGCCGGCCGCCGCCGCCGCGGAGACCAAGGTGACGGTCAAGACCGTGCTCGCCAAGGACCCGGTCCTGCACCTCGCCCGGCGGGCCACCTTCGGCGTCACCCCGCAGGTCGTCGCCGACATCTCCGAACGCGGCATCGACGGCTGGCTGCGCTGGCAGCTCGACCCCGAGAAGATCGCCCCGACCAAGGCCGAGCTGAAGCTCGCCGAGCTGCCGACGCTGAAGCTGAGCACGGCCCAGCTACGCGAGCAGCGCGACCAGCTCAACGAGCGCGGCGCGCATCCGGAGAAGGAGATGGTGGACGCCACCATCGCCCGGCAGATCTGGTCGAAACGGCAGCTCTTCGAGGTGATGGTCGACTTCTGGAACGACTTCCTGCACGTCGCCGCGGACTTCGACGGCGGCGAGGTGTACCGCGCCTCCTTCGACCGGGACGTCGTGCGGGCGCACGCTCTCGGCAGCTACCCCGAGATGCTGCTCGCCGCGAACCGGCACCCGGCGCTGCTGCTCTACCTGAACCAGAACGACTCCCGCGCCGACGCGGTCAACGAGAACCTGGCCCGCGAGAACCTGGAGCTGTACTCGGTCGGCGTCGACGGCGGCTACACCGAGAAGGACGTCCGGCAGGCGGCCCTGTTGCAGACCGGCCGCGGCGTCAACGACGGCAAGTACGTGTTCCGCCCCGAGCGGCACTACGTCGGCAAGGTGAAGATCCTCGGCTTCACGCACGCGAACAACTCGAAGGACCCGAAGAAGGCCGAGGCGGCCATCGACGCGTACCTGACGTACATCGCGCTGCACCCGTCGACCGCGAAGTACGTGGCGCAGAGCCTCGCCACCCGGTTCGTCTCCGACACCCCGCCGAAGTCCCTCGTGGACCGGCTGGCCCGGACGTACACCGCCAACAAGGGCATGATCAAGCCGCTGCTGATGACGCTGTTCAGCTCCTCGGAGTTCTGGGCCGCGGTGGGGCAGAAGGTGCGCCGGCCGATGGAGTACCTCGTCGCCACGTACCGCGCCCTGGGCGTCGCGCCGGACGCCTCGCCGAAGCACGACAACGGCGACAACAAGCGCACCCCGTACGCCCGGGGGCTGCGGCAGATCCACGACAAGATGCGCGAGCTGGGCCAGTACCCGATGGGCCAGCCCACCCCGGACGGCTACCCGGACGTCTACGTCGCCTGGACCTCCGCCGGCACGATCGTCAACGGCTGGAACGAGGCGGGCGACCTGATCGCCGGCAACCGCACCAATTTCACGTACGCCCGCCCGGAGCAGCTGGTGGCCCGGCCGCCGGCGACCGCCGGGGCGTACGTGGACGCGCTGGCCCTGCGGCTGGTGGGCCAGAAGCTGAGCGCCCGGGAACGGTCGCTGATCCTCGGCGTGGCCGGCGTGTCGGCCGGCACCAAGGTCGACGCCACGTTCAACGGGGCCGTCACCGCCGTCGCGCGGGCGATCCTCGCTTCCCCCCAGCACCACCTCCGGTGAGGCACCCGATGGAGAAGACTGTGCACACGTTCCCCCTGCACCCCGAATGCCCCGACCTGCGGCGGCTGGCCGACAACCCGGCCGAGGCGCTGCTGCGGGCGGAGGCCGACATCGTCGCCGCCGAGAACGCCGCCGAGGCCGACCGCTACCGGCGGCTGGAGGACCTGGAGGAGGCCCAGCAGGACGGTCGCGGCGTCACCCGGCGCACCTTCGTCGCCGGCGCCGCGGCCACCGCGACCGCCCTGGCCACCGCCCAGTTCGTCACCACCTCGGCGTCCTTCGCCGCCACGAAGACCGGCACCCTGATCCACGTCTTCCTCTACGGCGGGCTGGACGGGCTCAGCCTCGTCGCCCCGGCGGACGACCCGGTGCTCGCCAAGGCCCGCCCCGACCTGCTGCTCGCCGACGACTCCCTGGCGGTGGGGCGCGGCTTCAAGCTGACCAGCGCGTTCAAGCCGCTGGAGCCGTGGCTCAAGAGCGGCAACCTCGGGTTCGTCCCGGCGGTCTCCGACGAGCGGCTGTCCCGCAGCCACTTCCAGGCCGCCGACGCCTGCAACCTCGGCGGCCTGCCCAGCGAGACCGGCGGCCGGGGCTGGTTGGACAGCCTCGTCGACACGCTCGGCACGGGCACCGCCTTCCGCAGCGTCGGCATCGGCAGCACGCTGCCCCGCTCGCTGGTCGGCACCAACGGCGCGCTCTCCCTCAACAGCGTCGGCTCGCTGCGGCTCAACGGCGACGACCGCTACCGGGCCGCGACGGAGAAGGCGATCAAGGGGCTCTTCACCGGGATCAACCACCCCGTCCAGGAGGCCGTGCAGGACGGCCTGGGCGCGCTGGCCACCGCGCAGCGCCTCGCCGCGAAGCCGTACCAGCCGGCCGAGGGCGTCGAGTACCGCGGCGTCGGCCACGCCTTCCAGCAGCTCGCCCAGCTCATCAAGGGCGGCGCGAACGTGCGCGTCGCCACCGTCGGGATGGGCGGCTACGACACCCACGAGAACCAGGGCAGCCGGGAGGGCGGCCAGCTGTACCGGCGGCTCAACGAGCTGGCCGACGCGATGGCGGCGTTCTTCACCGACCTGGGGGAGCGCTCCGCCGACGTGACCATCATGGTCTCCAGCGAGTTCGGCCGCCGGGTCGCCTCCAACGGCGGCGGCACCGACCACGGCCACGGCGGGGTGGTCACCCTGCTCTCCGGGCGCAGGCTCGCCGGCTCGCTGCTGGGCACCTGGAACGGCCTGAACGACCTCGACTCCGGCGACGTGCCCGAGTACAACAACATGTTCAACGTCTACGGGGCCGTCGCGCAGGGGCGGTTCGGGCTCACCAACGCGCAGGTGGACAAGATCTTCCCGCGCCAGAAGTACACCCCGATGAAGCTGTACGCGTGACGTACCCACGCACCCACGCCGCCGGCCGCCGGGCCGGGACGACCCCGTCCCGGCGCGGCGGCCGGCCGGCTGCGGACGTACGCCCGCCGGTGCCGCCGCGACGCGGACCCGGCGGCCGGCGGCTGCTGGCCGGCCTGCTCGTCGCCGGCCTGCTCGCCAGCGTGCTGCCCTGGTGGCTGGACACCCCGGCCGGTTCGCTGAGGAGCACCGCC
Organism: Micromonospora sp. NPDC047670; assembly: GCF_043204915.1. Taxonomy (NCBI): domain Bacteria; kingdom Bacillati; phylum Actinomycetota; class Actinomycetes; order Micromonosporales; family Micromonosporaceae; genus Micromonospora; species Micromonospora sp. NPDC047670. Next base: position 145,995 of record NZ_JBIDDA010000002.1, read on the forward strand.
GCGACGATCACCGCCGCCGGCCGGATCAGCGGCCTGGTGGCCGGCTACCTGCTGCTCGTGCAGGTGCTGATGATGAGCCGGCTGCGGGTGCTGGAGCGGTGGGTCGGCGGCGAGCGGATCGCCCGCTGGCACCGCGACGTCGGCGCCACCCTGCTGGTCGCGGTGCTCGCGCACATGTCGCTGATCCTGGTCGGGTACGCCGACCTGGAGGACAACTCCGTGCTCACCGAGGCCGGGGTGCTGCTGCGCGACCACGAGGACATGGTCTCCGCGTTCGCCGCCGCCGGCATCCTGGTGCTGGTCGGCCTCACCAGCGTCCGGGCGATCCGGACCGCGCTGCCCTACGAGCTGTGGCACGCCCTGCACCTGTCGACCTACGCGGTGCTGCTGCTCGGCTTCGGCCACCAGTTCAGCAACGGCGCGCAGCTGTTCCGGCCCGGCCCGGTGCGCACCGGCTGGATCGCCATGTACGCGCTGGTGGTCGCCGCCCTGCTCTGGGGCCGGGTGGCCGCGCCGCTGGCGTTCAACCTGCGGCACCGGCTGCGGGTCGCCGACGTGGTCGCGGAGAGCCCGGACACGGTCTCGGTCTACCTGACGGGGGACCGGCTGGAGCGGCTGGACCTGCTCGGCGGGCAGTTCTTCCGCTGGCGCTTCCTCACCCGGGGCTGCTGGTGGCAGTCGCACCCGTTCTCGGTCTCCGCCGCCGCCAACGGCCGCTGGCTGCGGCTCACCGTCAAGGTCGTCGGCGCGCACACCGCCGACCTGCGGGACCTGGACCCGGGCATCCGGGTCTGGGCGGAGGGGCCGTCGGGCACCTTCACCGCCGCGCACCGGACCCGGGAGAAGGCGCTGCTGATCGCCGGCGGCAGCGGGATCACGCCGATCCGGGCGATGCTGGAGGAGTTGCCGCCCGGCGCGGCGCTGATCTACCGCGCCCGCACCCCGGCCGACGTGCTGCTGCACCGGGAGCTGGACTGGCTGGCCCAGGCGCGGGGCACCTCGATCTGGTACGTCGTCGGCTCCCGCCACGACCCCGGCCCCCGCCAGGTGCTGAGCCCGGACGGGCTGCGCCGGCTGGTGCCCGACGTCGCCCGTCGCGACGTCTACCTCTGCGGGCCGCCCGGCCTGGTCGAGCAGTCGCTCCGGGTGCTCCGCCAGGCCGGCGTGCCCCGCCGGCAGATCCACCTCGCCACGTTCGAGCTGTAGGAAGGTCCCATGCGCCGCGCACTGCTCGCGATCACCGGCCTGGCGGCCAGCACCACCGTCATGGTGGTGCTGAAGGGCTCGCCCGGCACCACCGGAGTCGCCCAGGACCTGCCGGCCGAGCGCCCGCCGGTCGTGCCCGCCCCGGCCGGCCCCGCCCCGACCGGCGGCGACGCCTCCGCCGTGCCGGCACCGGCCGGTTCCACCGCGTCCCCCCGCCCCGGCCGCACCGCCACCCGGGCGCCGTCGAGCCGGCCCAGCGCCACCACCCGGGCGCCGTCCGCCCCGCGGACCAGCAGCAAGCCGCCGCCGGCACCGACCACCCGCACCGTGACCGGCCCGGTCGTGGAGAACGAGTACGGCAACGTCCAGGTGCAGATCACCCTCTCTGGGAACCGGATCGTCAACGTGGTGGCGCTGGAGCTGCCGGAGGAGACAGCCCAGTCCGACCAGCGCAGCGAGCAGGTCGACGGCCGCTACAGCGGCAGCTCCGGGCTGGTGGTGCAGCAGCAGAGCGCCGACGTGGACACCGTCTCCGGGGCGACCGCCACCAGCAACTCGTACAAGCAGTCGTTGCAGGCCGCGATCGACCGGGCGAACTGACGTGCCGGCGTCGCCCCCGCCCCGGTGTCCGCCGGCGGCCCGGCCCGGGCTGCGCCGGGTCGAGCACGTGATGGGTACGGCGATCAGCCTCGACCTCGCCGACGACCTGCCCGCCGCCGAGCTGGCCGAGCTGGCGGGGGACGTGTTCGCCTGGCTGCGCGAGGTGGACGCGCGGTTCAGCACGTACCGGGCCGACAGTGAGGTGTGCCGCTTCGACCGGGGCGAGCTGCCGCTCTCCGCGGCCGGCGCGGACCTGCGCCACGTGCTGGCGCGCTGCGCCGACCTGTGGGGCGCCACCGACGGCTTCTTCGACGCGTACGCGACCGGCCGGCTCGACCCGTCCGGCTACGTCAAGGGCTGGGCGGCGCAGGTCGCCTCGGACCGGCTGCTCGCCGCCGGGGCGGCGAACCACTGCCTCAACGCCGGCGGCGACGTGCGGGCACGCGGCCACTCGTCGTCCGGGCGGCCCTGGCGGATCGGCGTCCGACACCCGTGGGACCCGATGTCCACCTGCCTGGTGCTCGCCGGCACCGACCTGGCCGTGGCGACCTCCGGTGTCTACGAGCGCGGCCACCACGTACGGGACCCGCGCCGGGGTGCGCCGGCCGTGGGGCTGCGCTCGGTCACCGTGGTCGGCCCCGACCTCGGCCTGGCCGACGCGTACGCCACCGCCGCCATGGCGATGGGCGCCGCCGGCATCGGCTGGCTCGACAAGCTCCCCGGCCACCAGCACGCGGTCATCACCGACGACGCCCGCTGCCTGCACTCCACCGCCCTCCCCCTGACCCCGCCCTGACCCCATGCCCCGTCCCCCCGCCCTCTAGCCTCCCGCCCTCGCCCCTCCTGCCCCGCGCCCCCGCGCCTCCCGCCCCCTTCGCGCCGCGATCTTGCAGTTTCGGCCCTCGATTCGTGCCGGATGGCTGGTATGTCCGGGCACAAAGTGCAAGATCGCGGTGGCGGTGGCGGTGGCGGTGGCGGTGGCGGCGTGGGATGGGGCGGGGTGGGGCCGGGGGAGAGGGTCAGCGGAAGGGGCGGTGGGTGGCGGGGCGGGAGCCGAGGGGGCGTGGGCGGCCCGGGCGGGAACCGGCGGGGCGGGTGGCGGCCCAGCGGCGGTGTGGACGGTGGTGGCGGGGCGGCGGCTCGGCCCCGCCCGGCTGACGCGTGGTGTCGTCGGTGGACATGTAACCCCCGCTCCCGGCGCGGACGCGCCGTCGCCGTGCTCAACGAGCGCCGCCCCCTGAGCGTCGCGTCGCCGCCTCGCCGCCTCGCCGCCTCGCCCGGCGGGCACCGGCCCTCCGGCGTCGCGGTGTGCCGTCGTGTCAGATGCCCCGGTCACCCGGTCACCCGGTCACCCGGGCGTCGCGGTGTCGCCGTGGTCACCTGTTCGGCCCCCGGGCGTCGCGGCGCTGTTGGTTCACATGCCCCGGCGGGGGAGCGGCAGGTGCCCGGGGAGGAGGTCGGAGGTGAGCGTGACGCCGGTGGCCCGCAGGGCGTCGATCAGGGTGTTCTGCACCAGGTAGGAGTCCGGCAGCTGCCACCGGGCCTGCTCGGGCGCGACCGCCCAGCGGACGGTGCCCTCCGGCAGCCGGGTCGGCGGGGCCGGGATCCACGAGCCGGGGCCGTGCCGTACGACGTGGAAGCAGTGGTCCAGCTCGGGGCGGAGCGGATCTCCGGGGCGGACCAGGAACATCCAGCGACCGGTCGGAGTCACCAGCACCGGTCCGCGTACGCCGACGCCCGCGGGGTGGGTCTGCACCGCGTCCAGGACGTGCCGACCGAGGTGCGTGGGGACCTCGAGCACGTCGAACGCCCGGCCGGTGGGCAGCAGCACGCCGTGCGGGCGGGTGCGCCACCAGGTCGCCACCCGGGCCGGGTCGGCGCTCGCCGCGTGCTCCCAGTTCTCCAGCGCGGGATGGCAGCCGACCGTCGGGCAGCCGGCGCGGCCGCAGACGAAGCGGCTGCGGGCGAGGCAGGCCCCCGGCGTGACGTCCCAACCGTGCAGCGCGTAGCGCACGGCCACCCGGCGCAGCCGCACCCGTTCCAGGGGCGACAGCTGCACGACGCGCGGTCCGACGTTCCCCCACATGTGCCATCTCCCTTCGCCGGACCCGGTCGGCATCCAGGTCGCATGTCGAGCACCGTCACTGCCGTAACCCGCGATCGTTGAGCTGACGAACGGCTGATGCAACTTGCACGGAAACTACGAGAACTGGCTGTACGGCTGACGTACATGCTGTGCGACCAGCGAAAATCTGAGGCGTGCGCGCGATCGCGGCCGCGAGCGTCAGCCGGCGGGCCGGCCGCGGGTCGGGTCGGGCAGGGGAGGGACGGAAGATGGACGAGTTACCCATAGGGCGGCGGGTGGCCTACTGGCGGGGGCGGCGCAAGATGTCGCAGCAGGTCTTCGCCGACCGGCTGGGCAAGTCGAAGAGCTGGGTGGACAAGGTCGAGCGCGGGGTGCGCCGCCTGGACAAGTTCTCCGTCCTCTACGAGATCGCCGACATCCTCCAGGTCGACGTGCAACTGCTGCTCGGCAAGGACCCGGAACGGCGTACGGACGCGTTGAACTGCATCGACCAGGTCGAGGTGCAGGAGATCCGGGCGGCCCTGGAGCGGTACGACTCGATGAGCGCGTACTTCGACGCCGCGCCGTACCCGCCCCCGCTGGCCGACATGCGCAAGGCCGTCAACCACGCCTGGCTCACCTACCAGTACGGCCGCTATGGGATGCTCACCCGGGCGCTGCCGAAGCTGCTGCGCGACGCCCAGGCCGCCGACGCCGGCTACCGCGGCGACGAGGCCCGGGAGGCGGCCCACCTGCTGGGGCAGGTCTACCAGATCGCCTCGTCAGTGCTGCGCAAGCTGGGCGAGTGCGACCTGGCCTGGCTGGCCGCCGACCGCTCGATGGCGGTCGCCCAGCGCGCCGACGACCAGCTCCTGGCCGGCATCGCCACCACCCGGGTCTGCAACGCGCTGGTCGCGATGGGCCGACCCCGCCCCGCCCTCGAACTCAACGTCACCATCGCCAACCGGCTCGCTCCCGGTGGCGGCAACGAGGCGTCCCCGGCCCGCCTCTCGGTCTACGGGATGCTGCTGCTCCAGGGTGCGATGGCCGCCGCGCGGATCGGCGACTCGGCCACGGTCGACGACCTGATCAACGGCGCGCAGGAGGCGGCGAACCTTCTCGGCGGCGACCACAACCACTACTGGACCTCGTTCGGACCGACCAACCTGGAACTGCACCGGGCGGCCGCCGCGGTCGAGCTGGGCGACGGAGGGCGCGCGGTGGAGGTCCACCAGCAGCGGATCCAGGAGCCGGCGTTCAACGCGCTGCTGCCCGAGCGCCGGGCCCACCACCTGCTCGACATCGCCCGGGGCTTCGCCCAGGTCGGTGACGTGGCCAACGCCGGCGAGATGCTCCTGCGCGGCGACCGCCTCGCCCCGTCCGAGATCCGCTGCCGGCCGATCGCCCACGAGGTGATGTCGGACATCCTGCGTCGCACACGTGGTGCGCCGCCTTCTCCGATTGCGGAGTTGGCTGAGCACATGGGAGTAGGGGTATGAGCGCGGAGCCGGCCTGATGAGCGGCCCGCACCCGAGCAGCGAGCGCCGCGAGGTGCTCTACGTCATCGCCTGCGGTTCGCCGCTGGCCCGTCACGTCGGCCGGCTCGTCGAGCTGGCCCAGCAGGACGGCTGGGACGTCTGCGTGGTCACCACGCCGGACGGCGCCAAGTTCGTCGACCGGGCCGAGCTGGCCCGGCAGACCGGGCACCCGGTCCGCACCCACTACAAGAATCCGGGTGACCTCGACGTGCTGCCGCCGGCGGACGCCATGATCGTCTGTCCGGCGACGGTCAACACGGTCAACAAGTGGGCGGCCGGGATCACCGACACACTGGCCCTCGGCCTGCTGGTGGAGGCGCAGGGGTTGGGGGTGCCGCTGGTGGCGGTGCCGTTCACCAACGCGGCGATGGCGGGCCACCCGGCCTTCCGGGCCGGCCTCGCCCGGCTCGCCGAATGGGGAGTGACGGTGCTCTTCGGCGACCACGTCGTCCCGCTGCACCCGCCCGGCACCGGCGAGCGCCACCTGCACGCCTTTCCCTGGGCCGTGGGTCTGGCCGCCGTCCGGGACCGCCTCTGCCCCGTCGCCTGAGATGCAGGGTGGGGCCCCCGGCCGACGCGGCGCGTCGGCGAGGGGCCCTTCCTGTCCGCCGGTGACGGCGGTGGAGTAGCCGGCGGCGCGCCCACGAGGTGTCGCGGACACGCCGTGGCGTCGGGTGGGCGACGCCCCCGGCCACGGCCCGCGCCGGTAAGCTGGCCCGCCGTGAGCACCAACGCAGACCCGCCGACCGTCTCCGAGGTGGTCGCCGAGCTGGAGCGGCGCTACCCGCCGGCCTGGGCCGAGGAGTGGGACCGGGTGGGGCTGGTGCTCGGGGAGCCGTGTGCCCCCGTGCGCCGGGTCCTCTGCGTGGTCGACGTGGTGCCCGAAACCGTCGCCGAGGCGCTCGACGCCGGCGTCGACATGATCGTCGCCCACCATCCGCTGCTGCTGCGCGGCGTGTCGTCGGTCGCCCCGACGACGTACAAGGGGCGGATCGTCCACCGGCTGATCAAGGCCGACGTGGCGCTGTACGTCGCGCACACCAACGCCGACGTGGCCGACCCGGGGGTCTCCGACGCGCTCGCCGCCCGGTTCGGGCTGACCGGGCTGCGCCCGCTGCACCGACCCGCGCCCGGCTCGCCGGCCCACGGCGCCGGCCGGGGGATCGGCCGGATCGGCGAGCTGCCGGAGCCGATGACCCTGGCGGAGCTGACCCGGCACGCCGCCGCCGTGCTCCCCGCCACGGCCTGGGGAGTTCGCGCCGCGGGGGAACCCGGGCGTATGGTTCGTACCCTCGCGGTCAGCGGCGGCGCGGGGGACGGCTTCCTCGCCGACGCGACCGCTGCCGGGGTGGACGCGTTCCTCACCGCCGACCTGCGGCACCATCCGGCCGGCGAGCACCTCGCCGCCGACGGCCCGGCCCTGCTCGACGCCGCCCACTGGGCGACCGAACGACCGTGGCTGGACGACCTGGCCGCCATCCTGCGGGAGGCGACGGGCGTCGAGACGCTGGTGTCCGACCTGGACACCGACCCGTGGACCGTACACGCCGCCCCACCCGCGGTGGACGAGAAGGAGCCCCGACGTGAAGGCTGACCCGCAGGTCCAGCGCCGCCTGCTCGACCTCCAGGCGATCGACACCGCCCTCGCCCAGCTCGCCCACCGCCGTCGCGTGCTGCCCGAGCGGGCCGAGCTGGAGGCGTTGGCCCGGGAGCTCTCCGCGCTGGAGGACGAGCGGGTCCGTGCCCAGGTGGCGGTCGACGACCTCGATCGGGACATCGCCCGGCTGGAGAAGGACATCGACCAGGTGCGGGCCCGCAAGTCCAAGGACGAGGACCGGCTGGCCGCCGGCACCGGCCCGGCCCGGGAGCTGGAGGCCCTCCAGCACGAGCTGGTCTCGCTCAACCGCCGCCAGAGCGACCTGGAGGACGCCGAGCTGGAGCTGATGGAGCAGCGCGAGACCGCGCAGGGCGTGCTGGACGGCATCGAGAAGCGGATCGCCGAGGCCCGGGAGAAGCGGGACGCCGCCGAGCGGCGCCGTGACGACGCCCTGGCCGAGATCGCCAAGGAGGAGGAGTTCAAGCGCGGCGCCCGCCAGCCGCTCGCGGCCGACCTCCCGGCCGACCTGGTCCAGCTGTACGACAAGATCCGCGAGGACTCGGGGCTCGGCGCGGCGCTGCTCACCGCCGGCCGGTGCGGCGGCTGCCGGCTGGACCTCTCCGGCGCCGACCTGGCCCGGATCCGCAAGGCGGCGCCGGACGACGTCGTGCGCTGCGAGGAGTGCCGGCGGATCATGGTCCGCACCAACGAGTCCGGCCTGTAGCCCGTGGCGCCGCGCGTGGTCGTCGTCGAGGCCGACGGCGGGTCCCGGGGCAACCCCGGCCCGGCCGGCTACGGCGCGGTGGTCCGCGACTCCGACACCGGTGAGGTGCTGGCCGAGCGGAGCGAGTCGATCGGTGTCGCCACCAACAACGTCGCCGAGTACCGGGGGCTGATCGCCGGGCTGGAGGCGGCCGCCGAACTGGGCGCCACCGAGGTCGAGGCCAGGATGGACTCGAAGCTGGTGGTCGAGCAGATGTGCGGCCGCTGGCAGATCAAGCACCCCGGGCTGCGCCCGCTCGCCGCGCAGGCCGCCGGCCTGGTGAACCGCTTCGCCGCGGTCCGGTTCAGCTGGATCCCCCGCGAGCGCAACCGGCACGCCGACGCCCTGGCCAACGCCGCCATGGACGCCGCCGCCGCGGGGCGCGCCCCGGCCCCGGCCGCCGTCGAGCCGCCGCGCGTCGTGGAGCCCCCGCGCGAGGTGGCCGGCCCCGACTCGGCGGCCCGGGCGAGGGCCCGCGAGGTGGCCGCCCGCGCCGCGTCGGCGACGACCACCGGCACCGACCCGACGACCGTGCCCGCCTCCTGGCAGCCGCGGCCGAGCTTCACCGCCACCCGGCTGATCCTGGTCCGGCACGGCGAGACCGCGTACACCGAACAGCGCCGCTACTCCGGCCGCGGCGACGTCCCGCTGTCCGAGCGGGGCCGGGCCCAGGCCCGGGCCACGGCCGCCCGGGTGGCCGGGCTGGCCCCGTCCGTCGCGGCCGTGGTCAGCTCGCCCCTGTCCCGGTGTACGGCGACCGCGGAGGCGATCGCCGGGGCGCTCGGCGGGGTGCCGGTGCGCCGCGAGGACGACCTCGTCGAGTGCGACTTCGGGGCCTGGGAGGGGCGTACCTTCGCCGAGGTCCGCGAGGGATGGCCGGGGGAGATGGACGCCTGGCTCGCCTCCACGCGGGTGGCCCCGCCGGAGGGCGAGTCGTTTGTCGAGGTCGCCGAGCGCTGCCGCCGCGCGGTCGACGGGCTGTGCCGGGCGTACCCCGGGGAGACCGTGGTGGTGGTCTCGCACGTCTCGCCGATCAAGCTGGTGCTGCGCGACGCGCTCGCGGCCGGCGACGGGTTCCTGCACCGGCTCTTCCTGGACGCGGCCGGCATCTCGGTGCTGGACATGTGGCCCGACGGCGGCGTCGCCGTCCGCACGGTCAACGACACCGCGCACCTCGCCGGAGTCTGAGCCGCCTCCGCGCGCCTGGCTGGCCTCCGCCGCCTTCCGCTGCCCGGCCGCTCTCTCCCGCCCGGCCGCCGTGCCTGCTTTCTCGTCCGCCCGCCTGGCCGCCGGCCGCCCGCACCGTCGGTCGGCTGACCGCGGGCCGGCGGTGGTAGCCGTTCGGCGCACGCCGCCGCCCGTTCGGCGCACCGGCGTCCCCCGGTCGAACGTGACGGCGCTCACATGGTCGTAGCCTCCGGCCGTCATCGTGTCGATCTACGACCCACCGGAGGTGTGTCACATGGCCGCACCCGAACCGGAGGCGCCCACAGCGGCGCCCACCAGGGCGAAGGACCACAGCCCCTGGAACTGGTTGCTCTTCATCCCGATCGTGGTGCCGCTGATCCCGGCGTTCTTCAACGGCGACTCGCCCCGGGTCCTCGGCTTCCCGCGCTTCTACTGGCTCCAACTCGCCTACATCCTGCTCGGCGTGGCCACCACGACGCTGGTGTACCAGATGACGAAGAAGCGGGGTGGGCGCTGATGTGGCGCGACCACCTCACCGAGATCATCGTCTTCTCGCTGCTCTTCCTGCTGGTCAGCGGGATGGGCTTCGTGGCGGCCCGGTGGCGCGCCCCGAAGGACATGGCCCACCTCGACGAATGGGGGCTGGGCGGACGCAACTTCGGCGGCTGGATCACCTGGTTCCTGGTCGGCGGTGACCTCTACACGGCGTACACCTTCGTGGCGGTGCCGGCGCTGATGTTCGGGGCCGGCGCGGCCGGGTTCTTCGCCGTGCCGTACACCATCGTGATCTACCCGCTGGTGTTCCTGGTGCTGTGCCGGCTCTGGTCGGTCTCGCACCGGCACGGCTTCGTCACCCCGGCGGACTTCGTCCGCAGCCGGTTCGACTCGCCCGTGCTGGCGCTGCTCGTGGCGATCACCGGCATCGCCGCCACGATGCCCTACATCGCGCTGCAACTCGTCGGCATCGAGGCGGTGCTCAAGACCATGGGGGTCACCGGCGAGAGCGCCCTGGCCCGGCACCTGCCGATCATCGTCGCGTTCGCGATCCTGGCCGCGTACACGTACCAGTCCGGGCTGCGCGCGCCGGCGCTGATCGCGTTCGTCAAGGACACGCTGATCTACATCGTGATCCTGGTGGCGGTCATCTGGCTGCCGTACAAGCTCGGCGGCTGGGGCGAGATCTTCGACGCCGCCGACGCGAAGTTCGACGCGTCGCCGAACCCGAACGACGGGGTGCTGCTCACCGCCAACAACCAGCTCCAGTACGTCACGCTGGCGTTCGGCTCGGCGCTGGCGCTGTTCCTCTACCCGCACAGCATCACCGGCGTGCTGGCCAGCCGGAACCGGGACGTGATCAAGCGGAACATGTCGGCGCTGCCCGCGTACAGCCTGCTGCTCGGGCTGATCGCGCTGCTCGGCTTCATGGCCATCGCGGCCGGGGTGAAGCCGCTGCCCGGGGCGAAGGAAGGCAGCGTGGACAGCAACACCGTGGTGCCGGTCCTGTTCGACCAGCAGTTCCCCGACTGGTTCGCGGGCGTCGCGTACGCGGCCATCGGGATCGGCGCGCTGGTGCCGGCGGCCATCATGTCCATCGCGGCGGCGAACCTGTTCACCCGCAACATCTACAAGGAGTACCTGAAGCGGGACGCCTCCCCGGCCCAGGAGGCGAACGTCTCGAAGATCACCTCCCTGGTGGTGAAGGTCGGCGCGGTGGCCTGCATCGTCTTCCTCGACCCGCAGTTCTCCATCGACCTCCAGCTCATCGGCGGCGTGATCATCCTCCAGACGCTGCCGGCGGTGGCGCTGGGCCTCTACACCCGCTGGTTCCACCGGGGCGCGCTCGTGGCGGGCTGGGTCGCCGGCATGGGGCTGGGCATGTGGATGCTCTACCAGATCCCCAACGCGGCCACCGGGCGCAAGCACTTCGGCGGCTCGGCGTTCCCGCTGTCGGACTTCGGCTTCGACACCCCGAAGACGATCTACGTCGGGATCGTGGCGGTGCTGGTCAACCTGCTGGTGGCGGCCCTGCTGACGGTGGTGCTGCGGGCGGCCAAGGTGCGCGACGGCGTCGACGGCACCACGCCGGACGACTACTTCGCCGACGAGGGCGACCCGCGGGTCGTGCCCGGTCAGCGCCGGGACGCCGACGCCGCCCCGGAACCGGTCGCCTGAGCGGACGGGCCCCTGCGGTCGTGCAGGGGCCCGTTTCCGTGCGGCGACGTGCCGGGCGCGGCCCTCTGGTCGCGCAGGGGCCCGTCCCCGTGGGGCGTGCCGGGGCGCGGCCCCGGTCGTGCGGGCACCCCGCGCGGGGTCAGCGCAGGGCGCGCGAGAGCAGGTACAGGCCGATCACCGTGCCGAAGACCACGATCAGGGCCTTGAGCACCACCGACGGCAGCCGGCGGACCAGCCGCGCGCCGGCGTACCCGCCGACCAGTGTCGCCGGGGCGACCACCGCGACCGCCGCCCAGTTCACCGGGCCGAACAGCGCGAACACCACGAGCGTGGTCAACCCGACCACGGCGGAGAGCAGGTTCTTGATCGCGCTCACCCGGGCCAGCGTCGCGTCCAGCACCAGGGCCAGGCCGGCGACCAGCATCACGCCGAGCGCCGCGCCGAAGTAGCCGCCGTACACGGCGCCGACCGCGACCATGGCCTGCACGCTGACCGTACGGCGGCGGGGCGACAGGTCACGCGGATGCCCGACCAGCCGGCGCAGCGGATCCTGGAAGGCCAGCACCGCCGTCGCCCCGAGCACCAGGAAGGGCACCACCAGCTCGAACGCCCGCGCAGGGGTGGCCAGCAGCAGCAGTGCCCCGGCGATCGTGCCGACGATGGTGGTCGGCACCAGCGTGGCCAGCGCCCGCCCCCGCGGCAGGTCGGTCCGGCTGCCCGCCACGCTCGCCACGTACCCCGGAAAGACCGCCACCGAGTTGCTGACGTTGGCCGGCACCGGCGGCAGGCCCACCGCGATCATCGCCGGGAAGGTGATGAGCGAGCCCCCGCCGGCCGCCGCGTTGACCGTGCCCGCGGCGAGACCGGCAGTGAGCAGCAGCGCGGCGTCGGAGAGGTCCATGGTCCCCAGAGGCTAGTACGCGCCCCGCCCCCCTGCCCGGCACGGCGACCTTGCGCGACCCCGCCCCGAGGCGGGCACGGCCCCGGAGCGTATCGCCGTCCGCCCCGGCCCGGCGATGCTGCGTCCCGGCCGGTGCATGGCACTCTTTCAGGAAAATAGCGCCCATCCGGCGCCGGGAGGCCACTGTTTCCCTGAAGTAGTGCGATCGGCGGGTGCGGTCGGGCGGCGGCCGGCCCGGGGCGGCAATAGCCGCGGCGGTGGCGTCGTTAGGATGAGTGCGCGACGGACGAGTCGACCGGGCGGTCGCGTCGGCGGGCTCCGGCCCGCCGCCGAGGAACGTCCGGACTCCACAGGGCAGGGTGGTTGCTAACGGCAACCCGGGGTGACCCGCGGGACAGTGCCACAGAAAACAGACCGCCGGCCCCATCGGGGACGGTAAGGGTGAAACGGTGGGGTAAGAGCCCACCAGCACCCCGGGTGACCGGGGTGGCTCGGTAAACCCCACCCGGAGCAAGGCCAAGAATGGGTCGTCACCCGGCAGGGACGACGATCCGCGCAGACGCTTGAGGGTGGCCCGCCCGATGTCTGCGGGTAGGCCGCTCGAGCCTGCCGGCGACGGTAGGCCTAGATGGATGGCCGCCGCCGGCGTGAGCCCCTCGGGGCACGCGCCGGTCACAGAATCCGGCGTACAGGTCGACTCGTCCGTCGCCCACCAGGCCAGCCGCCGTCACCTGGCGGCTGGGCCTGCTGCCTCGTCGGTCCGTCCCCGCGTCCGCCGGACGGCCGGCAGCCCTCGTCGCGTTCTCATTGGAAGAGCCGGCCGGGCCTCCTGGCGGCGGTCGGCTTGCTGATCATGGCGTCCCGGCGCCTGCGGCGTACCACGATCGCGTTCGCCTTCCTCTTCAACCCGGTCAGGATCCTGTCCTTCATCGCGAGCCTCCCTTCCTGGGGTGCGTCGGATCAGCCATGGCGGTTCCGCGCCGGACAACCGGGTCGGAGCCGCCCGGCATGGCGGCGGCACGGGACGTCGTCCGGCCTGATCCTCCGCAGCCGCGTACCCGATGAGACGGCAGGCAGTCGTCCGGTCTGCCCGGCGCCCCGCCGAGCACACCCATCGGTGGTCCCGGCGGTATCGGGCGGCCTGCGTGACCCGCCCCCGTTCCGGGCACGATCGGCCTGTTCAGTCGTGGTCCGGGGCGCCGGTCACCCGGTGGGACGCCGCGTACATGACCTCCGCGACGAGCCGCCGCACGTGGCCGCCGCGGGCGGTGTAGAGCGCCCGGCGGCCGTCCCGGCGTACGGCGACCAGGCCGGCCAGGCGGAGCTTGCCCAGGTGCTGGGACACCGCCGGTCGCGCCACCCCCAGGGCCCGCACCAGCGCGGTGACGTCGTGCTCGCCGTCGCTGAGCAGCCACATCAGCCGCAGTCGGGTGCCGTCGGCGAGCATCCGCAGCATGTCCGTCGCCGTGGCCACCTCGCCGTCGGATGGGAGGCGTTGTTGCAGGTCACTGGCACCTGCAACGTTGTCGCGTGCGTACATGAGCACATATTATCCGCGCGACGGCGACCCGGCGTCCGCCATCCGACCGACGGGGGTACTGGTGCACGAGCACGGACACGGCCACCACCACGGCGCACCGCACCGCCATCACCACGGCGCACCGCACGACCACGACCACGAGCACGACCACGACACGGCCGGCCCGCGGGCGTGGTGGCGGCGGCTGCGACACGCCTTCGTCCCGCACTCCCACGACTCGCGGGACCGGCTCGACCCGGCGTTGGAGTCCTCCCGCGAGGGGCTCCGGGCACTCTGGATCTCCCTCGTCGGCCTGGGCGTCACCGCCGTCGCGCAGGCGGTCGTCGTCGTGCTGTCCGGGTCCGTCGCCCTGCTCGGCGACACCCTGCACAACGTCGCCGACGCCCTGACCGCCGTGCCGCTGGGAATCGCGTTCCTGCTCGGCCGGCGCGCCGCGACCCGGGCGTACACCTACGGCTACGGCCGCGCCGAAGACCTCGCGGGCATCGTCATCGTCGCGGTGATCGCCGCCTCCGCCGTCGCCGCCGGCTGGACCGCGATCGCCCGGCTGCTGCACCCCGCCGAGATCACGCACCTGCCGTGGGTGGCCGCCGCCGGGGTCGTCGGGTTCGCCGGCAACGAACTCGTCGCCCGCTACCGCATCCGGGTGGGCCGACGCATCGGCTCCGCCGCCCTGGTCGCCGACGGGCTGCACGCCCGCGCCGACGGGTACACCTCACTCGCGGTCGTGGCCGCCGCCGCCGGCGCCCGGGCCGGCTGGCGCTGGGCCGACCCGCTCGTCGGCCTGGTCATCGCCGCCGCCATCACGTTCGTGCTCCGGGACGCCGCGCGGGAGGTCTACCGTCGGCTGATGGACGCCGTCGACCCCGCGATCGTCGACCGGGCCGAGGCGACCCTCCGCGCGGTGCACGGGGTCCGCGACGTGACCGCGGTCCGGCTGCGCTGGATCGGTCACCGGCTGCACGCCGAAGCCGACCTCGTCGTCGACGGCCGTCTCAGCCTCCGCGCCGCCCACGAGATCGCCGCCGACGCCGAGCACCTGCTCACCCACGCCGTGCCCCGGCTGACCAGCGCCACCGTCCACACCGATCCCGACAGCCACCCCGGGGCACACCACCACACCGAGCTGTCCCACCGCCGCCGCCAACCGTCGCCCTGATCACCTGCCCCGGCAGGAGCGGCCGGCCGTGGCGCGGCGACCCGCCACCGGACGACCTGAGCGCCGCCCACCCGACCGCACCGGGCACAGCATGTCGGGTCGGGCACCCTCCCGCGCGCCTAGCGTTGCTGCTCGAAGGGAAGGAGAACCGGGTGCTGGAGCGGCTCAACCAGGCCATGGAGCACATCGAGCGGCACCTCGACCAACCGATCGAGGTGGCCGAGCTGGCGCGGATCGCGGTGACGTCGGAGTACCACCTCCGGCGGATCTTCTCCGCGCTGGCGGGCGTGGGCCTGTCCGAGTACATCCGCCGCCGGCGGCTCACCGTCGCGGGCGCCGAGGTGCTCGCGGGGGAACGGACGCTGCTCGACGTGGCGGTGCGCTACGGCTACGGCTCCACCGAAGCGTTCGCCCGGGCGTTCCACGCCATGCACGGCGTGGGCCCCGGCGAGGCCCGACGTACGGGGGCGGCGCTGCGCGCCCAGCCCCGGATGTCCTTCCGACTCGTCGTCGAAGGGAGCAGCAGCATGCGATACCGGATCGTGCGCAAGGACGAGTTCCGGCTGGTGGGCCGCAAGGCCCGGGTGCCACTCGTGCACGAGGGGATGAACCCGGCGATCGTCGCCTTCATCAGGGGCATCGACCAGGAGACGGTACGCCGCGTCGAGGCGCTGTCCGACCAGGAGCCGCACGGCATCGTCAACGTCAGCGACAACCTGGCGGGCAGCCGCGCGGAGGGCACCGAGCTGGACTACTGGCACGGCGTGGTGACCGGCGCGGACGCGCCGGAGGACCTGGACGCGTTGACCGTGCCGGCGGGCACCTGGGCGGTCTTCGAGACCTCCGGGGCGTTCCCGCAGGCGGTGCAGTACCTGTGGCGGGACGTGTTCACCCAGTGGTTCCCGTCCAACCCGTACCGCAGCCGGCCGGGACCGGAGATCTCCCGTACCCGGCTCTCGGCGGACGGCACCGAGGCGGACGCCGAGCTGTGGATCCCGGTGGAGCCGGTCACCGACTGATCTCGGCCAGGACGCGGCGCTGGAAGGCGCGCGCCTCCGGGCCGCTCGGCGGCGGACCGCCCGCGCGCGCCGCGATCGACCGCTCGATCAGCTCGGCGGGCCCGCCGCCGTCGGCGGTCGGACCGGCGGCCCGGCGGTCGCCGGTCCGGTCGCCGGTCCCGACGCCGGCGGCCGGGTCGGTGGCTCCGCCAGCGGCGCTCGGGCCGGCCGGCCAGCCGTCGGCGACCAGCCGGCGGCCGGCGTCGGCCTTCGACAGCCAGACCCCGTGGCGGACCTTGACCAGGGACCGGCACGCGCCGAGCACCGCGTCCTCGGCGCCGGGGGCGGGACCGTCCCCCGGCGGGGTCGGCAGGGCCAGCCACCAGCGCAGCGCGTCGGTCAGCAGGCGGCGCAGGTCGGCGGGGGAGAGGTCGGCGAAGGTCTCGGCGGCCGGCGGCCCGAGCAGGGCGTGCCCGCACTGGTGCAGGATGCTGCGGTCCAGCCCGTACCAGAACAGGCCGTCCTCGGCCGGCCGGTCGGCGGCGGCCCAGGTGGCCCGGAACGGCATCCGGGCGCCGGTGTTCAGCTCGACCTCGAACCCGGGCTCCGGGGTGCCGGAGCCGGCGACGGCCCGGCGGTAGACGACCAGTTCCAGCCCTCGCGCGGGACAGGGCAGCGCCTCGTGCCGCAGGCGCGCCACCAGCTCCTGCTTGCGCGCCGGGTCGAGGGCGCCCGCGCAGACCAGCGCCACGTCGACGTCGCTGCGCCCCGGCTGGTACGCGCCCAGCCCCACGGAGCCGGCTGCGTACGCCCCGACGAGTTCGTCGCCGAGGACGTCGCGGGCGGCGGCGACCAGGTCGGCGAGGTAGTCGCGCAGGGCGGGGTCGAGGTCAGTCATCGGACTCCGTCCAGACCGTGCCGGCGGGCAGGAACCAGGCGGTCGCCTCGGTGCCGAGGGCGTGCGCGATGACCAGCCGGGCGTGCCGGTCCAGCTCGGGCAGCCGGTCGGGCGGGAACCACTCCACGGCCACCGACTCGTCGTCGTTGACCCGGGCGGTGCCGCCCAGCAGGCGGCACTCGAAACCGATGTTCAGGTATTCGCAGCGGTCGCCGTTGGGGTAGGTGTGCGGGTGGGTGAGGACGCTGCTCAGCCGGACCGGCTCCACGTCCAGGCCGGTCTCCTCCCGCACCTCGCGGATCACGGCCGTGGCCGGCTGCTCGCCCGGCTCGACGACGCCGCTGGCGACGGACCAGCGCCCGTCGTCGGCGCGCTTGCCGAGCAGCAGCTCGCCGGCGTCGTTGCGGACCACCGCGCTCACGCTCGGCAGCCAGAGCAGGCTGTGGCCGACGCGTTCGCGGATCCGCAGGATGTAGTCCGAGGCACCCACCCGGTGACCCTAACGCGCCCCCGGCCGGCGACCCGTCCCGCGTCACCCCGACCGCTGGCCGCCCGCGCGCCCGTACCGGCCACAGGTCGTCCGGAAGGCACGCCGGGTGGGCCGCCGGTCGACCCGCCGCCAGCCGGGCTCGCGTGCCCGCGGCGGCTCCGGCCGGGTCAGTCGGGGCAGGGCAGCCGTTCGAGGGCGGCCGGGCCGGCGTCGGTGTGCACGACCTGGGCGAAGCAGGCCGTCGAGTCGGCCCGCTGCCAGCCGAAGACCGACGCCGCGGTCTTGGCCACGCGCACCCGGAACACCAGCCGGACCGCCGGGTCGGGCCCCGGCCCGTCGCTGCGCACCGTCAGCACCTCGACCCCGTCCACCCCGTCGGCGGCCTGCCGCAGCGTCGACTCCCCGGCGGCGGGGGCGGCGAGCAGCCTCGCGCGGGCGAGCTGCGCGGTCGCGGTCACCTCCCGCTCGGCCCGCTGCTCCAGCCGCTGCTGCGACCGGTCCCGCAGCAGCGGCACCCCGGCGAGAACTCCGATCGCCGCCAGCACGCCCGCCACCACCGCCCCGGCCAGCCCGCGCCGCAGCCACACCGATGTTCCTCCCCCGCGTCGCACGGGGGGATTGTGCGACACCGGCGCGCCCCACGGCTGCCCCGTCGGGCCCGCGCCGCGCGGCCCCGGAAGGTCCGGTCGCCCTGTTTTCGCAGTTCCAGCCCCTGCGGCCGGAAGCACGTCTACTGTGGAGAACATCGGCGACTTGTGGTGTTCCGGTGGCGGCCGGGTGGTTCGCGGTGCACAGTGATCCCATGAGCGACAGCGGAAGCGGTGGGCGCTACTTCTGGTGCACCCGACACCACCGGGTCGAGACCGATGCCGACGTGTGCCCCGCCAAGCACGTTCTCGGGCCGTACGCCTCAGCCGCCGACGCGGAGAACGCCCTGCAACAGGTGCGGGAGCGCAACGAAGCGTGGGAGGCCGAGGACGCCCGCTGGGCCGGGGAGGACAGATAGGCGGCGCGGGACTGCCCGCGTCGAGGTACCCCGTGCTCCGCGAGGGCGAGAGCACGTCCCCAAGGAGGGAACCGAGATGGCCGAAGCACAGCAGGCCACCACCCGCCCGGCCGCCGGACGTACGACCGCCAGGAAGACCGCCGCGGCGGAGCGGTCCGCGGGCGCGGCCCGGACCGCACGGCCGACCACCGCGGCGAAGAAGGCGCCGGCCAGCAAGGCGACGGGCGGCGCCGGGCGGGCGCCGGCGAAGAAGACCACCGCCGCGAAGGCTCCCGCGAAGAAGGTGGCGACGAAGGCGGCCACCGGGGCGAAGAAGACGACGGCGGCGGCGAAGAAGACGACGGCCACCGCCGCGAAGAAGGCGCCCGCCGCGGCGAAGCGGACGACGGCGGCGGCCAAGAGCACCGCGACGAAGAAGACCACCTCGGCGAAGACGCCCGCCCGGCAGGCGGCGGCCCGAGCCGCCACCGCGGCGAAGAAGACGACCGCGCCGGCGAAGAAGACCGCCGCGCCGGCCAAGAAGAGCACCGCGGCGGCCAAGAAGGCCCCCGCGAAGGCCACCACCGCCGCCCGCAAGGTCACCTCGACGGCGAAGAAGGCCACCACCACGGCGGCGAAGAAGACGACCACGGCGGCGAAGGCCCCGGCCAGGAAGGCCACGGCCAAGAAGACGACGCCGGCCCGGAAGACGGCCGCGACCCGGCCCACCGGCGGTGCCCGCAAGGCCGCGGCGAAGAAGGCGCCGGCGAAGAAGACGACCGCGACGTCGTCGGCCACCACCCGCAAGGCGGCCGCGAAGAAGGCCCCGGCGAAGAAGACCACCGCCGCCAAGGCGCCGGCCAAGAAGGTCACCGCCCGCAAGGCGCCGGCCCGGACGGCCGCCGCCCGGGCCACCGCGCCCCGGGCCGCCCGGGCGGGGGCGCGCAAGGCGACGTGACCGCAGCCTCGTGACTCCCGGCGCGCGCCGGGAAGCGGATCATCCGCCACACTGTCAGGATTGACCCCGTGGTGATCCGACGCGTACTCGCGCCCCGTATCGACTTCGGCGCGCTGCGCCGCGAGCTGGGCCTGCCCGAGGGCTTCCCGGCCGCGGCGCAGCGCGAGGCCGACGCCGCGGCGGCGACGCCGCCCCGGCCGGCCGCCGACCGCACCGACATCCCGTTCGTCACCATCGACCCCGCCGGCTCGCGCGACCTCGACCAGGCGATGCACCTCGCCCGCCGCGCCGGCGGCGGCTTCCGGGTGTCGTACGCGATCGCCGACGTGGCCGCGCACGTCCGCCCCGGCGGCGCGCTGGAGGAGGAGACCTGGCGGCGCGGGCAGACCGTCTACCTGCCCGACGGGACCGTGCCGCTGCACCCGGAGACCCTCAGCGAGGGCGCGGCGAGCCTCCTGCCGGACGTCGACCGGGCCGCCGTGGTGTGGACCGTCGACCTCGACCCCGACGGCGGCACCGTCGGGGTCGCGCTGGAGCGCGCGCTGGTGCGCAGCCGTGCCAAGCTCGACTACGTCGGCGTCCAGGCGGCCGCCGACGCCGGCCGGTTGCCGGACCCGATCGCCCTGCTGCCCGAGGTCGGGGCCCTGCTCACCGCCCGCGGTCTGCGCCGGGGCGCGATCAACCTGCCGCTGCCCGAGCAGGACGTGGAGGCCGACGGCGACGGCTGGCGGCTGGTGCTGCGCGGGCCGGTGCCGATGGAGGAGCACAACGCCCAGATCTCCCTGCTGACCGGGATGGCCGCCGCCGACATCATGCTGGCCGGTGGGATCGGCCTGCTGCGCACGATGCCCGCGCCGAAGCCCGAGGCGGTGGCGCGGCTGCGGGCCGCCGCCGCCCCGCTGGGCGTCTACTGGCCCGACGGGGCCGGCCCGGGCGAGGTGATCGCCGGGCTGGACCCGTCGCAGCCCCGGGCGGCGGCCTTCGTCGACCAGGCGGCCGAGCTGATGCGCGGCGCGGCCTACACCGCCTTCGACGGCGCGCCGCCGCAGCAGCGGGAGCACGGCGGGGTCGCGGCCGCGTACGCCCATGTCACCGCGCCGTTGCGGCGCCTGGCCGACCGGTACGCCACGGAGGTCTGCCTGGCGCTGCACGAGGGCCGGCCGGTGCCCGACTGGGCCCGCGCGGCGCTGCCCCGGCTGCCCGAGGTGATGGCCACCACCGACCGGATCGCCTCGGCGGCCACCCGGGGCGCGATCGAGCTGGCCGAGGCCGTGCTGCTCCAGCACCGGGTGGGGGAGACCTTCGACGCGGCGGTGCTGGACGTCGACGCCGCCCCGGACGGCCGCTCCCGTCCGGGGCGCCGGCCCGGCGGCACGGTGGCGCTGGACGACCCGCCGGTGCGCGCCCGCTGCCTGGGCGAGCTGCCGCTGGGGGAGCGGGTCCGGGTCCGGCTGGTCACGGCCGACCCGGTCGCCCGTTCGGTGGCCTTCGAGCGGGCCTGACGCCACCGGTCCCCGCCGCCGCGGCCGGACGACCCGGCGCGGGCACCGGCGGTGGGAGCGGCGACGGCAGCGGGGTTTGTCACAGTGCGGGCCGCTGCTGCCCGCGGGCGGGGTTTGCGAGGATGGCGGCATGGCTTACGACGCGAGCACGCTGCCCGACGTGTCCGGGCTGACCGTCGGCATCATCGGCGGCACCGGCGACCAGGGGCGGGGACTCGCCTACCGGTTCGCCCGGGCCGGCCAGTCCGTGCTGATCGGCTCCCGGTCGGCCGAGCGGGCCGCGCAGTCCGCGCAGGAGATCGCGGCGCTGCCCGGTGTCCCCGCCGGGGCCGAGGTCGTTGGCGCCGGCAACGAGGAGGTGGCCCGGCGCAGCGACGTGGTCGTCATCGCGGTGCCGTGGGACGGGCACGCCGCCACCGTCGCCGCGCTCGCCGAGCCGCTCGCCGGCAAGATCGTCATCGACTGCGTGAATCCGCTCGGCTTCGACAAGCAGGGCCCGTACGCGCTCGCGGTGCCCGAGGGCAGCGCCGTCCAGCAGGCCGCCGGGCTGCTGCCCGACTCCCGGGTCTGCGCCGCGTTCAACCACGTCAGCGCGCCGCTGCTGGCCGACCCGGAGATCGACCGGATCGACCTCGACGTGCTGATCTGCACCGAGGACCGGGACCTGGTCGGCGTGGTCGCCGCGCTCGCCGCCCGGATCCCCGGCATGCGCGGCATCTACGCCGGCCGGCTGCGCAACGCCCACCAGATCGAGGCGTTCACGGCCAACCTGATCGCCATCAACAAGCGCTACAAGGCGCACGCCGGCATCCGCGTCACCGACCTCTGAGGACCAGGATCCCGAGCTGGTGCCCGATCCGCCCGACGAACTCGTCGGTGTCCTTCCACTGCCGCTGCGGCGTGACGACGATGTCCAGGACGTGGTCGGTCGTGTCGACGCCGTCGGGCCGCCGGGCGCACGGCTCCTCGAGGTTGACGTACCAACCGGTGAAGACGCCGGCCCGGAAGAACCACCACACCGCGTACGCCGCCGGGCGGCATGAGCACCAGGATGTCGTGGTCCTTCCAGGGCGTACCGGCTTCCGCCGGTTGCGGACGTGCCCGCCCGCCGACGTCAGGTGACCCGGCGCTACCGCTGCCCGGTGATCAGCTGCCGGGCCATCTCTTCGATGGGGAGGGTCGCGGGCGGGTCGTAGTTGCTGAACACCACGAGGGTCCACCGGCTGTCGGGGTAAACCTCGAAACTGGTGGAGATGCCGGGGGATCCGCCGCCGTGGCCGAAGGTCCACTGACCGCCGCGCACCCTTCCGAGGGGGCCGTAGCACTGCAGCGTCACCGGCGGCGGCTCCGGCAGCGGCGGCGCCCCCGGCGGCGGCGTCGTCCGTGGCAGCGGCACCTTCCCGCCGGCGTAGATCCGGAGGAACGGCGGACTCATCAGCTTGCCGCGCAGCAGCGCCTGGGCGAAGCGGTCAAGGTCGGAGCAGCTGCAGAATGCCTCGCCGGCCGGGGTTCCCACGAAGTAGCGGTTGCTGATGTCGTCGATCCGCTCGCCCGACTCCGGTCTGGTGTAGGGATGGGCGATCCGGGGATCGGTGAGCCACTGCGGTTTGGTGTAGAAGTCCGAGCGGCTCATCCCGGCGGGCTGGAAGACGTTCTGCCGCACGTAGTCGTAGTAGGACAGCCCGGACACCTTCGCCACGATCGCCCCGAGCAGGTGGAATCCGGCGTTGCTGTAGGTGTGTGAGGACCCGGCGGGGAATGCCACCGGCATTCCCCGGATGATCTGCGTGATTCCGTCCATGACCTGCTGGGCGCTGGTCCAGGTTCGCGCGGTCTCCCAGAATCCGGGCGCCCGGTGGAAGTCGCCCAGCCCGGACGTGTGGGTGAGCAGGTGGTGGACGGTCACCGACTCCCCGATCGCGGGCGCGAACCCGTCGAGGAGGGTGCCGAGCTTGGCGCCGAAGGAGAGCTTGCCCCGCTCCACCAGCTGTACCACGCTCACCGCGGTGAGCACCTTGGTCACCGAGGCGAGGGCGAAGATGGTGTCGGGCCCGTTGGGAATGCCCAGTGCCTTGTTGGCCATACCGTACGACCGGCTGAGCACGGGCCGCCCCCGGTGGGTGAGCAGCAGCGAGCCGGAGAACTCGTCCTTGGCCGCCAGCTCGGCGACGAATGTGTCGAGCTTCCCGCCGGGTCTGAGACCATCGGGCACCGTCAGGTGACCCTTGTCCGCTCCGGCCGGGTTCCCGATCGCCAGGGCCAGAGGTGCCGCGCCGGCCAGCGAGAGAATCGTTCTTCGGGTTGTGGTCATGAGTGACAGGTGTACCGGTGGGCGCGTCTGGCGGGCCGATGGTGTGACCATACGGGTTCCATAGGTGGGCCCGCGCATACTTGTCGGATGCGCGTGCTGCTGGTGGAGGACGAGCGGCCACTGGCCGGTTACGTCGCGGTCGGGCTGCGCAAGCACGGGTTCGCCGTCGACGTGGCGTTCGACGGCCGGTCCGCGCTCGACAAGTGCGAGCTGACCGCCTATGACGTGGTGGTGCTCGACCGCGATCTGCCGGTGCTGCACGGCGATGCGGTGTGCCGGCGGCTCGCGCAGGACGGCAGCGCCCGGATCCTGATGCTGACCGCTTCCGGCACGGTCGAGGACCGGGTGGGCGGCCTGACCCTCGGGGCGGATGACTACCTGGGCAAGCCGTTCGCCTTCTCGGAGCTGGTGGCGCGGGTGCGTGCGCTGGCCCGGCGCAGCGCTCCGGCGCGCCCTCCGGTGCTGCGCCACGCGGACGTGGTGCTCGACCCGGGCCGCCGCGCCGCCGAGCGGGCCGGGCGGCTGCTCTCCTTGACCCCCAAGGAGTTCGGCGTCCTGGAGGAGCTGCTGGCGGCGGGCGGCGATGTCGTCAGCGCGGAGACGTTGCTGGAGAAGGTGTGGGACGAGCATGCCGACCCGTTCACCAACGCCATCCGCATCACGATCGGGACGCTGCGTCGCAAGCTGGGCCACCCCCCGCTCGTCGAGACAGTGACGGGCGCCGGCTATCGGATGATTCCGTGACGTTCAGGTTCACCGCCCGCGCTCGGCTCACCATCCTCTACACCGGTCTCGTGCTCGTCGCCGGACTCGTCCTGACCGGGTTGACGTACCTGTTCATGCGCCACCGCCTCGGGCAGCGGTCGGTACGCGTCGACCTGCGCGGCCCGGACGGCACGGCAGTGACCGCACCCCGCCCGGAGGACCTGCTGCCGGATCTCGACCGGCTGCAGGACGAGACCCTGCACGAGCTGCTGATCCAGGCGCTGATCGCGCTCGCGGTGGTGACCGCGCTCGCGGCGCTGCTGGGCTGGCTCGTGGCGGGTCGCGTGCTGCGGCCGATCCGCGCCATCTCCACCACCGCGCAGCGCCTGTCGGCCGAGAACCTCTCCGAGCGGGTGCCGGTCAACGAGCCCCGCGACGAACTGGCCGCGCTCGCCGCGACGGTCAACGGGATGCTCGACCGGATCCAGGCAGGGGTGGCCAGCCAGAAGCTGTTCACCGCCAATGCCGCGCACGAGTTGCGTACCCCGCTGACCACGATGCGCACCGCGATCGACGTCACCCTCGACGGCGAGCCCGGTCGAGATGAGCTGATCGCGATGGCGGAGGACGTGCGGACCGCGATCGGCAAGAGTCAGCGGACGCTCGACGGGCTGCTCGCGCTGGCGCACAGCCAGGCGGCGACGGGACGCCGGCACCTGGTCGACCTGTCGGATCTTGTCGCGGTCTCGGACGAGTCGAACCTCCGGCCCGCCCCGGTGGTCGGCGACCCGGTGCTGCTGGAGATGATGGTGGCCAACCTCGTGGACAACGCCCTGCGCCACAACGAGTCCGAGTGCGAGATCGAGGTGGAGAGCGGGGTCGAGGGCGGCGAGGGGTTCCTGCGCATCTCCAACGGCGGCCACATGATCGATCCGGGCGAGACGAAGCGCCTGCTGGAGCCGTTCGTGCGCGGTGATGGCGGCCGCACCGGCGAGGGCGTCGGGCTCGGGCTGGCCATCGTGCACGCGATCGTCCTGGCCCATCGGGGCCGGATCCGCCTGGACCCACGCGACGCCGGCGGGCTGTGCGTGACGGTGCGGTTCCCGCTGCCGGATGTCGGCCGTGCCGTTCCAAGCCGATGAACGGCCCCTCGACGCGTGCCGATGGTCGTTGACGTGGCGGGACTGATACCGGCCGGCGGGCCGTAGACGTCAGGGTCGAGCGCCGACCCGCGGCGGACCTGGGGTGCCGCCGCCGGAACGGACCGCGCGGCACCAGGCCGGGCGGTGCGGCCGCGGAGCCGCACCGCCCGGCGTACCGCTCAGAAGGTGTGCTCGGCGGCGGGGAACTCGCCGCCGCGCACCTCGTCGGCGAAGCGGCGGGTGGCGTCGATCAACGCCCCGGCCAGGTCGGCGTAGCGCTTCACGAAGCGCGGCGCCTTGCCGGTACGCAGGCCGGCCATGTCCTGCCAGACCAGCACCTGGGCGTCGGTGTCCGCGCCGGCGCCGATGCCCACGGTCGGGATCGGCAGCTCCGCCGTGATCCGCTTGGCCACCTGCCCCGGCACCATCTCCAGCACCACGGCGAAGGCGCCCGCCTCGGCCACGGCCCGGGCGTCGGCGATCACGTCGTCGGCGGCGTCACCGCGCCCCTGCACGCGGTAGCCGCCGATCGCGTGCTCGCTCTGCGGGGTGAAGCCGATGTGCGCCATCACGGGGATGCCCGCGCCGGTGATCGCGGCGATCTGCGCCGCGCAGCGCCGGCCGCCCTCCAGCTTCACCGCGTGGCAGCCGCCCTCCTTCATGAACCGCACCGCGGTGCGCAGCGCCTGCGTCGGGCCCTCCTCGTACGAGCCGAACGGCAGGTCGCCGACGACCAGAGCGTGCCGGGTCGCCCGGACCACCGCGCGGACCAGCGGGAGCAGTTCCTCGGCGGTCACCGGCACGGTCGTCTCGTAGCCGAAGACGTTGTTCGCCGCCGAGTCGCCGACCAGCAGCACCGGGATGCCGGCCTGGTCGAAGATCGAGGCGGTGTACTGGTCGTACGAGGTGAGCATCGGCCACCGCTCGCCGCGCTCCTTGGCGGCGATCAGGTCGCGGGTGCGGACCCGCCGGGTGGCCGGGCCGCCGTAGAGGGCGGTCACCTCGGACGGGGTGGACTCCACCATGACTCTCTCCTTCCTCGAGGCCGCGTGCGCGGTCCCCGGGTTCCGCCGCGATCGTCGCACCACCCGACCGGCCGGCGGCAGAGCTCAGTGGAGGATGTCACTCCCGGGCCGACACGCCGGCCGGCCCGGGAGCGGCACGGCTCAGCCGTCCTCGCGCCACCGGTTCGTGATCGGCAGCCGCCGGTCCCGCCCGAACGCCTTCATCGAGATCTTCGTGCCCGGGGCGGACTGCCGCCGCTTGTACTCGGCGGTATCCACCATCCGCAGCACCCGGTCGACGACGGCGGGGTCGTGGCCGGACTCGACCAGCCCGTCGCGGCCGAGGTCGCCGTCGACGTAGCCGATCAGGATCGGGTCGAGCACGTCGTAGTCGGGCAGCGTGTCGCTGTCCAGCTGGCCGGGGCTCAGCTCGGCGCTCGGCGGCTTGCCGATCGAGTTCTCGGGAATGGGCGGGGTCTCGCCCCGGCGGGTGGCGTCGGCGTTGCGCCACTTCGCCAGCCGCCAGATCAGCGTCTTCCACACGTCCTTGACCGGGTTGAAGCCGCCGACCGAGTCGCCGTAGAGGGTGGAGTAGCCGACCGCCAGCTCGCTCTTGTTGCCGGTGGTCAGCACCAGGTGGCCCTCCTGGTTCGACAGCGCCATGAGGATCACCCCGCGCACCCGCGCCTGGAGGTTCTCCACGGACACGCCGGAGAGCGACATGTTCGCCAGGAAGGTGTCCACCATCGGCTGGATCGGCTCGACCCGGTAGTCCAGCCCGGTGCGCTTGGCCAGCTCGGCCGCGTCCTCCTTGCTGTGCTCGGAGGAGTGCTGGCTGGGCAGCGACACGCCGACCACCCGGTCGGGCCCGAGCGCGTCGACGGCCAGCGCGGCCACCACCGCCGAGTCGATGCCGCCGGAGAGGCCGAGCACCACCGACGGGAACCGGTTCTTGTTGACGTAGTCGCGCAGGCCGAGCACGAGCGCCTGCCACACCTCGGCCTCGTCGGCCACGGGGGCGATGGTGCCGCCCCTGGCGGCGGGCCCGCCGGCCGGCGGCGGGACGGCGTCGACCGCGGCGCGGACCACCCGCATGCCGTCGGCCAGGGGCTGGTCGGGGCCGGCCGACTCCCGGGCCGGCGGCAGCTCGACGTCGTGCACCAGCAGGTGCTCGACGAACTGCGGCGCCCGGGCGAGCAACTCGCCGTCCGCGGTCACGATCATCGAGTCGCCCTCGAAGACCAGCTCGTCCTGGCCGCCGACCATGTTGACGTACGCGATGGTGGCCCCGGCCTCGGCGGCCCGGCGGCGGACCAGTGGCAGCCGGATGTCGTCCTTGTTCAGCTCGTACGGCGAGCCGTTGATGTTCAGGACCAGGCCGACGCCGGCCTGGCGGGCGGCGGCGAACGGGCCGCCGGCCTGCCACAGGTCCTCGCAGACGGTCAGCGCCACGTCCACCCCGTCGACGCGGACGACGGTCAGCGCGTCGCCGGGCACGAAGTAGCGGTCCTCGTCGAAGACGCCGTAGTTGGGCAGGTGGTGCTTGAAGTAGGTGGCCACGATCCCGCCCCGGTGCAGCAGGGCGGCCGCGTTGCGGGCGCCGCGACCCGGCTCCGCGTCACCGCTGACCTGCGGCGGGCCGTCGGCGTCCAGATAGCCCACCAGCACCGGCAGCTCACCCAGCCCGTCCGCGGCGAGGTCGGTGGCGAGCCGTTCCAGCGCGGCCTTCGACGCGGCGACGAAGGACCGCCGGAAGACCAGGTCCTCGACCGGGTAGCCGGTCAGCACCATCTCCGGGAACGCGACGAGCTGGGCGCCGGCGTCGGCGGCGCGGCGGGTCCAGTCACGGACCAGGCCGGCGTTGCCGGCGAGGTCGCCGACGGTCGGGTTGACCTGGCACAGGGCGAGACGCAGGGTGGGCATGCCCTCATCTTGCCCCAGCCGTGCGGGCCCGACACGCGGGGCGGGGCGAGATGGCGGGAGCCGCGGGACAGGGCGGGACGGGCGCCGGCCGGTCGCGTAACGTCGGCGTAACGAGGCGGGTGGAGACTGGTCGGTCAGGCCGGGTCGACCCCGGTCGAAGGCGGACAACAGTGTCGCGAGGGGTGGAAGTGGACCGTCAGCAGGAGTTCGTCCTCCGTACGCTGGAAGAGCGGGACATCCGGTTCGTCCGGCTGTGGTTCACCGACGTGCTGGGCACGCTCAAGAGCGTGTCGGTGGCCCCCGCCGAGCTGGAGGCGGCCTTCGAGGAGGGCATCGGGTTCGACGGCTCGGCGATCGAGGGCTTCGCCCGGGTGTTCGAGTCCGACATGGTGGCCATGCCCGACCCGACGACCTTCCAGGTCTTCCCGTTCGAGGGTGGGGTCAGCGGCGAGAGCGCCCGGATGTTCTGCGACATCCTGCTGCCCGACGGCGGCCCCTCCTGGGCCGACCCGCGGCACGTGCTGCGCCGGGCCCTGTCCAGGGCGGCCGAGAAGGGCTTCACCTTCTACACCCACCCCGAGATCGAGTTCTTCCTGCTGGAGAACGGCCCGCTGGACGGCTCGGTGCCGGTCCCGGTGGACACCGGCGGCTACTTCGAGCACACCACCCACGCGGTGGCCCGCGACTTCCGCCGCCAGGCGGTGCTCGCGCTGGAGCGGATCGGCATCTCGGTGGAGTTCAGCCACCACGAGGTGGCCCCCGGCCAGCAGGAGATCGACCTGCGCTACGCCGACGCGCTGACCACCGCCGACAACATCATGACGTTCCGGCACGTGGTGAAGGAGGTCGCGCTCTCCACGGGGGTGCAGGCCACCTTCATGCCCAAGCCCTTCACCGACCAGCCCGGCAGCGGCATGCACACCCACCTGTCGCTGTTCGAGGGGGAGCGCAACGCGTTCCACGACGGCGGCGACCCGATGAAGCTGTCCAAGGTGGCCCGGGCGTTCATCGCCGGGCTGCTGGTGCACGCCCGGGAGTACACGGCCGTCACCAACCAGTGGGTCAACTCCTACAAGCGGCTCTTCCCGCAGGCGCTGCCGGACCGGGTCACCGAGAGTCCCGCGTACGTCTGCTGGGGTCACCTCAACCGCTCCGCGCTGGTCCGGGTCCCGGCCTACGGCAAGCCGAACTCGGCCCGGGTGGAGGTCCGCTCGCCGGACTCGGCGGCCAACCCCTACCTGGCCTTCGCGGTGCTGCTCGGCGCCGGCATGAAGGGCATCGAGGAGGGCTACGAGCTGCCGCCGGGCGCCGAGGACGACGTCTGGTCGCTGACCAGCGCCGAGCGCCGGGCGATGGGCTACGAGCCGCTGCCGGAGAACCTGGCCGAGGCGATCGACGTGATGGCCGGCTCCGAGCTGGTCGCCGAGGTGCTCGGCGAGCACGTCTTCGACTTCTTCCTGCGCAACAAGCGGGCCGAGTGGGAGCAGTACCGCCGCGAGGTGACCCCCTACGAGCGGCAGCGCTACCTGTCGCTGTAGGACGGGGCTGCCGCCGGTGGCGCGCTGCCGCTATCGTCTCGATCACCGCGTCGGCACCCCCGTCGACGCAGAGGGTCGGGAGGCAGTCGGTGCTGGAGGACCTGCTCAGCGGAGCCTGGCAGAGCGTGGTGTTCGGGGTCGTCGGGGTGGCCCTGATGGCGGCCGGGTTCGGGCTGGTCGACGTGCTCACTCCCGGGCGGCTGCGCGAGCTGATCTGGGTGCGGCGCAACGGCAACGCGGCGCTGCTGCTCGCCGCGAACCAGCTCGGCATCGCCGGGATCGTGTTCACCGCGATCCTGACCAGCTACAGCGACTTCGCCAAGGGGCTGGCCTCGACGGTCGTCTTCGGCCTGGTCGGGCTGGCCATCATGGCGCTGGCGTTCTTCGTGCTGGACCTGCTCACCCCCGGCAAGCTCGGCGAGATCATCTGCTCGGACGAGCCGCACCCGGCGGCCCGGGTCAGCGCCGCCACGCACTTCGGCGCCGCGCTGATCGTCTGCGCCTGCATCGCCTGAGCCGGTCGTCCGCCCCGCTCTCCGTCTGAGCGGGGCACCCCTGCTCCCGCTGGAGGCGGCCGGCGGAAGGCCCCGCTGGAGGCGGCCGGCGGGGCGGCCCCGCTCCGGGGTGGCCGGTGGGGCGGTCGCGTCACACCCCCGTCGTAGGTTGCGGGGGTGAACCGGACGGACCGTCTCTACGCCCTGGTGGAGGAGCTGCGCGCGGTGTCGCCCCGGCCGCGCAGCGCCCGCTGGCTCGCCGAGCGCTTCGAGGTGAGCACCCGCACCATCGAGCGCGACATCGGCGCGCTCCAGGAGTCCGGCGTGCCGATCTGGGCCGAGCCGGGCCGCCGGGGCGGCTACGCGGTCGACCGGGCGCGCACCCTGCCGCCGGTCAACCTCACCCCCGGCGAGGCCGTCGCCCTGGCGGTGGCGCTGCACCGGATGCGCGGCACCCCGTTCGCCGCCGCGGCCGGCGCCGCGCTGCGCAAGCTGCTCGCCGTGATGCCGGCGGCCGACGCCGCCGAGGCGCACCGGCTGGCGGCGCGGGTGCACCTGATCGGCGACGGCCCGGTGACACCCGTTCCGGCCGGCGTCGCCGACGCGGTACGCGCGGGGCGCGTGCTGCGCATCCGCTACGCGGACCGGGCGGGCGCGGGCTCGCTGCGCGACGTGGAGCCGTTGGGCTTCCTCGGCAACCCCCGACACTGGTACCTGCTGGCCTGGTGCCGGCTGCGCGCCGGCATCCGGGCCTTCCGCACCGACCGGATCACCTCGGTCACCGCCCTCGGCGAGCGGGTGCCGGAGCGTGAGCTGGCCGCCGACGACCTCGACATTCCCCGGGAGCGGATCCGCCGGCTCAGCCTCGTCTGAGACCAGACAGCGCGGGCCGTCCCACGCACGGCATGCTGTCCCCTCCGGACGGATCCGCGGGGGAGAGGCCGGCGCGCCCGAGACGTGTGGTGCGGCCCACAACAGCCGGCGTCGCGGATCCGCCCAGGCGGCCCGACGCTCGTCGTCCCGGGTGGTGGCCGCTCGGCGCGGAAGCCGACGCGTCGGGCACCTCGTGGTTCTACCGAAACACCGACAGGACGGTGTCGCGGGCGGGGTCGAGGCTGGCTCCTGACGGCGCCGGCCGAGGGGTCGGCGTGCGAACGGGAGGTGACACATGTCCGCGATCACCAACGCGGTCAATTGGTTCGAGGTCGGCACCGATCGGCCGGAGGAGACCGGGCGGTTCTACGCGGACCTGTTCGGCTGGGGGTTCAGTGAGCAGGGGACGCCGGAGGCCTCGTACCGGGTGGCGGAGCCGGGGCCGGAGGGATCCATCCAGGGCGGCATCCGGGAGATCGACGGGTCCAGCCCGAACTACGCGATCTTCTACGTGCAGGTGGCCGACGTGGCCGACGCCTGCCGGCGGGCGGAGGCGGCCGGCGGCAAGGTGCTGGTGCCGGTGCAGTCCAACGACAACGGGCTCGTCTTCGCCCACCTGGCGGACCCGGTCGGCAACCACTTCGGCGTCTACAGCCCGCCCGGGGCCTGAGCCGGCCCGCCGTCCGCCCCGGCCGGGTCGCCGGGGCGGACGGCGTACGGTCACTCGCCGGCCGGGCCGCCGTGCCCGCCGCGACCGCCCGGGCCGGGGAAGACGCCGGCCTCGGCGGCCGCCGTGATCGCGTCCGCCTGCTCCCGGGTGAGCTTGCCGTCCTCGACGGCCTGCGCCAGGCGCTCCTTCAGCGCGGCCTGCCGGTCGGCGGAGTCGCCCCTGTCGCCCCGCTCGGGCCGGTCGGCCGGCTTCTGTTCCTCGCGCACCTTCTCCAGCGCGGCCGCCACCTTGTCGGTGGAGACGCCCAGCTCCTCGGCCAGGGCCGCGGCGAACTCCGCGTGCCGGTCGGCCCGCTGCCGCTGGCGCTCGTCGCTCCCGCTCGCGCTGGCGCTCGGCGTCGGGGTGCCACCGTCCGCGGCGAACGCGACCGTCGGCGCCGCGATCCCCACGCCGAGCACCCCGGCGGCGGCCAGGCCGGCCAGCAGGTGCTTCTTCCTCATCGTGCCGGACATGCTGTCCTCCATCTGGTCGGTGGGTCGTGCGATGACCTCACCGACGGTGACAAGCCCGGCTGGAGGAAACCCGTGCCGAGCCTGTCAGTGAGCTGGCAATCCCGCCGGCGGGCCGGACAAATCGGTTGCCGCGGCGCATCCGGGCGGCCAGGGTTGGCAGTCGGCAGGCCCCCCGGGGGCGGAGCAGATGACGGAAGGTGACCCCTCATGACGGTGGCGAAGATCGAGGAAGTCCCGCTGACCGGGGCGGGCGACGCCGGCCCGTACGGCATCACCGTCGGTCCCGACGGCGCGCTCTGGCTGACGCTCCCCCACGCCGGCGCGGTCGCCCGCGTGGGGGCGGACGGCGACGTGCGCACCTGGCCGGTGGCGGCCGACAGCCGCCCGCTGATCATCACGCCGGGCCCCGACGACGCCCTCTGGTTCACCCGCTCCGGCGACGACCGGATCGGCCGGATCACCACCGACGGCGCGCAGACCGCCGTCGCGCTCCCGGCCGGCAGCGGCCCCTGCGGCATCGCCGCCGGTCCCGACGGCGCCCTCTGGTACGCGGGGATGAACTCCGACACGATCGGTCGGGTCACCACCGCCGGGGAGGTGACGCAGTTTCCGCTGCCGGTGAGCGGCGGCTTCGCGTCGATGGTCGCCGCCGGCCCGGACGAGGCCGTCTGGTTCACGCTCAACCAGGCGAACGCGGTCGGCCGCATCGGCCCGGACGGCGCGGTGACGCTGCATCCGTTGCCGACCGGGGGCGCCGCCCCGGTGGGCATCGCCGCCGGCGTGGACGGCGCGCTCTGGTTCGTCGAGATCGGCGCCGGCCAGCTCGGCCGGATCACCCCGGACGGGCGGATCGACGAGTACCCGCTGCCGGACCGGGCCGCGCGGCCGCACGCGATCGTCGCCGACCCGGCCGGCGGCTGCTGGTACACGGAGTGGGGCGGCAACCGGATCGGCCACGTGGCGCCGGACGGCAGGATCGACACCCACGACCTGCCGACCCCGGCCTCCGAGCCGCACGGCCTCACGGTCGCCCCCGACGGCACGGTCTGGGCCGCCCTGGAGGCGGGCGCCCTCGCGCGCCTCACCCCCTGATCCGCCGGACCCGCCGTCCGCGGGCCGCCCCGGGGTGGGTCAGCGGACGGCGGGGGAGACCGTCAGGGTGCCGGCTTCCGTGTCGAGGGTCGCGTCGGTGCCGACGGGGACGGTGAGCTGGCCGACGCCGTGGCCGATCGGCAGGCCGCCGAGGACCGGGACGCCGAGGTCGCCGAGGCGCTCGGACAGCACGTCGGCGACACCGACCGACCAGCCGTCCGCGCAGCCGGTGAACTGGCCCACCGCCACGCCGGCCAGCCCGTCCAGCGCGCCGGCCCGGCGGAGCTGGGTGAGCATGCGGTCCACCTTGTAGGGCGGCTCCTGCACGTCCTCCACGAGCAGGACCGCCCCGGTCAGGTCCGGCATGTCCGGGGTGCCCAGCGACGCCACGACCAGGCAGAGGTTGCCGCCCAGCAGCGGGCCGGTGGCCCGCCCCGGCACGCGCACCGGGAAGGTCTCCTCCTCGGCGACGGCGGTCACGGTCACCGGCTCCGTCGTCATCAGGGCGGCGTGCAGCGACTCGGCGGAGCGCAGCGGCGTGCGCTCGTCCAGCCAGGCCGCCCCGGGGCCGTGCACGCCGGCCAGCCGGGCGCCCCGCCAGAGCGCGAACTGCAGCGCGGTGATGTCGGAGAACCCGGCGACCACCTTCGGGTCCCGGCGTACGGCGGCCATGTCGATCGCGTCGACGATCCGCTGCGCGCCGTAACCGCCCCGTGTGCAGATCACCCCGCGCACGTCGGGGTCGGCGAACGCCGTGTTCAGGTCGGCGGCCCGCAGCTCGTCCGGGCCGGCCAGGTAGCCCTGCCGGGCGTACGCGTTCGGCGCGAGCACGGGCCGCAGCCCCCAGCCGGTGAGCAGCTCGACGCCCCGGGCCACCCGCTCCGGCCGGGTCGGGCCGGACGGCGACACCAGCATCACCGTGTCGCCGGGGCGCAGCGCCGGCGGTCGTACGACGTGGTCGAAGGACGTGCGGGTGTGGTCGGGCACAGCGGCAGAGCCTAGTCGCGGGCGGCGTGCTCCGGAACCGGTCGGCCGACGGGGGCCGCCGCCGCGCCCGGTGGAGGCGTTCCGGGGGCCGTCGGGGTCACCGGCTAGCCTCGACGTCGTGGCTACCGCGTTGGTGATCGAGAACGACCCGACCGACGACGTCCGCCGGCTCGGCGAGTGGCTGACCGAGGCCGGCCTCGACCTGTGGGTGGTACGCGCGCACGCCGGCGACGAGCTTCCGGCCGACCTGGAGGGATACGCCGCGCTGGTGGTGCTCGGCGGCGAGCAGCAGGCGTACCCGCTGGCCGACGGCTCGCCCGGCGCGCCCTGGTTCCCCGCCGTCGAGGGGCTGCTGCGCAAGGCCGTCCGGCACCGGGTGCCCACCCTGGGCATCTGCCTGGGCGCGCAGCTGCTGGCCACCGCGCACGCCGGCCAGGTCGAGCGCAGCGCGTCCGGGCCGGAGGTCGGGCCCGGCGTGGTCGGCAAGCGGGACGCCGCCGACGCCGACCCGCTGTTCCGCTACGTCCCGCTGATCCCCGACGTGCTCCAGTGGCACTCCGACGAGATCACCGAGCTGCCCCGGGGCGCCACCCTGCTGGCCGCCTCCACCCGCTACCCGCACCAGGCGTTCCGCCTCGGCGACCGGGCCTGGGGGCTCCAGTTCCACATCGAGTGCGACACCGCGATGATCGCCGACTGGGCCACCGACTCGACGGTGCTGGCCGAGCTGGGCTACGACCCGGACCTGGTGGTGGCCGCCTGTCACGCGGTGATGGCCGACGTGGAGGAGGTCTGGCAGCCGTTCGCCGCCCGGTTCGCCGCGCTGGCCCTCGGCGAGCTGGACGCCGACGCGCCCCGCCGCAGCCTGCCGCTGCTCGGGCAGTGATGAGCCGGCCGACCAGGGCCGCCGGCCGGCTCGCCCGCTACGGGTTCGGCACCGAGGGTGGGGACGGCGTCACCCGCGCCGCCGACCTGCTCGGCCCGGACGGGCTGGGGCTGTGGCGACCGGACGCGCAGGAGCCGACCGACGACCGCGCGGCGGAGCTGCTCGCCGCGCTCTCCCGCGCCGCCGACCCGCACCTGGCGCTGCGCCAGCTGCACCGCATCGTCGAGGCCGAACGCCGGGCCGCCGCGAGCGGCCGCGTGCCGGCCGGGGCAGCCGGTGCTGCCGCTCGCCCGCCGACGCCCGCCGACGCCGCCCCGGAACACCCGGCGTCGGCGCTGCTGGCCGCGCTCGCCGACGACCCGGGGCTGCGCCGCCGGCTGATCGCCGTCCTCGGCGCCTCCTCGGCGCTCGGCGACCACCTGGTCGCCAACCCCGACCAGTGGCCGGCGCTTCGGACCGCCCCGGACGGGCTCGCCCCGACCGCCGAGGGGCGGCTCGACCTGTCCGGCGACGGGCAGCCGGTCGCGGTGCTGCGCAAGGCGTACCGGCTGGCGCTGCTGCGGATCGCGGCGGCCGACCTGACCGGCGGCCGGGGCCTGGAGCAGACCATGGCCGCGCTCTCCGCGCTGGCCGACGCGACCCTGGCGGCGGCGTACGAGATCGCGGTCGGCGAGCTGCCGGCGGGCACGCCCCGGCCCCGGCTCGCCGTCGTGGCGATGGGCAAGTGCGGCGGCGACGAGCTGAACTACGTCTCCGACGTGGACGTGATCTTCGTGGCCGCCGAGGACGACGACCTCGCCGCCGCCACCACGGTCGCCACCCGGCTGATCCACGTCTGCGGCCTGGTCGCCTGGCCGGTCGACGCCGCCCTGCGGCCCGAGGGCAGCCGCGGCCCCCTGGTGCGGACGCTGGCCAGCCACCTCGCCTACTACCGGCGCTGGGCGCGCACCTGGGAGTTCCAGGCGCTGCTCAAGGCCCGGCCGGCGGCCGGCGACCTCGCGCTGGGCCGGGAGTGGATCGAGCAGCTCGCCCCGCTGGTGTGGCGGGCCGCCGAACGCCCCGAGGCGGTCGAGGACGTCCGCGCCATGCGGCGGAAGATCATCGACAACATCCCGCCGAAGGAGCTGGAGCGCGAGATCAAGCGCGGCCCGGGCGGGCTGCGCGACATCGAGTTCGCCGTGCAGCTGCTGCAACTGGTGCACGGGCGGGGCGACGAGTCGCTGCGGGTGCCCGGCACCATTCCGGCGCTGCGCGCGCTGGTCGCCGGCGGCTACGTCGGCCGGGCCGACGGCGAGGCGCTGCTGCGCGGCTACCGCTTCCTGCGCGGCGTCGAGCACCGCCTCCAGCTCCAGGGGCTGCGCCGCACCCACACCGTGCCGACGGAGCCGGCGGCGCTGCGCTGGCTGGCCGCCGCGCTGGGCTACGCGGCCACGCCGGGCCGCAGCGCCGTCGAGGAGTTCCGCGCCGAGTGGGTCACCCACGCCGCGGAGGTACGTCGGCTGCACGCCAAACTGCTCTACCGGCCGCTGCTGGAGTCGGTGGCCCGGGTGCCGGCCGACGGGCTGCGGCTGACCCCGGAGGCGGCCCGGCACCGGCTGGAGATCCTCGGCTTCGGCGACCCCGCGGGCGCGCTGCGTCACCTGCAGGCCCTCACCGGCGGGGTGAGCCGCACCGCCGCCATCCAGCGCACCCTGCTGCCGGTGCTGCTCAGCGAGTTCGCCGACGCCCCCGAGCCGGACCGGGGCCTGCTCAACTACCGGCAGGTCTCCGACAAGCTCGGCAGCACGCCCTGGTACCTGCGCCTGCTGCGCGACTCCGGGCCGGTGGCCCGCCGGTTGGCCCGGGTGCTCTCCTCCTCCCGGTACGCCGCCGACCTGCTGGCCCGCGAGCCGGAGGCGCTGCGGCTGCTGGCCGAGGAGAGCGAGCTGACGCCCCGGCCGAGGGACGTCCTCTGCGAGGGCTTCGCCGCCGCGGCGTCCCGGCACGCCGACCCCGTCGAGGCCACCCGGGCGATCCGCGCGCTGCGCCGCCGGGAACTGGTCCGGATCGCCTGCGCCGACCTGCTGAGCCGGGCCGGCTCCCTCGCCCCGGCGCCGCCCCGTTCGGACGGCGGCGGACGGGCCGCGCTCGGCCTCGCCGACGTGACCGCCGTCGGCACGGCGCTGGCCGACGTCACCGACGCCACCCTGGCCGCCGCGCTGCGGGCCGCCCGGTCGGCCCAGCCGTCCCTGCCGGGGCTGCGCTTCGCCGTGATCGGCATGGGCCGCCTCGGCGGGTACGAGTCGAACTACCTCTCCGACGCCGACGTGCTCTTCGTCTACGACCCGCCGGCCGGCGCCGCCGAGGGCGCGGCCAGCGCCGCCGCCCACGCGATCGCCGAGGAGCTGCGCCGGCTGCTCGGCATGCCCGCGCCCGACCCGCCGCTGGGCGTGGACGCCGACCTGCGCCCGGAGGGCCGGCAGGGGCCGCTCGTGCGCAGCCTCGCCGCGTACGCGCAGTACTACGCCCGCTGGTCGAAGGTGTGGGAGGCGCAGGCGCTGCTGCGTGCCCGGTTCGTCTGCGGCGACGCCGACCTCGGCGCGGAGTTCGAGGCGATGGTCGACCCGGTCCGCTACCCGGCCGACGGGCTGACCCGCGAGCAGGTGGTGGAGATCCGCCGGATCAAGGCGCGGGTGGAGCACGAGCGGCTGCCCCGGGGCGCGGACCCGGCCACCCACACCAAGCTCGGGCGGGGCGGCCTCGCCGACGTCGAGTGGGCGGTGCAGCTGCTCCAGCTCCGGCACGGCGGCACGATCCCGGCGCTGCGCGGCACGCGTACGCTCGACGCCCTCGCGGCGGCCCGGGACGCGGGCCTGGTGGATCCGGCGGACGCCGCCGAGATGGCGGCCGGCTGGACCCTGGCCGCGCAGGTCCGCAACGCGCTGATGCTGGTCCGCGGCCGGGCGGGGGACCAACTGCCCCGGCACGGCGTCGAGCTGGCCGGGGTGGTCCGGCTGCTCGGCCGCGACGACCCGGGGGAGTTCCTCGACGAGTACCTGCGCACCGGCCGCCGCTCCCGGACGGCGATGGAACGCGTCCTGGACTCCTGAGGCGGCCGGCGCGCCTGCCGGCCGGGCGGCCTCCCCGCCCGCCCGGCGGCCCGGCCGACGCCGCACGTCAGGGCCGGCGGCGGACCAGCACCACGTGGTCGACCAGGGTGCCGACGTGGCCGTCCGGGCCGGTGGCCTGCCGGCGCGGGGCGTCGAGCCGCTCGGTGACCCACCTCTCCGGGTCGAGGTCGAGTTCGGCGAGGGTCTCCTGGGGGGTGGGGAAGCGCACGTCCGGGTGGGCGTGGCGTCCCCACGGCGGGACCTCGCCGTGTTCGACGACGAGCAACCGCCCGCCGGGGGCCACGGCCCGGGCCGCCGACCGCAGCACCTCGGCCCGGGGGAACTCCAGCGGCGACTGGAGGAACTGCGCGGACACCAGGTCGAACTCGCCCGGCGGGAAGGTCCGGGTGAGGTCGTGCCGGCGGAACTCGATGCCGGCGGCCACCCCCGCGGTGGCGGCCGCCGCCGACGCCCGGTCCAGGGCGGTCTGCGCGACGTCGACGGCCGTCACCCGCCAGCCCCGCCCGGCCAGCCAGATCGCGTCGCCGCCCTCGCCGCAGCCGAGGTCCAGCACGGTGCCGGCCGGCAGCGACCCGACGACGTCGACCAGGACGGGGTTCGCCCGCCCGCTCCAGTACCTGTCGCGCTTCTGGTAGAGCTCCTCCCAGTACTGCGCGGTCTCCTCGTCCACGTCCCGGTGGCGCGGCTCGCCGGCCACGCTCGTCGTCGCGTCCTCGTGCCGGGGGTCACCGGTCGTTGCGTCCTGGTGCACGTCTCGTCCTCCTGGTGCGCCGCGGCGGGGCGGTCCCGCCGGGGGCGGTCGGTCGTCCCGCCCTGACCGGATCGTGCGCGCCGTCGGCGGAGGACGGCAAGTAACGTTGCCGGATTGGCAAAACGACGGGCGTTCGGGTCAGCTGCCGAGCCGGTACGTCCCGGCGCGCGGCACCGTCACCGCCGTCCCGTCGCCGTCGGCGGCGACCGTGGCGCCGCCCGAGGCGGTGAGCCAGCGGCTGTGCCGCACCCGGACCGGCACCGTGCCGGCCGACGGCGTCCGGAAGGTCAGCGACGCGCCGTCCTGCGCCACGATCTCGCCCGGTTCGCCGACGATCGGGGTCGGGTCGGCGACCGCCCAGACCCGCCAGTTCGGGCCGGCCCAGACGGGCGTCAGGTACGGCAGCCCGCCCGTGACGAGCGCCGCCTCGGCCCGCCCCACCCAGGACAGCGGGGCGTCCGGCACCGCGACGAACTGCACCGCGTTCGTCTCCAGCCAGTCCCGGTAGCTCGCGGCGGTCAGCGGCACCCCGGTGCCGGCCGAGCCCGGAACGGTGGTGAAGAAGAGCGGGTTGCGCTCGATGTCGGCCTGGCGCAGCCAGCCCCGGGCCAGCGGCACCTCGCCCAGCGAGGCGGCCTCCCAGTAGTTGCGGGTCGGCGGGATCTCCACCCGGCCGGTGAGCCGCTGAGCGTCGAGGAACTCCCGCAGCGGCGCGAAGTAGGCCGCCCGGGCGGTCGGGTCGTCGGCGCTGCGCAGGTCGGCGGGGGGCACCGGCGGCTGCCACCAGCAGCCGGCCGCCAGCAGCGCGGCCAGCGCGACGCCGCCCCGGAACCGGGCGGGCCCGCGCGCCCCGGCCCGCCCGCCGCCGGCCAGCCGGCCCGTCCGCGCCGGCCCGGGACGGTGGCCGCCGCGGGCCAGCCACGCCGTCAGCCGGGCCGGGGGGCGGGCGGCGGCCGCCAGCAGCGGCAGGGCGAACATGACGGCCAGCCGGGTGGCGTTCAGCCCGACCGGGGTGTGCACCAGCGCCGCCGCCAGCACCCCGACCGCCGAGAGCAGCGCGCCCACCCGCACCGGCCGGTAGGCCACCAGCGCGGCGACCAGGAGGCTGGTCAGCGCGGCGCGCAGCGTGTCGGTGCGGCTGATGTTCATCCAGCCGCCGTCGCCGAAAAGCAGCGCGGTCACCCCGAGCGGCAGCGCGGCGGCCACACCGAGCGCCAGGCCGTCGGCGTACCGGCGGGTCAGCAGCAGCGCCGCGCCGGCCAGGCCGACGAAGAGGCCCGCCACGGGGCTCGTCGCCGAGGCCAGCAGCGCCCCGCCGGCCGCCAGCCCGAGCCGCGCGAGCTGCCGTCGCCGCGCCGGCCGGTCCGGGCCGGAGCCGGCCCGCGCGGCCGGGACGCGGGGCAGGGTGAGCGCGAGCAACGCGCCGAGACCGAAGGCCACCCCGAGGCCGTACGTCACCCGGCCCGAGACCAGGTTGCCGGCGATCGTGGCCACCCCGACCAGGCTGCCGAGCAGCGGGCGCGGCACCCCGGTGCGCACCAGCAACGCCGCGAACGCCGTCGCCGCCGCCACCAGGGCCAGCACCCCGGTGACCCGCACCCCGAGCAGCGCCATCACCGGCTGGGAGACCAGGCTGTAGCCGAACTGCTGGACGCCGCCGTACCAGCGCAGGTCCACCGGGGCGAGACCGTGGGCGGCGAAGAAGTCGGCCCGCGCGACCTGCGCGGCGAGGTCGGAACCGGTCGGCGGGAGAGCGAGATACGCCACCCCGGCCAGCACGGCGGACGCTGCGGCCACCGCCACCACCCGACTGCGCCGCATGCCCACCTCCGTACCGCGACCACCGTACTGGCAGCATGTCCCGCGTGCCTCACCACCTCGCGCGCTGGACCGGCCTGGCCGGCTCGACGCTGCTCGCCGTCGCCGCGTTCCTCGGCGGAGCGCTGCCCGACGGCGACCTGCGCCCCACCCCGGTCAGCGTCTGGCAGGGCCCGCACGGCCCGCTGATCATCGCCGCCTGGGCGGTCGGCACCGGACTGCTGGCGTACGCCTGGTGGGCGCTGCGCGGCCGGGTGCCCTCGACCCGCTGGGCCCTGGTCACCGTCGGGCTCTGGCTGCTGCCGTTCCTGGTCGCGCCGCCGCTGGGCAGCCGGGACGTCTACGCGTACGCCTGCCAGGGCGCCAGCTACGCCGCCGGGATCAACCCGTACGAGCAGGGCGTCTCGGCGCTGCCGTGCCCGTGGCTGGACACCATCTCCTACATCTGGCGGGACACCTCGGCCCCCTACGGGCCGCTGTTCGTGCTGCTCGCCGGGGCGGTGGTCGAGGCCACCGGGTCGCTCTACGGCAGCATCGTGCTGTTCCGGCTGCTCGCGGTGGTCGGGGTGGGGCTGACCGCGGCCTGCCTGCCGGCGCTGGCCCGGCGTTGTGGCGTGCCGGCCGGCCGGGCGGTCTGGCTGGCGCTGGGCTCGCCGCTGATCGGGGTACACCTGATCTCGGGCGCGCACAACGACGCCCTGATGGTGGGGCTGCTCGTCGCCGGGCTGGCGGTGGTGGCCGCCCGGCCGGGGCGCCCCGGCCCGCTGCTCGCCGGGGGAGTGCTGCTCGGCCTGGCCGGCGGGATCAAGGTGACCGCGCTGGTCGTGGTGCCCTTCGCCGCGCTCGCCGCGATCGCCGGGGCGTACTCGATCAGGGCGCTGCTGCGCGACGGCGGATGGGTGGCCGGCGGTGCGTTCGCGGCCGTGGTCGGAATCACCCTCGCCGCCGGGCTCGGTTTCGGGTGGGTCACGGGGCTGGAGCAGGGCGGCCTGGTCATCGCCTGGACGTCGCCCTCGACCGCGGTGGGGCAGACCGTGGGCTACCTCGCCGCGCCGTTCGGCTGGCACGGCGACCCACTGCCGGTCACCCGGGGCATCGGGATGGCCGTGCTCGCGCTGGTGCTGGTCTGGCTGTGGTGGCGGGCCCGCACCCGGGAGCCGCTGTGGCACGCCGGCCTGTCGCTGGCCGCCACGGTCGCGCTCGCCCCGCTGTTCCACCCCTGGTACTGGACCTGGCCGCTGGCCGTGCTCGCGGCCACGTCGCGGCGCACCGGCTGGTTCGCGGTCGTCGCGATCGGCTCGGCGTTCCTGGTCCTGCCGGACGGCACCGGGCTGGCCCGGTACAGCAAGACGATCGGTGCGCCGCTGATGACGCTGTTGGTGATCGTGGTGGCCGTCCGCTTGGTACGGTCGGCTCGGGCGGCCCGCCGGCCGGCCGCCGTGGACTGAGGAGAGGCGCGCCGGTGACCGCTCCCGGCTCCCCGCCGCCCCCGCCGACGCCCGGTGACGCCCGGCTCGCCCGGTATGCCGGCCTGGCCGGGGCGGTGCTGCTGGCCGTCGCCGGCTGGCTCGGTGGCGCGCTGCCCGGGGCCGCCGCGGCGCGCGGCGGCCGCCCCGCCGACGAGCCGTGGACCGTCGCGCTCTGGCTGGTGGGCACCGGGCTGATGGTGGGCGCCTGGTGGGCGTTGCGCCGGGGCGCGCCGTCGACGCGGTGGGCGTACCTCACCGCCGGGCTGTGGGCGCTGCCGCTGCTGGTCACCGCGCCGCTGGGCAGCCGGGACGTCTACTCGTACGCCTGCCAGGGCTGGGCGTACGCGCACGGCGCCGACCCGTACGCGACCGGGGTCGCCGAGGCCGGCTGCCCCTGGGTGGAGTCGGTGGCCCCGATCTGGCGGGACACGCCCGCCCCGTACGGGCCGTTCTTCGTGCTGCTCGCCGCGCTCGCGGTGACCGCCGGCGGCGGCCTGGTGGGCGCGGTGGCGCTGCTCCGGTTGGTCGCCGCCGCCGGGGTGCTGCTGGCCGCCGGATGCCTGGTCGGGCTGTCCCGGGCCGCCGGGGTGCCGACCCGCCGGGCGGCCTGGCTGGCGTTGGCCTGCCCGCTGGTCGGGGTGCACCTGGTGGCCGGCGCGCACAACGACGCGGTGATGCTCGGCCTGCTGACGCTGGGCCTGCTGGTGCTGGTGCGCCGCCCCGGCAAACCGCGACCGCTGCTGGTGGCCGGGGCGCTGCTCGGGCTGGCGGTGACGGTGAAGGCGACCGCGCTGGTGGTGCTCCCCTTCGCGGCGCTGGCCGCGGTGCTGGGCCGCTACACCGTACGGGCGCTGCTGCGCGACGCCGGCTGGCTGGCCGCCGGGGTGCTCGGCGCGGTGGCGGGCACCTCGCTGCTGTCGGGGCTCGGGCTCGGCTGGGTGGG
Source organism: Micromonospora sp. NPDC047670 (assembly GCF_043204915.1). NCBI lineage: Bacteria > Bacillati > Actinomycetota > Actinomycetes > Micromonosporales > Micromonosporaceae > Micromonospora > Micromonospora sp. NPDC047670. Next base: position 188,783 of record NZ_JBIDDA010000002.1, read on the forward strand.
CGGGCTGGTCCGCAGCGGAGACTCCGAGCAGTGGACGTCGCCGCCGACGGCGGTCGGCTTCGTGATCGACTACGCGGGTGGGCTGGTCGGGCGGGAGCCGGGCGCGGTGCCGGCGACCCGCGCGGTGGCGCTGCTGCTGCTCGCCGTGGCGGTGGCGGCGTTGTGGTGGCGGGCCTGGTCGGCGCTGCGCCGACTCAACGACGTCCGGCAGCGGGTGGCCCGCCTGGAGGCCGCCCGGCCCCGGGAGGCCCTGCTCGGCGCGGGCCTGGCGCTGGCCGCCACGGTCGCCCTGGCTCCGGTCTTCCACCCCTGGTACGCCACCTGGCCGCTGGCCCTGCTCGCGGTCGCCGCGACGCGGACCGCCTGGTTCGCGGCGCCCTGCGCGGCGGCGGCCTTCCTGGCCCTGCCCGACGGCACCAACCTGGCCCGGTTCGTCAAGGCGCCAGGCGCGCTGGCGATGACGGCGCTGGTCGTCGGACTGGCGGTGTGGGCCCTGCTCGGACGGCGCCGGCCGCACGCCGCACACCCCGACTGACGCGCTCCCCGAGCCGCCCGATCCCTATCGCCGCCCCTCGGATCGGCGCGGCGAGATCTTGGCACGGAAACGCCCCTGGAGGGGCCGTTTCCAGCCAAGATCTTCACGCGGGCGGCGGTCAGCGGGCCGCCCCGCAGGACGGGCAGCGGTCGCCGGATCCGACTCGGGGGCCCCTCGCCCGTGCCGACGATCTCGGCGCCGCGCGCCCGGCGGTACTCGGCCGGGTACGCCCGCAGCAGCCGGTGGCCGAATTGGTCGTATGGCGCTGTCGAACTGAGTCGTCTGTGTCATCAGGCGGTGTCCGGGCCGCTGTGGCACCAGAAGGCGGTGAATCGTCTGCGACATCACCTCGACAGCGTCCCGCGGGTGGATCCTCCGCCGACGGACGGTGTCTCCGCCCTGCCGACGCCTCGCCGGAACCAGTGGACAACCCGCTGCGGGCGGTGGCGATCGGTTGTCGGCAAGCACGAAGGCCCCGGGTCCACCCGGGGCCTTCGTGCTGTGAGCTTCTGGTGCGTCAGCAGTCGAAGTACATGGCGAACTCGTGCGGGGTCGGGCGCAGGCGCACCGGGTCGACCTCGTTGGTCCGCTTCCACTCGATCCAGGTCGAGATCAGGTCGGGCGTGAAGACCCCGCCGTCGAGCAGGTAGTCGTGGTCGGCCTCCAGCGAGTCGAGCACCGCCGACAGCGAGCCCGGCACCTGCTTGACGTCGCCCCACTCCTCCGGCGGCAGGTCGTACAGGTCCTTGTCGATCGGCGCCGGCGGCTCGATCTTGCTCTTGATGCCGTCCAGGCCGGCCATCAACATCGCCGAGAACGCCAGGTAGACGTTCGCCGACGGGTCCGGCACGCGGAACTCGACCCGCTTGGCCTTCGGGTTGCTGCCGGTCACCGGGATGCGGGTGCAGGCGGAGCGGTTGCGCTGCGAGTAGACCAGGTTGACGGGCGCCTCGAAGCCCGGCACCAGCCGGCGGTACGAGTTGACCGTCGGGTTGGTGAAGGCCAGCAGCGACGGGGCGTGGTGCAGCAGGCCGCCGATGTACCAGCGGGCGGTGTCGGACAGGCCGGCGTAGCCGGTCTCGTCGTAGAACAGCGGCTCGCCGTTCAGCCACAGGCTCTGGTGGGTGTGCATGCCGGAGCCGTTGTCGCCGAAGAGCGGCTTCGGCATGAAGGTCGCGGTCTTGCCGTTGGCCCAGGTCTCGTTCTTCACGATGTACTTGAAGAGCTGGAGCTGGTCGGCCGCGTGCAGCAGGGTGGAGAACCGGTAATTGATCTCGGACTGGCCGGCGGTACCCACCTCGTGGTGCGAGCGCTCCACGGTGAACCCGGTGTCGACCAGCCGGCGCACGATGCTGTCGCGCAGGTCGGCGTAGTGGTCCACCGGCGGCACCGGGAAGTAGCCGCCCTTGTAGGCGGTCTTGTAGCCGCGGTTGCCGCCCGGCTCCTCGCGGCCGGTGTTCCAGGCGCCCTCGATCGAGTCGATGTAGTAGAACGACTGGTGCGCCGAGGTCTCGTGGCGGATGGAGTCGAAGATGTAGAACTCCGCCTCCGCGCCGAAGTAGGCGGTGTCGGCGATGCCGCTGGCCGCCAGGTACGCCTCGGCCTTCTTCGCCACGTTGCGCGGGTCCCGGCTGTAGGCCTCGCGGGTGAACGGGTCGTGGATGAAGAAGTTGAGCGCGAGGGTCTTCTGGGCCCGGAAGGGGTCGATGAAGGCGGTGGCGACGTCCGGGAGCAGGAGCATGTCCGACTCGTGGATCGCCTGGAAACCGCGGATCGACGAGCCGTCGAAGGCCAGGCCCTCGGTGAAGAATTCGTCGTCGACCGACTCGACCGGCAGGTTGAAGTGCTGCATCACGCCGGGCAGGTCACAGAAACGTACGTCGACGAACTTCACGTCCTCGTTCTTGAGGTATCGCAGGAGTTCCTCGGGATTGGCGAACACACGTCCTCCTGGCACGTCCACGGGTGGCTAGGCTCTTGGCGACGCTATGGCGGCGCGGTTGCCCGGCCATGTCTTGAGTGTTTCTGCCGTGTTACGTCCCTCGCGGAGCGTCATCCGCGCCGCTCGGGCGGGGCGATCGGGCGGCGGAACGCCATCGGCGGTGCCAGTGTAGTGACACTTGCTCGCTTTGGTCCGTTTTTGCGTCCCGGTGCCGCGCCGCCCCCGATTCCCCCGTACGCCCTGGATACCCTTGACCGTTGTGACCAACCCGCATGACCGGCCCGTGCCGCCCGCGTCCGATCCCGCCTTCACCCCGCCCAGCCTGGGCCGCCGGTTCGGCGCGCTGGTGATCGACTGGGTGCTCTGCCTCCTGGTCGCCCGGGGCTTCGCCGACCCGGTCCGCGACGGCTGGGCGCCCGTGCTGGTGCTGATCCTGGAGTACGGCTTCTTCCTCGGGCTCTTCGCCCAGACGCCGGGCATGTTCATCACGAAGATCCGCTGCGTCGCGTGGGCCCACGGCGGCCGCATCGGCCTGGTCCGGGCGCTGCTGCGCGGCCTCCTGCTCGCCCTCGTCGTGCCGGCCCTGCTGATGGACAACCACCGCCGCGGCCTGCACGACCGCCTGGCGGGCTCCGTCATCACCACCGCCCCCCGCCCCTGACGCCACCGGCCCGCGCCCCCGGCCTTCCGCGATCGTGCACTTCCTGCCCCGACGGAACGGGCACAAGCCGCGATGGTGGGGTGCGAAACTGCGAGATCGCCGAGGGGCGGGGCGGCGGATTGGGCGCGGAAGTGCGAAAGCCGGGCCCGACAGGGCCCGGCTTTCCGCGTACGTCGGGGCGGGTCAGCGACCGCGCGACTGGCGGAACGCGCCGCGCGGGGGCCGCATGTTCTTCGGGATCGCGCCCTTGGGCATCTGCGGGCGCGCGGTGAGCGCCTTGAGTCGCTTGTCCAGCGAGTTGACGTCCTTGCCGCTGAGGTTGCGCGGCAGTCGCATCAGCGTCATCCGCAGCTTGCGGATCGGCAGCTCGCCCTCGTCCTGGCCGATCACGTAGTCGTAGAGCGGGGCCGAGCCGATGACCTTGGCCAGCCGCCGCTTCTCCTGGCCGAGCAGGCCGCGCACCCGCTGCGGGTTGCCCTCCGCCAGCAGGATCACGCCGGGCCGGCCGATGACCAGGTGGACCATGTCCATCTGCGTGGTGGAGCTGACCGCCGGGGTGACCCGCCAGTCACCGCGCATGCTCTCCATGATCTGGGCCGCCGCGCCCGGCTGACCCTCCGCCGCGTTCATCATCGCCCGGTTGGAGCGCAGGTTGAGCACGACCAGCAGGCAGAGCAGGGCGAACAGGATGCCCAGCGGCAGCCAGATCCAGCCCCAGAGCAGGACCGCGACCACGGTGAGCGCGAGCGGGATCAGCACCGCGGCGGCGGCCAGCGGGGCGAACCACCTGTCCTGCTTGGCGGTGAACTTGAACACCATCCCGATCTGCTTCAGCCGCTGGCCGAACGAGACCTTCTCCTGGGGCTTTGCCATGCCGCTGAGTCTAGTGGGCGCCGCACGCCGCGATCACCCGCGGCCGGGCTGAGTACCTTACGCCGCCGTACCGCCCCTGGACGCCGGGAGTAAGGAGGGACGGCGGGGGAAGATCAGGCGGCGTACCCATGCTTCGGGGGCACCTTCGCGCGGAGAGTCAGAGTCGACAAACAGCTGACGACGACCGCAGGGAGCCCGACATGTTCGGTAACGACGCAGACTTCATCCTCTCGCTCCACCGTACGCACGCCGCAGAGTTGCGCGCCGAGGCCGCGGCGGACCGGCTCGCCCGGGACCTGCCGCGCCGCTCCACGCGCAGCTGGTTCAGTCGGCGCCACCATGCGGACCACAGCGGCGACGTCCGCCGGTGACCGCTCCGGCGGTGGCCGGGCCGTCCGTCGCCGACCGGCCGGGCAGCGGAATCGGCGGCGGCGCGGCGCGTGGCATGCTCGGTGCCGTGACCGCACGCACCGCCAGCACCGTCCTCGTGGGCCGCCAGCCGGAACTCGCGGCCCTGCGCGACGCCCTCGCCCGGGCCCGCGCCGGGGAGCCCACCACCGTCCTGGTCGGCGGCGAGGCCGGGGTGGGCAAGACCCGGCTGGTGGAGGAGTTCGGCCGGTCGGCCACCGACGCCGGCGCCCGGCTGCTGGTCGGCCAGTGCCTCGAACTCGGCGAGGCCGGCCTGCCCTTCGCGCCGTTCGCCGCGGCGCTGCGCGCGGTGCTGCGCCGCGACGGCCCGGGCGTCTTCGACGGGTACGAGGCAGAGTTCGCCCGCCTCCTGCCGGAGCTGGCCCGGGGGCCGGTCGGCGTCACCGCGCCCGCCCCGGCGCCGCTCTCCGACGCCCCGCGCGGCTACCTGTTCGACCTGGTCGCCGAGTTGTTCCAGCGGCTGGCCGCCGGGCAACCCCTGGTGCTGCTGATCGAGGACCTGCACTGGGCCGACCGGTCCACCCGCGATCTCATCGCCTTCCTGGTGCGGGCCGCCCGCACGGCCCGGCTGCTGCTGGTCTGCACCTACCGCACCGACGAGCTGCACCGCGGGCACCCGCTGCGGCCCTTCCTCGCCGAGCTGGACCGGGCGCGCGGCGTCGAACGGGTCGAACTCGGCCGCCTCGACCGCGACGGCACGGGCGCGATCCTGGCCGACCTGCTCGGCGCCGAGCCGCTCGCCCGGGCGGTCGACGACATCCACGAGCGCACCCAGGGCAACCCGTTCTTCATCGAGGAGCTGGCCGCCGCGGGCGGCCCGATCGGCTGCGCCGCGCTGCCCGAGACGCTGCGCGACCTGCTGCTGGCCCGGGTGGACCGGCTGCCCGACCAGGCCCAGCGCGTGCTGCGCATCGCCGCCGCCGGCGGCACCCGCTTCGCGCACCAGCTCATCGCCGAGGTGGCCGGGCTGCCCGAGCCCGAGCTGGAGGACGCGCTGCGCGCCGCCGTCGCCGCCCAGCTCGTGGTGGCCGACCCGGAGGGCGACTACGAGTTCCGGCACGCGCTGGTCCGCGAGGCCGTCCACGACGAGCTGCTGCCCGGCGAGCACGCCCGGCTGCACGCCCGTTTCGCGGCGGCCATCGAGGCGCAACCGCACCTGGTGGTCGCCGGCCGCGCCCCGGCCGAGATCGCCCACCACTGGTACGCCGCCCACGACCACCCCCGTGCCCTGGTGACCGCCCGCACCGCCGCCTGCGCCGCCGCCGACCGGTACGCGTACGCGGAGCAGAGCCGGCTGCTGGAGCGGGTGCTGGAGCTGTGGGAGCTGGTGCCCGACGCGGCCGAGCGGCTCGGGATGGACCACCTCGCGGTGCTGGAGGAGACCATCGCGGCGGCCACCACCGCCGGCGACTACCACCGCGCGCTCACCCTGACCCGGGCCGCCCTGGCCGAGGTGGACACCGACGCCGAGCCGCTGCGCGCCGCGCGGCTGCTGGACCGGCGCGGCCGGATGCTGGCCATGCTCGGCAAGAGCGACGGCATGGCCGAACTGCGGGAGGCGTACCGGCTGGCCTCGGGGGTCGCGGACGGGCCGGAGCGGGTGCGGCTGCTCGCCGGCATCGCGGCGCAGCTGATCAGGATCGACCCCGCGCAGGCGGGCGCGCTGGCGGCCGAGGCGACGGCGACGACAGAGGTGCTCGGCGAGGACCTGGAGCTGCTGCCGACCCGGATCGCGATGCTCTGCCGCGCCGAGCGCACGCCGGACCTCGGCCTGGCCGAGCTGCGCCGGGCGGAGACCCGGGCCCGCGCCGCCGGGAACGCGCCGGCGCTGGTGAGCGCCCTGGTCCACCTCTCCGACGTGCTCTTCGAACTGGGCCGGTACGCCGAGTCCGCGGACGCGGCCGCCGCCGGGGTGACCGAGGCGCGGCGGGTCGGCATCAGCCGCTCCACCGGGGCGTACCTGCTGTCGAACCAGGCCGAGGCGCTGATCGCGCTGGGCCGGTGGGACGAGGCCGACGCCGCGTGCGCGGAGGCGGCCCGGATCGATCCGCCGGGCGTCTCGGGGCTGCACTGGCTCCAGCTCCGTGCCAACCTGCGGCTGGCCCGGGCCCACCCGGGCGCGGACGAGCTGGTGGGCCGGGCCCTCGCCTTCCTGGCCCGGCCCTTCCTGTGGCCGAACCACCGGCTGCCCCTGTGGGAGCTGCGGATCGAGGCGGCGCTGGCGGCCGACGACCTGCCCGAGGCCGTCCGCGCGGCCTGCGCCGCGCTGGCCGACGAGGGCCTGCCGCAGCAGCCCCGGGAGGGCTGGCCGGTGCTCAGCGCCGCCGCCCGCACGGCGGCGCGGGCCGGCGACCCCAGGTTGGCCGCCGAGGTGTCCGCGCTCGCCGCCGGGCTGCCGACCCGCTGCCCGGCCGAGCGGGCGCACGCCGCCCAGGCGGTCGCCCTCCTGTCCGCCGGCGACGCCGCGCTCGCGGCGTGGCGGGCGGCGGTCGCGGCGTGGCGCGCGGACGGACAGCCGTACCCGCTCGGGCGGGCGCTGCTGGCGCTCGCCGAGGCGGCGGCCGCGGCGGGCGAACGGGACGAGGTGGCGGCGGCGGTGGACGAGGCGGCCGCGATCGCCGGGCGGCTCGGCGCGACGCCGCTCGCGGAGCAGGCCGCCGCCCTGGCCCGCCGCGTCGGGCTGCGCGGGGCCACCCGGGGCCGCCCCGGCGCCGACCTGCTCACCGTGCGCGAGCGGGAGGTGCTGCGGTTGGTCGCCGAGGGGCACAGCAACAGCCGGATCGCCGAGCAGCTCTTCATCTCGCCGAAGACGGCCAGCGTGCACGTCTCCCGGATCATCGCCAAGCTCGACGTGAGCAACCGGGTGGAGGCCGCCGCGCTGGCCCACCGCCTCGGCCTGCTCGGCGAAACCACCGCCCCCCGCTGACCGTCGGTCGGCGGGGAGCGGTGGGACGGTGCGCCTGGGGGTCGGGGTCAGCCCGCGGTGACCGCAGCGCCCTCGCGGGCCTGGAGGGCCTGCTGGTAGAGCCGCCCGGCGCGGTACGACGAGCGCACGAGCGGCCCGCTCATCACGCCCGCGAAGCCGATCTCCTCGGCCTCCTCGCGCAGCTCGACGAACTCCTCCGGCTTGACCCAGCGGGTGACCGGGTGGTGGCGGGGGGAGGGGCGCAGGTACTGCGTGATGGTGATCAGCTCGCAGCCGGCCTCGTGCAGGTCGCGCAGCGCCTGGGAGACCTCGGCGCGCTCCTCGCCCATGCCCAGGATCAGGTTGGACTTCGTGACCAGCCCGTCGGCGCGGGCCTGGCGGATCACGTCCAGCGACCGCTCGTAGCGGAACGCCGGGCGGATCCGCTTGAAGATCCGCGGCACGGTCTCGACGTTGTGCGCGAGCACCTCCGGTCGGGCGCCGAAGACCTCGGCGAGCTGCTCGGGGACCGCGTTGAAGTCGGGGATCAGCAGCTCGACGCCGCAGCCGGGCTGCAGGGCGTGGATCTGCCGGACGGTCTCGGCGTAGAGCCAGGCGCCGCCGTCGGGCAGGTCGTCGCGGGCCACGCCGGTGATGGTGGCGTAGCGCAGGCCCATCGAGACCACCGACTCGGCGACGCGGCGCGGCTCGTCGGCGTCGAACTCGGCCGGCTTGCCCGTGTCGATCTGGCAGAAGTCGCAGCGCCGGGTGCACTGGTCGCCGCCGATGAGGAAGGTGGCCTCCCGGTCCTCCCAACACTCGTAGATGTTGGGGCAGCCGGCCTCCTGGCAGACGGTGTGCAGCCCCTCGCGCGAGACGAGCCCGCGCAGTTGCGTGTACTCCGGCCCCATCTTGGCCTTGACCTTGATCCATGGCGGCTTGCGCTCGATCGGCGTCTCGGCGTTGCGCGCCTCGATGCGGAGCAGACGCCGCCCCTCGGGGGCGGGCGTCGCGGTGCGCGCTACCTGGCCGGTCGTCGGCGCGGAGTGCTCGATCGTCACGAAACCGAGCCTACGCCCGACGGCCGCCGTCGATGTACCGCGGGCGACCGGCGTCACGCCGGAAGCGTTGTGACGCCGAACACCGAGACCAGGGAAATCGCGTTACACGGGACTCCGGCGGGGTGCTAGCGTGCCGGGCAGAGCTGTGACGGAGCCGAGTAGCGGACCGATCCGCCAGCCCAGAGAGCCGCCGGTTGCTGCGAGGCGGTCTGGCGCCGGGCCGCGAAGACCCTCCCGAGCTGCGGGAAGAACGGCGGGTGACCGGCGCCGCGCGACTGCGCGGAAGGCCGCCCGGCCCAGTAGAGCCCGCCCGGCTGGCCCCGGTGAAAAGGCGACGAACGAGGCCCCCGCTCGTGGGGGCGAAGGTGTGGTGGCACCGCGAGGTTTCCCGCTCGCCCACACCTCCCGGGGATCGCGTTGCGATTGATCGAGGAGGTAACCGCCGTGCAACGCATCCTTTCCCACCAGCTCTCCGCCCATGTCGGCGAGACCGTCCGGATCGCCGGCTGGGTGCACCGCCGCCGGCTGCTCAAGTCGGTGGCGTTCCTGATCGTCCGGGACTCCGGCGGCCTCGCCCAGGTGGTGGTCGCCGACCCGGCCGGCCGCGCCGACCTGGAGAAACTGACCGAGGAGACCGTCGTCGAGGTCACCGGCACGGTGGTCGCGAACCCGACCGCGCCCGCCGGGGTCGAGGTCGCGGAGCCGACCGTACGACCGCTCGGCCCGCCCGCCGTGCCCCCGCCGTTCGACCTCTACCGGCCGGCGCTCACCGCGAGCCTGCCCACCCAGCTCGACCACGCGCCCGTGGCGCTGCGCCACCCGACCCGCTCGGCGGCGCTGCGCGTCTCGGCGGCGGCGGTGGCCGGCTTCCGGGCCGCGCTCGACGCCCGCGACTTCGTGGAGATCCACACCCCCAAGGTGGTCGGCTCGTCCACCGAGAGCGGGGCGAACGTCTTCGCGCTGGACTGGTTCGGCCGGCCCGCGTACCTGGCCCAGTCTCCGCAGTTCTACAAGCAGCTCATGGTCGGCGTCTTCGAGCGGGTCTACGAGGTCGGGCCCGTGTTCCGGGCCGAGCCGCACGACACGGTGCGGCACCTGGCGCAGTACACCTCGCTCGACGCCGAACTCGGCTTCGTCGCCGACCACCGGGACGTGATGGCGGTGCTGCGGCACACCCTGGCCGGCATGCTCGACGCGGTGCGCGAGCGGGCCGGCGCGGCGCTTGCCACGCTTGGCGTCGAGGCCCCCGAGGTGCCGGCGGAGATCCCCGCCGTGCACTTCACGGAGGCGCTGAAGATCGCCGGCGCGCCGGCCGACGAGCCGGACCTCGCCCCGGCGCACGAGCGGGCGCTGGGGGAGTGGGCGCGGCGCGAGCACGGCTCGGAGTTCCTCTTCGTCACCGGCTACCCGATGGCGAAGCGGCCCTTCTACACCCACCCCGACCCGGCGCGGCCCGCGTACTCGAACGGGTTCGACCTGCTGTTCCGGGGGCTGGAGCTCGTGACGGGCGGGCAGCGGCTGCACCGGCACGCCGACTACCTGGCGGCGCTCGCGGCCCGCGGCGAGCCCGTCGAGCCGTACGCCGGCTACGTGGACGCGTTCCGGCACGGCATGCCGCCGCACGGCGGTTTCGCCATCGGGCTGGAACGCTTCGTGGCCCGGCTGACCGGCGCGGCCAACGTCCGGGAGGTGACCGCCTTCCCGCGCGACCTGCACCGGCTCACCCCGTAACCCCGGGAGCCGGTCGGTACGTGCCAGTGGATGCTGTGGGGCTGAGTCGCTTGCGACGTCAGCTCCACAGCGTGCGGTCGGCACCCGCGCGGTGGCCGCGACTCGCCGCCCTTGTCGTCTTCGCCGGGCTCTCCCGGCGGCCCGCCCGCGTGCGCGCTGTGCGACTGATGTCGGGGACGACTCAGGCCGGGCCGAGCAGGTCCCAGAGGTTGCCGGCGATGTCGCGGAAGACGGCGACCCGGCCGTAGGGCTCGGCGCGCGGGGGCTTCACGAACTCGACGCCCGCCGCCACCATCCGGCGGTGCACGGCGTCGAAGTCGTCCACCCGGAGGAAGAAGCCGACCCGCCCGGCCACCTGGTCGCCGACTGCCTGCGCCTGCCGCTCGCCGTCGGCGCGGGCCAGCAGCAGCCCGGTCTGCGCGCCGGGCGGCCGGACGACGACCCAGCGCTTCGGGCGGCCGTCGTTGGTCAGCGACGGCGAGTCCTCGACCAGGTCGAAGCCGAGCACCTCGGTGAAGAACTCGATGGCCGGGTCGTACTCGGCGACGACGACGGTGACGAGGTCGATCCGCACGGCCGGCGGTCAGGCCGCGACGAGGGTGGGCAGGTGGCGCTCGACCACCGGCAGGACGTCGGCCACGGTGACGGGGCGGCCCAGCTCGGCGGTGAGCGAGGTGACGCCCGCGTCGCGGATGCCGCAGGGCACGATCCGGTCGAAGTAGCCCAGGTCGCAGTCGCAGTTGATCGAGAAGCCGTGCAGGGTCACCCCGCGGGCGACCCGGATGCCGATGGCCGCGACCTTGCGGGCCGGACCCCGGTCGTCCTCCGGTACCCAGACCCCGCTGCGCCCCTCGACCCGGCCGGCGGCCAGCCCGAACTCGGCGCAGACGTCGATCAGCAGCTGCTCGGTGCGGCGGACGTAGGCGACCACGTCCACCGGGTCGGGCAGCCGCAGGATCGGGTAGCCCACCAGCTGCCCCGGGCCGTGCCAGGTGATCTTGCCGCCCCGGTCCACGTCGACGACCGGGGTGCCGTCCATCGGCCGGTCCCACGGCTCGGTGCGCTTGCCGGCGGTGTAGACGCTCGGGTGCTCCAGGAGCAGCACGGTGTCGCCGCGCTCCCCGGCCACCACCGACTCGTGCAGTCGACGCTGCTCGTCCCAGGCGGCCTGGTAGTCGAGGACGCCGGCGCGGACGGCCGTGAGGCCGGAGGTCGTCGTGGTCACGCCGCCAAGCCTAGCCCCGTACCAGCCGGTCACCTGCGGTGACGCGGCTCACCATGTGGACCGGGGCGTCAGTCCTGCGGGACGCGCCACAGCCACACGTCGTCGACCCGCTCGGGCGGGCCGAGCAGCGCGGTCAGGGTGCGGCGGATCGCCTCCTCGTCGACCGGCCACTTCGCCCCGTGTACCTCGTCGGCCAGCACGATCGTCTCGATCCGCCAGTGCCGCAGGTCGGCGCGGACCTCCTGGATGCTGCCCTCGGTGATGATCGGCATCAGCCCGGTCCGCCCGGCCTGGTCCACGAGGGCGCCGAGCGGGCGCGGCGGCGGACCGATCCGCCCCCGGCCGTCGGGACCGCCGGGGCCGAGGAAGAAGCCGGACGGGATGGCGAACTCGCCCTGCCGGTGCGCCAGGGCGTGCGCCTGCCAGCGCTGCCCGTCGGGATAGACGTCGAGGGTCAACGGCACCGGGGTCAGCACCCCGCCCGGGGAGACGTAGTCCTGCCAGGTGCCGGCGGTGATGAACCGTGGGATGGGCTCGCGCTCGACGGTCAGCAGCGGGGTGGGCAGCAGCGGCAGCAGCGCCACCGCGAACGCCGCCCACCAGGCCCGCCCCGCCGAACGGCGCCGGGGCGGATCGGCGCGGAGCTGGTCGACGGCGTACGCGAGCAGCACGCCGATCACCGGCGCCACCACCAGCGCCAGCCGGGCGGGCAGGGCGGCGTTCACCACCGGCAGGTGCCCGAGCAGGTCGAAGGGCATCGGCAGGTCGGTGCGCCGCCCGTCGACCTTGGCCTCGGGGCCGAACGAGAGCACGGTGAAGACCACGGCGGTCACGCCCAGCGCCCACAGCGTCGCCCGGCGGCCCGCGTCGGCCCGGCGCCACAGCGCCACGAAGCAGGCGGCGGCGAGCAGCAGCAGGGGGAGGCCGAAGAACGAGTTCTCCTCGGTCGGGTTCGGCGCCAGCCGGGTGCCCAGCCCCGCCTCGCCGGCCAGCGAGCGGCGGGGGTACGCCCCGTACGCGACCACGTCCTCCGAGTGGATGACCGCGTCGAAGCCGGTGCCGTGGAAGCGCTGCGGGCCGGCGAAGTGCAGCCAGAGCGGATACGCCAGCAGCGCCCCGGCGACCACGGCGGTCACCGCGAGCCCGCGCAGGAAGGTCGGCAGCACCGCCCGGGCCTCGCTCCGGTGGGCCGGGTGCAGCGCCCAGACGGCGACGAAGACGCCGAGCGCCAGCGCGGTGAAGAAGAGCCCCTCGGCGGCGATGGAGAAGGCGACGGCGACGAGCGCGCCGAGGATCGCGCCGTCGCGCAGCGGGTGTCGGGAGCGGCGCAGCGCGAACGTCCGCCAGACCAGCAGCGGCACCAGCCAGCCCGCGGTCCAGTTCAGGTGGGCGTTGGCGTGCGAGACCATGCCGGGGGAGAAGCCGATGAACAGCCCGCCGACCGCGGCGGCGAGCGGGCTGCGGACCAGGTGCCGCGAGAGCAGCCAGTACCAGGCGAGCGCGGTGGCGGCCAGGTTGAGGGTGAGGATCACCAGGAAGGTGGCCGGCGGCCCGATCAGATACGTCAGGGGGGCGAAGGCCACCGCGTACACGGTGATCGAGGTGTTGACCGCGAGGTTCACCCCGTCGGGGACGTTGACCAGGTAGGTGAAGAGCGGGTTGTCGCCGTGGGTCACCGCGTGGCCGCCGAAGGCCAGCAGCCACTCGAAGAGCGCCTGGTCGCTGGAGTTGACCGTGACGGCGCGGGTGTTCGGGTCCCGCCACAGCCCGCTGGTCACCCAGAAGGCGAGCGCCAGCGCGACCAGCGCCACGATCAGGTCGGCCCGGCGGTCGCGGACGACGCGGGGCGGCGAGGCCGGCGAGGGCGCCACGGACGGGGAGGTCGGCACGCAGCGGACGTTACCAACCGGACCTGGACACGCCGGTCAGGACGCACATCCTCCCGACGGCGAATGTGTGAGCGTGGCCCATGTCACATCATCGACACATCGACGTAACGTCGCGGCAATTCGCGGGTGACCCAGTTCACAGCCCGTCCCCCAGGAGGCCCCCGTGCGTCGCTCCCCGTCCCTGCTCACCCGGCTGACCGGTGCGGTCGCCGGGCTGGTCCTCGCCGTCGCCGCCGCGGTGGTGACCCTCGCCGCCCCCGCCCAGGCCGCCACCCTCACCCAGGTCACCGGCTTCGGCTCCAATCCCGGCAACCTCGCCATGTACGCGTACCGGCCGGACAACCTGCCGGCCGGAGCCCCGGCGGTGGTGCTGCTGCACGGCTGCACCCAGAACGCCTCCGGCTACTTCGCCAACTCCGGCTGGCGCAAGTACGCCGACCAGTGGCGGTTCGCCCTGATCGTGCCGCAGCAGTCCAGCGCCAACCAGCAGCTGAGCTGCTTCAACTGGTTCGTCGAGCAGGACATCGCCCGCGGCTCCGGCGAGGCCCTGTCGATCAAGCAGATGGTCGACTACGCCAGGACCAACTACGGCACCGACCCGGGTCGGGTCTTCGTCAGCGGGCTCTCCGCCGGCGGAGGGATGAGCGCGGTCATGCTCGCCACCTACCCGGACGTCTTCGCCGCCGGCTCGGTCGTCGCCGGCCTGCCGTACCGCTGCTCGCCGCCCGCCTCGACCAGCACCTGCCAGTACAGCGGGGTGAACAAGAGCCCGCAGGAGTGGGGCGACCTGGTCCGCGCCGCCCACCCCGGACACACCGGCCCGCGCCCCCGGGTCGCCATCTGGCACGGCACCTCGGACTCCACCGTCGTGCCGGCCAACGCCACCGAGCTGCGCGACCAGTGGACCAACGTCCGGGGCGTCTCGCAGACCCCGACCAGCACCGCGTCGCTGCCCGCCAACACCAGCCTCGAGGTGTACGGCGACAACGACGTGCGCGTCTACCGGGTCTCCGGCATGGGCCACGGCACCCCGGTCGACCCCGGCTCGGCCGCCGACCAGTGCGGCACGGCCGCGGCGTACATGCTGGACACCATCTGCTCCGCGTACCACGACGCGGTCTTCTTCGGCCTGAACGGCGGGACCACCCCGACGGCGACCGCGAGCCCCACGGCCTCCCCCACGGCGAGCCCGACCACCGCGCCGACCTGCGTGACCGCCAGCAACTACGCGCACGTCGGCGCCGGGCGCGCCTACCAGTCCGGCGGCTACGCCCACGCCAACGGCTCGAACCAGCGGATGGGCCTCTACAACACCTTCTACACCAGCACCCTGAGGCAGACCGGACCGAACTACTGGGTCGTCGGCTGCTGACCCCGCCCCACGGCGAGGGCCCCTCCCGACCCGACGGGAAGGGCCCTCACGTCATCGCGTCAGCGCGGCGCGCAACGCCCCGGCCAGGTCGGGGTGGCGGAAGGTGAAGCCGGCCCCGCTGAGCACGCCGGGAAGCACCCGGGTGCTCGTCAGCGCCTCGTGGGCGAAGCCGCCGAGCGCCACCTTCAACGCCAGCGCCGGGATCGGGACGATCGCCGGCCGGCGTAGCTGCCGGGCCAGCTCGCGGGTGAACTCGGCGTTGGTCACCGGGGCCGGCCCCACCCCGTTGACCGGCCCGACGACGTCGTCGCGGGCCAGCAGGAACAGCGCGGCGTCCAGCCAGTCGACGAGCGCGATCCACGGCAGCCACTGCCGGCCGCTGCCGAGCCGGCCGGCGACCCCCAGCCGGAACGGCAGCAGCTGCGGCTTGAGCAGCCCGCCGTCGCGGTGCAGCGGCAGCCCCGTACGCAGCCGCACCACGCGGACGCCCGCGTCCTCGGCCGGCCGGGTCGCGGCCTCCCAGACCCGGCAGACGTCGGCCAGGAAACCGTCGCCGGCCGGGGCGTCCTCCTCGACCGTCCGGTCGCCGGTGTCGCCGTACCAGCCGACGGCCGAGGAGTTGAGCAGCACCCGCGGCCGGTCGCCGGCGGGCAGCCCGGCGATGGTGATCGCCAGCGTGGTGGTGGTGTCGACCCGGCTGGACCGGATCAGCTGCCGGTACCGGTCGTTCCACCGCCGGTCGCCGACGCCCGCGCCGGCCAGGTTGACCACCGCGTCCGCCTCCGCCACCGCCGCCGGGTCGAGCTGGGCGGCGGACGGGTTCCACTGCCGCTCGTCGGGGGTGCGCGGCGGCCGGCGGACCAGTCGGGTGACCTGGTGCCCGTCCGCCGCGAGTCGGTCGACCAGCCGGGTGCCGAGGAAGCCGGACGCGCCGGCCAGGAGGATCCGCATGCCCATATCTTCGGATACGGATCCCGGGCCGGATGCGTTCGGGCGGTTACCCGTTCGCCGCTGCCGGCGTCGGGCGCAGGTCGGCCAGGAGGCGTTCGACCTCCGCGAAGGCGTCCTGGGGGAGCGGGCCGAGGGCGAGGGTGGCGAAGTTCTCCTCGGCCTGGGCCACCGTCCGGCAGCCGGGAATCGGCAGCGTGCGGGGGCTGCGGGCCAGCAGCCAGCCGAGCGCGCCCTGGGCGAGGGTGCGGCCGTCGGCGGTGAGCGCGGCCCGGATCCCCTCGACGCGGGCCGCCCACTCCGGCGTCGGCCGGCCGTCGGTGAACCAGACCAGCCACTCCGGGGCCATTCCGCGCACGTCGTCCCGGCCGACCACGCGCGTCGAACCGGTGAGCAGGCCCATCGCCAGCGGCCCCCGATTGAGGGCGGCCAGGTCGGCCGCGTCGCAGAGCGCCAGCATCTCGGCGTTGTCCAGCAGCACCGACTGGTCGTGCTGGATCGCGGCGCAGTGCGGCCCGGCCGCCGCGAACGCCCGCGCCGACGCCGGGTTGTCGGTGCTCCACCCGTACGCCCGGATCTTGCCCTGGGTGACCAGGTCCTCCAGCGTGCCGACCAGGTCGAGCGCGGCGGGCGCCGGCAGGTCGTTGATGTGCAGTTGGTAGAGGTCGACGTGGTCGGTGCCGAGCCGGCGCAGCGACTCGTCCAGGCTCGCCACCGCGTGGCCGGGGCTGGGATCGGTGCCGGTCCACCGCCGGGTCGACTCGTCGGAGCGGTTGCCGAACTTGGTGGCGATCACCGCCCGGTCGCGGCGGCCGGCGAGGGCCCTGCCGAGGACCCGCTCGCTGTGCCCGGCGCCGTAGTTGCTGGCCGTGTCGAAGAGGGTCACGCCGAGGTCGAGCGCGGCGTGGATGGTGCGGACCGACTCGTCGTCGTCGACCTCGCCCCAGCCGAACGGCTGGCCGTCCTCGCCCCACAGCGGGCCGCCGATCGCCCAGCAACCCATGCCGAGCGCGCTGACCTCGATACCGCTGCGACCCAGTGTCCGTGTCATCGTCATGCCCACAGCGTTCGACCTGGAGTGCGCTCCAGGTCAAGTACGCTGCCCGGATGACCGGGTACGCGCCCTCCGAGGCCGCTCGTCGCAGCGGCTTCAGCCTCGACACCCTGCGCTACTACGAGAAGATCGGCCTGCTCAACGGGGTCGGCCGCACGTCGGGTGGACGGCGGGTCTTCACCGACGACGACCTCAGCTGGCTGGTGCTGTTCCGCTGCCTGCGCGACACCGGCATGCCGATCGCCGAGATGCGCCGCTACGCCGAGCTGGCCCGCGAGGGCGAGCACACCACCGGCGAGCGGAAGGCGCTGCTGGAGCAGCACGCGGAGCGGGTCGAGGAGCAGATGCGCCTGCTCCAACGCCAGTACGACCACCTCCGCGAGAAGATCCGCTTCTACGATCGGCTGCCCCGGTCGCGCGCGGCCGGACCGGTCGACGGCCGGGCCTCGGGCTGACCGCGGAACCGGGCTCCTCCCGAGTGGCCGGCTCGCGGCCGGGGTCCACGTCGCAGCCGGCTCAGCCGTCGGTGGCCAGGCGGGCCAGCACCGGCGTGAGCGGGTCCAGGGCGTCGGCGCGGACGACGAACCGGGTGACGCCCCAGCGACGACGGTGCGCGGCGACCGCCGCGACGATCTCGTCCTCGGTGCCGGCCAGCACGAACGGCGTGGCCAGCAGCTCGGCGGCGGTCAGGCCGGTCTGCTCGGCGAACCGGGCGACGGCCGCCTCGGCGTCGTCGGTGACGGCGACCAGCTGCACGAGCGCCTCCAGCACCGGCGGCTCGGCGCGCCCGGCCGCCCCGGCCGCGACGCAGGCCAGCTGCGCCTCGATGTCCGCCTCGCGCCAGCGCACGTCGTGCATGTAGCCGTCGGGCAGGGTGCGCCCCAGGCCGGCCAGCCCGACCACGTCGGCGTGCGCGCCGGCCCAGCGCAGCATCGCGGAGTTCGCCGTGCCGAGCGTCAACGGGATGCGCCGCTGCACCGGGCGCGGCGTGTCCAGCCGGGCGGCCCGCACGGCCAGGTCGGGGCTGTCGACCGTGACCTCCTCGCCGTCGAGCAGGGCGCGGACGGCCTCGGCGACGGCGAGGCAGCGACGCACCCGACCGGCGACGTCCGGGCGCTCCCGCCCGACCGCCTGCCACTCGGCGGGGGTGTGGCCGGCGCCGAGGCCGAGCCGCGCCCGGCCGCCGGAGAGGAGGTCGAGGGTGGCCACGTCCGAGGCGAGCAGCATCGGCTCGCGGATGCCGGCGTTGGCGACGTACGAGCCCAGGCCGATCCTCGACGTCACCACCGCCGCGGCGGCCAGGGCGACGAATGGCGACGTCGTCCTGCCCGGGTGGTCGGCGGTGAAGAGGGCGTCGAAACCGGCCGCCTCGGCGCGCCGGGCCAGGTCCAGCCAGCTCGGGCCGTCGGACGGGGTCGCCTGGAGGGAGAAGATCGCCATGCGCCCACCCTGCCGGGCGCGGGGCCGCCCGACCAGCGCGACGCCGGCAATTCTGCTAACGGCAGACCTACCCGGCCGCCGGTGGCGGGCCCGGAACCCCGAGGAGCTCTTCGGTGGTGCCGACGGTCAGCGCGTTGAGCGCGTCGACCAGCTTCTTCTCCTCGTAGACGAAGTGCGTTTCGAGCAGCGCGGCGAGGGTGTCCAGCTCGGCCCGCAACTCGGCCGGCGGCGCGGCGGCGTCGGCCAACTCCTCGACCCGGTGCAGGATCCCGGCCACGATGTGGTGGTCGGCCGCCAGCTCGCGCAGCACCGGTGCCAGCTCGGGGACCCGGTCGGCCAACGCCCGGAACGCCCCGGTGTCCTCGCCGGTGTGGTGCCGGGTCAGCGCGGCACAGAAGGCCAGGCAGTGGGCCCGCAGGTCGCGGGGCCGTACGCCGGGCTCGCCCAGGCTGTCACGGATGCGGGTGAGCTCCTCGCGGAGCCAGAGGTGGATCTCGATCAGTTGGTTGCCGAAGGCCCGCAGGCGCTCGTCCGGCGTGTATGGATGCACGTGTGTCCCATGCTGTCCCGCGCCTCCATGCCCTCGGCGGTCTCTTGCCGGGTACACCGCGACGCTGCCGGCCAGTCTACCGAGAGCGTTTCGGCGCGGCGTCGGGGGCGACCGACGACAGATGGAGGGGCGTCACGTCGACGGCTCGTCGAGGTTGGTCTCGCGCCAGCGGCCACGCCAGGCGGCCTCGCGCGCCTCGTGACTGGTCCGCTCCTCGAAGACCGCCTCGCGCAGGGCGCGCCGGGCGTCCGCCATGACCACCACCTCGACCGCCACCAGCCCGACGCAGATGGCGGTGAGCAGGGCGAGCGCGGCCAGCCCCGGCAGCCGCTGGCCCACCGGGACCGCGGCGGCGAGCAGCAGCACCGTGCCGAGCCGGGTCCACGAGAGGGTGTGCAGGGTGCGCAGCTGGAACAGCATGTTCGCGCACAGGAAGACGATCACCCCGCCGAAGAGCAGCGGTACGCCCGGGCCGTCCACCGCCCGGGCGATCGGCACCGCCGGGTCGGCGACCTCGTGCACGATCAGCTCCGCGCCGAGGGCGAACAGGATGATCCCGGCGATCATCGGCAGGTAGACGTAGGCGTACGCGTCCCGGGCCATCGCCACCCGCGGGCGCCCCTGCGCCGCGTGCAGGGCGATCCGGGCGGCCGGCCCGATCACGTCGTAGTGCGTCCACCAGAGGGCGGCCGTGAAGAAGATGCCGAGCACCGCCGCGGTGACCGCCGGCCAGGTCGGCGGCTGGCCGAGCAGGTTGCTGCCGACGCCGACCGAGATGACCGACTCGCCCAACGCGATGATCAGAATGAGGTCGTAGCGCTCGGTCCAGTGCTCGGCGGAGGCCACCGTCCAGCCCCAGGCTCCGGCGACCAGGCCCATGCCGTACTGGAGGACGATGACGCTGACCCAGAGCCCGTCGCGCACGATCGCGGCCCGGCCCGGGTCGTCGATCTGCGGCGGGATCAGCGCGGCGGCCGTGAGCAGCAGGGTGCTGCCCACCAGCTCCGGGGAGTACCTCAGCAGCAACCGGCGCTCGCCGGGTTTCTCCCGGGCGACGTGCCAGTACAGCAGCAGGTGCACGGCGCGGATCGTCACGTAGCTCAGCGCGACCACCATCGGCCCCGCCGCGACGTCCGCCAAGTCGCCGAACGCCTGCGGCAGGGACAGCGCGAAGCAGAACAGCGCGGCCATGCCGACCACCATCAGCACCGGGACGAATCCCTCGCCGAGCCGGACGCGGGTGGCCACCACGCAGTGCAACACCCACACCCACCAGAGCACGGCGAGCACGAGCATGGCGTGCAGCAGCTGCCGGCTGGTGACGTTGGCGGCGGTGGCCCTGGTGATGATGAAGAACGAGAAGACGAAGACCAGGTCGAAGAAGACCTCGAACCGGTCCACCCGGGCGCCGGGGGCGACCGAGACGGCGGGACCCAACCGCTCGCTCCATCGGAAGCCGCCCACCCACCCACTCTGGCAGCGTTCCGGCCACACCGGGCCGGAATCGGGGCCACGGCGGAACCGGTCGGCGGGGCGGCCGACGCCGGCCCTGTTCTGACCGGGGCGGGCAGGAGCCGCAGGCACCCGGCCGGGGCGCGGGCCAGGTCGACGACGAGGGCGCCCCGGTCGGTGACCGGGGCGCCCTCTCGCGTCGCGCGGGAACTACAGGCCCAGCTCGGCCTCGAAGTTGCCGGCCTCCAGCCGCTCCTTGACCGCGACCAGGAAGCGGGCGGCGTCCGCGCCGTCGATCAGCCGGTGGTCGTACGACAGGGCCAGGTAGACCATCGACCGGACGGCGACGACCTCACCCAGCTCGGGGTCGTTGACCACGACCGGGCGCTTGACCACGGCACCCGTGCCGAGCATCGCCGACTGCGGCGACGGCACGATCGGGGTGTCGAAGAGCGCGCCCCGGCTGCCGGTGTTGGTCAGCGTGAAGGTCGCGCCCGCGATCTCGTCCGGGCTGATCTTGTTGGTGCGGGTGCGCTCGGCCAGGTCGGCGATCCGCTTGGCGATGCCACCCAGGTTCAGGTCGCCCGCGCCGTGGATGACCGGGACCATCAGGCCGCGCTCGGTGTCCACCGCGATGCCGAGGTGCTCGGCGTCGGGGTAGGTGATCGTGCCCGCCTCCAGGTCCATGCTGGCGTTGACGATCGGGTAGGTCTGCAACGCCTCGACGGCCGCGAGGGCGAAGAACGGCAGGAAGGACAGCTTCACGCCGTGCCGCTGCTGGAACGCGTCCTTGGCGCGGGCCCGCAGCTTGGCGATCTTGGTGACGTCCACCTCGACCACGGTGGTCAGCTGCGCCATCTCGTGCAGCGACTGCTGCATCCGCTTGGCGATGGTGGCGCGGATGCGGGGCAGCTTCTCGGTGGTGCCGCGCTTCGCGCTCGGCTGCGGCTTGGCGGCCGGCTTCGCCGCCGGGGCCGCGGCCGCGGCGGGCTGCTGCGCGGGAGCCGGCGCGGCCTTGGCCGCCTTGGCCTTCTCCGCCGCGTCCAGCACGTCCTGCTTGCGGATCCGGCCACCGACGCCGGTGCCCTTGACCGAGGCGAGGTCGACACCGTGCTCGCTGGCGAGCTTGCGCACCAGCGGGGTCACGTAGCCGGCCGCCTCGTCGCCACCGCCCTGGGCGGGCGCCGACGGGCGCTGCGGCGCGGGGGCCGACGGCACGGCCCTCTGCTCGGCCTGCGCCGGCTGCGCCGACACCTCGGCCTCGGCCGACGGCTCGTTGTACGACATGCCCGGGGTCGGCTCCTCGACCTTGGGCTCCGGCTTGGCCTCGGCCTTCGGCTCGGGCTTCGGTTCCGGCTTGGCCTCGGCCCTGGGCTCCGGCTTCGGCTCCGGCTTGGCCTCGGCGGGGGCGGCGCCGGCGGCACCGATCACGGCCAGGTCCGCGCCGACGGCGGCGGTCTCGTCCTCGGCGACCTTGATCTCCAGGACGGTGCCGGCGACCGGCGACGGGATCTCGGTGTCGACCTTGTCGGTCGAGACCTCCAGCAGCGGCTCGTCGACCTCGACGGTCTCGCCGACCTGCTTGAGCCAGCGGGTGACCGTGCCCTCGGTGACGCTCTCGCCGAGGGCCGGCATCTTGACCGGGGTCCCCTCGCCCGACGGCGCCGGGGCGGCCTGCGCCTGCGGCTCCTCGACGGCCGGCTGCTCCGCCTCGGCCTGCGGCTCCGCGGCGGCCTCGGCGGCCTCCTCGGCCGGCTCCTCCTGCTGCGGGGCGGCCTCGCCGCCACCGGTCGACTCGCCCTCACCGGCGATCACGGCCAGCTCGCTGCCGACCTCGGCGGTCTCGTCCTCGCCGACCACGATCCGGCTCAGCACGCCCGCCGCCGGGGACGGGATCTCGGTGTCGACCTTGTCGGTCGACACCTCGAGCAGGGGCTCGTCGACCTCGACGGTGTCGCCCTCCTGCTTGAGCCAGCGCGTGACGGTGCCCTCGGTGACGCTCTCGCCGAGCCGGGGCATGGTGACCGATACCGGCATCTTCTAAGACTCCTTCATTCCCCTGGTGGGATCATCGCCCGTCGCCGGACGCCGCGGTTGTCGTGGTCAGGCGTGTGCGTGCAGCGGCTTGCCGGCGAGGGCCAGATGCGCCTCGCCCAGGGCCTCGTTCTGCGTCGGGTGGGCGTGCACGAGCTGCGCCACCTCGGCCGGGTACGCCTCCCAGTTGTAGATGAGCTGCGCCTCGCCGACCATCTCGCCGACCCGGGCGCCGACCATGTGCACGCCGACGACGGGGCCGTCCTCCACCCGGACGAGCTTGACGAAGCCGGCCGTCTTGAGGATCTGGCTCTTGCCGTTGCCGCCCAGGTTGTAGTTGTAGGTCTTCACCTTGTCGGCGCCGTACTGCTCCTTGGCCTTCGCCTCGGTCAGGCCGACCGACGCCAGCTCCGGGTCGGAGTAGGTGACCCGGGGGATGCCGGCCTCGTCGATCACGGCCGGGTTCTGGCCGGCGATCTCCTCGGCGACGAAGATGCCCTGCTGGAAGCCGCGGTGGGCGAGCTGGAGGCCGGGCACGATGTCGCCGACCGCGTAGACGTTGGGCACGCTGGTGCGCAGCCGCTCGTCGGTCAGCACGTAACCGCGGTCCATCTTGACGCCCTGCTCCTCGTAGCCGAGGCCGGCGGTGTTGGGGCCGCGGCCGACGGCGACCAGCAGCAGCTCCGCCTCGACGGTCTCGCCGCCGGCGATGGTCACCTTGACGCCGCTGTCGGTCTTCTCGACCTTCTCGAACGGCTTGCCGACCTTGAAGTTGATCTTCCGCTTGCGGAAGGCCCGCTCCAGCGCCTTCGACGACTCCTCGTCCTCGGCGGCGACCAGCCGGGGGAGCGCCTCGATGATCGTGACGTCGACCCCGAAGGACTTCCACACGCTGGCGAACTCGACGCCGATCACGCCGCCGCCGAGCACGATGGCCGAGGACGGGACCCGGTCGAGGGTGAGCGCGTGGTCGCTCGTGATGACCCGCTCGCCGTCGATCTCCAGGCCGGGCAGGCTCTTCGCGTACGAGCCGGAGGCCAGCACGACGTTGCGGCCGGTGTAGCGCTTGCCGTCGACCTCGACGACGTTGCTGCCGACCAGCTTGCCGTGGCCCTCGACGATGGTGATCGCCTTGTTGCCCTTGAGCATGCCCTGCAGGCCCTTGTAGAGCCGGGCGATCACGCCGTCCTTGTACGAGTTGACCGCCGCCATGTCGATGCCGACCAGCTCGGCCTTCACGCCGAACTGCTCCGACTCGCGGGTCTGGTCGGCGATCTCGGCCGCGTGCAGCAGCGCCTTGGTCGGGATGCAGCCGTTGTGCAGGCAGGTCCCGCCGAGCTTGCCCTTCTCGACCAGCGCGACCGTCAGGCCCAGCTGGACGGCGCGCAGGGCGGTCGCGTAACCGCCGCTGCCACCTCCGAGGATGACGATGTCGAAGGTTGCGTCGTTCGGCTCGCTCACGCTCAACTCCCAGGTCGCGTCGCTGCATCGGGGGTCACGGCGGGGTCACGGGACACACCCCACCTCGGTCATCTTGTCACCACCGGGCACAGGGCGCGTAGTGAGGTGCCCAACGACACGTCCGGGACACGTACGCTTGGCACTGCCTTCGATGACGAAGCTTGGGGGAGAGGGTCGGTGGGACTGTTCCGACGACGCAAGAAGACGCGCGCGGTGAGCCTCGACCGCGCCGCCGACCGCGCCGATCTGGAGCACCTGGAGAACTTCGTCCGGAGCCGGCGCGGCGTCGAGGCCTACATCGAGCCCCGCACGACCGTGACCGAGACCACCGTCATGCTGATCGCCGACGACGGGGAGTGGACGCGCCGCCGCATCGACGGCCCGGACGGCGCCCGCCGCTTCGCGTACCGGATGGGCATTCCCGTCTACGACGTCCGCCTGATGGGCTACCCGCAGCGGATGCGGGACTACAACGAACGCCGCAAGCGCCGCCCCGAGCTCTTCTGACCGCCCGCCCGGCGCCGCCGCACCCCGGGGCGCGCCGCGCGGATCTTGGGCGTGGGGGCGCGGGTGGACGCGGCGAGGCCCCCTGCCGGGACGGCAGGGGGCCTCGTCCGTGGTCGGGTCAGCCGTTGGCGGCGACGTCCTCGACGAGCTGGACCAGCGTGCGGACCGGGACGCCGGTGCCGCCCTTGGTCCAGTAGCCGGTCGGCTCGCCCGAGTGGTAGCCCGGCCCGGCGATGTCGATGTGCGCCCACGCCACGTCGTCGGTGACGAACTCCCGCAGGAACACCCCGCCCTGGAGCATGTGACCGGCCCGGTCCATGCCGGCGTTGACCTGCGAGATGTCGGCCACCTCGGAGTCCATGCCCTTGCGCACGTCGTCCGGCATCGGCATCGGCCAGGCCGGCTCGCCGACGGCGTCGCCGGCGGCCCGGACCCGCTCGCACAGCTCGGGGCTGCCCATCACGCCGGCGACCCGCTTGCCCAGCGCGACGACCTGCCCGCCGGTGAGGGTGGAGGTCTCGAAGAGGTAGTCGCAGCCGTCCTCGCAGGCCCGCGCCATGGCGTCGGCCAGGATCATCCGGCCCTCGGCGTCGGTGTTGAGCACCTCGACCTTCTTGCCGTTGTACATGCTGATCACGTCACCCGGCCGGTACGACCGCCCGGACGGCATGTTCTCCGCCATGGGCAGGTACGCGGTCACCGCCACCGACGGCTTGAGCGCCGCGATCGCCAGCATGGCCGCGCCCACGGCGGCGGCGCCCGCCATGTCGGACTTCATCTCCCACATGCCCTGCGCCGGCTTGATCGAGATGCCGCCGGTGTCGAAGGTGATGCCCTTGCCGACCAGCGCGACCCGCTTGCCGTTGCCGCCGCCGGCCGGGGTGTAGCTCAGCTTCACCAGGCGCGGCGGGGCCTCCGAGCCCTGCCCGACGGCGATGATGCCGCCGTAGCCGCCGGCCACCAGCGCCGCCTCGTCGAGCACCTCGACCTCCAGGCCGGCCTCCCGGGCGGCGTCCGCCACCGACTCGGCGAAGGACGGCGGGCGCAGCTCGTTCGGCGCGGTGTTCACCCAGTCCCGGCTGCGCCGGACCGCGCCGCCGACCGCCTCGGCCCGGGCGATCTCGGCCCGGGCGCCGGCGTCGCCGGCGTCCGGAACGGCGACCAGCACCTCGGCCACCGGCTCCCGCCGGGCCGGCTGCGGCCGGGTCTTGTAGCCGGCGAACCGGTACCCGCCGAGCAGGGCGCCCTCCGCCACGGCGCGCAGCGCGGCCGGCGCGTCGGCGTCGTCCGGCAGCGGCAGGGCCAGCGCCACCCGGGGCGCGCCGGCGAGCGCGCGGACGGCCGCGCCGGCGGCCCGGCGCAGGGTCTCCGGGGCCGGGGCGGCGCCGGTCGGCTCCGGACCCAGCCCGACCGCGGCGACCACCGGGGCGGTCACCGTGCCCAGCGTGGCCAGCTTGATCACCTCGCCGGGGCCGCCGGTCGCGCCCAGCAGGGCCAGCGTCTCGGTCAGCTTGCCGTCGAAGGCGGCGGCGATGCTCTCCGCGCCGCTGGCCAGGAGCAGGGTTCCGGCGAGGCCGCTGGTGGCGTCCTGCTCTCCGGTCTGGCTGTGCACGCCGATCACGATCGCGTCGACGGCGAGCTCGGCGGGGTCGGTGTCGACCAGGCTCAGGGTGGTGCTGGGCGATGTCACTGAAGCTACTCCGGGCGGGCCGGGCCGGCCGCGTCGTCGCGTACCGGCGATGAAGGTCTCCGGCGGAACGTACCCGTCGGAGGTCGGGGCTGTCCCGCCGACGGCTCCGGCGGGTCCCGCCGATGCTAACCAGCCCTCCAGGCCCCGGTAAGTTCCCACCCATGACCGACGCGACTCCCGACGCCGCCGCGACCCGGCTGCGCCGTTCCCCCCTGCACGAGCGGCACACCGCTGCGGGCGCCAAGTTCGCCCCGTTCGGCGGCTGGGAGATGCCGCTGGAGTACGCCGGCGGCGGCGTGCTCAAGGAACACACCGCGGTGCGGAGCGGCGTCGGCGTCTTCGACGTCTCCCACCTCGGCAAGGCACGGGTGACCGGGCCGGGCGCGGCGGAGTTCGTCAACGCCTGCCTGAGCAACGACCTGCGCCGCATCGGGCCGGGCCGGGCGCAGTACACCCTCTGCTGCGACGAGGCCACCGGCGGCGTGGTGGACGACATCATCGCCTACCTGCACGCCGACGACCACGTCTTCCTCATCCCGAACGCGGCGAACACCGCCGAGGTGGTGCGCCGGCTCCGCGCCGCCGCGCCGGCGTCCGTCACGGTCACCGACGAGCACGAGGCGTACGCCGTCCTCGCCGTGCAGGGGCCGCGTTCGGCCGAGCTGCTCGGCGCGCTGGGCCTGCCGACCGAGCACGGCTACATGAGCTTCTCCACCGCGACCCTCGACACGGCCGCCGGCCCGGTCGAGCTGACCGTCTGCCGCACCGGCTACACCGGGGAGCTGGGCTTCGAGCTGGTGACGCCGGCGGAGCACGCGGTCGCGGTCTGGGACGCGCTGTTCGCCGCCGGCGAGCCGTTCGAGCTGCGTGCCTGCGGACTGGCCGCCCGGGACACGCTGCGCACCGAGATGGGCTACCCGCTGCACGGGCAGGACCTGTCGCTGGAGATCACCCCCGTGCAGGCCCGCTCCGGCTGGGCGGTCGGCTGGGACAAGGCGGCCTTCTGGGGCCGCGACGCGCTGCTCGCCGAGAAGGCCGCCGGCCCGAGGCGTACGCTGCGCGGCCTGGAGGCCGTCGACCGGGCGATCCCGCGCCCCGGCATGACCGTGCACGTCGGCGACACGCCGGTCGGCGCCGTCACCAGCGGGACGTTCTCCCCGACGCGGAAGCAGGGCATCGCCCTCGCCCTCCTCGACACCGCCGCCGGCCTCGCCGACGGCGACCTGGTCGAGGTCGACATCCGCGGCCGCCGCGCCCAGATGCGCGTCACCCGCCCGCCGTTCGTGACCCCCTCGGTGAAGTGACGCCGGGGCGGGTTCAGACGGGCGGCGGGGGGCGTTCGCCGGCGTCCAGGACGGCCTGCGTCCAGCCGCCCTCGATGACGCCGGTGCCGTCGAGCACCGCCCAGTCGACCACGTCCGCGGCCTCCACCACGACCGGGGAGCCGATGCGCACGGCGGGGTCGGTGTCGGCGTCGCTGGCGCTCGCGCCGACGATCCGCTCCGGCGCGTCCCACGACGTCACCCCCGCCCAGACGAACTCGGGGCCGTCGTCGCCGGGCAGTCCGTACTTGACGACGAGCTGCGTCTCGGGCGGGAGCTGACCGGCCAGGAAGCGGGCCCGGATGTCGCCCAGCCCGGCGCGCGCGGTGGCGATCGCCTTGCTCATCGCGTCGCCCGGGCGGGCGTAGCGCACATCCGGCTGGATCCCGGCGAAGAGGGTGGCGCAGGCCGCGGCGTAGTAGCGGCCGTCCGGCCCCGGGTGCCCCGCCGGCGGGCGCAGGCTGAGGAACGAGTCGGCGTCCGGGTCGGTGGCCGGGTCCAGTTCCAGGCGCAGCAGCACCGGCGCGGTCGCCCCGTGCTGTTCCGGATTGCCGTACGCCACCGCGATGTCGTGCCCGGTCACCGTGGCCAACACCGGTAGCTGCACGAACGCGGGCACCTCCTCACCGGCGAGCCCGTCGGTCCAGTCCCGCAGCAGCCGTCGGGCCGCACCGGTCATCACCGCCCCCCAGGCCCGGGTCAGGTGGTCCGGCACGCCCTGGGTCTGCAACTCCAGCAGCCCGAAGCGGCGCAGCCCCTTCGTGGTGAACCAGAGCCCCTCGGCGTCGGAGGAGTAGGGCACCAGCACCCAGTCGACCAGCCGGATGCGCCCCTGCTCGTCCGGCAGCGAACGCAGCGCCGTCGCCGGGTCGAGGAACTGCAACCCGAAGACGTCCACCACGTCGCCGTCGACGGACTCGGCGACAGCCGCGGCCACCGCCCGCGCCGCCCACTCGTGCGCCGGCGGCCAGCCGGGCCGGTACTCCGCCTGCACCACCACCAGGTGGCTCGCGGCGGCCAGCCGGGCGAGCTGCGCCTCGGTGGCGCCGAAGGCGGTGAGCAGGTCCGGCGGCAGCGCGGGGAACTCGCCGATCGGCCGGGTGTCCACCGTCATCAGGGGGCTGTCCAGCATCTGCCGGGCCAGCCCGTGCACCGGCTCGGCGAGCCGGCCGCTGAGCCGCTGCACGGCCGTCTTCGCGCTCACCTTCGGCAGCCCCGTCATGGGCACCAGGTAGGTCGCGCTCAGCGACTCCGGGACCGGTACGGGCAGGAAGTCGTCCGTGATGAGCATGTCGTCCCCCGGTTGGCCGCGCCGGTGCTGTCGTGGGAGAACGCTACCCGCCGCGGCGTGCCCCGTTCAGCCGGACAGCACCAGTCCCAGGTAGACCAGCGTGGTGACCACCTCCACGGTCGCGCCGAGCACGTCGCCGGTGACGCCGCCGAGCCGGCGTACCACGTGCCGCAGCAGCCCCACCGCGACGGCGAGGGCGGCGGCGACGGCGAGCGGCCCCTGCCACGGGCGGCCCGGCACGGCGGCGACCGCCGCCAGCGCCACGGCGACCGTCCCGGCGACCAGCGCGACCGGGCCGACGGTGCCGGCGACCAGCGCGCCGAGTCCCTCCGGGCGGGCCGCCGGCACCCCGCGCCGGCAGGCCACCGCCACCCCGAGCCGGCCCGCGGCGGTCGCGGCCACCACCGCCGCGAGCGCCGCCGGCCACGACCGCCCGGCCAGCTCCGCGAGGGCCGCCGTCTGCACCAGCAGTACGACCACCAGCGCGGCCACCCCGAAGGGGCCCACGTCCGGCTTCTTCATGATCTCCAGCGCGGCCGCCCCCCGCCGGTACGACCCCAGCGCGTCCACGGTGTCGGCCAGCCCGTCGAGATGCAGCCCGCGGGTGAGCAGCGCCCCGGCGCCGACGGTCACGGCCGCCGCGACGAGCGGGGGCGCGAGCGCGCCGGGAAGCAGCAGGATCGCGGCGAGGACGACGCCGAGCAGCGCGCCGACCGCCGGGGCGAGCGCCATCGCCGTCCCCGCCACCGCCCGGTCGATGCGCCCGGCGCGCACCGGCAGGGTGGTGAAGGTGGTCAGCGCCAGGCGCGCCCCGTCGGAGAACCGCGACTCAGCCGGCACGCCGGCCGGACGGGTCCACGGGCTCCGCCGCCGGTTCGGTGCTGGTCGGCCCGGGGCCGGCCGGCTCCGGCTCGCGGAAGTCGGGCTCGTCGGTGTCGTCGCCCGGCTCCGGCTCGTCGCCCTCCTCGTCGTCGCCGGGCGCCGGACGGGTCGGCAGCGCGGCGGCCAGCGCCAGCACCGACCGCAGCAGCGGCAGCGCGGCCAGCGCGTTCGCGCCCTCGCCCAGGTCGAGCCGCACGTCGAGCAGCGGGGTCAGGCCGAGCACGTCGGCGGCCAGCCGGACGGCGGGATCACCGCGGTGGTCGGCCAGCAGGCACCAGTGCCGGGCCTGCCCGGCCAGGTCGCGGCTGACCATGGCGGCGGCCACGCCGACCGGCCCGTCCAGCATGACCGGCAGCCGGCGGGCGGTCGCGCCCAGCAGGACACCGGTGGCCACGGCGACGTCCCCGCCGCCCAGCTCGGCCAGCACGTCCTTGGCGCCGCGCGGCGAGCGCCGGGTCCGGTGCAGCGCGTCCCGCACGGCGGCGCACCGCCGCATCCAGGCCGCGTCGTCGATCTCGCCCGAGCCGGTGACCACGCGCCCCAGCACCGCGGGGGTCTCGGCGCCGGCCGTCGCCGCCAGCACCGCCGCCGCGGCGGCCTCGGTGCCGGCGCCGCACGCCCCCAGCACCAGCAGGTGTACGCCCGCGTCGGCGGCCTCCTCGGCGAGCCGCCAGCCGTGCCGCAGGGCCTCCTCGACCTGCTGGCCGGTCAGGGTCGGCTCGTCCTCCATCGGCGCGGACGCGGGGGTCTCCACGACCTGCACGTCGGCGCCGTTCTCGGCGGCCAGCCGGGCCAGCACCCCCTTGCCGGCGCGGGCCTGCCGGGCCCGGCGTGCCGACTCCCCGTCGACGGTGCCGGCGGCGGCGCCGCCGAGGTGGTCGCCGTGCAGCAGCAACACGCGTACGGAGCCCCACGGGGCGGGCGTGGCGGTGCCCTGGGTGGCGGCGGCGAAGCCGACCACCCGTTCCAGCGCCCCCAGCCCCGCCCCGGGCACGTCCAGCGTGGCGAGCCGCTCGATCGCCTGTGGGCCGGCGTACTCGTCGGGCATGGGCAGTTCCATCCCGGGCTGGATGACGAGGCCGGTGGCGACCATCGGCAGCGCCATGGTCGGCGCGGCCCACGCGGTGCCGGCGGGCTCGGCCGGCACGCCGGCGGGTACGCCCGGAGCGGGCTCCGGCACGACCGCCGGCCCACCGGTCGTGGCGGCGGCCGCCGCACCCGTCGGGCCGGTGGCCGGTCGAGCCGTCGAGGTGACCGGTGCCGGGCCGGCCTGGGCCGGCACGACGCCCGGCTGCGCCGCGCCCGGCTTCAGCCAGGCCGCCTGGCCGGCGACCACCAGCACCACCGCGTCGCAGGCGTCGGCGACCGCCCGGTTGGCCGCGCCGAGCGCGTCGGTGAACGCCCTGCCCAGCGGGGTGGTCGGCACCAGGGACAGCCCGACCTCGGGGCTGACCAGCACCAGCCGGGCCGTGCAGGCGCGCACCGCCGCCGCCAGCTCGGCGATGGTGGCGGTGTCGTCGGCCGGCTGGTGGGCGGGGTCCAGCAGCACCGTCACCCAGCCGCCGAGGTCGTCGACGAGCAGCGTCTCGTTCGGGCCGGCGGAGGCGATCACGTCCGCCAGGCGGCGCGGGTCGGCCGCGGTCTCCTCGGTGGTCCAGGTCTCCGGTCGACGGGCGCGGTGCGCCGCCAGCCGGGCCGCCCATTCCGCGTCGTCGGCGGGCGCGTCGGCGGCGGTGGCCACGTAGCGGACCGTCGGCGCGTCGGCGACCAGGGACTCGGCGAACTCCGACTTCCCGGACCGGATGCCGCCGAGCACCAGGACCGTGTTCCACCCGTCAACGGACATGCCCGTACTTTAGAGCCAGCGCCCGGGGCGCGGCCCCCGGAGGTACGGAGAGCGGGCGGTCGTCGGCGATCGAGCGGACGGTCATCGGGCGGACGGTCCTCAGCGGGCGAGCGGGTCCGAGCGGCCGGTCAGCAGCCGCAGGCCGGCCCAGACCGACCAGGCGGCGAAGGACGGCACCAGGGCGAGCAGCGACAGCGCGCTGATCAGGAGGCTGAGCCACCGCAGATCCGGCGCGAGCATGCCGAGGTGCAGGCCGACGGGCACGCCGACCAGACCGGTGCCCGCCGCCGCGGCGAGGGCGCCGAGCGCGGCGGGGCCCCGCCCCCGGACGAGTGCCTCCACGCCGGTGTGCAGCAGCCAGAGCCCCGGGGCGAGGCCCGCGACGAGCGCGACCGCGACGACCGACGGGCCGTCGGCTCCCGCGGCGCCGACGCCGGTGGCCAGCACGCCGGCGGCCACCGGGCCGGTGCCGGCGAAGAGGGTGACCAGGGCCGCGAGCAGGTGCCGCCGGGCTCCGCCGCCGCGTCGCCGGGCCCGGTGGAAGGACCTCGCCGCGACGGCCGGCAGCATGCCGAACGGGGCGAGCAGGAACAGGAACTCGGCGGCGTCCTCGCCGATCAGCGGGGTCAGGCAGAGCGCGGAGACCATGGTCACCATGACCCCGATCAGCCCGGCCCCGGCGAACGCGGAGACCGGCCGGCTCAGCGGCGCGTGCGCCGGTCGGGCGCCGAGGCGCTGTTGCCAGGCCAGGAGCGGCAGCTTGACCAGCGTGTCGACGGCGTAGCGGAAGCGCAGCGGCGTCGGCACGTCGAGCAGCACGGCGAGGGCCTCCTCGCGCCAGCGGGCCCGGCCGTCGCGTGGCAGCAGGACCGAGGCGACGGCCAGCACGCCGGCCAGGAACCGGGTCGTCAGCTCGCGCACGGCACGCTCCCGACGGCTCCCGACGGACCGGCCGGACGGCGTCGGCCGCGGGCCCGTTGCCGCGCGTCGACCTCGGCCAGCGCCGTGCGTGCCTGGGCGGTCCCGTCGTCGGTCAGCCGGTAGTAGCGGCGGCGGGGGCGGCCCTCGGCGTGCCGGTCGATCTGCTCCCACCGGCTGGCGACCCATGCGGCCGCTTCGAGCCGGGCCATGATCGGGTAGATCGTCCCGGGCGGGAGCCCGGTCGCCTCGACGATGTCCAACCCGTAGCGCTCCCGGCCGGGATCGGAGAGCAGGGCGCGCAGCACGAGCTGCACCTGCAGGGTGAGCCTCATGCTCGTACTCTATATAGGGTCGACCGGTCCCACCACCCCCGTCCGCCCGGTGGCGCGGCGGACGGGGGCGTGCCGTGCTCAGTCGCAGTGCTCGAAGCCGCTGCCGTAGCTGGCCCCGCCGGTCGACCCGCCCCACTTCACGCAGACCCCGGCGGCCTTGGCCCGCACGGGCCCGGCGTAGTACGAGAACGTCCCGCTGTCGGTGCTGCGCGCCCGCCCCTGCACCTCCAGCCACGCCGAGGCGGACGTGGCCGTGCCCACCGCCGACTCCTTCATCGTCACCACGCAGTTGGTGCCGGTGCCGGCGTGGTAGAGCAGGTAGACCCGGCCCTTGCGGACGCCGGAGGCGGTCAGCGAGGCCGAGTCGACCACCTTGTACCCGCTGCCGCACGCCTCGACCGGGGTGTACGGGTTCGGCTTCGAGGGCTGACCGGTCGTCGGGGTGGCGGCGGGCCGACCCGACGAGGTGACCGTCGGCTCGCCGCCGGTCGTCGGGGCGGGGGAGCCGCCGGCCGACGAGGACGCCGTGGGCGGCGGGGTCGCCGACCGGACGGCGCCCGGCGAGGGCTCGACCCGCAGCCGCCCCGTGCCGTCGTCGCCCTGCGCCCCGGGCGTCTCCGCCGCCGCGGATCCGCCGGTCAGCGCCGTCGGCACGTCTCCGCCGGCCGGGTCCCCGCCGGAGAAGAGGGCCGTCGCCCCCACCACCCCGGCCAGCACCACGAACACGGTGGCCGCCGCGCCGACCAGCGCGGCCCGGCGCCGCCGCGGTGGCGGCGGCGGCCCGACCCGGTCCTCCCAGGTCGACGGGACCCTGCCCCACGTGTCGCCCCCGGTCGGGGGGTGGCCCGGGTGGCCCGGGTGGCCCGACGGCGCGCCCTGCGGCGGTGGGGCGGTCGCCGGCCCGAACGGGCCGGGCGACAGCGGGACGGCGGCCTGGACCGGCGTGCCGATGCCGGGGAAGTGCGGGCCGACGGGCGGGAAGTGCGCGCCGGCGGGCGGGAACTGCGGGCCGGCGGGCGGGATCGACGCGCCGGCGGGCGGGAACTGCGGGTGCCCGGCCGGCGTACCGCCGAGGGTGCCGAACACCGGCGCGGGCCCGGCGAAGGCGGGCGGCGGCGCGGCCGGCACCTGCCCGGCGGGAGCGTCGCCACCGGCGCCGGGGAGGGGCGTGCCGCCCGGGTCGGTCACCGCACCCACGAGGGACGCGAGCGTGCCCGGGGCCGGGCCGGCGACGGCCCACGGCGGGCGGGCGGAGGTCGGGACCACGGCCAGGGTGGCGTCGCGCGCCTCGACCGCGGCGTCGGCGAGCGCCGCCGCGTCCGGAAACCGGTCGGCGGGGCGCTTCGCCATCGCCCGCTCCACCAGCGCGGCCACCGGCGGCGGGGTGCCGGGCGGCAGCGGCGGCGGCTCCTCCTGGACGTGGCGCAGCGCCACCTGGAGCGGGTTGTCGCCGTCGAACGGCGGCTGCCCCGCCAGGCAGAAGTACGCCACCGCGCCGAGCGCGTAGATGTCCGTCGCCGCGGAGACCGGCTGGTTCGCGGCCTGCTCGGGGGACATGTACGAGGCGGTGCCGAGCATCATGTTGGCGGCGGTGATGCCCGCCGTGGTGCCCGAACGGGCGATGCCGAAGTCGACCAGCACCACCCGGCCGTCGGACTTCACCAGCAGGTTGCCGGGCTTCACGTCCCGGTGCACGATGCCGGCGAGGTGGGCGGTGTGCAGCGCCGAGGCGGCCTGCGCCACGACGGACATGGTCGACGCCGGGTCGAGCCGCCCCGCGCGCCGCAGCCAGGAGCTCAGCGGCTGGCCGTCGACGTACTCCATCACCAGGTAGTCGACCTGGCTGCCGTCGGCGAGGGTGGACCGGCCGACGTCGTGCACCGCGACCACGCCCGGGTGACGCAGCGCCGCGAGCATCCGTGCCTCGGCCCGGAACCGGACCGTGAACTCGGGATCCGCGGTCAGCGCCGGCAGCAGCACCTTCACCGCCACCTCGCGCTCCAGCATGAGGTCGGTGCACCGCCAGACCGCGCCCATGCCGCCGGTCGCCACCCGTTCGCCCAGCCGGTAGCGCTGGCTGAGCACCACTCCTTGAGTCAGCACCGGGCCACGGTACCGGCCCGCCACCTCGCAACGATCAACGCGTCGGCCCGGTCCGCAAGGCGAGCGTCGCGCCCGCACCGGCGCGGCCGACTACGCTGGCGGGGGTTCGTCCCACGGGACATCAGCGGCGAGGGGAGACGCGGCATGGCGTGGAGCTGGCGGTACGAGGGCACGAACGGCGAGTCGGTAGAGGGGCCGGCGGAGTCGTTCGGCAGCCAGGCGGACGCCGAGTCCTGGATCGGCCAGACCTGGCGCGAGCTCGCGGCGTCCGGCGTCACCTCGGTCGCGCTCGTCGAGGACGACCGGGTGGAATACCGGATGAGCCTGCTGCCCCCGGCGGAGTGATGGCCGGCGACCGCCCGGGGGGCGAGCCGCTGGTGCTCGGCGTGCCCCGGGCGGCCTTCCGGCCCAGCCCGGTCTTCCTCGCCCTGCTCGCGCTCTTCGTGACCAGCGGCGTGCTGACCTGGAACGGGTTCGGCAACGTCCGGCTCGACGTGTTCCTCTTCGTCGTCTCCGGGTGGCTGGTGTCGCTCTGCCTGCACGAGTACGCCCACGCGATCGTGGCGTTCCGCTCCGGCGACCGCAGCGTGGCCCACCGCGGCTACCTGACGCTGAACCCGCTGAAGTACAGCCACCCGCTGCTGTCGATCGCGCTGCCGGTGCTCGTGGTGCTGCTCGGCGGCATCGGCCTGCCCGGCGGGGCGGTCTGGGTGGACCGGCACGCCATCCCCGGGCGGCTGCGGCACACGCTGGTCAGCCTCGCCGGCCCGGCCACCAACGTGCTGTTCACGCTGCTCCTGGTGGCCGCCGTACGCCTCGGCGCGGCCGGCGGCGGGCCGGTCGAGTTCTGGGCGGGTGTGGCGCTGCTGGCGTTCCTCCAGCTCACCGCCAGTGTGCTCAACCTGCTCCCGGTGCCCGGCCTCGACGGCGGCAACATGATCCAGCCGTGGCTGAACCCGCAGTGGCGCAGGATGTACGACCTGTTCGCCCCGTTCGGCTTCATCCTGCTGTTCGCGCTGCTGTGGAACCCGCGGCTCAGCGACTGGTTCTTCGGCGCGGTCTTCGCCGTGGGTGACTTCCTCGGCCTGCCGCCGTGGCTCTACGCCCTCGGCCTGGACCTGATCCGCTTCTGGCAGGGCTGACCGGAGCCCCCGCCCCGGTGCCGCTCCCTGGTGCCACCCGTCCCGTCCGGCGGCCCGTCCGTGGTACCACCGTCCCGCCCGTACCGCCGCTGCCGGCCCCGCGGCCGCTGGTGCTGCCCGGCCCGGCCGGTCCCGTCGCGGGGCCGGCCGGGCCGGGGCGGGTCACGGACGCTCGGCGGGGGACTCGGTCCGGGCCGGGTCGCGCTCGACGATCGGGTCGATGATCTCGTCGATCGCCTTGAGCAGGCCGGCGTCGAGCTTCACGCCGGCGGCCTTGACGTTGTCGTGCACCTGCTCGGGGCGGGACGCGCCGACGATCGCCGAGGAGACGTTCGGGTTCTGCAGCACCCAGGCGATGGCGAGCTGCGCCATGCTCAGGCCGGCCTGCTCCGCCAGCGGCTTGAGCCGCTGCACGCGCGTCAGCACGTCGTCGGTCATGAACTTGGCGATGAAGCCCGCGCCCGACTTCTCGTCGGTGGCGCGGGAACCGGCCGGCGGCGGCTGGCCCGGCAGGTACTTGCCGGAGAGCACGCCCTGCGCGATCGGCGACCAGACGATCTGCCCGACGCCCAGCTCCTCGCTGGTGGGGACGACCTCGGACTCGATGACCCGCCACAGCATCGAGTACTGCGGCTGGTTCGAGACGAGCGGGATGCGCAGCTCCCGGGCGAGCTGGTGGGCCTCGCGGATCTGCGACGCCTTCCACTCGGAGACGCCGATGTAGAGCGCCTTGCCGGAGTGCACGACGTCGGCGAACGCCTCCATCGTCTCCTCCAGCGGCGTGCTGTAGTCGTACCGGTGGGCCTGGTAGAGGTCCACGTAGTCGGTGCGCAGCCGGCGCAGCGAGCCGTTGATCGACTCCATGATGTGCTTACGGGACAGGCCCCGGTCGTTGCGGCCCGGTCCCGTGGGCCAGTACACCTTGGTGAAGATCTCCAGCCCCTCGCGCCGCTCGCTGGACAGCGCGCGACCCAACACGTCCTCGGCGCGGGTGCCCGCGTACACGTCGGCCGTGTCGAAGGTGGTGATGCCGGCGTCCAGGGCGGCCCGGACGCAGGCGAACGCCGCGTCCTCCTCGACCTGCGAGCCGTGGGTGATCCAGTTGCCGTACGAGATCTCGCTGACCATCAGGCCGGAACGGCCCAGGTGACGGAATTCCATGCTCCCGACCCTACTCCTGCCGATCATGAGCGGCCGGGGACGCGGCTCAGAGCACCGGGTGGGTGTCGACGAGCAGCCGCTCGATCTCGGCGACCACCTCGTCGCGGTCGCGGTGCACCGGCTCGATCAGCGGCTGGCCCCGCCGGTCGAGCGCCCCCCAGTGGCCGGTGCCGTCGTCGACCAGGAACGCGACCGGGTGGATGACCAGCGCGGGGTGGGTGGGCGGCACCAGCACCTTCCCGGTCCGGTCCACCACGCCCCGCCGGCCGGCCACGTCCACGACCGCCAGCCCCTCGTCGGTGAACCCGTCGACGTAGCGGCCGTCGGCCAGGACGGTGGTGAAACCGTGGTAGCGGGTGGGCACCACGATGCGGCCGTTGCGGTCGACCGCCCCCCAGCCCTCCCGGCGGACCACGGCCACGCCGCGGTGGAACGGGCGTACGTCCGCGAAGCCGTGCGGCACGACCACCTCGCCAACGGTGTCGATGGCCACCCAACCGGAGGCGCCGTCCGACACCCAGGCCAGCCCGTCGGCGAACGGGCGGACCACCGGGTACGACGGTCCGAGCACGGTGGCGCCGGTGAGGTCCACCAGCGACCACCGCTCCGTCTCCGGCCGTCGCACCCAGGCCAGCCCCTCGCGGAACGACTGCGCCTCGGCGTACTCGGCCGCGACGACCATGTCGCCGTCCGGGTCGGCGAAACCCCACAGGTCGCCGTCGCGTGCCGGCACCGGGGGCCGGTCACGCTCCAACACCTCGTCCCGGCTCCGGGGGTACGGCCCGAAGCCCGTTCGCGCGACCCGCTCCGCGACCGCGTCCAGGCTCAGCCGGATCCGCGCCTGGAGCTCGGGGTCCCCGTCGCCACGCAGGTCGAGGGCCCGCTCGAAGTGGTGGCACGCCTCCATCAGCCGGCCCTGGTCGTAGCAGGACCGCCCCGCGTGCTCGTGCAGCGCCGCGCGCAGCCGGTCGGGCAGCTCGGTGGAGTTGGCCTCGGCGAAGAGCCGGTCGGCCTCCGCGAACTCGCCGCGCCAACGCAGTACGTGCGCCAGCCGCGCCTGGGCGACCGCCGTGCGCCGCAACTCTCCGGTGGCCTCCGCGTAGGTGAGCGCGAGCCGCCCGTCGGCGAGAGCGTCGTCCAGCTCGCCGAGCAGCCGGGAGACCACCGCCCGCAGGCTCAGCAGCCGGGCGCGCGACCGGTTGTCGATCGCCGCACCCAGCTTCTCGGTGAGACGCCGCCGGATCGTCCGGAACTCCTCCGGCTCCTCCACCACCTCGCGCAGGGTCTCCGGGTCGAGCTGCCAGCGGTAGCCCGCCAGGACCTGCTCCGGGTCAACCTGCGCCGCGCCCACCCGGTCGGCGTCCCGCGTCTCCGGCTCACGCGTCTCCGGGCCACGCGTCTCCGGCTCGCGCGTCTCCGGGTCACGCGCCTCCGGCCCACGCGTCTCCGGGCCACGTGCCTCGGGCTCACGCGTCTCCGGGCCCGGGCCGGGGTCACGGCCGGGGCCGCCCTGCTCCGGGGCGCGCGGCTCGCGTTGTGCCGTGGCCGTCGGCGGGATCTGTCCGACCGGCGACGCGGAGACGGCCGGCGCGGAGCCCGGCTGCGCCGGGGCAGCCGGCGCGTGCGGCTCGGACACGGCTCGTGCGGGCGGCGCCGGTGGTTCGGCGACGGGCGGTGCGGGTGGTGCGGACACCGGTTGTGCTGGCGGTGTGGTGCCGGTCGCTGCCGTTGGCCCGGTGACAGCCGGCGGGGAGACCGGCGGCACGGGTGGTGCCGACACCGGTTGTGCTGACGACGCGGTGTCGGACCATGCTGGTGGCGCGCTGACCGGCGGCGCGGGCACTGGTTGCGCCGGTGGCGCGCTGACGGGCGGTGCCGGTGGCGCGCTGACAGGTGGTGCCGGCGGCGCGGACACCGCCTGCCTCGGTGGCGAGAGGTCGTCGACGCCTGGTGGAACCATCGAGGTCTCGGAGGGCGACGCGGTGACCGGCTGAACCGCCAGTGCTGACGGGCCGCTCGTGGGCGCGGGAGCGGGCCGGACCGGCGGGGCGGACACCGGCTCGGCGGGCGCACCAGGTAGGGCAGACACGGCCTGTGCCGGTGGCCCGGAGACGGGTCCGACGGCCGGCGCGGCGACGGGCGTAGCCCCGACTCCCGGACGTTCCGCGGACGCGGGGGTGTGGTCCGCGTGTGGCGTGAACTCCGATCGGGCCGCCGGTGCGGCGGGGAAGGGCGGCGGAGCCGGAACGACGCTCCCGGGCGACGTGGGCGGCGCGGTTACGGCCTGGGCCGGGGCAGCAGGGGACGGCGTGGCCATGGCCTGTGCCGGTGGTGCGTCGGGTGGCGCGGTTACGGCCTGGGCCGGGGCAGCAGGGGACGGCGTGGCCATGGCCTGTGCCGGTGGTGCGTCGGGTGGCGCGGTTACGGCCTGGGCGGGGGCAGCAGCGGTCGGCGTGGCCGAGGGCCGCGCAGTGGGCTCAGAAGCGGGCGCGGACACGGGTCGGGCAGGTGGTCCGGACACCGGCTCTGCCGGGTCGCCGGTTGGTGCGGACGTCGGGCGCGGATCGGTCGCCTCGGGCGGAGTCTCATGGGTGTCGAAGCCGCGCGGCGACAGCCATGGTGTGCCACCGGCGGGTTCGACCGCCGTGCCGGTGTCGGTGTCGGTGTCGAGGGTGGGCGGGGTCGCCTCGCTCGTCTCCGAATCTTGCGGGACGGAGGCGTCCGGGACGGGTGCGGGCGCGGGCCGTACCGGGACCGCGGGCCCGGACTGGTCCGCCGGGAAATCGGCAGGGGCGGCCGGGGCGGGGGAGACGTGCTCCGTCACCGACCCGGCCGGAGGTGCCAGGGCAGGACGGGCGACGGGCGGCGCCGGCACCCGTTCGGCCGGCGGTGCCGATTCCGCCCGGGCGGCGGGTCGTGCCGTCTCCGGCGGGGTCGGGTGCAGCGGCTCCGCCGGGGCAGGCGGTGCCGAATCTGGCCGGGCGGTCGTTGGCGGTTCCGGCACGGTGGGTCGTGCCGTCTCCGGCGGGGTCGGGTGCACCGATTGCGCCGGGGTGGGCAACGCCGGCTCTGGCCGGGCGGGCGCTGGGGCATCCGACGGGATGGGGAGCGCCACCGCCGGGGACACCGGCTCCGGAGGGCCGGTCGGTGTCGACTCCGGCCGGGCGGGCGGCGCCGACACGGGCCGGGCAGGAGGCGCGGAGACCGGACGGGGGACGGGTGGCCCGAAGACGGGGTGTGCCGGTGCGGCAACCAGGTGCGCATCCACCGGCTCCGCGGGCGCGGGGGCCGGGTCGACCGGGGGAACCAGGTCGACGGGTGCGGGCGCCGTGGCGGCCGGTTCGGATGGCGCCGTGGCGATCGGCTTGGCGGGTGCCGTGGAGTCCGGTTCGGCGGGTGCCGCGGCGGCCGGTCCGGCGGGCGGACCGGAAGCTGGCGAGACAGCCGGGGCCGCCGACGCCGGTGTCGCCGGTTCCGTCCCGGCCGGCGGTTGGACTCGGCCGTGGGTGGGCTCGGGCGACGTGAGGGCGTCCGGGGCGGGGCTCGGGGCCGGCGGGTCGACGGGTGACGTCGACGCGCCGCTCGGTGGCACGTCCGGTTGGGCAGCGGGACGGGCGACGGCCGACTCGGCTGGCGGCGGCACGGGCTTGGCGGGCCGGAACCAGGCGTCCGGGCCGCTGGGCGCGGGTGGCTCGGGCCGAGCCGAGACCGTCGGTGCCGGCGGGTCGCTCGGCGGTGGCGGGACGTACACCCTGGGCATGCCCGGCGCGATCGGCGATGGTGTCGACGCCTCCGACGGGACGGCGGCGGGGCTCGCCGCGCCCCGGCCTCCGGGCGGAAGGTGCGGTTCAGCCGGGTGGGCGGCTGCCGGACGGTCGATCGGCGGCGTGGTGGCCGGACGTCCGATCACGGGCTCGGCGTCACGGAGCGCGGCGCCCGGGCCCGGGTGCGGCGTCGGTGCCGACGGATGGGTCGGCGGAATCGGCTCGGGACGCGACGAAGTCGGCTCGGCCACTGCGCTTGATCTGGCCTCGGGAGCCGGCAGGAACTCCAGGCGCAGCGGGGCGCCGGGAGGCGCCGGTACTGGCGCGGCATCGCCGTCCGGCACGGGACGCGGCGTGTCGCCGGTGCTCCGGAACCGGTCCCCCGCAGCGGGCACCGGTGGTCGAGGGCCGGCATCCGGCGGCCCGGCGACCGGGCCCGCCGGTGACACGGGTCGGCTGGTGGTCGGGCCCGCCGGTGGCACGGGTCGGCCGGTGGTCGGGCCCGCGGGCGACACCGGTCGGTGGGCGGTCGGGCCCGCCGGCGGTACCGCGCCGCCGCCGACCGGACCCGTCGGCGGCACGGGGCCGGTGACGGGACCGGCGGGTGACAGGGGTCGGTTGGTGGTCGGGCCTGCGGGCGACACGGGTCGGCCGGTGGTCGGGCCAGCTGGGGACACCGGTCGGGTGACGGGCCTCGCGGCGGGGGCCGTCCGGGGGACGGGACCGGCCGGTGACACGGGCAGGTCGCGGGAGGGCGCGGCCGGGCCGGGACGGTCGGCGGGCGGCGGGGCGGGGGACACCGGCCGGCCCGGGACCGGAACGTCGCCGCGTGGGGCCAGGAAGCCAGGCGGTCCCGAGACGGGCGGGCCGGAGACCGGCGCGCCGGAGGTCGGCCGGTCGTCGCCGCCGGCGATCGCCCGCCCGGAAGCGGGGTGCGAACGTCGTTCGTCGTACCGCGGCTGGGCCGGTGTCGCGGCGGCCCCGTGCGGACCACCGTGGTGCGCACGGTCGGTCGGCTCGGCCGGCCGCCGGTGCTCGGGGCGCGGTTCGGCGCGGCGGGCGGCGTCCCGGTCGAAGCCGGCCCGCACGGGGCCGGGCGGCGGCCAGGGCAGTCCGCCGTCCTGCTGCGGGTTGCCCCGCGGCTCCCGGTACGCGTCCGGCCGGGCGGCCTCGCGCGGGTGCCGCTCCGGGTACGCCTCGGCGCGTGCCGCCGCCTCGCGCGCCTGCCACCGCTCGTCCGGCTCCGGCTGCCGCCGTTCCCCCTCGCGGTACGGCTGCCCGGCCGGGCCCCGGTCGGTGCGCTGCCACCCGTCGGCGGGTACGTCCGGCTCGTGGCCCCACCCACCCGGGGCGTGCTCCTCCCGCCCGTCGGCGCGTCGCTCCCACCGTCCCGACGCGGCGCGTTCCCACGGCCTCTCCGCGGCGCGTTCCCGCCACCCGTCCGGAGGGCGGTGCTCGGCGGGGGCGCCCCACTGGTAGCGGGGCCGGCGGGCCGCCTCGCCCGCCCGGGGGTCGTCGCCGACCTCGGGCCGACGGTCGCGCCCCGGTTCCGCCCGCGGCTCGTGGTCGCGTTCGAGCCGGTTGTCGTGGCCGTGCGGGAGCCGGTTGTCGTGGTCGCGTTCGAGCCGGCCGTCGTGGCCGCGATCGGTCCGGCTGTGGGGACCGGGGTCCGGCTGGCGGTCGTAGCCGGGGTCCGGCCGCTGGTACGCCGGGGACCGACGCGGGTCCTCGTCGGGCTCGGGCAGCCAGCCCGGCTCGGACCGGCCGGCGGGGGAGACGGGGCGGTCCCGCCCGGCCGGCTCGTGCCGGGGCGGGCGGGGGTCGTAGCGGTCGTGGCCGGCGTGGTCGCGCGGCCGGGGGGTTTCGACCGGCCGACCCGCGCCGGACCGGCCGGGCCCGTCGAAGCCGTCCCGGACGTTGCGGTGCGGCGGTTCCTGCCGGTGCGGCGACTGCCGGTCCTCCGGCCAGGTCGGCTCCGCGTGCGGGCGGCGGTACGGCTCGTCGTCCCGCCGCCGGCCGTCGGGGCCGGCCGGCCGGCCGTGCCAGCCGTCGGGTTCGTCGTCCCAGGACCGGCCGAGGTAGGTGCCGTCGGGCCGGGTCGGCGCGAGCGGGGGCACCTCGGCGCGGCCGACGACGGCCGCCCGTCCCCGGGGCGCGGGTGGCGGGGCGTGTTGGATGCCGATGTCGCCCGGGTAGCGCTGGCCCGGGAACTGCGGCTGCCACTCGGTGGTCGGCTCGACCATCCAGGACGGCTCGGCGGCGTCGTGCCACCGGTCGGCGTAGCGGCTCATCCGGAGGACCTGTCGCCACGGCGGGTGAGCGGAACGGCGGCGCGCCCCCGGGGCGCGGGCGCGTCCGGGTGACCGGCCCGCGTCCGCCCGTTCACGGCGGCGCCCCGGTGGCCGGCTCGCGCCCGCTCGCTCACGGCGATGTCACCTCGTTGCAAATTGTCGCGCTGGGCGCCCCACATGCCGGTAGAGTCGCCCGCTCCGGCACGGCGTGGCTGCGGAAGGAGGGTAGCGGCGTGGGCTCGCTCACCGCCACTGTGGCACCGCCCACCACCTCAAACGTTATCCTATGGTTCCGGACATTTAAGGCTATAACCGGATCGGGCTTCCGGCGTTACGCCACGTATCGGCAGGCGACGGTGGCGGGCGTCGTCACCAACACCGTCTTCGGCTTCCTGCGCTGCTACGTCCTGCTCGCCGCGGCCGGCGCCGCCGGCACGGTGGCCGGCTACGACCGGGGCCAGCTCGCCACCTTCGTCTGGGTCGGCCAGGGCCTGCTCGCCGTCGTCCTGCTCTGGGGGTGGACGGAACTGGCGGACCGGATCCGCACCGGCGACGTCGCCAGCGACCTGCTCCGGCCGGTACACCCGGTGACCAGCCACCTCGCCGCCGACCTGGGTCGCGCCGGCCACGCCGCGCTGGTCCGGCTGCTCCCGCCGGTGCTGGTCGGGCCGATCTTCTTCGAGGTGTACCTGCCCAGCCGCTGGACCACCCTGCCGCTCTTCGCGCTCTCCGCCGTCGTCGCCGTGGTGCTCTGCT
The DNA here is from genome assembly GCF_043204915.1 of Micromonospora sp. NPDC047670. Classification (NCBI taxonomy): domain Bacteria; kingdom Bacillati; phylum Actinomycetota; class Actinomycetes; order Micromonosporales; family Micromonosporaceae; genus Micromonospora; species Micromonospora sp. NPDC047670. The sequence continues at coordinate 232,353 of NZ_JBIDDA010000002.1, forward strand.
TCGGCTGCCGGTTCCTGGTCAACGCGACCGCCTACTGGTTGCAGGACGTCCGGGGCCCGATGATCCTCTGGACCCTCGCCTCGGGCGTGCTCGCCGGGCTCTACTTCCCGCTGCGCTTCCTGCCGGAGTGGCTCCAGAACGCCCTATGGCTGGGCACCCCCTTCCCGAGCCTGCTCCAGACCCCGCTCGACGTGCTCGTCGAGCGCGACCCGCCCGGCGCGCAGATCGGGCTGGTGGGCCTCCAGCTCGCCTGGGCGGTGCTGGTCCTGGCCGCCTGCCGGCTGGTGCAGGCTCGCGCCGAACGCCGGCTGGTGGTGCAGGGTGGCTGACGGCGCCGTCGCGCCGCCTGCCCGGGGCCGCGCGGGTGGGGTGCTGGCCGCGTACCGGGCGCTGCTCGGCGCGCAGGCGCGGTCGCAGGCGGCGTACCGGACCTCGTTCGTGGTCGACGTGGTCGGCAACGTCGGGTCCACCGTCTTCGACGTGCTCATCGTGCTGGTCATCTTCCGGGTCACCCGGGAGCTGGGCGGCTTCACGCTCCGCGAGACGCTGGTGATCGTCGGCCTGTCGACCTGCGCGTTCGCCACCGCCGACCTGCTGGTGGGCAACATCGAGCGGCTGCCCCGATACGTGCGGACGGGGCTGTTCGACGCCGTGCTGGTCCGCCCGCTCGGCGCGTTGCCGCAGCTGCTGCTCATGGACCTGCCGCTGCGCAAGGCGTCCCGGGCGGTCTTCGGGCTCGCCGTGCTGGTGGTCGCGGTGCAGTCGGCCGGCATCGCGTGGACCCCCGCCCGGGTGGCGCTGGTGGTCGTCGCCCCGCTGGCCGGCGTGGTCTTCTTCGGGGCCGTCTTCGTCGCCACCGCCACCGTGTCGTTCTGGTGGGTCGACTCGGGCGAGCTGGCGAACTCGGTGACCTACGGCGGACGGGACTTCACCTCGTACCCGATCACCGTCTTCGGCGGCTGGTTCCGCGCCCTGTTCGCGTACGGCCTGGGGTTCGCCTTCGTCAGCTACCACCCGGCGCTGGCGCTGCTCGGCCGGGCCGACCCGCTCGGCCTGCCGGCCTGGGTCGGCTGGGCGGCGCCGGCCGTCGCGCTGGTCGCGGCCGCCGGGGCGGCGGCGGCCTGGCGCACCGGGGTCCGCCACTACCGGAGTACGGGGTCATGAGCGACGACGTCATCGTGGCCGACGGGCTGCGCAAGGAGTTCACCGTCCGGGTGCGGGCCGGCCGGCTGCGCCGGGAGAAGCGGCGGGTCACCGCCGTCGACGGGATCGACCTGCGGGTGTCCCGGGGCGAGATGCTCGGCTACATCGGGCCCAACGGCGCGGGCAAGTCGACGACGCTCAAGATGCTCACCGGCGTGCTGACGCCCTCCGCCGGCGAGGTACGCGTCTGCGGCCTGCGCCCGGTCGCCCAGCGCACCCGGCTCGCCCTGCGCGTCGGCGTGGTGTTCGGTCAGCGTTCGCAGCTGTGGTGGGACCTGCCGCTGCGGGAGTCGTTCGCGCTGCTGCGGCACGTCTACCGGGTGCCGGCCGCCGCGCACGCCGCCCGGCTGCGCCGCTGCCGCAGCCTGCTCGACCTGGACGCCTTCCTGGACACCCCCGTCCGGCAGCTCTCCCTCGGGCAGCGGATGCGCGGCGAGCTGAGCGCCGCCCTGCTGCACGGCCCGGAGGTGCTCTTCCTCGACGAGCCCACGATCGGCCTGGACGTGGTGAGCAAGCAGGCGGTCCGCGGCTTCCTCGGCGAGCTGGGCCGGGCCGGGGACACCACGCTGGTGCTCACCACGCACGACCTGGCCGACATCGAGCGGCTCTGCCGCCGACTGGTGGTGGTCGACCACGGCCGGGTGGTGCACGACGGGTCGATCGCCGCGCTGCACACGCGGTACGGCTCGCGCCGCCTGCTCGTCGCCGACCTGGAGGCCCCGCTGCTCGAGCCGCCGGTGCTGCCCGGCGCGCCGCTGCACCGGGTGGAGGCCGACGGGCACCGGCTGGCGTTCGCGCTGGAGTCGGCGGGCGTGGCCGAGGTGGTGGCGGCCCTGGCCGCGCTGGGCACGCTGCGGGACGTCTCCATCGTCGAGCCGGACATCGAGGACGTGGTGGCCCGTCTCTACCGGGGGAGCTGACCCGGGCTCCACCCCCGACGGGGCCCGGCTCTTCCCATGGTGCCGAGCGCGGGCCCGGCGAGGGTCGCGCCGTCCGTCAGGGGTGCTCCATCACCAGGACGGCGAAGGTGCCGGGGGCCAGTGCCTCGTAGCGGTGCGGCGTGTCGCCGGGGAAGGTCGCGTAGTCGCCCGGGCCGAGGTCCACCAGGTCGCCCTCCGGCCCGACGCGCAGCCGCCCGGCGCCCACCACGACGTGCTCGACGCTGCGCGGGGTGTGTGCCTCGGCGGTGCGGACCGTCCCCGGCTCCAGCTCGATCAGGTAGACGTCCCGGCGGGCGTGGGCGGAGCCGGCGGCGAGCAGCGTGCCGGTGAAGTCGGCGTGCTCGGAGCGGATCCGGGGCCCGTCGCCGGCCCGGACGACCCGGACGACGGCCGCGGGCGGCTCGACCAGTCGGCTGAACGGCACGCCGAGCGCCACCCCGAGCGCCCAGAGCGTCTCCACGCTCGGGTTGCCGACCCCGGACTCCAGTTGGGAGAGGGTGGACTTCGCGATGCCTGCCCGGCGGGCCAGCTCGGTGAGCGAGATGCCGACGCGCTCGCGCTCGCGGCGCAGCGCGGCGGCGATCGTGGCCAGCGGGGGAGCCGGTTCGGCGGGCATTGTTCGCTCCATTGTTCCGTCTGTTCGGTTTGACGAACGCGGGGTGGCTGTTCATCATGATGGACCATGCGTACGTTACAGCGAACGGGCGACGCCGCTGCGACCCGTGACGTCGCCGCCCTCGGGGCCGCGATGATCGCGGTCGGCGCGTCGTTCGGCGCGGTGGCGGTGGCCGCCGGCCTGCCCGCCTGGGCCGCCGTCGCCATGTCCCTGCTGGTCTTCGCCGGCGGCGCGCAGTTCATGGCGGTCGGCCTGGTGGCCGCCGGCAGCCCGCTAGCGGCGGTCCTCGCCGGGCTGCTGCTCAACGCCCGGCACCTGCCGTTCGGGCTGGCGCTGGCCGACAGCATGGGCCGCCCGCCGTGGCGCCGGCTGCTCGGCAGTCACCTGATGACCGACGAGGCGACCGCCTTCGCGCTGGCCCGTCCGGCCGGGGCCGCCCGCCGGCGCGCGTTCTGGCTCGCCGGCACGGTGCTCTTCCTCACCTGGAACCTGGGCACCGTGCTCGGGGTGCTCGCCGGCGGGGCGGTGGGCGACCCCGCCGCGTTCGGCCTGGACGCCGCGTTCCCGGCCGGCCTGATCGCCATGCTGCTGCCCTCGCTGCGGGACCGGGACACCCGCCGGGTGGCGCTGGCCGGCGCGGTGCTCGCGGTGCTCGCCACCCCTCTGCTGCCCGCCGGCCTGCCGGTGCTGCTGGCCCTCGCCGGCCCGGCCGTACTGACCGTGGCGGCCGTACGCCGCAGCCGGCGGGCCGGTAGCCCGGCGCCGGTCACCGCGCCGGTCACCGCGCCGGTCACCGCGCCGGTCACCGCGCCGGTCACCGCGCCGGGCCTGCTTCCGGGGAGCGCCGCCGAGCCGCCGGACGGGGTGGGGCCGGTGCGGCCGGCGGACGGGACGCGGCCGCGGCACGGGTCCGTGCCGGCGGGCCGAACGGGGGAGGGAACGTGCTGATCGCCGTGATCGTGGCGCTGGCCGCGGGGACGTTCGGCTTCCGGGTCGCCGGGGTGCTGCTGCGCGACCGGCTCGACCTGCCGGAGTGGTCCGGGCGGCTGCTGCTGGTCGGCGCGGCCGCCCTGCTGGCCGCGTTGGGCGCCACGGCCGCGCTGACGGAGGCCGGCCAGTTCGCCGGCTGGGCCCGGCCCGCGGGCGTTCTGGTCGGCGTACTGCTGGCCTGGCGGCGGGTGTCGTTCGTGCTGGTGGTGCTCGCGGCCGCCGGGACCACCGCCCTGCTCCGCCTGCTCGGGGTGCCGTAGCGCGGCGCGGACGACGACGGCCCCTCACCGCCGCGCGGGAGGGGCCGTCGTCACGGCAGGCTCAGACCGGATCGCCGATGTTGACGCGGGGCTCTGGCGCGCGCATCCGGCGGAAGGTGATCGACCGCATGATGGCGTAGAGGTAGAGCGAACCCATCCGCTGCCCGGTGTTCGGGAAGCGTTCCCGGACCAGCTTCCGGATCTTGCGCGAGATCAGGAACGAGTCGACCACCACACCGAGGGCGAGCGCGCCCCAGAGGATGTTGGAGACCAGGCGGACGATCGGCGGCATCGCCGCGTTCGAGCCGATCAGCACGATCAGCGCGCCGCCGAAGAACCAGGTGCCGACCGTACGCCGGGAGTCGACCACGTTGCGGGCCAGCAGCCGCTCCGGGCCACGGTCGCGGGGGCCGCCCTCGCGCCGGAACTCCGCCGACGCCTCGGCGCGCAGCCTGCGCCGGTGCTCCCGCTGCTCCTCCTTGGTCATCGGCTTGGTGGCCGCGGCCGGCCGGCGACCGGCGCTGGGCCGCTTCGGCGTGACCCTGCCCAGCTCCTTCTTGCTCGGGGTGTAACCCCGGGGCTGGGCGGTCGAGGACTCCTCGTCGGGGGTCACCGGGGTGACGGCCTCGTCGACGAGGTCGGTGGACTTGCGGCGAAACAGCGACGGCACGCGGAAAGGGTAGCCAAACGACGGCGCCCGGTGCACATCGCGGTGCACCGGGCGCGGTCGGAGTGGTCGACGTTACGGACGTTCGGCGTGCGCGCCGAGGTCGGCGAGCTTCGCCTCGAAGTCCTCGTAGCCCCGGTTGATCAGGTCGACGCCGTAGACGCGGGACGTGCCCTCGGCGGCCAGCGCCGCGATCAGGTGGCTGAAGCCCGCCCGCAGGTCGGGGATGACCAGGTCGGCGGCGTGCAGCTTGCTCGGCCCCGCGATCACCGCGGAGTGCTTGAAGTTGCGCCGGCCGAAGCGGCACGGGGTGCCGCCCAGGCAGTCCCGGTAGACCTGGATGTTCGCGCCCATCGAGTTCAGCGCCTCGGTGTAGCCCAGCCGCTGCTCGTAGACCGTCTCGTGGACGATGGACAGCCCACGCGCCTGGGTGAGCGCCACCACCAGGGGCTGCTGCCAGTCGGTCATGAAGCCGGGGTGCACGTCGGTCTCCAGCGCCACCGACTTCAGCTCGCCGCCCGGGTGCCAGAACCGGATGCCGCCCTCCTGGCCGGGGTCGCCCAGCTTCGGCGGCCGGGCGTCGGTGACCTCGTACTCGCCGCCGACCGAGCGGAACACGTTCAGGAACGTCATCATGTCGGCCTGCTGCGCGCCGAGGACCTCGACGTGGCCCCGGGTGGCCAGCGCCGCCGCCGCCCAGCTCGCCGCCTCGATCCGGTCCGGGATCGGCCGGTGGGTGTAGCCGTGCAGCTTCGGCACGCCCTGGATCTCGATCACCCGGTCGGTGTGCACCTTGATGATCGCGCCCATCTTCTGCAGGACGCAGATCAGGTCGATGATCTCCGGCTCCACGGCCGCGTTGCGCAGCTCGGTGACGCCCTCGGCCATCACCGCGGTCAGCAGCACCTGCTCGGTCGCCCCGACGCTCGGGTACGGCAGCGCGAACTTCGTGCCGTGCAGCCCGTTCGGCGCGGACAGGTGCAGCCCCTCCGGGGTCTTCTCGACCGTCGCCCCGAACTCCCGCAGCGCCTGGAGGTGGAAGTCGATCGGGCGCGGCCCGATATGGCAGCCACCCAGGTCGGGGATGAAGGCGTGGCCGAGGCGGTGCAGCAGCGGCCCGCAGAACAGGATCGGGATCCGGCTGGAACCCGCGTGCACGTTGATCTGGTCCGTGCTCGCGCTCTCCACGTTCGCCGGGTCGAAGACGAGCTCGCCGTCCTCCTCGCCGTCGGTGACCTTGACGCCGTGCAGGCCGAGCAGGCCGCGGACCACCTCGACGTCGCGGATCTTCGGCACGTCGAACAGTCGGCTTGGGCTGTCGCCCAGCAGCGCGGCGACCATCGCCTTCGAAACCAGGTTCTTCGCGCCGCGCACGCGGATCCGCCCTTCCAGCGGAGTACCTCCGTGTACGACCAGGACGTCGTCGGTCAACGCAACCTCCAGCGCGTCGGTGCTGCCGTGTTGATGGTGGGCTCGCGATGTCATCGCTACCCGGAATGCGGCCATGTCGAAACGGCCCGCGTGAGTCGTCGCCTCGGCAGCATAGCCCTCGGTGACGAAAATGGAACCGGTCACATCGCCCCTGAGGGCACTAATCGGTGATCGGGCCCATTTCCGTACCAGTGGTGCTACCGAGCGTGATCAGTCCGCCGTCGGCGGCGGGGTGTCGGCCCCGGGCAGGGCGAGCATCTGGTCCAGCGCCACCCGGGCGTGGTGCGCGGTGTCCGGGTCGACCGTGATCTGGTTGACCACCCGGCCGGCCACCAGCTCCTCCAGCGCCCACACCAGGTGGGGCAGGTCGATCCGGTTCATGGTCGAGCAGTAGCAGACGGCCTTGTCCAGGAACATGATCTGCTTGTCCGGGTGGGCCAGCGCCAGTCGCCGGACCAGGTTCAGCTCGGTGCCGACGGCCCACGCCGAGCCGGCCGGGGCCGCCTCGATGGTCTTGATGATGTACTCCGTCGAGCCGACGAAGTCGGCGGCGGTGACCACCTCGTGCCGGCACTCCGGGTGCACCAGCACGTTCACGCCGGGCACCCGCTCCCGCACGTCGTTGACGCTGTCGAGCGTGAACCGGCCGTGCACCGAGCAGTGCCCCCGCCAGAGGATCATCTTCGCGTCGCGCAGCTGCTCCGCGGTGAGCCCGCCGTTCGGCTTGTGCGGGTCGTAGAGCACGCAGTCGTCCAGCGAGAAGCCCATCTCCAGCACCGCCGTGTTGCGGCCGAGGTGCTGGTCGGGCAGGAAGAGCACCTTCGAGCCCTGCTGGTACGCCCAGTCCAGCGCCCGCTTCGCGTTCGACGAGGTGCAGACCACGCCGCCGTTGCGGCCGACGAAGCCCTTGATGTCCGCCGAGGAGTTCATGTACGTCACCGGGACGGTGGCGGCCGCGACGCCCAGTTCCGTGAGCACGTCCCAGGCCGTCTCGACCTGCGACAGCACCGCCATGTCGGCCATCGAGCAGCCGGCGGCCAGGTCCGGCAGGATGACCTTCTGCGCGTCCGAGGTGAGGATGTCGGCGCTCTCGGCCATGAAGTGCACGCCGCAGAAGACGATGTACTCCGCGTCGGGCCGGGCCGCCGCCTCGCGGGCCAGCTTGAACGAGTCGCCGGTCACGTCGGCGAACTGGATCACCTCGTCGCGCTGGTAGTGGTGCCCCAGCACGAAGACCTTGCTGCCCAGCTCCGCCTTCGCCGCCGCCGCCCGGGCCACCAGGTCGGGGTCGCTCGGCGCCGGGAGGTCACCCGGACACTCGACGCCACGCTCGGTGGCGGGGTCGCTGCCCCGGCCGAGCAGCAGCAGTGCCGTCGCGGTGTTGGAGGGTTCTACCCAGGTCGAAGTCACGTACCCCATGGTCCCACAGGGCGGCCGGCGCGCAGCCTCCGCCGGTGTGGGCTGCCACACTGCTCGGCATGCGCGTGCTGCTCTGCCCGGACAAGTTCGCCGGCACCCTGTCGGCCCCTGACGTCGCCGACGCCGTGGCCGCCGGCTGGCGCGAGGTGGCCCCCGCGGACGACCTGCTCGTCCGGCCGCTGTCCGACGGTGGGCCCGGCTTCCTCGACGTGCTCGCCGACGTGCTCGGCGGGCGGCGGGTGCCGGTGCCGACCGTCGACCCGCTGGGCCGCCCCGTGGCCGGTGAGATCCTGCTCACCGCCGACGGGGCGACCGCCTGGCTGGAGAGCGCCCAGGCGTGCGGGCTGCACCTGCTCGCCCCCGCCGAGCGCGACCCGAAGGCGACCACCTCGTACGGCCTGGGGGTGCTGGTGGCCGCCGCGGTGGAGGCCGGCGCCCGGACGGTGGTGATCGGGCTGGGCGGCTCCGGCACCAACGACGGCGGCGCGGGAATGCTCACCGCGCTCGGCGTGACGCCGCTGGACGAGTCGGGCCGGGCCCTGCCGTACGGCGGCGCGGCGCTGGGCGCGGCGGTCGCGCTCGACGGGGCGCCCCGGCTGCGCGACGCCCGCCTGGTGGCCGCCACGGACGTGGACAACCCGCTGCTCGGCCTGCACGGGGCGAGCAGCGTGTTCGGCCCGCAGAAGGGCGCCGACCGGGCCGACGTGCTGCTGCTCGACGCCGCGCTGGAGCGCTTCGCCGCCGTGCTGGAGCGGGACCTGCCCGGCTGCCCCGACCGGCTGGGCGCCCTGCCCGGCGGCGGCGCGGCCGGCGGTCTCGGCGCGGCCGTCCTGGCGCTCGGCGGGCGCTGCGAGTCGGGCATCGGCCTGGTCACCCGCGAGATCGGGCTGGACGCCGCGCTGGACGAGGTCGACCTGGTGATCACCGGGGAGGGCTCCTTCGACCACCAGTCGCTGCGCGGCAAGGTCGTCGCCGGGGTCGCCGGCGCCGCCCGGGACCGTGGCCTGCCCTGCGTGGTGCTGGCCGGTCAGGTGAGCACCGGCCGGCGGGAGGCGGGCGCGGCGGGGGTCACCGACGCGTACAGCCTGGTGGAGCACTTCGGGGGCGAGGAGCGCGGCGGGCTGGGCGCCGCGCTGGAGCGCCCGGCCGAGGGGCTGCGGGCGCTCGGCGCCCGGCTGGCCCGGCAGTGGAGCCGCTGACCGGGGCGGCGCCGGGGGAGTGATCCGGGGCGGGCTCACCGGCGGGTGGCCGCGCCGCCCGGGGCGCCCGTCCGCGCTCGGCCGGGCCCGTCGGTGCGCCGGGTCCGACCGCGCACGTCACGGCGGCCGGGTGGTGCCGGTCGCAGCGGCGTACCATCGGTTCTGGACCACACCGGGAATGACTGGGCGACGGGAGATGTTGGCCAGTGCGTCCGGACCCAACCGCGCAGGGAGATTTCACGTGACCACGCCAGCGCAGACCGACTCGACCGAGGCCAAGGCCCCCACGTCCGTCGTCCTCACCGACGTCGCGGCGCAGAAGGTCAAGGCCCTGATCGAGCAGGAGGGCCGCGACGACCTGCGGCTCCGGGTCGCCGTGCAGCCGGGTGGCTGCTCCGGCCTGCGGTACCAGCTCTTCTTCGACGAGCGCTCGCTCGACGGTGACGTCGTCACCGACTTCGACGGTGTCGAGGTCGTCGTCGACCGGATGAGCGCCCCCTACCTGGCCGGCGCCACCATCGACTTCGCCGACCGCATCGACGCACAGGGCTTCACCATCGACAACCCCAACGCGGGCAACTCCTGCGCCTGCGGTGACTCGTTCAGCTGAGCCGACCTGCGCTCGCGACAGCGGGGCCGTCCCTTCGGGGCGGCCCCGCTGTCGCGTCGGGGCGCGGTTGCGCAGCCGGGAAGATGGCCGGGGCCGGACCGACGGGTGATCCTGAGGGGGCCGGGCCGGTAGGCTGACCGGCGCCCTGCTCCCGACCCCGAGGTTGCCATGAAGATCGCCGTGACCGGCTCGATCGCCACCGACCACCTGATGAGCTTCCCCGGCCGCTTCGCCGACCAGCTCCTCGCCGACCAGCTGCACAAGGTGTCGCTCTCCTTCCTGGTGGACGACCTGGTGCTGCGGCGCGGCGGCGTGGCGGCGAACATCGCCTTCGGCATGGGGCAGCTCGGCCTGCGGCCGGTGCTGGTCGGCGCGGTCGGTGCGGACTTCGCCGACTACCGCTCCTGGCTGGAGCGGCACGGGGTCGACTGCGACTCGGTGCACGTCAGCGAGGTGGCCCACACCGCCCGGTTCGTCTGCACCACGGACACCGACATGTGCCAGATCGCCTCGTTCTACGCCGGCGCGATGAGCGAGGCCCGCAACATCGAGCTGGAGCCGGTGGCCCGCCGGCTCGACGGGCTGGACCTGGTCCTGGTCGGCGCGAACGACCCGGCGGCGATGCTGCGGCACTCCGCCGAGTGCCGGGACCGGGGCTACCCCTTCGCCGCCGACCCGTCCCAGCAGCTCGCCCGGATGGAGGGCGAGGACGTCGTCGCGCTGATCGAGGGCGCCGAGTACCTGATGACCAACGACTACGAGAAGTCGTTGCTGCAGAGCAAGGCCGGGCTGAGCGACGCGCAGCTGCTCGACCGGGTGAAGGTCCGGGTCACCACGCTGGGCAAGCACGGCGTGGAGATCGCCGGGCGGGACTTCGACCCCATTCACGTGCCGATCGCGCGGGAGATCCGCGCGGTCGACCCGACCGGGGTCGGCGACGGGTTCCGCGCCGGCTTCTTCACCGCGCTCTCCTGGGGTCTCGGGCTGGAGCGGGCCGCCCAGGTGGGCTCCCTGCTCGCCACGCTGGTCCTGGAGACCGTGGGCACCCAGGAGTACGAGGTCCGCCGCGACCTGTTCGTCAAGCGGATGGCCGAGTCCTACGGCGACGTCGCCGCCGAGGACGTCCGGCCGCACCTGCTGCCCTGACCTCGCTGCTCGTCGCGTCCGCCGGGCTGCCGGGGTGGGCAGGAGCACCCTGGCGGCCCGGCCGCGCGCGGCCCTGTCCGCCCCGGTCCCGCCGGTCGACCCCGCCGAGCGGGCGCGGCCCCGGCCCGCTCGGCGACGCCGCGCAGATGGCCGCCCTCCTGCGCGGTATGCGCCGGCGGGTGCCCTTCCGCACCCTCCAGTGCCGGCGGGTGCCCTTCCGCACCCTCTAGTTCTAGTGCCGACGGCGGACGTCGTAGGCGGGGCCGTCGGGGCCGGTGACCGTGCCGAGGAACTCCTGGCCGCGCATCCGGCACCAGGCGGGGAGGTCCACCGCCGCCGCCGGATCGTCGGCCAGCACCCGCACCACCGTGCCGACGGGCAGCTCGGGCAGCCGCCGGGCCACGGCGATCACGGGCAGCGGGCAGCGCTGACCGCGGCAGTCGAGGATCTCCGCCGGCGCGGTCACAGCCCCACCACTCCTGCCTCGGCCCGCAGCTCCGCCACGATGCCGGGCAGCTCGGCGAGGAACCGCTCGACGTCCGCCTCCGTCGTGTCCCGGTGCAGCGAGACCCGCACGTTGCCGTGCGAGAGCACCCCCATCGCCTCCAGCACGTGCGACGGGTGCAGCGTCGAGGAGGTGCACGAGGAGCCGGAGGAGACGGCGAACCCGCGCCGGTCCAGCGCGTGCAGCAGGGCCTCGCCGTCGACGTACAGGCAGGAGAACGTCACGAGGTGCGGGAGCCGGTGGTCGGGATCACCCACCACCTCCACGTCGGGCACCTCCGCGGCCACCCGGGCGCGGATCCGGTCCACCAGCGGCGCCAGCCGGGCCGCCTCGGCCGCCGCGTCGGCCGCCGCCGCGCGCAGGCTCGCCGCCGCCGCGACCACCGCCGGCAGGTTGAGCGTCCCCGGCGTACGCCCGGCCTCCCGGTCGTCGGCCGGCCAGGGCGACTCCCACCGCGTGCCCTTGCGCACCACCAGCAGCCCCACCCCGGGCGGGCCGCCCCACTTGTGCGCGCTGGCGGTCAGCACCGACCAGCCCGCCGGCACCGCCGCGCGGCCCACCACCTGGGCGGCGTCCACGTACAGCGGCACCCCGGCCTCGGCGCACTCCCGCGCGGCCTCGGCGACGGGCTGGAGCGTGCCGACCTCGTGGCTGGCGGCGATCAGCGCGGCCAGCGCCACCTTCGGCGCCCGCACTGCGGCCGACCAGCCGTCCAGGTCGAGCCGGCCGAGTCGGTCCACCGGCACCGAGGTGGCCGTGCCGCCCGTCGCGACGTGCTTCTCGGCGGCGTGCAACACCGCCGAGTGCTCGATCGCGGAGTGCACCAGGGCCGGGCCCACCCGTCGCCGGCCGGCCAGGCCGCCGAGCACGGCGGCGTGGGCGGCGGTCGTACCGCTGGGGGTGAAGGAGATCTCCTCGGCGCGGACGCCGAGCGTCTGCGCGGTGGCCTCGCGGGCGGCGTCGAGGAGTTGGCGGGCGCGGCGGGCCTGGGTGTAGAGCCTGCCGGGGTCGGCCCAGCCGTCGTCGAGGGCGGCCAGCAGCGCCTGCCGGGCGACCGGATGCAGCGGCGCGGCCGTGGCCGCGTCCAGGTAGACCGGGGAAGCGCTCACGGAAGCCAACGCTATCGCGCCGGTACGCCCAAGATCCCCCCGATGGGGGCGGAGAGTGACCCCAACACGGTCGAGCCCGTCATGGTCGAGTAATCTGCGACCGTCGGTGACGCCTTTGCCGCCGGTGCTGTCGCTCCGCCCGGCGGAGGCCGGCAGACAGAACAGACACCGCGGCGCGCTAGGGAGGCAGGACCAGGTGGTCGCAAGGAGTTCGGAGGTACGGCCGTCGGCCGTACGGCACAGCGCTTCCCCAGGAGCCGGTGGGCGCCGGGGACGTGGTGCTGGTCGGCTCGCCGGGCTCGGTCTCGGCGGAGCGGCGCTGCTGGTCCTGCTCACGGGCTGCGACGTCGGCGCGGCGTTCGGCGGCTTCGGCTGGCCGCAGGGCGGCATCTCGCCCGAGTCGCACCGGATGTACGACCTGTGGATCGCCTCGTGCATCGCGGCGCTCGCGGTCGGCGTCTTCGTGTGGGGCCTGATCTTCTGGTGCATCGTGCGCTACCGCAAGCGGGGCAACGAGCTGCCGGTGCAGACCCGCTACAACATGCCGATGGAGTTCCTCTACACCATCGCGCCGATCCTGATCGTCTCCGTGCTCTTCTACTACACGGCGATCGTGCAGACCGACGTGGTGCGGACGACCAAGAACCCCGACGTCACGGTCGAGGTGGTCGCGTTCAAGTGGAACTGGCAGTTCAACTACCGCGACGGCCAGGGCAAGGACGCCAACACGGTCGCCTCCGTGCTCGGCACCAGCGAGGTCATCCCGATCCTGGTCCTCCCGACCGACCGGTCCATCCGGTTCGAGGAGACCAGCCGCGACGTCATCCACTCCTTCTGGGTGCCGGAGCTGCTGTTCAAGCGGGACGTCATGCCGGGCAAGATCCGCAACGTGTTCGAGGTCTCCAAGCTCGACACCGAGGGTGCCTACGTCGGCCGCTGCGCCGAGCTGTGCGGCAGCTACCACGCCTTCATGAACTTCGAGCTGCGGGTCGTCTCGCCGGAGAAGTACGACCAGTTCCTGGCGGCCAAGCGCGACGGCAAGTCCACGCAGGACGCGCTCACCGCCATCGGCGAGGAGCCGTACGCGCAGACCACGAAGCCGTTCGAGACGCGGCGCAACACGGCCAACTTCAACCCGGACAGCGCTGCCCCGGCCGGCGCGGGAAGCTGAGGGAGCGGGCATGAAGACCGAGTGGCGCATCTTCCTGGTCATCGCCGGGTTCCTGCTCTTCGCCACCTTCCTCTACGGTGGTTGGACCGCCGCCGACTCCGGTGGTCAGGTCGAGTGGGTCGGCACGGTGGGCCTGCTGCTGAGCTTCCTGCTCTGCGCGATGTGTGGTGGCTTCTTCTGGTTCGTCTCGCGCCGGATCGACCTGCGGCCGGAGGACCGGCCGGACGGTGAGATCGCCGACGGCGCGGGTGAGATCGGCTTCTTCAGCCCGGGCAGCTACTGGCCGTTCGGCCTGGCGCTGGCCGCCGCGCTCACCGGCTTCGGCCTGGTGTTCTGGCAGTTCTGGCTGCTGGGCGTCGGCGCGGTGGCGGTCATCTTCGCGGCCTGCGGCCTGCTGTTCGAGTACTACTCCGGCACCCGGCGCACCGCCGAGCACTGAGCCGGCGGGACCACGGCCCGGTCACGTCACGAAGGCCCGCTTCCCTCGGGGAGGCGGGCCTTCGTCGTGTGGTTCACCCTGCACCTCGACGGTCACCTGGCCGGAGACTCGTCGTCGAAGCCGGAGACCCGTCGCCGGCAGGCGGCGCGGCGTGGACCGCCGTGACGTGGGCGGCGGAGCGGCGCTGGCTGGGTCAGGCGGCGCGGCGTGGACCGCCGTGACGGTGGGCGGTGGCCCAGGCGGTGCGGCGGCGCCGGCCGGGTCAGGCGGCGCGGCGGTGGGGCGACGGGTGCCGCCGCCGCTGCGCCAGGCGCGGGGCCCGGAAGGTGAACGTGGCGACGAGCACGGCCTCGCCGCAGCCCGTGCAGGCCAGCTCGGGGCAGTCGGCGCCGTGGCCGTCGACGCAGGGCGGCGCCTCGAACGGCTGAACGCCCTCGCAGGTGTCGCAGTAGAGCTCGCGCTCCGACACGGGCGTCTCCTCTCGCTCCGGTCCCGTCGTGGCGTGCGACGGGAGTGCCGCGCCGCACGGCGCACGACGGACGTGCTGTGGTGAACAGCGCAGGATGGAAGTGGAAAACTACTCAGTTGTAGTTTCCCACGGGGGTCTGACAACCTTCCGCGCGCCACCCGCCGTCACGGCGGCGGCCCGAGGTCAGTGGGCGCGGGCGATCTCGATCCAGCGGTCGAGGACCGCGGCGGCGGCCCCGGAGTCGACGGACTCGGCGGCCCGGTCCATCCCGGCGCGCAGCGCCTCCGTCAGGTCGCCGTCGAGCGGACCCTGGGTGGCCAGGGCCGCCGCCGCGTTGACGAGGACGGCATCGCGCACCGGGCCGGTCTCGCCGGCCAGCAGCCGGCGGACCACGTCGGCGTTGTAGGCGGCGTCGCCGCCCCGCAGGTCGGCCAGGGTGACCCGTCGCGCCCCGAGGTCGGCCGCGTCGAGCAGCGCCTCCCTGACGACGCCGCCCTGGACCGCCCAGACGCGGGTCGGCGCGGCAGTGGTGAACTCGTCCAGACCGTCCTCGCCGCGCATCACCAGCGCCGAGTCGCCCCGCGCGGCGAAGACACCGGCCATCACCGGGGCCATCCGCAGGTCGAAGCAGCCGACCGCGGCGGCCCGTGGCCGGGCCGGGTTGGTCAGCGGGCCGAGGAAGTTGAAGAAGGTGGGCACGCCCATCTCCCGGCGTACCGGGCCGGCGTGGCGCATGCCGGGGTGGTAGCGGGCCGCGAAGCAGAAGCCGATGCCGGCCTCGGCGACGCACCGGGCCACCCCCTCCGGCCCGAGGTCGAGCGGCACCCCGAGGAACTCCAGCACGTCCGCCGTGCCGCAGGAGGAGGACGCCGCCCGGTTGCCGTGCTTGACCACGCGGACGCCGGCGCCGGCCACCACCAGCGAGGCCATGGTGGAGATGTTGACCGTGTGCGCGAGATCACCGCCGGTGCCGACCACGTCGAGGGCGGTGTCGCGCAGCGCGTCGGGCAGCTCGACCGGGACCGCCCGGCCGAGCATCGCCTCCACCAGGCCGGCCAGCTCGGCCGAGGTCTCGCCCTTGGCGCGCAGCGCGACGGCGAAGCCCGCGATCTGCGCCGGGGTGGCGGCGCCGGACATGATCTCGCCCATCGCCCAGGCGGTGTCGGCGGTGGAGAGCTCCTCGCCGCGCAGGAGCGCGGCGAGCAGGTGCGGCCAGGTCCGATCGCCCATGGCGGGCCTCCCGAGCGTGCGAAGCGGGTGGGACGGAGCCGGCGCCGGACGGTCCGGCGCCGTGCCGGGCCGGAGCGGGGACGTCAGGCGGGGGCGTGCGTCCGCAGCAGCCCGGCCACCGTGGTGCCGGTGGTCACCGGGTCGAGCGGGTGCACCAGGGTGGCGTCGACCTCGGCGTAGGCCGCGAGCCATCGGTCGGCGGCGCGGGCGATCACCACGCAGGTCGGGGGAGCGTCGTCCCGGTCGTCCTTGATCTGCCGGGCGATGCCGATGCCGCCGCCCGGGGTCGCCTCGCCGTCGAGCAGCAGCAGGTCGATCTCGTAGTCGTCGACGAGCCGGACGCACTCCGCGTAGGTGGAGGCGTCGACGAACTCGATCCGCAGACCGGGCGCGGGGCGCGTGCCGACGGCGAGCCGCATCCGGTCACGGACCTGCGGGTCGTCGCTGTAGAGCAGGACGGTGCAAAGACGATCGCTCATGCCGGCACTCCGCTTCGCCGAACGGTTCGAGTCCCGGTGATCCTACCGGTCGGTGTGAGGTACGCGACGTCCGCCCGGGTGCGGCGTCGGGGCATACCGTCGGCGCAGCTCAGGCGGCCGACTCCGCGGCGCGCCGGCGGGCCTCCTGGCGGTCCAGGTCGCGGTCGAGCCGGCGGGCCTCCCGCTCGGCGTGGCGCATCCACTGCACGACCAGCACGGCCAGCATGGTGACGCTGACGAACTCGCCGCCGGCCCAGAGGATGCCGCCGGCGACCACCTGGTCCTGCCACGGGTCCGACCAGGTCAGCCCGAGCGACGGGTACCAGTCGCCGCCGAAGAGCGTGCTGCTCTGCATGATCGTGAGCCCGAGCACCGTGTGGAACGGCACGGAGAGCAGCATCAGCAGTGCCCGGGCCGGGTACGGCCAGCGTCCGGGCAGCGGGTCGAGGCCGAGCAGCGGCCAGAAGAACACGCAGCCGGTCATGATGAAGTGCGCGTGCACGACCTCGTGCGCCCACGCGTGTTCGAGGGTGTAGCGGTACAGGTCGGTGAAGTAGAGCGCGAACGGGTTGACCACGAAGATGGTGAACGCCACCAGCGGGAAGCTGTAGATCCGCGCGATCCGGCTGTGCACGATCGCCAGGAGCCGCTTGCGCGGCCGCTGCGGCAGGGTGCGCAGGGCCAGCGTCACCGGCGCGCCCAGCGCGAGGAAGATCGGCGAGATCATGGAGAGCACCATGTGCTGGACCATGTGCACCGACAGCAGCGCCGTGTCGTACGCGTGCAGGCCGCTGACGGTGACCGCCGCGATCCCGCCGAGGCCGGGGCCGAGGAAGAAGACCGTCCGGGCCACCGGCCACCGGTCGCCCCGGATGCGCAGCCGGTGCACCCCGTAGAGGTAGATTCCGGCGGCCAGCACCAGGCCGACGGCCAGCCAGCTGTCCAGCCGGGTCTCGGTGAACACGGAGGTGACGGTGAACGGCGGTGGGGTGGCCGCGGCCACCGTCGGCCCGGCGGCCGAGGTTGCGGTGGAGATCGGATCGACGTGCAGCACGCTTTTCAGCCTAGGTCAGGCGAACCGGACGACCCCGATCGGGCTGCCGAGGCCACGGGTTTGGCCCCCCGCTGATCGGCGGCCCCGGTCAAGGGCAATAATGACCGCGTGACTGCGGCCCCAGCCATTGACAAGAGCCGGATCCACTCCCTGACCCGACCCAACATGGTCAGCGTCGGGACGATCGTGTGGCTCTCCAGCGAACTCATGTTCTTCGCGGCGCTGTTCGCGATGTACTTCTCCATCCGCGCGGCGGCGCCGGAGCAGTGGGCGGAGCACACCGAGCACCTCAACATCCCCTACGCGACCACCTTCACGGTGATCCTGGTGTTGTCCTCGGTGACCTGCCAGCTCGGTGTGTTCGCCGCCGAGAAGGGTGACGTCCACGCCCTGCGGCGCTGGTTCACGATCACCTTCGTGATGGGCCTGATCTTCGTGCTCGGTCAGGTCAACGAGTACCGCGAGCTGGTGCACGAGGGCATCAAGATCAACTCGGACGGTTACGGGTCGATGTTCTACCTGACCACCGGGTTCCACGGTCTGCACGTGACCGGCGGTCTGATCGCCTTCATCATCTTCATGATCCGCACGACCATGGGCCGGTTCACGCCGGCGCAGGCCACGTCGGCGATCGTCGTGTCCTACTACTGGCACTTCGTCGACGTCGTGTGGATCGGGCTCTACGCCATGATCTACTGGCTTCAGTGATCTTGGCGCGTCACGAACCGCGCCGCTGCTCCGTCCCCTGAGACAAGGTCCAACCGGTTAAGGACACAGGTCATGACTTCTGACAACGACCGCCGACGCGGTCTGCTCGCGCGGCTGCGCGAGCGGCCCGCGGCGCGCAGCAGGGGCCGCCGCCGGCTGGGTGCCGCGGTCCGGCTGTTCGCCGCGCTGATGCTGGCCGGCGGCGCCTACACCGTCTTCGCCCCCGGCGTGCAGGCGCAGGACACCCCGCTCACCGGCGCCGCCGCGGAGGGCAAGGCGCTGTTCGACGTGAGCTGTGTGACCTGTCACGGTCGCAACGCCCAGGGTGTCGAGGGGCGCGGGCCGAGCCTGATCGGCGTCGGCGCGGCCTCGGTGGAGTTCCAGGTCGGCACCGGCCGGATGCCCATGGCCCGGCAGGAGGCCCAGGCGCAGCGTAAGCCGGAGCTCTTCACCGACGAGGAGGTCCGCCAGCTCGCGCAGTACGTCCAGGAGCTCGGCGGCGGCCCGATCGTGCCGGACGGCACCAACCTGCACGAGAACGGAAACATCGCCGCCGGCGGCGAGCTGTTCCGGATCAACTGCTCGCAGTGTCACGCCTTCGGCGGTGGCGGCGGCGCCCTCTCCTCCGGCAAGTACGCGCCGAGCCTGCGCCCGGCCAGCGACCGGCAGATCTACGCCGCGATGCTGAGCGGCCCGCAGAACATGCCGGTCTTCGGCGACAACCAGATCTCCCCGCAGCAGAAGGCGGACATCATCGCCTACATCCAGGAGACGCTGAAGCACGACCAGGATCCGGGTGGCTTCAACCTCGGTCGGTACGGGCCGTCCACCGAGGGCCTGGCGATCTTCCTGGTCGGCATCGTCGCGCTCGTCTTCGCGAGCCTGTGGATCGCGGGCAAGTCGTGACCGGACGGATCATCCGATTCAGTGCTGTGGTGCCGGGGTCCGGCACCGCCCGTAGCGAGGTGACGGCATGACCACGCACACCGAGCACCAGGCCCAGCAGGGCCGGGAGCCGCTCGACGTGAGGACCCCCGGGCTCAGCCAGTTCGACATCGTCCGCGAGGGCGCGCGCCGGGACGACATCGAGATCGTCCACTACGAGCCGCAGGTCGCCCCGGGCAGCAAGGCCGAGCGCCGGCTGACCCGCACCGTGGCGTCGTTCTTCCTGCTCACCGGGCTGGCGGCGACCGCCTTCCTGGTGGTCTACATCTGGTGGCCGTGGGAGTACGCTCCCGGCCGCGGCGGCGACAAGTGGTACACCCCCCTGCTCGGCGTCACCCTCGGCGTGGCCCTGCTAGGCATCGGCTTCGGCATCCTGACCTGGGGCAAGAAGCTGCTGCCCAAGGAGGTCTCGATCCAGGACCGGCACGAGGGCGCCGTCAGCGAGGACGACCGGATCATCACCGGCCAGACCATGCTCTACATGGCCGACGAGCTGGGCGTGAAGCGCCGGCCGCTGCTCGGCATCTCGCTGCTGGCCGGTCTCGCGCCGGTCGGCGCGGTCGCCGCGGCGCCGCTGGTCGGCGGGCTGATCTCGCACCCGCACAAGGACAACCAGATGTTCACCACCGGGTTCGCCCCGGCGGAGGGCGGCAAGAAGATCCGGCTGGTCCGCGAGGACGGCCGTCCGGTGCGCCCGGCGGACATCAGCTCGGGTGGCCAGATCACGGTCTTCCCCGGCATCGACCACGGCGTGAGCAACCGGCACGCCGACTCGCCGACGCTGCTGATCCACCTGCGTGACTCGGACGCGGAGGAGTCCCGCCGGGCCAACGAGCGGGTCGGGCACGGCGACTACATGTGGGGCAACTACGCCGCCTACTCGAAGATCTGCACGCACGCCGGCTGCCCGGCGAGCCTGTACGAGCAGCAGACGAACCGCCTGCTCTGCCCGTGCCACCAGTCGCAGTTCCTGATCACCGACAATGCCCGGCCCATCTTCGGTCCGGCCAGCCGGCGGCTCCCGCAGTTGCCGATCGAGGTGGACTCCGAGGGCTACTTCGTGGCCAAGTCCGACTACACCGAGACCGTCGGGCCCGACTTCTGGGAGCGGCCGTGAAACGGCGCAAGTTTGACATGGCAGCTGTGCCGGGCAACGCCGCCCGGGGAGTGGACGACCGCTTCCAGGTGGCCACCCCGCTGCGCCGGCTGCTGAACAAGGTCTTCCCGGACCACTGGTCCTTCCTGCTCGGCGAGATCGCGCTCTTCTCGTTCATCGTCCTGCTGCTGACGGGGGTCTTCCTGACCTTCTTCTTCGAGCCGGGGATGACCGAGGTGGTCTACAACGGCAGCTACGCCCCGCTGCGGGGCACGCCGATGTCGGCCGCGTACGCCTCCAGCCTGGACATCTCGTTCGACGTCCGCGGTGGCCTGATCATGCGGCAGATGCACCACTGGTCGGCGCTGCTGTTCATGGCCGCGATCGTGGTGCACATGCTCCGGGTGTTCTTCACCGGCGCGTTCCGCAAGCCGCGTGAGACGAACTGGATCATCGGTTCGCTGCTGTTCTGGGTCGGCTTCCTGGCCGGCTTCACCGGCTACTCGCTGCCGGACGACGGCCTCTCCGGCACCGGCCTGCGGATCGCCTCGGCGATCATGCTCTCCATCCCGGTGATCGGCTCCTGGGTCACCTCGTCGATCTTCGACGGGGAGTTCCCGGGCACCATCATCATCAGCCGGTTCTACATCGCCCACGTGCTGCTCATCCCGGGTCTGCTGGTCGCGCTGATCAGCGTCCACCTCGGGCTGGTCTTCAAGCAGAAGCACACCCAGTGGCCCGGCCCCGGCCGGACCAACGGCAACGTGGTCGGCGAGCGGATGTTCCCCCGCTACGCGATCAAGCAGGGCGGCTTCTTCATGGTCGTCTTCGGCGTGATCGCGCTCATGGGCGGCCTGTTCCAGATCAACCCGATCTGGCTGTTCGGCCCGTACGAGGCGTGGGTGGTCTCGGCCGCCAGCCAGCCCGACTGGTACGTCATGTTCCTCGACGGCTCGACCCGTCTGATGCCCGCATGGGAGATCAACATTCCGATCGGCGACGGGTACGTGATCCCGCCGCTGTTCTGGCCGACGGTCGTGCTGCCGGGCATCCTGGTGGGGCTCTCCACGCTCTACCCGTTCCTGGAGGCCCGCCGCCTCAAGGACTACCGCAGCCACAACCTGCTCCAGCGTCCCCGGGACGTGCCGGCCCGCACCGCGGTGGGCGCCATGGCGGTCGCGTTCTTCATCGTGCTGACCCTCTCCGGCGCCAACGACGTCATCGCCGACAAGTTCCAGATCAGCCTGAACGCGATGACCTGGGCGGGCCGGATCGGCCTGCTGGTGGTCCCGCCGCTGGCGTACTACGTCACCTACCGGATCTGCCTCGGCCTCCAGCAGCACGACCGGGAGGTGCTCGCCCACGGTGTGGAGACCGGCATCATCCGGCGGCTGCCCGACGGCCGGTTCGAGGAGGTGCACCAGCCGCTCGCGGCGGTGGACGCGCACGACGGTCACGGTGGGCTGGAGTACGCCGGCTGGGTCGTGCCGAAGAAGATGAACCGGCTCGGCGCCCTCGGCCCGGCCATCCGGGGCTTCTTCTACCCGATCGAGAGGCCGGCCGAGGCGCCGGTCTCGCCGGGCCACCCGCCGGTCGAGCCGCGACCGGAACGGGAGCAGATCGGCAGCGGCGAGAGCCGTCGCTGACCTCGCGACACCCCGACGTGAGCCGTGTCGTCCCTCGCCCTCCGGGCGGGGGATCGCAGGAATAACCCCGGTCAGCCGGGTATCCGTGCGGTCCAACGTCTCAAGGGGGGGAAGCATGTTGGGTATCAAACGCCTCGGCCTGCTGGCCGCGCTGGTGCTGGTGGGAATCGCGCCGGCTGCGGCGGCGCAGGCCGCGGTGCAGCCGTCACAGCAGGACACCCAGTACCTGCAGGCCATCCACCAGGTCAACCTGTTCGAGATCACCGCGGGTGACCTGGCCCAGCAGAAGGGCCAGAACCAGGGGGTCAAGGACCTGGGTGCCCGGCTCAAGACGGACCACACGCAGCTGGACCAGACGGTGCAGCAGACCGCGTCCCAGCTCGGGGTCCAGTTGCCGAACGAGCCGACCGCGGACCAGCAGTCCGTGATCGACCAGCTGAACAACGCCAGCGGCGAGGAGTTCGACCGGCTCTGGGTGACCAGCGAGCTGACCGGTCACGTCCAGGCCATCCAGGCCACCCAGACGGAGATCTCGCAGGGCTCCGAGCAGTCGGTGGTCCAGCTGGCCCAGACCGCCCTGCCGACGCTGCAGGCGCACTACGACGCGCTGGTCCAGCTCGCCGAGCAGCTGGGCATCCCGGTTCCGCAGACCAGCGGCACCGGCACGCCGGGCCCGGGCGGCACCACGCCGGCTCCGGGCGGCACCACCGGGACCCCGGCTCCGGGCGGCACCACCGAGTCGCCGGCTCCGGGCGGCACCGTCACCGAGACGCCGGCTCCGACGCAGAGCTGACGTCGCCGTGCCACGACGGTCGGTCCACCTCCGGGTGGGCCGGCCGTCGCGTCGTCCGCGCCGGGCCGGCGTCCGTGGTCAGTCGGCGTTCGCGAGCCCGATCGCGAACGCCTCCTCCAGGTCGTGCTGGGAGTACGCCCGGAAGGCGATGTGCGACTCGGTGTTCAGCACCCCCGGCACCTTGGAGATGCTGCCGGCGATCACCTGGGCGATCTGGTCGAACTCCCGAACCCGGACCATGGCGATCAGGTCGACGTGGCCGGCCACCGAGTAGACCTCGCTGACGCCGGGCAGGGCGGCCAGGGCCTCGGCCACCTCGGGAATGGAGTCGGTGGCGCAGTCGATCAGCACGATCGCGGTGATCACGGGACATTTCTCCGTTCGTCGGCGTCGTCGCCCATGCTATGTGCTCCCCGGTCCCCCGGACGCAGGTGTGGCGGGGACGGTGAGGTCGGCGTCCGCGCGGATCGCGCCGCGCAGGCGTTCGCCGGGGCGGACGGTGGCGCCCGGCCAGACGACGGCGCGCTCCACGTCGCCGTGGACGACCGCGCCCGCGCCGATCACGGCCTCCCGGCAGCGGCCGGTCACCGTGGCCGTGGGCGCCACCAGGTTGCCGCCGCCGGCCGCGTGCAGGTTGGCCGCCAGGTAGTCGGCGGGCGTGCCGGTGTCGTAGAACGTGCCGGGGTAGGGCACGACGGTCAACGCGCCGGCCGCCTCCGCCGGGCGCCAGATCGCCCGGACCAGGTCGCCGAAGCCGGCCGGCAGGTCCCGCACCAGCCGCCACGGCAGCAGCGAGAAGCCGGTGAACGCGTGGCCGTCGAAGGTGCCGGGCGCCGCCGGGTCGGCGGCCGGCTGGCCGAGCAGGCGTACGGATTCGCCGTCCCAGTCGCGCAGCAGCGCGGCGATGTCCGGGCCGGGGGGACGCGCGGAGTCGGCGAGGTAGGCGTCGGCGTTGCCGACCAGCACCCCCCGCCCGGCGATCCAGTCCCGCAGGTTCGCCACCCCGCCGGCCGTGCCCAGCGGCGAGCCCGGCTCGACCGACAGGTGGGCGCGCTCCCCGACGTGGGCGACGACCTGCGCGCCGAGGTAGCAGGCGTTGACCGCGACCCGGGCCGGCCCGACCAGGCCGAGCCCGGCCAGCCGGTCCAGCGCCCGGTCCAGCAGCGGCACGTTGCCCACCGGGCAGAGCGCCTTCGGCAGCCGCTCGGTCAGCGGCCGGAGCCGGGTGCCCTCGCCCGCGGCGAGCACCACCGCGCAGACGCCGACCCGGTCGGTGTGCACGGGCGCGCCGTCGTCGACCCGGTCGGTGTGCACGGGCGCGTGGTGGCCGGCCCGGTCGCTGTTCACGGGCGCACGTCGGGCACCGGGGGCGGGAACTGGCCGGCCAGTGGCCCGATGTCGTAGTACGCGAGCAGCCGGGCCGTGGGCCAGGTCAGCTTCGGCAGGTCGTCCAGCGGGTGCCAGGCGGCCTCGTAGACCTCGGCGCCGTCGACCTTCAGCTCGGTGGTCGAGGCCGGGACCTCGGCGGTGAACACGACGTCCACCCAGCCCTTGGCGTGCACCACCGCGTTCGGGACGGCGGGGCTGAGCTGACGGGGGGAGAGCCGGACGCCGGACTCCTCGTACAGCTCCCGGGCGGCCCCCACCACCGGCGCCTCGCCCTTCTGCAACAGGCCGGCGGGCAGCCCCCAGCCCTTGCCGGGCGGCTGCCGCAGCAGCAGCAGCCGGCCGGCCCCCTCGGCCTCGCTGTCCCGGACCAGGGTGACCGCGCCGACGATGTACTTCGGCACGGCCAGCCGGACCAGGCGGCGGCGTACGGGCAGCGGCAGCCGGTAGAAGACCTGGTAGGCGACGGCCCGGCCGGTGGCGCGCGAGCGGGGGATCATGACCCCAGGCTAGTGGCCGCGAGGAACGTTCGGACGACCCGGGCCCGAGGAGTCACTGCCGGTGGTCCACCAGGTCGATGAGCTGGCGTACGACGGTGTCCGGCTCGATCACCCGGTCGAAGACCGCCACCAGCAGCGTCTCCAGGTCGGGGTAGCCCAGCTCCTCGGACAGCCGCAGCAGGGGCAGGTCGCTGGCCAGCCCGCGGTCGTGCTTGCGCAGGGCCAGCCCGATTGTGGCCCGGCCGAGGCGGACCTTGTCGATGATGGAGATGCCCGGCTCGGTGTGCTCGGCGAACCACCGGCTGATCTGCATCTGCGCGTGCGGCGACTTGACGAAGTCGAGCCACTCCCGGCGTGGGCCCCGGGGGGCCACGTCGGCGTCGAAGCCGTTCGCCGCGTCGGTCTCGGTGAAGATCTCCACCACGTCGCCCTCCTCCAGCGCGGAGGAGAGCGGGGCCAGCCGGCCGTTGATCCGCGCGGCCAGGCAGTGGTCGCCACGCTCGGTGTCCAGCTCGTACGCGAGGTCGACCGGGGTCGCCCCGGCCGGCAGCACGATCTGGCGCCCGTCGGCGAAGACCTGGATCTGCGCCTCGGCGAGGTCGCAGCGCAGCGACTCGAGGAACTGGGCCGGATCGGCGGCGTCCTGCTCCCAGTCGAGCACCCGGCGCAGCCAGTCGAGCTGCTCCGCGCACGCCGTCGTGCCGCCACCGGGGCGCGGGAAGCGGAAGTCGGCGGCGACGCCGTACTCGGCCGAGCGGTGCATCTCCTCGGTGCGGATCAACACCTCCACGGTGCGGTCCTTCGGGCCGCAGACGCTGGTGTGCAGGGAGCGGTAGAGGTTGTTCTTCGGGGAGGCGATGAAGTCCTTGAACCGGCCGGGGACCGGCCGCCACAGGCCGTGGATCGCGCCCAGTGCCGCGTAGCAGTCGGTGGCCGGGCCGTCCACCACGATCGCGATGCGGGGCAGGTCGTAGGGGGCGGTGTGGCCGCCGGCCACGGTGTCCTTCCAGATCGAGTAGAGGTGCCGGGGCCGCGGGGTCACCTCGGCGTCGACCCGGTTGCGGCGCAGCGCCGACTTCGCCCGGGCGACCACCTCGTCGAGGTACGCGTCCCAGCCGGGCCGGTCGTGCACGTGCCGGGCGATGCGGGCGTGCTCCTCCGGCTCCAGGTGCAGCAGCACCACGTCGTCCAGCTCCCGCTTGAGCGTCTGGATGCCCAGTCGGTCGCAGAGCGGGATCAGCACCTCCTGGGTCTTGCGAGCGATCCGCTCGCGGGAGGCGGCGGACCGGACGCCGAGGGTGCGCATGTTGTGCAGCCGGTCGGCCAGCTTGATGATCAGGACGCGGACGTCCTTGCCGGCGGCGATGATCATCTTGCGGATCGTCTCGGCCTCGGCGGCCTTGCCGTAGAACGCCTTGTCGAACTTGGTCACCCCGTCGACCAGGTGCGCCACCTCCCGCCCGAAGTCCTCGGCGAGCGCCTGGAGGGTGTAGCGGGTGTCCTCCACGGTGTCGTGCAGCAGCGCCGCGACCAGGGTGGTGGCGTCCATGCCGATCTCGGCGCAGATCTGGGCCACCGCCAACGGATGCGTGATGTAGGGCTCGCCGCTCTTGCGGAACTGCCCGCGGTGCATGTTCTCCGCGATCGTGTAGGCCCGGCGCAGCACCGAGGGCTCGGTCCCCGGGTGGATCGTCCGATGGGTCCGGACGAGGTGGCTGACCGGGTCGGTGTCGGCCGTGGGCCAGCTCAGCAGCGACCGGAGCCGGCGGGCCAGCGGCAGCTCACCGGGTTGGGTCGGCAGGGCGCCCCCCAGGGCGGCGCCGCGTCCGGCGTCGACGTCCACGTGGGACACCTCCTCACCCCGGCCCCACGGCTGCCGACACCCCGGCAACCGGGAGCAGGCCCACGAAACGGGCAGGACTGCACTTCTCTAACAGCCTAAGCGAGTCGACGTAGTCCGATCGGTCACTTGGTCATGAGCGTTCGGTCGAGAGTTGGTGGGACGCGGCGCTCTCGGCCTTGCTCAGCAGGTCGCGGAAGCGCGCCGCGCCGGCCACCGGCGACGCCCATCCGGAGGACATCTCGACCAGCCGGGTCTCCGGTCGTTCCAACCAGGACAGGATGCGTTCGGTCTCCTCGGCCGAGGCGCGCGGGATCGGGCCGTGGCCGGGCGGAACGGTCTCGGCGGTCGCCCGGATCGCGGCGATCGTCGGTCGCGGGTGGACCCCGGGCGGCGACACCCCCGCCCCGGCCAGCCGGCCGTGCCGCACCAGCGCCAGCTCCCAGCCGCCCCGTGCGGCCGGGCGGGCGGCGGCCAGCTCGGCGATCCCGGTCAGCGCGGCCAGCCGCTGCATCCGTACCGTCGCCCGCAGCACCGCGGCCAGCCGGGAGCGCACCACCGCGGCCTCCTCGTAGCGCTGGTCGCGGGAGAGCACCTCGATGCGGGCCAGCAGCGCGTCGACCACCGGCTGCGGGTCGCTGGCGGTCGCGGTGCGGAACGGCGCGACCGCGCGGGCGTCGTACTCCTCCGGGGTGATCCGGTGCTCGCAGGGCGCCGGGCAGCGACCCAGCTCGGCCAGCGCGCAGGCCGGGGTGACCGTGCGCAGCGAGAGCCGGTGGGTGCACTGGCGCAGCGGCACGGCGTCGTGGAAACCGGCGGCGGCCAGCTCCGCCGCGCGGCGGGAGCTGAACGGGCCGAGATAGCCGGCGTCGCCGGGGGAGATGCCCCGGACCACCGAGAGCCGGGGATAGGGCCCGTCGGTCAGCTTCAGCCAGACCGCCCGCTCCGGGAACTTCGACCGCCGGTTGTACGGCGGCGCGTGCGCCCCGATCAGCCGCAGCTCGCGGACCTCCGCCTCCAGCGAGTGCGCGCACTCGACCGCCTCCACCCGCTCGGCCGCGGCGAGCATCTCGGAGATCCGGGCGCGCTTCTCGGCGGCGGTGAAGTAGCTGCGCACGCGGGTGGCGATGTCGCCGGAGGTGCCGACGTAGAGCGGCCGGTCGTCGGCGGCCCGGAAGATGTAGACCCCCGGCGCCTTGGGCAGCCCCTCGGCCAGGTGCCGCTTGCGCCGCTGGGTCGGGGTGACCGCGCGGGCGAACTCGATGGCGTCGCCGATCGTGTCGACCCGGTGCCCGCCGAGCCGGGCGATCAGCCCGTGCAGCACGTCGACGGTGGCCTTGGCGTCGTCGAGCGCCCGGTGGTTCGGCTGGGTGGCGGTGCGGAAGTAGGCGGCGAGGGTGCCGAGCTTGCGGTTGGGCACCTCGTCGCGGGTCAGGACCCGGCGGGCCAGGGCGGCGGTGTCGAGCACCCGTGGGTTGGGCCAGCGGTAGCCGTGGGCGGCGCAGGCGGCCTTGAGGAAGCCCACGTCGTAGGGCGCGTTGTGGGCGACCAGCACGGCGTCGGAGATGAACTCCAGGAAGCTCGGCAGCACCTGCTCGATCGGCGGGGCCGGAACGAGCATGGCCTGGGTGATGCCGGTGAGCACCGTGATGAACGGGGGGATGGGCACGCCCGGGTTGACCAGGGTGGCGAGCACGCCCAGCTCCTCGCCGCCGCGCACCTTCACCGCGCCGATCTCGGTGATCCCGCCGCCGTCCGGCGCGCCTCCCGTGGTCTCCAGATCGACCACGACGAACGTGGTCGCGTACAGCGGCAGCGCCGGGTCGATCCCGCCCGCGCCGGGGTCGAAGCCGGCCAGCGGCTCCTGGACGTACTCCGTCTGTGCCATCGGCGGCACGCTAGCGTCCCGGTCCGACACTCCCGTCCCACCGGCACCAGACGACGCCACCGGTCTAGGATGAGAGATCGGCTCACTCACCGGGCGGTGGGCCCGGTCGCGGTGGGAGACTTGCCACATGCCCCTCACCGAGCCGCACGACGACCGACTCCCGCAGGAGGAGTCGGTCGACGCCGCTCGCGGCGCCGGTGGGAGCGCCCCCGACGCAGCTGAGCTGGCCGCGGCCGTCGGCGCGGGTGACGCGGGCCCGGTCGCGGGCCGGGAGCGCGAGGCGTCCGGGACCGAGGGGTACGCAGCCGAGGGGACCGCCGGCGGCGGGCCCGACGCCGACGGGTCCACGGGCGCGGGGTCCGCGACCGGAGAATCCGGCGCCGAGGGAGCCGTGCCCGAGCCGGAGCCCGTCCTGCCCGAGCCGGTGCGCCAGCGGATCGTGGCGCTCACCGCCGCCGTGCTGCCCGGGCTGCCGGCCGACGAGGTGCCGGTGCCGCTGCGCCGGGTGGCCAAGTTCGCCCCCAACCGCCGGGCCCGGCTCGGCGCTCCGGCCATCGCCGCCCAGCTCACCGGTGACCCGCTGTTCCGGCAGCGGATCACCGCCCGGGTGCTCGCCGACACCGGCGACCTCGGCGCCGCCGTGCTCGAGGGCACCGCGCCCGCCGCCGCCGACCCGGTCGAGGTGGCCGCGCTGGCCTACCTGGCCCGGCCCCGGGGGTGGCGGGAGCTGATCGAGGCCAGCGGCGCGGCGGTCCGCGCGGAGGCCGACAGCGCGGTCGTCGCCGAGCTGGTCCGCGAGGCCGAGCAGCGGGCCACCCGCGCCGAGCACGACCGGGCGGTGGCCCGGGTGGAGGCGGAGAAGCTCCGCGACGAGCTGGCCCGGGTCCGCGAGGAGCTCGGCCAGCTCCGCGAGGAGAACCGCCAGCTGGCCCGGTCGCTGCGCGAGACGCAGGCCCGCGAGCGCAAGGCCGGCGAGCTGCTGGCCACCGAGCGGGGCCGGGCCTCCCGGGCGGCGGCCGACGCCGACGCGGAGCTGCGCCGGGTCCGGGCCCGGCTCGCCGAGGCCGAGGCGGCGGCCGGGGTCGCCCGGGCCACCGCGAAGGAGGCCCGCTCCGTCGACGACGCACGGCTGTGGCTCCTGCTGGAGACCATCGGGCAGGCGGCCGTCGGGCTGCGTCGCGAGCTGGCGCTCGACCCGGTCGACAAGCTGCCCGCCGACTTCGTCGCCGACGCCTTCGCCGAGCAGCCCGCCGCCCCGCAGGCCGCCGCGGCCCGCGCCCGGGACACCGACGACCCGGCCCGCCTCGACCAGCTGCTGGCGCTGCCCCGCGCCCACCTCGTCGTCGACGGCTACAACGTCACCAAGCGCGGCTTCGGCGAGATGTCCCTGGAGCAGCAGCGCAAGCGGCTGATCACCGGCCTCGGCGGGATCGCCGCGCAGACCGGCGACGAGGTGACCGTGGTCTTCGACGGCGCGGAACGGATGCACGGGCTGCCGCCGTCGCCGCGCGGGGTCCGGGTGCTGTTCTCCCGGAAGGGCGAGACCGCCGACGAGCTGATCCGGCGGCTGGTCCGCGCCGAGCCGCCCGGGCGGCCGGTGGTCGTGGTCTCGTCCGACCGCGAGGTCGCCGACGGGGTACGCCGGCACGGGGCGTACCCGCTCGGCGCGGACTCGCTGTTGCGCCGCCTGGCCCGCTCCTGACGGAGGGTCCCGGTACGCCGCCGGAACGGCCCGGCCGGGCTGCTTGATCGCATTCGGGGCCTCCGCGACCGGTTGTCCGTTTCTGTCGTACGCCTCCCGTAGCGTCGGGATGACCGACGGTGGTCGGGCGGTGACGCCGGTGTCCCGCCCGCCGCCGCTGCGCATCAGGAGGCGAGATGCTCATCGACTGCGACGGGTGCGGGGTGCGGGGCGACGGCTGCGCCGACTGCCTGGTGACCGCCCTGTTCGACGCGTCCCCGGCGGACGGGTTGGGCGGCGCCGAGATCCGGGCGATCGAGGTGTTCGCGCGGGCCGGGTTCGAGGTGGAGGTGCTGCCCGAGCCCCGACGTCCCGCCGGCCGCACCCGACCCGGCCGCCGGGTGGCCTGACAACTCGACCGACCACCGACGGCCCCGGCCCTCGGCCGGGGACGGTGCCGTCGAGGCGGGCAATAGGATGAGCGCTCACGGCGGGAGGGAGCGGCGGCATGACGCGGGTACGGCGCGGTGACGGCAGACCCGCCGCGATCGGCGGCGTCGCGGGTGCCCGACGGTCGCCTGCGGTGCGGCCAGCCGGCCGCGGCGCGGCGCCGGGAGGGCGGCGATGACCCCGCGCGGCTGGGCGGTGCTGACCCTCGTCGGCCTGACCGTGGCCCTGGTGGTCACCGCCGTGCTGCTGATCCCGTGGCAACGCCCGCCCGCGCCGCGGGCCGACCAGTTGGCCGCGCTGGGCGACCTGCCCGCCGACCAGGTGGCCCGCAGCCGGGAGTTCCGCTCCGCGCTGCGCCCCGCCGGCTGGACCGCCCTGGCCGTCGGCCTGCTGGTCGCCCTGGCGCTCGGTCTGACCCCGCTGGGCAGCCGGCTCGTCGAGCTGGCCGGCCGCCCCTTCGGCGGCCACTGGGCCGCCCAGGCCGTGCTCGGCGGGCTCGCCGTGGTGCTCGTCGCCGACCTGGTCACCCTGCCGTTGGCCGCCTGGCGCCAGAGCGTGCTCACGCGCTACGGGCTGAGCACCAACGGCTGGAGCGGCTGGACGGTCGACCTGCTCAAGTCGTACGCGGTCAGCGCCGTCATCGGTGCGGTGGCGCTGCTCGGCTTCTACACCGTCATCCGGCTGTCGCCGCGCTGGTGGTGGGCGTTCGGCGCGGCCGGCGCGGCGACGCTTGTGGTGCTGCTCTCCTTCGTGCTGCCGGTGCTCGTGGAGCCGGTGTTCAACAGGTTCACCCCGATGGAGCAGGGCCCGCTGCGCACCCAGCTCGTGGAGATGGCGGCCCGCGACGGCGTACCGGTGCGCGACGTGCTGGTCGCCGACGCGTCGCGGCGCACCCGGGCGGTGAACGCGTACGTCTCGGGGCTCGGGCCGACCCGGCGGGTGGTCGTCTACGACACGCTGCTGCGCGAGGCCACGCCGGCCGAGGTGACCGCCGTCGTGGCGCACGAGCTGGGGCACGCCAAGGACCGCGACGTGGCGGTCGGCACGCTGACGGGGGCGCTGGGCGCCGCCGCCGCGGTGGTCGCGCTCTACCTGCTCGGGTCCTCCGGCCCACTGCTGCGGCTGGCCGGCGTCGACTCGGTCGCCCAACCGCGTGCCTTCCCCCTGCTGATCGCCCTGGTGACGGTCGCCGGGCTGGTGTCCGCGCCGGTGCAGGCGCTGATGTCGCGGCGGGTGGAGGCGCGCGCCGACGCGCACGCGCTGGCCCTGACCGGCGACCCGGCGGCCTTCGAGGCGATGCAGCGCCGGCTCGCCGGGATCAACCTCGCCGACCCCGATCCGCCGCGCTGGGAGTACCTCTACTCCGCCACGCACCCGTCCACGGTCGAGCGGATGGCCGCCGCCCGCGCCCACGCCAGGGAGGCCGGCCGATGAGCCGTACGCTGCTGATCACCAACGACTTCCCACCCCGTCCGGGCGGCATCCAGTCCTTCGTGCACAACCTCGCGGTGCGCCAGCCCGCCGGCTCGGTGGTCGTCTACGCCTCCACCTGGCGCGGCGCCGAGAAGTTCGACGCCGACCAGCCCTTCGAGGTGGTCCGGGAGCGCACCCGGGTGCTGCTGCCCACCCCGCTGGTGGCCCGCCGGGCCGCCCGGCTGGCGCGGGCGTACGACTGCGACACGGTGTGGTTCGGCGCGGCGGCCCCCCTCGGGCTGCTCGCCGCCGGCCTGCGTCGTCGGGCCGGCATCCGCCGGGCGGTGGCGCAGACCCACGGGCACGAGGTCGGCTGGGCCGCGCTGCCGGCCGCCCGGGCCGCGTTGCGCCGGATCGGCCGCGGCGTGGACGTGACCACCTACCTGGGCGAGTACACCCGGGTGCGGCTGGAGCGGGCGCTGCACGGGGTGACCGAGCTGCACCGGCTCGCGCCCGGCGTTGACGTGGACACCTACCACCCTTCCGTCGACGGGGAACCGGTCCGCCTCCGGCTCGGCCTGGCCGACCGCCCGGTGGTGGTGTGCGTGTCCCGGTTGGTGCCGCGCAAGGGTCAGGACATGCTGATCCGGGCGATGCCCGCCATCCGGCGGCGGGTGCCCGACGCCGCGCTGCTGGTGGTCGGGGGCGGGCCCTACCGGGCCACGCTGGAGAAGCTGGCCCGCCAGGCGGGGGTCGAGCGGGACGTGGTCTTCACCGGGTCGGTGCCGTCGGCCGAGCTGCCGGCCCACTACGCCGCCGGCGACGTCTACGCGATGCCCTGCCGCACCCGCAACCGGGGCCTGGACGTCGAGGGGCTCGGGATCGTCTACCTGGAGGCATCCGCGACCGGCCTGCCCGTGGTCGCCGGCGACTCCGGTGGCGCGCCGGACGCGGTCCGGGAGGGCGAGACCGGGTTCGTCGTGTCCGGCCGGGACGTCGCCCAGCTCGCCGACCGGGTGGCCACGCTGCTCGCCGACCGGGACCTGGCCCGCCAGTTCGGCGCGGCCGGTCGCGCCTGGGTGGAGCGGGAGTGGCGCTGGGAGGCGCAGGCCCGGCGGATGGCCGCCCTGCTGGCCGGCTGAGGCCCGCGGCGCCGACGGTCAGCGGAGGCGTTCGAGGAGGCGCTCGGCGGAGTCCGGCCGGCCGAAGTGCCAGCCCTGGGCGGCGTCGCAGCCGATCGCCCGCAGCCGTTCGGCCTGCCCGGCGGTCTCCACGCCCTCGGCGGTGACGGTCAGGTCCAGCGCGTGCGCCAGGGACACGAGCGAGGCGAGGATCCGCTCGTCGGCGCGGCTCTCCGGCGCCCGCAGCCCGGCCACGAACTGCCCCGCCACCTTCAGCTCCGTCACCGGCAGGTCCCGCAGGTACGCCAGGTTGCAGTAGCCGGTGCCGAAGTCGTCGATGGCGATGCGTACGCCGAGGTCGGCCAGCACCCGCAGCGCCCGGACGGGCTCCTCGGCCGTGCTCATCATGGTGCTCTCGGTGATCTCCAGCTGGAGCCGCTCCGGCGGCAGGCCGGTGCGCCGCAGCAGCCCGCGGACCTCCTGGACCAGCCCGGGGCGGCGGACCTGCCGCACGGCCAGGTTGACGCTGACGAACGGGGCCGCGGCGGCCGCGGCGGACCAGCTCTCCGCCTGCCGGCACGCCTCGGCCAGCACCCACCCGCCGAGCGGGACGATCAGCCCCGTCTCCTCGGCCAGGCCGATGAAGCTGTCCGGCCGCAGGATGCCCAGCTCCGGGTGGCGCCAGCGCACCAGCGCCTCCACGCCGACCACCCGGCCGTCGCGCAGCGAGGTCAGCGGCTGGTAGTCGAGGTAGAACTCGCCCCGCTCCAGGGCGGCCGGAATGGCCGCGGAGAGCGCGTACCGGGCCAGCTCCCGGCGGTCGCGGTCGGCGTCGTAGAGCGCCCAGCGGGCGCCGCCGGCGGCCTTCGCCCAGTGCAGCGTGCTGTCGGCCGCCCGCATCAGGTCACCGGGGGAGGTGCCGGCGACCGGGCGCTCCACGATGCCGATGCTCGCCGACACGCACAGCTCGTGCCCGTCCACCAGCGCCGGTTCGCGGACGGCGGCCAGCGCCGCCTCCGCCACGGCGACGACGTCGTCGGTGCCGGTGGTGCGCTCGACCAGGACGACGAACTCGTCCCCGCCCAGCCGGGCGACCAGGTGCCCGTCGAGGGCCCGGCGGAGCCGGTCGGCCACGGTGGTCAGCAGGCCGTCGCCGACCTGGTGCCCGTGCGAGTCGTTGACCACCTTGAACCGGTCCAGGTCCAGGAAGCAGACACCGACACGCTCCGCGGCCCGGCCCGGTGAGTCGATCGCGGCGCTCAGGCGCTCGGTGAACAGCGCGCGGTTGGGCAGGTCGGTGAGCGGGTCGTGGGTCGCCTGGTGGCGGAAGCGCGCCTCGCTGGCGCGCAGCGCCCGCTCCGCCTGCGCCCGGGCGGTCATGGCGGCCCGCCGGATCGACTCCTGCTCGTCCAGCGTCCGGTCCCGCAGCGCGCGGGAATAGCCGGTGGCCACGGCGGCCAACAGCCGGGCCAGCCGGTCCCCGACCTCCTCGCCGACCAGCCCGAGGTCGCGGGCCAACCGGAGCTGGACGACCTCGACCGTACGCCCCAACGCCTCGGGCGACGCGATGTGTGCGGCCACCAGCTCGGTGGCGACCCGATGCCCGACCCGCAGGTCGAACGGCTCGGACAGCAGCGCCGCCGCGAGCTGGTCGGTGAGGCGTTGCAGCAGCGCCTCGAGCTGGGCCTGGGTCATCGGCAGGTAGCTGGTGCCGGAGACGGCCTTCGCCCACGCCCGGGCGAAGACGCCGGGGCGGGGCGGGCTTCCGACGGTCGTCCCCGGCGGCGTGGCGACCGCGGCCGCCCCGGGCGGCTCACCCACCGAGCCGCCCGACGCCGCCGATGAAGGCTGCCCGCTCGGCGTCCTCGGCGCTGTCGGCGGTCTCCGGGCGCCACTGCGGCACCCAGACCACGCCGGGGTCGACCAGCTCGAAGCCGTCGAAGAGGGCGGTCAGCTCGCCCCGGCCGCGCATCCACAGCGGACTGTCCGTGCGCCGGTAGACCCGCTCGGCCTCGGCCCGCTCGTCGTCGGCGCGGCCGTCGGCGCTGGTCTGCGAGAGCACCAGGTAGCTGCCCGGCGCGAGCGCCTCGCGCAGCGTGCGCAGCAGCTCGGCCGGCCGGTCGTCGTCGGACACGAAGTGCAGCACCGCCACGATCATCACGGCGATCGGCTGGTCGAAGTCGAGCAGCCGGCGGACCTCGGGGTGGGCGATGATGCGCTCGGGATGGCGCAGGTCCTCCTGCACCACCGCGGCGCGGTCGTTGCCGTCGAGGATCTCCCGGCTGTGCGCCACCGCCACCGGGTCCACGTCGACGTAGACCACCCGGGCGTCGGGGGCGTCGCGCTGGGCGATCTCGTGCACGTTGCCGACGGTCGGGATGCCCGAGCCGATGTCCAGGAACTGCCGGACGCCGGCGTCGAGCAGGAACTGCACCGCCCGGCGGAGGAAGGCCCGGTTGGCCTGCGCCATCAGCGGCGCCTCCGGCACGGCGGCCACCATCGCCTGGGCCGCCGCCCGGTCCACGGCGAAGTTGTGCGAGCCGCCGAGGTAGTAGTCGTACATGCGGGCCACGCTGGGGCGCTCGAT
Organism: Micromonospora sp. NPDC047670; assembly: GCF_043204915.1. Taxonomy (NCBI): domain Bacteria; kingdom Bacillati; phylum Actinomycetota; class Actinomycetes; order Micromonosporales; family Micromonosporaceae; genus Micromonospora; species Micromonospora sp. NPDC047670. The sequence continues at coordinate 267,345 of NZ_JBIDDA010000002.1, forward strand.
GTCGATCTCGTCGGGTGCCCAGTCCGGCCGCTGCATGTGCTCACCCCTCGTCTCGGCGGTGCGGACGCCGTTGCCCGCGCCGGTATTCTGCCGGCTCACCGCCGGGGAGACCATAGCGCGCCGCCTGGAAAGGTGACGACGCCGGTCGATACGACGACAGGCCCGCGCCGGCGTCGGCCGGGCGCGGACCTGTCGGTGGTGCGGCGACGGAGCCGGCGCTCAGAACTTCGGGGCGTCCGGCGCCTCGAGCAGGCCGAGCCGCAGCGCGGTCATCAGCGCCTGCGCCCGGTTGGCCGCGCCCAGCTTCTCGTAGAGCTTCGAGATGTGCGTCTTGGCCGTCGACTCGCTGACGAAGAGCTGCTTGGCGATGCCCGCCACGCTCATCCCGTCGGCGAGCAGCCGCAGCACCTGGCCCTCGCGGGGGGAGAGCTGCGGCCCGGACGGGGCCAGCCGGCGCTTCATCGCCTCGGCCAGATCGGCGGCGGTGAAGGCGCTGGGGGAGGAGGCGGCGTGCCGGGCGGCGGCGACGACCTCGTCGGCCGGCGCGGTCTTGGGCACGAAGGCGCTGGCCCCGGCCTCCAGGGCGCCGAAGAGCTGGTCGTCGCCGGCGTACATGGTGAGCACGACGATGCCCATCGAGGCGCTCGACTTGCGCAGCGCCCGGGTGGCCTCCAGACCGCTGCCGTCGGGCAGCCGCAGATCCATGATCACCACATCCGGCTGCAGCGCACCGGCCTGGCGCACGCCCTCCGCCGCCGTGGCGGCCTCGCCGACGACCTCGAACTGCCGGTCACGCTCGAACGCGTGCCGCAGGCCCTTGCGGATCAGGTCGTGATCGTCGACAAGGAGGACCTTGGTACGGGTGGCCGGTGTCGGACTTGTGGTCATCCTCGGGTTACTCCCCTTCTGCTGCCGCTGCGCTACCGCGCACGTTATCGCGCCGGGGCGAGGAGCCGAGCACCACCGCCACGGTCGTGCCGCTCGGTTGCCGCGGCCTGATCTCCAACCGGCCCCGGATACGTTCCGCCCTCTCGGCCATGATCGCAAGACCGTAGTGCCCGTCCGAGCGCTGGTCAGCGATCCCCTGACCGTCATCCGACACTTCGATCTGGGCGTACGGGGGGTCGACCTCGCAGGTGACCCAGAGATTCGACGCCCCGGCGTGCTTGCGCGCGTTGGTGACCGCCTCCTGGGCGATGCGCAGCAGCTCGGCCTCGGTGGCGGCCGGCAGCCGGGCGGTCGACTCGTCGAGGGACAGGTGCACCCGCAGCCCGCCGGAGGCGCCGACGGTGCGGGCGTACTCGGCAATCGCCGCGGCCAGCCCGCCGTGCCGGTCCACCTCGCTGCGCAGTTCGAACAGGCTCAGCCGCAGCTCGGTGATCACCCGGGTCACCTCGTGCCGCAGCGCGCGCAGGCTCTCGGCGGTCTCCTCGGCGTCGTCGTGCACGGTGGCCAGGGCGTTGTCGATGCCGTAGCCCACCATCACCAGCTCCTGCGCCACCCCGTCGTGGATCTCCCGGGCCAGCCGCTGCCGCTCCTCGTTGGTGGCCAGCGAGCGGACCTCGTCGAAGAGCAGCGCCGCCTCCAGCCGGAGCGCGGCCGGGCGGGTCAGCCCGGTCACCCGGGACACCACCCCGGCCGGGTACGCCTGCGCGGCGTCCGCCTCCAGCACCACCAGACCCACCGTACGCACCCCCGCGACCAGCGGCACGATCAGCGCGGAGACCTCGCCGCCGCGGTGCGACCGGGCCTGCGACCGGGCGGCGGTCTGCGGCTGCTGGCTGGCCCACGCGTCGGCGATGGCCGAATCCGCGTCCAGTGTCGTCTCCCAGTCCACCCGGTCCACGCCCACCTGCGCGAGCACCACGAGCCGCCCGCCGCCGCTGGCCGACAGCACCGCCGCCCGGTCGGCCCGGGCCACCGTGCGCAGCTCCTCCAGCAGGTGCTCGGAGATGCCGCCCGGATCGAGGGTGGCCCCGGGCAGCTGCCGGGCCACCGTGCGCAGCTGGGTCAGCAGCCGGGTCGCCTCGGCGTACGGCTGGGGTTTGCCCTCGTCGCGGACCCGCATCACCCGGTGCAGGGTGCTGGCCGCGTAGAGGCCGAGCCCGGCCAGGATCAGCCACTGGGCGCAGACGGCGAGGTAGCCGAGCTGGGCGATCTGCCGGCCGCCGTCGACCTCGGTGAGCGCGCCGGCGAGCAGCAGGGTGGCCGCGGTGACCGCCAGCAGGGCGGCTCCCTCGGCGAACCGGCGGCGCAGCGCGGTGACCGTCACCGGGACCGCCAGGTAGGGCAGCACCGCGGAGGCGCCCAGCCCGCCGATCTCTCCGCCGATGGTGGCCACGGCGGCGACCTGGCTCGCGGCCAGCCCCAGCACCACCACCTCGGCCACCCGGCTGAGCGGGCCGACCAGCCGGTGCTCGGGCGCCAACAGGGCGGGCAGCCCGGCGGCGGCGAGCAGCGCGACCCACCAGAGCTGGGCGAGGTCGCGCGTGGCGAACAGGGTCAGGACCGCGACCAGCGCCAGCATGACCACGCGCGCCGCGGCGGCGAGGGGATGCGGCTGGGGCGGGGAGGGCGTCGAGGCGGGCACGTGACGGATCGTAGTCAGCGTCGGTAGATATCGGCGATCTCCGCCGCGTACGACTTGTGCACGACCTGGCGCTTGACCTTGAGCGACGGGGTCAGCTCCCCCGTCGCCTCGGTGAAGTCGCGGGGCAGGATCCGGAACACCTTGATCGCCTCGGCCTTGGAGACCGCCTGGTTGGCGGTGTCGATCGCGCCCTGGATCTCGGCCAGCAGGCCCTCGTGCCGGTGCAGCTTCTCGACGGGGGTGTCCGCCGGCAGGCCGGCGGCGGCCAGCCACCGCGGCAGTGCCTCCTCGTCGAGGGTGACCAGCGCGGCGATGAACGGCTGCCGGTCGCCGACCACCACGCACTGGCTGACCAGCGGGTGGGCCCGGACCTGGTCCTCCAGGACGGCCGGGGCGACGTTCTTGCCGCCGGCCGTCACGATGATCTCCTTCTTCCGGCCGGTGATGCTCAGGAAGCCGTCGTCGTCGAGCCGGCCCAGGTCCCCGCTGCGGAACCAGCCGTCCGGGGTGAGCACCTCGGCGGTCGCCTCCTCGTTGCGCCAGTAGCCCCGGAAGACCAGGTCGCCGGAGATCAGGATCTCGCCGTCGTCGTCGATCCGGACCGTCACGCCCGGCAGGGGCCGGCCGACCGAGCCGATCCGGGTGGCGTCGGGGAGGTTCGCGGCGGCGGCGGGGGAGGTCTCGGTCAGGCCGTACCCCTCGCAGACGCTGACGCCGACGCCGCGGAAGAAGTGGCCCAGCCGCGCGCCGAGCGGGGCGCCGCCGGAGATGGCGTCCCGGCACCGGCCGCCCAGCGCCGCGCGCAGCTTGCGGTAGACCAGCTTGTCGAAGAGCGCGTGCTGCGCGCGCAGCGCCAGGCCGGGCCCGCCGGAGGTCTCCAGCGCCTCGCTGTACGCGATGGCGACCCGCTCCGCCCGGGCGAAGATCCTGCCCTTGCCCTCGGCCTCGGCCTTCTGCTTCGCCCCGTTGTAGACCTTCTCGAACACCCGGGGCACCGAGAGCACGAAGGTGGGGCGGAAGTCCTGCAGCTCGGCGACCAGGTTCTTGGTGTCCGAGCAGTGCCGCATGGTGGCCCGCGCGTGGACCATGCCGATCTGGATCAGCCGGGCGAAGGCGTGCGCCAGCGGAAGGAACAGCAGGGTCGACGCGCCCGGCCGGAACAGGTTCGGCAGCACCGGCACCGCGTTGGCGATGTCGGCGTACATGTTCCGGTGGGTGAGCGCGCAGCCCTTGGGGCGGCCGGTGGTGCCGCTGGTGTAGATGATGGTGGCGAGGTCGTCGGCGCCGACGGCGGCGCGCCGCCGCTCGACCTCCGCCGGGTCGACCGTCGCGCCGGCCCGGACCAGCTCGTCCACCCCGTCGAGGTCGATCTGCCAGACCTGCCGCAGCTCCGGCAGCCGGTCGCGCACGCCGGCGACCAGCGTGGCGTGCGCGTTGCTCTCCACCACGCAGGCCACCGCGCCGGAGTCGGCCAGGATCCAGGCGGCCTGCTCGGCGCTGGAGGTCTCGTAGATCGGCACGGTGACCGCGCCGGCCGCCCAGATCGCGTAGTCCAGCAGGGTCCACTCGTAGCGGGTGCGGCTCATCAGGCCGACCCGGTCGCCGGGCTGGACGCCGGCGGCGACGAGCCCCCGGGCCGCCGCGACGACCTCGTCGCGGAACTGCCGGCAGGTGACGTCGGCCCACGCCTGCCCGCCGTCCGCCGCCCGGGCCGGGCGGACGAACTGGACGGCGTCCGGGGCGACCTCGGCGTTGTCCCAGACCGGATCGGTGAGGTTGGCCGCGTCGCCGACGGTGACGATCGGCGGGACGGAGAACTCGCGCACCTGCACTCCCTCGTGCTCACTGGCCGTGCCGGCCGCCACCACGGGTCGGCTCTGTCGAAACCTACCCGCCCCGGCGGGCGGGCCGAAAAGGCAGGTCGCCCCGTGCCCCGCGCCCCCGTGCGGACACGCCCCGCCCCGGGTGCGGGGGCGGCGCGGCGTGGACGGGGCCGCCGCCGGGTAGCCTCCCCCCATGGCGGACTCCTCCACCCAGTCGATCGTCGTCGGCGCGCCACCGGAACGGGTGGCGGCGGTCATCTGCGACTTCCCGAGCTACCCCGAGTGGACCGAAGCGGTGCGGCGGGCGGAGGTGATCGAGGAGTACGAGGACGGCTACGCCAGCCAGGTCCGGTTCGTCATCGACGCCGGGGTGATGGCCGACGAGTACGTGCTGGCCTACGAGTACGCCGAGGACCTCTCCCGGATCGAGTGGCACCTGGTGGCGCCGTCGAAGATGCAGAAGTCCCAGCGCGGCTCGTACGACCTGGTGGCCAACCCGGACGGCACGACGACGGTGACCTACACCCTGGAGGTCGAGCTCTCCGTGGGGATGCTCGGCATGTTCCGCCGCAAGGCCGAGAAAATGATCATGGATACCGCGTTGAAGCAGCTCAAGCGCCGGGTAGAAGCACCCGGTGCGGCGCAGTGACGCGTCCGGCGGCACGGTAGAGGAGCCGACCATGGGTGCAACGGATCCGGGTTCGGCCCGGGAAGAGGCGGAACGGCTGGTCGCCACGCTGCTGGCCGGCGCCCGGCTCGCCGCGGCCGGCTCCGCGACGGGCCCGTGGGGTCCGCTCGGTGGGATCGTGTCGGGTGTCCTCGGTCACAGCGCCGCGCCGGGCGGGACGGCCGGGGCGTCCGGGGGCGGTTTCGCCACCGGCGCGCCCGAATGCTGCGTCTGTCCGGTCTGTCGCGGCATCGCGGCGCTGCGCGACCCGAGTCCCGAATTCGCCGAGCGTCTCGCCACCGGCGCCGGCGACCTCGCCGCCGGGGTGGCGAGCCTGCTGCGCGCCCTCGCCCCGCCGGAGCCCGCCGCCGAGCCGGCCGCCGCGGCGGCGTCGACCGGCTCGCCGGGTGGCGCGGACGACCACGTGTGGCGCGAGGCCACCCGTAGCGGGCATGATTCTCAGCCGGCAGCGGAGCGGGACGTCTGGTCCGCCGCCACCCGGGCGGAGGACGTGGCCGTCCCGGCCGCCGCACCGCCCGTCGACGCCGCCGGGCCGGCCCCCGCGGCGACCGTGCGGACGTCCGCCGACCGTCCCGTGGTGCCCGCCTCGCGGGTGCCCGGTGACGCGGGCGAGCACCCACCAGGCGACGGAGCCTGACCATCGCACATCCCGACCACGCGCCGGTCGCCCGGCGGCGCCGGTGCGGGCAGCACAGCAGAGGGGAGTGGCAGCGGTGACGCTGACCATCGGAGTCGACGTCGGTGGCACGAAGGTGGCCGGTGGGGTCGTGGACGCCGCCGGCACGGTCCTCGTGCAGGCCCGACGGGACACCCCCGCCGACGACGTCGCCAAGACCCGGGACGTCATCATCGAACTGGTCAGCGAGCTGGCCGTCGGGCGGTCGATCGAGGCGGTCGGCATCGGCGCGGCCGGCTGGATCGACGCCAGCCGCTCGACCGTGCTGTTCGCGCCGAACCTCGCCTGGCGCGACGAGCCGCTGCGGGACTACGTCAGCGCCGCGACCGGCCTGCCGGTGATCGTGGAGAACGACGGCAACGTGGCCGCCTGGGCGGAGTTCCGCCACGGCGCGGCCCGCGACGCCGACGACTCGATGGTCATGTTCACCATCGGCACCGGCGTCGGCGGCGGCATCGTGCTCGGCGGGGAACTCCTGCGCGGCGCCAACGGCATCGCCGCCGAGCTGGGCCACATGCTCACCGTGCCCGACGGCCACCAGTGCGGCTGCGGCCGGCTCGGCTGCATCGAGCAGTACGCCAGCGGCAGCGCCCTGGTGCGGTTCGCGCGCGCCGCCGCCCGGCAGGAGCCGCACCGTGCCACGGCCCTGCTGGAGTTGGCCGGCGGTGAGGCCGAGGCGGTCACCGGACCCATGGTCACCACTGCCGCGCAGGGCGGCGACCCGGTCTCCACCGAGGCGTTCGCCCAGGTCGGGCGCTGGCTCGGCACCAGCCTCGCCGACATGGCGCAGATCCTCGACCCGCAGGTCCTCGTCGTCGGCGGCGGCGTGATCGACGCCGGTGACCTGCTGCTCGGCCCGACCCGCCGGTCGTTCACCGACGCCCTCGCCCAGCGCAGCCGGCTGCCGGTGGCCGAGATCCGCCCGGCCGAGCTGGGCAACACCGCCGGTGTCATCGGCGCCGCCGACCTGGCCCGCCGGATCTGAGTGCGGTGCCGGTGACGCGGGAACTGGGCGTGCCGCTGCGCGTCGTGTCGTACAACATCCACAGCCAGCGGGACGACACGGCCGCGCTGGCCGCGGTGGTCCGCGCCGCCCGCCCGGACGTGGTGGTCGTGCAGGAGGGGCCGCGCCGGTTCCGCTGGCGGCAGAAGTCGGCGGCGCTGGCCGAGTCGTTCGGCCTGGTGGTGGCAGCCGGCGGGCTGCCCGCGCTGGGCAACCTGCTGCTGACCAGCCTGCGGGTGCGGGTGGCGGCCACCCGGTGCCGGCGCTTCCCGCTCACCCCGGGCCGGCACCTGCGCGGCGCCGCGTACGCCGAGTGCGTGGTCGCCGGCGGCGCCCGGTTCACCGTGGCCGGGTCGCACCTGTCCACCGACCCGGCGGAGCGGCCCGGGCAGGCCGCGCTCTTCAAGCGTGACCTGGACGCCGCCGCCACGCCGGTCATCGCCGCGGCCGACCTGAACGAGGGGCCGGACGGGCCCGCGTGGGCCACCGTCGCGCGGGGGCTGACCGACGCCGCCGTGGCGATGGACCGGGCCGACCGGCTCACCTACTCCTGCGCGAACCCCCGGCGGCGGATCGACGCCCTCTTCGTCGACCCGCGCATCACGGTGGTCGACTACGACGTGGTCGACACCCCGCAGACCCGCCGGGCCAGCGACCACTTCCCGGTCCTGGTCGACCTGCTGCTGCCGGGGGGCGACTGACCGTCCTCCGCGTCGGGGGCTGGACATCCCGCTCCGATGTGGAGAGGATTCTGCGCGACCCGGCCCTCGCGCCGCACAAAAGGAGATCCCCGGTGTCCACCTCCACCGACCACGGCCGGCCCGACCCGGAGGCGAGCACGCTCGCCCTGACCCGCGACGGCCGGCCGGTCTCCGACCGGGGCGACACCGTCTGCGTCATCGGCGCCGGGGCCAGCGGGCTCGCCGCCATCAAGAACCTCAAGGAGCACGGCTTCGGCGTCGACTGCTACGAGCGGGAGACCGGCGTCGGCGGGGCCTGGAACTGGCGGCACGACCGCAGCCCGGTGTACGCGAGCACGCACCTGATCTCGTCGCGGCCGTTCACCCAGTTCCCCGACTTCCCGATGCCGGACGACTGGCCGGACTACCCGCACCACAGCCAGTTCCTGTCATACCTGGAGCGCTACGCCGACCACTTCGACCTGCGCGCGCACGTCTGGTTCGGCACCGAGGTCGTCCGGGTCGAGCCGGTCGACGGCGACCGCTGGGACGTGACCACCCGCAGCACCGGCGGCTACGGCCCGGAGCGCACCTCCCGCTACGCGGCGGTGGTGGTCGCCAACGGGCACAACTGGTCGCCGAAGCTGCCCCGCTACGAGGGGTTGGAGGAGTTCCGGGGCGAGGTCATGCACGCCTCGTCCTACAAGGACCCGGCGCAGCTGCGCGGCAAGCGGGTGCTCGTCGTCGGCGCCGGCAACACCGGCTGCGACATCGCCGTCGAGGCCGCCCAGCAGGCGTCGCGCTGCTGGCACTCCACCCGCCGGGGCTACTGGTACGCCCCGAAGTACGTCCTGGGCCGCCCGGCCGACCAGGTCAACGACGCGCTGCTGGCGCTGCGGGTGCCGTTGCGGGTGCGGCAGTGGCTCTACCACTGGACGCTGCGGCTGACCGTCGGCGACCTGACCCGGTTCGGCCTGCCGAAGCCCGACCACCGGGTGTACGAGACGCACCCCATCGCCAACAGCCAGCTCGTCTACTACGTGGGCCACGGCGGGATCGCCCCGGTGCCGGACGTCGCCCGCTTCCACCCGTACGCCGTGGAGCTGTCCGACGGCCGGGAGATCGATCCGGAGCTGGTCGTCTTCGCCACCGGTTACCTGCCGCGCTTCGAGTTCCTCGACCCCAAGGTGCTCGGCGACGACGGCGGGACGGGCCGGCCCACGCTCTGGCTCAACGCCTTCGCCCCCGGCCACCCGACGCTGGCCGTCGCCGGCCTGGTGCAGCCGGACTCGGGCATGTTCCCCCTGTCGCACTGGCAGACGGTGCTCTTCGCCCGGCTGCTGCGGCTGCGCCTGACCCGTCCCGACCGGGCGGCGGCCTTCGCCGCCAGGGTCGCGGCGAAGGCGGGGGAGCGCTACTCCGGGCCCGTCAAGGACAGCAGCCGGCACTGGTTCGAGGTGGGCCACGCCGACTACCTGCGCGCCGTCCAACGCGCGCTCCACGACCTGGAGGACAAGTGAAGGTGCGGGTCATGCGGGGGCGGGAGTGGGCCCGCCCGGTCCGCCCGGTCCGGCGTGAGGTGCTCGGCGTGGCCCCCGAGCTGGAGGAGGGGCGCCCGCCGCTGCTCTTCGTGCCGGGCTTCGGGCACGGCGCCTGGGCGTTCGCCGAGCACTGGCTCGGCCACGCCGCGTCCCGGGGCTTCCCGGCGTACGCGCTGAGCCTGCGCGGGCACGGCGGCAGCGGTCCGGCGCCGGAGGCGACGCTGCGGGCGTACGCCCACGACGTGGCCCAGGTGGCGGCGGGCCTGCCGCGCCAGGCGGTGCTGGTGGGGCACGGCGCGGGGGCCCTGGTGGTCACGCACGCGCTGGCCCGTTACCCGGCCCGGGCCGGGGTGCTGGTCGCGCCGGTGCTCGGCGGCTGGGCGACGTTCGGCGCCGCGCTGCGCCGCAACCCGCTCGGCACGCTGCCGGCGGTGTTCGGCGGGCCGCTGCGGCTGCACCGTCGCCAGTTGTTCAGCCGGGAGCTGCCGGAGGCCGAGGCCCGGCGGCACGCCTCCCGGCTCGGCCGGGCCGGCCGGCGGGCGCAGTGGCAGCTACTGACCGGACGGGCCGCGGAGCCCGCCGTGGGCGACCCGCCGGTGCTGGTGCTGGGCAGCCCGGACGACCGGGTGGTGCCGGCGGCGGCGCTGACCCGGGCGGCCCGGCGGTACGGCTCGGCTCCGCTGCTCTTCCCCGGGATGGGGCACGACATGATGCTCGACGCCCGGTGGCGGGAGCCGGTCGACGCGATCCTGGACTGGCTGGAGAAGGATCCGGCGGCGCCCGGCCGACCCTGACCCCGGCGTCAGCCGGCGGCGCCCAGCCGGGTCAGCAGCGAGCCGCTCTCGTCGAGGGTGGAGAGGTAGGAGCGGGCCCAGGCCCGGATGTCGTGCCGGTGCAGGTGTGCCCGCATGGCCCGCATCCGCGCGCCGACGTCGTCGGGGCTGGCCCGCAGCGCCGAGAGCAGCCCCTGCTTGAGCCCCTCCAGGTCGTGCGGGTTGACCAGGTACGCCTGCGGCAGCTCGGCGGCGGCGCCGGCGAACTCGCTGAGCAGCAGGGCGCCCGTGTCGTCCACCCGGGCGGCGACGTACTCCTTCGCGACGAGGTTCATGCCGTCCCGCAGCGGGGTCACCGCCATCACGTCGGCGACCCGGTAGAGGGCGGCCAGTTCGGCGCGGTCGAACGGCTGGGTCAGGTAGTGAATCGCCGGCTCGCCGACCCGGCCGAACTCGCCGTTGATCCGCCCGACCTCGCGCTCCACCCGTTCGCGGAGGATCTGGTACTGCCCGACCCGTTCCCGGGTCGGCACGGCCACCTGCACCAGCACGGTGTCGCGCACCTTGACGTGCCCGGCGGCGAGCAGCTCGCTGTACGCCTTGAGCCGCTGCTCGATGCCCTTGGTGTAGTCCATCCGGTCGACGCTGAGGATCACCTGCTCGGGGCTGCCGAGGTCGTGGCGCAGCCGGCGGGCCCGGTCGGCCACGTCCGGCCGGGCGGCGAGCGCGGCCATCTCGGTGGTGTCGATGGAGACGGGGAAGGCGCCGATCCGGACCACCCGGTCGTCGACGGCGATCCGGCGGTCGGTGGCGGGGAGTTCGAGCACCTTGGCCACGAGTTGGGCGAAGTTGTGCGCGGCCTGGGCCCGCTGGAAGCCCACGAGGTCGGCGCCGAGCATGCCGCGCAGCAGCTCGGCGCGGCGGGGCAGCTGCATGAAGAGCTCGGGGGGCGGGAACGGCACGTGCAGGAAGAAGCCGATGCGCAGGTCCGGCCGGAGCGCCCGGAGCAGGCCGGGCACCAGTTGCAGGTGGTAGTCCTGCACCCAGACGACCGCGCCGGGCTCGGCCACCTGGGCGGTCGCCTCGGCGAACCGCTGGTTGACCCGCTGGTACGCCTCCCACCAGCGCCGGTGGTGCTGCGGTTGCTCGACGGAGTCGTGGTAGAGCGGCCAGAGGGTGGCGTTGGCGAAGCCCTCGTAGTGGTCGCGCAGGTCGTCGCCGCTGAGCGGCACGGTGTGCATGCGGACCCCGTCGACGTCGGGCACGTCGGGCGCCGGCCCGGTGCCGCCGGCCCAGCCCACCCAGGTCGCCGGGGTGTGTCGCAGCAGGGGGTGCAGGGCGCTGACCAGGCCGCCGGGGCTCCGGCGCCATTCGCACGCGCCGTCGGGGGCCGCACCGTCGTCGATGGGCAGGCGGTTGGCGACCACTACGAGGGAACTCTGTCGCATATCGGGCATTCCGATCGCAGGGGGGTTGACCGCCGCGAGCGAGGAACAACCGGGCAGTCAGGGAGGGGAGTGACGGACAGCGGTATTCCTACTGACAGTAAGTTACACCACTGTTACGCCTGCGGCGTGGGGCGGCGCTCGTCCCGAGATGCGGGCACCGCGCGCCCGCGACCCGAGCCGGTATCGAGGGGAGCGTACGCCGGGGCCTCCGGGCCGGGGCGTCGGTCAGACGACCGCGCCGTCGTCCGGGTCGTGGTCCTCGTCGCCGCCGGGGCGCAGCCGCCAGATCAGCGCGACGAACCCGGCGAGGATGCCGGTGAAGCCGAACAGGTTCACCACCGAGGGGTCGGCGACCGGGAAGACCGACGGGAACAGGAACAGCACGAAGCCGACCACGATCGCCAGCACGCCGACCACCGTGTACTTGGAGAAGCGCGGCAGGGGCGGGGGCGGCGGCGGGGTGTAGCGCTCGTCGTCCGCCTCGTCGTCGGGCAGGTCCGCGCCGAAGGTGTCCAGCCCGTCCAGCAGCGACGGCTCGTCCTGACGGGCCCGGCCGACGGAGATCCCCGAGATGTCCGCGGCGTACGGCAGCCGCCGCACGTCGGTCGCGGTCGGCCCGGACGGCTCGTCCGGCGCGCCGAGGGTCACCGGGCCCGGGGCCGGCCCCGGCGGGTCGTCCACGTCCTCCGCGGCGGGCCACGGGTTGTCGCCCGGCGCGGGGGTGGTGTGGAATCCGGCGACGATCCGCGCCCACTCGGCGTCGATGTCCGGCTCGGCGTCGCGGGGCCGCTCGGTGGCCGTCTCGTCGGCGAGCTGGGTCAGGTAGTCCCGGGCGGTGGTCAGGTGCGAGCGGTCGACGTAGAGCCGGTCGACGGGGCGGGCGGGGACGGTGGTGGTGCGGGTCACCGGGTTCAGGTCGGCCGAGGGTTGCAGGTAGGCGGCGATCCCGCCGGCGGCGAGGACGTCGAGGAGGTGTTCGCCGACGCGCGGATCCACGTCGCCGGCGACGGCGTACTCGCTCGCGTCGAGCCCGTTGTCCCGCCGTCCCCGGCGGGCACCACCCGCTGACACCGGACATCCTCCTCATCACGCGCCCGCGGCGCGGTCGCCTGAGCCCCCTCGGCGCCGCCCCGGGCGCCGTGCCTTGAATCGTGACACGTCGGGACCCGGTTCCGGGAGTGCCTTGTGGCGCGGCGTACGAAGTCAGCGCCCTGCCGCAGGTCGGGACCGAGGGCCCTATGTCCGTTCTTGCTGCATGCTGGCCAACCGGGCCCGGTCGGCCGCCCGGTCAGCCCCGGTCAGCCCCGGTCGGGTCGGCGCCCGGCCGCTCCCGTACGCCACCACGACGAGCGGCGACCGGTCCCGGGCGTCCGGCTCGGCCGGCGTCCGGCTCACGTACCTCCGGGTGGTGGTGACGGGGCCGATGTGCGGCGCCGCGAGCGCTGGAGCAGCGCCCGGAACGTCCCGCCGGTCGGGCCCGGCGTCCGGGATGGACCCTGCCGTGGCGGGCCGGGAGCCCGTTGTGGCGGCAGGCATCGGGTTCGTAGGCTCATCGCACGACCGCGACCGCGGTGGCGTCGCGACCACTCTGGGAAAGGACGCCGGTGCTGTACTGGCTGATGAAGTACGTCCTCCTCGGCCCGCTGCTGAGGCTGGTCTTCCGCCCGCAGGTCGAGGGCTTGCACCACGTGCCCGACACCGGCCCGGTGATCCTCGCCAGCAACCACCTGTCGTTCTCCGACTCGATCTTCACGCCACTGATCGTGAAGCGGCGGGTGACGTTCATCGCCAAGGCGGAGTACTTCACCGGCAAGGGCGTCAAGGGCTGGCTGACGAAGATGTTCTTCGTCGGCTCCGGCACCATTCCGGTCGACCGCTCGGGCGGCCGGGCGGCGAGGGCGGCGCTGGACACCCAACTGCGGGTGCTCCGCGCCGGCGGCATCGCCGGCATCTACCCCGAGGGCACCCGCTCGCCCGACGGCCGGCTCTACCGCGGCAAGACCGGCGTCGCCCGGCTGGCCCTGGAGAGCGGCGCCCCCGTGGTGCCGATGGCGATGCTCAACGCCGACGAGATCCAGCCGCCGGGCAAGCTGATCCCGAAGATCGCCCGGGTGCGGATCCGGTTCGGCGCGCCGCTCGACTTCTCGCGCTACGCGGGGATGGCCGGTGACCGGTTCGTCGAGCGCGCGGTGACCGACGAGATCATGTACGAGGTGATGGAACTCTCCGGCCGCGAGTACGTCGACATGTACGCCCAGAAGGCCAAGAGCCCGGCCGCCGCCCCCCGCGAGCCGGTCGCCGCCTGACGGCGGGCGGTAGCCGACGGGCGCGGGTCAGGAGGCCAGGGCGCGGTCGGCGGGGGTGGCCGGGGGGCGGGCCAGGTCCAGCAGGCCGGGCGCGTCGTTGCGCACCGCGAAGGCGCGCAGCTCGGCCAGCTCCGGGCGCCCGGCCGTCGGCTCGCCGGCCCGCTCCAGCTCCACCGCCGCGAAGGTGAGCGCCAGCATCCGGTCGGTGACGTCCGGGATGCCGGCGTAGATCTCGGCGCCCGCCAGGTGCAGCTCGGCGGCCCGCCGGTGGTCGCCGCCCGCGGCGGCGAGCGCCCCGGTCACCGTCCGCAGCGCCGCCTCGGACCAGGGCGTACGGTGGCCCACCCGGTCCAGCATCGCGCGCACGCGGGCGGCCGCGTCGCGCCCGGCGAGGCTGGCCGCGTACCCGGCCGCCGCGATCCACTCGCCGCTGGCCAGGGCGGGCACCGCCGACCAGGAGGCGGCCAGCTCGTCGATCAGCGCCGCCGCCTCGTCCCGGCGCCCCTGCAGGGCCCGGCAGAGCGCACCCATCGCCAGCATGGTCCAGTGCAGGCGGTGGAAGCCGCTGCGCCGCGCGGCGTCCAGGGCGGCCGCGACGTCGTCGGCGGGCGCGTCGTCGGCGGGTTCGGCCGGGGCGGCCGCCGGCGGCACCGGCTGGCCCCGCAGCACCAGCAGGCAGGAGCGCAGGCCACGGACCTGCATGTCCCAGCTGCCCGTGGGGGTGTCGACGAACGCCTCGGCGGCGCTCAACAGCCGGTCGAAGTCGCCGTCGAACCAGGCGCGCATCGCCTCCGCCGAATAGCTGGTGGTCAGCGTCTGCCCGCTGGCCGTACGCGCCGGCGACGACGAGAGCAGGGCGTCGGAGCGCAGCCAGTCGCCCTCCTCCCGGACGGCGTAGGCCAGGTTCTGGATGGCCCGGGGCAGGGCGATCAGCTGGCCGGCGCGGCTGACCTCGACGATCGTGTGCAGCTCGTCCAGCCCCGACCGGTCGCCCGCCTGGTAGCGGGCGGTGGCCGAGGTGATCCGGGCGTTGGTGCGGGTCTCCGTCAACCCCAGCCGCTCGCCGATCTCCGCCGCCCGCTCCGCCGCGGCGACCGCCGGGTCCCGCTCGTAGTTGAGCATGTGCAGCCGGCCCAGCTCGGCGTAGGCGTCCGCCTTCTGCGGGCTGTCGGGCAACGGGGCGAAGAGCTGGACGGCCCGGTCCAGGCAGGCCAGCGCGGCGGCCCGGTCGGCGCGCAGCCACGCGGCCTGGCCGAGCAGCGTCCAGGCGCGCGCCGCGCAGGCGTCGTCGCCGTGCGACAGCAGCCTCTCGGCGAGCGCCTGCACCTGCTCGGAACCGCCGCCGGAGAGGAAGGCGTTGCCGTCGCGGTAGAACGAGATCTCCGTGCTGAGCAGCTCCAACTGGAGGCGGCCGACCGGGTCGGACTCGTCGGCCAGCCCGAGCGCCCGGCCCGCGTGGCTCGCCGCGACGTCGAGGCTGTGCAGCGCGTACGCCCGCCGGGCCGCCCGGTGCAGCGCGGCGCGGGCGGCGCCGGCGTACCGGGAGGTGTCCGTGCCCAGCGTCCGGGCGATCTCGTGCGCCGCCCAGCGGTGGTGGGCCAGCACCTCCGCCAGGTCGGTGTCCCGACTCTGCGACAGCGTGTCCAGCCACTCCGCCGTCCGCTCGTGCCGCGCCACCCGCTCGGTGCGGGGCAGTCGCTGATAGCACACGTCGCGCACCAGCACGTGCCGGAAGCGGTACTCCGGCTGCCCCGCCATGGTGGAGGCGGCCTGCTCGTGCACGAAGTCGCGCTGCTCCAGCCGGCGCAGCGCGCGCTCCACCGACTCGACGGGCTGGCCCAGCGCGGCGGCCACCGCGCCCGGCCAGAACTGCACGCCGACCACGGCGGCGGCCAGCAGCACCGTGCGCTCCTTGGCGTCGAGCAGGTCGATCCGGTTGGCGATGACGGCGTGCACGCTCTCGGGCATGGGCAGGTCGAGGTGCTTCTCCAGCGACCAGCCCCGCCCGGACTGGCGCAGCGCGCCCTGCTCGATGAGCATCCGGACGTACTCGTGGGCGTAGAGCGGGTTGCCGCCGGCCACCTCCACCAGCGGCGTCAGCATGTCGGCGGAGAAGGCCGCCTGACCGAACATGTGGGCGTAGAGCGACGCGATGCCCGTGTCCCGCAGCGGCGGCAGGGTGATGGTCACCGAGCCGGTGATCGTCCCCGCCCAGCTCGGGTCCCGGTCGACGAGTTCCGGCCGGGCGGTGCAGAGCAGCAGCAGCGGCACGTCGCGGGCGGCGGCGCCGAGCAGCTCCACGAAGCGCAGCATCGCGTCGTCGGCCCAGTGCAGGTCCTCGAAGACGAGCACGGTCGGCCGGCGCGCGGCCAGCGCCAGCAGGAAGCGCCGCCACGCCGACTCGGTCTCCTCGGCCGGCAGCGGGGTCCCCGGCAGGCCGACCAGCGGCCGCAGCGCGTCCACGAGGCGTTCCCGCTCGCCGGGGCCGACCAGCTCTCCGACGGCCGAGGCGAGCCGCTGGGCGGCGGTGGACGCCGGGTCCGTGTCCAGGATGCCGGCCTCGGCCTTGACGATGTCGGCCAGCGCCGCGAACGTCACGTTCTCGCCGAACGGCGGGCACCGCCCGGTACGCCAGGTCAGCGGCTCGTCGACCAGCCGGTCCACGTGCCGGTACAGCTCGCGTACCAGCCGGCTCTTGCCGAGCCCGGCGCGGCCGAAGACGGTCACCACCTGGGGGCGCCGGTCGCGCAGCGACCGGTGCAGGGCGTTGACCAGCATCCCCAGCTCGTGTTCCCGGTCGATCAGCGGCGTGGTGTCCGGCTGCCGGTCGGTGGGCTGCCGGCGGACCGGGGAGAGGGCCAGCCACACCTCGGTCGTGGTCGACCGCCCGCGCAGCATGACCGGCGGCTGCTCCGAGTAGCGGATGGTGTCCCGGGTGAGCGCGTAGGTGGTGCCGCAGACCAGCACCCCGCCGGGCGGCGCGACGGACTGCATCCGGGAGGCCGTGTTGACCACGTCGCCGGCCACGATCGCCTGACCCCCGTCGCGGGCGGCGGCCACGTCGACCAGCGCCTCCCCGGTGGCCACGCCGACCCGGAAGCGCAGCGCGTCCGCGCCGGTGGGGGTGAACCGGGTCAGCACCCGTTGCAGCTCCAGGCCGGCCCGGACGCAGCGCAGCGCGTCGGTCTCGGTCGCCACCGGCGCCCCGAACAGGGCCATCACCGCGTCGCCGATGTACTTCTCCACCACGCCGCCGTACTGCCCGACGACCCGGCGGGCGGCCGAGAAGAACCCGGTCTGCATGCCCCGGACCAGCTCCGGGTCGGCCCGCTCGACGTACGGCGTGAAGTCGATCAGGTCGACGAAGAGCACGCTGACCCGGCGGCGGTCCTCCTGCGGGGTGGCCGCCCGCCGGTCGGTGCCCGGTCGGGGCGCGCCGCAGGAGGTGCAGAACGCCACGTCCCGGGCGAGCGGACGGAGGCAGTGCGGACACACCGCGCCGAGCTCGTTGCCGCAGCCGCCGCAGAAGCGGTCGCCGGCGGCGGCCGTGCGTCCACAGCGGTCACACTGCGTGGCGATGACACCCTCCACTGGCGGTTCCACCGGCACCGGGATCGGTGCCGTTCGGTGCCAGTATCGCCGCCGGGCCCAGCTGTCGGGTACCGGGCTGTTGGCTTGTGGACAGTCCACCGGCCGGTCCTGCGGCTACAGTCAGGCGGCTGATTTGCCGACCAACGACCACAGGGGGACGCCCGATGGTGTACGTGATGCTGCAGAGCGACTGGACCGACAGCAACGGGGTGAGCCACTTCGCGGGTGACTCCGTCGACGTGGACGCCGCCACGCTGGCGACGCTCCAGGCGCAGGGGATCGTCAGCGAGCAGTCCGGCGGCGGCAGCAAGGACGGCACCGAGTGGGCCGGGCCGGGCAGCACGACCAACTGGGCCGGCCCGGGCAGCGCCACGCCCTGACCACGCCTGACGGGAAGAGGCCGGAGCAGCCGCTCCGGCCTCTTCCGCGTGGACGGCGGGGTGAGCCGGGGTGGGTACGCCTCAGCGGTCGCTCATGCCGGCGCGGCGGCGCAGCGCCGCCACGTCGGTGACCACGATCCGGCGGCCCTCGGTGCGCAGCCAGCCGCGGTTGGCGAACGAGCCGATCGCCTGGTTGACGCTCTGCCGCGAGCCGCCGGCCATCTCGGCGAGCTGGCTCTGGTTGAGCTCGATCGTGATCATCGGGGCCTGGCTCTCGCCGGCCAGCCGCACCAGGGTCTTGGCGACCCGGCCGGGCAGGTCCAGGAAGACGTGGTCGGCGTTCTGCTCGGTGAGCCGCCGGATCAGCCCGCCCAGCGAGCGCATCACCGCGTCGAGGATGCGCGGGTTGGAGTGCACCAGCTCCATGAATGCGCCCCGGGAGAGCGCGAGCGCCGCGCAGTCCTCGATCGCCTCGGCCGAGGCGGAGCGGGTGGACGCGTCGAGCAGGGAGACCTCGCCCAGCACGTCGGGCGGACGGATGACCGACAGCACCGCGCGCTCGCCGGTCGGCGCGGTGCGGAAGACCGCCACCGCGCCCCGGCGCAGCACGATCAGCGACTCGCCGGGGTCGTTCTCCACGAAGAGGAGCTGACCCTTGCGGTACGTCCGGGGGACCGCCGCCGCGATGACCCGTTGCCGGACCTCCGGTTCGAGCCCGGCGAACATCTCGACACCCGTGAGCGCGTCACCCGGCTCCGGCAGGCGCATCTCCACGGCCCAACCCCTCCCCGGTCAAGGACCACAACTCGCTCACCGGGTGAACCTGAAGGCCCTCGACGAGGTGAACTGACACCGGTTCGGCGTCCGGTAGCGGTACACATCAGATCATGACGGTCCTGTCGCTTGCTGTACACCCCTCAAATCACTTCCGTGACACTCCCGAGCTGCGGCGACCGGCATCGTGGGAGGCGGATCCGGTTCCCGGGCGGGACCGCCGGGGGGCGGGGGCGGATCCGGCCGCACCGGTGAGCACGGTCGGCGGACGCGGGGGGCGGGACCACCCTCGCGCCCGCCGGCCGGCGCGCGCCGGTGCCGCCGGCGACCGGGCGCGGCAACCCCGGTCGCCGGCACACGACCGACGTGGGCGAGGATGGCGGTGATGGTCTACCGCTACTTCTACGACTGCGAGTTCATCGAGGACGGCCGCGTCGTCGACCTCGTGTCGATCGGCGTCGTCGACGAGTACGGCCGTGAGTTCTACGCCGTCTCGACCGAGTTCGACGACTCGCGGGCCGTGCCCTGGGTGCGCCGCAACGTGCTCGACAAGCTGCCGTCCCCGGCCGACCGCGCCTGGCGCTCCCGGGAGCGCATCCGCGACGAGCTCTACGACTTCCTCGTCGAGCCGGTCAGGGACCGCCCGGGTGAGCAGTTGGAGCTCTGGGCCTGGTACGCCGCGTACGACCACGTCGTGCTCGCGCAGCTGTGGGGGGCGATGCCGGCGCTGCCCCGGGAGATCCCCCGGTTCACCAAGGAGCTGCGCCAGCTCTGGGACGACCGGGGCCGGCCGCCGCTGCCGGACGCCGCGTCGGCCCGGCACGACGCGTTGGTCGACGCCCGGCACAACCTGGCGCGCTGGCGGGCGATGACCGGTTAGTAGGTTTGGTCGGTTCTGTCCCGGGCACCGGTGCGCAAGCGAGCCGATGCGAGGGAGTGGTCCCATGAGCAACGAACCGAGCAGCGCCGCCGACGCCCGACGCCGGGTCACCGAGCTGGTCCGGGAGGCGCGGATCTGCATGCTGACCACGATCGGCGTGGACGGCCGCATGGTGAGCCGCCCGATGGGCCTGCAGGAGGCGGAGTTCGACGGCGACCTGTGGTTCTTCGCGTACGCCGACTCCGCCAAGGTCCGGCAGATCCGGGTGAACCCGGAGGTCAACGTCTCCTTCTCCGACTCCAGGCGCGACGCCTGGGTCTCGATCGCCGGGACCGCCCGGGAGGGCTACGACCGGGCCAAGGCCGAGCAGCTGTGGACCCCGCTGCTCGAGGCATGGTTCCCGGACGGGCCGGACACCCCCGGCATCACGCTGCTCAAGGTGCGCGCCAGCTCGGCCGAGTACTGGGACTCGCCGTCCAGCACCATGGTCCAGCTGTTCGGCTACGCCAGGGCCGCGGTGACCGGGAAGCCGCCGAGGGCGGGGGAGAACCGCGAGGTCAGCTACTGACCGGTAGGCCGACCGACCGGTGGGACCGGCCGGGGCGCGGTGCCGGCGCACACCTTCGGCGACTACAGTGCGCACTGACGGCCCGCCCCGGGCCGGCAACGGCGCCGATGGTCTGATTCGACACATATCCTGGGGCAAATCGGGCTTCACCTGATGCTCCCAGGAGGATGAGCAGATCATGCGTATCGGCGTGCTCACCGGCGGCGGCGACTGCCCAGGTCTCAACGCGGTCATCCGGGCGGTGGTCCGCAAGGGCGTCGCCAGCTACGGCCACGAGTTCGTGGGTTTCCGTGACGGCTGGAAGGGCCCCCTGGAGGGCCTGTCCCGTCCGCTGGGCATCGCGGAGGTCCGCGGCATCCTGCCGCGCGGCGGCACCATCCTCGGTTCGTCCCGGACGAACCCGTTCAAGATCGAGAACGGCGTCGAGCGGATCAAGGAGAACCTCGCCGCGCAGGGCGTCGACGCGCTCATCGCGATCGGCGGCGAGGACACCCTCGGCGTCGCCACCAAGCTGCACGAGCTCGGGGTGCACGTCATCGGCGTGCCGAAGACGATCGACAACGACCTCGGCGCCACCGACTACACCTTCGGCTTCGACACCGCGGTCAACATCGCGATGGAGGCCATCGACCGGCTGCACACCACCGCCGAGAGCCACCACCGCACCCTCGTGGTCGAGGTGATGGGCCGGCACGCCGGCTGGATCGCGCTGCACGCCGGCCTGGCCGGCGGCGCCAACGTGATCCTGCTGCCGGAGCGGCAGTTCGACGTCGACCAGGTCGCCGGCTACGTCGAGAAGCGCTTCCAGCACCAGTACGCCCCGATCGTGGTGGTCGCCGAGGGCGCGCAGCCGCTGGACGGCCAGATGGTGCTGCACAACCAGGAGCTCGACGCGTTCGGCCACGTCCGCCTCGGCGGCATCGGCCAGTGGCTCGCCGAGCAGCTGGAGGCCAAGACCGGCAAGGAGGCCCGCACGGTCGTGCTCGGGCACATCCAGCGCGGTGGCACCCCGACGGCCTTCGACCGGGTGCTCGCCACCCGGCTCGGCCTGCACGCGATCGACGCCGCGCACGAGGGCGACTGGGGCAAGATGGTCGCCATGCAGAGCACGGACATCGTCCGCGTTCCGCTCGCCGAGGCGACCCGCGAGCTTAAGACCGTGCCGCTGGAGCGGTACGCCGAGGCCGAGGTCTTCTTCGGCAGCTGATCCGAGGTGTCGACGGCGCGGCGGGCCGCAGGGCCCCCGCGCCGTCGATCACGGCAGAGGGGGTACGGCGGGATGTCGTCCATGGTGCACACGGTCGCGGTGATCGGGGCGGGCAAGATCGGTGAGCTGATGCTCTCCGGGCTGCTGCGCTCGGGCTGGCCGGTCGACCGGCTGCTGGCCACCGCCCGCCGGCCCGCCCGCGCCGAGGAACTGACCGCCCGGTACGGGGTGCGGGTGGTCGACAACCTGGTCGCGGTGGACGAGGCCGAGGTGCTCGCCGTCTCGGTCAAGCCGCAGGACGCGGCGGCGCTGCTGGAGGAGATCGGGCCGAAGGTGCCCGCCGACAAGCTGGTGATCTCGCTCTGCGCCGGCCTGCCGACCAGCTTCTTCAACCGACGGCTGCCCGAGGGCACCCCGGTCGTGCGGGTCATGACCAACACCCCCGCGCTGGTCGACCAGGCGATGACCGCGATCTCCGCCGGCGCACACGCCACCGGGGCGCACCTCGCGTTGGCCGAGGAGATGTTCAAGCCGCTCGGCTCGACCATCCGGGTGCCCGAGTCGCAGCAGGACGCGGTGACCGCGCTCTCCGGCTCCGGGCCGGCGTACTTCTACCTCCTGGTCGAGGCGATGATCGACGCGGGCATCCTGCTCGGCCTGCCCCGGCAGGTCGCGCACGAGCTGATCGTGCAGACCGCGATCGGCTCCGCGGTGATGCTGCGCGACTCCGGCGAGCACCCCGTGAAGCTGCGCGAGGCGGTCACCTCGCCGGCCGGCACCACCATCTCCGCCGTGCGCGAGCTGGAGAAGCACGGCGTACGCGCGGCGCTGCTCGCCGCGCTGGAGGCGGCCCGGGACCGGGCCCGCGAGCTGGCCGCCCAGGCCGACTGACCCCACCCCGCGCCGGAGCTGCCCCGACCGGCTAGTAGAGCAGGTGGGGCGTCCGCCGCCGGTCGAACTCGGCCAGCTCGCCGGCCCAGGCACCGACCACGTCGTCCACGTCGGCGCCCGCGTCGATCATCGTGCGCAGCCGCGGCGATCCGGTCAGCTTGTCGATCCAGTACGGCCGCACGGCGTCCCACGAGTCGCGTCGCCACGCGAACGCCTCGTACCTGTGCGCCTCCACCAGCATCGCGACGGCCGTGCGGATCGGGTCGTACGTCGCCCGGTCGACGACCTTCACCTCCACCCCGGCGCAGAGCTTGTTGAGCAGCGCCGGCTTCTGCCCCGCCGCCGTGGGCGTGAAGTACGCCTCGCGGAACTCGACGCCGGGCAGCTCGCGCGCGTTGAGCCGGTCGGACCAGTGGTAGTCGAAGTCGTCGGCGAGGCCGCCGATCAGCTCGAACGGCTTGCAGGTGCCCCGACCCTCGGTGATCGAGGCGACGCCCTCGAACAGACCGGTGCCGGGGTAGACCAGCGCGGTGTCCGGGGTGGGCATGTTCGGGCTGGGCAACACCCAGGGCAGGTCGGTGTCGGCGGCCAGTTTGTCGCGCTTCCAGTGTCGACACCGGACCACGTGCAGGTCGACCGGTCGCCCGGCCGCGGCGGGCAGGAACTCCGCGTTGAAGAACCCCGCCAGCTCGCCCACGGTCATGCCGTGCTGCTGGACGATCTCCTTCAGCCCCACCCCGGAGGTGTAGGCGGGCGTCATCATCGGCCCGTAGGCCCGGCCGCCGATCGGGTTCGGCCGGTCCAGCACGACGTACCGCTTGCCGACCCGGGCGGCGGCCACCATCGAGGTGTACATCGTCCAGATGTAGGTGTAGAAGCGGACGCCCACGTCCTGGATGTCGAAGACGACGGTGTCGACGCCGGCCTCGGTGAACATGGACTCCCACCTGGCCTGCGAGGCGCCGTACGCGTCGTAGACGGTGACCCCGGTGCGGGCGTCGACGCCGGTGCCCTCGCTGCCGCCGGCCTGCGCCGAGCCGCGGAAGCCGTGCTCGGGGCCGAACGCCGCGGCCAGCCGCACCGCGTCGGAGGCGTGCATCAGGTCGACCAGGTGCCGGTAGGACGCGTCCACCCCGGTGGGGTTGGAGATCACGCCGACCCGCTGGCCGGCGAGGTCCGCGAAGTCGGAGCCGACGAGCACGTCGAGGCCGGTCTCCACGCGGCGGATGCCGGGCACCGCACTGCCGGACGTGCCGGGGGCCGCCGCCGCGACCGCGCCCGCGGTCACCGCACCCGCCCCGGCCAGGAACTTTCTGCGCTCCACATCGACCTCCCGTCGGTTGGTCGAAACTTAGCTACACATTGATGCCTCGTCAAGGAAGGTTAGCTACATGCCGTGCGGCCGGGCGGACGACTCCCGGGCCGGTCCGGGGCGCGCCGTCACCCGGCGCGCCCCGGGCCACGGTCAGGCCGCGCCGGGGCCGGCGCCCGTGGCCGGGTGCCCCATACTGGCCCGGTGTTCACCCTCGCCCAGGCCCGCCACCTGATCGCCACCCTGCGCCCGCGCGTCGAGGAGCTGGTCCGGCTGCGGGCCGACCTGGCGGAGCTGCGCGCCGACCTGGCCGACCGGGGCGTCAGCCCGCTCGGCGGGCTGCCCGAGATCAAAGGGCTCGAGGCGAGGCTGCACGCCCTCGTCGAGGAGCTGCACTCCCACGACATCCAGGTCAAGGGCATCGCGCCGGTGCTGCTCGACCTCCCCGGCGAGCGGGACGGCCGGCCGGTGCTCTGGTGCTGGCTGGAGGGGGACGCCGACGTGCGCTGGTACCACCGCGTCGAGTGCGGCTTCGCCGGCCGTCGCCCGGTCTGAGCCGACGGCGGACCGTTGCGGGGCGCGGTGTCCCCTGCCGTCCGGGCGATGGTCACCGGGCGGGCGGACCCGGCGCGCGCGATCGGCACCCGCCGTGGCGTACGGCCCGCGCCGGTCGGGTGGGCCGTGGCGGAGGCCCACCCGGCCGGTGGCGCGGGTCAGCGAGTGGCGGCGGCCAGGGCGGCGCGCACCGTGGCCGCGTCCGCCGGCGCCTCGCGTTCCCAGTTCGCCGGGTCGGTCGAGTAGATGGTCCCGTACGCCGGCGTGTCCGGCTGGTAGCGCCAGCTCTCGGCGAGCGTCCCGGCGTCGACCGCGTCGTAGCCGATCCGGTCGAGGAAGGCCGTGGCGTCGGCCTTCGCGCCCGCGTCGTCGCCGGCGATCGGCAGCGCGCTGCGGTCGGCGGCGCCGGCGGGTCGGGCCAGCGCGTGCAGGTGCTTGAAGAAGATGTTGTTGAAGACCTTCACCACCCGCGACCGTGGCAGGTGCCGCTGGAGCAGCTCGCTGCTGGTGGCCGTGCCCGCGTCGAGCTCGGGGATGGTGCCGTCCCGCTCCGGGTAGTAGTTGTTCGTGTCGAGCACGACCTTGCCGGCCAGCGGCTCGACCGGCACGTCGCGGTACGCCCTTAGCGGGATGGTGACGACCACCAGGTCGCCGGCCTCCGCCGCCTCCGCCGGGGTGGCGGCCCGGGCGCGGGGGCCCAGGTCGTCGACGAGGTCCTTGAGCGTCTCGGGGCCCCGCGAGTTGCTCAGCACCACGTCGTAGCCGGCGGCCACCGCCAGTCGGGCCACCGTGCCGCCGATGTGTCCACTACCGATCAGTCCCACAGTCGTCATGTCCGTCCCCAACTCCGTTCGTCGTGGCCGTATTCCCTACCGGCATGGTCGGCAATTCGTGCCGGTGGACCCGCACCGGCCGGTCCCGGCGCGGACGGGCGCGGGCGTCAGGGCCGCCGGGGCGCGGGCACGACCCGGTCGGGGTCGTCGCCGCGCCGGACCGCCACGACCACCCGCTCGACCCGCTCGCCGGTCTCCGGGTCGGCCCAGACGAACACGACCGGCTGCTCCGCCGCGAAGAGTTCCCAGACGAACGGCGGCAGGTCCTCCGGCGGCATCCGGATGTACCCGCTGGCGGCCGCGATCTGACCGAGCAGGTGGTCCAGCACGAAGCGGCGCCGGCCGGCGCCGTCGAGGTGCGTGGGGACCGGCGGCAGGTGCCGCAGCCGGCCGTGGTCGCGCAGCACGTCGTCGGGCACCGCCGCGTCGAGCACGACCCGGCCGGCGTCGAGGGACCGCTGGATGCTGACGTGGTGGCCGGGCGGAACGAGACCCGGCGGAAGCATCCCCTGCACCGCGAAGAACATCGCGCCCCCTCGCCGTAGGCCCACCGCCGGTGTCGCCGATCGTAGTCCGGGGGACACGCAGCGGCACCGGTTCTCGGCGGAGGAGCCTCGCCCCGCGCCGGTGGCGGGTGCGGGGCGGGGCGGCGGTCAGGCCGCCGGGGGCAGCACCTTCTCGATCGCGGCGCGCAGGTCGGCCGAGTCGGGCTGGACGGTCGGCGCGAACCGGGCGGCGACCGTGCCGTCCGGGGCGACCAGGAACTTCTCGAAGTTCCACCGCACGTCGCCGGTGTGGCCCTCGGCGTCGGCGGTGCCGACCAGCGCGGCGTAGAGGGGGTGGCGGCCGGGGCCGTTGACGTCGACCTTCTCCGTCAGCGGGAAGGTCACCCCGTAGTTGACCTGGCAGAAGTCGCTGATCTCGGCGGCGGTGCCCGGCTCCTGGCCGGCGAACTGGTTGCAGGGCACGCCGAGCACCACCAGGCCGCGGTCGGCGTACTCGTCGTGCAGCGCCTGGAGGCCGGCGTACTGCGGGGTGAGGCCGCAGCGGGAGGCCACGTTCACGACCAGCAGCGCGCGTCCCCGGTGCTGCGCGAGGTCCGCCGGGCCGCCGCCCAGGGCGTCGATCTGGATGTCGAAGACGGTCATGGGGCGAGGTTACGCGCCGTCCGCCGGGCGCCCTGCGAGGTCCGGCGGGCGGCCGGCGACGCTCCCGGGAGAAATCGATAGATGCACATCTTGACTAAGTGATGACGGCGTGAGTAGCGTCTCACCATCCTTTTGGAAAGTTTCCTAACTGTTTGGGGAGACGCCACATGAAGAGATCGCTCCGCCGGGCCCTCTGGGTCGGCGCCGTCATGGCCGTGACGGCCGCCACGGTCCCGATGGCCAGCGCGTTCGGCGACGGCAGCGTGACCGCCGCGTTCGCCAAGGCGCAGGACTGGGGGACCGGTCACGAGACGCGGGTCACCATCACCAACGGGTCGAGCGCGTCGGTGAGCACCTGGCGCATCGAGTTCGACCTGCCGTCGGGCACCAGCATCAGCAGCTCGTGGGACGCCGACGTCACGCGCACCGGCGACCACTACGTCGCGGTCAAGAAGAGTTGGGCCGGCCCGCTCGCGCCGGGCGCCACCTTCAGCTGGGGCTACAACGGCACCGGCGCGTACAGGGCGCCGCTGAACTGCACGATCAACGGCGCGCCGTGCGGCGGCGGCAGCACCCCGCCGCCCACCACCACCGCGCCGCCCACCACCACCCCGCCGACCACGGCGCCGCCCACCACGCCGCCGCCGACCACCCCGCCGCCCACCACCAACCCGCCGGACCCGGGCGGCAAGAAGGTCGTCGGCTACTTCGCCCAGTGGGGCGTCTACGCCCGCAACTACCACGTCAAGAACATCCACACCAGTGGCTCGGCCGCGAAGCTGACCCACATCCTGTACGCCTTCGGCAACACCACCGGCGGCCGCTGCACGATCGGTGACAGCTACGCCGACTACGAGAAGGCGTACACCGCGGCGGACAGCGTCGACGGCGTCGCCGACACCTGGGACCAGCCGCTGCGCGGCAGCTTCAACCAGCTGCGCAAGCTCAAGAAGATGTACCCGCACCTGAAGGTGATCTGGTCCTTCGGCGGCTGGACCTGGTCCGGCGGCTTCACCCAGGCCGCGCAGAACCCGGCCGCCTTCGCCGAGAGCTGCCACAACCTGGTCGAGGACCCGCGCTGGGCGGACGTCTTCGACGGCATCGACGTCGACTGGGAGTACCCGAACGCCTGCGGCCTCACCTGCGACTCCAGCGGCCCGAACGCCTTCAAGAACGTGGTGGGCGCGCTGCGCACGAAGTTCGGCTCGTCGGCGCTGGTGACCGCGGCGATCACCGCGGACGGCAGCAACGGCGGCAAGATCGACGCCACGGACTACGCGGGCGCCGCGCCGCACCTCAACTGGATCATGCCGATGACGTACGACTACTTCGGCGCCTTCAACGCGCAGGGCCCCACCGCCCCGCACTCCCCGCTCTACTCCTACCCCGGCATCCCGCAGCAGGGCTTCTGGTCCGACGCGGCGATCCAGAAGCTCAAGAGCAAGGGCATCCCGGCCAACAAGCTGCTGCTCGGCATCGGCTTCTACGGCCGGGGCTGGACCGGGGTGACCCAGGACGCCCCGGGCGGCACCGCCACCGGCGCGGCCCCGGGCACCTACGAGGCGGGCATCGAGGACTACAAGGTCCTCAAGAACACCTGCCCGGCCACCAGCACGGTCGCGGGCACCGCGTACGCCAGGTGCGGCAGCAACTGGTGGAGCTACGACACCCCGTCGACCATCAACGGAAAGATGACGTACGCGAAGAACCAGGGCCTCGGTGGCGCGTTCTTCTGGGAGCTCTCCGGTGACACCGGCAACGGCGAGCTCATCGGCGCCATCAAGGGCGGTCTCGGCTAGGCCGTGGGCCGACGCACCACCCACACGGCGGGGAGGGACCACGCACCGGTCCCTCCCCGCCCGGCCGTGTGCCCGGGCGGCGAGCGTCTTCCTCACCGGCGAAGGCGGGGTGGCCCGGCCCCGGCGGCGGCCCGGCCCGGCGTGGCGGCCCGGCCCGGCGGCGGCCCGGCCCGGCGCGGCGCGGCGGGCCGCCAGGCACATCCGTCGATGTGACAGACTCGCCGCTCAACGGGCTCGATGTCCACGGCGACGGAGGTGTCGATGCGCACGACGCACGCGAGGCTGGCGGTGGGTGCCGGGCTGCTCGGGGCGCTGCCCCTCGCCCTGCTGGGCTGCGGCATCGGCGGGGACGACGACCCGGCGACCAAGCCCGGGCGGGCACCCGCCGAGGAGGCCGCCGCGAAGTCGCGGGAGCGGGTGCAGGCATACCTCGACGCGATGACCGCCAAGGACGTCGCGGCCGGCCGCAGCCAGCTCTGCGCGGTTCTCCAGGAGAGCTTCGACGCCGCCGCCACCGGCCCGAACGGCGACTTCGCCGACCACTTCAAGGTCCCGCAGGCGGAGATCACCGACGTCCGCCCCGGCCCGCGCGGCCAGGAGGTGAGCGCCAGGGTCTCGGTCACCGCCGGCTCCCGCACGACCACCCGGCCGCTGCTGTTCACGGTCACCCGCGACGGCGCCGACTGGTGCATCGCCGCCGAGGCGCCGGGCGGCAACACCCCGGCGCCGACCGCCACGCCCTGACCTGGGCTCCGGTGAGTCATCTCTCACCTGCCGGAACCCGCCCCCTCGCCGGTCGGCCGCCCCGACGGTCGCCGTACGCTTTCTGTCATGCGCCATGAGTGGCATCAGCTGAGCCATCCCGCGGTGGGCAGCCCGGGGCTGCAGACCAGCCGTCCGACCGTCGACTCCGCCGAGGACGCGGCCCTCGGCCTCGACCGCTGGCGGGAGCTGCCGCGCGCGCAGACCCCGCCGTGGCCGGACCCGGCCGGGGTCGCCGAGGTCTGCAAGGTGCTCGACACCGTGCCCTCGGTGGTGGCGCCCTACGAGGTCGACCAGCTCCGCCAGCGGCTGGCGCTGGTCTGCGAGGGCAAGGCATTCCTGCTCCAGGGCGGCGACTGCGCGGAGACCTTCGCCGACAACACCGAGAGCCACCTGCTGGCCAACGCCCGCACGCTGCTCCAGATGGCGATCGTGCTCACCTACGGCGCCTCGCTGCCGGTGGTCAAGGTCGCCCGCGTCGCCGGGCAGTACACCAAGCCCCGGTCGCTGCCCACCGACGCGCGCGGCCTGCCGGCCTATCGCGGCGACATGATCAACTCGCTGGAGGCCACGCCGGAGGCCCGCGCCGCCGACCCGCAGCGCATGATCCGGGCGTACGCGAACTCGGCCGCCGCCATGAACATGCTCCGCGCGTACCTGGCCGGCGGGCTGGCCGACCTGCACGCGGTGCACGACTG
The DNA here is from genome assembly GCF_043204915.1 of Micromonospora sp. NPDC047670. Lineage (NCBI taxonomy): Bacteria > Bacillati > Actinomycetota > Actinomycetes > Micromonosporales > Micromonosporaceae > Micromonospora > Micromonospora sp. NPDC047670. The sequence goes on from NZ_JBIDDA010000002.1 coordinate 296,271, forward strand.
GAACAAGGGGTTCGTCAAGAACTCCCCGGCCGGCGAGCGCTACGAGGCGATCGCCCGGGAGATCGACCGGGCGCTGGCCTTCATCCGGGCCTGCGGGATGACCGACGACGAGGCCCTGCGCACCGTCACCCTCTACTGCTCCCACGAGGCCCTCGCCCTCGAGTACGACCGGGCGCTCACCCGGGTCTCCGACAACCGGGCGTACGGGCTGTCCGGGCACTTCCTGTGGATCGGCGAGCGCACCCGCCAGATCGACGGCGCGCACATCGACTTCATCTCCCGCATCGCCAACCCGATCGGCGTCAAGCTCGGCCCCACCACCACGCCGGACGAGGCGATCGAGCTCTGCGAGAAGCTCAACCCGGACAACATCCCCGGCCGGCTCACCCTGATCAGCCGGATGGGCAACCACCGGGTCCGCGACGCCCTGCCGCCCATCGTGGCGAAGGTGACCGCCGCCGGCGCCAAGGTGGTCTGGCAGTGCGACCCGATGCACGGCAACACGCACGAGTCGTCCAACGGCTACAAGACCCGGCACTTCGACCGCATCGTCGACGAGGTGCTCGGCTACTTCGAGGTGCACCGGGCCCTGGAGACCCACCCCGGCGGCCTGCACGTCGAGCTGACCGGCGAGGACGTCACCGAGTGCCTCGGCGGCGCCCAGGGCATCGAGGACCTCGACCTGCCCGACCGGTACGAGACCGCCTGCGACCCGCGACTGAACACCCAGCAGTCGCTGGAGCTGGCCTTCCTGGTGGCGGAGATGCTTCGTGGCTGACCTCCCCGCGAGCGCGGGGAGCGAGCCTGCCGGCCCCGCAGCCGCGAGCGACGACATGATCGTCGACCTGCGTTCGGACACCGTCACCCGGCCGACCCCCGGGATGCGGGAGGCGATGGCCGCCGCCGAGGTCGGCGACGACGTCTACGGCGAGGACCCGACCGTCAACGCGCTGGAGGCCGAGGTCGCCGCGCTGTTCGGGCACGAGGCGGCGCTGTTCGCCCCGACCGGCTCGATGGCCAACCAGATCGCCCTGCAACTGGTGGTGCCGCCGGGCAACGAGCTGCTCTGCGACGCCGACGCGCACGTGGTCACGTACGAGATCGGGGCCGCCGCCGCGTACGGCGGCATCTCCTCGCGGACCTGGCCGGCGGTGGGCGCGGACATCGACCCGGACGCGGTCGCCGCCATGATCCGCCCGGACGGCTACTGGGCGGTGCCCACCCGGGCGATCGCCGTGGAGCAGACCCACAACCGGGGCGGCGGCGGGGTGATCCCGCTGGCCACCCTGCGGGAGCTGCGCCGGGTCGCCGACGACGCGGGGGTCGCGCTGCACTGCGACGGCGCCCGGATCTGGCACGCGCACGTCGCCGACGGCGTGCCGCTGGCCGAGTACGGTGCGCTCTTCGACACCCTGTCGGTCTGCCTCTCCAAGGGGCTCGGCGCGCCGGTCGGCTCGCTGGTCGTCGGCAGCGCCGACCAGATCGAGCGGGCCCGGTTCATCCGCAAGCGGATGGGCGGCGGGATGCGGCAGGCCGGCATCCTCGCCGCGGCCGGCCGCTACGCGCTGGCCCACCACGTCGACCGGCTCGCCGCCGACCACGCGAAGGCCGCCCGGCTCGCCGAGGCGATCGCCCCGTTCGGGGTGCTGGCCAACCCGGTCCGGACCAACCTCGTGCCGCTGGATCTCACCAAGGCGCCGCTGGACGCGCACGCCCTGGCCGCCGCCGCCCGCGCCGAGGGCGTCCTGGTGTCGGTGCTCGGCCCGCGCGTCGCCCGCCTGGTCACCCACATGGACGTCGACGACGCCGCCATCGACCGGGCCATCGAGGTCGTCACCCGCATCCTCCGGGACTGACCGCCCCGTCGCGTCGCCCGTCCGTCGGCGAACCGCCGGACGGGCGACGGCTCAGGGGTGCAGGCGCTTGAGGGTGGCGATGTCGGCGGCGTGGCCGACGTGCTTCTCGGTCGGGGTCTCCACCACGACCGGGATGCCGGCCGTGGCCGGGTGGGCCATCAGCTCGGCGAACGCCGGCTCGCCGATGGTGCCCTTGCCGATGTTCTCGTGCCGGTCCCGGGTGGAGCCGCACAGGTCCTTCGAGTCGTTCGCGTGCACCAGCCGCAACCGGCCGGCCCCGACCGTCGCCACCAGCGTGTCCAGCGTCGCCGTCATGCCGCCCTCGGCGGCCAGGTCGTGGCCGGCGGCCCAGGCGTGGCAGGTGTCGAAGCAGACCCCGAGCCAGGGGTGCCGGTCCACCGCGTCGAGGTACGGCCCGAGCTGTTCCACCCGGGAGGCGAGCGACCGGCCGCCGCCCGCGCTGGGCTCGACCAGCAGCCGCGGGCCGTCCGACGCCGCCGCCTCGTCGAGCAGCGGCAGCAGCGTCTCGCGTACCTGTCGCAGCGCGGCCTCGGCGTGGCCCGCGTCGACCGCGCTGCCGGCGTGGAAGACCACGCCCTCGGCCCCGATCGCCCGCCCCCGGCGCAGCGCGTGGGCCAGCGTCTCCGCGGAGCGTTCCACCGTGTTCGCCGTGGGGGAGCCGAGGTTGACCAGCAGCGACGCGTGGATGAAGACGGGCAGGCCCCGCTCGCCGCAGCCGTCGCGGAACCGCGTGTCCTGGGCCGGGTCGCCGGCCGGCAGCGCCCAGCCCCGCGAGTTGGAGACGTAGACCTGCACGACCTGCGAGCCGGCCGCGTCGGCGTACGGCAGCGCCGCCTTGGCCAGGCCGCCCGAGGTGGGCGTGTGCGAGCCGACCGGCCGGTGCTGCGCCGTCGTCCCGTGCGCGGTCGTGACCGCGTGGTGCCCCGTGATCTCGCGTGCCGTCATCCCTACAGACATCCGATGGTGACCTGGGTGCCCGGCGGCACCTGCGTGTTCTCCGGCGGGTTCTGGAACCGGGCGATGCCGTTCGGGTTGAACTGGATCACCACGGGGAAGCGCTGGCTCTCCAGCACCTGCTTGGCCTGCTGGCACGGCAGGTCGACGACCCGCGGCACGGGGACCAGCGGCGGGCCCTTGCTGAGCTCCAGCGTGACCTTGGCGCCCCGCTCCACCCCGGTGCCGTCCGTCGGGCTCTGCCCGAGGATCTCGTCCCTGGGCTTGTCGGAGTCCTTGTAGGTGGGCGGCTCCACCAGCACCAGGCCCAGCTGGGCGAGGATCGTCCGGGCCTCGGCCAGGCTCTTGCCGACCAGGTTCGGCACGGAGATCGGGGCCTTGCCCTTGCTCAGGACGACGGTGACCTTGTCGCCCGGCTTGACCTCGGTGCCGACCTTCGGGTTCGTGTCCACCACCACGCCCGCGGGCAGGTTGTCGTCGTAGCGGGGGGTGCCCTTCGCCACCACCAGCTTCGCGTCGAGCAGGTCCACCTCGGCCAGCTCGAACTCCTTGCCGACCACGTCGGGCACCGGGAAACGCTCCGGCCCCAGCGAGAGGGTCAGCGTGATCGTGCCGCCCTTGACGATCCGGGTGGCGGAGACCGGATCCTGCGCCAGGACGGCGTCCTTCGGGACCTTCTCGTCGTAGCGCGGCTCGGCGTAGGCGAGGGTGAAGCCGGCGCGGGCGGCCTGCGCCTCCGCGTCGGCCTTGCTCAGGGTCACCAGTTGCGGCGCCACCGTGTAGCGGCCGACCCCGAACCACCAGCCGCCCCCGGCAGCCACCAGGCCCAGCACCACCACGGCGGCGATCACCGCCATCCGGCCCCGCGGATCGCCCATCACCCGGGCGCGCAGCGCGGACAGCCGCGACCAGAGGCTCTCGTCCTCCTCGGGCTCGGCCCGGCGCCGGCCGCCCCGGGGGGCGCCGCCGTCGGGCAGCCGGGCCCACGCCGGCCGCTCGGCCGGCCGGACCGCCGCGACCACCATCGTCGGCTGGGCCACCGCCGGCTCGTCGGTCACCCGGCGCAACACGGCGGTACGCGTGTTCGCGTCGCCGAGGTCGTCCCGGGCGACCTGCACCTCGGCCAGCAGCGCGCCGGCGTCGGTCGGCCGGGCGCCCGGATCGCGTCGGGTGGCCCGGGCGACCAGGTCGTCCAGCGACCTGGGCAGCCCGGGCACCAGCGTCGAGGGCGCCGGGACGTCCCGGTCGACGTGCTGCCAGGCGACGTCGACCGGCCGGTCCCCGTCGTAGGGCACCCGGCCGGTGAGCATCTCGAACAGCACGATGCCGGCGGAGTAGACGTCGGTGCGGGGGTCGGCGTGCCCCTCGGTGACCAGCTCCGGGGCCACGTACGCGACCGTGGCCATCAGCTGGTTGCCGTTCTCGTCGTCGGCGCTCGCCTCGACCGCCCGGGCCAGCCCGAAGTCGGCCACCTTGACCACGCTGTCGACGAGGTTGGCGGCGCCGCCGGTGGGCGCCTCGGCGACCAGCACGTTCTCCGGCTTCACGTCGCGGTGCACGAGGCCGGCCCGGTGCGCGGCGGCGATGGCGGCGAGCATCTGCTCGGCGATGGCCAGCGCCTCGTCCGGGTTGAGTCGGCGCCGCTCGGCGAGCACGTCGCGCAGGGTGCGGCCGCGGACGTACTCCATCACCAGGTAGGGCAGGCCGGCGTGGGTGCCCTGGTCGTAGACCGCGACCACGTTCGGATGGGTCAGTCGGGCGATCGTCTTGGCCTCGTCGGTGAACCGCTCCACGAAGCCCGCCGTCCGGGCCCGGGCCTCGGGCGCCTGGGACGGATGAATGATCTTGACCGCCACGGTGCGCTCGAGGCGCTCGTCGGTGGCGGTGTACACGGTCGCCATGCCGCCACGGGCCACGCGACCGCGGATGCGGTAGCGCCCGTCGATCAGCGAGCCCAGCAACGTGTCGGCGACCTGTGTGTCCATCGGCAGGGAGTCTATGTGTCCGGAGGGTGAAGGTTGAACAGGATGCTACAGCTGGGCTGCGACGACGACCGTCCCGCCGCGCTCGCGCCGCCTGTCCGCCCTGCTCACCCGGCTCATCGGGGTGCCGTTGGCCGGGGTCGGCCGGGGCATGGCAGGGTGGTCGGGTGACCGACTCCGTACCCGCCGACCGGGCCGTGCCCGACCCCGGGGCCGCCGGCCCCGCCGACCCCGCCGACTGGCTGACCCTGCCGGACGTGGCCGAGCGCCTCGACGTGTCGATCAGCAAGGTCCACCAGATGATCCGGGACCGGGAGCTGATCGCGGTGCGCCGCGAGGGCGTCCGCCGGATCCCGACCGATCTGGTGGCCAACAAGACCGTGCTCAAGCACCTGCCCGGCGTGCTGAACCTGCTGGCCGACGCCGGCTACGACGACGAGGCCGCGCTGCGCTGGCTCTACGAGCCGGACGACACCCTCCCCGGCGCCACGCCGGCGAAGGCGCTCGCCGGCGACCAGGCCCGCGAGGTCAAGCGCCGCGCCCAGGCCCTGGGCTTCTGACTTACCCCACCCCCGCCCCCGCGGCCCCCGCCCTCGTCGTCCCCGCGATCTTGCACTTTGTGCCCTGACATACCGGGACACATGTGGCGAAGCGCGGGCCGGAAGTGCAAGATCGCGTGGGCGTGGGCGTGGGCGTGGGCGTGGGCGTGGGCGTGGGCGGGGTCAGTCGGCGCGACGGGTGGCGGCGATGGCCAGGTCGACCAGGGCCTGCCGGGCCTCGGTGTCCAGGTCGACCGTGGCCAGCGCGGCCAGCGCGGTGTCGGTCAGCGTGACGATCCGCTGCTCGGTACGCGCCAGCGCGCCGCTGTCGCTGATCATGTCCCGCAGCCGGGCGACCCCGGCCTCGTCCAGCCCGGGGTCGCCGAGCCCGCCGAGCAGCAGCTCGCGCCCGGCCTCGTCGGTCGCCTCCAGGGCCGCCGCCACCAGGTAGGTCCGCTTGCCCTCGCGCAGGTCGTCGCCGGCCGGCTTGCCGGTCTGCGCCGGGTCGCCGAACACCCCCAGCACGTCGTCGCGGAGCTGGAACGCCTCGCCCAACGGCAGCCCGTACGCGGAGTACGCCGCCCGGACCTCGGCCGGCGCGTCGGCCAGCGCGGCGCCGAGCAGCACCGGCCGCTCGACCGTGTACTTCGCCGACTTGTAGCGGGCGACCTTGCCGGCCCGCTCCAGCGAGGTGTCGCCGGTGGCCTGGGTCAGCACGTCGAGGTACTGGCCGACGGTGACCTCGGTGCGCATCTCGTCGAAGACCGGCCGGGCCCGGGCGACCGTCCGCGGGTCCAGCCCGCAGGAGTGCAGCAACTCGTCCGACCAGACCAGGCAGAGATCGCCCAGCAGGATCGCGGCGGCGTCGCCGAAGCCGTTCGCGTCGCCGCCCCAGCCGGCCGCCCGGTGCCGGGCCGCGAACCGGCGGTGCACCGCCGGCTCCCCGCGCCGGGTGTCGGAGCGGTCCATCAGGTCGTCGTGGATCAGCGCGCTGGCCTGCACGAACTCCAGCGACGCCAGGGCGGTCACCACCTGGTCGGAGTCGACGCCGCCGGCGCCCCGGAAGCCCCAGTAGGCGAACGCCGGCCGCAGCCGTTTGCCGCCGCCCAGCACGAACGCCTCGATCGCCTCGGCGACCGGCACCAGGGCGTCGTCGACACGGGTCATCCAGGTGCGCTGGGTGGCCAGGAACTCGACCAGGGCCTTGTCGATCCGTTGACGCAGCCCGGCACGGTCGACCGGGGAAACGGGAGCAGCGTGGGTCACGCCACGACGCTAGCCGGTCGGGGGTGACCCCGCCGCAGCACCGGGGGCCCGACGCGCCGCGCGGGCCCCCGGAGCCCGTCGGCCGCCCGGGGCGGGCCCCGGGCGGGGCAGGTACGGGCCGGCGGCCGCGACCAGCGCCCGGTACCGCCGGACGGCCGGCCGGTCGCCGTGCCCGGCCAGCCGCCGGCGCACCTCGGCCAGGTGCTCCAGCGCCCGGGGCGACCCGGCGCGGACGGCGTCGAGCAGCGCCTCGCCGGCCACCGCGCAGGCCCGCTCCACCTCGCCGAGCTGGAGGTAGCACCGGGCCAGCCAGCCGCCGTAGATCGCCGAGGTGCGGGGACGGCCGCGCTGCCGGACGGCGTGCAGCGGCGCCTCGGCCGGGCGTGGCCGGCCCAGCGCGACCAGCGCGCGCCCGGTCATCGCCGCCAGCTCCGGCCCGTCGAGCCAGTAGAGCCACGGCGGCTCCCGGCCGGGGTCCGGCACGCCGGTCGCGTGGCGAGCCGCACCGAGCGCCTGCCGGGCCGCCCCGGCCCGACCACCGAGCGCCGCGGCCAGCGCCACCCGGTGCAGCAGCAGGGCGCGCAGGCCGGGGGTGGCCCATCGCCGGGCCCCGGCGTACGCCGTGCGGGCCAGCACCAGCGCGCCCTCCGGGTCGCCGGCACCGGCGAGCAGGTGGCTGGCCGAGCCGAGCACGTGCCCGGCGAACGCCGGGTCACCGGCGGTCGCGGCGGCGCGCAGCGCCAACCGGTAGGCGTCGAGCGCGCCGGCCGCGTCCCCCGCGTCGGCGGCGAGCCAGCCGGCGAGCTGGGCCGACTCGGCCAGCTCGGGCAGCAGCCGGCGGCGCGCGGCCGGCCCGCACCCGGCCAGCGCCCGCACCGCCCGCCCCAGCCGGTACGCCCCCAGCCCGGCCAGGTCGGCCCCGCCGGCGAGGTCGTCCAGCCGGCGCAGCTCCGCCAGCCGCACCGGCCCGGCGGGGTGGGACCCGGGTCGCCCGGCCGCCGGCGCGTCGGCATGCTCGTCGGCCGGTCGGGTGGGCGTGCCCGGCAGCAGCGCGGCGCGCGGGTCGACCAGCCAGCGCTGGGCCAGGGCGAGCAGCGCCGCCCGGGACCGGGATCCGCCGAAGGACGGCGGTGGGCCGAGGCGCCGGGTGCGGGCCGCCGCGTCGGCCAGCAGGTCGGCCGGCACCGCGAGGACGACGGCGAGCCAGCCGAGCCAGAACTCGCCGGGAACGCGCAGCTGTCGCTCCCACCGGGAGACTTCGTGCCGGCTCAGCGTCGGCACCCCGGAGACGTGGCAGAGCTCGGCCGCGAGCCGCAGCTGGCTCCAGCCGCGGACCAGCCGGAGCTGGGCGAGCAGCGGCCCGAGCAGCTGCGGGCCGGGCGGGGGCGGCGTCATCGGTCCTCCGGCGGGCGTCGGCGTGGACGGCGGCGCAGGCCCCGGACGGACCGGTGCGCCACCGTGGATGCTGACCCCCGCGCGTGCCCCCGCCGGGGCCGACCTCCGGCCGGCCCGCCCCGCGCTGCACCATGACTACCCCGGGGGTACGACGCTTTCCGGCCCCGGCCGGCCGGCCCGGCGTACGCCTGGGGCCGGCGACCCGCCCGCGAGCCGGCGCGGGGCCGCCGGGGGGCGCCGTGGGGCGGACGCCGACCGGCGGGCCGGTCGAGTCCCGGCGACCGGCGCGCGGGCCGGCCGCGCGGCCCGTGTCCCCTGCTGTGGGAAGGTCTCCGGCGCGGGGCGCCCCGCCCGCTAGAGTCGTGGGGTGGCGCTCGGTCTTCCCTCGGTCCTCCCCAACCCGCAGCCGGCGATCGGGGAGCTGATCCGTGACCACCAGCCGACCTTCTCGTTCGAGTTCTTCCCGCCCAAGACGGAGCAGGGCGAGCGGCTGCTGTGGCAGGCGATCCGCGAGCTGGAGTCGCTGCGGCCCTCGTTCGTCTCGATCACCTACGGCGCGGGCGGGTCGACCCGCGACACCACGGTCGCGGTCACCGAGCGGATCGCCACCGAGACCACCCTGCTGCCGATGGCCCACCTGACCGCGGTCGACCACTCCGTCGCCGAGCTGCGCCACGTCATCGGCCGGCTCGCCGGGGTCGGGGTGCGCAACGTGCTCGCCGTACGGGGCGACCCGCCGGGCAACCCGGGCGGCGAGTGGGTCCGCCACCCCGAGGGCGTGCTCTACGCGGAGGACCTGGTCCGGCTGGTCCGCGACGCCGGCGACTTCAGCGTCGGGGTGGCGGCGTTTCCGTACAAGCACCCGCGCTCGCCCGACGTGGCCAGCGACACGGAGCACTTCGTGCGCAAGTGCCGGGCCGGCGCCGAGTTCGCGATCACCCAGATGTTCTTCGACGCCGACGACTACCTGCGGCTGCGCGACCGGGTCGCCGCCGCCGGCTGCGACACCCCGATCCTGGCCGGCGTCATGCCGGTGACCCAGATCGGCACGATCGAGCGCTCCGTGCAGCTTTCCGGGGCGCCCTTCCCGCCGGCCCTGGCCGAGCGGTTCTCGAAGATCGCCGACGACCCCGAGGCGGTGCGCCGGCTCGGCGTCGAGCAGGCCAGCGAGATGTGCCGGCGGCTGCTCGACGAGGGCGTGCCCGGCATCCACTTCATCACCCTCAACCGCTCCACCGCCACCCGCGAGGTCTGGCAGAACCTCCAGGTCGGTGCGCGGGTGTGACCGCACGTGCCGCGACACCTGAGCGCCGCCGCAACGGTTGATCCGTGGTGGGCACACAGCTGAACTGGGACGAGTACGCCACGGCGTGGGCGCGCCTGCACGGGGGCTTCGACCCCCGGGCGGCGGCCCCGGTCGTCCGCGCCTGGCTGCGGTTCGCCTACCACGTCGGGTTCGTGCTGGGCCGGCTGCGGGTCGGCCCGACCCCGGTCACCGTGGTCGGCGTGCTGCTCTGCGCCTGCGTGCCGCTGCTCGCCGTACGGCCGCAGGACGGCCCTTTCCTCGGGGCGCTGTTCGTGCTGCTCGCCGCGGTGGCGGACAGCGTCGACGGCGCGGTGGCGGTGGCCACGAACCGGACCACCCGGCTCGGCTACGTCTACGACTCGCTCGCCGACCGGCTCGGCGAGGCCGCCTGGCTGGTCGCGTTCTGGCTGGTCGGGGCGCCCGGGGCGCTCGTCGCGACCGCCGGCGCGCTGTCCTGGCTGCACGAGTACGTCCGCGCCCGGGCGGTCTCGGCCGGCATGCGGGAGATCGGCGCGGTGACCGTGGGGGAGCGCCCCACCCGGGTCTCGGTCGCCCTGGTCGGGCTGCTGCTGGCGGGGCTGACCGGGCTGATCGAGCCGGACCTGGCCGCCGGCACCATCACCATGGCGACCGCCGTCTGGGTGCTGCTGGCCGGCTTCGGGCTGGGCCAGCTCCTCTCCGCCGTCCGCCGCGCCCTGATCGACGCCGGCTGACCGGCCGGCGGGTGTCGCGAAGGCCCCACCCGAGGCGCTGACCGGGTGCCGCACGTCCTACCAGGCGGGGCCGATCTCGTCGGCGACGATCTGGGCGGAGAGCGTCACCATCGGCAGGCCGCCGCCCGGGTGGCTGGAGCCGCCGACCAGCCACAGCCCGTGCGCCGGGCCCCGGTTCGCGGGGCGGAGCAGGCCGCCGGCGGTGCCGTAGATCGACCCGCCGGGCGCGCCGGTCGCGGCGTCCAGGTCGGCGGGGGTGCGGACCTCCCGGAACACCAGCCGGTCCCGCACGTCGACGCCGCGCTCGGCCAGCACGTCGAGGACCCGGTCCGCGTACGCCCCGGCGAGGCCCGGCCGGCGCCAGTCGACCGCGCCGGTGGCGGTGCCGTGCCGGGGGGCGTTGACCAGCACGAACCACGCCTCGTGGCCGGCCGGCCGGACCACCGGGTCGTCGGCCACGGTGACGAAGACGGTGGGGTCCGCCGCCGGGCGGGCCCGCACGCCGCGCCCCGGGCGGCCGAAGACCGCGTCGAACTCGGCGTCGTAGTCGCGGGGGAAGAACACGTTGTGGTGGGCCAACCCGGAGCTCCCGGTGACGCCGAGCAGCAGCACGAAGCCGGCCAGGCTGCGGTCGGTCAGCCCGGTCAGCCGGCGCGGGTCGGGCAGCAGGTCCCGGTAGAGGGTGAGCGCGTCGACGTTGGCCACCACCACGTCGGCGGGGACCGGCGCGGTGACGCCGCGCAGGCGTACGCCGTGCACCCGGCCGCCCGCGGCGTCGATGCGGGTGACCGTGGCGCCGGTCTGCACCACCACGCCGAGGTCCAGGCAGCGGGTCAGCAGCGCGTCGGCGAGCGTGCCCAGCCCGCCGCGCAGGTACCAGCCGCCGAAGGCCAGCTCGGCGTACGGCACGGCGACCAGCGCGGCCGGCGCCCGGCGCGGGTCGGCCCCGGTGTAGGTGGCGTACCGCTCCAGCAGCATCCGCAGCCGGGGGTCGGACAGGTGCCGCCGGCCCAGCCCGCGCAGCGTCCGGCCGGGGCCGATCGCGGCCAGGTCGCCCAGCCGCCAGGCCAGCGCGGCCAGGTCCAGCGGGGAGTCGATCGGGCGGCGCAGGATGTCCCGGTGCGAGGCCTGCCACACCCGCGCGGCCCGGCGCCACAGCCGCTGCCAGTCCGCCGCGGCCCGGTCGCCGAAGGCCGCGCCGATCCGGGCGGCGAACTCGGCCGGGTCGGCGCACGAGTCGAGGGCCGGGCCGCCGCCGGGGAAGACGTGCCGCACGATCGGGTCCACCGGCGCCAGGTCCAGGTACTCGTCGAGCTTCGCGCCGGTCGCCTCGAACAGGTCGTGGAAGACGTCGGGCAGGGTGAGCAGGCTCGGCCCGGTGTCGAAGTGGAACGGGCCGTCGGGGGTGTCGTGGACGTACCGGCCGAGCTTGCCGCCCACCGTGTCCGCCCGTTCGAGCACGGTGACCTGGTGCCCGGTGGCGGCCAGCCGGGCGGCGGTGGCCAGCCCGCCCACCCCGGCGCCGACGACCACGATCCGCGCCATGCCGCGCCTCCCTAGCTGACGGGGCGGCCGCGCCAGGAGAGGCGACGCCGCTTCCGCAGATGGTACGACCGGAGGGTCAGCCAACCGAGGACCACGACCGACACGGGGTGTGCCAGCGCGTCGGGCCACCACCGGCCGCCGGTCGCCCGGGCGCTGACCACCCGTCCGGCGACGCCGAGCAGGTAGGCGGCGAGAGCCGCGGCGGCCACCGGCGGCGCGCCGGCGGCCAGGGCGACGACCGCCAGCAGCGGGGGAGCGGTGTAGAGCACGAGCAACAGGGTCACCACCGCGGCCGCGGCTGCGGGGTGGCCGAAGGTCGCCCAGAGCGACTTCGAGTAGCCGTCGCGCAGCTGCGGCCAGTCCTCGTACATCCGGCAGGCGGCCAGCCGCGAGCCGTCGGCGAGGGCGATCCGGCCGCCGGCCCGCTTGACCGCGCGGGCCAGCTCGATGTCCTCCAGGACCTTCCCGGCCACCGCGGCGTGCCCGCCGGCGGCGTCGTAGCCAACCCGGTCCACCACCAGGAACTGCCCGCCGGCGGCGGCCAGCGACGGCCGCGGCGAGCGCTCCATCGCCCGCAGCGGCAGGAAGGTCAGCCACAGCCACTGCAACAGCGGTTGGACCAGCCGGTCGGCCGCCGTCGCGACCACGATCCGGGGGTACGGCGACAGCAGCGTCACCCGCGCGGCGCGCAGCTCGGTGACCGCCGCCGCGACCGCGTCCGGGGCGAGCACCACGTCGGCGTCGACGAAGACCAGCGCGGTCGCCGCGGGGTCGGCCCGGGTGGCCAACTGCCAGCAGGCGTGCGGCTTGCCCAGCCAGCCCGGCGGCGGGGCGACCCCGTCGAGCAGGGTGACCCGGGGGTCGTCGCCGGCGACCGCGCGGACCACGTCGGCCGTGCCGTCGGTCGACCCGTCGTCGAGCACCACGACCCGCAGCCCCGGCACGCCCCGCTGGGCGAGCAGCGCGCGCAGGCAGGGGGTGACCCGGGTGGCCTCGTCGCGCAGCGGCAGCAGCACCGCCACGGTCTCGGTGACCGGCGCCGGCCGGTCCGCCGGGCGGCGCAGCCGGCGGCCGGCGTTGACCAGGGTGTGCGCGGTCAGCACGGCCACGCCGGCCAGCAGCGCGAGGACGGCGGTCATGCCGCCGCGTCGACGCCGGGGCGCTGCGGCCGGCGCGGCTCGTGCCCCTCGTCGCGGCGGGCGCGGACCAGCGTGACCGCCAGCGGCACGGCGGCCACCGACATGCCGGCGGCCCCCCACAGCGCCGAGGCGGGCAGGTCGAGGAAGACCGCGTGGGCCAGCACGCTGGAGAAGTACGTCCACAGCCAGAGCGCGAACATCGGGCCGTCCCGCTCGTCGGTGCCGCCGACGGCGGGCCCGGCCAGCGGGCGCAGCGCGCCCATCATCAGCACCGCGAAGAGCAGCCAACCCAGGTAGTTGCTCACCGGGATGCCGGGCAGCCCCGGCAGGGCGGGGGTGGCGTCCCGCCAGACCCAGTAGCCCTCGGCGACCATCTGGGGGTCGAGGAAGAGGTCCCAGGCGGCCAGCCCGACGGCGGCCAGCGCGACCCGCCGGCCGGGGAACCGGGTCCCCCGCCGACCACCGGCGTCGCTGCCGACGCCCGGCGCGCTGTCGGGGGTGCCGCCGGCCCCCAGCGGAGCGCCGCCGGTCAGCCGGGTGGCGGCCAGCCAGGCCGGCCAGGCCATCCAGGTCCAGGCCAGCGGGATGATCAGCGGCACCCCGGCCAGCTTCGGTCCCAGTTCGCCCGAGTAGTCGTAGCTGCCGAAGGGGAAGCCGGTGGCCACGCCGAGCGCCTCGATGGCGAACCCGCCGACCGTGGCCACCGCGACCAGCGCCGCCGCCGTACGCGGGCCCCGGCTGAGCAGCGCGTGGCTCACCGAGAGCAGGTAGCCGAGCACGACGGTGGCGACGGTCAGCCGGGCCCGGGTCTGCCCGGTGCTCAGCGGGTAGCAGATCTGCGCCAGCACCAGCACGGCCAGCAGCGTCCAGGACAGCCGTCGGGTCACGGCGCGGCGGCCCGGCCGCGCGGGGCGGACGTCGGCGGCTCCAGCGGCAGGTCCCGGCCGAGCACGCCGAACGGGCGCTCGTCGCCGGGGAAGTGGAAGTGGCGCAGGACGTCGACGAAGCCGAACCGGCGGTACAGCCGCCAGGCCCGGGACCGTTGCTCGTCGGCCTCCGGGGTGGACAGCAGGGTGGTCGTCCCCTCCGCCATGGTGAGCAGGGCCCGTAGCTGCCCCGCGCCCAGGCCGTGCCCCTGCGCGGGCGGCCGGACGTGCAGCTCGACCACCTCGAAGCAGTGGGTCAGCCAGCGCTGCCGGGCGGGCGTGTCCAGCGCCCGCCACACCTGGTCGTGCCACCACTGCCCCGGGGCGCCGAGGTAGCCGTAGCCGAAGCCGGCCAGGTGGCCCTCGCTGGTCAGGCTGGCGACGGCGCGGAAGCCGGGCCGGCGTACGTGGGTGGCGATGTAGCCGCGCCGCGCCTCCAGCAGGTCGGTGCGGTACCCCATCGCCTCGCCGTAGACGGCCACCACGTCGTCCAGCCGTCGGACGAGATCGTCCGGCGTCCACCGCACCAACCTCATGCCCGTGCACCCTCCGCCGTTCCCGGGCCGCCGTCCGCGACCCACCCCAGCACCGCCCGGTCACCGACCACGTCGCGCACCTCGAACCGCGCGAAGAGCTCCTCCGCGTACCACCCCTCCGTGGGGGTCCGCATGATCGCGGCGCGGTGCTCCGGGTGACGGTACGCGAACGCCACGAGGTCCGCCGGGTCACGCCACACGCTCACCGTGCCCTGCCAGCCCAGCGGGGCCTCGCCGACGCCGAACCGGGCCAGCAGACCGGGCGCGGCGCGCAGCGCGGCGGCGACCGGGGGGACCGCCCGCCAGAAGGTGACCGCCCGCCGGGGGCGCAGCCGGGCCCGGGTCAGGGCCAGCACCGGGCCGGTGACCCGGCCGCCGGGCGGCTCGCCGAACGGCCGGCGGCCCGACCACTCGCCCCGGCTGCTCAGCGGGCGCAGGTCGACCCGGACGGCCGCGCGGGCGATCCGCGCCCAGCCGCGCCCCACCGGCGAGTCGTCGAAGCCGGCGGCCGCGGCGGGGGAGTCCCACACGGTCAGCGCCGCCCACCGGGTCAGGTCGGCGTCGCCCGGCCCGAAGCCGGTGCCGGTCCCGGTGCCGAGCAGCTTGCCGAACCGTACGCCGGGCAGCGCCCGCAGCCGGCGGGGGTCGGCCGCCATCCGGGTCAGCGCCCGGGGCAGCGCGGCGCGGGACGTGCGCCACACGTGCAGGGTGACCAGCCCCGGGACGCCGTCGGTCCCGCTCACGCCGCCGCCCCGCCGCCGAGCCCGACGGTCCGCCCGCTCAGCCCGCTCACGCCACGTCGGCCGGGGTGCCGCCGGTGACCCGCAGCAGTTCCCGGTACGTGGTGGGGAAGACCGCCTGCGGCACGCCGCCGGCCGCCCAGATCTCGTCGTACCGCTCGAGGGCGGTGTCGACCAGGGTGCGCAGCGGGCGCGGGTGGCCGACCGGGGCGACCCCGCCGATCACCTGCCCGGTGTGTGCGCGGACGAAGTCGGGGGTGGCCCGGCGCAGCCGGGTGACCCCGATGGACGCGGCCAGGCCGGCGGTGTCCACCCGGTGCGCGCCGGAGGTGAGCACCAGCAGCGGCGCGCCGTCCGCCTCGAAGACGAGCGAGTTGGCGATCTGGCCGACCCCGACGCCGAGCGACTCGGCGGCGGCCGCGGCGGTGTGGACCGCGTCGGGCAGCAGGCGGACGGCGCTCGGCGCGCCGGACCCGTCCCGCGCGCCCGCGGCGTCGAGCACGTCCTGCACCGCCCGTACGTTCGGGTGTGGCTGCATGCCGCCATTCTTCCCGGTGCGCCCGCCGCCGGCCCGCCCGGCCACGCCGACCCCGCCCCGGCCACGTCGACGCCCGCCGACCACGCCGGGCCGCCCGAGGTGCGACCGCTCCGGGTCGGGCCCGGCGCGGCCGGTCGGTTCGGTGCGGGACGGCGACGGCGTGAGCAGGCCGGTGACGGGGCGGGCACCGGGGGCGACGTCCCGCGCGCCACACGTTGCATTTTCGTCGGAGGGAGGGTGTACTGTCAGCAGTGGTTAGAACGAGTGTTCGATTGCGTCGAACGCCCGTTCCAACATCCCGGGCGGTGTTTCGCGGCGCCGGCCCCGGGCGGTGCGGCTCCGCGGGCCGCACCTGGGTCACGGGCAGTCGCGAGCCCGGGCCCGTCAGGCAGGAGCGTCGCCCGCCGCCCACGACCCCCGGGCGGCGGGCGACGAACCCGCCGGTTGTGCCGGCCGGGTGTGGTGTGGGGAAGCGTCCACACCCGGCCGGCCCCCACCCGGTGCGTCTTCCTCCGCACCACTCGACCCGGCGTCCCGCCGGCGGACCAGGTCCGCCCCGGGGGCGGCGCCTCGGCCACGTGGAGGAGACAGTCCCATGCCGACCAACCCGGCTCAGGCACCGACGGTGCCGGCGCACGTGCTGCCGCACCGCACCCCCGCCCAGCTTCTCGCGGTGGCCCGCCACGGCCTGGCCGAGGCCGCCCAGACCCGCCCCGACGGCCTCCGCTACGCGGCCGCCCACCTGGCCGCGCTGCGCGCGGCGGCGGCCCTGCTCGCCGCCCGGGCGCGTCCCGCTCCCGCCCGGCGCAACCGGATCACCAGCGTCTGGGTCCTGCTCTCGGGTGCCGCCCCCGAGCTCGACGAGTGGGCCCGGTTCTTCGCCCTCGGCGCCGGCAAGCGCGCCGCCGCCGAGGCCGGCATCCCGCGGGTCGTGACCGCCCGCGAGGCCGACGACCTGCTGCGCGCCGCCGAACAGTTCGTCACGGTGGTGGAGACCGCGCTCGGCGTGACCCACCAACCGGCGCTCGACGGCCTCGCCGCCTGACCCGTGACGCCCCCGGCCGCCCAGCGGGGGGAGCCGGGCGGCCGGGGCGTCACGCGCACATCCGATCGACAGCACGACGGGGGGTAGGTCCGATGGCGGGCCGGATGGTGGTCGGTTCCGCCGCACTGGCCGCGCTGGTGCGTCCGGCGAGCGCACCGGACCCGGCAGGCGGTCACCGGGTGCTGCCGGTGGCTCCGGAGCTGACCGGGCTGCTGCCCAACCGAGGGTTGCGGCGTGGCAGCACGATCGCGGTCGCCACCGGTCAACCCCGCCGCAGTGGCGGCACGTCGCTGGTCCTGGCGCTGCTCGCCGAGGCGTCCCGGGCCGGCTCGTGGTGCGCCGTGGTGGGGGTGCCGACGTTCGGGGCGGGCGCGGCCGCCGAGCTCGGTATCGCCCTGGACCGGCTCGCCCTGGTGCCCCACCCGGGTCCGGAGTGGGCCACCGTCATCGCCGCGCTGATCGACGGGGTGGACGTCGTGGTCACCGCCGTGCCGGCGACGGTCTCCGCCTCGGTCGCCAACCGGCTGGCGGCCCGCGCCCGGCAGCGGGGCAGCGTCCTCGTCCCGTACGGGCGGTGGGACGGCGCGGACGTGACCCTCCAGGTGGTCCGGGGCGCCTGGGAGGGACTCGGGCCGGGACGGGGCCGGCTGCGCCGCCGCGAGGTCACCGTCTCGGCGCGCGGGCGCGGGGCCGCCGCCCGCCCCAAGGAGATCAAGGTCTGGCTCCCCGGGGACGGGCTCACCCGGGTCATTCCCCGTCCGGCCCCCGGAGCTGTCGCCGGCTCCGTCACCGGCCGGTCGGTCGCCGGCCGGCCCCGCCCGGTTTCCGTGGCCGCCTCCGCGTCCGCCGGCACCTCCCGTCGCGGCGCGCTCACCCTGGTCGGTCCGGCATGACCGGTGCGCCGGTGCGGACCCTGCTGCTCTGGTGCCCGGACTGGCCGGTGCTCGCCGCCGAGATCGTCGACGGGGTGCCCGCCACCGGCCCGGTCGCCGTGCTGCACGCCAACCGGGTGGTCGCCTGTTCGGAGCGGGCCCGCGCCGAGGGGGTGCGCCGGGGGCTGCGCAAGCGGGAGGCGCAGGGGCGCTGCCCGCAGCTCACCGTCGTCGAGTACGACCCGGGACGGGACACCCGGGCGTTCGAGCCGGTGGTCGCCGCGGTCGAGGAACTGGTCGCGGGCGTCGAGGTGGTGCGTCCCGGCGCGTGCGCGGTGGCGGCCCGGGGCCCGAGCCGCTATCTCGGGGGCGAGGAGGCGGCGGCCGAGCGGATCGTCGAGCACGTCGCGCAGGCATGCGCGGTGGAGAGCCAGGTCGGCATCGCCGACGGGGTGTTCGCCGCCGGGTTGGCCGCCCGCGCCGGGCAGGTCGTTCCGCCCGGGGAGACCCCGCGGTTCCTGGCCGACCTGCCGGTCGAGGCGCTCGGCCGGCCGGCCCTGACCGACCTGCTGCGCCGGCTCGGCGTACGCACCCTGGGTGACTTCGCCGCGCTGCCCGCCGGCGACGTGCTGGCCCGGTTCGGGTTCGACGGCGCGCTGGCCCACCGGCTGGCGGCCGGGCGGGACCACCGCCCGCTCGCCGTCCGGCAGCCCCCGGCCGACCTCGCGGTCACCGCCGACCACGACGAGCCGCTCGACCGGGTCGACGCGGCTGCCTTCGCCGCCCGGGCGCTGGCCGAGCGGCTGCACGAGCGGCTCGCGGCGCACGGGCTGGCCTGCACCCGCCTCGGCATCGAGGCGGTCACCGCGCACGGCCAGGAGCTGCACCGGGTCTGGCGGCACGACGGGCTGCTCACCGCGGCAGCCATCGCCGACCGGGTGCGCTGGCAGCTCGACGGCTGGCTGTCCGGCGGCGGCCGGGGTGGCGCCCGCCCGGCCCGCCCGACGGCGGGCATCATCCGGCTGCGGCTGGTGCCCGACGGGGTGCTCGCCCAGGCCGGCCTGCAACCCGGCCTGTGGGGGGAGGCCGGCGAGGAGCGGGAGCGGGCGCACCGGGCGCTGAGCCGGGTGCAGGGCATCCTCGGCCCCGAGGCGGTGGTCACCGCGGTGCTCGGCGGCGGGCGTTCGCCGGCCGACCAGGTGCGCCTGGTGCCGTGGGGGGACGAACGCCTGCCGGCCCGCCCGGGTGAGCCGCCGTGGCCGGGCCGGCTGCCGCCACCGGCGCCGGCCGTGGTGCTGCCCGACCCGCTCGCCGCGACCGTGCACGACGCGGCCGGCGAGCCGGTCGTGGTCAGCGCGCGGCTCCAGGTCAGCGCCGCGCCGGCCCGGCTGACCGTGGGCACCGCCCGGCCGGCCGAGATCGTCGGCTGGGCCGGTCCGTGGCCGGTGGACGAGCGCTGGTGGGCGCCGGCCGAGGCCCGCCGCCGGGCCCGGTTCCAGGTCTGCCTGGCCGACGGCGCGGCCCTGCTGCTCGCGGTCGAGGGCGGCCGGTGGCTGGTGGAGGCGATCTATGACTGACCGCCGCCGGGTGGTGGGCCGGTGAGCTTCCACAACCCGAAGATGCCCTGGTCGGAGCTGGAGCAGGTGCTCTCCGGGCGGTCCGCCGCGGGGCGCCCCAGGGGCGAGCGGCACCTGCACGTGGTGGACCCGCTCGCGGTCGACGCCGACGGCGGCGACTCCCCGGCGTGGAGCCGCAAGCGGCA
Organism: Micromonospora sp. NPDC047670; assembly: GCF_043204915.1. Taxonomy (NCBI): domain Bacteria; kingdom Bacillati; phylum Actinomycetota; class Actinomycetes; order Micromonosporales; family Micromonosporaceae; genus Micromonospora; species Micromonospora sp. NPDC047670. The sequence goes on from NZ_JBIDDA010000002.1 coordinate 315,406, forward strand.
GGAGTACGCGCCGCCGGAGCTGGCCCGTCCCGACGACGCGGTGCCCTACGCCGAGCTGCACGCGCACACCAACTTCAGCTTCCTCGACGGCGCCAGCCACCCCGAGGAACTGGCGGAGGAGGCCGCCCGGCTGGGCCTGACCGCGCTCGCCGTCACCGACCACGACGGCTTCTACGGGGTGGTGCGCTTCGCCGAGGCGGCCCGCGCGCTGCGCCTGCCGACGATCTTCGGCGCCGAGCTGTCGCTGGGCCTGCCCGGCCCGCAGAACGGCGAGCCCGACCCGCTCGGGCGGCACCTGCTGCTGCTCGCCCACGGCCACGAGGGGTACGCCCGGCTCGCCTCGACCATCGCCCGCGCCCAGTTGCGCGGCGGGGAGAAGGGCCGCCCGGTCTACGGCGAGCTGGAGGAGGTCGCCGCCGAGCTGCGCGACCACGTGCTGGTGCTCACCGGCTGCCGCAAGGGGCACGTGCCGGCGGCGCTGCTCACCGAGGGGGTGGCCGCAGCGGCCCGCGAGCTGGACCGGCTGACCGCCCTGTTCGGCGCGGAGACGGTGGCGGTGGAGCTGACCGACCACGGTCATCCGGTCGACGCCGACCGCAACGACGCGCTCGCCGAGCTGGCCGCGTCCGCCGGGCTGCCCACGGTGGCCACCAACAACGTGCACTACGCCACCCCCGGCCGGCGCCGGCTGGCCACCACGGTCGCCGCCGTACGGGCCCGGCGCAGCCTGGACGAGATCGACGGGTGGCTGCCCGCGGCCGGCACCGCCCACCTGCGCAGCGGTGCCGAGATGGCGGCCCGGTTCGCCGCGTACCCGGGCGCGGTGGCGCGGGCCGCCGAGTTCGGCGCCGAGCTCGCCTTCGACCTCCAGCTCGTCGCGCCGCGGCTGCCGGCGTACCCGGTGCCGCCGGGGCACACCGAGATGAGCTGGCTGCGCCACCTGACCGAGCGGGGCGCGCGGGAGCGCTACGGCCCCCGCGAGGCGCACCCGAGGGCGTACGCGCAGCTCGACCACGAGCTGAACATGATCGAGGAGCTGGGTTTCCCCGGCTACTTCCTGGTGGTCTACGACATCGTCGCGTTCTGCCGCGAGCAGGACATCTACTGCCAGGGCCGGGGCTCGGCGGCCAACTCGGCGGTCTGCTACGCGCTGCGGATCACCAACGTGGACGCGGTCCGGCACCGGCTGCTCTTCGAGCGTTTCCTCGCCCCCGAGCGCGACGGCCCGCCGGACATCGACGTGGACATCGAGTCCGACCGCCGCGAGGAGGTCATCCAGCACGTCTACGCCCGCTACGGCCGGGAGCACACCGCCCAGGTCGCCAACGTCATCTCGTACCGGCCCCGTTCGGCGGTGCGGGACGTGGCCAAGGCGTTCGGGTTCTCGCCCGGCCAGCAGGACGCCTGGAGCAAGCAGATCGACCGCTGGGGCTCGGTCGCCGCGGTCGACGTCGAGGACATCCCCGAGCAGGTGGTCGCGTACGCCGACGAGTTGCAGACCTTCCCCCGGCACCTGGGCATCCACTCCGGCGGCATGGTGATCTGCGACCGGCCGGTGATCGAGGTCTGCCCGGTGGAGTGGGGGCGGATGCCGGGCCGCAGCGTGCTCCAGTGGGACAAGGACGACTGCGCCGCCGTCGGCCTGGTCAAGTTCGACCTGCTCGGGCTCGGCATGCTCTCCGCGCTGCACTACGGCTACGACATGATCGGGATGAGCCTGGACCTCGGCGGCATGACGCTGGACGACCCCGAGGTCTACGACATGCTCTGCCGGGCCGACTCGGTGGGGGTGTTCCAGGTGGAGAGCCGCGCCCAGATGGCGACCCTGCCCCGGCTGAGGCCCCGCGAGTTCTACGACCTGGTGGTCGAGGTGGCGCTGATCCGGCCCGGCCCGATCCAGGGCGGCTCGGTGCACCCGTACATCCGGCGCAAGAACGGCCAGGAGCCGGTGGAGTACGCCCACCCGCTGATGCGCAACGCGCTGGAGAAGACCCTCGGCGTGCCGCTGTTCCAGGAGCAGCTGATGCAGCTCGCCATCGACCTGGCCGGTTTCGACGCCGCGGAGGCCGACCAGCTGCGCCGGGCGATGGGCGCCAAGCGCTCCGCCGAGCGGATGGCCCGCATCGCCGACCGGCTCTACGCCGGGATGGCCGAACGGGGCATCACCGGCGAGCTGGCCGACGACGTCTACCGCAAGCTCTCCGCGTTCGCCAGCTACGGCTTCCCGGAGAGCCACGCGATGAGCTTCGCCTACCTGGTCTACGCCAGCTCCTGGCTCAAGCGCTACCACCCGGGGCCGTTCCTGGCCGCGCTGCTCAACGCCCAGCCGATGGGCTTCTACTCGCCGCAGACGCTGGTCGACGACGCCCGCCGGCACGGGGTGCGGGTGCGCCGGCCGGACGTCAACGCCAGCGGCGCCAAGGCGGTGCTGGAGTCCACCCCGCAGACCCGGTGGGGCAGCGCGCCGGGGGAGCCGCCGCACGCCTGGGGGCTGGGCGGCCCGGCCGTCCGGCTCGGGCTGGCCAGCGTGCGTACCCTCGGCGACGAGGTGGCCGAGCGGATCGAGGCGGAGCGGGCGGCGCACGGGCCGTACCGCGACATGCCGGACCTGGCCCGGCGCGTGGGTCTCACCGCCGCGCAGCTGGAGGCGCTGGCCACCGCGGACGCCTTCGCCTGTTTCGGGCTGTCCCGGCGGCAGGCCCTCTGGGCGGCCGGCGCGGCGGCCCAGGACCGGCCGGGCCGGCTGCCCGGCACGGTGACCGGCACGGCCGCGCCCACCCTGCCCGGCATGGAGGCGGTGGACCGGCTGGTCGCCGACGTGTGGGCGACCGGGCTGTCGCCGGAGAGCCACCCGGCCCGCTTCATCCGCCCGCAGCTCGACGCCCTCGGGGCGGTGCCGATCGCCCGGCTCGGCCGGGTGGAGCCGGGCCGGCGGATCCGGGTCGGCGGGATCGTCACCCACCGGCAGCGCCCCGCGACCGCCGGCGGGGTCACCTTCCTCAACCTGGAGGACGAGACGGGCATGCTCAATGTCACGTGCTCCCCGGGGCTCTGGCAGCGCTACCGTCGAATCGCCCGCACCAGCGCGGCGCTGGTGGTGCGCGGCCGGTTGCAGCGGCACGAGGGAGTCACCAGTCTCACCGCCGACCGGCTGGACGCCATCGACCCGCCGGTCAGCCCGGCATCGCGCGATTTCCGTTGACGGTAGTGATCCACATTACGGTTTTCCGCGCCCGATGGCGGGAGACTCCTGCTCGCGCGGGCAGAGCGGCCCGCGTCAGCACGAGGGGGCGAACCGATGACGGGGAATCACGAGTACAGCGGCGGGGTGGCCAACTCCCGGCGGACCCGGCTCAGCGCCGGATGGACCCCGACGCACCACACCGAGCCTCGCGAGTACGAGATCACCGAGGGCCCGGTGGCCAACGCCCTGCGGTCGCGGGCCGAGGAGGACGGCGCCACCGGCGAGTCCTGAGCGCCGCACCGGACGGTCCCCGTCGGGGGCTGGACCGGGTGACTAGGCTCGACCGGGTGGAGCAGACCCCAGGCCGGCTCGCCGGGCCGCCGCTGACCCCCCGTACCGCCGTGATCTGGTCGGTGCTGCGCGCCGAGCTGGAACGCCGCGGCGACACCGCGCTGACCGTGCTCGACGTCGGCGGCGGCACCGGCGGCTTCGCCGTCCCGCTCGCCCAGGCCGGGCACCGGGTCACCGTGGTCGACGCCAGTCCCGACGCGCTCGCCGCGCTGACCCGCCGGGCCGCGGAGGCCGGGGTCGCCGAGCGGGTCCGGGCCGTGCAGGGCGACGGCGACGCGCTCGCCGGGCTGGTCGAGCCGGGCGACGCGGACCTGGTGCTCTGCCACGCCGTGCTGGAGGTGGTCGACGATCCGGCGCCCGTGGTGGCCGCGCTGGCCGCCGCGCTGCGCCCGGGCGGCGCCGCGAGCGTGCTGGTCGCCGGCCGGGCCGCCGCGGTGCTCGGCCGGGCGATGAACGGGCACCTGGACGTCGCCGCCGCGCTGGCCGCCGACCCGGCGGGCAGCGCGGGGGCCCGGGACACGCTGCGCCGACGCTACGACGCCGAGGGCGCCGCCGCGCTGCTCGGCGCCGCCGGGCTCGTGGTCGAGGAGATCCACGGCGTACGCGTGCTCGCCGACCTCCTTCCCGCGGCCGTGGCCGACGGCCAGCCGGCCGCCCTGGTGGAGCTGGAACGGGCGCTCGCGGCGCGAAGCCCCTGGCGGGACCTCGCGGCCCAGTTGCACCTGTTCGCCCGTCGCCCGTGACCGACCCGCTGGCGGTCGTCGCGCCGCGCTACGGCGACGGCAGCCTCGCCGACGTCCTGCCCAGCGCGCTCGCCGTGCTCGGCGTGCCCGGCGCCACCGACCCGCTCGGGCTGGGCCCCGCGCTGGCCGGGGTGCGCCGGGTGGCGGTGCTGCTCGTGGACGGCCTCGGCTGGCACCAGATCCCGACCGCCGCGCCGCACGCGCCGACCCTGGCGGGGCTCGCCGCGACCGTCGGCCGGCCGCTGACCTGCGGTTTCCCGTCCACCACGCCGACCAGCCTGGTGACGCTGGGCACCGGTGCCGCGTCCGGGGCGCACGGCGTGCTCGGCTTCACCGTGCGGGTGCCCGGAACCGACCGGGTGCTCAACCACATCGAGTGGGCGGCCGACCCGGCGCCGCTGCGCTGGCAGCCGGTCCGTACCCAGTTCGAACGTGCCCGGGCCGCCGGGGTCGCGGTGACGGTGGTGAGCCGACCCGAGTTCGGCGGCAGCGGGCTGACGGTGGCCGCCAACCGGGGCGGCGACTACCGCGGCGCGGCCGGCGTCGACGCGCTCGCCGTACGGATGCTCACCGCCCTGGCCGCCGGGCCGGGGCCCACCCTGGTCTCCGGCTACCACCCCGACCTGGACCGCCACGGCCACCTCACGGGCGTCGACTCGGCGCCCTGGCGGGTCGCCGCGGCCGAGGTGGACCGGCTGCTCACCCGGCTCGTCGACGGGTTGCCGCCCGACGCCGCGCTGCTGGTCACCGCCGACCACGGGCAGCTCGACGTGCCGGCCGCGCACCGCGTCGACCTGGACACCGATCCCCGGCTGCGCGCCGGGGTGGCGGTGGTCGCCGGGGAGCCGCGGGTCCGCTACCTGCACGTCACGCCCGGCGCCCGGGACGACGTGGTGGCCGCCTGGTCGGCGGTGCTCGGCCCCGCGGCCCGGGTCCGCACCCGCGAGGAGGTGGTGGCCTCCGGCTGGTTCGGCCCGGTGCCGGAGGAGCACCTGCTCCGCATCGGCGACGTGGTGGTCGTCTGCAACGCCACGTACGCGGTGACGGCCTCCCGCTCCGAGCCGCCGATCGTGTCGCGGCTGGTCGCGTACCACGGGGCGGACACCGCGGCCGAGATGACCATCCCGCTGCTGGTCGTACGCGGCTGACGACCGGGCGACCGTCCCGCCGGTGTACGCCGCGTCGCGGCGCGGATCGCCTGTCCGGCCGGCGCGGTCAGGCGCGGACCGGCGGTGCCGCCGTCACCGTTCCCGCCCGGCGAGCCCTTCGAGCGCCCGCACGAGGTCGTCGGCGGTGGGCGCGGCCCCGGGGTCGAGCAGCCACTGGAGCATCACACCGTTGATGAGCGCCAGGGCGAGCGAACCGTAGCGGCGGGCCTGCTCCGCCGAGACCTCCGTCGGAGCGATGTCGAGCGTCAGGGCGGCGAGGTCGCGCCGGCTGGCGGCGTAGCCGGCCGCGAGTTGGTCGCGCACCTCGGGCGCGAACTCCGCCTGGGCGTACGCCTGCACGCTCGCCACCAGGACGGCCCGCTGCTCGTGCGCCAGCTCGAACACGCCCTGGAGGAACTGCCGGAGACGTTCCAGCGGCGCTCCGCCGGGCTCGGTCGTGACGGCCGCGGCGATCGCGTCCCCCCAGTCGTCGAAGATCTCCAGGACGGCGGCGTTCAGCAGGGCGTCCTTGCTGCCGAAGTGGTAGCCGATGGAGCCGAGGTGGGCGTTGGTCGCCGCCACGATGTCGCGGGCCGTGGTGTGGGCGTAGCCCTTCTCCACCAGGCATCGCTTCGCCCCCGCCAGGAGTTCCTCTCGCTGTCCCATGACGGCAGTGTAGCCAGGTCTTGAACGTCCGTCTTGTACGTCCGTATTGAACACCCGTATTGTACGCCTGTACAGTCCGGCGCGTGACCACCTCTGTTCCTCCCCGTGCCCGCAGTCGCGAGTGGTTCGGCCTCGCCGCTCTCGTCATTCCCGCCCTCCTCACCTCCATGGACCTCTCGGTCCTGTTCATGGCCGCGCCCTGGATCAGCGCCGAACTCGAACCGAGCACCGGCCAGTACTTGTGGATCATGGACATCTACGGCTTCGTGATGGCCGGTCTGCTGGTGACCATGGGCAGCCTCGGCGACCGCGTCGGACGCCGCCGACTCCTGCTCGTCGGTGCCGCCGCGTTCGGCGCGGCATCCCTCCTGGCCGCGTTCGCCACCAGCCCGGAGCTGCTCATCGCCGCCCGGGCCCTGCTCGGCCTGGGCGGGGCGACCCTCGCGCCGTCGACGCTCTCCCTGATCCGCGGCATGTTCGCCGACGACAACCAGCGGCGCACCGCGGTCGGGATCTGGACGGCCGGCTTCACCGGTGGCATCGCAATCGGCCCCATCGTCGGCGGCTTCCTGCTGGAGCGGTTCTGGTGGGGATCGGTGTTCGTCATCAACGTCCCCGTCATGCTCCTGCTGCTCGCCGTCGGGCCGTTCCTGCTGCGCGAGTCGAGGGATCCGGCCCCGAACCGGTTCGACCCGTTCAGCTCCCTGCTGTCCCTCGCCGCCGTCCTGCCGGTCATCTACGCCGTCAAGCACTTCGCCGAGGAGGGCCCGAACCCGGCGTCGCTGGTGACCCTCCTCGTCGGCCTCGCCGTCGGCGCCCTCTTCGTCCGCCGGCAGCGCCGCAGCGACCGCCCGATGATCGACGTGCGACTCTTCTCGGCGAGTTCCTTCTCCGCCGCCATCGGCGCGAACACGGCGATCGCCTTCGCCAGCGCCGGCATGGGTCTGCTCGCGGTCACGTTCCTGCAGACGGTGCTCGGCCTCAGCCCCTTCGACGCCGCGCTCTGGATGCTCCCGACCATCCTGGGCAGCGTCGTCGGCGTCGCCCTCGCGTCCGCGCTCGCGCCGCGCACCCGGCCCGCGGTACTGGTGGCCGCGGGACTCGTCGTCGCCGCCGTCGGCTTCCTGCTCGTCAGCGCCATGCGGGTCGACGCGCCGGTCTGGTGGCTGATCGCGAGCTACGGGCTGCTCACCGTCGGCGTCGGGATGACCAGCACCCTGGCGACCTCGCTCGTGCTCACCACGGCGCCACCCGAGCGGGCGGGGGCCGCCTCGGCCATCTCCGAGACGAGCACCGAGTTCGGCGGCGCGCTCGGCATCGCCGTGCTGGGCAGCATCTCCGCGGGCATCTACCGGGCCCGGATGGACACCGAGGTGCCGGCGGGGCTCGGCGACGACCTCGCCCACACCGCGACCGACACCGTCGGCGGCGCCCTCGCCGTGGCGGGCCAGGTCCCGGCCGAGGTGGCGGGCGTGCTGCTCGACCGGGCGTTCGCCGCGTTCACCGAGGGCTTCACGGTCACCGCCGTCATCGGGGCGGCGACCCTGCTCGTCGGGGCGCTCGTCAGCGCCGTCGCGCTGCGACGCGTACCCCCGGGAGCGCCGTCCGTCGACCGGGGCTGACGGCGCGCGCCGCCCGGGCGGGACCAGGCGACGCAGCGCGCCGCCGGCCGCCCGGGCGGCATGTCGGGGGTGCCCGCTAACCTGCGGGGATGGGCCGCAGCCAGTCGTTGCCCCGGGGCGGCGATCCCCGGTTCGGGCCGGACGCCGACGACTCCGGCTGCCCGATCCTGCACGTCGACATGGACGCGTTCTTCGCCTCGGTCGAGGTCCGCCACCGCCCGGAGTTGCGCGGCCGGGCCGTCGTGGTCGGCGGGGTCGGTCCGCGTGGAGTGGTGAGCTCCGCCAGCTACGAGGCCCGACGCTACGGCGTGCGCAGCGCCATGCCCACCGCGCGGGCCAGGGCGCTCTGCCCGCACGCGGTCTACCTCCCGCCGGACTTCGCGCGGTATTCGGCGGCCTCCCGCGCGGTCATGCAGATCTTCCGGGACGTCACCCCGCTGGTGGAGCCGCTCTCCCTGGACGAGGCGTTCCTCGACGTGGCGGGCGCCCGGCGGCTCTTCGGCCCTCCGGCCGCCATCGCCCGGCGCATCCGGGAGCGGGTCGCCGCCGAGCAGGGGCTCACCTGTTCGGTCGGGGTCGCGCCGAGCAAGTTCGTGGCGAAGCTCGGCTCGACTCGCGCCAAGCCCGACGGGCTGCTGGTCGTCCCGGCAACCCAGGTGCTCGACTTCCTGCACCCGCTGCCGGTGTCGGCGCTGTGGGGGGTGGGGGAGCGGTCCACCGAGACGCTGCGCCGGCTCGGCCTGGCCACCATCGGCGACCTCGCCGAGGCGCCGGTCGGCATGCTGCGCAAGGCGCTCGGCGAGGCGTCCGCGACCCACCTGCACGAGCTGGCCTGGGGGCGCGACCCGCGCCGGGTCAGCCCCGAGCACGTCGAGAAGTCGATCGGCGCGGAGGTGACCTTCGACGCCGACGTGGCCGATCCGCTGGAGATCCGCCGGGCCCTGCTCGCCCTCTCCGACAAGGTGGGCGCCCGGCTGCGCCGGGCCGGACAGGTCGGGCGGACGGTGTCGCTCAAGGTGCGGCTGGCCGACTTCCGCACCGTCAGCCGGTCGCGCACGTCGGGCGTGCCGACCGACGTCGCCCGGGAGATCTTCGACACCGTCTGGGCGCTCTACACCGCGCTCGACCCGGGAGAGCGCATCCGCCTGGTCGGCGTCCGCGTCGAGGGTCTCGCCGCGGCGCAGGACACCCCGCGGCAGCTCACCCTCGGCGCGCCCGAGCGGGGCTGGCGGGAGGCGGAAGCCGCCGCCGACGCCGCGGCTGCCCGATTCGGGCGGTCCGTCATAGGTCCGGCCAGTCTGCTCGGGGGCCGGGACGGGCGACGAAATGAAAATCCTCCCCGGCCGTAGGTCGTCCCGCTTTCCGACGCGCGAGGGCCCTCGTAGACTTGCGGGTAAGCAGCCGGTTGGCTGCCACGGTCTGTCGGCCCGCCCGGGCCGACCCACGTGACCGGGGAGGAGTGCCGTGCCGCTCTCGGAGCACGAGCAGCGGCTGTTCGAGCAGATCGAGCGGTCGCTTGCCGAGGACCCCAAATTCGCCTCGGCCGTGCGCGCCAGCGATCCGCGTTTCCACGCGCGGCGTCGCCTGCTCGTCGCTGCCGGCGTGATCATCGCTGGGCTGGCCCTGTTGGTCTACGGCGCGGTGATCAAGACTCCGCCGCTGGCAGTGGCGGGTTTTGTCGTCATGCTGGCCTCGGCCGCGTTCGCGGTGCAGTCGCACCGTCGGGCCCAGTCACCCGACCTGCACGTCGTGGGAGGGACGACGAGTCGTCGCCGCCCCCGCGGCCGGACAGGTCGCCGGCCCTCGATCCTCGACCGGATGGAGGACCGGTGGCGGCAGCGCCCGGAGGGACACCGCTGAGCCCGACCCGCCGCTGAGGCGGGCCGCGCCACCGCGACGAACCGCGTCGCCGGAACTGTCCGGCGGCCCCCGACGTTTCCGCGCGCCCCGGGCGCGCCGCACACACTTCTTCTGCGACAGGAGCGCGCGGCATGGCCGCGCGCTCCTGTCGCGTCTGCGGAGTCGGGGCGGGGATGCCCCAGCGACGGAACGGGCCGGGAGCGGCGAGGTCGCCGCTCCCGGCCCGTGGCCGTGGCCGTGCGGTCAGCGGGCCATCCGGTTGGCCAGCAGACGACGCGGGTTCCAGCGCAGCAGCCGGGAGCGGCTGCGCCCCCGCGCCGCCAGCAGCCGGGACGACGCGTCGGCGGTGGCGGTCCGCCAGCGCAGCAGCACCGACGGCGGGAGCGCCGCCGCCACCAGGCGGGTCCGGCGGTCGGCCCGCGCGGCGAGGGCGCCGCGGACGAGGCGCAGGGCCGGCAGGAGTTGCTCGCCGGTGAGCGGATCGCGCGCGTAGCGGGCGCGTTCCTCGGCGCGGCCCAGCAGCCGTACCGCCGTGGTCGCCTCGGCGTCGGCCGTGAGCGTCTCCCGGGACAGCCGGTCGGCGGTGGCCCGCGGCGTCTCCGTCCGGTCCACCCGCACCCGGTAGTCCACCAGCGTGTCGAGCAGCTCGTCCCAGGCGGCGTGCGCGTCCGCCCGGGCTCGGTCGGCGTCCGCGAGGACCACCATGCGCCGCCCGTCGGCCGGCGCGTCGCCGCCCGCACCCACCCGCGCGGCCGCCGGCGCCGGTGCCGCCGCACCGCTGCGCCGCCGGCGCAGGGCCAGTCGGCGCAACGCCGGCAGGGCGAGCAGGCCCAGCAGGAGAAGCACCGCGCCGGCCGCGTACCAGGGCCAGACGGGAGCCTGCTCGGCCGGGGCCGCCGCCCCGACGGCCAGCCCGGAGTCGGGGTCCTCCTCCGGACCCTCCGGACCCGCCGGGCCGGCCGACGGGTCGATGTCGTCGGCCGGGGTCGACGGGCCGGGCGCCGGCGTGTCGTCCTCCGGTGCGTCGACGTCGGGCGCCCAGGCCGACTGGGACCGGGTCGAGCCCTGCACGCCGTACGCCGGGGTGGCGTCGAACGGCACCCAACCGATCTTGTCGAAGTAGACCTCGGTCCAGGCGTGCAGGTTCCGGTTGCTCAGCGTGTACGTGTCACCGCTGGAGTTGCTGCCGTTGGCGAACCCGAACGCCACCCGGGCCGGAATGCCGGCGGCCCGGACCAGCCACGTCATCGCGGCGGCGTACTGCTGGCAGAAGCCGACCTTGTTGTTGAGGAAGTTGACGATCTCCTGCCCGCTGGTGCCACCCTTGGTGCTCAGCGAATAGGTGAAGCCGTTGTCGGCGGAGAAGTGGTCGTAGATCCCGCGGACCTTGTCGTACTCGGTGTTCTTGCCCGCCACCAGCGTGCGGACCAGCGCCTCCACCTCGGGGATCGGCGGCGGCGCGGGATGCCCACGCCGCACCGGGTGGTCCGACGGCAGCGGCCGCGCCTGCCGCAGCGCCTCCGGCGTGTACGTCGAGCGCACGTAGTCGAACGAGTAGCGCTTGCCGCGCGAGTTGTCGCGGTTGGAGAAGATGACCTGGAGGTTCGGGTCGTACGACCAACTGCCGTTGAGGTCCTCCGTGCGCACCGGCTCCGGGTAGACCGGAAGCAGTGGCATGGTGAGGTTCTTCGTCACCTCGACCGTGGCCCGGTACGTCCGCTGCTCGACGCCCCCGCCCGCCGGCGCCGGCAGGTTCCCGACCGACCGCCCGGTGGGGTTGCGCACCGAGAAGCCGTCCTGCTCCAGCCGGTCGGCGACCCCGAAACGCAGGTAGAACGGGTTGGGCTCGTTGGTGGTGACCTTGACCAGGTCGGCGACGTCGGACTGGTTGAGCTGCCCGCTCAGCGCGGCGAACAGGTCGATCCGGCCCGGCGTGCCGCCCTGCCCGGGGCGCCCGGTGCCGTTCCCGGCGCCGGAGCCGGAGGTCAGGCTGTCGAGCAGACCGCCGGTCATGCCCGGCACGGCCAGGGGCAGCACCACGGCCAGCGCCACGCCCACCACGGCGAGCCGTCGGCCGGCGGCGGCCAGCGGCGAGGCCTCCCAGACGTCGACGTCCCGGCCGTCCCCGGTGAAGCGCCGGCCGAACCGGCGGACCCGGTCGACGTTGTCGGTGACCAGCAGCCAGAGGTAGCCGGCGGCGCCGACGACGAACGGCACCGCCGGAACGCTGTCGACGTAGACCGCGACCGGCACCGAGTAGATGGCCAGCATCGGCAGGCCGGCCAGCGCCGGTCGGCGCAGCCCGACGGCGAGCACGTCAACGATCACCGCCACCGCGCCGATCCCGAACACGGTGACGAACAGCAGCGGGTTGGTGTCGGGCACCTTGACGCCGTAGGAGCGCATGTCCTCCAGCGACCCGCCGAACAGCTCGCCGAAGTGCGCGAAGGTCGCGGGGGTGGGCAGGACGGCGAGCAGTTCGCTACCGCTGGGGAAGAGCCAGGTCAGGGCCAGCGTCAGGCCGGCCAGCATGCCGAGCACCTGGCCCCACAGCGGCACCCGCGCCAGCCGGGCGAGCGCGGCCACGGCGGCGACCGCGGCGACCGCGATCGTCGCCTCGATCAGCCACGTCCAGCGTTCGAAGATGGCCGACAGCGGGGCCGCGGCGAGCAGCGTCGCCGCGGCGGCCACGAAGCCCAGGTTCCGGTGGGCGATCATGAGGGGACCCTTCCGTTCATCGCACGCCGCCGGCCACCGTCTCGGCCATCGCCGCCCGCAGGGCGAAGCCCTGCGAACCGCGGGCCGCCTGTGGCCACAACGCCGGCAACCGGGCGCCGTGGTCGACCCCGATGACCCGCCAGCCGCTCTGCAACAGGGCCAGTGCGGCGGCGCCGTGCGCGTGGTCGGCCTCGGCCCGCGCCCTGTCGGGCAGGTTGAGCCAGGTGGAGCTGTCCAGCAGGAAGCCGACGCAGGTCGAGCCGTTGGCCCGCAGCCCGGCCAGCAGCTCGGCCTCGGCGGTGCCCAACGACCCGAACAGGCCGATGACCAGCCCGCCGTCCCCCCGCTGCCGGACCCGCTGGACCAGGGTGGTGAGCTCGACGTTCTTGTCGAGCCGGACCTCGGCGAGGTGGTCGAGGAGCAGCCCGTCGCCGGCCGCCTCGGAGGCGTCGACGTCGGCCCCGGAGCCGGTGACCAGGCGCAGCTTGTAGCCGGCCTGCCGCAGGTGCACCGCGATGCTCGCGGTGGCCGAGACCGCCCACTCGAAGGAGGCGGTCGGCCCGTCGCCCCGGTGACCGTACGCCCGGGTGTCCAGCACGACGGTCGCCCGGCTCTCCCAGGGCTGCTCCTCCCGGCGCACCATCAGCTCGCCGGTGCGCGCGGTCGACTTCCAGTGCACCCGGCGCAGGTCGTCGCCCATCCGGTACTCCCGGGTGGCGGCGTCGTCCTCGCCGTGCACGGCGACCGACCGCGCCCGGCTGTCGCCGCTGCCGGCGTACTCGCCGGGCAGGCGCACCGAGGGCAGCGGGGCGACCTGCGGGATGACGGTCAGGTGGTCGGTGCTCGGGAAGGCGCGGCTGAGCTCGCACAGCCCGAACGGGTCGGTCATCCGGACCACCAGCGGGCCCACCTCGTAGCGCCCGCGCACGTCGGCCCGCACCGTGTAGGCCACCGAGCTGGCCTGGTGCGCGCCGAGCCGCTCCAGCACCACCCGGGGGCGGCTGCCCAGCGCGTACGGCAGCCGGTCCTCCAGCAGCAGGGTGCCGGTGGGCAGCCGGGACAGGTTCTGCAGCCGCAGCACCACCCGGGAACTGGCCCCGACGGGCACCCGGTGCGGATCCAGCGACCGGTTGCAGGCCAGCTTGTAGCGGCTGCGCCCGACGTAGGCCGCGGCCAGCAGCGGCAGGATGGCCAGCAGCACGGCGACCCGGAGCAGGTCCTTCTCGCCGAGTATGCCGGCCGAGACCGCGGCCGCGACCGCCGCCGCGAGGAACGAGCGACCGCGGGTGGTCAGCCCCCGCAGCCCGTCGCGCACGTCACCGCCTCCGCGGCTCGTAGGCGGCTCGACCGTTGCCCTCACCCGTGGGCCGGGTGTCGTACGGGGAGCGCGTGCGGTCGTGCGGCAGCGGCAGCCGGTGCACCAGCTCGGAGACGATGGCGTCGGTGGTGCGCCGGGCCAGCTGGGCGTCGGCCGTCGGGATGATCCGGTGCGCGAGCACCGGCACGGCCAGCGCCTGCAGGTCGTCGGGGAGGACGTAGTCGCGCCCCTCCAGGGCGGCGACCGCGCGGGCGGTGCGCAGCAACTGGAGGGTGGCCCGCGGGCTGGCGCCGAGACGCAGGTCGGGGGCCTCGCGGGTGGCGGTGACCAGGTCGATCGCGTACTGCTTGACGGCGTCGGCGACGTGCACCTGCCGGACGTGGCCGATGAGCTGGCGCACGGTGTTGGCGTCGGAGACCGGCCGCAGCTCGTCGAGCGGGTCGGTGGCGCCGTGCCCGTCGAGCATGGCCAGCTCCGCGTTCGGGTCCGGGTAGCCCATCGCGATGCGGGCGGTGAACCGGTCGCGCTGCGCCTCGGGGAGGGGGTAGGTGCCCTCCATCTCGATCGGGTTCTGGGTGGCGATGACCATGAACGGCGTCTGGAGCTGGTAGGTGACGCCGTCGACGGTCACCTGCCGCTCCTCCATGCACTCCAGCAGCGCGGACTGGGTCTTCGGCGAGGCGCGGTTGATCTCGTCGCCGACGACCAGGTTGGCGAAGACCGCGCCGGGGCGGAACTCGAAGTCGTGCGTCTCCTGGTTGTAGACGCTGACCCCGGTGACGTCGCTGGGCAGCAGGTCCGGCGTGAACTGGATGCGGCGCACCGAGCAGTCGATCGAGCGGGCCATGGCCTTGGCGAGCTTGGTCTTGCCGACGCCCGGCACGTCCTCGATGAGCAGGTGCCCCTCGGCGAGCAGGACCGCCAGGGCGAGCCGCACGGTGGCGGTCTTACCCTCGATGACCTGCTCGATGTTCGAGACGATGGCTTCGCTGGCGGCGCGGAACTCGTCGTGCGGCAGCAGGCCGCCCACCTCGTCCCAGGTCTGTTGTGTCACGGGCCTCCTCCTCGTCGCCGGACGGCAGCTCTGTACAGAGCAGCTGGACCCGCCGTTGGGTTCGCGACGTCGAGCCTCGTCTGCCGCAGGAATCTCACTGGTCTCTCAGGCTAACCATGTTTCTCGCTGTCGCCGACCCCCGCAGGTGGACCGCCGGTTACGCCCCGAATATTCGCCGGGTCGGGGGATCCGCCTGTCGCTCCTGGTGTCAGCCATGATCACGAAGGGGCGACGGGGCGTCCGCCGGGCGGGGCCCGCGTCCCGACCGGTGGTGGCGGGCGAGATGCGGGACCGGACGGCGGGGTACACTCCCGGTCATGGCCGGATTCTTCCTGCTTCTTACCGGGCCGTGCTGATGCGCTGACGCGCGACAGCACGGCGGCCCCTCCTGCGCGAGGGGCTTTTTTGTGCCCTCCGCCGGGCGTCCCGGCGGTCGGCACCGGCGCCGGCGGCACGGCGCCGGCGGCGAGCAGACCCGACCCGTACCGACATGACCGCGCCGAGCGAGGTCAGCATCCAGCCCGGCCGTGGCGCGGCCGGCGGCGACGAGCGAAGCGAGGAGACGCCATGAGTGAGGCAGCACCGGCGGGCGACATTCCCCCGTTCCGGTACACCGCGGCCCTGGCCGAGGAGATCGAGCAGCGCTGGCAGGACACCTGGGAGCGGGAGGGCACCTTCCACGCCCCCAACCCGACCGGTCCGCTGGCCGACCCCGACCACCCCCGCGCCGGCGCCGAGAAGCTGTACGTGATGGACATGTTCCCGTACCCGTCGGGCGCCGGCCTGCACGTCGGGCACCCGCTGGGCTACATCGGCACCGACTGCTTCGCCCGCTACCAGCGGATGGCGGGGCGTAACGTGCTGCACGCGATGGGCTTCGACGCGTTCGGCCTGCCGGCCGAGCAGTACGCGGTGCAGACCGGCACGCACCCGCGGACCACCACCCTGGCCAACATCGAGCGCTACAAGGCGCAGCTGCGCCGGCTGGGCCTGGCCCACGACGGGCGCCGCTCGGTGGCCACCATCGACACGGACTTCTACCGCTGGACCCAGTGGATCTTCCTGCAAATCTTCAACTCCTGGTACGACGCCGAGGCGAAGCGGGCCCGCCCGATCGCCGAGCTGATCGCCGAGTTCGAGGGCGGTAACCGGCCGACCCCCGACGGCCGCCCGTGGGCCGAGCTGTCCGTCGCCGAGCGCCGGGCCGTCGTCGACGACCACCGGCTGGCGTACGTGTCGCAGGCGCCGGTCAACTGGTGCCCCGGGCTGGGCACCGTGCTGGCCAACGAGGAGGTCACCGCCGACGGGCGCTCCGAGCGGGGCAACTTCCCGGTCTTCAAGCGCAACCTGAAGCAGTGGATGATGCGGATCACCGCGTACGGCGACCGGCTGCTGGACGACCTGGACACGCTGGACTGGCCCGAGCCGATCAAGCTGATGCAGCGCAACTGGATCGGCCGCTCGCAGGGCGCGCACATCGACTTCCCCACGGAGCGTGAGCCGATCCGGGTGTTCACGACCCGGCCCGACACGATCTTCGGCGCCACCTACATGGTGCTGGCCCCCGAGCACGAGCTGGTCGACGCGCTGGTGCCGGCCGCCTGGCCGGAGGGGACGCGGGACGCGTGGACCGGCGGGCACGCCAACCCGCGCGCGGCCGTGGAGGCGTACCGCAAGGCGGCGGCGGCCAAGACCGACGTCGAGCGGCAGGCCGACACCAAGGAGAAGACCGGCGTCTTCGTCGGGGCGTACGCCACCAACCCGGTCACCGGCGCGCAGATCCCGATCTTCATCGCCGACTACGTGCTGGCGGGCTACGGCACCGGCGCGATCATGGCGGTCCCCGCCCAGGACGAGCGGGACTGGGCGTTCGCCGAGGTCTTCGAGCTGCCCATCGTGCGCACCGTGCAGCCGCCGGAGGGCTTCGCCGGCAAGGCGTACACCGGGGACGGGCCGGCGGTCAACAGCGCCGCGCCCGAGCGCGGCCTGGACCTGGACGGCCTGGGGGTCGCCGACGCCAAGGCCCGGATCATCGAGTGGCTGGAGGCCAACGGGCACGGCGCCGGCGCGGTGACCTACCGCCTGCGCGACTGGCTGTTCTCCCGGCAGCGTTACTGGGGCGAGCCGTTCCCGATCGTGTACGACGAGACCGGCGCCGCCATCGCGCTGCCGGAGGAGATGCTGCCGGTCGAGCTGCCCGAGGTGGACGACTTCTCGCCGCGCACCTTCGACCCGGAGGACGCCGACAGCGACCCGGAGACCCCGCTGTCGCGCCGGCGCGACTGGGTCGAGGTGGAGCTGGACCTGGGCGACGGCCCGAAGCGCTACACCCGCGAGACCAACGTGATGCCGCAGTGGGCCGGCTCCTGCTGGTACGAGCTGCGCTACCTGGACCCGACCAACCGGGAGCGGTTCGTCGACGCCGAGAACGAGCGCTACTGGATGGGGCCGCGCGGCGAGGGCGACTGCGGGGGCACCGACCTGTACGTCGGCGGCGCCGAGCACGCCGTGCTGCACCTGCTGTACGCCCGGTTCTGGCACAAGGTGCTGTACGACCTGGGCCACGTCTCGTCGTTCGAGCCGTTCCGCAAGCTGTTCAACCAGGGCTACATCCAGGCGTACGCGTACACCGACGCCCGGGGCGCGTACGTGCCCGCCGAGGAGGTGACCGAGCGCGACGGCGGCTTCTACCTGGGCGACACGGCCGTCAAGCGCGAGTACGGCAAGATGGGCAAGTCCCTGAAGAACGTGGTCACCCCGGACGAGATGTGTGCCGCGTACGGCGCCGACACGTTCCGGGTCTACGAGATGTCGATGGGTCCGCTGGAGGTGTCCCGTCCGTGGGAGACCCGGGCGGTCGTCGGGTCGTATCGGTTCCTGCAGCGGGTCTGGCGGGCGGTCGTCGACGAGCAGACCGGCGCGCTGCGGGTCACCGACGCGCCGGCCGACGACGCGACCCGGCGGCTGCTGCACAAGGTGGTCGACGGGGTCCGCGGCGACATGGAGGCGATCCGGTTCAACACCGCGATCGCCAAGCTGATCGAGCTGACCAACGGGCTGACCCGGCTGTCGGAGACCCCGCGCGAGGTGGCCGAGCCGCTGGTGCTGATGCTGGCGCCGTTCGCCCCGCACGTGGCCGAGGAGCTGTGGCGGCGGCTGGGCCACGACACCTCCCTGACGTACGTGGACTTCCCGACCGCCGACCCGGCGCTGCTGGTGGCGGAGACCGTGACCTACCCGGTGCAGATCAACGGCAAGGTGCGGGGCCGGATCGAGGTCCCCGCCGACGCGTCCGAGGAGACCGTCCGCGCGGCGGCCCTGGAGGCGGTCGCGTCGTCCCTGGCCGGCAAGGAGCCCCGCAAGGTCATCGTCGTCAAGGGCCGCATGGTCTCCGTCGTCGCCTGACCAGCGCCGGGCGCGGCGAGCCCCCTCCTGTCGCCCTGCGCGCAGGAGGGGGCACTCTCCCCACACCCGAGCGGGCGGCAGGGCCTGCCGGGCCGGGCGACGCGCGACGTCGCCCGGCCCGGCGGTGCCGACGTCGCCCCGGCCCGGCGGTGCCGGCTACGGGTCGCGGCGGTGGACGACGGTCACGGCGGTCAGCGTCGCGGCGACGGACCAACCGGCGAGGACCAGCCACGAGCCGGCCACCGTGGCCGGGAACGGGTCCGGGTTGATGACGTCCGGATGCACCTCGATCAGCCGCAGCCAGGCGGCCAGCGGCAGGGCGTTGTACAGCTCGGCGATCCACCGGTGCTCGTCGCTGTCCACCACCATCGGCGCCAGCACGAGCACCGACGTGGCCGTGGCCACGGCCCCGGCGGCGTGCCGGGTGAGCGCGCCCAGACCCATCCCGACCAGCGCGCACACGGGCACGAGCACGGCGCTCGCCACGGTGGCGCGCAGCACCCCCGGCTCGCCGATCGACCAGCCGGCGTTCCGGTCGGCGAGGATCGCCTGGGACACCCAGAACGAGGTCGCCGCCGTGACCGTGCCGAGGACGAGCATGACCCCGGCCAGCACGGCGGCCTTCGCCACGACCACCGCCCGGCGGGCGGGGACGGCGGCGAACGTGGCCCGGATCAGCCCGCTCTGGTACTCGCCGACGACGGTCAGGGCGCCGAGGGTGGCCGAGGTGAGGATCAGCAGCAGGTAGCCGGCCTCCGGGAAGGCGTCCCGCACCGGGCCGTACAGGCGGAACATCTCCCGTCGCCCCTCGGGATACGTCGGCCAGTTCCGGTGGTCGGCGAGGCTGGCGTTGACGCTGACCCCCACCACGAACAGGAAGACCAGCGGCAGCGTCCAGCGGGTCGAGCGCAGCGACCACAGCTTGATCCACTCGGCGGCCAGCAGGTCGCGGAACCGGGCCGGCGTCCCGGTCACGGTCGGTCTGCGGGTCGGCTCGGTCACGGCGGTCATCGGGTTCCCTCCCCGGCGAGGTACTCCACGCTGTCGGCGGTGAGTTCCATGAACGCCTCCTCCAGCGAGGCGGCGCGGGTGGTCAGTTCGTGCAGTGCGATGCCGTGGGCGAGCGCGACGTCGCCGATCCGGGCGGCCGGCAGGCCGGTCACGGCGAGCGCCCCGGCGTCGGCCGGTCGCACGTCGGCGCCCTCGGCCGCCAGCGCGGCGGCCAGCCCCGCCGCGTCGGGCGTACGGACGGTCACGCTGGCCCGGGTGCTGCCGGCGGCGAACTCGGCGAGGCTCTGCTCGGCGATCAGCCGACCCCGGCCGATCACCACGAGCCGGTCGACGCAGTTCTGCATCTCGCTCATCAGGTGGCTGGAGACGAAGACCGTGCGCCCCTCCGCCGCCAGCCGCCGGAACAGGTCCCGTACCCAACGCACCCCCTCCGGGTCGAGGCCGTTGAACGGCTCGTCGAACAGGAGCACGGGCGGGTCCCCGAGCAGCGCGGCGGCGATCCCGAGCCGCTGGCGCATGCCGAGCGAGAAGCCGCCGATGCGCCGCCGCGCGACGGCCGACAGCCCCACCTCCCGCAACACCTCGTCGACCCGGGCGCGGGCGGTGCCGTTGCTGCGGGCCAGCGCCGACAGGTGGGCCACGGCGCTGCGCCCACTGTGCACGTCGCCGGCGTCGAGCAGCGCGCCGGCGTGCCGCAGGCCCCGCGGCCGGCCCGCGAACCGGACCCCGTCCACGGTGACGGTGCCGCTGGTCGGCGCGGTGAGCCCGATGATCATCCGCAGCGTGGTGGACTTGCCGGCCCCGTTGGGGCCGAGGAACCCGGTCACGTGACCGGGGCGCACGGTCAGGGTGAGGTCGTCGACGGCCGTCGTGCGGCCGTACCGTCTCGTCAGGGCGTTCAGTTCGATCACGTGGTTCACGGTGCCGGGCGGCGGCCGGCGCGACGTCGCCCCGACGGCCACAACCGGCGGCCGGCGATCGGCCCCGGGGCGTACGCCCGTGGGCCGATGCCGGGACGACGGTGCGCCGGATAGCTTGTCCGCATGGATGCCACCGCGCCGCGCCCGCGTCGCGTCCCGTCGCTGGCGCGGGCGGTGCTGCCCTGGGCCGGCGTCGCGCTGCTGCCGGTCGCCGTGGTTCTGGCGCCGCGGGCGGCGTCGAGCCGCAGCGGCGTGGGGTTCGGCGACTGGTGGCTCCCGGAGCGCTACCTGGTGCCGCTGCTGGCCGTGGGACTGCCCGCCGGGCTGCTGCGGCGCCGGCCGGTGCTGGCCCTGACGCTGATGCTGGTCGCGGCGTGCGCGGTCACCGTGACCGTCCACGCCCCGGATGGCGGCTACCTGACCGACATCTGGTACGCGCAGTTCCTGACGATCGACCTGGTGGTGGGGTTGATCGCGGCGAACCGGCCGCGCCGCGTCTCGGTGCCGGTGGCCGTCGGGACGCTCGCCGTGCAGATCGCCGCGGGCTTCACGCTCATCTCCAGCGACCCCGTCAACCGGGCCACGCTCTCCGTGCTGGCGGTCGTCACCGCGTGGACGGTCGGCAACTCGGTGCGGGCCCGACGCGGCTACGCCGAGGCGCTCCGGTCGCACGCCGCCGCCGAGGCGGTCACCGCCGAGCGACTGCGCATCGCCCGCGAGCTGCACGACATGGTCGCCCACAGCATCGGGGTGATCGCCATCCAGGCCGGCGTGGGGGCCCGGGTCATCGACACCCAACCGGCGCAGGCGCGCGCCGCGCTGGCCACCATCGAGGCGACCAGCCGCGACACCCTGGCCGGCCTGCGGCGTACGCTCGGCGCGCTGCGCCGCCCGGAGTCGGCGCCGGCGTCGCTGGATCCGACGCCCGGACTGGACGACCTCGACCGGCTGGTCACGGCCGCCGCCGACGCCGGGGTCCGGGTGGACCTGCGGCGCGGCGGCGAGCGGCGGCCGGTCCCGGCCGAGGTCGACCTCGCCGCGTTCCGGATCGTGCAGGAGGCGCTCACCAACGTGGTACGACACGCGGGCAGCGACCGCTGCCGGGTCACCGTCACGCACGGCCCCGACGAGGTCGCGGTGGAGGTCGTCGACGACGGCCGGGGCGGCACGGTCGGCGGCGAGGGGCACGGCATCGTCGGCATGCGGGAACGGGTCGCGCTGGCCGGCGGCCGGTTCCACGCCGGGCCGCGCCCCGAGGGCGGCTTCCGGGTCGCGGCGTGGCTGCCGGCGCCACCGACGGCGCGGGAGCCGGTCGGATCGCGGAGCGGGACGGGGGAGCGGTGACCGTCCGGGTGCTGCTCGTCGACGACCAGCCACTGGTCCGCGCCGGCCTGCGGGTGCTCATCGCCGACGCCCCCGACATCGACGTCGTCGGCGAGGCGGGCACCGGCGCCGAGGCGGTGCGGCTGGCCCGCGACCTCGCGCCCGACGTGGTCCTGATGGACCTGCGGATGCCCGGCACGGACGGCATCCAGGCCACCCGCGCGATCACCGCGCACGGCGGGCCGACCCGGGTCCTCGTGCTCACCACCTTCGACGACGACGAGCACGTGCACGCCGCGCTGCGCGCCGGCGCGAGCGGGTTCCTCGTCAAGGACATGGCGCTGGACGACATCCTCGGCGCGGTCCGGGTGGTCGCCGCCGGGGACGCGCTGATCGCCCCGGGCGTCACCCGCCGGCTTATCGCCGAGTTCGCCCGCCGGCCGACCCCCGCCGCCCCGACCAGGGCCCTGGACGGCGTCACCGAGCGGGAGCGCGAGGTGCTTACCCTCGTCGGCCGGGGCCTGTCCAACGGCGAGATCGCCACCGAGCTGACGATCAGCGCCGCCACCGCCAAGGCACACGTGGCCCGGCTGTTCAGCAAGCTGAACGCCCGCGACCGCGTGCACCTCGTCATCGCCGCCTACGAGGCCGGTCTGGTGTCCCCGACGCGGTGACGCGTCGCACCCGACGGGCGCGGGCCGCCGCCGGCGGTGGCCCCGGCCGGTCAGCGCAGGGCGACCGCCACCGCGGCGCGGTGGTCGGTGAGCCAGTCGTGCCAGCCGCGGATCATCGGTGGCACCCCGGCGTCGCGCAGCCGGCGCATGCTCTCCTCGCCCCGCTCGGCGCCGGCCACGATGCCCCGCCAGGTGCCGTCGAGCTGGCCGAGCACGACGTCGACCAGTTCGGCGCGGGGCAGCGCCAGCGGTTCCCCGCCGCCCGCCTCGTAGGCGTCGCAGAGCAGCCGGGCGCGCCGGCCCAGCTCCGCCGGGTCGGCACCCGGCCCCAGCTCCGCCCAGTGCCAGGCGGCGAAGGCCACGTCCTCGACCCGCCGCCCCGGCCCGGCCAGGTCCCAGTCGAGGAACGCCACCGGCAGCAGGCCGGCGGGGGAGTCGCGGTACACCGTGTTCTTCGGGGACAGGTCGCGGTGGCAGACCGTCTCGGCGCCCCCGGCCAGGGCGCTGCCGGCGCACGCGTCGTGCAGTCGCCGGATGAGCTCGGCCAGCTTGGTCAACGCCGGGTCGGCGAAGAACGCCGGGTCCTCCCGGTCGCGCCACGGCACCCGGCCGTCGACGTGGCTGAGCACCTGCCGGCCGTGCCCGTCCGTGCCGAGGTGGCGTGGCGCGACCTCCGCGCCCGCCCGCTCCAGGTGCCGCAGCAGCGCGGCGACGAAGTCGGCGTTCGCCGGCGGGGTACGCCGGACGGTGTCGCCCACCCGGACCACCTCGGCGATGAAACCCCCGGCCAGCCGCTCCTCGGCGATCGCCGGGTCGACGCGGCCGGTGGCCCCGGTCGGCTGCCGCCTGTCGTGACCCGGACCGCTGTCCCCGCCCGGTCCGGGCGACCCGCTGTCCCCGCCCGGTCCGGGCGGCCCGCCGCGCACCGCCGGCCTCAGCTCGGCCCGAGCCGGCGCTGCCGCTCGGCGCGCCACCAGCGGCGGATCAGCACCACGCTGGCGACCAGGCCGAGCGCGGCGGGGGCGGCGGCGAACCAGTTGACGTCCCCCGGGGAGGTGGCCGCCGCGCCCACCGCCGCGTAGCCGAAGGCGGTGGGGGCCGAGGCGAGCACGCTGCCCGCCAGGAACGGCAGCACCCGCGCGCCGGTGGTCCCGTAGCCGTAGCTGACCAGGCCGAAGCCCGCGATCGGCAGCAGCCGTACGGTCACCACGCCGAGGACGCTCTGCCGGGCGAACCAGCCGTCGAGCCGGGCCAGTCGGCCGCGCACCCGCTCGGCGACGAACTCCCGCCCGAGGAGGCGGCCGACCGTGAAGCCCAGCGCCGCCGCCAGCAGCGCGGCGCCCAGCGCGTACGCGGCGCCCTCCAGCGCGCCGAAGATCGCCCCCGAGGCGAGCGTGACGAAGGTCCGGGGGACGAGCGCCACCAGCAGCAGCGCCCCGCCGACGACCGCCGCCACGGGGGCGAGGTCGCCCAGCCGGTCGGCCAGCCGGGGCAACTCCCCGGCCTCGGGCACGGGTACGACGAGCAGCGCCGCCCCGAACGTGGCGAGCAGGAGCAGCAGCAGCCCGAACCGGACGGCCGACGGCTTCCCCAGCCGCCGGACGGCGGGGGTCATGCCCGGGCGGCGGCGGCCACCGCGGCGCGGCGCTCGGCGCGGAGCCGGTCCGACCAGGTGTCGTCCAGCGGCGGGAGCTGGTGCACGCCGGTGGCCCAGCGCAGCAGCAGGTCGGCCAGGGCGGGGTTGCGGGCCAGGGCGGGACCGTGCGAATACGTGCCGAGCAGCTTGCCCCGCCAGGCTCCCTCGGTGGCGCCGTCGTTGCCGACCCCGGCGGTGACCCGGGCCAGCGGGGAGACGCCGGGGCCGAGGTGGGTGCGGCCGCCGTGGTTCTCGAACCCGGTCAGCGCCGGCACGCCCAGCCGCGGGTCGACGTCGCCGGCCAGTTCGCCCACCGCTCGGGTCGGCCCCCGGTCGGAGGAGAGGTCGAGCAGCTCCAGCCCGGCGCACCGGGTGCCCTTGGCGAAGAAGGAGGTGCCGAGGAGCTGGTAGCCGGCGCAGACGCCGAACACCACCGAGCCCTGGGCGACCGCGCGGTGCAGGCCGCCGTCGGCGAGCAGCCGCTGCGCGCCGAGCGCCTGCGGGCCGTCCTCGCCGCCGCCGATGAGGTAGATGTCGGCGGTGGAGGGGAGGCGCTGGTCGGAGCGGACCTCCAGCACCTCGACCGGGAACCCGCGCTGGCGCGCCCGGCGGGCGAGGATCAGGGCGTTGCCCCGGTCGCCGTAGGTGGAGAGCAGGTCGGGGTAGATCCAGACGATGCGCAGGCTCTCAGTTGACACGGTCCAACTCCGCTCGGATGTCCTGGAACGCGGTGTAGTTCGCGATGACCTCCAGGCGGCCCGGAGGCACCGCCCGGACGGCGTCGTGGAACGTCCGCACGTGCTGGAACGGCACGTCGTTGACCTCCAGCCGGACCGCCAGGTCGTACGCGCGGTCGCCGGTGATCAGCACCTGCCGCCCGCGCAGCGGGGCGAAGTCGACGTCGAACAGCCAGGAGGTGTCCAGCCCGTCGGGGTCGCGGGCGTTGATGGAGAGCAGGGTCGGCGCCTCGTCGGCCATGTCGAACGCCTCCAGCCAGCTGGCCGGGTTCTTGGCCAGCAACAGCCGGATGTTGCGCCCGTCCCGGTCGACCTGCGCGTAGCGGCCCGCGACGGAGGTGACGGTGCCGAGCTGGAGCACCGCGTCCACCGGCCGGACGCCGAACTCGGCGGCCACGGCCAGCGCGGTTGCCGCGTTGCCGAGGTTCACCTTGCCGGGGAGCTGGAGCTTGACCTTGTGCCAGGCGCCGGTCGGGTCGACCACGCCGTCGTCCTCCACCGTCCACTGCGGCTCGGGCCGACGCAGCGGGCAGCCGCTGCACCACCACTGGTCGCCGGAGCGCTGGATGGTCGAGCCGCACTCGGGGCAGACCCACGAGTCGTCGTGCCAGCGCTGCCCGGCGCTGAACCAGGTGACCTGCGGCGGGGCGATGCGGTGGTCGTGGTTGGGCGGCGGCGTGGCGGCCCACACCACCATCGGGTCGTCGGCGTTGGCGACGATGCGGACGTCGGTGTGCCGGACCAGCGCGGCGCGCCAGAGCTGCGCCATCATGGCGACCTCCTTGGCGCGGTCGAGCTGGTCGCGGGAGAGGTTGAGCAGCGCCACCACGTGCGGTTCGGTGGCCTCCAGCACCTGGGCGAGGTAGTGCTCGTCCACCTCCAGCACCGCGTAGGGAGTGCTGCCGGCCTTGGCCAGCGCGGAGGTGTGCCCGGTCGGCATGTTGGCGCCGAAGGAGTTGGTGGCGACCCGGCCGAGCACCCCGACGGCGGCGGCGGTGAGCCGGGTGGTGGTCGTCTTGCCGTTGGTGCCGGAAACCAGGGCGATGGCGCGCCCGGCCGACAGGTGGGCCAGCAGGTCGGGATCGATCTTCAGGCCGATCCAGCCGCCGATCACCGAGCCGTCGCCGCGGCCCGCGGCCCGCGACAGCGCCGCGGCGGTCCGCGACACCGAGCTGGCCACCTTTGCCCGCAGGGGCATCTTCGCGTCCGTCACCCGAGCGAGGTTACCGGACCGGCGGCCCCACCAGATCGCCGCCGACGGCGAACCGTTCGGCCGGGGCGTCCCGGCGGGGTGGCCGGATCGCGCTCAGCCGGACGGAGTCGATCTATGTCGGAAAGCGGACGGGCCCTCCGGGGCCCCGCGGCCCTCCACTCCGCTCCACCCCCTCTGACGTGCGGTTTCGCGCGCCGAAAGGACGCGCCACGCGGGCGTTTCTGGTTGCGGGTGGAGGGAAGTGGAGTAGAGTGGGGCGCAATGGTGAGGCCGGGAGGGCCCACCGGCCCGGGGGGTCAGCGGCGCCGCGAACGCCGCTCAAGGGCGAGGGGGTTGGGCCGTGTTCCTCGGCACCCACACCCCGCGCCTGGACGACAAAGGCCGGTTGATCCTTCCGGCGAAGTTCCGGGACGAGCTGGCGGGGGGTGTCGTGATCACCAAAGGGCAGGAGCGCTGCCTCTACGTCTTCCCGATGCCCGAGTTCCAGCGGATCGCGGAGCAGTTGCGCGCGCAGCCGATGACGCACAAGGCGGCCCGGGCCTACAGCCGGGTCTTCTTCGCCAGCGCGCACGACGAGGTGCCCGACAAGCAGGGCCGGGTGACGATCCCGGCCCACCTGCGGGCGTACGCCGCTCTCGACCGGGATCTGGTCGTGATCGGCGCGAGCACCCGGGTGGAGATCTGGGACAAGCTCGCCTGGGAGTCCTACCTCGCGGAGAGCGAAGACGACTTCGCCGACATCGAGGAGGGGGTGCTGCCCGGCGGTCTGTAGGGCGTGACGACGCCCGACGTACTGCGAGATCTCCACCCGCTTTCGAGTTCCTGGCACCCCTTCCCCGGTGCCAGGCGCACGATCCGATGGGAGGGCCGCGGCCTCCGGCGGGCGGGAGCGGATGGGGATCTGGCGGTACGACGGGCACGGCGTCGTCCGACGACAGGCGCAGAAGGACTGAGGTTTCAACCAGTGGGGGTCGACATGGGGGAGCTACGCGGCACGCACGTGCCCGTACTGCTCGAGCGGTGTCTCGAGTTGCTGGCCCCCGCGCTGGGCCGGGGCGGGCGGACGGTCCATGTCGACGCGACGCTGGGCCTGGCCGGGCACGCCGAGGCGGTGCTGGAGGCGCACCCGGAGACGGTGCTCGTCGGGCTGGACCGGGACACCGAGGCGCTCGCCCACGCGCGCGTCCGGTTGGCCCGTTTCGCCGACCGGATCCACCTGGAGCACGCCGTCTACGACGAGTTGCCCGAGGTGCTCGACCGGCTCGGCTACCCGGCGATCGACGGGATCCTGTTCGACCTGGGGGTCTCGTCGCTGCAACTCGACGCACCCGACCGCGGGTTCGCCTACGCGCAGGACGCCCCACTGGACATGCGGATGGACCAGACCCGGGGGGTGACCGCCGAGGAGGTGGTCAACACCTACTCCCACCCGGACCTGGCCCGGGTGCTGCGGGTCTACGGCGAGGAGAAGTTCGCCGGCCGGATCGCCTCGGCGATCATCCGGGAGCGCGAGCGGGCCCGGATCACCTCGTCGGCGCGGCTGGCCGAGCTGGTTCGGGAGTCCATCCCGGCACCAGCCAGACGAACCGGGGGACACCCGGCAAAGAGAACGTTTCAGGCTTTACGGATCGAGGTAAACAAGGAGCTGGCAGCGCTGGAGACGGCGCTGCCGGCCGCGCTCGACAAGCTCAACGTGGGCGGCCGCATGGTGGTCCTGTCCTACCACTCGTTGGAGGACCGGCTCACCAAGGCGGCGCTCGCCGACCGGGTCCGCAGCAAGGGCCCGGTCGACCTCCCGGTCGAGCTGCCCGGGTCGGGTCCGACGTTCCGGCTACTCAGCCGGGGCGCCGAACTGCCCGGGGAGAGGGAGGTCGCCGCGAACCCGCGGGCCGCCTCCGTGCGGCTGCGGGCCGCGGAGCGGCTCGACCCGGACGCGGCGCAGCAGGGGCGTACCGACCGCGAACGGTACCGCCGGCGGGTCAAGGCGATGCACCAACCGGGGGCGGGGTCCACCGGATCCACGACGGATCCGACGGACCCCGGGGGACGGGACAGGGACGGACGTGGAGGGGGAGGGACATGACTAATGACAAGCGCGACCGCCGGAACGTGACCGGCGGCGGGCAGCGCACACCGCGGTCGGGGGGCCGGACCGCGGCGGAGCGGGCCACGCGCACCGGGACCGGCACGCCGCGGGCGGACCGGACGAGCCGGCTGGGGGAGACTCGCGCCCGGGGGGCGCGCGAGTTCCCGACGCAGGGCAGCGCCGCGCTGCGGCCGGCCGAGCGGGGCGACGCCACCGCGGCGCGCCCGCCGCGGCTCCGGGTGGCGCCGCCGCCGCCGGTGAAGGTGCCGCGGGCGCCGTTCGCCGCGCTGGTGGTGGTGCTGGTGGTCGGCGGGGTGCTCGGCATCCTGCTGGTCAACACGAAGATCAACGAGAACGCGTTCCGGCTGGAGAAGCTCCAGGAGCAGCAGGCCAAGCTCGACCTGGAGCAGCAGCAGCTGAACAAGCAGATCGCCGACGCGGAGGCCCCCGGCAACCTGGAGGCCCACGCCCGCCGTCTGGGCCTGGTGGAGGCCGGCGAGCCGGCCTACATCCGGCTGCCCGACGGCAAGGTGATCGGTGTGCCGCAGCCGGCCGACGGCCAGCCGTCGATCACCAGCCAGCAGGGCGCGGGAGGCTGACGACCGTGCCGCCGAGATCGGAGGAACCGCGCCGGGACGCCACGGGCTCCCGGCGCGGTTCGTCCCGCGACGTCGGTGGTCGGGGCGGCGAGCGGCGCTCCGGCGAGCCGGGAACCGGTGGCATCTCCGACGCCCGCGCGTACACCCCGCGAGGGCGCACCGTCCGTGAGCAGCGCGCCGGCGGGCGGGGTGAACGCGACGACGACACCGGCCGCGCCGAGCAGCGCCGGACCCCCCGCAGCACCCGCTCCGGCGACCCGTTCCGTCCCGCCCTCCAGGTGCTCGACGGCGGGCGCGCGGGCGCCGGCCGGACCGGCCGGCGCGAGGCGGCGGGCCGCTCCGGCGTCGTCCGCACCGTCACCCCGCGCACGCCGCGCGGCCCGCGCCACGACGACGAGCCGTCGGCGCCCCGCCGCCGCGCGCCACGCCGGCCGGACCGTCCGGCCGCCCGGCGACCGTCCCGCAAGCCACCGAAGCCGCCGCGGCTGGCCGATCCCCGCCGCCGGCTGCGGCTCGGCACCGTGCTGACCCTGGCGCTGTTCGCCGTCATCGGCATCCGGCTGGTCGTCCTGCAGGCCGTGGAGACCCCGGCGTACGCCGGGGGCGGCGTGGCCGACCGGCTGCGCACCGTCACCCTGCCGGCGGCCCGGGGGGCGATCTACGACCGGTCCGGCGCCCCGCTGGCGCACAGCGTCGAGGCGCGCTACGTCTA
Organism: Micromonospora sp. NPDC047670; assembly: GCF_043204915.1. Lineage (NCBI taxonomy): Bacteria > Bacillati > Actinomycetota > Actinomycetes > Micromonosporales > Micromonosporaceae > Micromonospora > Micromonospora sp. NPDC047670. The sequence goes on from NZ_JBIDDA010000002.1 coordinate 344,386, forward strand.
CGCCGACCCGACGCAGGTGAAGGACATCCAGGCCACCGCGAAGGCGCTCTCCCCGCTGCTCGGCATACCGGCCTCCGAACTGGCCGAGAAGATGAAGCCGCGCAAGCGGGTCAACGGGGTCGACTCGCAGTTCGAATACCTCGCCCGGGGGGTGGACATCGACCGGGCCCGGCAGATCACCGCCCTGGAACTGCCCGGCATCTACACCCACCGCGACGAGCGGCGCGAGGTGCCCGGCGGCGACCTCGCGGCCAACCTGCTCGGCTTCACCAGCCAGGACATGGTCGGCCTGGAGGGGTTGGAGGCCCGCTACGACGACGTGCTGCGCGGTGAGGACGGCAAACGGGTCTACGAGGTCGGCCTCGGTGACCTGGCCGCCCCGATCCCCGGCGGCTACAGCGAGACGACGAAGGCCAAGCCGGGCAGCTCCCTGACGCTCACCATCGACCGCGACCTCCAGTTCATGGTGCAGCGGCTGCTGGCCCGGCACATGGCGCAGAGCAGGGGCAGCACCGGCGCGGCCGTCGTCCTCGAAGTCGGCACCGGCGAGGTGCTGGCCCAGGCCAGCCACCCCACCTACAACGCGGCGAAGCCCGTACCGAGCAACCCGGCCGACCGCGAGGACGCGGCCACCAGTTTCGTGGTCGACCCCGGCTCGGTGCACAAGGCGATCACCTTCGGCGCCGCGCTGCAGGAGCGGGTGATCACGCCGGACACCACGCTGCCGATCGCCAACGCGATCCGCAAGGGCGACACCTGGTTCGCCGACACCCACCCGGCCGACGGCCGGCGGATGAGCCTGCCGGGGATGATGGCGTACTCGTCGAACGTGGGCACCATCGAGATCGCCGACAAGCTCGGCCGGGAACGCCTGATCGACTACCAGAAGCGGTTCGGCCTCGGCCAGCCGACCGGGGTCGGCATGCCCGGCGAGGCCAGTGGCCGGCTGCTGCCGGCCGACGAGTGGAGCGGGTCGTCGTACGGGTCCGTGCCGATCGGGCACAGCGTCGACGCCACGCCGCTGCAGATGGCCGCCGCGTACGCGGCGATCGCCAACGACGGCACGTACGTCCAGCCGCGCCTGGTCAAGGAGGTGATCGGGCCGGACGGGAAGCGCACGCCGACCGACCCCCCGGTCACCCGGTCGGTGCTCAGTCCGGAGAACGCGGCCGCCCTGCGCACCATCCTGGAGGCGGTGACCACCGTCGAGGGGGCCACCGGCAGGGCCGCGGCGATCCCCGAGTGGCGGGTGGCCGGCAAGACCGGCACCGGCTGGCGGCTGGTCGACGGGCGCAAGCAGCCCGGCGAGGTGGCCTCGTTCATCGGCATGGCCCCGGCCGAGAACCCCCGCTACGTGATCGCGGTCTTCGCGCACACGCCCGCCGGCGGCGGCGGCGACATCGCGGCCCCCGCGTTCCGGGACATGATGCAGTTCACGCTGCGTCACCACGGCGTGCCGCCGAGTGGGGAGAAGGCCCCGAAGTTCACGGTCTATCCGCGCTGAGCGGTCACGCCGGGACATCATCGGTGAGTGCGGACGAACCACCGGGGCGGCTGTGCGGCCGGAACCGGACGACCGGGTAGGGTCTGACGCCGTGCCCGGCAATCCTCGTCCCCGTACCGTGATCGGCGCCCGGCTCGGCGACCTCGCCGCCCGGCTCGCCGTCGACCCCCCGGATGGGGCCGCCGAGCTGGTGGCGACGGGGGTGACCCACGCCAGCCAGGAGGTCCGCCCCGGCGACCTGTACGCGGCGCTGCCGGGCGCCCGCCGGCACGGCGCGGAGTTCGCCGCCGGCGCGGCGGCGGCCGGCGCCGTGGCCGTGCTGACCGATCCGGCGGGCGCCCCGGCCGCGGCCGAGGCGGGCCTGCCGGCGCTGGTCGTCGCCGATCCGCGCGCGGTGCTGGGCACCCTCGCCTCGGCCGTCTACGGCGACCCGACCGAGGGGCTGACGGTGATCGGGGTGACCGGCACGGCCGGCAAGACCTCCACCGCCTACCTGGTCGAGTCCGGCCTGCGCGCCGCCGGGCACACCACGGGCCTGATCGGCACCGTGGAGACCCGCCTCGGCGACCTGGTGGTCGACAGCGTGCGCACCACGCCCGAGGCGACCGACCTGCACGCCATGCTGGCCGCCGCCCGCGAGCGCGGCGTCACCGCCGTGGTCATGGAGGTATCCAGCCACGCGCTGGCGATGGGCCGGGTCGGCGGCGTCCGGTTCACCGTCGGCGGCTACACCAACTTCGGCTCCGACCACCTGGACTTCCACGCCGACTCGGCGGACTACTTCGCGGCCAAGGCCCAGCTGTTCGACGGGCGCTGCGCGGTGGAGGTGCTCAACCACGACGACCCGGCGCTGAAGCCGCTGTACAAGCCGGCGACGGTGACCTACTCGGCGGCCGGCGACCAGACGGCCACCTGGTGGGCCGACGAGGTCGGCGGCGAGGGGTACGCGCAGCGCTTCACGGTGCGCGGTCCGGACGGGCTGGCGCTGCCGGCCGGGGTGGCGCTGCCGGGGCGGCACAACGTCGCCAACGCCCTGCTGGCCATCGCCGTGCTGGTCGCCGCCGGGGTGGACCCGAAGACCGCCGCCGCCGGGGTGGCCGCCTGCGGCGGGGTGCCCGGCCGGCTGGAGCTGGTCAGCGCACCGGGGCCGGTGCGTGGCGTCGTCGACTACGCGCACAAGGCGGACGCGATCGTCGCCGCGCTGGCCGCGCTGCGGGAGTACGGCGCCGGTCGACTCATCTGTGTGATCGGTGCCGGTGGCGACCGCGACCGGGGCAAGCGGCCGGTGATGGGCGCCGCCGCGGCGGAGGGAGCGGACGTGGTGCTGGTGACCGACGACAACCCGCGCACGGAGGACCCGGCGGCGATCCGGGCCGAGGTGCTCGCCGGCGCCCGGGGGGCCGGTACGACGGCGCGGATCGAGGAGGTGGCCGGCCGCCGGGCGGCCATCGACGCGGCGGTCCGGCTGGCCGCGCCGGGCGACGTGGTCGCGGTGCTCGGCAAGGGCCACGAACGCGGGCAGGAGATCGGCGGCGAGGTGCACCCGTTCGACGACCGCACCGAGCTGGCCGACGCGCTGCGCGCCCGGTTCGGCGACCCGGCGGGTCAGCGGTGATCGCGCTCAGCCTGGCCGAGGTCGCCTCGGCGGTCGACGGGCGACTCGCCGCCGCCGACCCGGACGCCCGGGTCACCGGCCCCGTCGAGTTCGACTCCCGCAAGGTGCGCGCGGGCGCGCTCTTCGTGGCCTTCCCCGGCGAGAAGGTGGACGGGCACGACTACGCCGCGGCCGCGGTGGAGGCCGGCGCGGTGGCGGTGCTCGGCACGCGGCAGGTGCCCGGCGTGCCGATGGTGCTGGTCGAGGACGCGCTGGCCGCGATGGGCCGGCTGGCCCGCGCGGTGGTCGACCGGCTGCCGGGGCTCACCGTGATCGGACTGACCGGGTCGTCGGGCAAGACCACCACCAAGGACCTGATCGCCCAGCTCGCCGCGCGGCTCGGCCCGACGGTCGCCCCGCCCGGCTCGTTCAACAACGAGCTGGGGCACCCGTACACGGCGTTGCAGGCCGGCCCGGAGACCCGCTACCTGGTGATGGAGAAGGGCGCCCGCGGGGTGGGGCACGTGCGTTACCTGTGCGACGTGGTGCCGCCGCGGATCTCCGTGGTGCTCAACGTCGGGGTCGCGCACATCGGCGAGTTCGGCTCGGTGGAGACCATCGCGCTGGCGAAGGGCGAGCTGGTCGAGGCGCTGCCCGCCGACGGCCTGGCCGTGCTGAACGCCGACGACCCGCTGGTCGACGCGATGGCCTCGCGTACCGTCGCCCGGGTGATCCGCTACGGCGAGGCGGCGCACGCCGACGTGCGGGCCGAGGACGTGACGCTGGACGACCGGGGTCGGGCCGCGTACACCCTCATCACCCCGGAGGGGTCCGCGCCGGTGCGGCTCGGGCTGACCGGCCGACACCAGGTCGGCAACACCCTCGCCGCCGCGGCGGTGGCCCGCGAGCTGGGCATGCCGCTGGCCGAGCTGGCCACCGCGCTGGGCGCGCTGGGGCTGGTCTCGACCCGTCGGATGGACGTCTTCGAACGCGCCGACGGGGTGACCGTGATCGACGACTCGTACAACGCCAACCCCGCGTCGATGGCGGTCGCGCTGCGCGCGCTGGCCGGCATCGGGCGGGAGCGGCGCACCGTCGCGGTGCTCGGCTACATGGCCGAGCTGGGCCCGTTCGAACGCGACGGGCACGCCGAGGTCGGCCGGCTCGCGGCCGAGCTGGGCGTCGACCGGCTGCTCGTGGTGGGCGAGCCGGCCGCGCCGATCCACGAAGGCGCGACATCGGTAGGTGACTGGGGAGGAGAGTCGGTGCTGCTCACCGATCAGGCGGCGGCCGTCGAGGTGCTGCGGAGCGAGTTACGGCCGGGCGACGTCGTCCTGGTGAAGGGCTCCCGGTACCGCACGTGGGAGGTGGCCGACGCGCTGCGCGCCGACGCCGCCGGCAGCGGGGCCAACGGGACGGCGACGGGGGGCGGCACCGCATGAGGGCGGTCATCGTCGCCGTCGGGGTGGCCTTCCTGATCTCGCTCTTCTGCACCCCGATCGCGATCAAGGTGTTCGCCCGGCTGAAGGCCGGCCAGCCGATCCGATCAAACCTCGGGCTCGCCAGCAACGAGGGCAAGAAGGGCACGCCGACGATGGGCGGCGTGGTGTTCATCCTCGCCACGGTCATCGCGTACGTCGCCGGGCACCTGGCCCTGACCACCCTGCCGGACGCGCAGATCGCCCAGGTCGAGCCGACGATCACCGCGCTGGTGCTGCTGGGGCTGATGGTCTTCTCCGGCGCCGTCGGCTTCATCGACGACTTCCTGAAGGTGCGCAAGCGGCACAGCGGCGGGCTCAACAAGCGCGGCAAGCTGCTCGGCCAGATCCTGGTCGGCGCGGTCTTCGGGGTGGTGGCGCTCTACTTCCCGAGCACCATGACCGACGCCTCGGGGGCCGAAACCAACACCGAGACAGTGGGCAGCACGACGCTCAGCTTCATCCGAGACATCCCGGCGCTGGACATCACCAAGGTCGGCGCGGTGGTTCTCTTCATCTTCGTGGTGATGGCCGCGACCAACGGCGTCAACCTCACCGACGGCCTCGACGGCCTGGCCACCGGCGCCTCGGTGATGGTCCTCGCGGCGTACGCGCTGATCGCGTTCTGGCAGTACCGGCACTGGTGCGCCGACCCGGACTACACCCAGGACTACTGCTACACCGTCCGGGACCCGCTGGAGATCGCCCTGATCGCCGGCGCCGCGGCCGGGGCCTGCGTCGGCTTCCTGTGGTGGAACACCTCGCCGGCGCGGATCTTCATGGGGGACACGGGAGCGCTGGGCCTCGGCGGCCTGATCGCCGGCATGGCGATGTCCACCCGGACGATCCTGCTGCTGCCGATCATCGGCGGCCTCTTCGTGATCATCACGATGTCCGTGGTGATCCAGATCATCTCGTTCCGGACCACCGGCAAGCGGGTGTTCCGGATGTCGCCGCTGCAGCACCACTTCGAGCTCGCCGGCTGGAGCGAGGTCAACATCGTGGTCCGGTTCTGGATCATCGCCGGCATCGGCGTGGCCATCGCGCTCGGCCTCTTCTACAGCGAGTTCCTCGCGAACATGACCTGAGCCGACCGGTCCGCCCCGCCGCGGGGCCCGGGCGCGCGCCGCCCGGGCCCCGCGGCGCGTCCGGCGGCGGGACGGAGAACGGCGCCGCGCGCAAGCCCGACACGCCGACCGGCCGGTTGCGCCGGTGGCGACCCCGGGAAACCGCGATGATGGTCCGGTGGGGGAGGCAAGAGGCATCGAGGTCACGACAGAGGCGACGCCCCGGCGGTCGGCCGGGGCCACGCGTACGCGCGACGCGCCCGCCGCCACGCGAGGGCCGGACGAGGCCGGCGGCCGGGCGCCGCGCGGGGTGGACGCCGTGGGCGGGCTGGCCGCGCTGCGCGGCCTGCTGGACCGCCCGCTGGCCTCCTACTACCTGCTGCTGTCCAGCGCCGGGCTGCTGCTGCTGATCGGCCTGACGATGGTCTTCTCCGCGACCAGCGTCCGCGAGTACGCCGAGGGCGGCAACGCCTTCGCCGCGCTCACCAAGCAGGCGATCTTCGCGGTGATCGGCATCGTCGCGTTCTGGGCCTGCCAGCGGCTGCCGGCCAAGACCTACCGGGTGCTGGGCCGGCCGCTGCTGTTCACCGCCGTCGGCCTGCTGCTGGTGCTCAACCTGCTGCTGGCGTACGCCCGGCTGACCGGCCAGGAGTCGGCCCGGATCGGCCCGATCGAGGCCCGGCTGCTGTGGCTCTTCGTCGGCGGCATCCAGCTGCAGCCCTCCGAGCTGGCGAAGTTCGCCCTGGTGCTCTGGGGGGCGCACGTGATCGCCCGCAAGGGCGCCGCGCTGGGCTGGTGGCGCGAGCTGGCCACCCCGCTCTTCCCCGTCGTCGGCCTGCTCTTCGTCCTGGTCGGCTACAACGACCTCGGCACGATGCTCTGCCTGCTCGCGGTGGTGGTGGGGCTGCTCTGGGCGGCCGGGGTGCGGATGCGCGTCTTCGGCACCCTCACCGTGCTCGGGCTGATCGGCGTCGGCCTGCTGATCGCCGTCGCCTCGCTGGGCGCGGGCTCCGGGGAGCGCGGCGAGGAGAACTACCGCTTCGCCCGGCTGATGTCGTTCTTCAACCCGCCGGCGCCGGACGAGTGCAAGCTCGACGGCTGCTTCCAGATCTACCAGGGGCGACTCGCGATCGAGCACGGCGGCTGGTTCGGCGTCGGGCTCGGCAAGTCCAGCCTGAAGTTCGGCTGGCTGCCGGAGGCGCACAACGACTTCATCTTCGCGATCATCGCCGAGGAACTGGGCGTGGTCGGCTGCGTGGTGGTGCTCAGCCTGTTCGCCGTGCTGGCCTACACCGGGCTGCGGATCGCCCGGCGGGTCGAGGACCCGTTCCGCCGGCTCGCCGCCGCGGCGGTGACCACCTGGCTGGTCAGCCAGGCCGTGATCAACATCGGCGGCGTGGTCGGGCTGCTGCCGATCACCGGCCTGCCGCTGCCGTTCATCTCCGACGGCGGCAGCGCCCTGGTCGTCACGCTCGCCGCGATCGGGATGCTGGCCTCGTTCGCCCGCGCGGAACCCGACGCCGCCAGAGCGCTGCATGCCCGTCCGCCGGCCCGATGGGTCCGACTACTCTGGGCCCCGTTGCCGCCGCTTCCCGGGCGGCGTCGCCGCCCGGCGTCGCCCCCGGCTGCCCGTGGGTCCGTGCCCCGGGCGCGGGAGCGGCGGCCCGACGACCAGGCCGCACCGCGCGGGGTCCGGCTCGCCCGGACCCGCCGCGGGTCGGCGGACGAGAGGAGACGTTGATGGGTCCGCTGCGTTCGGTGGTGCTCGCGGGAGGTGGCACCGGGGGGCACATCTACCCGCTGCTCGCCTTCGCCGACTGCCTGCGCCGACACGACCCCGGCGTCCGGATCACCTGCCTGGGCACACCGAAGGGCCTGGAGAACGAGCTGATCCCGCCGCAGGGCTACGACCTGCGGCAGATCCCGGCCTACCAGCTGCCCCGGTCGGTCAACATGAACCTGGTCAAGACCCCGGGCCGGATGTGGACCGCGGCCCGCGCCGCGGGCAAGGTGATCGACGAGGTGCGCGCCGACGTGGTCGTGGGCTTCGGCGGGTACGTCTCGGTGCCGGCCTACCTGGCCGCCTGGCGGCGCGAGCTGCCGATCGTGATCCACGAGGTGAACGTGCCGCCGGGCGTGGCCAACCGACTCGGGATGAAGTTCACCCGGCACGTGGCGGTCGGCTTCCCGCACCAGCCGGCCCAGGCGGAGGCGCTGCGCGACGCCCGGGTGGTCGGCGTGCCGCTGCGCCGGGGCATCGCCGGGCTGGACCGGGTCGCCATGCGCAACGCGGCGCGGGCCCACTTCGGGCTCCGCCCCGACCTGCCGGTGCTCTTCGTCGCCGGGGGCTCGCAGGGCGCCCGCTCGATCAACCTGGCGGTGGCCGGGGCGGCGAAGGAACTCGCCCGCAACGGGGTGCAGGTGCTGCACGTCATCGGCGCCCGCAACGAGCCGGTGCCGGTCCCCACCGACCTGCCGGTCCCGTACGTGACGCTGCCGTACCTGTCCGAGATGGAGGCCGGCTACGCCGCCGCCGACCTGATGCTGGGCCGCGGCGGGGCGATGACCTGCGCCGAGGTGGCCGCGATCGGGCTGCCCACCATCTACGTGCCCTACCCGCACAGCAACCAGGAGCAGAAGCGCAACGCGCTGCCCGTGGTGGAGGCCGGCGGCGGGCTGCTCGTCGACGACGCCGAGCTGACCCCCGACTGGGTCGAGCGGACCGTCATCCCGCTGATCCGCGACCCGCACCGGCTCGCCGCGATGGGCGCCGCCGCGGCCGCGTACGGGCGCCGCGACGGCGACGAGGCCCTGCTCAACTTCGTCTACGAGGCGGTGGCCCGATGAGTGGGCGCACCGCGACGGGAAGGTACTCGGCATGAACACCGCACAGTTCACCCCGGCAGGCACGCTCACCGCGGAGGACCTGGGCACGATCCACCTGATCGGCGTCGGCGGGGTCGGCATGAGCGGGCTGGCCCGGCTCTTCCTGACCCGGGGCCTCCGGGTCTCCGGCAGCGAGCTGCGGGAGTGGCCCTCCCTGGCCGGCATGCGCGCCCTCGGCGGCACGATCCACATGAGCCACGACGCGTCCAACCTCGACGGCGTCGACACGGTCGTCTACTCCTCGGCGATCCCGCAGGACCACCTGGAGATGGTGGAGGCGCGCCGGCGCGGCCTGCGCGTGCTGCACCGCTCGGAGGCCCTGGCCGCGGCGATGACGGGCCGCCGGACGGTCGCGGTCGCCGGCACCCACGGCAAGACCACCACCACCTCGATGGTCACCATGGTGCTCCAGCAGGCCGGGCAGGACCCGTCCTTCGTGATCGGCGGGGAGATCTCCGAGGTCGGCTCGGGCGCCCACCACGGCACGGGCGAGTACTTCGTGGTCGAGGCGGACGAGAGCGACCGCTCCTTCCTCATCTACCGCCCGTACGTCTCGATCATCACCAACGTCGAGGCCGACCACCTCAACACCTACGGCGACCTCGCCAACCTGGAGGCGGCCTTCGCCGAGTTCGCCCGGCTCACCGACCCGGACGGCTTCATCATCACCTGCGCCGACGACGCCGGCGGTCGGCGGCTGGCCGAGACGCTGCGCGCGGAGGGCCGGCGCGTGCACACGTACGGCGAGGCCGCCGACGCCGACCTGCGGCTGACCGAGATCGCGTCCTCGGCCCGCGGGGTCCGCTACCTGGCGAGCATCGACGGCCGGTCGCTGGGCGAGTTCCGCCTCCCCGTGCCGGGGCGGCACATGGGGCTCAACAGCGCCTCGGCGGTGCTCGCCGCGTACCTGCTGGAGCTGCCGCTGGAGGCGGCCGAGGCCGCGCTCGCGGCGTTTCCCGGCGTGCGGCGGCGCTTCGAGCGCAAGGGTGTCGCGGACGACGTGCTCGTCTACGACGAGTACGCCTACCACCCGACCTCGATGACGCTGGCGTTGCAGACGCTGCGCGAGGTGGCCGGCGACGGCCGGCTGATCGTGGTGTTCCAGCCCTACCGGCTCTACCGCACCCGCGACCTGCAGGCGGAGATCGCCGAGGCGCTGGGCATCGCCGACGAGCTGGTGCTGCTGGAGGTCTTCGGCCCGGGTGAGCTGCGCCAGCCCGGCGAGGGCTCGGCGGCGCTCGTCGAGGCGGTGCCGCTGCCGGCGGAGCGCAAGGTCTTCGTGGACTCGTGGGAGGCCGCGCCGGCCGAGGTCGCCCGGCGGGCCCGGCCCGGTGACGTCGTGGTGACCATGGGCGCCCCGCCGATCTCCCTGATGGGGGACCAGCTGCTGGACGCGCTGTCGGCGCGTACCGCCGATCCGGCGGCGCCGGCGGGCACGACGCCCGGCGGTGAGGCCGGCGGGGCGACCACCATCGGCGGCACCGTTCCCGGCGTCGGGACCGTCGGCGGCGCGGTTCCGGACGGCGCGGCGCCCGCGGCCGGATGAGCCCCGGTCCGGCGCGCGGGCGCACCACCGGCGCGGACGGGGCCGGCCGGCGTGGACCGGTGCGCCGATGGCAGCTCGTCCGGGCCGGCAGCGACGCCGTCCCCGCCTCGACCCGGCGGTTCATGGCCCGGGCCCGGCAGCGTCGGATGCGCGCCGCGCTGCCGTGGGCGGTCGCCGCGGGCGTGCTCGGCCTGGCCGGGCTGGTCGCCTGGACGCTGCTCGGCACCGGCCTGTTCGGGGTGCGCGAGGTCCGGGTCGAGGGTGCCGAGCTGGTCAGCGCGGTACAGGTGCGCGACGCGGCCGCGGTGCCCGACGGCGCCCCGCTGGCCCGGGTGGACCTGGCCGCCACGGCGCGGCGGGTCGGCGGGCTGCCGGCGGTGGAGCGGGCGGTGGTGACCCGGGACTGGCCGGACGCGCTGGTGGTCCGGGTGACCGAGCGCACCGGCGTGGCGGCGGTGCCGCGCGGGGAGCAGTTCGTGGTGATCGACCGGGCGGGCGTGGTGTTCCGGACCCTGCCCCGGCAGCCGGACGGCCTGCCGGTGGTCCGGCTCGCCGAGCCGGGGCCGGACGACGGGGCGACGCGGGCCGCCCTGGAGGTCCTCGCCGTGCTCACCCCGCAGTTGCGCGCCGAGCTGGTGGACGTGACCGTCGAGGGGCTGGCCCGGATCAAGCTCCGGCTGCGCGACGACCGGGTGGTGGTCTGGGGCGACGCGACCCGGGGCGCGGACAAGGCGCGGGTCGCCAGCGCCCTGCTCGACCGCGAGGCCGACACCATCGACGTGAGCGCGCCGGACGTCGTGACCCTGCGGTGATCGGTGACCTGGTCCCACCCGCGCGACGTGACCCGTCCCGCTCCGCGGGCGACACGCCGGGCGGGTCCTTGGCCTACGGCGTGGGGGCGCTTACGTTGCCCCGAAGGGGATCAGTGGTTGACATAACTGTAAGCCTCTAGTAGAGGGTGAGGGTTTGATCCTGATCCTCGCTGGTGACAGCTGTCGTCGGCCGCTGGTCTGGCCAAGCCGTACCCGGTCGGCCCATGCCAATCTCGAAGGGAAAGGACCGAGGATGACACCTCCGCACAACTACCTGGCGGTCATCAAGGTCGTCGGCATCGGTGGCGGCGGCGTCAACGCCGTCAACCGGATGATCGAGGTTGGGCTCAAGGGCGTCGAGTTCATCGCGATCAACACCGACGCGCAGGCGCTGCTGATGAGCGACGCCGACGTCAAGCTCGACGTCGGCCGCGAGCTGACCCGCGGGCTCGGCGCGGGCGCCAACCCCGACGTCGGCAAGAACGCCGCCGAGGACCACCGCGACGAGATCGAGGAGGTGCTCAAGGGCGCCGACATGGTCTTCGTGACCTGCGGCGAGGGCGGCGGCACCGGCACCGGCGGCGCGCCCGTGGTGGCGAACATCGCGCGCAAGCTCGGCGCGCTGACCATCGGCGTGGTGACCCGACCGTTCTCCTTCGAGGGCAAGCGCCGTCAGGTGCAGGCCGAGTCCGGGATAGACGAGCTGCGCAACCAGTGCGACACGCTGATCGTCATCCCCAACGACCGGCTGCTGGCGCTGGGCGACCGCAACATCAGCATGATGGACGCGTTCCGCACCGCCGACCAGGTGCTCCTCTCCGGTGTCCAGGGCATCACCGACCTGATCACCACGCCGGGTCTGATCAACCTGGACTTCGCCGACGTCAAGAGCGTCATGAGCGGGGCGGGCAGCGCGCTGATGGGCATCGGCAGCGCCCGGGGCGAGAACCGGGCCGTCGAGGCGGCCGAGGCGGCCATCTCCAGCCCGCTGCTGGAGCAGAGCATGGACGGCGCGCGCGGCGTGCTGCTCTCCATCGCCGGCGGGTCGGACCTGGGCCTGTTCGAGATCAACGACGCGGCCCAGCTCGTCACCGACGCGGCCCACCCGGACGCCAACATCATCTTCGGCGCGGTCATCGACGACGCCCTCGGCGACGAGGTGCGGGTCACCGTCATCGCGGCGGGCTTCGACGGCGGCGCGCCGGCGTACAAGGCGGCCGAGCCGGCGGCCCGCAAGACCAACCAGAACCAGCCGGCGCAGCCCAACCCGCCGGTCGCGCCGCCGGCCACCATGCCGGCCCCGCAGCAGTCGCCCCGCCGGGTGCTCTTCGACGACGTCGACGTGCCCGACTTCCTCAAGAACGGTTCCTGAGCCCCGCCGATGACCGACAGCCCAGCCACGGTACGCCCCGACCGGCGTGCCGAACTCGCGGCCGGCCTGGCCCGCGTACGGTCCCGGATCGCGCAGGCGTGCGCCGACGCCGGACGGGACACCTCCGAGGTCACCATGGTCGCGGTGACCAAGACCTATCCGGCCGGGGACGTGGTGGCCCTGGCCGGGCTCGGCGTGACCGACGTGGGGGAGAACCGCGACCAGGAGGCGGCGCCCAAGGCGGCCGAGGTGGCCGCGGCCGGGGCGACGCCCCGGTGGCACTTCATCGGGCAGTTGCAGCGCAACAAGGCCCGGTCGGTGGTCCGCTACGCCGACGTGGTCCACTCCGTCGACAGCGTACGGCTGGCGCGGGCGCTGGACACGGCGTCGGCCGCCGCGCGGGAGCGGCCGCTGGACGTGCTGGTCCAGGTCAGTATCGACGGCGACGCGGCCCGGGGCGGAGCGCTGCCGGGCTCGGCCGACCCGGACGCCGGGCTCGACCCGGTGGCCGAGGTGGTCGCCGGCGCGGACGCCCTGCGGCTGGTCGGCCTGATGGCGGTGGCGCCGTTGGGCTGGGAGCCGGAGCGGGCGTTCGCCCGGCTGGCCGAGGTGGCCGCCGGGTTCCGGACGGTCCACCCGGGAGCCGTCGCGCTCTCCGCCGGCATGAGCGGCGACCTCGAGATCGCCATCCGGTACGGCGCGACACATGTCCGCGTGGGCAGCGCGTTGCTCGGAATGCGTCCCACGCTGCGGTAGCCTGACCGCGAGAGAAGCAAATTACATCTGTGTTGTTTGGTAGGTGCGGCATCCCGTTGTCGGGGGTCGTGGCGCGCGACGCGAATCGCGCGCCAGGGGATTGCCGTACCGGTCCGGTGGGCAGAAGTGGTCCACTCGCGACAAGCGACACGGCACGGGGGCGCGTGCCGCACGGCGGACGGGAAGGGCGCGGGATGGGTGCACTGCGCAAGGCGGGGGTCTGGCTCGGTCTGGTCGAAGAGGACGACGAGCGGGCCTACGACGACGGTGGCTACGACAAGGGTGGCTACCGCGATTCGCGTTACCGGCAGAGCCGGTACTCGGAGGAGTTCGCGGACGACGACGAGGACGACTCCGAGGAGCCGCCGGCGCCCCGGTCCCGGCTCGGCGACCGTGGTCGGCTCTCCGAGCGGGCCGCCTCCCGCGCGGCGGAGGCCGAGCGGGCCGACGCCGACCGCGCGGAGCGGGCGGAGCGGTCCAGCGTCCGCTCCATCACCCGGCCGACCGCCGGCGAGACCTCCGGGGCGCTGACCTACCACACCCGCGACAACCTGGCCCTGGCGCCGCAGACGCAGCCGCGGGAGCGGGCGGTGGTCGCCGAGGAGGAACAGCGTTACCAGATCACCACGCTGCACCCGACCACCTACCGCGAGGCGCGCACCATCGGCGAGCACTTCCGCGACGGCGTCCCGGTGATCATCAACCTCACCGAGATGGACGAGGCGGACGCGCGTCGACTTGTCGACTTCGCCGCCGGCCTCGCGTTCGGCCTGCGCGGTACGATCGAGCGCGTGACCAATCGGGTGTTCCTGCTCTCACCGGCCAACGTCCAGGTCACCGCGGAGGACAAGGCCAAGATCGCCGAGGGCGGCTTCTTCAGCCTGAGCTAGCCCCGCCCGACCCGAGGGACGTCGCCTGTCGTGTTGTCGATCGTGCTGCAAGTGCTGTATCTGGTGCTCTATGTCTTCCTCATCACCCTGCTCGCCCGCTTCGTCCTGAGCGCCGTCCTGCAGTACGGCCGACGCTGGCAGCCGGGGCGCGGTGCATCGGTGGGGCTGGAAATCGTGTGGAGCGTCACTGATCCCCCCCTCAACGCGTTGAGGCGTGTGATCCCTCCGTTGCGAATTGGTACCGTGAGCATCGACCTGGCCTCACTTGTGCTCCTGGTTATCCTGTTCGTGCTGATGGAGTTCGTGTTGAGGCGGTCGATCATGAGCCTTGTCTGATGACCGACGCGCTTTCGCGGCCGCAACTGACCCGAGGAGTTTCGATGCCGCTGACCCCGGCCGACGTCCACAACGTCGCCTTCAAAAAGCCGCCGATCGGCAAGCGGGGGTATGACGAGGAGGAGGTCGACGCCTTCCTGGACGAGGTCGAGCGCGAGCTTGCCCGTCTCATCGAGGAGAACAACGAGCTGCGCGCCCAGGTGGAGCGCGGCGGCCGTGGTGGCGCCCCCGCCGGCCCCGGCGGCGACGCCCGTCTCGCGGCGGAGCTCAACGACGTCAAGGCCCAGCTCGACCGGGTGCAGCGCGACAAGGCGGCGGCCGAGCAGGCCGCCCGGGCGATGCAGGCGGAGCTGGAGCAGGTCCGTTCGGCCGGTGGGCCGGCGGTCGCCGGTGACGGCGAGCAGCAGGCGCTGCGGGTGCTGATGATGGCCCAGCGGACCGCCGACGACCACGTCTCCGACGCCCGTCGCGAGGCCGACCAGCTGCTCTCCGAGGCCCGTTCCAAGGCCGAGGAGGTCACCCGCGAGGCCCGTGCCAAGGCCGACGCCCTCGAGCGTGACGCGCGCCAGCGGCACCAGGAGGCCATGGGCGGCCTCGACGCCAAGCGCACCGCGCTGCAGAAGCACATCGAGGAGCTCAAGCAGTTCGAGCGCGAGTACCGCACCCGCCTCAAGGCCTACCTGGAGAGCCAGCTGCGCGACCTCGACGGCCGCGGCCAGGGCCTGGAGGCGGAGATCACCCGCGGCGAGGGCAGCCGGGCAACCGGCGGCAACGGCCTCGCCACCGCCGGTCTCGCCGGCTCCTACGGCAGCGGTCGCTCCGGCGCCCTCGAATCCGGTCGCTGATCACCGGTCGGCGGCCGTCCGCACCGTGACGGCCGCCGACCTCCCCTCATCGGTTCGACGCGGCGGGGGTGAGCCGTGATAGTCGCGAGTCTCCTGCTCATCCTCGTCGCGGTGGTGCTGTTGGTGGCCGGCCTTGCCGGCGGCTCCAGCGTTCTTCTCGTCGTGTCCATCGCGGCCAGCCTGCTGGCCGCCGTCGCGTTGGTCGTGGGCGCCCGCCAGGCGGCCGCCGACCGGGTGGCGGCGGAGCAGCCACGGCGGCCGTCGCGCACGGCGGCCCGACCGGCCGACCCGGCCTTCGCGTACGGGTCGCCGGTGGAGCCGGAGATCCCCGTTCAGCACGTTCCTCCGACTGTCGACGCCGGCGGTCCCGGGTGGCGGCAACCACCCGAGCCGCCGGTGGCCGACGTCGGAGCCCGAACCGCCGGGCCCGGGATGGTCGGGGTGCCGGGCGAAGACGAACCGGCCGCGCAGGACGTCACGCCGGCCGAGGCCGCCCGGGTGGCCCGCCTCGACGCGGAGGTGTGGGTGGTGGACGGGCGCCCCCGCTACCACCTCGCCGACTGCGCCCACCTCGTGGGCCGCGAGCACGAGCCGCTGCCGGTCGCCGAGGCCGTCGAGCTGGGCTTCACTCCGTGCGCCCACTGCGCGCCCGACACCGCCCTGCTCGCCGACGCCGGCCGGATCTGAGCGGCCGGTCCCGATGGACGACTCGCTGACCGTGGCGGTGCGGGTGAAGCCCGGCTCCGCCCGCGCCCGCGTCGGGGGCTGCTTCGACGGCCCGCACGGGCCCGCCCTGGTCGTCGCGGTGAACGCGCCGGCCGTCGACGGCCGGGCCACCGAGGCGGCCCGGCGGGCGTTGGCCGGAGCGTTGGGCGTACGACCCGCCGCGGTGTCGCTGCGGGCCGGCGCGGCCAGCCGCGACAAGCTCTTCGCGGTAGACGGTTCCGCCCCGGAGCTGACCGAGGCGCTGCGCCGGCTGCGCGACGGGGCCGCCGGGTGACGCACGCCCGGGCCAGGCGGCCGTGACGCCGGGGCTCGATCTCGCGCTACTGCTCGGCGCGGCGGTACTGCTGGTGGCGGTCGGGGCGGTGCGGCTCTCCACGCGGCTCGGCGTGCCGAGCCTCTTGGTCTACCTGGCGCTCGGGGTGGCGATCGGCGAGGCCGGGCTGGGCATCCGCTTCGACGACGCCGAGCTGACCCGCACCCTCGGCTTCTGCGCGCTCATCGTGATCATCGCCGAGGGCGGGCTGACCGCCCGGTGGAGCACGCTGCGCCCGGTGCTCGGGCTCGCCGCCCTGCTCTCCACGGTCGGCGTGGTGGTCAGCATCCTGGTCGTCGGCCTCGCCGTGCACCTGCTGCTCGGGCTGGACTGGCGGCTGGCCCTGCTCTACGGCGCGGTGCTCTCCTCCACCGACGCCGCGGCGGTCTTCGCCACGCTGCGCCGGCTGCGCCTGCCGCCCCGCCTGGTGGCCACCCTGGAGGCCGAGTCGGGGATGAACGACGCCCCGGTCGTGCTGCTGGTGGTGCTGCTGTCCCGGGAGGGGGTCACCCACCCGTGGTGGTACGAGACCGCCCTGGTCAGCTACGAGCTGGGCGTCGGCGCGGCCGTCGGGTTCGCGGCCGGCGTCGGCGGGCGGTGGGCGCTGCGGCACGCCGCCCTGCCGTCGGCGGGGCTCTACCCGATCGCGGCGGTCGGGCTGACCGTGCTCGCCTACGCCGCGGGCGCGGTGCTGCACGCCTCGGGTTTCCTCGCCGTCTACGTGGCGGGGGTGATCCTCGGCAACGCCCGGCTGCCGCACCGGCAGGCGATCCTGGGCTTCGCCGACGGGCTGGCCTGGCTGGCGCAGATCGGGCTGTTCGTGCTGCTCGGATTGCTCGTCACGCCGAGCCGGCTGGGCTCGGCGGTGCTGCCGGCGGTGGTCGCCGGGCTGGCGCTGGTGCTGCTGGCCCGGCCGCTGTCGGTGGCGGCCTCCGCGCTGCCGTTCCGGTTCGGCCTGCGCGAGCAGGCGTTCCTGTCCTGGGCGGGGCTGCGCGGGGCGGTGCCGATCGTGCTCGCCACCATCCCGCTGTCGGAGCGGGTGCCCGGTGCCGACCGCCTCTTCGACTCGGTCTTCGTCCTTGTGGTGATCTTCACGCTGTTGCAGGCGGGCACCCTCGACCCGGTGGCCCGCTGGCTGCGGGTCACCGCCCCGGCCGAGGCGGCGGAGATCCGGGTGGAGACCGCCCCGCTGGAGCGGATGCGCGCCGACCTGCTCCAGGTCGAGGTGCCGCCCGGTTCGCGGCTGGCCGGGGTGCACGTCGACGAGCTGCGGCTGCCGCTGGGGGCGTCGGTGACGCTGGTGCTGCGGGACGGGGTGGGCGTCGTGCCCGGCCCGGACTTCCGGCTGAAGACCGGCGACAGTTTCCTGATCGTGGCGACCGCCGGGGTGCGCGACGAGGCGGAGCGGCGGCTGCGGGCGGTGAGCCGGCGCGGCCGGCTGGCCCGCTGGTTTGGCGAGTACGGCGAGGATCGCACCGCTTGATCTGCTAGCGTTCCCTTTGTCCCGGTAAGTCATAACTCGGGGCCGAGCGGCGGTGCGTCGGTGCGGCACGTTGTCGGACGCCTGTACGTTCCGTATTCTTGCGAATCTCCGGAGTGCGCGGCCACGTCGCCGCGCGCCCCTTTCGTACCTGGGGTGCCGCCGATGCCGGCGGCCCCTGTCCAGGCGCCGCGGACCCCGCGGCTCCGCGGCCGAGGGAGCGACGATGGCGAAGCCAGCCGAGACCAGGACCGCCGGCCGCAAGCCGGTGGCGAAGGCCACCCGCAGCGCGGCGGAGACCGAGAAGATCCGGGCGGCCCTGGCGGCGCGGCGCGACGAGTTGCGCGCCGAGTACGATCAGACGCTGAGCGAGATCACCGAGCTGCAGCGCGACCGGCTGACCGACTCGGCCGGGGACGACCAGGCCGACACCGGGACCAAGACGTTCGAGCGGGAGCAGGAGATCTCCCTCGCCAACAACATCCTGGAACGGATCACGCAGGTCGAGCGGGCGTTGGAGCGGCTCGACGAGGGTGGATACGGTTGGTGCGCGCGGTGCGGCAACCCGATTCCGGTGGAGCGGCTCGCCGCCTTCCCGTCGGCCACCCTCTGCGTGACGTGCAAGCAGCTGGAGGAGCGGCGCTGAGGCCCACTCCCCGGCGGCCATGGGAGGCGACGCGCCAGCGCCGCCGCGAGCGTCGATGGGGAGCAGATGTCCGAAGCACCGTCCGCCGGGTCCGGCGACGCTGAGCCGGGAGGCGGCACACCGCGCCGCCGGGCCGTCACCATCCTGCTCGGGGTCGCGCTGACCGCCCTGGCGGCCGACCTGGTCACCAAGCACCTCGCCCTGGCCGCCCTGGAGGACCGGGAACCGGTCGAGCTGCTCGGCGGCGCGGTCTACCTCAGCCTCACCCGCAACAGCGGCGCGGCCTGGAGCATCGGCGCCGACCACACCTGGGTCTTCCCGCTGATCACCATCGGCGTGGTCGGCTGGATCCTCTGGATGGCCCTGCGGCTGCGCTCGCTGCCGTGGGCGGTCTCGTTGGGGCTGGTGCTGGGCGGGGCGCTGGGCAACCTCACCGACCGGATCTTCCGCGCCCCGGGCTGGTTCGTCGGGCACGTGGTGGACATGGTCAGCCTCTTCGACCCGTACGGGCGGGTCTGGCCGGTGTTCAACCTGGCCGACAGCGCCCTGGTGTGCGGCGTGGTGCTCGCCGTCGCGCTCGAGCTGACGGGCCGCCAGCGCGACGGCAGCCGGATCGGCAGGGACGAGGCGGCGAAGTCGGCGGCGCAGGCCGGCGCGGGGCAGCGGGGGCGGGCATGACCTCCGCCTTCGCCGCCGGCGACCACCGCTCCCTGCCCGTGCCCGACGGCCTCGACGGCACCCGGCTCGACCAGGCCGTGTCGCGGCTGTTCGGGCTCTCCCGCACCGCCGCCGCGGCTCTGGTCGACGCCGGCGACGCGCTGGTCGACGGGGTCGCCCGGGCCAACTCCTACAAGGTCAAGGCGGGTTCCTGGCTGGAGGTGACCCTGCCCGCGCCGGCCGCCCCGCCCGCGGTGGTGCCGCAGGCGGTGCCCGGGCTGCGGGTGGTGTACGCCGACGACGACATCGTGGTGGTGGACAAGCCGGTCGGGGTCGCCGCCCACCCGAGCCCCGGCTGGACCGGCCCCACCGTGATCGGCGCGCTGGCCGCCGTCGGGCACCGCATCTCCACCAGCGGCGCCGCCGAGCGGCAGGGCGTGGTGCACCGGCTCGACGTGGGCACCACCGGCATCATGGTGGTGGCCAAGAGCGAGCAGGCGTACACCTCGCTGAAGCGGGCGTTCAAGTACCGCGAGGTGGAGAAGCGCTACCACGCCGTGGTGCAGGGGCACCTAGATCCGCTGCGCGGCACCATCGACGCCCCGATCGACCGGCACCCGACCCACGACTACCGCTGGGCGGTGGTCTCCGGTGGCAAGCCGAGCATCACCCACTACGACACGGTGGAGGCGTTCCCGGCGGCGAGCCTGGTCGACGTCCGGCTGGAGACCGGCCGCACCCACCAGATCCGGGTGCACTTCTCCACGCTGCGGCACCCGTGCGTCGGCGACCTGACGTACGGGGCGGACCCCACCCTCTCCGCCCGCCTGGGCCTGACCAGACAGTGGCTGCACGCCCGCTCGTTGAGCTTCCTGCACCCCCGGACGGGGGACGAGGTGCGCTTCGTCAGCGACTACCCTGACGACCTGGGCCGGGCGCTCGAGATCCTCCGCGACTGAGCGTCGTCCCGGCAAGACGATTCGACGAGGAGGGCCGCACCCGTGCGCGCCGGTGACCTGCTGCGGCGGTGGGACGAGCGACTGCCGCCCCGGCTGGCCGGCACCGTGACCCGGCTCGGCGACGGCCCCAGCCGGCCGCGGGTGCTCACCACGGCCGCGCTGCTCTCCTGCGCCGCCGTGCTGCTCGCCGCCGGCTGGGCCGCCGACGACCGGCCGACCGGCGACCGGACGGTCGGCGAGGTGACCCGGGTCGGGGTCGCCGACGGCGACTCGATCCCCGGCTACGTGCGCGCCGCCGCCGTCGACCTGGCCGCGCTGCGGCCCGCCGCCCCGGCCGGCGACGGGACGTACGCCCTGGTGTCCCTCTCGTCCTACCTGACCCCGCAGCGGGCGGCGGCGGTCTTCGGCGACGTGCCGCTCGCCGCCGTGTTCGGGCGGGTGCCGCTCGCCGACCGGCAGACCGAGATCGTCCGCATTCCGGCGCAGCGGGTCCCCGACGACGTCGTCGCCGGGATGGCCGAGCTCGCCGCCCGCAAGGACGGGGAGGCCGCCGACTACCGCGCCCGGGCCGCCGCGCTGGCCGGCGGCGGGCAGGCCGACCGCGAGCTGCGGCGGGTGTACGACAGCGGCGCCGAGGTGGCGGCGGCGGAGGCGGCCGCGTACCGCACCGGCTGCGCCTGCCTCTACGCCGCGGTGGTCCGCGCCGAGCCGGTGGCGCTGCGCGGCGTGGCCGCCCGGCCCGAGGTGCGGGCGGTCGACCCGGCACCCGAGGTCAGCCGGCTCGACCGGACCGTCTTCACGCCGCCACTGCCCGAGCAGCGGGAGGTCGCGCACCCGCCCGCCGACGCCGGTCTCGCCCCGGAACCGACGGCCGGGGGCCCGGACCACGGCACGCCGGGCGCCGCGACGCCGGCCCCGACGGTGGGCGAAACGTCGGAACCCGCACCCCAGGTGACGGATTCGTCACCCGCTCCCGTCCGCCCGGCACCTGGGCGAGTCCCGTCGCAAACCCCGCCGACCTCGGCAGACGCCACCGCCGGCGGTACCGGGGCGCCCGCCGGGTGACGGTGGGCAGGACCGGAGGTGCGCGGACGGGTGTGGTCCGAATAGGGTTTCGTTCGTAGCCTGTCAGGCGGACGTCGATGGCGCTGGGAGGGCGAGCCGTGGAGGGCAGCGAGACCGGCTGGGCACGGCCGGCCGAACCGGCACCGCGGTGGCGGGCGCTGCTCGACCGTGCCCGGCACGGCGGCCGCCCCGCCGAGCCGGCCGAGGCCGACCGGCACGCCCCGCCGCCGCCGGCCCCGCCCGAGCCGCTGCCCCGTCGTTCGTCGGGCAACGGCTACGCCGCGCGGGTGCCGGCCATCGGCCGGGCCCCCGAGCCGCCGTACGCCGCGGAGCCCCGTGGATACGCCGCCGATCCCGGGGGATACCCCCCGGAGCCCGGCCCGCCGAGTTACGGCGCGGAGTACGGCCGCCCGGTCGACCCGGGCTACCGGGCCGAGGCCACCTACCGGGTCGAGCCGGCCTACCGCGCCGACCCTGCCGAGCCGGTCTACCGCGCCGACCCCGCCGAGCCGGTCTACCGCGCCGACCCCGCCGAGCCGGCCTACCGCGCCGACCCCGCCGAGCCGGCCTACCGGTCCGAACCCGCCTACCGGGCCGACCCGGGCTATCCGGCCGAGCCGGACCACCACGCGCCGGCCCACCAGGCCGGGCCCTCCCAGGTCGTGCCGACGCAGCGGCGCGGGCACGAGCCGGTCGAGTCGCGCTACGCGCTGCTGGACAACGGCTACCGGCACGAGCCGCCACCGGTCGAGTCCCGGTACGCCCCCCTGCTAGACGGCGGCTACCGTCCCGAGACCTCCTACCAGCCGCCGCCCCCGACGGCGCCGCCCGCCCCGCCCGTGGTCGCCGAGCCGGGCTACCCGGCCCGGGTCGAGTGGCGCCCGCGGAGCGCGGAGAGCGAGCAGGAGCGCGCCGCCGGCGTGCTCCGCCGCGACCTGGGCACCCCTCGGGTGCTCGCGTTCGCCAATCCCAAGGGCGGCGTGCACAAGACCACCGCCACCGTGCTGGCCGCGGCGACCGTCGGCAGCGTGCGCGGGCGGGGCGTGCTGGCCTGGGACGACAACGAGCTGCGTGGCACCCTCGGGCTGCGCGCCGGCAGCGCCCGGCACGCCCGCACCATCCGGCACCTCGTCAGCGATCTCGCGCACATCGAGATCAAGGAGGGGCCGGAGCTGCTGGAGCACCTGGACGACTACCTGCGGCACGCCTCCGACGGCTCGTACGACGTGCTGGCCGGCGAGGAGAGCCCCCGGTTCGCCCAGCGGCTCGACCAGTTCACCGTCCGGCGGGTGCTGGAGCTGCTGCGCCGCACCCACGACGTGGTCTGCGTGGACACCGGCAACAACGTGGAGAGCGCCAACTGGCGCACGGTCATGCAGGCGGCCGACCAGCTCGTGGTGACCACGGTGCCGCGCGAGGACGCCGCGTTCAGCGCCGACTGGATGCTGGACCTGCTGCACGAGGTGGGCATGGGTGAGCTGGCCGACAACGCGGTCACCCTGATCTCCTGCCCCACGCCGGGCCGCTCGCCGTTGCAGGACGACCTGGAGCGGCACTTCGCCACCCGCACCCGCGCCGTCGCCGTGGTGCCGTACGACCCGGCGCTGGAGACGGGCTCCTCGATCGAGTACCACCAGCTCCAGCCGGAGACCCGACAGGCGTGGCTGAAGGCCGCCGCGGTGATGCTGGAGCCGTTCGCCCGGTGAGCGGGTGTGCCGCCACCGGCCACCCGCGCCGCCGCCCGGCCTGAGAGGATCACCGGGTGAGCGCGGACACCCCCGAACCCGACCGGACCGGCCGCCGACCCGACGAGCCGGGTGCCCCCGCGCCGGCGGCCCCGGCGGAGCCCGTCGCGCCGTCCCCGAGCGCAGCACCCGCCGGCCGGTACGCCACCCCCGAGGCCGGCTCCTACGCCACCCCCGAGGCCGGCCCCGGCGTGCCGTGGCAGGCCGGCGCCGTCAGCCCGTACGGCGAGCCCGGTGGGGTCCCGCACGACCGCCCTGGCCCGGCCTACGGGGTCGGTTACCCGGTCCCGCCGGCCGAGCCGGAGCTGCCCCGCGGCTGGGTGGCGCGGCTGGCGGCGGGCGGGGTGCTCGCGCTGACCGTGCTGGGGGTGCCGCTCGGGCTGCTCTGGGCCGCGCTCGCCCCGGACACCCCCGTGCTCAAGGTCCCCGACGGCGCGATCTACGCCGAGCCGCAGCCGGAGCAGCCGGTCGCCGCCGACGGCTGGTTCAGCCTGCTCGGGCTGGGCTTCGGGGTGCTCGCCGCGCTCGCGCTGTGGTTCCTGCTGCGCCGCGTGCGGGGGCCCGTCGGCCTGCTCACCGCCGTGCTCGGCGCGTTCGGCGCGGCGCTGGTCGCCTGGCAGGTCGGCCGGCGCATCGGGCTGGCCGGATACCAGCGGCTGCTGGAGACCGCCCCGGACGGCCGGGCCTTCGGCAAGCCCGCGGACCTGCGCGCCGGCGGGATCGACATGGTGCTCGGCGTGCTGCCGGTACCGCACGGCACCCTGCTGCTGCCCGCGTTCGGCGCGGCCGTGGCGTACACCCTGCTGGCGGGCTGGTCCCGCTGGCCGTCGCTGCGCCCGGAGCCGGCGCCCGGCGCGGCCGGGCTCAGTTGGGAGTCGGCGGGGACGCCAGCTCCGCCAGCGGCACCGGAACCGCCCGCACCTGGCGAAGCAGCGCCGCCTCGCGGTTGAGCAGCCGCAGCTCGGCCCGGAGCCGGGCGGCGGTGTCGTCGATGGCGAGCAGCCGCTGCCGGTCGGCCACGGTGAGCGCCGCCGTCGCGGCCACCAGGTGCGAGAGCACCGTCGGGTCCTCCGGCAACTGCTCGGACAGCTCCTCCTGGTCGGCCCGGATCAGCCCCAGGTACTGCCGGAACACCGAGATGACCCGGGCGGCGAGCAGGTCGGCGACCTCGTCCGGCCCGCCGGGCTCGGGCAGCCACTCCACCGCCGCGGTGAGGTAGGGGGCCGCGTCGCGGTCGACGTCGGCGATGCGGAACCTGCGCCGGCCGACGGTGACGATGTCGAAGCCGCCGTCGGGACGCTCGGTGACCTGGCGCAGCTCGGCGGTGCAGCCGACCTCGTGCAGGGTGACGTCGCCGCCGCCCGGCAGCGGCCGGCCGTCGGGCGCGGTCGGGGCGACCTCCCAGCCCGCCTGGATGGCCACCACCCCGAACTCGCGCGGCGCGCCCTCGGGGAGCCCGACCAGGTGCCGGACCAGGGCGCGGTAGCGCTCCTCGAATATGTGCAACGGCAGCACCAGACCGGGGAAGAGGACCGTCCCGAGCGGAAACACCGGCAGCCGCGCAGTCACGCGTCGAGCGTAGCCCGATCCCGGCGCGGCGGCGTGTCCCGGCTCACCGTCCCGGCGTACGGGCGGTGGCGGCCGGCGTCCGGGCGGGCCGCCTAGACTCGCAAGGGTGTTGAACCGGATCGACCTGCGCGGCGGTGTCCGTGACCCGCGCCGCCTGCTGCCCCGTGCCCAGCTCGACGTCTCCGTGGCCGTCGAGCGGATCCGCCCGCTCGTGGAGGCGGTCCGGGAGCATGGTTACCCGGCGATCCGGGAGGCGAGCGTCCGGTTCGACGGGGTCTCGCCCGAGGTGCTGCGGGTGCCCGCCGAGGCGATCACCGAGGCGGAGGGGACCCTCGACCCCGCGGTGCGCGCCGCGCTGCTGGAGTCGATCGGGCGGGCCCGGAAGGTGCACGCCGACCAGCGGCGCACCGACCACACCACGCAGGTGGTGCCGGGCGGCACGGTGACCGAGCGCTGGGTGCCGGTCGACCGGGTCGGCCTCTACGTCCCCGGCGGCCTGGCGATGTACCCGTCGACCGTGGTGATGAACGTGGTGCCGGCCCAGGCGGCCGGCGTCCGCTCGCTGGTCGTGGTCAGCCCGCCGCAGAAGGACAACGGTGGCCTGCCCGACGCCCGGGTGCTCGCCGCCTGCGCCCTGCTCGGCGTCGACGAGGTCTACGCCGTCGGCGGCGCCCAGGCCGTCGCGATGCTCGCGTACGGGGCGGCGGTGGACGCCGACGGCGGCGCGCACTGCGACCCCGTCGACATGATCACCGGCCCGGGCAACATCTGGGTGACCGCCGCCAAGCGGCTGCTGCGCGGCGTCGTCGGCATCGACGCCGAGGCCGGTCCCACCGAGATCGCCATCCTGGCCGACGACACCGCCGACCCGGCGCACGTCGCGGCCGACCTGATCAGCCAGGCCGAGCACGACCCCCTCGCGGCCAGCGTGCTGGTCACCCCGTCGGTCGAGCTCGTCGACGCGGTCGAGCGGGAGCTGGCCCGGCAGGTGCCGGCGACCAAGCACGCCGAGCGGGTCACCACCGCGCTGACCGGCGAGCAGAGTGGCGTCGTCCTGGTCGACGACCTCGACGCCGGGCTGCGGGTGGTCGACGCGTACGCGGCCGAGCACCTGGAGATCCAGACCCGGGACGCCCGCGAGTGGGCGCTGCGGGTACGCAACGCCGGGGCGATCTTCGTCGGCGCCTGGTCGCCGGTGTCGCTGGGCGACTACTGCGCCGGCTCCAACCACGTGCTGCCCACCGGCGGCTGCGCCCGGCACTCCTCGGGCCTGTCGGTGCAGTCCTTCCTGCGCGGCATCCACCTGGTCGAATACTCCGAGCAGGCGCTGCGCGAGGTGGCCCCGCACGTGGTCACCCTCGCCGGCGTGGAGGACCTGCCGGCGCACGGGCAGGCGGTCAGCGTGCGTTTCCCCGGGAGCGCGTCGTGAGCGGGCGCGCCGGCACCCTCGGCCCGCGGGCCGGCACCTCGCGCGGCGAGGAGGCGGCATGACCACCCTCGACGACCTGCCGATCCGCGACGACCTGCGCGGGCTGTCACCGTACGGGGCGCCGCAGCTCGACGTGCCCGTGCGGCTGAACACCAACGAGAACTCCCACCCGGTGCCCGAGCCGGTCGTCGAGGCCATCGGCAAGGCCCTCGCGGCGGAGCTGCGCGACCTCAACCGCTACCCGGACCGCGACGCCGTCGCGCTGCGCGCCGACCTGGCGGGCTACCTCGGCCACGGCCTCACCGCCGAGCAGGTGTGGGCGGCCAACGGCTCCAACGAGATCCAGCAGCAGCTGCTCCAGGCGTTCGGCGGGCCGGGGCGCACCGCGCTCGGCTTCACCCCGGCGTACTCGATGCACCCGCTGCTGGCGCTCGGCACCGGCACCCGGTGGGTGCCCGCCCGGCGCGGCGTCGACTTCGGGCTGACCGCCGGGGAGGCGGTCGACCAGGTCCGCGAGCACGCCCCGGACGTGGTCTTCCTCTGCTCGCCGAACAACCCCACCGGCACGGCGCTCGACCCGGCCGTGGTCGCCGCCGTGCTGGACGTCGCGCCCGGCATGGTGGTCGTGGACGAGGCGTACGCCGAGTTCGCCCGCCCCGGCACGGTCAGCGCCCTGGCGGTGCTGCCCGGGCACCCGCGGCTGGTGGTCACCCGGACGATGAGCAAGGCGTTCGGGTTCGCCGGCGGCCGGCTGGGCTACCTGGCCGCCGATCCGACGGTGGTGGCGGCGGTGCAGCTCGTCCGGCTGCCGTACCACCTCTCGGCGCTGACCCAGGCCGCGGCCCGGGCGGCGCTGGCGCACCGCGACGCCCTGCTCGGCACGGTGGCCGCGATCTCGCAGCAGCGCGACCGGATCGTGGCGGAGCTGCGCGGCCGGGGGTTCCGGGTCGCCGACAGCGACGCCAACTTCGCCCTGTTCGAGGTCGGGGGCGACCAGGCCGCCGCGTGGCGCACCCTGCTGGAGCAGGGCGTGCTGGTCCGCGACGTCGGCCTGCCCGGCTGGCTGCGGGTCACCGCCGGCACCCCCGCCGAGACCGACGCGTTCCTCGCCGCGATGGCGAAGCTCCCGAGGGAGCGCGCGGAATGAGCTTGCGATCCCCGCAGTGGCGACCGAAAGGTAAGCGATGAGCCGAACCGCCCGGGTGGAGCGGATCACCAAGGAGACGAAGGTCCTCGTCGAGATCGACCTCGACGGCACGGGCCGTGCCGAGATCGGCACCGGCGTCGGCTTCTACGACCACATGCTGCACCAGATCGCCCGGCACGGCGGCTTCGACCTGACCGTGCGCACCGTGGGCGACCTGGAGATCGACGCCCACCACACGATGGAGGACACCGCGCTCGCCCTGGGCGCCGCGTTCGACCAGGCGCTGGGGGACAAGGCCGGCATCCGGCGGTACGGCTCGGCCACCGTGCCGATGGACGAGGTCCTCGTCCGGGCCGCGGTCGACCTCTCCGGCCGCCCGTACGTCGTGCACGACGAGCCGGCGCTCGCGCCGTACATCGGCCCGGTCTACCCGACGAGCATGACCCGGCACATCTGGGAGTCCTTCGGCCAGGCCGCCCGGATCACGCTGCACGTGGACGTGTTGCGGGCGGCCCGTCCCGGCGGCCACCCGGACGCCCACCACGTGGTGGAGGCGCAGTTCAAGGCCGTCTCCCGCGCGTTGCGCGAGGCCACCGCGATCGACCCGCGTGCCGCGGGCGCGATCCCGAGCACGAAGGGTGCTCTCTGATGGGCGCGAGGAACGCGGCGCGGCGGGCTCCCGCGGTCGCGGACGGAAGGCGGAGCTGATGGGCCAGGTGCTGCCGACGTTGCTGCTGATCCTGGCCGGCGTGCTCGTGGGCGGCACGTGGTCGCTGCACAAGCAGGGCGCGCCGCGCGGCGCGGTGGTCGTCACCGCGCTGCTCGCCGTGCTGGCCACGGCCGGCGGCGTGCTCTGGCTGCTGCCGGGGGAGGGCTCGTGAGCGGGCGGATCGCCGGCCGGACGGGGGTGGCGGCGTGAGCAACGTCGTGGTGCTGGACTACGGATCGGGCAACCTGCGGTCGGCGGAGCGGGCACTGGCCCGGGCCGGCGCGGACGTGACGGTGACCGACGACCTGACCGCCGCCGCCGAGGCGGACGGCCTGGTGGTGCCGGGCGTGGGCGCCTTCGCGGCGTGCATGGCGGGCATCGAGGCGCTCGGCGCCGGGCCGGTGATCGCGGAGCGCGTCGCCGCCGGCCGTCCGGTGCTGGGCATCTGCGTGGGCATGCAGGTGCTCTTCGAGCACGGCGACGAGCACGGCGTGGTGACCAAGGGTCTCGGGCTGCTCCCCGGCGGGGTGACGAAGCTGGCCGCCGCCCGGCTGCCGCACATGGGCTGGAACACCGTGGCGGCGCCGGCCGGGTCGGTGCTCTTCGCCGGGCTGCCCGCCGACAGCCGGTTCTACTTCGT
The DNA here is from genome assembly GCF_043204915.1 of Micromonospora sp. NPDC047670. Taxonomy (NCBI): domain Bacteria; kingdom Bacillati; phylum Actinomycetota; class Actinomycetes; order Micromonosporales; family Micromonosporaceae; genus Micromonospora; species Micromonospora sp. NPDC047670. The sequence goes on from NZ_JBIDDA010000002.1 coordinate 372,557, forward strand.
GCACTCCTACGCGGTCGGGGACCCGGGGGCGCTGGCCGCCGCCGGTGCCACGGTCACCACGGCCCGCCACGAGACCGACTTCGTGGCGGCCGTGGAGCGGGGCGCGCTCTGCGCGGCGCAGTTCCACCCCGAGAAGTCCGCCGACACCGGTGCCGCGCTGCTGCGCAACTGGCTCGCCTCGCTGTCCACCGGTGACTGAGCGACCGCCCCGCGCGGCGGGCAGCCCCGTCGCCGGTGACCGCGCCCCCGGCCGCCGGCGGGGCACGCCGTGAGCAAGGAGCGGGCGCGTCGCCGGGCGGCCCGGGAGGCCGAGGCGGCCCGGCAACGCCGCGCCCGGGAGCGGCGGGCGGCCCGGCGGCGGCGCCGGCGGGAGCTGTTCCGCCGGGTCACGCCCGCGCTGCGCCGGCGGCGTACGGGCCGGCTGCCCCGGCACAGCCGCGGCGAGCGGGCCGCGATCGTGCTGCTGACCCTGGCGGCGATGGTCCTGATCTGGTCGTTCGTGGACGACCTGGCGCTGCGGATCGCGCTGGTCGTGCTGTTGCTGCTCGTACTGCCGGCGATCGTGGTGATCGCCCTGGACCGTCGTACCTGAACACGAGGAGAAGAACACCGTGAGCCTCACCCTGTTGCCCGCCGTGGACGTCGCCGACGGCCAGGCCGTCCGCCTCGTGCAGGGCGCCGCCGGCAGCGAGACGACGTACGGCGACCCGCTGGAGGCCGCGCTGGCCTGGCAGCGGGACGGCGCCGAGTGGATCCACCTGGTCGATCTCGACGCGGCGTTCGGTCGGGGCTCCAACGCCCATTTGCTGGCCGAGGTGGTGCGCCAGCTCGACGTCAAGGTGGAGCTCTCGGGCGGCATCCGGGACGACGAGTCGTTGCAGGCGGCGCTCGGCACCGGCGCGGCCCGGGTGAACATCGGCACCGCCGCGCTGGAGGATCCGGTCTGGTGCGACCGGGTCTGCGGCGAGTACGGCGACCGGGTGGCGATCGGGCTGGACGTGCGTGGCCGCACCCTCTCCGCCCGGGGTTGGACCCGCGACGGCGGCGACCTCTACGAGGTGCTGGAGCGGCTGGACAAGGCCGGCGCGACGCGGTATGTCGTCACCGACATCACCAAGGACGGCACGATGCGCGGGCCGAACCTGGACCTGCTGCGCGAGGTCTGCTCCCGCACCGACGCCCCGGTGATCGCCTCCGGCGGCGTCTCCACGCTGGACGACCTGCGGGCGCTGGCGACCCTGGAGCCGATCGGGGTGGAGGGCGTGATCGCCGGCAAGGCGCTGTACGCGGGCGCCTTCTCGGTGGCGCAGGCGCTGGCCACCCTGGCGGCGGCGTGACCGTCACCCGGCTCGGCTCCGGCGGCCCCTGGGAGTCCCTGTACGGCTACTGCCGGGTGGTGCGGGCCGGCGACCTCGCCTGGACCGCCGGCTGCACCTCCACGGTGGACGGGGTGGTGACCCACGTCGGGGACGCGGCGGCGCAGACCGCGCAGGCCCTGCGGATCGGGCTGGACGCGCTCGCCGAGGTGGGCGCGGAACCGGGCGACGTGGTCCGCACCCGGATGTACGTCACCGACCGCACGTACGCCGACGAGGTGGGCCGGGCGCACAACGCGGTCTTCGGCGCCGTCCGCCCGGCCGCCACGATGGTGGTGGTGGCCGGCCTGATCGACCCGGACCACCTGGTCGAGGTGGAGCTGGAGGCGTACCTCGGCGACCGCTGACGGTCCCGGGCGTGGGGACGGACACAGCCCACCCCGATCGGTTGTGCGCAATTGAATTGCGGGCTATGTTTTCGGCGTGACCGATGAACTGGTGCTGCGGCGGCAGGTGTGCTTCGCGCTCTACGCCGCGTCGCGCGCCCTCACCGACGTCTACCGGCCCATCCTCGACGAGTTCGGCCTGACCTACCCGCAGTACCTGGTGCTGCTGGTGCTCTGGGAGCACGGCGACGACGCCCCCACGGTCTCCGAGCTCGGCGCGGCGCTGCGGCTGGACTCCGGCACGCTCTCCCCGCTGCTCAAGCGGCTGGAGGCGGCGGGCCTGGTGGTCCGGACCCGGTCGGCGCGCGACGAGCGGCGGGTGGAGGTGGGCCTGACCGGCGACGGCCGGGCCCTGCGGCAGCGCATGGACGAGGTGCCGCTGCGGGTCGCCCGCGCCACCGGCCTCACCGAGGCCGAGCTGGTCGCCCTGCGCGACACCCTCACCCGGGTCACCGAGACGATCCACCGACAGAAGGAGCAGTGACCACCATGCAGGTGCTCTACACCGCGTCCGCCCGGGCCACCGGCGACGGTCGGGACGGCCGCGTCCGCACCTCCGACGGCACCCTCGACCTGGGCCTGGCCGTGCCGAAGGAGATGGGTGGCGCCGGGGACGCCGCCAACCCCGAGCAGCTCTTCGCCGCCGGCTACGCCGCCTGCTTCCACTCGGCGCTGCGTCTGGTCGCCCGCAAGGCCCGGGCCGACGTCTCCGGCTCGGTCGTCGAGGCCGAGGTGGGCATCGGCCCGAACGGCAGCGGCGGCTTCGGGCTGACCGTCGCCCTCGCGGTCGACCTCCCGGCGGTGGAGCGCGCCGCCGCCGAGCAGCTCGTCGCGCAGGCCCACCAGGTCTGCCCCTACTCGAACGCGACGCGCGGCAACGTCGAGGTCGCCCTCACCGTCCGGGAGGCGCGGTGAGCACCCGCAACCGGGAGATCCACCTGGCCGCCCGCCCGCAGGGCTGGCCGACCGCCGACAACTTCCGCCTCGTCGAGACGGAGGTGCCCACCCCCGGCCCGGGCCAGATCGTGGTCCGCAACCAGTACATGTCGGTCGACCCGTACATGCGGGGGCGGATGAACGACGTCAAGTCGTACCTGCCGCCGTTCGCGCTCGACGCGCCGCTCGACGGCGGGGCGGTCGGTGAGGTCGTGGCCGGCGGGGCCGAGGGCATCCAGCCCGGCGACACCGTGCTGCACGGCCTCGGCTGGCGCGAGTACGCGCTGCTCGACGCGAAGGCCGCCCGTAAGGTCGACCCCGACCTCGCCCCGGTCACCGCCTACCTGAGCGTGCTGGGCATGACCGGCCTGACCGCCTACGCCGGGCTGCTGGAGGTGGCCGGGATGAAGCCGGGGGAGAGCGTCTTCGTCTCCGCCGCCGCCGGTTCGGTGGGCAGCCTGGTTGGGCAGATCGCCAAGCTCCGGGGCGCCGCGCACGTGGTCGGCAGCGCCGGCTCGGCGGCCAAGGTCGAGCGGCTGCGGGCGCTCGGCTTCGACGCGGCGTTCGACTACCACGACGGCCCGGTGCGCGAGTCGCTCAAGGCCGCCGCGCCCGACGGCATCGACGTCTACTTCGACAACGTCGGCGGCGACCACCTGGAGGCGGCGATCTCCGCGATGCGGCTGCACGGGCGCGCCGCGATCTGCGGCATGATCGCGCAGTACAACGACACCGCCCCGCCGGCCGCACCGCGCAACCTGGCGCTGCTGATCGGCAAGCGGATCACCCTGCGCGGCTTCCTGGTCGGCGACCACGGCCACCTGCGCGACGAGTTCGTGCGCGAGATGTCCGGGTGGCTGCGGGACGGGAAGATCTCGTACGACGAGACGGTCGTCGACGGAATCGAGAACGCCCCGGAGGCGTTCCTCGGCCTGCTGCGCGGCGAGAACCTGGGCAAGATGCTCGTCCGGCTGTGAGCGCCGACGCCTCCGGTGCGGCAGCGCTTCTCGGCGACGCCGGTGGTCGGCCTCACAGGGCCGGCCGCCGGCGTCGCCGGGGAGGATAGGCTCGCGGCATGACGGTGGCGGTACGGGTGATCCCCTGTCTGGACGTGGACGCCGGGCGGGTGGTCAAGGGGGTCAACTTCCTCGACCTGCGCGACGCCGGCGACCCGGTGGAGCTGGCCGCGGCGTACGACCGGGCCGGCGCGGACGAGCTGACCTTCCTCGACGTCACCGCCTCCTCCAGCGACCGGGGCACCATGCTCGACGTGGTCCGCCGCACGGCGGAGTCGGTCTTCATCCCGCTGACCGTCGGCGGCGGCATCCGGCAGGTGGCCGACGTCGACACCCTGCTGCGGGCGGGCGCGGACAAGGTCGGGGTGAACACCGCCGCGATCGCCCGCCCCGAGCTGATCGCCGAGATCGCCGACCGGTTCGGCCGGCAGGTGCTGGTGCTCTCGCTCGACGTGCGGCGCGCGCCGGTCGGCGGCACGCCCAGCGGCTTCGAGGTGACCACCCACGGCGGTCGGCGCGGCACCGGGCTGGACGCGGTCGAGTGGGCGCGTCGCGGCGCCGAGCTGGGCGCGGGGGAGATCCTGCTCAACTCCATGGACGCCGACGGCACCAAGGCCGGTTTCGACCTGGAACTCATCGGCGCGGTGCGCCGGGTGGTCGACGTGCCCGTGGTGGCCAGCGGCGGCGCGGGCGAGGTCGGGCACTTCGCGCCGGCGGTCGGCGCCGGCGCGGACGCGGTGCTCGCCGCCAGCGTCTTCCACTTCGGCGAGCTGACCGTCGCCGAGGTCAAGGACGCGCTGCGCGGGGCGGGCCACCCGGTCCGCTGACCGCCCCTTCTCGGCCGGCGGGTCAGTCCGGGCGGGGCCGGTTCTCCGGGGAGCGCCGGGGTGCCGGGATCGACCGCACCACGTATTCCTGGACGGCCGCGGCGTGCTCCTCCTCGTCGAGGTGCCACTCCGCGCTGCCCGGGGTGTGCCGCCGGCTGAGCACGCCCTGCACCGTGTCCACCGTGGTGGCCAGCCCGGCGCTCGGCCGGGTGCGCCAGAGGCGCTCACCGTCGGCGGTGATCCGGAACCAGCCGTCGCTGACGCTGACCAGCCCGGCCCCGACGAGGCGGCGGACCGCCGCCTCCACCTCGTGCCGTTCGGGGATCGCCTGGTTGAGGTGGTCGGCGGTGGAGAGCACGTCGGCCAGGCGCACGCCTTCGGGCCGCCGGCTGGACGCCGCCCGGCGGTGCCGTCCGGCACCGCTGGCGATCACCAGCGAGACGAAGATCCAGGCGTCGCTCCGGCGCCAACCGTTCTCCCCCATGCCAGGATTCTGCCGGGCGTCGCGGCCGAAGGGAACACCGACGCCGGGCCGACGTCCACGAACAGGGGGCGGGCGGCCCGACCCGGCGCGGGTGGACCGGGCTCGCGGGCGGTGCCTCCTGCCGGCTCCGCGCGGGCGGGGCAGGCCGTCGGAAGCGGCCGCGCCCCGCCGGGACCGGTCAGGTCGCGGGGAGCGGCTCGACCGGGCCCCGGGCCGTCTCCGCCGGTTGGGCGACGGTGAACAGCGGCAGGAAGACCTGGGTCAGCGGGCCGATGGCGAGCGCGTAGGCGATCGTGCCGACGCCGACCGTGCCGCCGAGCAGCCAGCCCAGCGCCAGCACGGTCACCTCGATGACGGTGCGGACCAGCCGGATCGACCGCCCGGGACGCCGGGCGACGTAGCCGGTCATCAGGCCGTCGCGGGGGCCGGGGCCGAGGCGGGCGCCGATGTAGAGGCCGGTCGCCGCGCCGTTGGCCACGATGCCGGCGACCAGCAGCCCGATCCGCACGCCGAGCGGCCCGCCGGCCGGCAGCAGGGCCAGGGTGGCGTCCACCACCAGCCCGATCACCAGGACGTTGCTGACCGTGCCGAGCCCCGGACGCTGCCGCAGCGGGATCCAGAGCAGCAGCACCAGCGCACCCACCGCGATGGTCACCGTGCCGAAGGAGAGGCCGGTCCGCTCGGACAGGCCCTGGTGGAACACGTCCCACGGGTCGAGCCCCAACCCTGACCTGATCATCAGACCCATGCTCAGGCCGTAGAGGACCAGCCCCGCGTAGAGCTGGGTCAGCCGCCGCACGGGACGATGCCGGAGATTGCCAATTACTGTCACTCATGCCACCCTAGAGGCCAATTGGCGGCCTTGAAGAGCCAATATCCGAGGAGTGGCCATGACGAGTCAGGTTCGGGGTGTCCAATTGGCGCGGCTCCTCGGGCAGTGGCACGCGCTCCCGGGCCGCCGCCGCAGTCCCGACTACGCCGCCTTGGCCGGCGCCGTCCGCGGCCTGCTCGCCGACGGCCGGCTGCCGCTGGGCGTACGCCTGCCGGCCGAACGGGAGCTCGCCGAGGCCCTGAAGATCAGCCGGACGACGGTCACCGCCGCGTACCGCGAGCTGCGGGAGAGCGGCCACCTGGCCAGCCGGCGCGGCGCCGGTAGCTGGACCATGCTCCCGGGCACCCACCGGGTGGCGAGCACGGGCCTGTGGACCCCGCTGGACGACCGGGACATGATCGATCTCGGGGTGGCCGCGCTCGCCGCCCCGCCGGAGCTGCTGCCGGCCGCCCGGGCCGCGGCCGAGGATCTGCCGCGCTACCTGGGCGGCGCCGGCTACCACCCGACCGGCGTCATCGAGCTGCGCGAGGCGGTGGCCCGCGCGTACACCGAGCGTGGCCTGCCGACCTCGCCCGACCAGATCATGGTCACCAACGGCACCCAGCACGCCCTGGACCTGGTGCTCCGCCTGGCCCTCGCGCCCGGCGGCAACGTGCTGGTGGAGTCGCCCAGCTACCCGAACGCGCTGGCCGCGCTGGCCGCCCGGCGGGCCCGGATCACCACCCACGGTCTGGCCGTCGAGGAGCCCGGGTGGGACGCCGACCTGCTGCTCGGCAGCCTCCGGCAGGCCCGCCCCAAGCTGGCGTACCTGATCCCGGACTTCCAGAACCCGACCGGCCACCTGATGCCGGCCCCGCTGCGCGAACGGGTGGTCGCCACCGCGCACGCCGTCGGCACCGATCTGGTCGTCGACGAGTCCTTCGTCGACCTGCCCCTGGACGGGACGGTGCTGCCCCCGCCGACCGCCAGCTTCGACCGGCACTCCCGGGTGATCACCATCGGCGGGATGAGCAAGCCGTTCTGGGGCGGCCTGCGGATCGGCTGGGTGCGTGCCTCGGCCCCGCAGGTGCAGCGGCTGGCCGCCGCCCGGGTCGGGGTCGACATGGCCAGCCCGGTGCTGGACCAGTTGGTCGCGGTCCACCTGCTCGCCGACGCCCCGGCCATCGTCGCCGCGCGCCGGGCGCAGCTCACCGCCCAGCGCGACGCGCTGCTGGCCGAGCTCGCGCGGCGCCTGCCCGAGTGGCGGGTCACCGTGCCGCACGGCGGCGTGACGCTGTGGGCCGAGCTCGACGGGCCGATCTCCAGCGCGCTCGCCCGGGCCACCGAGGAGGTCGGCGTACGGCTGGCACCCGGCCCCCGGTTCGGCCTGGACGGCACGCTGGAGCGCTTCCTGCGGCTGCCGTTCACCCTGCCCGTCGCGGACCTGGTGGAGGCGGTCGGCCGGATCGCCGCCGTTCGGTACGACCTGGACCGCGGCGGCCGGCCGCAGTGGCGGGAACCGGCCGTCATCGCCTGACCCCGGGACGGGCCCGCCCGGGACGCCGGACGCCGTCGTCGGCTGCCAGACTGTGCGCCGTGGCAATCGGCGGTACGACGCGGCGCTCGCCGCGCATTCGGGTCATGACGGAGGGGTCCACCGTGACCCCGCTCGAGCTCTTCTTCGATCTGGTCTTCGTCTACGCGCTCACCCAGGTGACCGCGCTGATGGCCGACGACCTCACCGGGCGCGGGCTGCTGCGGGGCCTGCTGCTGCTGGCCCTGCTGTGGTGGTGCTGGTGCTGCTACGCGTGGCTCGGCAACACCGTACGGGCCGACGAGGGCGTCGTCCGGGTCGCCCTGTTCGCGGTCATGGCCGCCATGTTCGTGGTGGCGGTGACCATTCCGGAGGCCTTCGACGACCTGCCCGGCGGGCTCTCCGGGCCGGTGGTCTTCGCCGCGTGCTACCTCGTCGTGCGGGTGCTGCACCTGGTCGTCTACTGGCACGCCGCGCGCGGCGACGCCGGCCTGCGCCGACAGCTGCTGCGGGCGGCGCTGCCCATGCTGGGCGGGGCGCTGCTGCTCTTCTCCGCCGCGTTGCTGCCGCAGCAGCTCGCCGACGACCCGGCCCGGGTCTCCACCATCCGGACGGCACTGTGGGTGCTCGCGCTGGTGGTGGACTACGCCGGCATCATGCTCATCGGCGCGGACGGCTGGCGGATCTTCTCGGCGGCGCACTGGGCCGAGCGGCACGGCCTGATCATCATCGTGGCGCTGGGGGAGTCGCTGGTCGCCATCGGCGTCGGCGTCACGCAGCTGCCGATCTCCTGGCCGATCATCGTCGCGTCCGCGTTGGCCATCACCGTGACCGCCGCGCTGTGGTGGGCGTACTTCGACGTGGTCGCCATCGCGGCGGAGCGGGTGCTGCACCGCGCCGAGGGCGCGGCCCGCGCCGCGCTGGCGCGGGACTCGTACACCTACCTGCACCTGCCGATGGTGATCGGCATCATCCTGCTCGCGCTCGGCTTCAAGAAGGTGCTGTCGTACGTCGGCGACGGCGCCGAGCACGACCTCACCGACCCGCTGCACGGTCTGGGCCTCTACGCCCTCTACGGCGGGGTGGTGCTCTACCTGCTCGGGCATCTCGGTTTCCGGCTGCGCAACATGGGCTCGGTCAACTGGCCCCGGGCGGCGGCCGTGCTGCTGCTGGTCGGCCTCGTGCCGCTGGCCGACCGCCTGCCGGCGCTGGCCGCGCTCGCGATGCTCGCCGTCGTCTGCGTCGGCATGGTGGTGGCCGAGACGCTGCTCTTCGGCGAGGCGAGGCGCGCCCTGCGGGAGGCGGCGCTGACCTCGCACGGCGCCGGGGCCGAACCCGACCACTGACCGGCCCTGGGCGCGGCCGGGCCGCCGACCCCGGCCAGGCCACCGACCTGGCTGGTCACCGACGCGGCGCGGTCACCGAGGTGCCGGCCCGGCACCTCGGTGACCGCGCCGGACGGGCTCCGCCGATCCGGTCCCCGGGCGCCGCGTCGGCTGAAACACTGCCCTGGTGGAGAGCACGGGCGGCGTCCGGTGGCCGCGGGGGATCCGGCCGAGCGCGCCGGGTTCCCGCACCACCCGGCTCGAACTCTTCTACGACCTCGTCTTCGTCTTCGCCTTCCTCAACGTCACCACCGCGACCGCCGGCAACCCGACCGTCCGCGGGCTGGTCCAGTGCCTGGTGGTGCTCGCCCTGCTCTGGTGGTGTTGGAGCGGCTTCGCGGCCCTGGGCAACGTGGTCCGCACCGACCAGGGGGTCGCGCCGCTGGTCGGCTTCGCCGCCTCGGCCGCCGTCTTCGTGCTCGCGCTGACCCTGCCGAAGGCCTTCGTCGACCGGCCCGGCGGGCTGTCCGGCCCGGTGGTCTTCGCCCTCTGCTACTTCCTGGTCCGCGCGTCCGAGGTGACGATCTTCCTGTGGCTGGCCCGCGCCGACCGGGAGGTGCGCCGGCGGACGCTGCCGTTCGCGCTGCCGGTGCCGGTGGCGACGGCGCTTCTCCTCACCGCCGCGCTCCTGCCGCAGCGGCTCCTCGACGGCACGGCCGAGCAGCTGTTCCGGCTGGCGTTGTGGCTCGCCGCCCTCGGCGTCGAGTACGGCGCCGGCGCGGCCCTGCACGGCGCCGGGTGGACGGTGCTCTCGGCGGGGCACTGGGCGGAACGGCACGCCCTGATCATCATGGTGGCGCTCGGCGAGTCGATCATCGCGCTCGGCCTCGGGCCCGGTACCACCGCCGGGCTCCCGCTGACCTGGCCGGTGATCATCGCGGCGGTCCTCGGCGTGGCGGTGGTCGCCGCGCTGTGGTGGGCGTACTTCGACACCCTCGCCCTCGCCATGGAGCAGGCGCTGCACCGCACCCGGGAGCCCCGTGCCCGCGCCGCGTTGGCCCGGGACGCCTACACGTTCCTGCACCTGCCGCTGATCGCGGGCGTGATCCTCTTCGCCCTGGGGCTCAAGGGGCTGATCTACGAGGGAGCCGACCCGACGACCCCGAGCTGGGGGGTGCCGCTGCCCGGGTTCGACCTGCTGGCCCTCTACGGCGGGGTCGCGCTCTACCTGGTCACGTTGATCCTGCTCGGGCGGCGGGTGCTGGGCGCGCCCCGGTGGCCGTCGGCCGCCGGGGCGGTGCTCCTCCTCGCGCTGGTCCCGGTCGCCGGTCGACTGCCGGAGCTGGTGGCGCTGGCCGTGCTGGCGGTGGCCATCGTGGCGGCGGTCGCGGCGCAGACGGCCGTCGACACCCCGCGCCGGCGGCACGTGCGCCAGGTGGCGCTGGAGGAGCAGGTCGCCTCCGAAACCGAGCAGACGAGGTGGCGGGGACAGCACCTGTGACGGCCGGTGGCCCGTGCCCGACCGGGCACGGGCCACCGGCGCGCCGTGCTCAGAGTTCGGCGAGCGTGCCGGCGTACATCTTCTCGATCTCGGCGGCGAAGTTGCTCTCCACGCCGCGGCGCTTGATCTTCAGCGACGGGGTGATCTCGCCGTCCTCGATGGTCAGGTCGCGCGGCAGGATCGCGACCTTCTTGATCGTCTCCCAGCGGTTGAGCTTGGCGTTGAGCTCGGCCACGTACTCCTCGACCATGGCCTGCGCCTCCGGCGAGGCGACGATGTCGGCGTAGTCGCGGCCCTCCAGCGGGGTGCCGGCGGCCCAGCCCCTGATCGCGTCCGGGTCCAGCGTGACCAGCATGGTGCAGTAGTTGCGGGCCTGGCCGATCACCACGGCCTGCGACGTGTACGGGCAGGTCGCCTTGAACATCCCCTCGATGTGCGAGGGCGCGATGTACTTACCGCCCGAGGTCTTGACCAGGTCCTTCTTCCGGTCGGTGATCTTCAGGTAGCCGTCGGCGTCCAGGGTGCCGATGTCACCGGTGCGGAAGAAGCCGCCCTCGGTGAACGCGGCCGCGGTCTCCTCGGGCAGGTTGTGGTAGCCGCGCATCACCGGCCGGCCGCGGACCAGGATCTCGCCGTCGGTGTCGATCCGGCACTCCAGGTCGCCCATCGCCTTGCCGACGGTGCCGATCCGCAGCCCGTCCGGTGGGTTGACGAAGTTGCCGGCGCTGGTCTCGGTGAGGCCGTAGCCCTCGGAGATCGGCAGGTTCGCGGCGGCGAAGAAGGTGGCGATCTCCGGGCTGAGCGGGGCGGCGCCGGAGACGAGCACCCGGATCCGGCCGCCGAGACGGGCCTGCAGCTTGCTGAAGACCAGCTTCTCGGCCACCGCGTACCTGAGCCGCAGCCCCGCCGGGACCGGCTTGCCGGCCTGCTCCAGGGCGACCTTCTCCTTGCCGACCCGCACGCCCCAGGCGAAGATCTTCGCCTTCGCGCCGCCGCCGGCCTGCGCGGTGGTCACCGCCTTGTTGTAGACCTTCTCGAACACCCGGGGGGCGCCGCACATCAGCGTCGGCCTGATCACCGCGAGCAGCTCGACCAGCTTGTCCACCCGACCGTCGACGTACGTCGGCAGGCCCACGTGGATCGCCCCGCAGAGCAGCGTCTTGCCGAACGAGTGGGACAGCGGGAGCCAGAGGTACTGCAGGTCGTCGTCGCGGAGGAGCCCGAGCTCGGCCTGCGCCACGCCCTCCCAGCACCAGCCGCCGTGCAGCAGCTCCACGCCCTTCGGCCGCCCGGTGGTGCCCGAGGTGTAGATCAGGGTGGCCAGGTGGTCGGGGCCGATCCCGGCGACCAGCATCTCGATCAGGTCGGGCTCGGCGGCCAACGCCCGCGCGCCCCGCTCCTCCAGCTCGGCGAGGGTGAGCTGCGGAACGGCGGCGGACGGGTCGGCGGCGCCGTCGAAGAGCACCACGTGGGTCAGGGCCGGCAGGTCCGCCCCGGCGAGCTTGGCGGCCTGGGCCGGATTCTCGGCGAACACCACGCGGGAGCCCGAGTCGGCGATGATGTAGGTCGCGTCCTCCGGCTCGGTGGTGGGGTAGACGGTGGTGGTCGCCCCGCCGGCACACATGATGCCGAGGTCGGCGAGCACCCATTCGAGCCGGGTGTTGGCGAGGATCGCCACCGGATGCTCCTGGCCGACCCCGAGCCCGTGCAGCCCGGCGGCGATCGCCTTGGCACGACGGGCCACCTGGTCCCAGGTCAGCCAGACCGGCCCGGAGTCGTCGGGGGCCGGGTGGGCGAAGGCGTCGCGGTCGGGGGAGGCCGCCACGCGCTTGAGGAACATGTCAGGGATGGAGCGGTACGGTACATCGAGAGCCATCGCTGTAGCCGCCTTCGGGGGTGGAGGCGTGACGGTCGTCACGTCGGTGTTCGTTACCGAAGAGTATTGCCTGCGCCGGGGCGTCGGCCAGCCCCCGGCGATCACGGCTGGGCCACGTCCCGTGACGTGGAACGCCGTCAGGCGTACCGGGCGGCCCGCAGCGACCAGTCGTAGGTGGCCCGGATCCAGTGGCGCCGCGCGGTCACCGCCGGCCGCAGGCTGTCGTCGCCGGTCGCCAGCAGCGCCGACTCCGTCGCCAGGTACGCCGCCAGGGCGTCGTTGAAGCGGTCGGCCGCGGCCCGCAGGGCCGACGACTCGTCGCCGCCGGTGCTCCCGGCCGCGATGACGGCCACCAGGTTGTGCCCGTCCGGCTGGGCGGCGGCCTCCTTGCCGTACGAGAAGACGTCGTTGCACCAGCAGACCAGGTCGGCGGCGAGCAGGTCGAGCGCGACCAGCGCGGGGGCGGCGCGGTCGGCCGCCCCCGGCTGCCCCCCGGAGGCCAGTTCGGTGAGGGTGAAGCTGGGGCGCACCGCGCCGGTGTGCCGGCGCATCTGGACGTACTCGGCCAGCTCCGGCACCCGGTCGTGCTCCCGGTTCGCGGCCTCCCAGAGCAGCGCCAGCAGGTACTCCCGCACCTCGCTGACGAAGCGCAGCAGCGCTGCGGGCGTCCCGGCGGCGCGGACCCGCCGGCACAGGTCGGCCAGCGCCTCGCCGAGCGGCCCCGCGGCGGCGGGCCCCCCGGCCGGTGCGCCGTGCCGGTCCAGGACGTCCAGCAGGGCCGCGACCGTCGGCGCCAGCCGGGTGGGGGCGTCGCCCAGGCCGTCCTCGTCGCACGCGTCGTCCATCACGAACAGCCAGGAGACGAGGTCGGTGAGCAGGCGCAGCCGGTCGACCGGCCCTTCGGGGCAGGCCCGCCCCGCCAGCCCGGCGGCGTCGGCCCGGCGCAGCCGGCGCAGTCGGTGCCCGTTAGTGATCAGACCGTGCCCGAGCGCCCAGTCGGTGCTCTCCTGCGCCACCCGATCGGTGGCGTCGTGCCGGCGCGCGGGGAAAGGGGGTTCCCGCAGCGCCGAGACCGCAAAGGTCCGCATGGTTTCCCCTGTCACCCGTCCCGGGCGGGACGGCGCGGGACAGCGTACGGGAGCGGGGATCGGTGGCGATCGTTGGGGGAGTGGCCGTTCAGATCTGTCTGTGACCGCTTCCGTGCAGTCCGTCACATGCCCAGGTGGGCGTTGCGGAGCCGGTCGGCCAACGCCGCCGGCCCGTCGATCTGCACCCGGGCCACCCGCTGGCGGCCGGAGAGGAACAGGACCAGCTCGCCGGGCGCGCCGACCACCCGCACCGGCTCGCCGCCCCGGCCGACGGAGAGCTCGCCGTAGCCCGGCGCCTGCACGAAGACGTCGGCCGGGAACCGGCGCAGCGCCAGCCGGGCCAGCCCGGCGGCACGCCGCCACAGCGCCGCCTGGAGCCGGGCCGCCAGGTCGCGCGGGAGCCAGCCCGGGCGGGCGCGGCGCACGTCCTCGTGGTGGATGAAGAACTCCATCGTGTTGGTCAGCTCGTCGGTCACCGGGTTGCTGACCGGGCTCCACACCGGTGGCCGGCGCACCTGCTCGACGAGGCGGGGCCAGGGGCGCGTCGCGATGCGCCGACGCACCCGCTCGGCGTAGCCGCGCAGGGGCGGCAGCAGGATGCCGCCGGCGGCGTCGGGGCGGCGTTCCCGCAGCACCAGGTGGGCGGCGAGGTCGCGGGTCGTCCACCCCTCGTTGACCGTCGGCGCGTCCGGTCCCAGCGAGAGCATCAGGTCGGCGAGCGCCTCGCGCTCCGATCGGGCGTACCGCGGCATGTCACCGATCGTAGGCGTGGAGGCACCCGTCGGCGCGCCCGGCGCGGGCGGTCCGCGTCCGTGACGGCGGACATACCGGCCCGGGGCGGCGGAGCTGGCCCCGACCGGTAAGGATGAGGGAGATAATTGCGGCTTACGGCGGGGGAGAGTGTGACGAGCAAGGCAGGTCGGGACGTGCTCTGGCGGGGGCTGGCCGTCCTCGGGAGGGCGATCCGGGAACAACCGCGGATCTTCGCGGTCGCGGTGACCGGCAGCGTGCTCTTCGGCGCCATGACGGTGGCCAGCGCCTTCGTGGTGGGCGCGGTGGTCGGTGACGTGGTGGTCCCGGCGATCGAACGGGGCTCGGTCGGGGTCGGTGCGCTCGCCCTGGCCGCCGCCGCGCTGTTCGGCATCAGCGTGCTGCGGGTGGCCGGCATCTTCGGCCGCCGGCTGGGCGCGGGTTACATGCAGTACCGTCTCCAGGCCGCCTACCGGCGCCGGGTCACGCGGCGTTACCTGGAGCTGCCGCTGGCCTGGCACCACCGCAACGCCACCGGCACGCTGCTGTCGAACGCCAACTCCGACGTCGAGGCGGCCTGGCACCCGATCGCGCCGCTGCCGTTCGCGGTCGGCACCCTGGTGATGCTGGTCGGCGCGGTGGCCTCGCTCTTCGTCACCGACTGGGCGCTGGCCCTCGTCGGGCTGGCCGTCTTCCCGGCGCTCTTCGCGCTCAACGTCGCCTACTCCCGCCGGATGGCCCCCCGCCAGGCCCGGGCCCAGCGGCTGCGCGCCGAGGTCAGCGGCATCGCCCACGAGAGCTTCGACGGCGCCCTGGTGGTCAAGACGATGGGCCGCGAGGCCCAGGAGACCGACCGGTTCGCCGCCCGGGCCGGCGAGCTGCGCGACGCGCTGGTGTCGGTCGGCCGGCTGCGCGGCGTCTTCGACCCGGTGCTGGAGACGCTGCCCAGCCTCGGCACCCTCGCCGTGCTGGTGGTGGGCACCTTCCGGCTGCGGCAGGGCGCGATCAGCGTCGCCGAGCTGATCAGCGTCGCCTTCCTCTTCACCGTGCTGGCCTTCCCCGTCCGGGCCATCGGCTGGGTGCTGGCCGAGCTGCCGCGCAGCGTCGCCGGCTGGGACCGGGTCCGCCGGGTGCTCGACGCCACCGGCGAGATGGCGTACGGCGACACGACGCTCGACCCGGCCGACCCCCGTCCGGCCACCCTCACCTTCGCCGGCGTCCGGTTCGGCTACGAGCCCGCCGAGGCGCACCTGCCCGGCACCGAGGTGCTCGGCGAGGTCTCGTTCACCGTGCCCGCCGGCAAGACCGTCGCCCTGGTCGGGCCGACCGGCGCCGGCAAGTCCACGATCGCCGCGCTGGCCGTGCGGCTGGTCGACCCCCGCGCCGGCACGGTGTGCCTGGACGGGGTCGACGTCCGCCGGCTCACCGCCGCGTCGCTGACCGGCACCGCCGCGCTCGTCGCGCAGGTGCCGTTCGTCTTCGACGACACGGTGCGGGCCAACATCACCCTGGACCGGCCGGGCATCGGCGACGACGACGTCTGGGCCGCGCTGCGGCTGGCCGAGGCGGACGGCTTCGTCGCCGCCCTGCCCGACGGTCTCGACACGAAGGTCGGCGAGCGGGGCACCTCGCTCTCCGGCGGCCAGCGGCAGCGGCTCACCCTGGCCCGCGCGCTCGCCGGCCGGCCCCGCCTGCTGGTCCTCGACGACGCGACCAGCGCCGTCGACCCGCGGGTGGAGGCCGCCATCCTGGCCGGGCTGCGCTCCTCCGCCGGCGAGCCCGGCGCGCCCGCCGCGTCGATCCTGGTGGTCGCCTACCGGCAGGCCACCATCGCGCTGGCGGACGAGGTGGTCTACCTGGAGCAGGGGCGGGTGGTCGCCCGCGGCACGCACGCCGAGCTGCTCGCCACCGTGCCCGGCTACGCCGACCTGGTCACGGCCTACGAGCAGGCCGAGGTCGACCCCGCCGGGGACGAGACGTACGACGAGGTCGCCCCGCTGAGCTCGGGCCTGGAGATCGAGGTGGACCGGTGAGCGCGAGGAGCGCAGCGGAGCGGAGCCCCGCAGTCGTGAACGAGAGGCGGGCCGGGTGAGCGCGAGGAGTGCAGCGGAGCGGAGCCCCGCAGTCGTGAACGAGAGGCGGGCCCGGTGAGCGTGACCACGACCACGAGCAAGGCGGCGTCGGCCGAGACGGCCGAGGAGACCGAGACGACCTGGCAGACGCTGCGGCGGGGGCTGGCGCTCTCCCCGGAGCTGCGGGTCGGCCTCGCCGGCACGCTGGGCCTGGCCCTGGTCTACATGGTCGGCCGGGCGGCCGTGCCGGTGGCCGTGCAGCAGGGCATCGACAACGGCATCGTCGGCGGCCTCGACCTGACCGTGGTCTGGACGGTGGTCGCCGCCACCGCCGCGGTGCTGGTGGTGACCACCGTCTGCGGTTACCTGATGATGCGCCGGCTCTTCACGGTCAGCGAGACCGCGCTGGCCAACGTGCGGGTGCGGGCGTTCCGGCACGTGCACGACCTGTCCATGCTCCACCAGCAGTCCGAGCGGCGCGGTTCGCTGGTGTCGCGGGTGACCAGCGACGTCGACCAGATCACCCAGTTCCTCCAGTGGGGCGGCGTGATCCTGGTGATCAACCTTGGCCAGCTGGTGGTCACCACGCTGGTCATGCTGGCGTACTCCTGGCAGCTGACCCTGGTCGTCTACGCCGCCTTCCTGCCCGCCGTGCTGGTGATCCGGCTGTTGCAGCGCCGCCTCGCCGGTGCGTACGGGGTGGTCCGGCAGCGCACCGGGGCGCTGCTCGGCGCGATCGGGGAGAGCGTGGTCGGCGCGCCGGTGATCCGGGCGTACGGAATCGCCGGGCGGACCGCCCGCCGGCTCGACGAGGCGATCGACGGACAGCGGCGGGCCCAGCAGCGGGCGATCAGGATCAGCATCATGGGCAGCTCGGTCGGCGAGCTGGCCGCCGGGCTGGCCCTGGCCGGCGTGGTGGTGCTGGGGGTGGTCCTCGGCGCCGACCGCACCCTGAGCGTCGGCGAGGTGACCGCCTTCCTCTTCCTGGTCACGCTCTTCATCCAGCCGGTGCAGATCGCCACCGAGGTGCTCAACGAGGCGCAGAACGCCATCGCCGGCTGGCGCCGGGTGCTGGACGTGCTGGACGTCGCGCCGGACGTCGCCGATCCGGGCGAGCAGGGGCGCGAGCTGCCGGCCGGCCCGCTGGACATCCGCTTCGCCGGGGTGGGCTTCGCCTACCCGGGCGGCCCGCCCGTGCTGCACGACATCGACGTGGAGATCCCGGCGAAGAGCCGGGTGGCGGTGGTCGGCGAGACCGGCAGCGGCAAGACCACGTTCGCCAAGCTGCTCACCCGGCTGATGGACCCGACGGCCGGCCAGGTGCTGCTCTCCGGGGTGCCGCTGGAGCAGGTCCGGTTCGCCTCGCTGCGCTCCCGGGTGGTGATGGTGCCGCAGGACGGCTTCCTCTTCGACGCCACGGTGGCGGAGAACGTCCGCTTCGCCCGTCCCGAGCTGACCGACGAGCAGCTCGCCGCGGCCTTCACCGAGCTGGGGCTGGCGGACTGGCTGGAAGGGCTGCCGTCGGGCCTGCACACCCCGGTGGGGGAGCGGGGCGAGGCGCTGAGCGTGGGGGAGCGGCAGCTGGTCGCGCTGGCCCGCGCGTACGTGGCCGACCCGGATCTGCTGGTGCTGGACGAGGCGACCAGCGCTGTCGACCCGGCCACCGAGGTGCGGCTGCAACGCACCCTGGACGCGGTGACCCGGGGGCGCACCACCCTCGCGATCGCGCACCGGCTCTCCACCGCGCAGTCCGCCGACGAGGTGATCGTGGTGGACCGGGGCCGGATCGTGCAGCGCGGCCCGCACGACGAGCTGGTCCGCGACCCGGAGTCCGTCTACGGCCTGCTCTACGCCTCCTGGCTGGAGCAGACCCGCTGAGCGGACCCGGCCGGGCCCGGCCGGCGCGCCGTGAGGCGCCCGCCGCGGCCCGGCCGGGGGTGTCGGCCCGTCAGCGGGAGTAGAACTCCACCACGAGCTGCTCGTCGCAGAGCACCGGGACCTCGTGCCGGGCGGGCTCGCGCAGCAGCGTGGCGCGCAGCTCGGGCAGCTCCACCGACAGGTACGGCCGGGCCGGGTCCTCGGCCGCGTTCGCGCCGGCCGCGGCGAGCTGGAACGGCGCCGACGCGCGGCTGCGCTCGCGCACGGCCACCACCTGTCCCGGCCGCAGCCGGTACGACGGGCGGTCGACCTTGCGCCCGTCGACGGTGAAGTGGCCGTGCGCGACCAGTTGCCGGGCCTGGTAGATGCTGCGGGCCAGCCCGGCCCGGTGCACCACCGCGTCGAGCCGCCGCTCCAGGAGGGCGACCAGGCTCTCGCCGGTCTTGCCCGCGCCCCGGGCGGCCTCGTCGAACGCGCGGCGCAGCTGGGTCTCGCTGACGTTGTACTGGTGGCGCAGGCGCTGCTTCTCCAGCAGCCGCACCTGGTAGTCCGAGGTCTTGCGGCGCTGCCGCCCGTGCACGCCGGGTGGGAAGGGGCGCCGTTCGAGGTACCGCACGCACTTGCGGGTGAGCGGGATGCCGAGGGCGCGGGAGAGCCGGGCCTTGGGCCTGGGGTGGTTCACGCTGGACGTCTCCGATCCGGTGCTCTAGTCTCCGAGTTAGGTAAGCCTAACCTACTAAGGAGGTCGTGCCATGCGGCCCAGCCCGGCGGAGATCGTCCGTACCCTCGTCGCCGGCCGGTTGCCCGGCCTCGCCCACGTCGCGCACCGGCCCGGCCCGCACCAGGTGCGGCACGTGACCGACCCGGACGGGCGGGTGCTGCTGCTGGTGCCGGTGGTCAGCGACCTCGCCGCCGCCCTGCGGCCCGCCGACGGCGAGTGCGACATCGCGCTGGTGCTGGACGTGCTCGACCTGCCACCCGCCGCCGGCGCCCCGAGCCTCGGCCGGGCCTGGGTCTCCGGCTGGGCGGCCCGCCTGGACGGCGCGGAGGAGCGTCGCGCCGCGCTGGACTTCGCGGCGGTGGAGCCGACCGGCGACCTGCTCGACGTCGGCACCCGGTTCCGGCTGCACCGCTTCGAGGTGGTCGAGGCCCGCTGGGAACGCGGGGACGCCGTCCGCCGGATCGACCCCACGGCGTACGCCGAGGCCGAGCCGGACCCCCTGCACCCGGTCGAGGCGGGGCTGCTGGCCGACCTCGCCGAGCACCACGCCACCGAGGTGGCCGGCTACCTGCGCCGGCAGCTCGGCCTGCCCGAGACCGGCCCGGACAGCGCGCCCCGGGTGGTCCGGATCGACCGGTACGGCCTGCTGGTCGTCCACGGCCGGCCCGGCGCGCGCCGCCGCGCCCGCCTGGCCTTCCCGCGCCCGCTGACCGGCCGGGAGGAACTGGCCCGCCTCCTGCACCCGCTGCTCTGCCGTCACGCCGCCGCCCGGCACGCCGACCACGCCTGACCCCGGCGGGCCCTGGGGAAGGCGCCGGTCAGCCGGGGAAGACGTCGGCGAGGTCGCCGGTCAGGTAGCGCTGCACCGTCGGGCCGACCGCCGCGACGAGCGTCTCCGGGGCGGCCGAGGCGACCGGCTCCAGCCGGACCACGTGCCGCATCATGGCCAGCCCGATCATCTGGCTGGCCACCAGCGAGCCCCGCAGCGGCAGCTCGGCCGGGTCGACGTCGAGCTGGTCGAGGACCTTGCGGAGCACCTGGCTGACCAGGAACTCCCGCAGCAGCCGGGCGGTCCACTCGTTGCTCAACGCGGAGCGCAGCAGCGCCACGCCGGCCGTGCCGGCCGGGGAGTCCCAGACGCCGAGGAAGGTGCGCACCAGCCGTTCCCCGATGCCCTCCCGGTCTCCGGCGAGCACGTTGGGCAGCAACTCGCCCGGGTCGACCGGCGCCTGCATCGCGGCCAGGAAGAGCTGGTCCTTGCTGCCGAAGTAGTGGTGCACCAGGGCCGGGTCCACCCGCGCGGCGGCGGCGATGGCGCGGATCGAGGCCGCGTCGAACCCGCGCTCGGCGAAGGCGGCGCGGGCCGCGCCGAGGATCGCCTGCCGGGTGTCCGGGTTGCCGGGTCGCCGTCCGGTCCGCCGTGCCATCGCCGCCCTTCGCTCCGTCGTCTCCGGCGCCGTCAGCCGCTGCGCCGCCGCAGGGTGGCCGCCGCGAGCACCAGCGCCAGGACCGCCGCGCCGGCGACCACTGCCACGTCCCGCCACATGGTGCCGGTCGGCTCGGCGTTGGCGCCCACCTCCTGCAGCGCCTCGACGGCGTACGACAGGGGGAGCGCGTCGCTGACCGCCTGCAACCAGCCGGCCATCTCGCCCCGGGGCACGAACAGCCCGCAGAGCAGGAACTGGGGCACCACCACGACCGGCATGAACTGTACGGCCTGGAACTCGGTGCGGGCGAAGGCGCTGCACAGGAGCCCGAGCGCGACCGCGAGCACCGCGTTCAGCGCGGCGATCATGATCACCAGGCCGCTGCTGCCGGCCGTGTCCAGGTCGAAGACCCCGTACGCCACGGCGGCCGCGATGACGGCCTGGACGACCGCCGCCAGCCCGAACGCGATGCCGTAGCCGAAGAGCAGGTCGAGCTTGCCGAGCGGGGTGGTGAGCAGCCGCTCCAGCGTCCCGGTGGTGCGCTCGCGCAGCATCGCGATGCTGGTCACCAGGAACATGATCACGAAGGGGAAGAAGCCGAGCATCACCAGGGCGACCCGGTCGAACACCGAGGGCTGCCCCGGCGGGGCGGGCTGGTCGACGTACATGAAGTAGACCAGGGCGAGCAGCGCCGACGGCACCGCCACCAGCAGTGCCACGGTGCGTCGGTCGTGCCGCAGCTGGCGCAGGATGCGGCCGGTGGTGGCGGCGAGGATCCGGGGGTTCACGACGCCTCCCGTCCGGCGGTGTCCGCCTCGCTCGCCCTGATCAGCCGCAGGAACGCCTCGTCCAAATCGTCGACGCCGGCGGCGGCGCGGACCGCGTCGGGGGTGTCGTCGGCGATAAGCCGCCCCTCCCGGATCAGCAGCAGCCGGTCGCAGCGGGCCGCCTCGTCCATCACGTGGCTGGAGACCAGCAGGGTGGTGCCGGCGGCGGCCATGGCGTGGAACCGGGCCCAGAGGTCGGCCCGCAGGACCGGGTCCTGGCCGACGGTCGGCTCGTCGAGGACGACCAGTTCCGGCTCGCCGACCAGCGCGCAGGCCAGGGAGGCGCGGCTGCGCTGCCCGCCGGAGAGGGTGCCGACCAGCTGGCCGGCCGCCCCGGCGAGCCCGACGTCGGCGACCGCGCGGTCGGCGTCGGCCCGGCCCCGGCCGTGCAGGGCGGCGAAGTAGCGCGCGTTCTCCCGCACCGTCAGGTCGGCGTAGACGCTGGGCGCCTGGGTGAGGTAGCCGACCCGGCGGCGCAGCTCCGGCGCCCCGGCGGGCCGCCCCAGCACGGTGACGGAGCCGGCGCCGATGACCTGCACCCCGACGACCGCGCGCATCAGGGTGGTCTTGCCGCTGCCGCTCGGCCCGAGCAACCCGGTGACCTCGCCGCGCGGCACGGTCGCGGTGACGCCGTGCAGCACCCGCCGCCCGCCCCGGTCGACGACCAGGTCCCGGACGGCGATCGCCTCTTTCATGGCCCACCTCCCCGCGAAACTCAACACCCGATGAACTCAACGCTAGATGGGATGTTCCGCGGTGCGCAACGGTTGACTTCGCGTGTACTCGAACTGGAAGTCTGGATGGCGTGGACATCAGCACACTGGAGACGACCCTCACCGTCGGCGAGGCGGCCGAGCGGGTCGGCCTGACCACCTACACGCTGCGGTGGTACGAGCAGGAAGGGCTGGTCGCCCCGGTCGGGCGCGACTCCGCGGGGCGCCGCCGCTACACCGAGCGGGACGTCGACTGGCTGTTCCTGCTCACCCGGCTGCGCCGCACCGGCATGCCGGTGCGGGACATGCGCCGTTACGCCGAGCTGGCCCGGCAGGGCGACGGCACCCTGGCGGCCCGGCGGGCGCTCTTCGAGGCGCACCGCGCCCGCGTGCTGAACCGGATGGCCGAGTTGGAGGAGGACCTGAAGGTGCTGGACTACAAGATCGACCACTACCGCCGCGCGGAGCGGTGCTCATGATCCGCCGGCGACTGGGCGCGACCGGGCCGGAGGTCTCGGCGATCGGGCTGGGCTGCATGGGGATGAGCTTCGCCTACGGCGCGGCCGACGACGCCGAGTCGACCCGGACCCTGCACCGGGCGCTCGACATCGGCGTGAACCACCTGGACACCGCCGACATGTACGGCTGGGGCCGCAACGAGGAGCTGCTCTCGCCGGTGGTGACGGCGCGCCGCGACGAGGTCTTCCTGGCCACCAAGTTCGGCAACCGGACGCGCGGCGACGGCACGGGTGGCACCGCCGGCCCCGGCGCGTACGTGGACAGCAGCCCCGCCTGGGCGCGCGAGGCGTGCGACGCCTCCCTGCGCCGGCTCGGGGTGGACGTCATCGACCTGTGGTACCTGCACCGGCGCGACCCCGGCACCCCGATCGAGGACACCGTCGGCGCGATGGCCGAGCAGGTCGCCGCCGGCAAGGTGCGCCACATCGGCCTGTCCGAGGTCAGCCCGGCGACCCTGCGCGCGGCACACGCGGTGCACCCGGTGACCGCGGTGCAGATGGAGTACTCGCTGTTCAGCCGGGACGTCGAGGCCGAGATGCTGGCCACCTGCCGGGAGCTGGGGGTGGCGCTGGTCGCGTACTCGCCGGTGGGGCGAGGGCTGCTGACCGGGACGATCACGAGTCGGGAGCAGCTCGCCGCCGGCGACTGGCGCGCCGCGGCGCCGCGCTTCGCCGAGGCCAACCTCGACGCCAACCTGAAGCTGGTCGACGAGGTGCGCGCGGTGGCCGACGAGATCGGGTGCACGCCGGCCCAGGCCGCCCTGGCCTGGCTGCTCGCCCAGGGTGACGACGTCTTCCCGATCCCCGGCACCCGGCGGGCGCACCGGCTGGAGGAGAACGCGGCGGCGGCCGACATCCGGCTCACCGCCGAGCAGCGGTCCCGGCTGGGCGGGGCGGTGCCGCCGGGCGCGGTGGCGGGCGAACGGTACCCCGAGGCGTCGATGAGGTTCGTCGGGCATTAGCCTTCGGACCGGACACCAGGTCCGCCAACGGGCATTGCGCGCCGATCGGGCGTACGGCACGATGGCGCCGTGGGTCACGCTCCGTCACCGGACGAGGGGTTCCTCCGCGCATGGACCGCCCGGCTGCGGGCCGGCGCCGAGCAGCCCGTGGTCGGCATCATGCTGCGTGGCAGCCACGCCAGGCGCGCCGCCACCCCACACAGCGACGTCGACGTCGACGTGCTGCTCGGCGGCGCCCCGTACGCCGCCCGCCACGCCTACCTCACGGAGCACGCCGGGCGGCTGACCCACGTCTCGGTGGCCGCCCGCGACGTGCGCTCCTGGCTGACCCGGCTCGGCGAGCCGGCGGACTGGGCGTTCGGGCTGCCGGTGACCGCGCCGGCCCGGCTGCTCTGGGCGGACCCGCACTGGCGGGTCCGGATCGACCTGCCGGTGCTGTGCCAGCCGGCCGGCGAGCCGCGGCTGGAGGAGCTGATCGCCACCCTCGGCAAGGTGGCCGGCGCCCGGGACGCCGACGACCACCTCGGCGTCCGGCTGGCCGCCGCCGACCTGGCCCGGCTCTGCCCGTCCGTGTTGCGGCCGGCCAACCCGACGGTGCGGGTGGTGTCCCGCCGGGCGGCCTTCGCCGCCGCCCTCGACCTGCCGGTGGCGCCGCCGAACTACCGGGAGGACATGCTGCTCTGCCTCGGGCTGCGCCCCGGCTCCGTCGGGCAGGTCTGCGCGGCGGCGGCCCGCCTGGTCGCCGGCGCCCTGCCCCTGATCCGCCCGTACGCCGCCGAGATCGCCGCGACCGCCGGCGCGGAGCTGGCCGACGCCCTGGTCGACGGCCGGCTGGACCGCTACGTCGACCAGTTGACCCGGCCCGCCGGCGCGCCGCCGCGCCCCCGGCGGGAGCCGTCGCCGGTGCCCGCCCCGCGTGCGGGACAATGGGTCACTGTGCCCGTACCTGACGCGCCGGTGACCGGCGCCCACCCCAGCCCGCAGGAGCCCGCGGCCGGCCCGGCCCGTGCGTCCCGGCTCGACCCGGCCATCGCCGCCCGGCTGCGCCGCACCCCCGACGGCCTGGTGGCCGCGGTGGTCCGCCAGCACGACTCCGGCGAGGTGCTGATGGTCGCCTGGATGGACGACGAGGCGCTGCACCGCACCCTGACCACCGGGCGGGCCACCTACTGGTCGCGCAGCCGCCGCGAGTACTGGGTCAAGGGCGCCACCTCCGGGCACCACCAGTACGTCCGCTCCGTCGCCCTGGACTGCGACGGCGACGCGCTGCTGGTCGACGTCGACCAGGTCGGCGCGGCGTGCCACACCGGGCACCGCACCTGCTTCTTCACCGAGCTGCCGGTCACCGGGGAAGGGGCACAGGCCCGGTGAGCGCGCAGCGCGCGGCGTCGCCGGGCACCGCGACCGGATCCCGGTCCGACGGCGCGGTCAGCCCGGACGTCGCCACCTTCACCGAGCTGGCCGCCCGCTGGCGGGTCGTCCCGGTGACCCGGCGGCTGCTCGCCGACGCGGAGACGCCGGTCGGCGTCTACCGCAAGCTCGCCGGCGGACCGGGGACCTTCCTGCTGGAGTCCGCCGAGCAGGGGGTCGGCTCGGCCGGGCTGGCCTGGTCGCGGTACTCGTTCATCGGCGTGCGCAGCAGCGCCACGCTGACCGAGCGGGACGGCGCCGCGGTGTGGACGGGCCAGCCGCCGGCCGGCCTGCCCACCTCCGGCGACCCGGTCCGGGTGCTGCGCGAGACCGTCGACGCGCTCGCCGGCCCGGCCTGGGACGCGGCCAGCGGGATGCCGCCGCTGACCGGGGGCATGGTCGGCTACCTCGGCTACGAGCTGATCCGCCGGTTCGAGCGGCTGCCCGAGCTGACCGAGGACGACCTGGGCCTGCCCGAGCTGGGCATGATGCTCGCCGTCGACCTGGTGGTGCTGGACCACTACGACGGCTCGGCGATCCTGGTCGCCAACGCGATCCTGCCACCGTTGGGCGAGCCCGACCGCGAGGCCCGGGTCGCCGCCGCGTACCACCACGCGGTCGGCCGGCTCGACGCGATGACCACCGCGCTGTCCCGGCCCATCCCGCCGATGGTCTCCACGGTCGACCGACCGCCGGCCGGGGAGGTGCGCAGCCGCACCCCCGAGGGCGGCTACCCGAAGGCCGTGGAGGCGGCCAAGGAGGCGATCCGGGCCGGTGAGTGCTTCCAGATCGTGCTCGCCCAGCGGTTCGAGCGGGACACGCACGCCGACCCGCTGGACGTCTACCGGGTGCTGCGCACGACGAACCCCAGCCCGTACATGTACCTGCTGCGCTTCGACGGTTTCGACATCGTCGGCTCCTCGCCGGAGGCGCACCTGAAGGTGACCACCGACGCCGAGGGGCGGCGGCGCGCGCTGCTGCACCCGATCGCCGGTACCCGGCCGCGCGGCGGCACCCCGGAGGCGGACGCCCGGCTCGCCGCGGAGCTGCTCACCGACCCGAAGGAGCGGGCCGAGCACGTGATGCTGGTCGACCTGGGCCGCAACGACCTGGGCCGGGTGTGCCGCCCGGGCACGGTGGAGGTGCCGGAGTTCGCCACCATCGAGCGCTACAGCCACGTCATGCACATCGTCTCGACCGTGGTCGGCACCCTGCGCGAGGACCGCACGGCCTTCGACGCGCTCGCCGCGACCTTTCCGGCCGGCACGCTCTCCGGCGCCCCGAAGGTGCGCGCCATGGAGATCATCGAGGAGCTGGAGCCGGTCCGCCGTGGTCTCTACGGCGGCACCGTGGGCTACTTCGGCTTCGGCGGCGACCTGGACATGGCGATCGCCATCCGGACCGCGCTGATGCGCGACGGGCGGGCCTACGTGCAGGCCGGGGCGGGGGTGGTGGCCGACTCCGACCCGGCCGCCGAGGACCAGGAGACCCGGAACAAGGCCGCCGCCGTGCTCGCGGCCATCGCCGCCGCCGAGACCCTGCGGCCCGCCCGATGACGGCCGCGGCGCCGCGCGGCGGCGAGCCGGTGACGGCCGCGGCGGCCGAGGCCGAGGAGCGCGCCCGGACGGTCGCGGGCCGGCGCGAGCTGACGTACGCGGTGCTGCTCTGCGTGGTCGGCGCGGGCCTGGCCCTGTGGGCGTCGACGCGCACCTGGGCGGTCGAGCTGACCGCCCGGCCCACCCCGCTGCCGCCGCTGCGCGACACGCGCACGGGCACCGACCTGCTGCCCTGGCTGCCGGCGCTGGCCCTGGTCGGGCTGGCCGGCGGCGGCGCGGTGCTCGCCACCCGGGGCCGGGCGCGGCGACTGCTGGGCGGGCTGCTCGCCGCGCTCGGCGCGGCGGGGGCGGCCGGCGGCGGCTACGGCCTGGTCGCCGCGTTCGACGGTGAACTCAGCCGGCAGTGGCCGGCGCTGTGCCTGGTGGGCGGGGTGCTCGCCGTGACGGGCGGGCTGCTGACGGCGCTGCGGGGCCGGCGCTGGCCGGCGATGGGCGCCCGCTACGAACGGCCGGCCCGGGGCGCCGGCGCGCCGGTCGCCCGGGACGCGGACGGTCGGGTCACCGGCCGGCGCACCAGCGAGGCGTGGGACGCGCTGGACCGCGGCGAGGACCCGACGGTCAGCTGACGGGTTGGCGGGCCCGAGCGGCGGCGCGGGCCGCCGCCAGCTCCGCCACCAGGCGGTCGAGTTCGGCCCGCTGCTCGGCCCGGGCCCGGTCGGCGCAGACGGCCTCCCAGGCGTTGCCGCGCGCGGTCCGCATCCGCGCCTCGCCGACGACCGCGCGCTCGAGGGTGTGCACCACGCCGACGGCGAGCGACGCGACGGTACGCGAGAGGGTCGTCAGTCCGATGGTCTGGTGGGGCTCGACAGTGCTCATGATCGCCTCGCACGGAGATCGTCGGTGTCGGTCGGGTCGGGCGCGACATCGAGTCTGCCCGAGGAAGATGCTGGCTGGCTCACGTTTCGCCGTGGTGACCGACACGTCAACTCTGCTTCCGGGGCCGCCACCAGGGAAAGGGCCGTTCGTCCTTGAGCTAGGTCACAGGGAGCGGCCGGGTTCCCGCCGCCGCGCGGAGCCGGGCGGCGGCGGATAGGATCAGATCGATGTCCGGAGGGGGTGGGGGGTGGCGCGTTCGGGTGGCGAGCGTCGATGGGGGCGGTCGCCCTGCGTGACACCCCGTTCACCGGAAGTCGGCCATTATGCCGCAGCCCATCTCGTGAGGCACGCCATACCCCCGGCACCCGTCGCCAGGTGGCGCCCCCTAGCATCGGCCCATGACACCCGGAGAGGGGAGTCCGTTGGTGACTGCTGAGCATGCGCACGCGGAGGGGGACGAGGCCGGTCCGGCGGCGGCGTCCGTAGGCGTGCTCGACGAGATCCTGGCCGGCGTGCGCGAGGACGTCGCGCGGCGACAGGAGCAGGTTCCGCTGGAGCGGATCCGCGAACTGGCCGCCGCCGCGCCGCCGCCGCTGGACGCGTACGCGGCCCTGCGCAAGCCGGGCGTCGCGGTGATCGCCGAGGTGAAGCGCTCCTCGCCGTCCAAGGGCCGGCTGGCCGAGATCGCCGACCCGGCCGACCTGGCCGGCGACTACGCGGCCGGCGGCGCGCGGGCGATCAGCGTGCTCACCGAGGGGCGGTGGTTCGGCGGCTCGCTCGACGACCTGGCCGCCGTCCGCGCCGCCGTGAACATCCCGGTGCTGCGCAAGGACTTCGTCGTCTCCAGCTACCAGGTGCACGAGGCCCGCGCGCACGGCGCCGACCTGGTGCTGCTGATCGTCGCCGCCCTGGAGCAGAACGCGCTCGTCGGCCTGCTGGAGCGGATCGAGTCCCTCGGCATGACCGCGCTGGTCGAGGTGCACGACGAGGAGGAGGCCGACCGGGCCCTGGAGGCCGGGGCCCAGGTGATCGGGGTCAACGCCCGCAACCTGCGTACCCTTGAGGTCGACCGCTCGGTGTTCGAGCGGATCGCGCCCGGCCTGCCCAGCAGCGTCGTCAAGATCGCCGAGTCGGGGGTGCGCGGCCCGCACGACCTCATCCGGTACGCCTCGGCGGGCGCCGACGCGGTCCTGGTCGGCGAGGGCCTGGTCACTAAGAAGAGCCCCCGCGAGGCGGTGGCCGAGCTGGTCAACGCCGGCAACCACCCGGCCACGCCCCGCCCGGTGCGCTGATCCGCGCCGGTCTCGTCAGCACCGAGAGGACGATCCGATGAGTGAGCGCAGCGAGCGAGTCACCAGGCTCAGCGCGGTGGTGCCTCATGGCGGCACGGAGCGAGACGGAGTGCCGGCATGAGCGCCGACGCGCTGGCCGCCCCGGCCGGTCCGCAGCCCGACTCCGCCGGCCACTTCGGCCGCTTCGGCGGTCGGTTCGTACCGGAGGCGCTGGTCGCGGCGCTGGACGAGCTGGACGCCGCGCACCGCGCGGCGATGGCGGACGAGTCGTTCCGGGCCGAGTTCGCCGCCCTGCTGCGCGACTACGCCGGCACCCCCTCGCTGCTCTACGCGGCCCAGCGGTTCTCCGCCAAGGTCGGCGCGCGCGTGCTGCTCAAGCGGGAGGACCTCAACCACACGGGGGCGCACAAGGTGCGCAACGTGCTCGGCCAGGCCCTGCTGACCCGGCGGATGGGCAAGCGTCGGGTGATCGCGGAGACCGGCGCCGGCCAGCACGGCGTCGCGACCGCCACCGCCGCCGCGCTCTTCGACCTCGACTGCGTGGTCTACATGGGCCAGGTCGACACCGAGCGGCAGGCGCTCAACGTGGCCCGGATGCGGATGCTCGGCGCCACCGTCGTGCCGGTCACCACCGGGTCGCGCACCCTCAAGGACGCGATGAACGAGGCGATGCGGGACTGGGTCGCCAACGTCGACGACACGCACTACCTCATCGGCACCGCCGCCGGCCCGCACCCGTTCCCGGCGATGGTCCGCGACTTCGTCCGGGGCATCGGCGACGAGGCGCGCCAGCAGTGCCTCGACCGCACGGGCGCGCTGCCGGACGCGGTGACCGCCTGCGTCGGCGGCGGCTCCAACGCGCTGGGCATCTTCCACGCGTTCGTCGGCGACGCCGACGTGCGGCTGTACGGCTTCGAGGCCGGCGGCGACGGGGTGGAGACGGGTCGGCACGCGGCCAGCATCACCGGCGGCTCCGCCGGCGTGCTGCACGGCACCCGCACCTACGTCCTACAGGACTCCGACGGGCAGACCTGCGAGTCGCACTCGATCTCCGCCGGGCTGGACTACCCCGGCGTCGGGCCGGAGCACGCCTGGCTGCACGACACCGGGCGGGCCACCTATCTGCCGGTCAACGACGACGAGGCGATGGCCGCGTTCGAGCTGCTCTGCCGCACCGAGGGCATCATCCCGGCGATCGAGAGCGCGCACGCGCTCGCCGGCACCATCAAGATCGCCCCGAAGCTCGCCGCCGAACTGGGCCGGGAGCCCACCATCGTGGTCAACCTCTCCGGCCGGGGCGACAAGGACGTGCACACCGCCGGCGACTACTTCGGCATCCTCGACAGGGAGCAGTGAGAACGTGAGCCGGATCGGGGTGGCGTTCGACAAGGCGCGGGCCGACGGACGGGCGGTGCTGGTCGGCTGCATGCCGGCCGGGTTCCCGACCGTCGAGGGCAGCATCGCCGCGATGACCGCGATGGTCGAGGCCGGCGTGGACGTGATCGAGGTGGAGATCCCGTACTCCGACCCGGTGATGGACGGCCCGGTGATCCAGCGGGCCAGCGACATCGCCCTCGCCGGCGGCGTACGTACCGCCGACACGTTGCGCATCATCGAGGCGGTCGCCGCCACGGGGGCGCCCGTGGTCACCATGACCTACTGGAACCCGGTGGAGCGCTACGGGGTGGACGCCTTCGCCCGGGACCTCGCCTCGGCCGGGGGCACCGGCCTGATCACGCCGGACCTGATCCCGGAGGAGGCCGGCGAGTGGCTCGCCGCCTCCGACGCGTACGGGCTGGACCGCACCTTCCTGGTCTCGCCGTCCTCCACCGACGCGCGGCTGGCGATGACCACGGCCCACTGCCGGGGCTTCGTCTACGCCACCGCGATCATGGGCGTCACCGGCGCCCGGGCGCGGACCTCCGACGCGGCCCCGATCCTGGTCAACCGGGTGCGGGAGGTCACCGACCTGCCGGTCGGCGTCGGGCTGGGCGTCGGCACGGGCGCGCAGGCCGGCACGGTCGCCGGGTACGCCGACGGCGTCATCGTCGGCAGCGCGCTGATCCGGTGCCTGCTCGACGCGCCGGACGAGGCGTCCGGGCTGGCCGCCCTGCGCGCGCTCAGCACCGAACTCGCCGAGGGCGTCCGCACCCCCACCCGCTGACCCAACCCCACCTCTTCCCCTCCCTCCCTCCCGTTCCGTGCGCGATCTTGCAGTTGTTGCCCCCGTGATGCGTCGAATGACCCGGTTTGTCCGGGCAGGAAGTGCAAGATCGGCGGGCTGGGGACGGGGGCCGGGACGGGGGTCGCGTCGGGCGCGGTCCGGTGTGGTGCGCCTCGTGGGGGGTGGGACGGTACGGGTGGTCAGGGGTGGGCCACGCGGTCGGTGGGCGGTTCGACGCGCTGGCCCGGCGGGTGTCCCGTCGGCGCGGTCCAGAGTGGCGCGTCCGTGCCCGGGGTGGGCCTGGGTGGCGCGTCCGTGTCCGGGGTGGGCGTGGGCGGTGCCGGCGTGGTGCCCGCAGGGCTGGTCGGGGCGGTCTCGGCCCGGGCGGCGTGGCGCAGGACGCCGGAGCGGCCCGCCAGCGCGTCGGCTAGCGCGGCCCGGGTGGTCGGCGTGAGCGCCTCCGGCAGTGCCGCGGGGTCGTGCCAGGACACCCGGCAGCCGCCCACCGGGCCGCCGCTGGGCCCCGGCCCCCGGACCACGGCCCGGAACACGTGCACGAGGACGTCGGGCGGCAGCGACGGCGGGTGGCCCGTCGGTGACGGAGCGCACGGTGCGACGAGATGGTAGAGGCCGACCAGGTCCACCACCTCGACCTCCCAGCCGGTCTCGGCCCGGATGTCGCGTACCACGGCGTGGGCCGGACTCTCCGCCGGACGTAGCCGGCCGCCCGGCAGCGCGTGACGTCGCTCGCCCCGGCCCTGCCGGCAGAGCAGCACCCGACCGGCGTCGTCGGTGACGACCGCCGCGACCGCCCAGGTGAGCGCGCTCATGGACAAAGAGCCTACGGCGGCGCAAACCAGAAGTCACCGGGATCGGGCGACGGCGGACCGGGGTGCCGCCGGAGGGGCCCGCGGCGGTAGCGTGTGCATCCGTGACTCTCGCCTCGCTGACCCCCCAGGCGGCCCTGCCCAGCCCCAGCACCGCCGTATGGCAGCTCGGACCGGTGCCGGTCCGGGCGTACGCGCTGTGCATCATCGTCGGCATCGTGGTGGCCTGCTGGGTCACCGAGCGGCGGCTGCGCCAGCGCGGCGTCGCTCCCGGGGCGGTCCTCGACATCGCGGTCTGGGCGGTGCCGGCCGGCATCATCGGCGCCCGGATCTACCACGTGATCACCTCGCCGGAGAAGTACTTCGGCACGGGCGGCGACCCGATGAAGGCGTTCGCCATCTGGGAGGGCGGCCTCGGCATCTGGGGCGCGGTGGCGGGCGGCGCGGTGGGCGCCTGGATCGCCGCCCGGCAGCTCGGCATCCCGTTCGCGGTGGTTGCCGACGCGCTGGCCCCGGGCCTGCCGCTGGCCCAGGCGATCGGGCGGCTCGGCAACTGGTTCAACAACGAGCTCTACGGCGGCCGGACCAGCCTGCCCTGGGGGCTGGAGATCCACCGGATGGACCCGGACAACCCCGGCCAGGCGCTGCGGGACGACGCCGGCAACCCCATCCTCGAACCGGGGCTCTACCACCCCACCTTCGCCTACGAGGCGCTGTGGAACCTCGGCGTCGCCGCGCTGGTCTTCGCCCTCGACCGCAGGCTGCGCCTCGGCCGGGGGCGGGCGTTCGCGCTCTACGTGATGGGCTACACCGCGGGGCGCTTCTGGATCGAGCTGATGCGCACCGACGAGGCGAACACCATCCTCGGCGTACGTCTGAACGTCTGGACCGCCGGCCTGGTCTTCCTCGGCGCGCTGGCCTACTTCGTGCGGGTGCGCGGGCCCCGGGAGTACCTCGTCCCCGTCGGCGACGTCGCGCCGTCCGCCCCGCCCGTCGACTCCGACGTCTCGCAGGTCGACCTGTCCGCCCGCGAGGCCGGCGCCCAGCCGGTCGCCCCGGAGGGCTACCGCGTGGTCGACGAGGAGCAGTACCGACGCTGGCGGGATACCGGCGAGACGCCGGCCGCGACCGGCGCGGAGACGGCGCCCGCGGCGGACGCCGCGCCCGCCGGCGACGGGTCCACCGGCGCGGACGCCGACGACGAGGGTGCGGAGGACCGGGCGGGGGCCGCCGGCTCCCGGCCCGCCGACCGCGACAGCTGAGGGGGAGCACCACATGCGTAGCGCGGTGGTGGTGGGCGCCGGCATCGGCGGCCTCGCGGTCGCCGGCGCGCTGGCCCGCTCCGGGTGGCGGGTCACCCTGCTGGAGCGGGCCGACCGGGTCCGCCCCGAGCCGACCGCCGTGGCGCTCTGGCCCAACGGCGTACGCGCGCTGCGCGCCCTGGGCCTCGGCGCCGGTCTGGAGGCGATCGCCACCGCGCTGCCCGACGGCGGGATACGCCGCCCGGACGGGCACTGGCTGGTGCAGCCCCGCCCCACCCCGGCCGACCGGATGCCGGTGGTGGTGCACCGGGAGGACCTGCACGACGCGTTGATCGCCGGCCTGGGCGACGAGGTGGAACTGCGCACCGGGGTGACGGTGCGGACGGTCCGCGCCCAACCCGGCGAACGCCCGTCGGTCGGCGACGGTCGGCACACCGTCGAGGCCGACCTGGTGGTCGCCGCGGACGGCACCGACAGCGAGATCCGCCGGCAGTTGGCCCCCGAGTCCGGGGTCGTCAGCTCGGGCTGCGCCGCCTGGCGGGCGGTGATCCCCTGGTACCGGGCCCCGAAGCTGCCCCCGGACCGGCCCGTCGGCGGCGAGGTGCTCGGCGCCGGATACCGCTTCGTCTCCGCCTCGCTGGGCGAGCGCGGTTCCTCCGGCGCCTCCAGCCGGGGCGGCATCTACTGGGTGGCCACCGCCGCCGGCGCGCCCCGCCCCGAGCCGCCGGAGACCCAGCTCGCCCTGCTGCGCCGCTGGTACGCGGGCTGGCCGGCGCCCATCGCCGACCTGCTCGACGCCACCGACCCGGCGGACCTGGTGCAGCAGGAGATCCGCGAGCTGCGGCCGCTGCCCCGGTCGTACGGCTTCCCGGCCGGCCCGGGCGGGGTGGTGCTGCTCGGCGACGCCGCGCACGCCATGCCGCCGCACCTCGGCCAGGGCGCCTGCCTCGCCTTCGAGGACGCGGCCACCCTCGCCTCGCTGCTGCGCGAGTCCCGGCTGCCCGACGCCGTGGTCGCGTACGACCGGGTGCGCCGCCCGCGTGCGGCGACGGTGGTGCGGCAGACCCGTCGGATGTCGGCGGTGCTGAAGGCCCGGGGTCCGCTGGCGCTGCGCGCCCGCGACGCCGCCCTCGGCACCCTCAGCCCTCGGCTGCTCTCCACCGCGGCCACCACGGCCGCCCAGTGGCGCCCGCCGAGCTGACCGCCGTCCCACCGACCCGGGCGGGAAGCGTCAGGGCGTGACGGGGGCGGGCTCGGCGATGCAGGCGGTCCCGACGCGGCGGAAGCCGACCCGGAGGTAGACCCGGGCGATGTCCTCGCTGCCGGCGGAGAGGAAGACGACGTCGGTGCCGGCGGCCAGCAGTTCGCGGGCCAGCGTGGCGGTGACCGCCGCACCCAGGCCCCGGCGACGGGCGGCGGGCAGGGTGGCGACCCCGGCGATTTCGGCGACGCCGCCGGCCCGCATCGCCATGCCGCTGGCCAGCGCGCCGTCGGCGGCCGTGCCGGCCAGCGCCGACAGCCGCAGGCCGTCGGCGATCCGGGCCCGTTCCTCCTCCAGCGCCGCCTCGTCCAGCTCCGCCACGGCGGCGTCCCGCTGCGCCGGGCCGGCCTCGCCGCGTCCGGTGCCGGGCGCGGAGAACCCGACGGCGGCGACGGCCCGCCGGGCGGCCACGTCCGCCGCGAAGCCGGACCCCGCCGGGTCGAGCAGCCGCACCGGTACGTCGGTGAGGGTGCCCGGGTCGGGCAGGGCCGCCGGGTCGAGCACCATCAGCGGCGCCTCCAGCACGGACAGGCCCGCCGAGCGGGCCACCGCCAGCAGGCCCGGGGTGCTCTCGTGTACCCACTCGAAGGCCTCGGGCAGGCCGAGTTCGCGCTGGCGTTCCCGCACCGCCGCGACGTCGGCCAGCGACGGCGGCCCGGCGGCGTCGAGTCGGGGACGGGCGTAGAACGGCCAGCCGGCCCCCTCGCGGACGAAGAGCACCAGGGCGCCGTGATCCTCGACCCGGGCGGCGTCGCGGGGCACCGCGTCGTAGAAGCGTTCCAACCGGTCGAAGAGGTCTGTCCGTACGCGATCCACCGCGCGAGACTACATGTCCCAGAGTCTGGAAGGTGTGATCAATCTGCACTGGCCTTGCGCCCCGGACCCTAACGTAGACTCAATAGACCCCTGAGGGCCGACGTCGTCCCGATCCAGATCCACCTGAGTGACGACAGGAGGCCCGGTGGCCTTTCCGTACCCTCTCAGCAGCCCCCAGCAGGCCCCGCACCTCGGCCCGGGAGCGCCCGCTGCCGGGCTCTACGACCCCGCGCAGGAGCACGACGCCTGCGGTGTGGCCTTCGTGGCGGACCTGCACGGACGGCGCTCGCACGCGGTCGTGGCCAACGGCCTCGACGCGCTCCGCCGGCTGGACCACCGGGGAGCCCGGGGCGCGGAACCGAACACGGGTGACGGCGCGGGGATCATGATCCAGGTGCCGGACGCGTTCCTGCGCGCGGTGGCCGACTTCCCACTGCCGCCCGCCGGCGAGTACGCCACCGGCCTGGTCTTCCTCCCCGACGACGACGCCGCCGAGGCCCGCGCCCGCCGCGTGGTGGAGAAGTACGCCCTGGTCGAGGGGGCCGACCTGCTCGGCTGGCGGGACGTGCCGGTCGCCCCGGACGGCCTCGGCGAGACCGCCCTCGCGGCGATGCCCCGGGTCCGGCAGCTCTTCCTCGCCGCGCACCGGCTCACCGACTCGCCGGCCGGGCGGGCCGGGTCGCCGCTGCGCGGCATCGAGCTGGAGCGGGTGGCGTTCTGCGTGCGCAAGCAGGCGGAGCGGGAGAGCGCCGAGCGGGGCGTGCCGGCCTACTTCCCGTCGCTGTCCGCGCGGACCATGGTCTGGAAGGGCATGCTCACCCCCGACCAGCTCCCGGCGTTCTATCCGGAGCTGACCGACGAGCGGGTGGACAGCGCCATCGCGCTGGTGCACTCCCGGTTCTCCACCAACACGTTCCCGTCCTGGCCGCTGGCGCACCCGTACCGGCTCATCGCGCACAACGGCGAGATCAACACCATCCGGGGCAACCGGAACTGGATGCAGGCCCGTGAGGCGCTGCTGCGCACCCCGAACCTGCCGGGCAACATCCGCCGGGTCTTCCCGGTCTGCACCCCCGCCGCCTCCGACTCGGCGAACTTCGACGAGGTCCTCGAACTGCTGCACCTGGCCGGGCGGAGCCTGCCGCACGCGGTGCTGATGATGATCCCCGAGGCGTGGGAGAACGACCCGGACATGGCCCCCGAGAAGCGGGCCTTCTACCGCTTCCACGCGAGCCTGATGGAGCCGTGGGACGGGCCGGCCTCGGTCGCGTTCACCGACGGCGAGATCGTCGGCGCCGTGCTCGACCGCAACGGGCTGCGTCCGGGCCGCTGGTGGCGGACGGCCGACGGGCTCGTGGTGCTCGGCAGCGAGGCGGGCGTGCTCGACCTCGACCCCGCCCGGGTGGTCGCCAAGGGCCGCCTCCAGCCGGGGAAGATGTTCCTGGTCGACACCGTCGCCGGCCGGATCGTGCACGACGAGGAGATCAAGGCGGAGCTGGCCGCCGCGCAGCCGTACGCCGACTGGCTGCACGCCGGCCTGATCGAGCTGACCGACCTGCCGCCGCGCGAGCACACCGTCTACACCCACGACTCGGTGCGCCGTCGGCAGCAATCCTTCGGCTACACCGAGGAGGAGCTGAAGATCCTGCTCGCGCCGATGGCGCGCACGGGCGCCGAGCCGATCGGCTCGATGGGCACGGACACCCCGATCTCCCCGCTGTCCACCCGGCCGCGGCTGCTCTACGACTACTTCCACCAGCTCTTCGCCCAGGTCACGAACCCGCCGCTGGACGCCATCCGGGAGGAGCTGGTGACCAGCCTGGCGTCGACCATCGGGCCGGAGGGCAACCTGCTCGACCCGGGCCCGGCGAGCTGCCGGCAGATCGTGCTGCCGTACCCGGTGATCGACAACGACGAGCTGGCCAAGATCCTCTCCATCGACGAGGACGGCGACCTGCCCGGCTTCAAGGCCGTCCGGGTGTCCGGGCTCTACCGCGTCCGGGAGGGTGGCGCCGGGATCAAGGCCCGGCTGACCGAGATCTGCCGGCACGTCTCCGAGGCGATCGAGGACGGCGTACGCATCCTGGTGCTGTCGGACCGGGACTCCAACGCCGACCTCGCCCCGATCCCGTCGCTGCTGCTCACCGCGGCGGTGCACCAGCACCTGGTCCGCGAGCAGACGCGTACCCAGGTGGCGCTGATCGTCGAGTCCGGCGACTGCCGCGAGGTGCACCACGCGGCGGTGCTGATCGGCTACGGCGCGGCGGCGGTCAACCCGTACCTGGCCTTCGAGTCGGTGGAGGACATGATCTCCACCGGCGCACTCGTCGGCGTCGAACCGGCCAAGGCGGTCCGCAACTACGTCAAGGGCCTCGGCAAGGGCGTTCTCAAGATCATGTCCAAGATGGGCATCTCGACGGTGTCGTCGTACTGCGGGGCGCAGGTCTTCGAGGCCGTCGGGCTGGACTCCCGGCTGGTCGAGCGCTACTTCCGCGGCACCCCGAGCAAGATCGGCGGGATCGGGCTCGACGGCATCCACGCCGAGGTGGCCGCCCGGCACTCGCTGGCCTGGCCGGCGCCGGGCGCCGCGGCCTCCGACCGGCTGGAGGTGGGCGGCGAGTACCAGTGGCGCCGCGAGGGCGAGCTGCACCTGTTCAACCCGGAGACGGTCTTCCTGCTCCAGCACGCCACCCGCAGCCGCCAGTACGACGTGTTCCGGCAGTACACCGCCAAGGTCGACGAGCTGGCCGCGAAGGCCGGCTCGCTGCGCGGGCTGTTCACCCTGCGCACCGGCGTGCGGCCCCCGGTGCCGCTCGACGAGGTCGAGCCGGCCACCGAGATCGTCAAGCGGTTCGCCACCGGCGCCATGTCGTACGGGTCGATCTCGGCGGAGGCGCACGAGACGCTCGCCATCGCGATGAACCGCCTCGGCGGCAAGTCGAACACCGGCGAAGGCGGCGAGGACGTCGAGCGGCTGCACGACCCGGCCCGCCGCTCCGCGGTCAAGCAGATCGCCAGCGGCCGGTTCGGGGTGACCAGCGAATATCTGGTCAACGCCGACGACCTCCAGATCAAGATGGCCCAGGGCGCCAAGCCCGGCGAGGGCGGGCAGCTGCCCGGCAACAAGGTCTGGCCGTGGATCGCCCGTACCCGGCACGCCACCCCGGGCGTCGGCCTGATCTCCCCGCCACCGCACCACGACATCTACTCGATCGAGGACCTCGCCCAGCTCGTCCACGACCTGAAGTGCGTCAACCCGTCGGCTCGGGTGCACGTGAAGCTGGTCAGCGAGGTCGGCGTCGGCACTGTGGCGGCGGGCGTGGCCAAGCTCAAGGCCGACGTCATCCTGATCTCCGGCCACGACGGCGGCACCGGCGCGTCCCCGCTGAACTCGCTCAAGCACGCCGGCACCCCGTGGGAGCTGGGGCTGGCCGAGGCGCAGCAGACGCTGCTGCTCAACAAGCTGCGCGACCGGGTCACCGTGCAGGTCGACGGCCAACTCAAGACCGGCC
The DNA here is from genome assembly GCF_043204915.1 of Micromonospora sp. NPDC047670. Lineage (NCBI taxonomy): Bacteria > Bacillati > Actinomycetota > Actinomycetes > Micromonosporales > Micromonosporaceae > Micromonospora > Micromonospora sp. NPDC047670. Next base: position 410,561 of record NZ_JBIDDA010000002.1, read on the forward strand.
GGGACGTGCTGGTCGCGGCGCTGCTCGGCGCCGAGGAGTTCGGCTTCGCCACCGCCCCGCTGATCGTCGAGGGCTGCGTGATGATGCGGGTCTGCCACCTGGACACCTGTCCGGTCGGCATCGCCACGCAGAACCCGGTGCTGCGGGAACGCTTCACCGGCAGGCCGGAGTTCGTGGAGAACTTCTTCCTCTTCCTCGCCGAGGAGGTCCGTGGCTACCTGGCCGAGCTGGGCTTCCGCTCGATCGAGGAGGCCATCGGGCACGCCGAGCTGCTCGACGTCGCCCCGGCGATCGCGCACTGGAAGGCCGGCGGGCTCGACCTGACGCCCGTGCTGCACCTGCCGGAGCTGCCGGCGGGCGCCGCCCGGCGGGGCGTCCGCGTCCAGGACCACGGCCTCGAGCTGGCGCTGGACAACGAGCTGATCGCCCTGGCCGGGCCGGCGCTGCGCGACGGCACGCCGGTGCGGGTCGGGGTGGCGGTTCGCAACGAACACCGCAGCGTCGGCGCGATGCTCGGTGGCGAGGTGACCCGCCGCTTCGGCGGCGCCGGCCTGCCCGCCGACACGATCGAGTTCACGCTGCGCGGCACCGCCGGGCAGTCGTTCGGCGCGTTCCTGCCGCGGGGGGTCACCCTGCGGCTGCACGGCGACGCCAACGACTACGTCGGCAAGGGCCTCTCCGGCGGTCGGCTGGTCGTCCGGCCGGACGCCGCCGCGCCGTTCGTCGACGGCGACGCCGCGCCGGGGGAGCGGGCCGAGGACCAGATCATCGCCGGCAACACCATCCTCTACGGCGCCACCGCGGGCGAGCTCTTCCTGCGCGGCCGGGTGGGGGAGCGGTTCGCGGTGCGCAACTCCGGCGCGGTGGCCGTCGTCGAGGGCGTCGGCGACCACGGCTGCGAGTACATGACCGGCGGGACCGTGGTGGTGCTGGGGCCGACCGGCCGCAACTTCGCCGCCGGCATGTCCGGCGGCACCGCGTTCGTGCACCGGCTGGACCGCCGCCGGGTCAACGCGGAGCTGGTCGACCTGGCCCCGCTGTCCGAGGAGGAGCAGACCGTGCTGCACGAGCTGGTGCAGCGGCACTTCGCCGAGACCGACTCGGCCGTCGCGGAGGAACTGCTCAAGCGCTGGCCGGAGGCGGTGGCGGAGTTCACGGCCGTGGTGCCCCGGGACTACCGCCGGGTGCTGGAGATCATGCGGGCCGCCGAAGCCGCCGGCCGCGATGTCGACGACGCGGTGATGAGCGCGCTCTCCGCGCCCGCCGCGAAGTCCATGCCGACCACGCCCGCGCCGCGGGCGGCGGTCCAGGAGGTGGCTCGTGCCTGACCCGAACGGTTTTCTGCGCTACAACCGGCGGCTGCCGGCGCGCCGCCCGGTGCCGGTGCGGATCAGCGACTGGCGGGAGGTGTACCCGCCCGCCGGCGAGGAGCTGATCCGCGAGCAGGCCACCCGGTGCATGGACTGCGGCATCCCGTTCTGCCACGACGGATGCCCGCTGGGCAACCGGATCCCGGACTGGAACGACCTGGTGCGCACGGGCGGTTGGGATGCGGCGGTGGAGTCGCTGCACGCCACCAACAACTTCCCGGAGTTCACCGGCCGGCTCTGCCCGGCGCCCTGCGAGGCGGCCTGCGTCCTCGGCATCGGCGGCGGCGAGCCCGTCACCATCAAGCAGGTCGAGGTGGAGATCGCCGACGCGGCCGTCGCGCGGGGCGGCCTGCTGCCGCGCCCGGTGCCGGCCCCGACCGGGCGGTCGGTCGCCGTGGTCGGCTCCGGCCCCGCCGGGCTGGCCGCCGCGCAGCAGCTCGCCCGCGCCGGTCACGCCGTGACGGTGTACGAGCGCGACGACGCGATCGGCGGCCTGCTCCGGTACGGCATCCCCGACTTCAAGCTGGAGAAGGTCCACATCGACCGGCGGCTGGCCCAGCTCGCCGCCGAGGGGGTGCGCTTCCGCACCGGGGTGAACGTCGGCGTCGACGTCACCGCCGAGCAGTTGCGCGCCGAGCACGACGCGGTCCTGCTCGCCTGCGGCGCGCTGCAGGGCCGGGACACCCCGGAGACCCCCGGTCGCGGGCTGCGCGGCGTACACCAGGCGATGGACCACCTGGTCGCCGCCAACCGGGTGGTGGCCGCGGCGGCCGGCGGCCGGCCCGACACGGCGGTGCTGCCAGACGGCACCCCGATCGACGCGGCCGGCAAGCACATCGTGATCATCGGTGGCGGCGACACCGCGGCGGACTGCCTCGGCGTGGCGCACCGGCAGGGCGCGGCCGGCGTACACCAGCTCGACCTCTACCCGCAGCCGCCGCGGACCCGGGACGAGGCCCGGGACCCGTGGCCGACCTGGCCGTGGCTGCTGCGCAGCTACCCCGCCCACGAGGAGGGCGGCGAGCGCGTCTTCGCCGTCGCGGTGCAGGAGTTCGTCGACGACGGCACGGGCCAGGTGCGGGCGGTGCGGATCGCCGAGGTGACCGTGGAGAAGCGGGACGGGCGGCGGATCGTCACGCCGCTGCCCGGCTCGGAGCGGGAACTGCCGGCCGACCTGGTGCTGCTGGCGATCGGCTTCGAGGGCACCGAGGAGCAGCCGCTGCTCGACCAGCTCGGGGTCGTCCGCAACGCGCGCGGTGCGGTCGACGCCCGGCCGGACTGGCAGACCGCCGCCGACGGCGTCTTCGTCGCCGGCGACATGCACCGGGGCGCCTCGCTCATCGTCTGGGCGATCGCCGAGGGGCGGGCCGCGGCCGCGGCCATCCACGCCTACCTGGGCGGGACGGGCACGCTGCCGGCACCGGTGGACCCGGCCCGGCAGCCCTTGGCGGCGCGGTAACCGGCGGCGCGGCAGCCCTCTGGCGGCCCGGTGACCGGCGGTGCGGCAGCCCCTGGCGGCCCGGTGACCAGCGAATCGGTCGTGGGCGGTCCGGTCGTGGGCGGTCCGGTCTCGCACTGCGTCGCGGTGCGGTCACGGGAGCCGTCCTCGACGCCGTCCTCGACGCCGTCCTCGGCGCCGCCCTCGGCGGTCGACCCAGCCCTGGAAAGCCCGCCGGGTGAGTCCGGCCCGCCATCTGCGCCGGTTTGTTCCCTGTGGGTGGGTGCCGCAGGTCGTCGCCCGGTGCGTCGTACCGGCGTCGCGGCATGGCAGACCGGTGCCGGGTCTCTTCGGTGCTGTCGGTGCTCGCCTGTCGAGCTGATGTCGCAAACGGATCACACGAGCAACGCGGTGCGCGACACCGTCACCGCACGACAGCACCGCCCCAGAGACAGTGGGATCGTCCGACGAGGCGGCGGCCTCGCCCGCCGGGTGACGGGACCGCCCGACGGGGTGGCTTCGTCCGTGGGGTGAGGGGACCGTTCGGCGGGGTGGCGGTCTCGTTCGTGGGGTGAGGGGACCGTTCGGCGGGGTGGCGGCCTCGTTCGTGGGGTGAGGGACCGTTCGACGGGTGTGGCCTTGCCCACCGGACGACGGCACCGCGCATCGAGGCGGTGGCGTCGTCCGGCGGGCGTCGGTCTCGCCGGCCGGGTGACGGGAAGCCCGACGCGGCGGCGGCGTTGTGATTCGTTTACGACATCAGCTCGACAGCGTCGCTGCGGTCATCCCGACCCGCTCTGCGCGTCTCGCCCGCGACGCCCGCGCGTCTCGCCCGCGACGCCCGCGCGTCTCGCCCGCGACGCCCGCGCGTCTCGCCCGCGACGCCCGCGCGTCTCGCCCGCGACGCCCGCGCGTCG